>NZ_LIVU01000006.1:772-544261 GCF_001905625.1 Micromonospora sp. TSRI0369
GTAGGGCCGGATCGGGTTGGGCGAACATGCCAGTTCGCCGAAGTGGCGGGCACGTGCACCAGATCGGGAAAGTTGCTCCATCACACCCGCCCCGACCACACCACCTCCCCGAAGTGGCGGGACGCCGCCAGCGCCAGATGGGGGAAGCACACGGCCAGGTAGGGCCGGCTCGGGTGGGGCGAACATGCCAGTTCGCCGGAGTGGCGGCACGGGCGCCAGATCGGGGAGACGGCTACATCGGGACCGCCCCGACCGCGCCACCTCCCCGAAGTGGCGGTGGCAGAGGGCGCACGGCGGGGGCGGCCGGAGGCCGCCCCCGCCGTGCCGTGCCGCCTCGGTCAGCCTGGGTTGGGGCGGTTGTTGGTGAAGTTGCCCACCTGGGCACCCGTTGCCGAGTTGTCACTTGTGGAACCTCCGGCCGGGGTGCTCAAGCCACCCGTACCGGCGTCCCCCGTGGTCGTCGGCGCCACCTTGCCCGGGTGCTTCTCCGGCTGCCGGGCCACCCGGCGCACACTGGCCGGGCCGGCCGTGCCGCCGGTCGTGGTCACCGCGCCCTGACCCCGGGTCGGTCCGCCGTCGCGCAGCACCGTCGGGTCGACGGGCACGTCCGCCGGGTCGTCCGGGTCGAGTTCCTGGCGCATCCGCTCCACGTCGGTCTGCGGCACCGTGACCTCGTCCAGCGCGCCCTCGCCGTACACGCCGCCGGCGACCCGCTGCTCGGCCCGCCGGGCGGCGTCCTGCCGCATGTCGTCCTCACGCACGTCAACCACCTCGCAGCTCTCTCGGGGTATCGGTGTTGCGTGCCCGACGGCGGGTGGCTGAAACCGGAGCCGGCGGCGGGGGCCGGGTGCGTGCCGGATGTCCGGTTCGGGAGCGGGGCGGCCATCAGATGACGACCTGCGGTTAGCTTGTCTCCGGGCTCGGGTAGACCCAGGGTGCCCCCGCCACAGAGCGCGAACCGTGCCGTGGCCGACCTGCGGTAGCGGGGCGAGGGTGTGCAGGTTAACGACTCATCAAATCCTTGAGGAGGACCAGATGAGCACGCAGGCTGCATCCACCAGGCCGATGAACCGGCCGATGTCCGACGTCCAGAACCGGTCGAGCATGCAGGACACGTCGACCCGGCACATGCCGTCGATGCACGACGGTCACCGGGAGAACATGCCGTCCCCGGGTACGGAGACGAAGCAGGCGTTCCTGACCACCGAGTTCTGGGTGTACGCCGCAGCGGTCGCGCTCGTCGTGATCGCCGCGTTCTGGAAGGGCACCACCGCCAACGGCCTGAACATCAACAACCCGAACCAGGCCTGGTGGTACCTGACCGCGCTGACCGGCGCGTACCTGGTCAGCCGTGGCCTGTCGAAGGCGGGCAGCGCGCGCCGTTCCGGCAAGGAGCGCCGCGGACGTTGATCGCACGCCGCGTGAACGGCGACGCCCCCGGGATCCGTCCCGGGGGCGTCGTCGCGTGTGCTCACTCCCCGCCGAAGTCCCCGAAGTCGTCGCCGCCGCCGTCGAACGCGTCCTCGAGCATCTCCCCGGCGATCATGCCGCCGGCGACGCCGAGCGCGGCGCCCGCGATCACGCCGCCCATGCCCGGGCCGCGCCGCCCGTGGCCGGCGTAGCCATGACCCGGGTAGCCGTGGCCGCCACCGTGCGGCATGCCGAAGCCCTGGGCACGCATGCTGCCGTACCGGCCGGTGGTCTCCCGCAGCCAGCCGTCGACGACCTGCACCCAGTCGGTACGGGCGGCGTCGGTGTGCGGGATCGAGTACCGCCCGAAGACGTCGTGCCCGGGGCTGAGGAAGCCGCCGCGCTTGTCGCACTCCAGGATCACCTCGACGCCCTGCTGGCTGGTCACGAACGTCAGCTCGACCTCGGTGACCGTCTGCGCGTACTGCGGCGCGGCGAAGAACTCGATCTCCTGGTAGAACGGCAGCGTCTGCGGCACGCCGTAGATGTGGCCCCGCTCCAGGTCGGCGTGCTTGAACCGGAAACCGAGCGCCTGGAACGCCTCCAGGATGCGCTCGTGGACCGGCAGCGGGTGCACCGACACCTGGTCCAGGTCGGACTTGTCGACCGCGCGGGCCACCGCCAGTTCGGTACGCAGGCCCATGGTCATGCCGTGCAGCCGCTGGCCGTAGACGTCGGTGATCGGGGTCTCCCACGGCACCGGCATCTGGAACGGGATCGACAGCTGCTGCTTCGGCGCCAGCTCGAACGCGCCGCTGACGGGCAGCCGGTGGAACTCCATGGCGCCCGCGTACTCGTGGTCGCCGCTCTCGATCTCGACGCGGGTGACCAGGCCGAGGTTGATCTGCTCGATCCGTGCCGGGCTGTCGCCGCCGACCAGGTTGACGTGACCGTCCAGGGTCAGTCCGGGCCGGGTGTTCGGGTTGGTGAGCACCGTGTCGACGCTCGGGCCACCCACGCCGAACGCGCTCAACATCTTCTTGAAGACCATCGGTCACTCCCGCTGAACGGCACTCCGACATGGACCGTCGGACGCTTCGTCAGGGCACCCTAAATGCCGCGACTGAGAAGTGGCTGTGAGGCACGCCGGATCACAGGCCCTCCTCCTGGTGCTCGGTCTCCAGAGTCGGCGGGCTGTCGGCGTCGGGGGTGATACGGATCCGGCTGGTCTTGATCCGGTCGTCGAGTTTCGCGTAGCAGAACTGCGGCAAGGGTTTGCCGACCGGCACCAGCGCGGTCTCCGGGAACTCGTCGCACCGCAGGTCGCTCCAGCGGTTGTCGCTCGTGTACTGGCGGTGGAACAGCGCGAGCAGCCCGTCCCGGGTGACCACCGTCCGCTCGGCGGTCGCCGTCCACTGGAAGAGCTGGGAGCCCGACGGCCTGGCGACGACCGTGTAGACCACGTCGAGTTCGGCGTACGTGACTGTGCAGTCGAACGTCGCCGCCTGTTCGCCGGTGAATCCCTTGTTGTCGCAGCGGCTCGTCATCGGCTTCAGCACTCCGGCGGAGGCGAGCACGTTCTGCTCCAGCGTGTGCCGGATGCCCGGATCGGGCCGGCCGTAGAGGAGGTTGGGCTTGGGCCATGTCGGTTTCGGCGACTCGGGCACCGCCGGTGACGGCACCGGGCGGCCGAGGCCCTCCCAGTCGTCCTGGTTGACCACCTCGGTGATGAGCTGACCGACGCCGCAGAGACCGCCGCAGACGAGCAGCGCGACGACCAGGCCCAGCAGGATCTTCCGCCCGCCGGGTCTCGCCTGCTGCGGGCCTCCCGGCTGGGCCGTGGCCTCGGCGTACTGACGATCACCGTCCATATTGTCTCCCCCGTCGATCGTGACGAGGGCAGAGGGTAGCCGACGGCGGACCGGCTGTCAGTCCGCCCGAACCACCACCAGTTCGCCGACCTGCTCGCCGAGTTGGCGTCGGGCCTCCGGCAGCAGACCGGTGTCGGTGATGAGCACGTCGGCCTCCTCCAGCGGGGCGATGGTGGCGATTCCGATCGTCTCCCACTTGGTGTGGTCGGCGAGCACCACCAGCCGCCGGGCGGCGCCGATCAGCCGCCGGTTCACCGCCGCCTCCAGCAGGTTCGGGGTGGTGAACCCGGTACGCGGACTCATCCCGTGCACGCCGAGGAAGAGCAGGTCGACGTTGAGCGCAGCGATCGCCGCCTCGGCGACCGGGCCGGTCAGCGCGTCCGAGGGGGTACGGATGCCGCCGGTCAGCACGACGGTCTGGTCGGTGCGCGGGTTCTGGTAGAGCGCGTCGGCCACCGGGATCGAGTTGGTGACCACCGTGAGCCCGCGTACCTCGGCCAGCCGGGCGGCCAGCGCGGCGGTGGTGGTGCCGGCGGAGAGCGCGACCGCCATCCCCGGCTCGACCAGGCCGGCGGCACGCTCCACGATGGCTCGTTTCTCGGCCTGCTGCCGGACCGACTTGGCGGCGAAGCCGGGCTCCTCGGTGGAGCCGGGCCCGGCGAGCGTCGCGCCGCCGTGCACCTTGTCGATCAGGCCGCGGTCGGCCAGCACCTCCAGGTCGCGGCGGATCGTCATGTCGGACACCCCGAAGCGGCTGACCAGGTGACTGACCCGGACGCCGCCACGCTGGCGGATCAACTCCAGGATGGCGCTCTGCCGTTGCTGGGCGAGCATGGGGACCTCCTCGGCGCGCACGGCTGGGTACCGGTCAGGCGGTCGCGGGTGGCGGCGCGGGCTCCTCGCGGACCACCGCCACCTCCCCCGCCGGCACCTCCAGCTCGCCGTCGCAGCGGTCGCCGCCGAGCAGCTCGACGCCGGTGACCGGCAGCCGGGCCGGCTCGGTGCTGTGGTTGATCACGAACAGCCAGCTCCGGTCCGCCGCCGAGCGGCGGCGGACCACCTCCACTCCGGCCGGCGCGTCCACCGGCGGCCGGACGCCGGTCTCGGCGAGCAGCCGGGCCACCAGCCGGTCGGTGGCGTCGTCGTCGAGCCGGGTGCCGACGTACCAGGCGGCGCCCGCGCCGACGGCGTTGCGGGTCAGCGCCGGCACGCCGGGCAGGGGCCCGTCGGCGTACGCGGCGAGCACCTCCGCGCCCTCGGCGTGCAGCCACTCGGTCCACACGTCGGCGCGGGCGCCGTCGTCGAGGCGTACCGTCTCGCCGGCCCGCAGCGGGAAGAACTCCTCGACGCGTACGCCGAGCAGGTCGCGGTACGCGCCGGGGTAGCCGCCGAGCCGGATGTGGTCGTGCTCGTCGACGATGCCGCTGAAGTAGGTGACCAGGGCGGTGCCGCCGGCCTCCACGAACCGGCGCAGCGCGTCGGCGTCGGCGTCGCGGGTGAGGTAGAGCGTGGGCACCACGACGAGCCGGTAGCGGGACAGGTCGGCCGAGGGGTGCACCACGTCGGCGGTGACCCCGGCCCGCCAGAGCGCGCCGTGCAGCGCGGACAACCGGTCGGTGTAGGTGACGTCGACGCTGGGGTGGGAGTCGAGTTCGGCGCCCCACCAGGCCTCGTAGTCGAACAGGATCGCCACGTCGGCGTCGACGCGGCTGCCGCGTACCTCGGCCAGCGCGCGCAGGTCGGCGCCGAGCCGGCAGACCTCGCGGAACACCTTGGTGTCCGGCCCGGCGTGCGGGACCAGCGCGGAGTGGAACTTCTCCGCGCCAGCCCGGGAGGCCCGCCACTGGAAGAACAGCACCCCGTCGGCGCCGCGCGCGACGTGGGCGAGGCTGTTGCGGCGCATCTGGCCCGGCGTCTTCGCCACGTTGCGGGGCTGCCAGTTGACGGCGCTGGTGGAGTGCTCCATCAGCAGCCACGGCGCGCCACCGGCGACGCCCCGGGTGTGGTCGGCCGCCAACGCGAGGTTGACCTGCGGCTGCGGGTCGGCGGCGGTGAGGTAGTGGTCGTTGGCGACCACGTCCACGTCGGCGGCCCAGGAGTGGTAGTCCAGGTACTTGATGCCGGTGCCGATCATGAAGTTCGTGGTGACCGGTTGCGGGACGAGCCGGTTCAGCAGTTCCCGCTCGGCGCGCAGCTGGGCGCGCTGCTCGTCGGAGGAGAACCGCAGGAAGTCCAGTTGCTGCGTGGGGTTGGCGAACGTCGGCGCGGTACGTGGCGGGTTGATCTCGGCCCAGTCGTGGTAGCGCTGGCTCCAGAACGCGGTGCCCCAGGCCGCGTTGAGCGAGTCCAGGTCGCCGTAGCGCTCGCGCAGCCAGCCGCGGAACGCCTCGGCGCTGACGTCGCAGTAGCAGTGCACGTTGTGGCAGCCGAGTTCGTTGGAGACGTGCCAGAGCACGACGGCGGGGTGCCGCGCGTACCGCCGGGCGACCGCCTCGACCAGGGCGAGAGAGTGGTCGCGGAACACCGGCGAGCTGGGGCAGTACGCCTGCCGGCCGCCGGGCCAGAGCACCGTGCCGTCGGCGCGGCGGGGCAGCGTCTCCGGGTGCCGGTGCGCCAGCCACGGTGGCGGGCTGGCGGTGGCGGTGGCCAGGTCGACGCTGATGCCACCGTCGTGCAGCAGGTCGATCGCCCGGTCCAGCCAGTCGAAGACGTACCGGCCGGGGGTGGGTTCCAGCAGCGCCCAGGAGAAGATGCCGACCGAGACCAGGTTGACCCCGGCCCGTCGCATGAGTTCGACGTCCTCGGCCCACGTCTGCTCGGGCCACTGCTCCGGGTTGTAGTCGGCGCCGTACCAGATGCCCTCGCCGTGCCAGTTCCGCATGACAGCAGAGGTTGCCCCCGAACAGCATCCAAGTCAACACTTTCCAACATCGACTGATGTTCTAACGTTTACCGGCTCTTTGCCCTGCCTTACCGGCAACAGCGCCGTTCTTTTGCCCTCTTGACAGCGCCGCGCCAAGGGGTAGCTTCAAGCGCCACCGGCTGTTTGTGTTCGGACGTGTGGATTCTCGGTGGATCTGCCGCGGCCGACATGAACACCGCTCACCGCCAACGATCACGGTCCATGAGCGCAGCGCACCTCTTCCACGCAGGAGGCACCATGTCCCGTCCCCGCTCGCAAGCCGAATACCTCGCCCGGCTCGTACCCCCGTCCGTCGCCGGCCTGAACCGGCGCTCGCTGCTCGCCGGCGCGGCCGGCGCGGGAGCGCTGCTCGGCACCGGGCTGCTCGCCGGCTGCGGCGACTCCGACTCCGGATCGGGCGGTGACGCCAAGAGCGTCTCGCTCGGCTCCAACCAGTCCGACCCGAAGCCCAAGGACGTCGTCGCGAAGGTGATGGACGGCTTCAAGACGTCCTCCGGGGTGACCGTCAACATCAACACGGTCGACCACAACACGTTCCAGGAGAACATCAACAACTACCTGCAGGGCAAGCCGGACGACGTGTTCACCTGGTTCGCCGGGTACCGGATGCGCTTCTTCGCCGCCAAGGGCCTGGCCGGCGACCTCAGCGACGTGTGGGGCAAGCTCGACGGCTACTCCGAGGCGTTCAAGAAGGCGTCCACGGGCGACGACGGCAAGCAGTACTTCGTGCCCGCCTCGTACTACCCGTGGGCCGTCTTCTACCGCAAGTCGGTGTGGCAGCAGCGCGGCTACCAGGTGCCCAAGACGCTGGACGACCTGAACACGCTCGGCGCGCAGATGAAGAAGGACGGGCTGAACCCGATCGCCTTCGCCGACAAGGACGGCTGGCCGGCGATGGGCACGTTCGACATCCTCAACCTGCGGATCAACGGCTACCAGTTCCACATCGACCTGATGGCCGGCAAGGAGGCGTGGACCTCCGACAAGGTGAAGAAGGTCTTCGACACCTGGGCCGGGCTGCTCCCCCTGCACCAGCCGGACTCGCTCGGCCGCACCTGGCAGGAGGCCGCCCAGTCGCTGCAGCAGAAGAAGAGCGGCATGTACCTGCTCGGCCTGTTCGTCGGCCAGCAGTTCAGCGGCGCCGACCTGGAGGACCTGGACTTCTTCACGTTCCCCGAGGTCGACTCCACCATCGGCGCGAAGGCCCTGGACGCCCCGATCGACGGCTACATGATGGCCCGCAAGCCGAAGTCCAAGGACGCGGCGGAGAAGCTGCTGACGTACCTGGGCTCCAAGGAGGCGGCGGACATCACTGTCAAGAACGACCCGAGCACGCTCGTCGCCAACAGCGGCGCGGACACCGGCGCCTACACCGCGCTGCAGAAGAAGGCGGCCGAACTGGTCGGCTCCGCCACCGAGATCGCCCAGTTCCTCGATCGCGACACCCGGCCGGACTTCGCCTCCACCGTGATGATCCCGGCGTTGCAGCAGTTCATCAAGGACCCGAAGGACATCAGCGGGCTGCTCACCAGCATCGAGAACCAGAAGAAGTCGATCTTCACAAGCTGACGGCGGAAGGGGGAAGGACATCATGTCCGACCTGCCCCTGATCCAAGCGGATCGCGCCGTGCCGCCGCCGGCCGCGACCACCACGAACGGTGGTCGCGGTCGCCGGCTACGGCTCCTGTCCCGCACCGACCGCGTGGTCATCACGCTCATGGTGCTGGTACCCCTGCTGCTCGTCGCCGGCCTGGTCTGGCTGCCCGCGGTGGCGACGGTGCTGCTCTCCGGCACGAACTGGGACGGCATCGGCCCGATCTCCGAGATCGAGTGGGTCGGCGTCAAGAACTACGACGACGTGGTGAACATCTACCCGCCGTTCGTCCCCGCCGTGCAGAACAACCTGCTCTGGCTGGCCGCGCTGTTCGTGGTGGCCACCCCGTTCGGCATGTTCCTCGCCGTGCTGCTCGACAAGGAGATTCGCGGCAGCCGCTTCTACCAGACCGCGCTCTATCTGCCGGTGGTGCTGTCGCTGGCGCTCATCGGCTTCGTCTGGCAGCTCATCTACAGCCGCGACCAGGGGCTGCTCAACGGCGTGTTCGGCGGCGAGACCGACTGGTACGGGGACCCGAACGTCAACATCTGGGCCGTACTGGTGGCGGCCGGCTGGCGGCACGTTGGCTACATCATGCTGCTCTACCTGGCCGGCCTCAAGGGCGTCGACCCGTCGTTGCGGGAGGCCGCCGCGGTCGACGGCTCCTCGGAGACCAGCACGTTCTTCCGGGTCGTCTTCCCGGTGATGCGGCCGATCAACATCATCGTGCTGGTGGTGACGGTGATCGAGTCGCTGCGCGCGTTCGACCTGGTCTGGGTCATCAACAAGGGCCGCAACGGGCTGGAGCTGATCTCCGCGCTGGTCACCCAGAACGTGGTCGGCGAGGCCAGCCGGATCGGCTTCGGCTCCGCGCTGGCGACGATCATGCTGGCCGTCTCGCTCGTCTTCATCACCATCTACCTCTGGACCGTGATGCGGGAGGGCAAGCGATGACCGCCGCAGTCTCCACCGGCCGCCGCCCCGTGCGGCCCGCCCGGGTCGCCCTGCACCTCTTCCTGGGTACGGTCGCAGTGGGCTGGCTGTTCCCGATCCTGTGGGCGGTGCTCACCTCGTTCCGCTCCTACGAGTACACGGCAGCCAACGGCTACGTGTCCCTCGGCGGCTGGACCGTCGACAACTACGTCACCGCGTGGCGTACCGCCGAGTTCGGCAAGCACTTCCTCAACTCGGCCTACATCACAGTCCCGGCGGTTCTGCTCACGCTCTTCCTCGCCTCGTGCGTGGCGTTCGTGATCGCCCGGTTCAGCTGGAAGTTCAACATCGCGCTGCTCGGCCTGTTCACCGCGGCGAACCTGCTGCCGCAGCAGGCGCTGCTCATCCCGCTGTTCCGGATGTTCACCGAGATCCCGCTGCCGGCCTGGATGAGCGACTCGGAGCTGCTCTACGACAGCTACTGGGGACTGATCCTGGTCAACGTCGCGTTCCAGTGCGGCTTCTGCGTGTTCGTGCTGAGCAACTACATGAAGGCGCTGCCGCACGAGCTGTACGAGGCCGCGATGGTCGACGGGGCGAACGTGTGGCGGCAGTACTGGCAGGTGACGATGCCGCTGTGCCGCCCGGCGCTCGCCGCGCTGGCGACGCTGGAGGTCACCTGGATCTACAACGAGTTCTTCTGGGCCACAGTGCTCATGCGTACCGGCGACAAGTTCCCGGTCACCAGCTCGCTGAACAACCTGCGCGGCGAGTTCTTCACCGACAACAACCTGGTCTCGGCCGGTTCGGTGCTGGTCGCGATCCCCACCCTGGTGATCTTCTTCCTGCTCCAGAAGCAGTTCGTCCGGGGTCTGACGCTGGGAGCCTCCAAGGGATGACGATCGTCCACCTGCGCCGCGCGCGGACCAGCCTGGTGCTCGACGCCCGCGGCCCGGGGCTGCCCCGGGTCGTGCACTGGGGCGCCGACCTCGGCCCGCTGCCCGACGGGGACCTGCCAGCGCTCGTCGACGTCACGGTGCCGCCGGTGGTGCCGAGCAGCTTCGACGCGCCAACTGTGCTGTCGTTGCTGCCCGAGGCCAGTGCCGGGTGGAGCGGGCGGCCCGGCCTCGCCGGTCACCGCGACGGCCGGGACTGGTCCACGGCGTTCCGCCTGACCGACCTCGACGTGCACGACGACCTCGCGGCGCCGCCGCCCGACCTGTTAGGAGGGGACCCTTTACATGCACCAGGCGTTAACAAGGGGCCCTTCCTTACATATGGGCGGGTGGTGGTGCGGGCGGCGGACCCGGACGCCGGGCTGAGCCTGACCGTCGAGCTGACGCTGGACGCGGCGGGCGTCCTCACGCTGCGGCACCGGCTGCGCAACGACGGCGACGGCCGGTACGAGCTGCGCGAGCTGACGCCGGTGCTGCCGGTGCCGGCGGTCGCCACCGAGCTGCTCGACCTGACCGGCCGCTGGTGCCGGGAACGCGCCCCGCAGCGGCACCCGTGGCCGATGGGCGCGTGGGTCCGTGAGGGGCGGCACGGCCGCACCGGACACGACGCGACGCTGCTGCTGGTCGCGGGCACTGCCGGGTTCGGGTTCCGGCACGGCGAGGTGTGGGCGGTGCACACCGCGTGGAGCGGCGACCACGTCACGGCCGCCGAGCGCCGCCCGACCGGCGAGTCCACGCTCGGCGGCGGTGAGCTGCTGGCGCCCGGCGAGGTCGTGCTCGGACCCGGCGAGGAGTACGCCACTCCCCTGCTCTACGCGGTGCACTCGGCCGACGGGCTGGACGGGCTCAGCGACGCCCTGCACACGCACCTGCGGGCCCGCCCGTCGCACCCGCGCACACCGCGGCCGGTGACGCTGAACGTGTGGGAGGCGGTCTACTTCGACCACGACCTGGACCGGCTGCGGGCGCTCGCCGACCGGGCCGCCGAGGTCGGGGTGGAACGCTTCGTGCTCGACGACGGCTGGTTCCGGGGCCGGCGGCACGACCAGGCCGGGCTCGGTGACTGGTGGGTCGACGGCGACGTCTGGCCGGACGGGTTGCAGCCGCTGATCGACCACGTACGCGGGCACGGCATGCAGTTCGGGCTCTGGGTGGAGCCGGAGATGGTCAACCCCGACTCCGACCTGTTCCGTGCCCACCCCGACTGGGTGCTCCAGGCGCCGGACCGGCTGCCACCACCGTGGCGGCACCAGCAGGTGCTCGACCTGGCCAACCCGGACGCGTACGCGTACCTGCTCGGCCGGCTCGACGCGGTGCTGAGCGAGCACGACGGGCTCGCGTACCTGAAGTGGGACCACAACCGCGACCTCACCGAGGCCGGGCACGCCGGACGGCCCGGGGTGCACGCGCAGACCCTGGCGGTCTACCGGCTGCTGGACGAGCTGCGCGCCCGGCACCCGGGCGTCGAGATCGAGAGCTGCTCGTCCGGCGGCGCCCGGGTCGACCTGGAGATCCTGCGCCGCACCGACCGGGTGTGGGCCAGCGACTGCAACGACGCGCTGGAACGGCTGTCCATCCAGCGCTGGACCGGCCTGCTGCTGCCGCCGGAGCTGATCGGCACGCACATCGGGCCGGAACGCTCGCACACCACGCGCCGCGTGCACGACCTGAGCTTCCGCGCGGTCACCGCGCTGTTCGGCCACCACGGCATCGAGTGGGACATCAGCGCGATCGACGCCACCGAGCGGGCCGAACTCACCGCCTGGGTGGCACTGCACAAGAGGCTGCGCCCGCTGCTGCACGGCGGTCGGGTGGTCCGGGTCGACTACCCGGACCCGGCCGTGCAGGCCCACGGCGTGGTCGCCCACGACCGCTCCCATGCGGTGTACGCGGTCAGCCGGGTCGCCACGTCGGCGGCGCAGGTGCCGGGCGCGGTGCGGCTGCCCGGGCTGGACCCGGCCCGGCGCTACCGGGTCCGTCCGCCCGCCGGGGCAGCGGAGCCGGCGATGCTGGAGCTGTCCCCGCCGGGCTGGCTGGCCTGGCCGGGCGACGGCGTCACGGTGAGCGGTTCGGTGCTGGCCTCGGTCGGCCTGCAACTACCGGCCCTGCACCCCGAACAGGCCCTGCTGCTGGAGGTCGTCGCGGCCTAGCGGAACAGGTGGGCGTGCTCGGTCGCCCAGTCGTCGAAGCTGCGCGGCCGGCGGCCGATGAGGTCCGCGACGCTGGGGCGCTGGGCGTCGGTCCACGCGGTCAGCTCGTCGAGCCGTATGTGGTACTCCCGCAGGGCGTACAACGTCACGTCGATGCCGCTGTCGGTCCAGCCGTGCCGTCGCCAGATTGCCCGGCTGTCCTCGGGGGACACCTCGACGCCGGTGATCTCACACCCGATGGCCCGGCCGATGCCCGCCAGGCGGGACCGGGTGCTGATCGGCGGCCCGACCGCCTCCAGCACGGCGCCCACGTGGTCGTCGGTCCGCATCGCGACAGCGGCGACGGCGGCGAGGTCGTCCTCGTGGATGAAGGGGTAGTAACCGCTCTGGAGGAACGCCTCCCGTACGGTGCGCTCGCCACGGATCGTCTCCGGCCAGTCCGACCCGGTGGCCGGATAGGTGCCCTCGATCGCCGCGCCCATCACCGCGGACGGGCGGATGTGCGTCCAGCGCAGGCCCGATCGCTCGACCGCGTGCTCGATGGCCAGCCAGAACCAGGTCTCGGGTGGGTAGTCCGGCTCGTACTCGGTGCCGTGCGAGGACAGCACCACCACCTTGGCGGCCCCGGCGTCGCGGGCCAGCCGCACGACATCCGGCGTCGTGTCGGCCACGGCTCCGGCGAGAAAGACCGTCCCGACACCGGCGAAGGCCGCGGCATGGTCCAGCGGCCGGGTGACGGAGCCCTCGACGAGATCGGTGCCGTCGGGCCAGCCGTCGGTCTGACCGGGCTCGGCCAACACCCGTACCCGGTCACCGGCATCCAGAAGGCGCCGGGCCAGGCACCGCCCGACGATGCCGGTGGGGCTGCTGCCGGCGTCCTTGCGGGGAGCGACGGCGGTGAGCAGATGCAGCGTCGCGCGATCGACGTGCACGACGGGGATGATTCGGCGCAAGCCAAGACCCTCCTGGGCTACAGGTGGGGATCTTGCGCCGCCCTCGACGTGAAGGATGGTTGCGGATCCGGTGGACTCAACCTAACCCTCGGTGGAGGGTCGGTCAATCATCGATCCGCCACCGCCCCGCCCGCGCCCCGTGATCAAGGAGTTTGTGTCCCGTTCGGACACTGGCGGTGACACAAACTCCTTGATCACCGACTAGGGGGTCAGGCGGGAGTGCAGGTGACTGCGGGGGTGGGGTTGGTGCCGGTCCAGGTGCCGATGAAGCCGAAGCTGGTGCTGGCTCCGGCGCCGAGGCGGCCGTTGTAGTCGACGTTGCGGGCGGTGTACGCCGACCCGCTGTTGCTGACGCTCGCGTTCCACGCCTGGGTTACGGACTGGCCGTTGGCGTACGTCCAGCGCACCGTCCATCCGGTGATCGCCGCGGCTCCGGCGGTCACCTTGACCTCGCCCTGGAAGCCGCCCTGCCACGAGTTGCCGACGGTGTAGGTGGCGGTGCAGCCACCGGACGGCGGGGGCGTGGTGGGCGGCGGCGGGGTCGGGCTGACGGTCGGGCTGGTCGTCGGGCTGACGGTGGGGCTGACCGTCGGGCTGGCGGTCGGGGTGGTGCTGGCGTACACCGACGCCTCACGGGAGGTGGCGGCGATGCCGTTGGCGCCGTTGAAGATCCGCTGCCCCCAACTGGTGAGCTGGGCCGGGTTGAACGAGGTGGTCATGTCCAGGTACTCCACGCCGCCGCCGTTGCCGCTCCACGACCAGCCGAGGTAGCCGATGCCGTTGGCCTGGCTGTACGCCATGATGGCGTCCTCGTCCGGGTTGCCGTCGGAGTGGTTGAACCCGAACTCGCCGACCACGATGGGCAGCCCTGCGGTACGGAACCGGCCCAGATACTCGCTGATCTCGGCGGCGGTGTCGAACACGCCGTACATGTGGATGGAGAAGACGGTGTTGCGCTGCGGGTCGGCGGCGAACACGGTGCCGGCGTTGTCGCGCATGGTGAACGACCAGTCCTGGCCCCAGTTCGGCGCGTCCACCATGATCGTGTGGGTCAGGCCGGCGGCGCGCAGCCGCTTGATCGCGTTCGAGGTGTCGGTGGTCCAGGCGCTGTAGCCCTGGTTGCCGAACGGCTCGTTGCCGATGTTGACGATGACGTACCTCTCCTGGCCCTTGAGCACGTCGGCGATGCTCAGCCAGTAGTCGGTGGCCTTGGCCAGCGTGGCGGCGGCCCCCTCCTCGCCGTACCCGGTGGTGTCGTGCACCTCCAGCACGCAGATCATCCGGTTGGCCTTGCACAGGGAGATCACGTTGGCCACGTCGGCGGCGCTGTTCTTCGTCCAGCGGTCGCCGCTGGCCAGCACCACCCGGACGGTGTTCGCGCCGAGCGCCTTGATGTTGGCGAACGAGCTGGTCTGCTGCGGGTACCAGGTGTGCGCGTGGTTGACCCCGCGCATGACGAACTCGGAGCCGTTGGCGTCGTAGAGCCGCCCGTTGGAGACGGAGAACCCGGTGGCGGCTTGGGCCGGCTGCGCGAGGGCGAAGACGGCGGCGAGGGCCGTCAGCAGGGCGGCGCCCGCGACGGAGAGCAGTTTCTTCATGGCTGTCCTCAGGGGAAGATCTCCCCCCGTGCCCGAGCGGGGGTGCGGTGACGGTGACGACGATGGTGGCGGCTGAGCCCGGCAGCCGCCGCCGGTTCCCGGCGGACGCCGCATCAGCGTATGGCGATGGATCCCGGAAGGCAACCGGTTAAGCGAAACAACCCGGGAGGCTGTGGCACTCGACGGGCGACACTAACTGAACCGGTTAAGGGATCGAGGCGCGGCGAGCCGGAGAAGCGGACAGCAGGGTTGACCCGCGCCGGGCGGGGTATCCGGGGACGATCCGCCCGGGAAGGAGATGTGCCATGGTCAACGTCGGTTACACCCTGATGTGCGAGCAGGCCGGCCCGAAGGAACTGGTCGACCACGCCGTACGCGCCGAGGCCGCCGGCTTCGACCACCTGGTCATGTCCGACCACTACTACCCCTGGCTGGACTCCCAGGGCCACTCCCCGTACGCCTGGTCGGTGCTCGGCGCGGTCGCCCACGCCACCAGCCGGGCCGAGCTGATGTCGTTCGTGACCTGCCCGATCCGGCGCTACCACCCGGCGGTGGTGGCGCAGAAGGCCAGCACCATCGGCGTGCTCTCGGACGGACGTTTCACGCTGGGCCTCGGCGCCGGGGAGAACCTCAACGAGCACGTGGTGGGCGGATGGCCGCACGTGCAGCAGCGGCACGAGATGTTCGAGGAGGCGCTGCAGATCATCCGGCCGCTGCTCAACGGCGAGACGCTGACGTTCTCCGGCAACCACTTCGACGTGCCGGACGCGTACGTCTGGGACCGCCCGGACCGGCCGGTGCCGATGGCGGTGGCCGCCTCCGGACGGCAGTCGGCCACGCTGGCCGCCGAGTACGCCGACGCGATGATCGCCACCGACCCGCTGCCGCACCTGATCGACATGTACGAGGAGGCCGGTGGCGCGGGCCGCCCCCGCTACGGGCAGGTGGCCATCTGCTACGGCCCGGACGAGGACGAGTGCCGCAAGATCGTGCACGACCAGTTCCGCTGGTTCGGCCTGGGCTGGAAGGTCAACGCCGACCTGCCCGGCCCGGAGTCGTTCGCCGCGGCGACCCAGTTCGTGCGCGAGGAGGACGTGGCCGAGGGCGTCCCCTGCGGCCCGGACACCGACCGGCACGTCGAGGCGTTCAAGAAGTTCGTCGACGCGGGCTTCACCCACGTCGCGCTGATCCAGGTGGGCGGCGACAACCAGCCGATGTTCCTCGACTGGGCCCAGGAGGAGCTGTTGCCCCGGCTGCGGGAGCTGTGACAGTCCCGTCGTCCCCGCCGGGGCGCTTCAGCCGGGCCGAGCTGCGGCTCGCGCTTGCCGCGCCCCGGCCGGCCGCCGGGCTGACCAGCGACTTCCGGCCGGTCGGCGGGCTGCGCGCGCACACCCGCCGGGCCGCCGGCCCGGACCCCGACGCGCCACCTGTGGTGCTGGTGCACGGCCTGGCCGTGTCGCACCGCTACCTCACGCCGCTGGCCGTCGCGCTGGCGCCGCACGGGCCGGTGTACGTGCCGGACCTGCCCGGCTTCGGGCTGACCGAACGCCCCGGCACCGCGTACGACGTGGACCGGCACGTGGCGTTCCTGGTCGACTGGCTGGCCGCGTACCGGTTGGGTCCGGTCTGCCTGCTCGGCCACTCCTTCGGCGCGGAGGTGGCCGCGGCGCTCGCCGCCCGCCACCCCGGCCTGGTTCGGGCCCTGGTGCTGGCCGGGCCGACCTGCGACCCGGCCGCCCGGTCCCGGCGCGGCCTGATCGGCCGCTGGCTGGTGGACACGCTGCGCGAGGCGGCGTGGCAGGCGCCGATCCTGCTGCGCGACGTGACCAACGCACGGCCGTGGCGGGTGTTCGCGACGCTGTCCCACTCGGTCCGCAACGCGGTCGAGGAGGACCTGGTCCGGGTCACCGCGCCGACGCTGGTGCTGACCGGCGCCCGCGACCCGGTCGCCCCGGCCGCCTGGCGCGACCAGGTCGCCCGGCTGGTGCCGGGCGCCCGCTCGGCCGCGGTGCCCGGCGCGGCGCACAACGTGGTCACCACCGCGCCCGCCCAGGTCGCCGCCGCCGTCCACGGCCTGCTCACCATCACCACGAGGAGTTGACGCCATGCGTATCGGAAACACCGAGATCCGCCCCGCCGGGGGCGGGCTCGGCTGCCTGCTGATGATCCTCTTCTCGATCGTCGCCTCGGTGGTGCTCACCGTGCTGCTCAACCTGGTCCTGTAGAACCCGGCCCGGCGTCCGCGAGGGCGGCACCAGAATGGGGCATGCCCCTGCTGACCGCGCTGCCGCTGGCGCTGGAGATGGTCGCCGGGTCGAAGCTCGTCAGCGCCGTCGTCCTCGCCGGCGGCCACCACCCGCGCCGCAGCTCGGCGGCCTTCCTCGGCGGCGTGGCGGTCGGCGTCCTCGGGCCGCTGACGCTCTGGTACGCGGCGTTCCGGGTGGTACGGCACACCGCCGTGCACGGCATCGGGGTGGGCGGCAGCCGCCGGCTCATCGACTGGATCGTGCTGGGCCTGCTGGCCGTCCTCATGGTCGTCACGTTCCGCAGGCGGCGGCGCGACCGGCCGCCCGGGTGGCTGCGCCGGTTGCAGGACCCCCGGCCCACGTACGCCTTCGGTCTGGGGCTGGTGCTCGCCGTCGCCGTGCCGAGCGACGAGCTGGTCATGGCGTCGGTCGCGGGCAGCATGGCCGGACACGGCCGCCCGTGGTGGCATCTGCTGCCGTTCGTGGCGCTCACCGTGCTGCTGCTGGCGTTGCCGCTGCTCACGCTGCTGGTCTTCGGCGACCGCGCCGAACGGCTGCTGCCGGCCTTCCGCGCCTGGACCGACAGGCACTCCTGGCTGGTCAGCGAGGCGGTCATCCTGATCTTCGCGGCGTTCGTGGTGGCCGACCTGGCGTCGACGTCGTTCAGCCGGCCGTGAGGTCCACCTCGGCCAGCACCGGATAGTGGTCGGACGCCGAGTCGGCGTCACCGTCGCGGACCACCCGCACCGCGCGTACCCGATCGGCCAGCGCCGGGGTGGCGAGCAGGTAGTCCAGCCGCATCCCGGCGAACTCGGCGCCGCCGTGCCGGGTCGGCACGGTCCGGCCGCCGGGTTCGTCGCCGCCGGAGCGCGGCCACAGGTCGACCAGCCCGGCGTCGAGCAGCCGGGCCACCGCGCGGGTGTCCACGGTACGGCCGTCGCGGCGCAGGTGCCGCCGCCGGTACGGGGTGGCCAGCCCGGCGAGCCGGGCCGTGTGGTCGACGGCGGGCTCCAGCGTGTTCAGGTCCCCGGCGAGCAGGGCCAGCTCTCCCCCGGTACGCCGCAGCGCGGCGGCCAGCCAGTCCGCCTCCATCCGCCGCCGCCCGCCCGAGTAGGGGTACAGGTGCGTGCTGAGCACGGTCAGCGGTCCCGCGCCGGTGGCCACCCGGACCAGGGCGGCGGCGTGGTGGAACGGGCGGCGGACCCGGTCGGCGCGCAGCACCCGCAGCGGCGGGCGGACCAGCACCGCCACCGGCTGGCCGAGGCAGGACCGGGCCAGGTACGGCGCCATCCCGAGCCGCTCGGCCAGGCCGCCCAGCGTGGCGTCCATGCCGCGCAGCTCCTGCAGGGCCAGCACGTCGGGGCGCTGCGCGGTGACGACCGAGACGATCCGGTCCCGGCGGTCGGCGCCGCCCGCGTCCCGCCCGCCGGTCCGGATGTTCCAGGTCATCACCCGCAGCATCGGCTCAGTCCGGCCGCGCGGCCTTGGCCAGCTCGTCGTCCAGCTCGTCCACCTGTTCGGACTCGATCGCCGGCTGGTTGCCCTCGGCCACGTCGGCGTTCGGCTTGATCACCCAGTACAGCAGCGACAGCCAGAGCGCGCCGAGCAGGATCGCGCCCATGAAGTCCGTCGGGTGGTGCATGCCCCGGTACATCCGGGAGGTGGCCACTCCGACCGGCATCAGCACGGCCATGCCCACGAACAGCCACCGCCACCACCTGTCGGTACGCGGGAACACGATGATCGCGATGGCCGCCCAGAGGCAGATGGTGGCCGCGATGTGCCCGGACGGGAACGACGAGGTGGGCATCTGCCCGTCCAGGTTGTCCACCGGCGGACGGGGCCGGTCCACCACACGGGCGCTGGCCAGGAACAGGCTCAGCTCGCCGAACATCGCCAGCACCACGAACAGCACCGGCCGCCAGCGCCGCCACAGTGCCAGCACGATCGGGCAGAACACCAGCGACACCAGCAGGATCGCGTGGGTGTCGCCGAACTTGCTCCACCACCAGCTCACGTCGGTGAGAAAATCGGTGTGCCGCTCGGCGAACCAGCGCGGCACCTTCGTGTCGAGCGTGTCGAAGAACGTGCCCTTGGCGTGGTAGCTGACGAACATCCCGAACGCGTAGAGCGCGCCGAAGACGAGCACCCAGCCGACGAGCAGCTCGGCCACCGCGGAGCGGGGGTGCTCCAGCACCTTCTCCTCGTCCGGCGCGAGCGCCAGTTCCTCGCCCGCCTCCGGCTCCAGGCCCTCGCGCAGCGGCGGCACCGGCCGGCCCCGCTCGCGCCGCCACAGCCGGAAGGCGTACGCGGTGACGCCCAGCCAGGCCGCGCCGAGCAGCCAGCCGCCGATCACGTCGGACACGAAGTGCACGCCCAGCGCGATCCGGGTCAGCCCGACCAGGAAGACCAGCACGGCGGCGATGGCGATCGCGGGCTTGCGCCAGCGCGGCGACATGGCCGGCAGGAACACCAGCAGCAGCGCCCCGTACGCGACGAACGAGCCGAGCGCGTGGCCGCTGGGGAAGCTGTTGCCCGGGGCGTCGGCGATCGGCACGTCCACCACCGGGCGCAGCCGTCCGACGAGCGCCTTGAGCGACGGGTCGAGGATCAGCCCGCCCACGCCGGTGACGATCAGGTAGACCGCCAGCCGGGACTGGCGGCGGATCAGCAGGCCCACCACCGCGATGGTGACCAGCCAGATCAGCACCGGCCGGCCGCCCAGGTCGGTGATCGCCTGGAGCACGGTGACCAGCGGGCCGTGCGACGCCACCAGGTCGTTGAACCACTCGGCCGCCGCATGGTCGGCGTCGCGCAGCGGGCTCCAGCGGAACCGGACGAGCATCAGGAGCAGCCCGAACCCAACTCCCGCACCGGCCACGGCGAGCAGACCCACCAGGCTCCGCTCGGCGAAATGGCCCAGCGGCCGGCGCCCGGCTTCCTTGACCGCGGTCACACCGCACCTCCCTCGTTCCTCTGCGAGGCGCGCTGTACCCGATCGGCGTGACTCGTACACGCCGGACCGGCGCGGCGTCAGAGCGAGGTCATCTCACCGGTGTCGAACAGGTCCTCACGGTGCGCCTCCGGCTGCCACAGATCCGGCTGGGCCGGCTCGTCCACGCCGATGCGCATCGCCTCCAGCTGGGCGGCGAAGGCCAGCCCGCCGAAGAGCGCCATTCCGGTGAGGTTGGCCCAGAGCAACAGCGCCATCATGCCGGTCAGCGCGCCGTAGGTCTGGCCGAATCCGCCGCTGTACTTCACGTAGGCGGCCAGCAGCAGGCTGGCCAGCCACCAGATCGCGATGGCGATGGCCGCGCCGAAGACGAGCCAGGACAGGCCGGGCTGCCGGCGTCGCGGCGCGTGCCGGAACAGCACCGCCACGGCGAGCACCGTCAGGCCGAGGCTCAGCGGCCAGCGGATCAGGTCCCATCCGGCCATCGCGGCGTCGCCCCACTCGTAGTGCCGCCGTACCGACTCGCCCATCGCCCGGCCGCCGACCAGGATGAGGAAGCCGGCCAGCGCGGGCACGCCGGCGACCACCGCGAGGACCGTGGCGCGCAGGTACTTGGCCAGCGCCGGGCGGTCCCGCTCGACGCCGTAGATCCGGTTCGCGCCCCGCTCGATCTGCGCCATCGTGGTGGTCAGCGCGACCAGCCCGGTGAGCAGGCCGAGGGTCAGCGCCAGCTCACCGGCGCTCTCGGTGCGCTCGCTGTCGGTCAGCAGTTGCTGCACCATGGCTTCGCTCTGGCCGGGCGTGATGGCCAGTACGGTGTCGGCGACGACCTTGCCGCCCTCGTCCACGCCCAGGTCGGTGATCAGGCCGGTGAGCGCGATCAGGAACGGCACCACCGCCAGGCAGAGCTGGAACCCCAGCGCCCGGGAGTGGCTGAAGCCGTCGCCGTAGCGGAACCGGACGAACGCGTCCCGCAGCAGGCACCAGCCGCCGTGCCGGCGCAGTGTGTGCCAGGCGTCGTCGGCGGACAGCTCGTTCTCGGTCATCAACCGGGTCTCGGGGACCAGCTTGGTGCTACTCACGGCGGGCCTCCTCGACCAGGTGCTCACCGCGCTCGCCGACCGCGTCGGCGTCCTCCGCCAGGTCGGGGTCCTCCTCCGGGCGCGGTACGCAGAGCCAGAGCGACTCGGGGCGGATGGTGGCCTTCAGCGAGCGGCCCGGCTCGATCAGGTCGCCGTCGAGCTGCCGGGGCTGCGACCGGGTGCTGGTGATCTCGACCGAGCGGGCCCGGAACACCTCCATCCCGGGGACCCGGTCGCGGCGGCGCAGCACCGCCCAGCCCATGGCGAGCCAGTGGCCCAGCGTGCGCGGCGTCAGCACCGCCACGTCGAGCCAGCCGTCGTCCGGCTCGGCGTCGGTGAGCAGGCGTACCCCGCCCTGGAGCCGCCCGACGTTCGCGACCAGGACCGAGCGGGCCCGGCGGCGCAGCGGCGGCTTGCCGTCGATGCGCACCGAGACCCGCATCGGCCGGTCCCGCAGGTGCCGGGCGGCGCCCACCACGTACGCCGGCCAGCCGATCCGCTTCTTGGTGGTCTCGGAGGTGGAGTCGAGCATCTGGGCGTCGAAGCCCATCCCGGCCATCACCGCGAAGCACTGGTCGCCGACCACGCCGACGTCGAGGCGGCGCATCCCGCGCTCGACGGCGACCTGGAGCCCGGCGGCCAGGTCGCCGGAGAGGCCGAGGTTGGCGGCGAGCAGGTTTCCGGTGCCCTGGGGCAGCACCGCCAGCGCCACGTCGGTGCCGGCCAGCGCGGTCACGCAGGCCATCACCGTGCCGTCGCCGCCGCAGGCGAAGACGACCTCCGCGCCCGCCTTGACGGCCTGTTCCGCCTGCCCGCGGCCCGGGTCCTCGACTGTCGTCTCGTACCAGGTCGGGGCCGGCCACCCGGCGGCGGCGAGCGCGCCGTCCACGGTGCGGCGGAACTCGTCCAGGTCGGTCACCTTGACCGGGTTGACCACCACTGCCGAGCGCGGGGTGCGGTTCTCCGCGTTCACCGGGCGCTTGTCGTCTGCACCGTCCACGGCGTCAGTGTGCAGGACACGGGGCGTGACGGCGACCCGGCGCAGCGGGACGTTGCGAGGACCGCAAACAGGTTTGAAAACTCCGGTGGCCTCAGGCGGCCTCGCGCAGTGCCGCGTCGATGCGGCGGCGCAGGTCGTCGATGTCCGCGCCGGCCTCGGTCAGCACCACCGCGGCCAGGCCGTTTCCCTCGCGTAGCAGGCCGAGCAGGATGTGTTCGGTGCCGATGTGCCGGTGGCGCAGCCGCAGCGCCTCGCGCAGCGACAGCTCCAGCACCTTCTTCGCCCGGGGCGAGAACGTGCCGTGGTGCGGCCGGCGACGCCACCACCGGCGCGGGCGCGGAGACGCCTCGCGCAGCGCGTCGGGGCCGAAGGACTCCTCGATCCGGGACACGATCGCGGCGAGGTCGATGCCGATCTCGCGCAGCGCCGCGGCGTCCGCCTCGCCGAGCCCGTCGACGCCCCGCGCGGCGTGGCGGGCCACCGCGGCGCGCAGGGCGTCGGCCTCGATGCCGCCGGCCGCCAGCAGCCGGGCGGCCAGGCTGTCGCTGTCGGCCAGTACGCCGAGCAGCAGGTGCTCGGTGCCGACCGGCCGCCGCCCCTCGGCGCGGGCCTCGTCGAGCGCATGGCGCACCACGGTGCGGGCCCGGTCGGTGAATCGTTCGAACATCACGCCTCCCAGCTGTCGCGTACCGCCGGTCGCCCGGCGTGCTTCTTGTGGACCGCCTGCCGGCTGACCTCGAGGGCGTCGGCGATCTCCTGCCAGGACCAGCCCTGTCGCCGGGCGTTGTCCACCTGGATCACCTCGAGCCGTTCGAGCAGTCGGCGCAGGGCGAGCACGGCACGCAGGCCGACCTTGGGGTCGGTGCTGCCGGCCGCCGCCGCGAGTTCCGTAGCCTGACTCATGCTGTCAATGTAGGTTGACAGCATGAGTCGTGTCAACCCTGGTTGACGCCCGTCGTGGCCTACCATCCCCGGCCCGCGGCGGTGCTACGGTCCGCTGGTGTTCCGCCGCCGTCCGCTGGACCGGCCGGTCGAGCCCGCGCGCCGGCTCACCGCCGGCCGCCTCACCCTGGAGATCGCCGGGGGCAGCGTGGTCGGGCACCGCTACCCGGAGAACTACGACGTGCTGCACGTCGACCCGGAGCTGCCGCTGGCGGTGGTCTGCGACGGCATGGGCGACGGCGAGGGCAGCCGGATCGCCGGCACGACCGCGGCCGAGACGTTCGTGGCGCAGGTCCGCGCCGGCTGGCCCGCCGTCGGCCCCGCCGGGCTGCGGGCCGCCGTCGCCGAGACCCAACGGCGGGTACGCCAGGCCGGGGCGGCGCAGTCCGGCCTGACCGGATGCACACTCACCGCGCTCGTGGTCCAGCCCGACGGCGAACAGGGCTGGCTGGTCCAGCTCGGCGACTCGCGGGCGTACCGGCTGCGCGACGGGCTGCTGGAGCTGGTGACCGTCGACCACACCATGGCCTGGCTCGGCCTGCTGCACGGCTGGTGGCCGCCGGACTCGCCGGAGGCGGCCCGGGCCCGCTACCAGCTGCTGCGCTACGTCGGGCACCCGGACCGGCCCGAGCCGGACCTGCTCGCCGTGCCGCTGCGCCGGGGCGACACCTGGCTGCTGTGCACCGACGGGATCAGCGACCAGCTCGGCTACCACCGGCTGCGCGACCTGCTCGCCACCCGGCGCGACCCGGCGCGGACCACCGAGGCCCTGCTCGCCGCCAGCCTCGACGAGGGCGGCGAGGACAACGCCACAGCCGTCGTCCTGCGCGTCCATCCCACCCTGCCCTCCCCGCGCTGAGCGCCAGTTCCGCCGACCCGGTCCGGCGCACCCG
The DNA here is from genome assembly GCF_001905625.1 of Micromonospora sp. TSRI0369. Lineage (NCBI taxonomy): Bacteria > Bacillati > Actinomycetota > Actinomycetes > Micromonosporales > Micromonosporaceae > Micromonospora > Micromonospora sp. TSRI0369. The sequence goes on from NZ_LIVU01000006.1 coordinate 24,277, forward strand.
GTCCCGCGACTACGGTGAGTGAAAAGCGGGGTCGGGGAGGTGAGCCGGGGTGGCCGCACCGAGCCACGGTTCGGTGGTGGTCGGCGTGGGCCGGTCGGCGGAGGATCTGGCGGTGGTCCGCACCGCTGCCGCCGAGGCCGCCGCCCACCACCTGCCGCTGCACCTGCTGCACGCGTTCAACTGGGCCGCGACGCCCGGGCCCGCCCCGGCGGGCGGCAGCCGCATGGACGCGGAGAACCTGCTGGAGACCGCCGGCCAGGCGGTCGCCGAGTGCGCGCCGGAGGTGCCGGTCAGCGGTGAGATCGTCGAGGGCTCACCGGTCGAGGCACTGCTGCGGGCCGCCGACACCGCGTTCCTGGTCGCGCTCGGTGACGGCGGCATGTCGACCCGGCCCAAAGGCGTACCGACCGACACGCCGGCCGTCGAGGTGGCCGCCCGGGCCGGTTGCCCGGTGCTGATCGGCCGCGTCGAGCCGGCCCCGCCCGGACCGTTGATCGTCGGCTTCGACGGGTCGTCCAGTTCCCGCGCCGCTCTCGGGTACGCCTTCGACTGCGCCGAGAGCCGCGGCGCCCGCCTGCTCGCCGTCCGGGTGATCGAGCCCGAGTGCGGCGACGGCGACGACGGGCTGCTGGAGCAGGCGGTGAACCGGCACGCCGCCCGGCATCCCCGGGTCACCGCCGACTGCCTCACCGTCCACGGTGAGCCGAAGTCCGTCCTGCTCGACCGGTCCCGCGCGGCGCAGCTCGCGGTGGTCGCCGCGCGCGGCGACGGGCCGGTGACGTCCACTCTGGGCGCGGTCAGCCAGTCCCTGCTCTACCATTCGCCGGCCCCGCTGATCGTCGTACGAGGGCTCAGGCCGGGCGACGGGGACGGATCGTGACGCCCGCGCGAGGCGGGACCTACGGCCCTGACCGGCGACCCCGGGCAGGGGCGAAGCTGGACGCGCCGGGGAAGAGAATGTGGTCCCCGAGTGGCGGCCGACCCCGAGCCACGAGAGGCTGAGACAGCATGGACACCGCGGTGAACCTGCACAGCCCCCTGACCGAGGAAGAGTTGCGTCGGCTGGACGCCTACTGGCGCGCGGCGAACTACCTGACCGTCGGCCAGATCTATCTGCTCGACAATCCGCTGCTGCGCGAACCGCTCAGACCCGAGCACGTCAAGCCGCGCCTGCTGGGTCACTGGGGCACCAGCCCCGGGCTCAATCTGCTCTACACACACCTCAACCGGGTCATCGTCGACCGGGACCTGTCCGCCATCTTCGTCACCGGCCCCGGCCACGGCGGCCCGGCGCTGGTCGCCAACACCTGGCTGGAGGGCACCTACAGCGAGCTGTACCACCACATCCCCCGCGACGAGACCGGCATGCAGCGGCTGTTCCGCCAGTTCTCCTTCCCGGGCGGCATCCCGAGCCACGTGGCGCCGGAGGTGCCGGGTTCGATCCACGAGGGCGGCGAGCTGGGGTACGCGCTGAGCCACGCGTACGGCGCCGCGTTCGACAACCCGGACCTGCTGGTGGCCTGCGTGATCGGCGACGGCGAGGCGGAGACCGGCCCGCTGGCCGGGAGCTGGCTGTCGAACGTGTTCCTCAACCCGGCCCGCGACGGCGCGGTGCTGCCGATCCTGCACCTCAACGGCTACAAGATCGCCAACCCGACCGTGCTGGACCGGATCCCGGGCGAGGATCTGCGGGACATGATGCGCGGCTTCGGCTACCAGCCGTACGTGGTGGAGGGCGACGACCCGGCAACGGTGCACCAGTTGCTCGCCGCCACGCTGGACCGGGCGGTCGACGAGATCGGCGAAATCCAGCGCCGCGCCCGCTCCGGCGGACGCGTGGAACGTCCCCGCTGGCCGATGATCGTCCTGCGCACGCCGAAGGGCTGGACCGGCCCGTCCCGGGTCGACGGCAAGCAGGTCGAGGGCACGTTCCGCGCCCACCAGGTGCCGATCTCCGAGGTCCGGGACAACCCGGAGCACCTGGCCGAGCTGGAGCGCTGGCTGCGCAGCTACCGGCCGGAGGAGCTGTTCGACGCCACCGGCGGCCCGGTCGCCGAGGTGGCCGACCTGCCGCCGACCGGTGACCGCCGGATGAGCGCGAACCCGGTGGCCAACGGCGGCCGGCTGCTGCGCAACCTGGAGCTGCCCGACTTCCGCGACTACGCGGTCGACGTGCCGACGCCGGGCGAGCCGATGGCCGGCGCGACGGGTGTGCTCGGCCCCTGGGTCCGCGACGTGATCGCGCGTAACCCGGAGACGTTCCGCCTGTTCGGCCCGGACGAGGTCGCCTCGAACCGGCTCGGCGCGGCGTTCGAGGTGACCGACCGCGCGTTCGTCGGCTCCGAGGTGCCCGGTGACGACCACCTCTCCCCCGACGGCCGGGTGATGGAGGTGCTCTCCGAGCACCTGTGCCAGGGCTGGCTGGAGGGCTACCTGCTGACCGGCCGGCACGGCATCTTCACCAGCTACGAGGCGTTCATCCACATCGTCGACTCGATGGTCAACCAGCACGCCAAGTGGCTCAAGGTGACCCGGCACATCCCGTGGCGGGAGCCGGTGGCCTCGCTGAACTACCTGCTGTCCAGCCACGTGTGGCGGCAGGACCACAACGGCTTCTCGCACCAGGACCCGGGCTTCATCGACCACGTGATGAACAAGAAGGCCGAAGTGGTCCGCGTCTACCTGCCACCGGACGGCAACACGCTGCTGTCCACCATGGATCACTGCCTGCGCAGCCGGCAGTACATCAACGTGGTGGTGGCCGGCAAGCAGCCCGCGCCGAACTGGCTGACCATGGACGAGGCGGTCCAGCACTGCCGCCGCGGCCTGGGCATCTGGGACTGGGCCAGCAGCGACGACGGCGCCGAGCCGGACGTGGTGCTCGCCTGCGCCGGCGACGTGCCGACGCTGGAGACGCTCGCCGCGGCCGACCTGCTGCGCCGGCACCTGCCGAACCTGAAGGTGCGGGTCGTCAACGTGGTCGACCTGATGCGCCTGCAGCCGCCGTCGGAGCACCCGCACGGCCTGCCGGACAGCGAGTTCGACACCATCTTCACCCGCGACAAGCCGGTCATCTTCGCCTACCACGGCTACCCGTGGCTGATCCACCGGCTCACCTACCGACGCACCAACCACGAGAACCTGCACGTCCGCGGCTACAAGGAGGAGGGCACCACCACGACGCCGTTCGACATGGTGATGCTCAACGACCTGGACCGTTTCCACCTGGTCATCGACGTGATCGACCGGGTGCCGGGGCTGCGGTCGCGGGCCGCGCACCTGCGTCAGGACATGGTGGACGCCCGCCAGTCCTGCCGCGACTACACCCGGCGCTACGGCGAGGACGACCCCCGGGTCGCCGAGTGGCGCTGGATCAGGGAGAACGACCCCGCGGTGAGGAGTGGCGAATGAGCGACGAGATCCTGGTCGGCTACGACGGCTCCGCTGACGCGGCTGTCGCCCTGAACTGGGCGCTGGACGAGGCGGGCCGCTCGGGCTGGCCGGTGCGGCTGGCGTACGTGTTCGAGTGGCTGACGGTGACCGGCTGGATCGGTCCCGGGGTGGCCCCGGGGGTGTGGCCGGACGAGACCGCCCGCCGGCAGGTCGAGGAACTGGTCCGCAGGGCGGCGGCGGACGCCGCCGCCGAGCGGCCCGGCCTCACCGTGCACGGCGAGGTGTTCGACGGCCCGCCCGCGCTGGTGCTGCAGGAGCGTTCCGCCGAGGCCGGGATGCTGGTGCTCGGCAGCCGGGGCCACGGCGGCTTCGGCGGGCTGCTCGCCGGCTCCACGGCGGTCTCTGTCACCGCGCACGCCCACTGCCCGGTGGTGGTGGTCCGCGACGGTCAGCCCGCCACGTCCGGGCCGGTGGTGGTCGGCTCGGACGGCTCGGAGACGGCGCTGCGGGCGCTCGGCTTCGCGGTCGAGCGGGCCGCCCAGCGGGACGTGCCGCTGCGGGTGCTGCGGGTCTGGGAGCCGCCCGGCGACAGGTGGGTGCCGCCGGGCTTCGACCCGGAGGAGACCGCCGCCGCCGAGCGGGCCGCCGCCGAGGCGGAGCTGGCCACCTGGCGGGAGAGCTTCCCCGACGTGCCGGTGCAGGTCGAGGCCGTCCCCGGCAGCCCGTCGGCGTTGCTGGTGGAGGCGAGCCGGTCGGCGCAACTCGTGGTGGTCGGCAGCCGGGGCCGGGGCGGGTTGCGCGGCATGCTGCTCGGCTCGGTCAGCCAGCAGCTCATCCAACACTCGCACTGCCCGGTAGCCGTGGTACGCGAGCGCTGACCGCCCTCAGCGGCCGGACGCGGTGGAGCCCTCCTCCGGGTTGAGCGAGAAGTAGTCCTCCTCCTCCTGCGCCAGGTGCAGGCGCAGCACCGCGTCCAGGCCGTAGAGCGCGGCGAGCAGGTCGGGCACCTCGTCGTGGCGCAGCCGCCCGTCCGGCTGCGCCGTGAGGTGCCCGCCGATCCGCTCCACCAGCCGCACGATCTCCACGTGCGCCCGGCTCATCGTGGAGGTCGCCTCGTCGCTGCCGAGCGGCCCGGCCAGCGCCGGGTAGAGCTGCCGGTCCTCGGCCGCCTCGTGCGGCAGCACCTCGTCGACCAGGCGACGGTGCACCTCCCGCAGCGCCGGCAGGCACGCCGGGTCGTCCGGGCGGGTCGCCACCATGTCGGCGGTGTCCCGCAGCCCGGCGAGCACGTCGCGTACGCCGCCGTGCTCGCCGGCGTACCTGTCGATCAGCTCGACGGTGTGCGGGGGCAGGTCCCGCCGCCGCAGGCCGCCGCCGAGCGCGCGCAACGCGTTGAGGATCACCAGGACGTCGATGCCCTCCTGAAGGAACGCGCCGGCCACCGGGGGCAGCCGGCCGGCCGCCGCCACCAGCATCGCCAGCACCGCCAGGCCCATCCCGACGGTGGCGCTCTGCACCGCGATGCGGCGGGCGTACCGGGCGATCTCGACGGCGTCCGCGAGCCGGTCCAGGCGGTCCACGGTGAGCACCGCGTCGGCCACGTCGGCCGACGCGGTCGCCCCGGTCGCGCCCATCGCCACCCCGACGTGCGCCTCGGCCAGCGCGGGGGCGTCGTTCACGCCGTCGCCGACCATCACCGTCACCGCGTGCGCCGACTCCTGGCGTACCCGCTCGGCCTTCTCCTGCGGTGAGCAGCGCGCGATCACGTCGTCCACGCCCACGATCTGCGCCACCTGCCGGGCCGTGCCCGGACGGTCGCCGGTGACCATGACCAGCCGGGAAAGGCCCGCCTCGCGCAGCCGCCGCACGGTCCGCCGGGCGTCCGGGCGCACCGGGTCCTCCAGCAGGATCGCGCCCAGCGGCCCGTGGTCGTCGCTGACCCAGACCGCGGAGCGCCCGGCCCGTTCGGCGCGCTCACCGAGCCGGCCCGCCCACTCCGGCGGCTCGCCCGCGAGCTGCCCGACGTGCAGCGTCCGCCCGTCGACGCGCCCGCTCACCCCGTGCCCCGGCTCCTCGGTGACGTCGGTCGGTTCGGCCAGCGGCAGCCCGCGTTCGCGGGCCTGCCGGACCAGCGCGGCGGCCAGCACGTGCGGGGAGAGCTGCTCGACCGACGCGGCCAGCCGCAGCACCTCGTCCCGGTCGCCGCCCGGTGCCGTCACCACCTCGGCCGCGTGGGGCCGGCCCGCGGTGAGCGTCCCCGTCTTGTCCAGCAGCAGCGTACGGGCGCGGCCGAGCTGCTCCAGCGAGCCGCCGTCACGGACCAGCACGCCGCGGCGGGCCACCCGGGACAGGCCGGAGACCACGGCGATCGGGGTGGCCAGCAGCAGCGGGCACGGGGTGGCCACCACGAGCACCGCCACCGCCCGGGTGAACTCGCCGGACAGCAGCCACGCCAGCCCCGCCAGCACCAGCGTGAACGGCACGAACGCGGCGGCGTACCGGTCGGCGAGCCGTACCATCGGCGCCTTGCGGGCGGTGGCCTCGCCGGCCAGGCGGACGATGCCCGCGTAGGTGCTCTCCGCCGCGTTGCGGCGGGCCCGCAGCCCGAACCCGGCGCCCGCGTTGACCACGCCGCTGGCGACCTGCTCCCCCGCCGCGCGGGTGACCAGTTGCGACTCGCCTGTGACCACCGACTCGTCGAGCGTGGCCGCCTCCTCGACCACGCCGTCGACAGGCACCACGTCGCCCGGCCCGACCAGGAGCCGGTCCCCGACCGCGACGCGGTCCAGCGGCACCACCTCGATCCCGCCGTCCGGGGTGCGCCGGCGGGCCTGCCGGGGCGCGCGTTCCAGCAGCGCCCGCAGGTCGCGGGTGGCGCGGCGCTGGGCGTACTCCTCCAGCGCCCGCCCGGTGGCGACCATCACGGCGATGACGGCGCCGGCCAGGTACTCCCGCACCAGCAGCGCGCCGAGCAGCGCCAGCACCGCGATGACGTCCACCCCGAACTGCCGCAGCCAGAGCTGGCGCAGCGTGGTCCACGCGGCCGGGACCAGCGCGACCAGTGTGACCGCCGCCCAGACCAGCCGGGCGGCGTCGTGCGCGCCGGCGAACCACAGCGCCGCCCCGGCCAGCACGGCCACCGTGAGCAGCACCAACGGCGCCCACTCGGTCCACGCCCACCGCCGGGCGCGGGCCGGCTGCTCGGGTACGCACTCGCGTGGCTCGCTTCCCACGTGTGGATCGTCTCAGTCCCGGCGTGGGGCGGGCAGTGCGACACGGGTAATCCGGCCCTGCGGGGTGGCCGGGCATGCCCGAGGATGGAGCGGCATCCCCCACCCGGGCGTCCCGGGCGTGGGGCACGATGGGGAAAACAGGAAAGGTCGTGACGATGAGCCACGAGACGCCGGCCGGCGATCGCCCGTTGACCACCGCGCTCGCGGAGGCCGCCGGAATGGCCGGCCACGCCCCCTCGGTGCACAACACACAGCCGTGGCACTGGACGGTTCTGCCCGACGCGCTGGAGCTGCGGGTGGTACGCGAGCGGCACCTCAGCGCCATGGACCCGGAGGGTCACCTGCTGGTGGTGAGCTGCGGCGCGGCGCTGCACCACGCCCGGGTGGCGCTGGCCGCCGAGGGCTGGACCCCGGTGGTGGAGCGGCTGCCCGACCCGAAGGAGCCCGACCTGCTGGCCCGGATCACCAGCCTGAAGCACACCGGCGCCGACCCCGACGCCATGCGTGTCGTGCAGTGCATGCAGGTGCGGCACACCGACCGGCGGCCGGTCAGCGACGAGCAGATCCCGACCGCCGCGCTCGGCGACATCGACCGCGCCGCCACGCTCGAGGGCGTGAACCTGCAACTGCTCGACGACACCCAGAAGATCCAGCTCGCCAGCGCCGCCCAGCAGGCCGCCGCCGTCGAGGCGGACAGCCCGGAGCTGCGCGAGGAACTGGCGTACTGGACCAGCCGGGCCGGCACCGGCACCGGGCTGCCCCCGGAGGTGCTGCCCGATCAGGCCCCGCAGACGACCGTTCCGGCCCGCGACTTCGGCCGCGCCGGGTCGCTGCCGATCGGGCCCGGCCACGACAAGACCGCCGTGTACGGGATCCTCTGGGGCGCCGACGACGAGCTGATGAGCTGGCTGCGCGCCGGTGAGGCGCTCTCCGCCGCCTGGCTCACCGCCACCCGGCACGGGGTGTCGCTGGTGCCGCTGTCCGGCGTGGTGGAGGTCGAGAGCACCCGCGAGGTGCTGCGGCAGATGCTCGCCGGCCTCGGGTTCCCGTACATCAGCATGCGGCTCGGCGTGGCCGACCCGACGCACGCCGGACCCCCGCACACCCCCCGGCTGGACGTCACGCAGACCGTCGACACCTCGGCGGTCCGCGACCGGCTCACCTGACCGGTCTCGATCAGGGCGGTCGCCGGGCGATACCATCGCCCGGTGGCCGCCGCACCCCAGCCCCAGCATGAGCACCTCGCGCCGTCGCTCGGGCTGACCCCGCTGTCCCGCGTCCGCCTGGACGAGCTGCTCCAGGAGATGCTCGACCGCGTCGGCGAGGTGGTGACCAGCCGCGAGCGGCTACGGGCGCTGCTGGACGCCGTCGTCGGCATCGGCTCCGACCTCGACCTGCGCAGCACGCTGCAGCGGATCGTGCAGTCGGCGTGCGAGCTGGCCGGCGCCCGCTACGGCGCGCTGGGCGTGATCGGCCCCGACCGGATGCTGCACGACTTCATCGTCCACGGCATCAGCCCGGAGCTGCACGCGAAGATCGGCGAGCTGCCGCACGGCCGCGGCGTGCTGGGTCTGCTCATCGACGAGCCGAAGCCGGTACGCATGCCGGACATCACCAAGCACCCCAACTCGTACGGCTTCCCGCCGCACCACCCGCCGATGCACAGCTTCCTCGGCGTGCCGGTACGCATCCGCGACCACGTCTGGGGCAACCTCTACCTGGCCGAGAAGCAGGGCGCCGCCGAGTTCACCGAGGACGACGAGGAGATCGTGGTGGCGCTGGCCGCCGCGGCCGGCGTGGCGATCGAGAACGCCCGCCTCTACGCGCTGGCGCACCGGCGGGAACGCTGGCTCGCCGCCGCCGCGGAGATCACCTCCGTGCTGCTCGGCGAGGTGCGCCGCACCGACGCGCTGACCCTCGTGGCCCGCCGCGCCCGCGAGGTCGCCGAAGCCGAGCTGGCCCTGGTGCTGCTCTACGACGAGGACGAGGCACAGTTCACGGTCGAGGTGGTCGACGGCGCCGACCCGGTCACCCGGGAACTGGTCGGCGTGGTGCTGCCGGCCGCCGAGACCAGTTTCGCCGCATCAGTCACGTCGGGCCGGCACGACCAGGTGGAGAACCTCGCCGCTGCGGCGCCCTGGCCCCGGCCCGTGGTCGCCGGGCCGGCCGTGGTCTCCCCGCTCGCCGCCGCCGACACGCTGCACGGCGTGCTGGTGATCGGCTACCGGCCCGACCACGGCCCCGCCGCCGACGACGACCTCGCGCTGCTGGCCAGCTTCGCCGGGCAGGCCGCACTGGCCATGGAACGGGCCCGCGGGCAGGAGGAGCGGGAACTGCTCGTCGTCCTGGAGGACCGCGAACGCATCGCCCGCGACCTGCACGACGTGGTGATCCAGCGGCTGTTCGCCACCGGCCTGCAACTGCAGAGCGGCGCGATGAACGCCCGCCCCGAGGCGGCCAAGCGGATCAACCAGGCCGTGGACGACCTGGACGCCACCATCCGCGACATCCGCCGCACCATCTTCGAGCTGCGTACCCCGATGAGCGCGGCGCTGCGCACCGAGATCCGCGAGGCCATCGAGGTGGCCGCCGAGTCGCTCGGCTACCGGCCCGACCTGGAACTGGTCGGCCCGATCGACAGCGCCGTGCCGGACGAGCTACGCGGCGAACTCACCGCCGTGCTGCGCGAGGCGCTGTCCAACGCGGTACGCCACGCGCAGGCCGACCGGGTCTGGGTACGCGTCCGCGTCGACTCCGGCCGGGTCGAGATCACCGTCACCGACGACGGGGTCGGGTGCGACCCGGAGGCGGCCCGCAGCGGGCTGGTCAACCTGCGGGAGCGGGCCGAGCGGCTGGGCGGCGAGTTCTCGCTGCGCCGGGCCGAGCCGCGCGGCACCGAGCTGCGCTGGAGCGTCCCGCTCGACTGAGGAGGCGTCAGGTGTTCTTGCCGAGCAGCCGGGTCGCCAGCACCGCCGCCTGGGTGCGCCGCTCCAGACCGAGCTTGGCCAGCACGCTGGAGACGTAGTTCTTCACCGTCTTCTCGGCCAGGAACATCTTCCCGGCGATCTCCCGGTTGGTGAGCCCCTCCGCCACGTACTCCAGGATCCGCCGCTCCTGCTCGGTGAGCGACTTCAACTCCCGGGGCTGCTCCACGCCGCTGCGGATGCGCTCCAGCACGCGGGTGGTGATCGCCGGGTCGAGCAGCGACTGCCCGGCCGCGACCCGGCGGACCGCGTCCACCAGGTCGGTGCCGCGGATCTGCTTGAGCACGTACCCGGCGGCGCCCGCCATGATCGCCGCGAACAGCGCCTCGTCGTCCTCGTACGAGGTGAGGATCAGCCCCTTGATCGAGGAGTCCACGGCGCGCACGTCCCGGCACACGTCGATGCCGTTGCCGTCGGGCAGCCGGGCGTCGAGGATCGCCACGTCGGGGCGTAGCGCGGGGATGCGGCGCGCCGCCTCCTGGGCCAGGCCGGACTCGCCGACCACCTCGATGTCGCCGCTGCTCTGCAGCAGGTCGGCAAGGCCACGACGGACGACCTCGTGGTCGTCGAGCAGGAACACCCGGATCATCAGTCCTTTCTACCCGCTTTCCCGCCCCGGTAGCACGGGTCGAAGGTCCCGTCCTGCACGCGCCGGCCGGGACCGACGGCCGGGCCCAGGTGGGGACCTCCGGCCCTGCTCACCGCGCTGCCCGCTGACGCACCGTAGTGGTGTACCGGACGGGGGAGCCGGCGCCGCACGAGAGGGAGCACCACCATGACGACCGAATACACCACCGCTGACCTGCGGGCCGCGGTCGCCGACGCGGTCCGGGCGCCGTCGCTGCACAACACCCAGCCGTGGCGGTTCCGGGTGGTCGACGGCGGCATCGAGGTGTCCGTCGACCCGCTGCGCGGCCTGCCCGCCACCGACCCGACCGGCTGGGGCGCGCGCATGGCCGCCGGCGCGGCGCTGTTCAACCTGCGGCTCGCGCTCGCCGTGGCGGGCACCCCGGCCACGGTGCGGCTGCGCCCGTACCCCTCCGACCCGGACGTCGTGGCCCGGCTCGTGCCGGACGTGCCACGCCGCCCCACCCCGACCGAGCAGAGCCTGTACGGGGCGATCAGCCGCCGGTTCAGCAACCGCGCGCCGTTCTGGCCGGACCCGGTGCCCGCCGAGGCCCGCTGGCGGCTCGGCGAGGCGGCCCGGGCCGAGCAGTGCTGGCTGGAGCTGGTGATCGGCACCAGCGCGGTGAACGCGGTCGCCGAGGTCGCCCGCAGCGCCCACCGGGTGCTGGAGCGCGACCCCGCGTACGTGGCCGAACGGATGGAGTGGATCCGCTCCGAGCCGGCCGCCGACGGTGTGCCCGCCGTAGCCGGCGGACCGCAGAGCGAGCCGCAGGACCTGCTGCCCCAGCGCGGCTTCGGCGGCCGCAACCGCGCGCCCGGCCGGGACTTCGAGCCGGAGCCGCTCGTCGCGGTGCTCGGCTCGGCCGGCAACACCTCCGCCGACCAGGTCCTCGCCGGGCAGGCGTTGCAGCGGGTGCTGCTCACCGCCACCGACGCCGGACTCAGCGCGTCGATGCTGTCCCAGCCGATCGAGGTGCCGGCCGCGCGGGAGGCGCTGCGGATGTCGCTGGGCCGGTTCGGCACTCCGCAGATGGTGATGCGGATCGGGTACGGCCAGCCGGGCCGCGCCACCCCGCGTCGCCCGGTCGAGGAGGTGCTCGACCTGCCGGTCGTGCCGGCCTGACCCGTACCCCTCCGCAGGTCAGGCCGGCCGCACGGCCCCGCGTACCGGCGGCGGCCCGGTGCCTGATCAGGCGGGGAGCGAGGCCAGCAACGCGGCCTCCCGCTCCGGCTCCAGGCCGACCGGGGCCCGCGCCGGCCGCCCCGCGCGCTCCGGCACGCGCCCCACCTCGCGCAGCCACCGCCAGGTGTCGGCGACCGTCTCGGTCACCGGCCGGCAGACCAGCCCCGCCGCGTACGCCCGCTCGACGTTCCGCTCCTGCAACCACCGGTACTCGTGCCCACGCGGCACCCAGACCGGCAGGTCGTTCCACGGCACCACCCCGGCGGCCAGGATCGGCTCCGGCGCCGTCCACCGCAGCGTCGCGTCCGACCCGGTCGCCGCCACCGCGGCGTCGAGCAGCTCGCCCATCGTCGCGTGCCCGGTGCGACCGATCACGTTGTACGCCCCGCCGACGCCCTCCGCCCCACGGTCCAGCAGCCAGTTCGCCAGGTCGCGGACGTCCACGTACTGGATCGGCAGGTCACGCGGCCCGGGCGCCAGCACGTCCCCGCCCCGGGCGATCCGCTGCAGCCACCACGGCAGCCGCCCGATGTCCTCCCCCGGCCCCAGGATCAGCCCGGCGCGCACGAGCAGCGCCCGGTCACCGAACACCCGGGTCGCGGCGAGTTCCCCGCCCGCCTTGTTCGCCGGATAGTCGCCGTCGTCGGCGTCCGGGTCCGCCGCCACCGTCGGCGCCTCCTCGCCGGTGCCGAGTTCGACGGGTGGCGCGTACACCGAGCCGCTGGACACGTAGACGTAGTGCGGCACCGCGCCGGCCAGGGCCAGTGCCGCGTCCCGGACCGCCCGGGGCGCGCCGTCCCAGGTGTCCACCACCAGATCCCACTCGCCGCCGGCCAGCGCGGCCAGCCCGTCCGGCATCGTCCGGTCACCCCGCAACCGGTGTACGCCGGGCGGCGCCTGCCCGTGTACGCCCCGGTTGAACACCGTCACCTGCCAGTCGCGGCGTACCGCCTCGGCCACCACGGCACCACCGACGAAGCCCGTACCGCCAAGCATCAGGAGTCGCATGTGTCCCAGAGTGCCGCCCCGTGTCGGGTACGGCGGGCCCTGTTCACGGTCAGCGGATCTGCCAACGGCAGAACCCCACGGTCGGCAGCGGCCCGCGCTGCCCGGACGGTGCGGCGGTTGCGCGCAGCGACCGGAGGAGCTGCCGGCTGTCGGGCTCCACGCGCCTCGCCCCGGACCGCCGATCTTGGAGTTGTGGCGCCCAGGATGCCCGGTTGACACCCTTCGCGAGGTGCCACAACTCCAAGATCGCCGACCAGAGCCGCCTTCGGGGAGTTCCTGGGCGCCCCAACCCGCCCAGGGCTCCCCGGAGCACGCGATCTTGCACTTCGGTACCCCGTAAACCGCGCGAATGGGACGTTCGGAGGGCTCAAACCGCAAGATCGCCTGGCCTCGCTCCGCCCACGGTTCGCCTGTCGCTCCGCGCCTCGGTTCGGCCGCCGCTCCGCCCGCCCCGAGGGCGTCGATCATGAACTTGGCGGTGCCCGCTGTCCGTTTTGTCGCCGCTAACCTCATGATCAACCCTGTGGTGGGCGCCTGGGAGGGCTCCTTCGGGGGGTGATCAAGGAGTTTGTGGTCTCGTGGGTGCTGGAAGGTGCCGCAAACTCCTTGATCACGGGCCGGCGGAGCGGGGTGCCGGGGCTGGGCGCGGTGGGATGCGCTCGGCGGCGGGCCGGGGGCGGCTGCATCTGGTGTGTGTGGGAGGTGTGGGGTGGGTGTCGGGTTCGGGGGTGGTGGGCGGCACTGTGGTGGCGGAATCGTGGGCGGGCCGGTGGCGTTGTAACCAGGTGACCGACCGAGCAAGGCCCCGCCCCTCGCGGTGGCGTCGCCGGGTATGGGAACAGTCCGGGGCTGCCGGTCGTTGAGTCCGGTTCCGGCGGCGTGAGCCGCGGGAATCATCTCGCCCGGCCGGTCGTTGAGCATGGTTCCGACGAGGTGAACCCGCGCCGGCCTCTCCGGTGGCGTGAGGCGCCCGACGACGTGAACCCGCGCCGCTTGCCGGTGGCGTGAGGCGCCCGGGAATGATGCCGGGCTGCGGGTCGTTGGACATGCTTCCGGCGCCGCGTAGAGGCCCCCGCCCCCGCGAGCAGCCGAACTCTCGAAGACTTCTTTTGAGCGCCTGACGGTGCTCGCACCCGCGCCGAATCCCCTGTCGGTGTGGGCGTCGATCCCCCGAATGGAGCCCCCTGATGAACACGATTCTGCGTAAGAGCATCCTGGGTATTGCTGGTCTGGCTTTCACCGGCGGCGTGTTCGCCGGCCCCGTCGCCGCCCACGCGGCCGACACCACCACTAGCGTCAAGCCGGTGAGCGTGAGCGTGAGCGTGCAGGGTGACAAGCTGATCCCGCACGGCGTGCAGGGCACCCAGTCGCGCATCGACCTCAACGACGAGCAGACCAAGAACGTGAAGGCGATCATCGCGGCGACGAAGAAGGCCGGCATGGACGAGCGCGCCGCCGTCGTGTCCATCGCCACCGCGCTGCAGGAGTCGAAGCTGGAGAACCTCGGCCACCTCGGTGACCGCAACGACCACGACTCGCAGGGCCTGTTCCAGCAGCGCCCGTCGAGCGGGTGGGGCACGGTGGAGCAGATCACCGACCCCGAATACTCCACCACCGCGTTCCTGGAGGGTCTGAAGCAGGTCGACGGCTGGCAGGACATGCCGCTGACCAAGGCCGCCCAGACCGTCCAGGTCTCGGCCTACCCGGACCACTACGCCCAGTGGGAACAGCAGGCCGCCGACCTCGTCGCCGAACACTGGAACAAGTAACAGACACACGCGAAAGGCCGGCACCCCGAGACGGGGTGCCGGCCTTTCGCGTACCCGATGGGTCAGGCCGGGGGCAGGACGAACGTCCACGTGGTGGTGGTCGTGCTGGCCGCGGCGCCGGTGGCGGTGAGCCCGCCGTAGCTTCCGGTCGGCACGCTGCTCGCCGAGTCGGCGAGCAGGCCGGTAACCCGTCCGCCGCCGGTCTGCGAGGTGTTGCTGCGCACCGCCACGCCCGCCGGCGGGGTGAGCGCGATGGAGGTGCTGTCGCCGTGCAGCCAGTACGACACGGCCCAGCTCTGCGCGGTGGTCACCGGCGCGTGCGGGGTGATGCGGGTGGCGGTGCTCGCCGGGTCGGTGGCCCGGGTGAAGACCGGCGCGCCGGGCGCCACCCCCCGGTACGCCGCCAGCACCAGGTTGCCCTTCGCCTGACTGTCCAGTGTCACCCGGACGGCCGTGCCCGCGTCACCGGCGCCGGCCGTCTTCCACCAGGCGGTGGTGGTGGCGAAGCCGCCGTCGAGGCGGTCGAGGCGGCTCCAGCCGGTCACGCCGGTCGGCTCGCCGGTGCCGGTGTGCGTGTTCTGGCTGAGCAGGAGCAGCAGCATGTCGCCTGCCTGCACGCCCGCCGGGACGGTCACGGTGTGGCTCGTCCAGTTGGCGTTCGCGGTGGCCTGGCCGACGAACGAGATCCGCTCCGGTACGGGCGCGACAGTCACCTCGACAGTCGCGGTGGCGGTGGCACCCCGGTCGTCGGTGACGGTGAGCGTGACCGGGTAGGTGCCGGCCGCCGCGTACGTGTGGGACGTGGTCGGTACGGAGGCCGTGCCGGTGGTGTCCCCGTCGCCGAAGTTCCAGCTGTGGTTCTGGATCGCGCCGTCGGCGTCGGTCGAGCCCGCGCCGGTGAACGTGCACACCAGCCCGGAGCAGGTGGGCGTCAGCGCGGCCACCGGCGCCTGGTTCGCCGGGCCGCCCGAGCCCTTCAGGATCTTCACGTAGTCGATGTCGCCGGCGAAGTAGTCGCAGGTGACCTTCGTACCGTCGCACTGGCTCTTGCCGCCGACGGACAGCGGCCAGGTGTTGGCGATGGTGCCGGTCGGCCCGTTGAGGCGGCTGGTCCGCACGCCGTCGACGTACATCTCCACGTACGCGGAGGTGCGGTTGCAGGTGATCGTGTGCCACTGGCCGTCGGAGATCGGCACGTCGGTGTAGCCGGTACGGGAGGCGCCGTCCGCGCCCCGGAACAGGCACTTCGGCTTGCCGTTCGGCGCCTCGAACTTCCAGTAGCCGCCGGCGGTGTTGCCCTGTCCCTTCTGGAGGATGTTGCCGAAGGAGTACGTGGTCCGGTAACGGATGGTCACCGAGAAGTCCCCGGCGTCCGGGTTGAAGTCGGTGGTGTGCGGCACCAGGTCGACGTGGCCCGGGACGTACTCCTTGTCGGTGGGCAGGTGGGTGGCGAAGCGGTGGCCGGTCGCCCCGGCGTAGAGCGCGCCGGTGACCACCTCTCCGCCGATCGCGCCGTGGCGGCCGTTGCCGCTGTAGTCCGTCAGCACCGTCGACGACGACGCCTGCTCGTCCATGCTGTAGAACGCCACCGTCCGCGTCGCGGTGGCCTGCGCGGGCGCGGCGAAGACCGTCACCCCGGCCGCCGCGACGACAGTCGCCACCCCTAATCGTGCGGCCGTCCGCCGCCACCGTCCCCGCTCGATCATTGCCATGTGACCGCCTCCCTGCGCATCGGGCATCACAGTGACACGCGCGGTGGCAGCGGCAGAATAATCCGCACGGTGGACCTGGGAGACCGATGTAGCCGGTGCCGGCTGTCCGGTGGGAGACGACCGCCTGTCGACCGGCGGCGTGGTGACTCTCGGTGGGCGATACTGGGTTTGAACCAGTGACCTCTTCCGTGTCAAGGAAGCGCGCTCCCACTGCGCCAATCGCCCGGGCAATCGCGAGCGGACGACGGGATTCGAACCCGCGACCCTCACCTTGGCAAGGTGATGCGCTACCAGCTGCGCTACGTCCGCGTGCCGCCGGTTCGCACCGGCGACGTAGCAGACTCTACCCGATGCCAAGATCGCCGCGCGCCAGGCCCCCGCCGCGGCGGGGGCGGCAGGTGGTTGCGCCGCTCGCCGCCGGGGTATTGAGGCCGGTGACAGCACAACCATCCCCCCGAAGGAGGCTGTCGTGGGTATCGGTACGAGCATTTTCCTGATCGCGGTCGGCGCGATCCTCACGTTCGCGCTCAACGCCAGCGTCGGCGGGGTCGACCTCGACGTCGTCGGCTGGATCCTCATGGCGGCCGGCGTCCTCGGCCTGATCATGACCACGCTGGTCTGGGGCCGGCGCCGTCCGGTGGTCGCCACGACCACCGAGGAGCCGGTGGAGTACCGCCGGGTCGAGGAGCGCCGGGACGTCGCACCGCCGATGTGATCGCGAGCGGGGCCGACGGAGCTGATCGGTCCCGGGACCGGACCGGCCGGATCGAACTCCGGCCGGTCCGGTCTGCTAAGCCCGCTCGCCGTCGGTGGCGGCGCGCAGCCCGTACCAGCCGATCGCGGCCACCAGCGCCACCTGCACCAGGTAACTCGCGACGACCACCGCGCGACCGGCGTCCTGCGGCACCAGCACGAACGCCACCACGTAGACGAGCGCGGCGACGACCAGCGGACGCGGCATGGTCCGGCCGAT
Source organism: Micromonospora sp. TSRI0369 (assembly GCF_001905625.1). Lineage (NCBI taxonomy): Bacteria > Bacillati > Actinomycetota > Actinomycetes > Micromonosporales > Micromonosporaceae > Micromonospora > Micromonospora sp. TSRI0369. Next base: position 41,159 of record NZ_LIVU01000006.1, read on the forward strand.
CAGGATCCCGACGAGCGCCAGGACCATGCCGAGGACGATCGCCACCTGGCTGCCGAGGATGGCCGGGAGCAGCCCGTCCAGTTGGTCGTTGAACACGTCGAACAGCGCCCGTCCCTCCTGCTCCGGCACCACCGCCGGGTCGGCTGCGTAGGCGAACGGCAGCACCTCCGCGGTGATCGCCAGCGCGAACACCACGCCGCCGAGGCCGGCCAGGAAGGCCCCCACCAGGTTCAGCACGCCCGCGCGGCCCCGGGCCAGCCCGACGATGAACACCGCCGCGGCGATCCAGGACACCGCGTACGCCGGCCCGCCCAGGTAGAGGTTCATGGGCCAGTACGCGGACCCCAGCTCGCGTACGTCGTCGTAGTGGATAGCGCCGTCGAACGGCGGCTCCCACAACATGAACACGGTCCGCCCGGCCAGGGACGCCAGGAGCAGGACGAAAAGGGCGACGAGCGCGGCACGGCGCAACTTCGGTACGGGCACGGTGAGAGCCTCCGTCGATTCAGGTGTCGCCCCACCGTGCCGAGGTACCGCCGACGCGGGCATCGGCCTCAGCACCTATCTTCGGAAAATCCCTGCTCAGCGCGGCTGCCGGGCGTGCTCCAGCCAGATCCGCGCCGCCCGCACCCGCCGGTTCGTGGCGCCGCCGGGCGTCAGGTCGAGCTTGACGAAGATCGCGCGCAGATGAGCGTCGACGGTCCGCTCGGAGACCACCAGCTGCGCGGCGATCCCCGCGTTGCTGGCGCCTTCGGCGAGCGCGGCGAGCACCTCGCGTTCACGCGCCGTCAGCCCGCCCACCGACGCCGGGCCCGCGTCATCCATTGCCGGCCCGGCCGGGGCCGCCGGCTCGATGACGTTCGTCGTCCCCGCCGCGCCGCCTCCGTTCGTACCCTCTGCGCCGCCTCGCGGCGTCACCGGCGCTGTGGCCGACGCTGGCGGCGCGGCGGTGAGCAGCGTCGACAGCCGGCCGGTGCCGGCCCACGCCCCGCCGCCGACGGCAACCGTCAGCGCCGACACGACCAGGGCGACCGAGGTCGGGCCGAGGGACGAGCCGGGAGCGGCCACGAGCGTGCCGACGCCGACCACCAGCAGGGCCGCGGCGGCCAGGCCGACGCCGCGCACCACGGTGCCGACCCGGCGCGGCTCGGTGGCGCCACGGGCGGCGGTGACCGCGCACGCGCCGGCGAACACCGCGGCCCCGGCCAGTGCCACCAGGAAGGCGACCGAGCCCAGCGACGGCTCGACGTCACCGGGCGCACGGGCGACGGCGAGCAGCAGGCAGAAGACGACTGTCAGCGGCGCGGCGGTGGTGGCCGCGGCGGCCACGCCGAGGCGCGCCCGGACGGCGTGGTGCGACCCGAGAGCGGCCCGCCAGAGCGTCACCGGCAGCAGGAACAGCGCCGCCGCTGCCAGCAGCGTGACGGCGGCGCCGGCCGGCGCGAGCGCGGTACGCCAGGACTCCGCGGCGATCGTCGGAACCCCCGCGAACGGCTCGGTCGCCGTGGTCAGCAGCGCGTTGACGAGGGTGGCCACGCCCAGGGTGAGGCCCACGAGCCGATGCGCCCACGGGACGGCGGCGCCGGTGCGGACGGCAGCCGAGGCGGTCAGCTGCAGGAGCGCCAGCGGCGGGATCCACGCCGAGTTCCACGCCGCGACGGCCGGCCCGGCCCACGGATTTCCGGCCGCGACGGCGGCCACCGCGACGACGGCGAGCGCCAGATACGCCAGCAGGGACGCGGCGAGCCCGGCCGCCAGCCGGCCGGCGGCACGGTGACCCGACCGGCTGAGCCGGAGCGCGGCGAGCGCGGTGACCACGGCGGCCGTCGCCAGGGCCATGGCGCCGACCGGGTCGCTCGCGAAACCGCCGTGCCCGGCCGCACCCAGGACGGCGAGCGCCACGACGCCGAGGGTCGCCGTGGCAGCGGTGAGCACGGGCAGGCTCCGCAGCGCGGGCACCGGGCGGGCGACTGCCGTCATTCGTGGTGATCCCGTCGGGACGGGCGCCGAGGACAGCCGGTCGCCGCCCGCCGGCTCGGACGCGGGAGAACGGCCACCGGGACATTCAACCCGGTCCCCCGTCCCGAGGTCGATCCCGTGGCCTGGTCAGTCCCGCATCAGCTCGTTCAGCTCGCCGAAGTCGAGCCCGCCCGCGAGCGCCTCGTACGTCCCGGCGCCGAACACCTCCGCCGCCGCCCGCCGGACCACCGCGTACGCCGACTCGGCCAGCGCCGGGCCGAGGCTCACCCGGGCCACCCCGAGCCGGGCCAGCTCGGCCACCGCCGGCGCGCCCGGCCCGGCCAGCACGTTCAGCGGGGCCGGGATCGCCGCCGCCAGCGCGGCCACCGTCTCCGGCTCCACCGTCCCGGGTACGAAGATCCCGTCCGCGCCGGCCGCCAGGTACGCCTCGGCGCGCGCGACCGTCTCCGGTACGCCTCCGGCGCCGCGCAGGTACGTGTCGACGCGGGCGTTGACGTACAGCGGGATGCCGGCGCGGTCGGCGGCGGCCCGGACCGCGGCGAGCCGGGCGACCTGCTCGTCGACCGGGCGCAGCGGACCGCCGCCGTCGTGCCGGGCGTCCTCCACGTTGACGCCGACGGCTCCGGCGGCGAGGACGGCGGTGACGGTCTCGGCGACCTGCTCAGGGTTGTCGCCGTACCCGGATTCGATGTCGGCGGTGACCGGAAGGCGGACCGCGTCGGCGACGCGGCGGATGACGTCGACGGCGGTCTCCCGGGCCAGCAGGTCGCCGTCGGGGGCGCCGCGGCTCCAGGCGACGCCGGCGCTTGTGGTCGCGATCGCGCGGGCGCCCGCCGCGGCGACGAGCCGGGCGCTCACCGCGTCCCAGGCGTTGGCCAGGATCAGCGGCTCACCGGGCCGGTGCAGGGCGCGGAACCGCTGGGCTCGGGTCTGTTGATCGTCCACCGGGCCAGTCTGGGTGCGGCGGCGCGGGCGCGGCAATGGCCAGCGGCGTGGCACTGGACTGATCGATGACGACGAGAAAGGCCGTGTCGAATTGATCGACACGGCCTTTCCGCTGGTGGGCGATACTGGGTTTGAACCAGTGACCTCTTCCGTGTCAAGGAAGCGCGCTCCCACTGCGCCAATCGCCCTCGTCTACTGCGAGGTGGAGACGGGATTTGAACCCGTGTACACGGCTTTGCAGGCCGTTGCCTCGCCTCTCGGCCACTCCACCGAGGTTGCCCCCGAACTGCGTGGCGGCATCTCCGAGCGGACGACGGGATTCGAACCCGCGACCCTCACCTTGGCAAGGTGATGCGCTACCAGCTGCGCTACGTCCGCACGTCCCCGGTGTTATCCGGTGACGGATGAGAACTTTAGCCGAGCCCGGGAACGGTTGCCAAATCGGGTCCCGTTTCCGGCGCGTCCGATGGTGGCGGGCGACCTTCACCCTGAGCTTCCTAGGAGCCTGGGTGGTTGGCTCCCGAGAGCATTGGCAAGCGCTCCCACCTGCGGAAGCAGACCGGCGAGTCGAGTGTCCGGCATCCGACTGCCCGGCCGCCGACCAGCCGCCTCGGTAACTCCCCGTGGTCATCCGGATGGGTTACCGTAACGCCGTGACGAGACGAGCCGCCGAGATCCGCCTGGACGCGCTGCTGCGTACGGCCTGCGAGGTGATCGCGGAACGAGGGCTCGCCAACACCCGCACCGCCGACGTGGCGGAGGCCGCCGGAGTCAGCCAGGCGCTCGTGTTCTACCACTTCGCCACCAAGGACCGGCTGCTCGCCCAGGCGTTCGCGTACGCCGTCGACCAGGACCTGACCCGGCTCGACGCGGTGCTCCGCTCCTCCGCGCCGCCGCTGGCGAAACTGCGCCGCATGCTGCGCCTGTACGCGCCGACCGGGCGCGCCACCTCCTGGTCCATGTGGATCGACGGCTGGGCGGAGTCGCTGCGCACCCCGGAACTGGAGAAGCTCTCCCGGCGGCTGGACCTGCGATGGCGGCAGGACCTGGCCGCGGTGATCACGGACGGGGTCACCGAGGGCACGTTCGACTGCCCCGACCCGGCCGGCGCGGCCTGGCGGATCAGCGCGGTGATGGACGGCCTCGCGGTCCAGCTCGCGGTGCACGAGCGGGTGATCACGCGCCGCCAGATCGCGGAGTGGATCCGCCTCGTCGCCGCCCGCGAGCTGGGCCTGGAACCCAGCCAGCTCGACTGACCGCGCGCCGGCCGGTCAGGGCCAGGTCGGGCGTGGGCGTTCGAAGGGCGGCGGCAGGGTCTCCGGCTCGGTGGCGGCGGCGGGGCGCAGCAGGCGGCGCATCCGCAGCAGCAACCCGGCGCCGAGGAACAGCAGCAGACCACCCAGCAGGAACGCTGCCTGCACGAGGCCGAAGCCACCGCTGTCCGCGACCGGGCGACCGGCAACACCACCGGGCGGCGGCGGCTCCACCACTGCCGCGTCGGTCGGCTCGTCGGTCACCGGATCGTCGGCGGGCTCCTCCGACGGCACCTCCGTGGGCTCCGCGCTGGTCGGTGACGGCTTCGGCGTCGGCTCGGCCGCCTCACCCACCACCTGCCGGGTGGCGGTCCGCCGGGCGAGCAGGCGCAACTGCGGGTCGTACGCCTCGGCGGCGAAACTCACCCGCCCGCGCGCCACGTCCTCGGCGAACGCCACCCGGTAGCGGGCCGTCACCGTACGGCCCGGGCAGAGCACACCCGGGTCGAGTTGCCTGTCGGTCAGCCGGGCGGTGTCCCCCTCGGTGCGGATCTCCAGCGGGAACGACCCGCTGTCCTCCACCCGGTCGACCTTCAGCTGGTCCAGGCGCAGGCCCTGCACCCGCACCAGCATCGACCAGCGCACCTTGACACAGCCGCCCCCGTCGGAGCGGGAGACCACGGCGGACAACGTCTCCACCCGGTTCCCGGCGGTGAACTCGTCCGGCAGACCGCTCAACTCGGTGGAGAAGGCCGCCGCCGCCCGCGCGGGCAGGGCTCCCCCGTACCCGGTCCCGGCCACGAAGGTCAGCACCAGTCCGATCCGTAGCGCGTGCCGCCACCCGCTCACCACGCCTCCTCACCCTCGGTCGTGTCCACAGGCAACGCTAGGAGCGCGCCGGGCACGCCGGTAGACGGGCGTGTTCGCATCCAACGCCACAACACGGGGGCCATTTCACCGAGCGTGGTGAACCGGTCACGGCCTCTCCGCGACACGCCCGGGATGCGGGCCGGGACCCCGGGTGGGACACAATTCTCCGGTGTCCGAGCTGTCCGCCGCGTTCGTCCGGCTGCACGCCCGCCTCGCCCCTGTCGCGTTCGTCCCCGAGGTGCTGCTGCACCAGGCCGACGAGCCGATCGGCCTGTGGGAGCTGACCGAGGGCGAGTTCCGCAGCGCCCAGCCGCCGCCGTTCTGGGCGTTCGCCTGGGCCGGCGGGCAGGGCCTGGCCCGCTACGTCACCGACCACCCCGAGGTGGTCGCCGGCCGCCGGGTGCTCGACCTCGCCTCCGGCTCCGGCCTGGTCGCCATCGCCGCCGCCCGCGCCGGCGCGGCCGGCGTCCGGGCCGTCGAGGTGGACGAGCGGGCCGTCGCGGCCGTCGCGCTCAATGCCGGGGCCAACGGGGTACGCGTCGACGCCGAACTCGGCGACATCCTCGACTCCGACGCGGGCGACGCCGAGGTGGTGCTGGCCGGGGACGTCTTCTACAGCGAGGCGATGGCCCGCCGGATGCTGCGCTTCCTGCTCCGGGCCGCCCGGTCCGGCGCCCGGGTGCTGGTGGGCGACCCGGGCCGGGCGTTCCTGCCCCGCGAGCGTTTCCACGAGCTGGCCGCGTACGACGTGCCGGTGTCCGAGGCGCTGGAGAGCGTACGGGTGAAGCACACCACCGTGTGGGAGCTGGACCCGAACCCGCCCGGCGCCCGCCGCTAGCGTTACCGCGTGCTGTTCCGGGGCTGGGGGGAGTCCGTCGACGGGCAGTGGCCGGACGCGGCCACGGTTGTCGACCACGTCGGCGTGCCGCACCTGGTGGTGACCCGGCACGCGCTCGTCCGCCAGGTGCTCACCGATCCGATGACGTTCCGGCCGGACAACGCGCTCGACGCGGTCACCCCGGTCCCGGTGGCGGCGCTGCGGGTGCTCGCCGGGCACCGGTTCCGGTTGCCGCCGACGCTGGCGAACAACGGCGGCGCCAGCCATCCGGAGATCCGGGGCATCGTCGCCGACGCGCTGCACCCGCACCGGGTGGCCGCGCAGCGCCAGTGGCTCACCGGGCTGGTCCGGGAGCGGGTGGCCGCTCTGGCGGCGGCGCTGGACGCGGGCCGTCCGGTCGACCTGTACGCCGGCCTCGCCGCAGACCTGCCGCTGCTGGTGCTGGCCCGGCTGGTCGAGCTGCCGGACGCCCCGGTCGGCGCGGTGAAGGACTTCGCCCGGGCCGCGCTGGAGCTGTTCTGGGCGCCGCTGGACTCCGCCCGGCAGCTCGCGCTCGCCGCCGAGGTGGGCCGGTTCCACACCGTGCTGCGCGAGTTCGCCGCGACCGGGGGCGGGCTCGCCGCACGGCTGCGCGACGCCGGGCACTCCCCCGACGTGGTCGTCGGCGCGCTGTTCTTCCTGCTGGTCGCCGGCCAGGAGACCACCTCGCAGTTCCTCACCCTGCTGCTGCACCGGCTGGCCGGGGAGCCGGCGGTACGGGGCGGGCTGCGCGCCGGCACGGTGGCGGTGGACGACGTGGTCGAGGAGGGGCTGCGGCTGGAGCCGCCGATCGTCACCTGGCGGCGGGTGGCGGCGATCGACACAACGCTCGGCGAGCTGCCGGTGGCGGCGGGCACCAGCGTGGTGGCGTGGCTGGCCCGCGCCGGGCGCGACCCGGCCGTGGTCGGCGCGCCGGGCGAGTTCCGCCCGGGGCAGCCCGGCTCGCGGCGGCACCTGGCGTTCGGCGCCGGGCCGCACCGCTGCGTCGGCGCGCAGCTGGCCCGGATGGAGGCCGCAGTGGTGGTCGCCGAGGCCACCGCGCTGCTGGACGGCGTGACTGTGGTCCGTCCACCCTGGTGCCCGGACAACCTGACGTTCCGGATGCCGGACGCGTTCGTGGTCCGCCGCGCCTGAGCCCTGCGGGTGTTAACAGGGGGCCCTTCCTCTACCGGAGGCGTTAAGAAGGGGCCCTTCCTTACTCCTCGGCCCAGGCGCGCCAGTCGTCGAGCACGCCGTACAGGGCCGGCGTGAGCCAGCCCGGCGCGGACCGGCGGAACACACCCGGGTCCATCCCGCCCGCCCCGGCCGGCACCGCGCCGAGCAGGTTCGGCACCAGCTCGGACAGGTTGAGCCAGTGCACCAGCTCCGGCTCGGCCGGCCAGGCGCCGATCACCACGCCGGCCGGTACGGCCCGCCGTTCCAGCGCCTCCAGCGTCAACGCGGTGTGGTTGAGCGTGCCGAGCCCGGCCCGTGCCACCACCACCGCGGGCGCGCCGAGCGACACCGCGAGGTCGGCCACCGTCCACGGCTCGCCGGACGGGCGCAACCCCATCGGTACGAGCAGACCGCCCGCGCCCTCGATCAGCACCAGGTCGTGCTTGTCGGCCTCCTCGCGGATCGCGTCGACGGCGTTGTACAGCTCCAGCGGCGGCAGGTCGGCCACCCGGGCCGCGGCGAGCGGCGCGAGCGGATCGGGATAGCTGGCGAGCGTCCGGCCGGTCAGCGGGGCGGCCAGCCGGGTCACCGAGTCGACGTCGCCGGGCTCGCCGGTGGCCGTACCGGTCTGGCCGGGCTTGACCACCGCGACCCGCAGTCCGGCGGCCTGCGCGGCGGCGGCGACGGCGGCGGTCACCACGGTCTTGCCGATCTCGGTGTCCGTGCCGGTCACCAGCACCGGCCCGGTCCAGCCGTCACTCATGAGACCTCCCGCGCGCACTCCACGATCACGTCCAGGGCCCGTTCGAAGTCGGCCCGGTCCACCCCGGCGCTGACCGTGAGCCGCAGCCGGGAGCGGCTGTCCGGCGTTGACGGCGGACGGAAGCAGCCGACCGCCACGCCCCGTTCCCGGCAGGCGGCGGCCCAGGCGGTCGCCGCCTCCGGGCCGGGCGCGGTCACCGAGATCACCGCGCCGTCCGGGGCGGAGACGGGCAGTCCGGCGCCGCCCAGCCGGCGCACCGCCGTCGCGACCCGGTCGGCCAGCTCGGCGCGCAGCGCGTCGCCGTCGCGGGCCAGGCGCACCGCGGCGCGTACCCCGGCCACCACGGCGGGCGGCGGCGCGGTGTCGAAGATGAACGTGCGGCCGGTCTCCACCAGGTGGCGGACGAACTCCGCCGGCCCGGCCACCACGCCACCGGCACCGCCGAGCGCCTTGGACAGCGTCGCGGTGACCACCACGTCCGGCGCGCCTGCGAGCCCGGCGGCGGCCACCCCGCCGGCCCCGGCCGGGCCGGTGACGCCGAGCGCGTGCGCGTCGTCGACGAGCAGCAGCGCGCCGTGGCGGCGGGCCACCTCGTGCAGCTCCGCGAGCGGGGCCAGGTCGCCGTCGACGGAGAAGACCGACTCGGTCACCACCACGGCCGGGCGGCCCGGCGCGGCGGCCAGCGCCGCCGCCACCGCTGCGACGTCGGCGTGCGGCGTCACCAGCGTCTCGGCGCCGGAGATCCGGCAGCCGTCGATCAGCGAGGCGTGGTTGTGGGCGTCGGAGACGAGCAGCGTACGCGGCTGCGTCAGTCCCCGGACGGCGGCGAGGTTGGCCAGGTAGCCGGAGGAGAAGACGAGCGCCCGGTCGACGCCGAGCCAGTCGGCCAGGTCGTCCTCCAGCGCGTGGTGCGCCTCGGTGGAGCCGCGCACCAGGCGTGACCCGGTGGCGCCCAGCCCGTACGCGGACAGGGCCGTCGCCGCGGCGGCGGTGACCTCCGGGTGGGTGGCCAGGCCGAGGTAGTCGTTGCCGGCCAGGTCGACCACCGGGTCGTCGGCGGCCCGGGGACGCAGCGTGCGGGTCAGCCCCGCCCGGGCCCGCAGCTCGGCGCGGCGGTCCAGGGCCGCCAGCCAGTCCGCCACTGTGCCGTCCCCTCCCGCCGACCCCCGCCCCGCCGGGCGCTTCCGCGGGGCGAAGTTACCACCCGTCCCGAGGGCCCCGGCGTGGCGCGGTCCCGGCTCGCCGGGGCTGCTGGCGGCGGTTTCCCGGGCCCTCGGTGGCCTGTTAGGTTACGAGCCATGCCAGAGATCCTCGACCAGGCCCGGGACCGGGTGCTGGGCAACGGTGTCGGCCTCGACGAGGCCGGTGTCCTCGCGGTGCTGAACCTGCCCGACGAACACCTGCCCGCCGCGCTCCAGCTCGCTCACGAGGTCCGGATGCGCTGGTGCGGTCCGGAGGTCGAGGTCGAGGGCATCGTCTCGCTGAAGACCGGCGGATGCCCGGAGGACTGCCACTTCTGCTCGCAGTCCGGCCTGTTCACCTCGCCCGTCCGGTCGGTCTGGCTGGACATCCCGGCGCTGGTCGAGGCCGCGAAGCAGACCGCAGCGACCGGGGCGACCGAGTTCTGCATCGTGGCTGCCGTGCGCGGCCCGGACGCCCGGCTGATGAAGCAGATGCGTGAGGGTGTGGCCGCCATCCGGGCCGCTGTCGACATCCAGGTCGCCGCGTCGCTCGGCATGCTCACCAAGGAGCAGGTCGACGAGCTGGTCGAGATGGGCGTGCACCGCTACAACCACAACCTGGAGACCTGCCGCTCCTACTTCCCGAACGTGGTCACCACCCACTCGTGGGAGGAGCGGTGGGAGACGCTGCGGATGGTCCGCGAGTCCGGCATGGAGGTCTGCTGCGGCGGCATCCTCGGGCTCGGCGAGACGGTGGAGCAGCGCGCCGAGTTCGCCGCGCAGCTCGCCGAGCTGGATCCGCACGAGGTGCCGCTGAACTTCCTCAACCCGCGGCCGGGCACCCCGCTCGGTGACCGCCCGGTGGTGGAGGGCAAGGACGCGCTGCGCGCGATCGCCGCGTTCCGGCTGGCCATGCCGCGCACCATCCTGCGGTACGCGGGCGGCCGCGAGCTCACCCTCGGTGACCTAGGCACCCGCGACGGTCTGCTGGGCGGCATCAACGCGGTGATCGTCGGCAACTACCTGACCACGCTGGGTCGCCCGGCGACGGCCGACCTGAAGCTGCTGGAAGACCTGAAGATGCCGGTGAAGGCGCTCTCGGCAACCCTGTGAGGCAGCGGTGACCGATCTTTCCCCCGCCCCGGCCGCCCCCGCCGCGCTCTGGTGCGACAGGTGCGGCGAGTCGGTGGCGGCCGGGCCGCATCCGGCGTGCGAGGCGGCCCGGGCGTGGGAGCCGCCGCGCTGGTGCGCATCCTGCCGGCGGCGGATGAAGGTGCAGGTCGTACCGGCCGGCTGGTCGGCGGTCTGCGTCGAGCACGGCGAGCGGCGGGGCTGAGGCGTGCTGCGAGGGCGGGCGGTGACGCTGCGGCCGGTGACCGATGCCGACGTGCCCGCGCTGGCCGCGATCCGGGCCAACCCCGAGGTGCGCCGCTGGTGGCGCGGCGGGGACGACCTGGCCGAGTCGGTGCGGGCCGACCTGGCCGACGACGAGCTGACCGTCTACGCGGTGGAGCACGACGGCCGGCTGGTCGGCGCGATCCAGTGGTACGCCGAGACCGACCCGGACTACCGGCACGCCAGCCTGGACGTCTTCCTCGACCCGGCGGTACGCGGCACCGGGCTGGGCGGCGACGCGGTCCGCACGCTGGTCCGGCACCTGATCGACGAGTACGGCCACCACCGGTTCACCATCGACCCGGCGGCGGCGAACACGGCGGCGATCCGCGCGTACGCGAAGGTGGGTTTCCGTCCGGTGGGCATCATGCGCCGCTACGAGCGCGGGGCGGACGGGCGCTGGCACGACGCGCTGCTGATGGACCTGCTCGCCGACGAACTCGCCGACTGACCGGCCGGAAGGGGGAATGGCAGGTCGACGGCAGCCGGCCGGCCGGGCAGTGCCGCGCTACAGCTGGCGCAGGGCGCCGCCGTCGATGCTCCACTCGGCGCCCGTGACCTGGCCGGCGCGTGGGGACAGGAGATGCGCGATGACGCCGGCCACCTCCTCCGGGGTGCCGAGGCGGCCCGTGGGCAGGCGACGTTCGTTGCGGACGAAGTGCTCCACGGCCTCGTCGGCCGGCATGTCGAGGCGCCTGGCGAGCTGATCGGCGAAGCCTCCGGGGGCGTCGAACAGGGCCGTACGGGTGGGACCAGGCGAGACGACGTTGGAGCGGATACCGCTCGCCCCCGGGGAGGTGGCCAGGGACTTGGACACCGACAGCAGCGCTGCCTTGGCCGCGGCGTAGTCGGCGATCGAGGCGTCGGGCAGCCGCGCGGCCTCGCTGGCGACGTGGACGATGCTGCCGCCGTCGGGGTTCGCCGCCAACAGGGGCAGGGCGGCACGGGTGAGACGTACGGCGGCGTGCAGGTTGAGTTCGAAGGTGGCGTGCCACTGAGCGTCGTCGATGTCGGCGAAGCTGTCGCGGGAGACGAGGACGGCGGCGTTGTTGACCAGTCCGTCCAGCTTGCCGTGTCTGTCCAGCACGTGGGCGACGGCCCGGGCGGCGGCCCCAGCGTCCGTGAGGTCGGCGCGGTGCAGGTCGACGGTCTCCGGAAGGGCGTGGGGGTCGGCCCTGCCGCGGGCGACGGCGACCACGCGGGCCCCTTCGTCCGCCAACAGGCGGGCGGTGGCCAGGCCGATGCCGCTGGTGGCGCCGGTGACGAGGACGACCTTGTCGGTGAGCCGCAGATCCATTGTCTTTCCTTCCGGTTGGTTGGGAGGGGGGACCCGAGGGGGCGAACGGCGGGGTTGGTCCGCCCCTCGGGTGCCGACCGAGCCGGTCGGCGGTGCCGGGCGAGCCGGCCGGGGCGGGATTCCAGGTCGGGTGGGATTCCAGGTCGAGGTGTCGCGCCGTCGGCGTCGGGCGCCGCGTCGGACGTGGCCGGCCGGGGTCGCGTCAGGCGCGCCTGGCGCGCAGGAAGACGGCAGCGACGAGGACCCCGAGCCCCACCAGGGCGGCGTTGACGGCGATCGCGACGGTGACGCCGTCCAGGATCGCGCTGGCGGTGGCGGCGCCCGCGGTGACCGCGGTGACGATCGCGGACATGATCGGGGTACCCATGGTGATGCCCACCTGCTGCGACATGGTGGCCAGGCCGGTGGCCAGGCCCTGCTCGCGGTCGGGCAGCCCACTGGTGGCGGTGACCATGAAACCGACGATGACCAGCATGTTGCCGACGCCGCCGAGGAACGTGGCGGGCAGGAGCAGCGCCATCGAGGAGGCCGTGCCCGTACCCAGGAAGATCAGCGCGGCGGTGAAGACGGCCTGGATCAGGCCGCCCGCGACCAGCGTGGTCAGGGTGGAGGTCCGGGCGATCAGCTTCGGGGCGAGGAGGCCGCCGGCCACGGTGCCGAGGCCCAAGACGCCGAAGGAGATCCCGGCGACCATGGCGGAGAAACCGAGGGTCTTCTGCATGTACAGGGTGAGCAGGTAGACCAGCGAGGTCTCCGTGACGAAGGCGAGCAGACCCAGCACGTTGCCCCAGGCCACGTTGCGGCGACGCAGCACCCCCAACGGGACGAGCGGCTGGGCCACCTTCCGCTCAACGAGGTAGAACACGACGAGCAGGAGGGCGCCGACGACCAGCCCGGCCAGGGCGTGGGGGTTGGTCCAGCCGTGCTCGCCGGCCTGGGTGAGACCGTAGACGAGCCCCAGCAGGCCGAGGGTCACGGAGAACGCGCCGGGCAGGTCGAGCCTGGGACGGCCGGCCGGCCTCGACTCATGGATGACCGAGGGAGCGACCAGCAGCACGGCGAGGGCGACGGGCACGTTGATGAAGAAGGCCCACCGCCAGGACAGCAGGTCCGTGAGGACGCCCCCGAGGATGGCGCCGGTGGTGAACCCGGCGGACATCAACGCGCCGCTGAGGCCCAGGGCCTTCTGCCGCAGCGGGCCCTCAGGGAAGGAGGTGGTCAGCAGGGACAGGCCAGCGGGGGTGGCGGCCGCGGTCGCCAGGCCCTGGAGGACGCGGGCGACGATCAGCACCTCAGGGCTGCTGGTGAGCCCGCCGACGAGGGAGGCCACCCCGAGCAGGCCGATGCTGCCGAGGAAGATCCGCTTACGGCCCACCATGTCGCCGATGCGGCCGAAGAGGAGGGTGAACCCGGCCGCGCTCAGCGCGAACGAGGTGGCGATCCACTGGAGGTTGGACAGGGAGAAGCCGAGCCCGTCGCCGATCGCCGGCAGCGCGACGTTGAGGATCGAGAAGTCGACGGCAAGCATGAACTGGGTGACCAGCAGGACGGCGAGGACCAGCCGGAGCCGGCCGGTCAGCCGATGCGGGGCGGGAACGGCGAGGGGTGTGGTGCGCTGCGGCGCGACGCTGGTTGCGGACATGGCCTTCGTTTCTTTCGGGTCCACCGGGTCGGAACCGGCGGAGGAGGCGGCGGGGCCCGGCAACGATCGGGCCTCTTAACGGAACCTTGATACCGTTACGAGGCAGACCGTACCACCCTGGGCGGCTGTAACGGAACCAGGATCCCGATAAGATGTTCTGTGGCATCGTGAAGCGCCGCACGAAGGAGACCCGCCCCATGGCTGACACCCCCGCCCCCGGCACCGTCCGGCCCGGTGGCCGCACCGCCCGCGTCCGCGAGACAGTCCTCCAGACGGCCGCCGACGTGCTGGCCGAGGCGGGCTTCGAGGCCCTGGACCTGGCCGAGGTCGCCCGCCGGGCCGGGGTCGGCCGGACGACGGTCTACCGCCGCTGGGGCACCCCCGGCACGCTCGCCGCCGACCTACTCGACGACATGGCGGCCCAGTCCCTGCCCCGCACCGACACCGGCTCCGTCGAGGGCGACCTGCGTGCCAACGCGCGCCTGGTGGTCGAGACCCTCACCGATCCCCGGCAGGGGCGGCTGTTCAAGGCCCTGATCGCCGCCGCACTCTGCAACGGACAGGCCGCCGAGGCGCTCCACCGCTTCTACGGCACCCGCATCGAGGAGTGGGCCGGCTGCGTCATCGACGCCGTCCGCCGCGGCGAGCTCCCCGTCGGCACCGACGGCCGTCGCGTCATCGCCGCCGTCTCCGCCCCGCTCTACTACGCGCTGCTCAACACGGGCGCGCCCCTCACCGAGGCCGACGCCCACGACGCCGCCGACGCCGCCCTTGCCGCGGCGCGCGCCGGGGTCTGGGCGACCGCTGCCGATCAACCCCGGTAGGGGCCGGCGGAGGCCCTCACCCGTCCCAGACGATGTTCCCGTCGGCCACGCGGCGGGCCCCCTCGGCGGGGCGGTGCGGGCTGAGCCGGCCGTCCGGCATGAGGTGCGACACCGGCACGCCGCCGCCGAGCACGGCGACGTCGGCGATCAGCCGCCGGTGGCAGCGCCACCAGACGCTCTCGCTGCACATCACAGCGGTTCTCCGCAGCGCGGCGTCGGCCAGGACCTCGTCCAGTGCGGCGTCGAAGTCGGGCGTGCGGGTGTACGCGGCGTACGCCCGGAAGGCCGCGACCGTCCACCAGGTGTCCGGTTCCGGCTCTCCGGCGCGGACGTGCCGGCGGCCGCCGAGGCGCGGCTCCCAGCGGTAGCCGATGCCCCGTTCGGGCAGCCAGCGTTCCATGGCCTCGCGGCGGACGTCGGGGTTGGTCCGGCTGGCCGGGTAGCGGCGCACGTCCACGACCAGGGTGACCTCCGCGCCAGCCAGCAGGTCTGCGAGCTGGTCGCGGCGGGCGGCCCCGTGTCCGACGGTCAGCAGCTCGCGCTCCACCGCCCCAGCTTGCCCCGGGTCGCCGCCGTCCGCCCGCCGGCCGGGCCGGCCCACCGGAAAGGGCGTGCCCGGCACCGTACGGGTGCCGGGCACGCTTTTCCGGTGACTGTGTGACGGTCAGCGCTGGAGGGTCAGCACACCCGGCCGCCACGGCAGCAGGTTGTAGTCGCCTCCCGCACTGGGGTTCTTGCCCTGGTACAGGAACTGCAGGTTGCAGGCGTCGATGGTCTTGGTCTGGTCGGGGTTGGTGCGGACCAGGTCACCGTGGCTGATGTCGTTGGTCCACGTCGCGCCGCTGTTGGCCTTGCCGGCGAACGGGTTGCTCTCCGTCGCGGCCTGCGGGGTCCACGAGCCGCTGAGGCTGTTGGACGTGAACGACCGGAAGTAGCGTCCCTGGCTTCCGATCGCCTCGACGATCATCAGGTACTGGTTCTGGCCCGCCACCTTGTAGACCTCGACGCCCTCGAACAGGTTGTTCGTCGAGTCGGTCATGATCGTCGTGTAGTTCGAGCCGAAGCTGCCCGGGAAGTTCCCGAGCGGCATGCTCGACCGGTAGATCTTGCCGTTGTCCCCGGCGAAGAAGAGGTACATGTTCTGGTCGTCACCGATCAGGGTCTGGTCGATGACGCCATACGGGGCGTCGGGCAGGGTGGCGGTGGACAGCGTCTGCGCCGAGGACCAGCCGTTGGCGTTCGTCGGGTCGCTCGACGTCTTGTAGCTGAACGAGGTCGGCCCCCACTGGTACGCCAGCACCCAGATGTTCTTCGGCGCGAAGTACAGCAGCGTGGGCGCCACGGTGCCCTGGCTCATCCCGTTCTGGCCGGCCGAGGCCATGTCGGACCAGTTCGTGAACGTGCTGAAGTTCATCGAGCTGTACTGGCCGCTGCTGTTGACGTACGAACCGTAGACCAGGTGCTTGCCGTTGTAGACCACGTTTGTGAAGTCCTTGAGCGAGACCCAGCCGTTCTGCGGGTTGGCCAGCGAGCCGGTGGACGACCACCGGTAGGTCGACGGGAGCGAGCAGCCGCCCGGCGGCGGCGTCGTGCTCGGCGGGGGCGTCGTGCTCGGCGGCGGCGTGGTCGGGGGCGTGGTGCCACCGAAGTCGGTCCGCCACTGCTGGTTGGTCTGTCCGTGGCAGTCGTACAACTGGACCTGCTGGCCGTTGCCGGTGCCCCAGACGTCCAGGCAGCGGCCGGACTGCACGCCGCTGATGGTGCCGTTGGAGTTGATGTTCCACTGCTGGTTGGACTGGCCGTTGCAGTCCCAGATGATGATTCCGGTGCCGTTGGCGGTGGCTGCGCCGTTCGCGTCGAGGCACTTGCTGCCGTAGACCATCAGCTGCTTGCTGGAGGTGTACGTCCACTGCTGGTTCGACTGACCGTTGCAGTCGTAGAGCTGCACCCGGGTGCCGTTCGTCTGGGTGGCGTTCGGCACGTCGATGCACCGGCCCGACTGCACGCCGACGATCCGGCCGGCGCCGCCGCTCGGCGGCGGTCCCGTGGTCGGGGTCGTGGTCGGCCCCGAGGTCGGGGCGGCCGCGTTGAGGACGTTGAGGACCGAGTTGTACGCGGCCTTCTTGTTGCCTCCGCCGTCGAACAGCAGCGGGCTCTCGCCTGAGCGCCACGAGTCGCTGTCGCGCACGCCCCAGACCGTGATGCCGATGCAGCGCGGCACGTTGATGCACGCCTGGGTCAGCCCGGCGTACTGGCTGGTCGAGGAATTCGTGACGTCGACCTCGGTCAGCGCCACGTCCACACCCAGCGCCGCGAAGTTCTGCAGCGTGGTCTGGAAGTTGCCCGGCAGCGAGCTGCCACCGGTGAAGTGGGTCTGCAACCCGACGCAGTCGATCGGCACGCCCCGGGACTTGAAGTCCCGGATCATGTTGTAGACGCCCTGCGTCTTGCCGTACGACCAGTTCTCGATGTTGTAGTCGTTGTAGCACAGCTTCGTCGACGGATCGGCCGCCCGCGCGGTGCGGAACGCCACCTCGATCCAGTCGTTGCCGGTGCCCTGCAGGTTGGAGCTACGGCGGCTGCCGTCCTCGTTGAACGCCTCGTTCACCACGTCCCACGCGGCCAGCTTGCCCCGGTAGTGGGCCATCACACCGTTGATGTGATCGATCATCGCCTGACGCAGATTGCTGCCGCTGAGGCTCTGCATCCAGCCCGGCTGCTGCGCGTGCCAGGCCAGCGTGTGCCCCCGGACCTTCAGGCCCCGCTGGGTCGCCCAGTTGTAGATCTGGTCGCCCGAGTTGAAGTTGAACTGGCCCCGCTGGGGCTGTGTCGCGTCCGGCTTCATCTCGTTCTCGGCCGTGATCATGTTGAACTCACGACCGGCGATCGTGCTGTACGTCGAGTCGTTCAGCCGGTTCGCCGCGATGGCGGTGCCGAAGTACCGGCCCGACTGCGCGGCGGCCGCGCCCAGCGTGCTCGCGGCAGCGTTCGCCGACGGCATCATCACCGCGACGGCGGCCACCGTCACGACGCTGACCGCGCCGGCGAGCAGCGCTCGGACGGCGGGCGACCGCCGTCGCCGACTCCCGCCGCGATGAGCGGATGGGCTCATTGCCATCTTGGCCTCCTTACTGGCCAACACCCAGGCCGTCGGGGCGGGACGACTGGACGTTTCGGTTGGGGTATCTAGCTTTGTCGATGCTTCCACCACGCATCGGCGGGGACAATGGTGTTTCGGAAAAGTTTCGGAACGTTTTTGGCCGCGCGCGGCCCGGCGCGGCGTGGCTGGTCACCCGGGGTGCGATGCCGGCCACGCCGCGTCGACGGTCAGGAGACCGTGCAGGCGGTCCCGTTGAGCGTGAAGCTCGCCGGCCTCGGGTTGGCGCCGGTGTGGGTGCCGTTGAAGCCGAAGCTCGTCGAGGCCCCCGGCGCCAGCGTGCCGTTGTAGGACAGGTTCGACGCGGTCACCGCCGTGCCCGTCTGGGTCACGTTCGCCGACCAGGCCTGCCCGACCTTCTGCCCGGCGTTGCCGAACGTGAACGCCAGCGTCCAGCCGTTGATCGCCGTGGTGCCGGTGTTGGCGACGGTGATGTTCGCGGTGAACCCGGTGTCCCAGGAGTTCGCCGTCCAGGTCACCGCGCAGCTCCCGCCGGCAGGCGGCGCGGTGGTGGTCACCGTGACGCCGGACGAGGCGGGAGAGACGTTTCCGGCCGCGTCCACCGCCACCACGGTGAAGGTGTACGTGGTGGAGGCGGTCAGCCCGGTCACCGCCAGCGTGGTGCCGGTGGCCGAGCCGACCAGGACGTTCCCGCCCCGGTAGACGCGGTAGCCGGTGACGCCCACCGCGTCGGTGGACGGACCCCAGGTCAGCGTCAGTCCGGTCGGGCCGATCGCGGAGGCGGTGGGGGTGCCGGGCGCGGTCGGCGGGGTGGTGTCGGGCGCCGGGCCGGCCGGCGTGGTGACGCTGACCGCCGCCGACGACGCGGAGCGGTTGCCGGCGCCGTCGAGCGCCCGCACGGTGAACTGGTACGTCCGCTCGGGCAGCAGCCCGGTCACCGCGAGCGTGTTGGTGGTGGCGGTGCGCAGCACCAGCGCGTCGCTGCCGGTCTGCGCCTGGGTGATCTCGTAGCCGGCCAGCCCGCTGCCACCGGTGTCGGTGGACGCGGCCCAGGTCAACGTGAGCCCGCTCGACGTGACGGCGGACGCGACAGGGGTGCCGGGCACTGTGGGCGCGGTGGTGTCCGGGGTGACCGGTCCGGGCTCCTCGCCCCAGACCCGCACGCCGCCGGAGTAGAGCGGCACCTTGGGGTTGGGCCCGGCGGTGGCCTGGTACGACGGGTCGTTCGTCGGATCCCAGGTGCCACCCTCCGGCACCCCGATCTTGAACTGGACCTCCATCCGGTGCTGCGACTGGCCGGCGGGCGCGATGGTGTAGCCGGTGCAGTCGACCTCGACGTACCAGATGTCGCCGGAGAACTGCTTCGCCGTCGACGGGGACGGGCAGCCCTGCGTGTAGCCGGGGGTCACGGTCACCGGTCCGGTGCCGTCGGGCCGGAAGAAGTACCGGAACTTGCCGGTGGTCAGCGCCCGGGCCGGGAACGCCGACTTGTTGTAGATGATCGCCTTGAGCCCGGTGGCGCGCGGCTCGGCCTGCATCACTGTGGTCTCCACAGTCATCTCGTCCATGTCGGGCGTCTCGGCGGACGGGAAGCCGGCGCGCGGGCTGCCGCCGTACTCGTTGGCGAGGCGGGCCAGCGCGGAGGTGAAGCCGGCGTTGTAGTCGGTTGCCACCTCGTTCATCACGTAGTCCGAGCGGCTGTCGGTGTACGCGTCGTTGGCCGCCGACGGGCCGCCGACGAGCGCGCCGTAGAGCACGTGCCGGGTCTCGGTGGGCACGGTCTGGCTGTCCCACCAGGAGCCGTGCGCGGTGCGGTGGTGCGGGTTGCGCGGCGAGTTGGCGCCGAAGCCGATCTGGTAGCTGGAGTTGCGCGGGTTGTCGCCGAGCGCGTAGTTGATCTGCCGGACGGCGAAGTCGTGGTAGCGCGCCTTGCGCGTGGTGTCGGTGGTCTTGTCGCTGTAGACCAGCGCGGCGAACGCGGTGTTCGAGGCGTACCGCAACGCGCCCCAGGAGTCGAGCACCGCCATCCCGCCGGGCGAGTACGGCACGCGCTGCCCGTTGACGCCCACCGTCCAGTAGTCCAGCCACCGGTTGGCGTCGTCGGCGTACTTCTGCTTGCCGGTCAGGTTGGCCAGCAGCACGTACGCGCCGAACTGCTTGTTGTCCCAGGCGATGGTCCACTTGTAGGAGCGGGTGGTGGACTGCGGCTCGGTGCCGAGCTTGTCGTACTCGCTCTCCGCCTTTGCGAGGTAGGTCGCGTCACCGGTGGCCCGGTACAGCCAGATCGCGCCCCAGACCAGTTCGTCCTGGTAGCCGCTCCACGACTTGTAGAAGCTCGTCGCGTCGGTGATGCACTCGTGGTAGTTCTTCCGCACGGTGTCGGCGAACGTGTAGAGCTGCTTGGCGTGGCCGAGCAGCTTGTCCGCGTAGGTCGCGTCGGTGGGCCGGAACACCATGGACGAGGCGGCCATCGCGGCCGCCGTCTCCCCCGCCAGGTCCGCGCCGCCGCAGCTCGCGTCGATCTTGTACGCGGGCCGCGCCATCGGCATCACCTCGGCCGGGCCCCACCACTTGTGGTCGTCGTCGCCCTTGCCGACCTGTCCGTAGAGGACGTTCGGCGCGGGGTGCGCCTTGACGAAGTAGTCGTTAACGAAGCGCAGGTTGTTCAGCAGGTGGGTGAGCTGCCCGGAGGCGACGTAGCCGTCGCGGTACTCGACCGCGCCCCAGGCCAGCATGGTGGCGCTGAACGCCATCGGGAAGCCGAACTTCACGTGGTCACCGGCGTCGTACCAGCCGCCGGTGAGGTCGACGCCGACGTCGGCGCCGTCGGTGAGCGCCGAGTCGCCGCGCCAGGAGACGCGGTTCCACGAGGGCTTGCGGCCGGACTGCTGCGCCTCGTAGAAGAACAGCGACTTCTGCAACGCCTCGGCGTAGTTGAACGTGGCCGCGGCCTGCGCGGCGGCGGGTACCTCCATGGCCGACGCGGGCGGCGCGGCGGCGACGGCCGTGGCCAGGCCGACGGCCAGCGCGGCGCCGGCGGCGAGCAGCCGGCGCAGCCGCGACCGGCCTCCGGGCGGCGGTATCGGACGGGGCATGGCGAGCTCCTGTGGCTGGCGCCGCGCGGCAGCCGGAGCGGGGACGGCGCTTCGGGCTCCGGCTGCCGCGAGGCAGTGGTGGTGGGGTGACCGCGGGAGCCTCGGGAGCGCTCCCATGGATAAGCGACAATGTAATGGGCACGCAACACGTTGGGAAGGCCGTCGCCGGTGGAGCTCGCCGGACGTACTGGCGGGTAACCAACGGGAGCTGGATCACACCATCGACGCACCTCGATATTGAGGCGACTTGTTCCCTGCTCAGCGGCATCGCGGCGGCGACGAACGCGCCGCCGACGGCCCCGTCCGGGCCGCCGCCGTCCTGGCATACGAGCGTACGGTTGCCCGCCCGCTCGGCACCGCGCGACAGTACGCCTCACCTGCGGTGCCATCGACGCCGCCGCTCCCCGGACAACGCTGAGGAGATCGCGATGGCTCTACGACTCGCCGAGGGCACCTCCTGGTCCGACACGCTCGCCCGGGCGGTGGCCGCCACGCCCGAGGCATTCGACACCACACCCGAGGGCATACCCACGCTCCACAATCTCGTTCAGGGGCAGTGGCGCGCGCTCGGCACACCGGCTCCGGTCCGTACCCCTGTCGACAACACGGTCCTCATCAACCTGGCCCGGCTCGACGCCGAGGCGGCGCGCGGCGCTGTCGCCCACGCCGCGGCGGCGCACCGGGAGTGGGCGCGGACCCCGCTGCCCGAGCGCGTCGCCCGGGTCACCGACGCGCTCGACGCGCTCACGGAGCACCGCGACCTGCTCGCCCTGCTGCTGGTCTGGGAGATCGGCAAGCCGTGGCGGCTGGCCTGCGCCGACGTGGACCGGGCGCTGGACGGCGTGCGCTGGTACGTGGGCGAGATCGAGCGGATGCTCGCCGACGGCCGGGAGCCGCTGCCCGGCCCGGTCAGCAACATCGCGTCCTGGAACTACCCGATGAGCGTGCTGGTGCACGCCGAGCTGGTGCAGTTGCTGGCCGGCAACGCGGTGATCGCCAAGACGCCGTCGCAGGGCGGCGCGGTCTGCCTCACCGTCGCCCACGCGCTGATGCGCCGCGCCGGACTGCCCGCCACCCTGCTGTCCGGCAGCGGCGAGGAACTGTCCGAGGTGCTCGTCCGCGCGCCGGAGATCGGCGCGGTGGCGTTCGTCGGCGGCCGCTCCAACGGCGGCAAGGTCGCCGCCGCGCTGCTCGACTGCGACAAGCGGCACTTCATCGAGCAGGAGGGCCTCAACGCCTGGGGCATCTGGAACTTCTCCCAATGGGACTCGCTCGCCGCGCACCTGCGCAAGGGCTTCGAGTACGGCAAGCAGCGCTGCACCGCGTACCCCCGGTTCGTGGTCCAGCGCGACCTGGTCGACGAGTTCCTCGACATGTACCTGCCGGTGGTCCGCTCGATCCGGTTCGGCCACCCGCTCGCGGTCGGCGACGACTGGTCGGCCGGCGACCCGCTGCCGGAGCTGGACTTCGGTCCGCTGATCAGCGCCGCCAAGGCCGAGGAGCTGCGCCGCAAGGTCGAGGAGGCGGTACGCGGCGGCGCCGTGCCGCTGCACCGGGGCAAGCTCGACGGCGCGCCGTTCCTCGACGGGCAGGACACGTCCGCGTACGTGGCGCCCGCAGTGCTGCTGGCCCCGCCCGGCCGGTCCCGCCTGATGCACGCCGAGCCGTTCGGCCCGGTCGACACCATCGTCGTGGTGGACACCACCGACGAGCTGCTGGCGGCGATGAACGCCTCCAACGGCGCGCTCGTCGCGTCGCTGGCCTGCGACGACGAGGAGCTCGCCGGCAAGCTGGCGGTGGACCTGCAGGCGTTCAAGGTGGGCATCAACAAGCCGCGCTCCCGGGGCGACCGGGACGAGCCGTTCGGCGGCCGGGGCGCCTCCTGGAAGGGCGCGTTCGTCGGCGGCGACCTGCTGGTGCAGGCGGTGACGGTGGGCGGCGACGGCCGGCTCTACGGCAACTTCCCCGACTACAGCAGCTACCCCGCCACCTGATCCCGCGAACACGGACGGGGCCCCCGCATCGGGGGCCCCGCCGTGTCACCGTCCCCCGCATCGGAGGTCGGTCCGGGTGGCGCGCGAACGCGCCGGTTGCGGCCCTCCGGTCGGACCCCTCGGGCGTGCCGCGCCGTTGCGGCTCACCTCCGTGGTCCGGCCGGACGGCCGTCAGCTCATCCTGGCCGCCGCGCCGGCACGACCGCGCCGCGACCGGCCACCGCCGGTCCGCCGGTCACCGCGTCACCGCCGGCCGCCGGCTCGCCCGTCGGCGGCGCGGGAACCAGCGGAAGCGTCACGGTCAGCACCGCGCCGTCGCGTTCCATCGCCACCGGCCGGTCCAGGCGGCGCAGCGTCCGCAGCATCGGGGTGTTCTCGGCCTGCACGTGCAGCAGCACCGCGGCGTACCCAGCCCGGTCGGCGTGGCCGAGCAGGCGGCGCAGCAGCGCCGAGCCCAGGCCCCGGCGCTGCCAGTCGTCGCGGACCAGCAGCGCCGCCTCGGCCTCGTCGCCCTCACCGAGCAGGTTCGCCATCGCCACGACCGGCTCCGCCGCCCCGCCGGAGCCCGCCGTGGCGAGCAGGGTCACGCCCCGGGCCGGCTCCAGCAGCCGGCGCAGCCGCGCCGGCGCCGGGTCGGCCGCCCCGCTCAGGTAACGCCGCTGCCGGCTGCGCGGCGAGCAGGCCGCGTGCAGCTCGCGTACGCCGGGGACGTCCTCGGCCGTCGCCGCCCGCACCGACACCTCCCCGCCGTCGGGCAGCACCAGCGTGACCCGGTCGGAGTCCCGGCGGGCCAGCATCGCCGCCAGCTCGACCAGGGCCTGCGCTCGGGCGTACTCGGCCGGGGTGAAGCTCGGCTCCCGGCGGCGCAGCTCGTACGCGCCACCGGCCGGGTCCGCGAGCGCCAAGGTCGTGCCGCCCACCCCGCCCGGCGCGGCGGCGGGCGTCGGACGCCAGGTCACGGTGTCGGCGCCGAGCAGCGTGCGCAGCGCCGCGCCGGTCGCCTCCGGGTCACGGACCAGCCGCCCGGCGAGCCCGACCACCCGGGTCGGCTCGTCGGCCAGCCCGCGCGCCTCGCTGCGCGCGACCCAGCAGTCCCGGCCCCGGCCGCGCTCCACGGCGGCCCGCAGCTCCGCCTCGGTGATGTCCTCGGGGGCGTCGACCAGGAAGTCGTCGACCGCGCCGGCCTCGGTGGTGTGCACCTGCACGCTGAGGATGTTGACCCCGCGCAACGCGAGGCTCGCCGTGAGCACCGACAGGTAACCCGGCCGGTCGTCCACGGTGGCTCGGATCCGCCACAGCGCCATGGTTGTCTCCCTTCCTCGACACCGACCATGCCGTGCCCCTGTTGCGGGCCCGTTGCCCCGCGGTGACGCGGCCCGTCCGGTCAGGTGACGGTGGTCACGGGTGGCGCGCCGACCAGGTCCAGCCGGTCGCCGAGGATCACCGCGCTGGCGCGGACGATCTGGGCGAGCCGGTCCACCTCGGTGGAGTGGAACCCGGCCGCGGCCAGTGGCTCGCTGTGGTCGCGGGCGACCACCAGCACCAGGCCGGCCCGGCCGAACGGCGCGACCGCGTAGTGGTGCCCCTCCGGGCTGGTGATGGACCGCGCCCGCAGCGGGGTCACCTCGGGCAGCCGGGGCGGCGTCGGCGCCCGCCAGCTCGCGTGGCCGATCGCGGCGACGCCCGCCTCGCCGCTGCGCGAGGCCCAGTCCAGGGGTACGACGGCGGCCACCGCCCAGTCGGCGGCGAGCAGCCCGGGGGCCGCGTCGACGAGCGTGGACACCCCGTCGGCCGGGTTGGCGGCCACCTGCGCGAGCAGTTCCGCGTCCTGCCCGGTGGTGGTGGGCGCGCCAATCGCCCGCCACACGCCGTCCACCCGCACGCCGGGGATCGCGGCCAGCCCGGCGAGCATCCGCTCCACCCGCGCCGCGCCCGGCCACACCACTGTGAAGTCGTCCACCGCCCGGCCGCCGAGCCGCTCCAGGACCACCACCTGCACGATGTCGGCGCCGGAGACGCCGAGTGTCCGGGCCACCTGGCCGAGCGTGCCCGGTCGGTCCGGCAGGGTCACCCGAACTCTCAGCAGCATGTCTGATCCCTCCGCTCGGCGGGCCGGCCGGGCGGCCGGCCGGCTGAGGCCCAGCCTGCCGGTTGACCATTTCGCCCCTGTTGCAGCGGCATGTCCCGCCGGGAAAGCCTGACCTTGACAACAAAGCTGAGCTGCCATCAACTATTCGGATGACCGATCCGGCCGCCGTCGCCCGGTTCTCGGCCGGCCCGGCACCCCGCGGGCTCGACCTCGACCGGCTCACCGCCTACCTGGCCGCGCACCGGCCGGATCTGACCGGCCCGCTGTCGGCGCGGCTGATCGCCGGCGGCAAGTCCAACCTGACCTACCTGCTGCGCGCCGGCGACCGCGAGGTGGTGCTGCGCCGGCCACCGCTCGGGCACGTGCTGGCCACCGCGCACGACATGGCCCGGGAGCACCGGGTGATCTCGGCGCTCGCGCCGACCGGCGTACCGGTGCCGGAGGCGCTGCTGCTCTGCGCCGACGAGAGCGTCATCGGCGCGCCGTTCTACCTGATGGCGAAGGTCGACGGCGAGGTCTACCGGCGGCGGGAGCAGACCGACGCGCTGACGCCGGCGCAGCGGCGCGACCTCGCGATGGCGATGATGGACACGCTCGCCACGCTGCACCGGGTCGAGCCGGCCGAGGTGGGCCTGGCCGACTTCGGCCGCCCCGAGGGCTACCTGGGCCGGCAGGTACGCCGCTGGGCCGGCCAGCTCGACCGCTCCCGCAGCCGACCGCTGCCCGGCATCGACGAGCTGCGCGACGCGCTGGCCGCGAGCGTGCCCGAGGGCGCGAACGCGGGCCGGATCGTGCACGGCGACTACCGGCTGGACAACCTGCTCGCCACCGTCGACCCGGTGGCGGTGCGGGCGGTGCTCGACTGGGAGATGGCCACCCTCGGCGACCCGCTGGCCGACCTCGGGCTGCTGCTGACGTACTGGGACGTGCTGGGCGACAGCGACCACGGCGAGGGCAACCCGGTGGCCGACGGCATCGGCCCGCGCGCCGGCTTCCCCACCGGCGCCGAGCTGATCGAGCGGTACGCCGGGCGCGCCGGCGTCGACGTCGGGCCGCTGCACTGGCACGTGGCGCTCGGCTGTTTCAAGCTGGCGGTGATCTGCGAGGGCATCCACTACCGGCACACGCTCGGGCAGACGCTGGGCGAGGGTTTCGACCGGATCGGTGACATGGTGGCGCCACTCGTGGCGCACGGGCTGCGCGCGGTGAGGGAGAACTAGATGGAGTTCGCGTACGACGACCGGACGGTCGAGCTGCGGCAGCGGCTGGAGGCGTTCCTCACCGAGTGCGTGTACCCGGCCGAGCCGGTGCACCACGAGCAGGTGCTCGCGGCCGGCGACCCGTGGGCCCGCCCGCCGGTGATGGCGGAGCTGAAGGCGCAGGCCCGGGAGCGCGGGCTGTGGAACCTGTTCCTGCCCGACGCCCGCTACGGCGCCGGCCTGACCAACCTGCAGTACGCGCCGCTGGCCGAGCTGACCGGCCGCAGTCCGCACCTGGCCCCGGAGGCGCTCAACTGCGCCGCGCCGGACACCGGCAACATGGAGCTGCTGGCCGAGTTCGGCTCCGAGGCGCAGCGCAAGCAGTGGCTCATGCCGCTGCTGGCCGGTGAGATCCGGTCCGCGTTCTGCATGACCGAGCCGGAGGTGGCCTCCTCCGACGCGACGAACATCGGCACCCGGATCACCCGCGACGGCGACCACTACGTGATCAACGGCCGCAAGTGGTGGTCGTCCGGGGCGATGGACCCGCGCTGCGAGATCTTCATCGTGATGGGCAAGACCGACCCGGACGCCGACCGGCACCGCCAGCAGAGCATGATCCTGGTGCCCCGGGACACCCCCGGCGTGACGGTACGACGCGGGATGCGTGTCTTCGGCTACAGCGACGCCCCGCACGGCGGGCACGCCGAGATCGACTTTTCAGACGTGCGGGTGCCGGCGGAGAACCTGGTCGGCGAGGAGGGCACCGGGTTCGCCATCGCGCAGGCCCGGCTCGGCCCCGGCCGTATCCACCACTGCATGCGCCTGGTCGGCATGGCCGAGCGGGCCCTGGAGCTGCTCTGCCGGCGCGTGCTCGACCGGGTCGCGTTCGGCCGTCCGCTCGCCGAGCAGGGCGTGGTGCGGGAGTGGATCGCCGAGTCGCGGGTCCGCATCGAGCAGGCCCGCCTGCTGGTGCTCAAGACCGCGTGGCTGATGGACACCGTCGGCAACAAGGGCGCGCACACCGAGATCCAGGCCATCAAGATCGCCACGCCGCTGATGGCCGAGTGGGTGATCGACAAGGCGATCCAGGCGCACGGCGGGGCCGGTGTCAGCCAGGACACCCCGCTGGCCGAACTGTGGGCGGCGGCCCGCACGCTGCGCCTGGCCGACGGCCCGGACGAGGTGCACCGCGCCTCGCTGGCCCGCCGGGAACTGCGCCGCTGGTCCTGACCGGCTCCCTGCGCGACGGGCGGGTCAGGCGGAGGCGCGGTGGATGAGCTCGGTGTCCAGCAGCACGTGCGGCGAGGGGACCTCCTCGCCGCGGATGCGGGAGACCAGCAGCCGGGCCATCTGCCGGCCCATCTCCTCGACCGGCTGGAACACGGTGGTCAGCGGCGGCTCGGCCTGACGCGCGATCGGGGCGTCGTCGAAGCCGATCACCGCGACGTCCTCGGGCACCCGGCGGCCGGCCTCGCGCAGCGCGCGCAACGCGCCGAACGCCATCAGGTCGGAGGCGACGAACACGGCGTCCAGTTCCGGGCAGACGTCCAGCAGCCGGCGCATCGCCGCGGTGCCGCTGCCCTCGCTGAAGTCCCCGTACGCGATCAGGCCCGGGTCGACCCTGCCCCCGGCGGCGCGGACGGCCTCCTGGTAGCCGGAGAGCCGGGCCAGGCCGGCGCCCATGTCCTGCGGGCCGGCGATGGTGGCGACCCGCCGTCGCCCCTTGCGGAACAGGTGCTCCACCGCCTGCCGCGCGCCGCCGACGTTGTCCATGTCGACGAACCACGCCGGCTGCGCGTTCGGGTGCAGCATCCGCGCCGGCCGGCCGCCGAGCACCGTCGGCAGGCCGCGCTCCTCCAGCAGCGTGGGCAGCGGGTCGGCGTCGTGCAGCGAGAGCAGGAGCACACCGTCGACGTGCTGGTTGGTCAGGTGGTGCTCGACCCGTTCCCGCTCGATCGGCGACTGCACCATGGCCAGCCAGAGCTGCATCGGCGTCTCCACCAGCCCGGAGCTGACGCCCCGCACGATCGCCGCGAAGAACGGCTCGGTGAAGACCCGTTCCCCCGACTCGGAGACGACAAGGGCCACCGAGTCGGTCCGCTGGGTGACCAGCGCACGGGCGGCGCGGTTCGGCACGTACCCCAGCTCGGCGATGGCCTGCTGGACGGCGGCCCGGGCCTCCGGGCTGACCTGCGGCGAGCCGTTGACCACGCGGGAGACCGTGCCGCGCCCGACGCCGGCGCGAGCCGCGACCGCGTCGAGGGTCGGACGCCCGAGCGAGCGGGTGCGCTGCGTTGTCATCGTCTGTTGCTCCTCCGACGGTCGGGCGGACCCGGCACCGATTGAGGCGTCGGCGCCGGGCCGCCCGTTACTGGCTGGCCCAGCTTATTGTGCGGGCAGTCCGTTGCGTCGGATCACGTCGGCGTACCACCTGGCGCTGGACTTCGCGATCCGGGCCTGGCTGTCGTAGTCGACATAGACCATGCCGAACCGCTTCGTGTAGCCCCAGGCCCACTCGAAGTTGTCCATCAGCGACCAGGCGAAGTAGCCCTTGAGCGGCACGCCGGCCTCGATCGCGGCGTGCGCCGCGCGCAGGTGCGCGGCGAAGTAGGCCAGCCGGTCCGGGTCGTCCACCCGGCCGTCGACCAGCTCGTCGACGAACGCCGAGCCGTTCTCGGTGACGTAGAGCGGCAGGTCCGTGTACTCCCGGTGGACCCGCTCCAGCGTCTCCACCAGGCCCGGGGCGTCGATCTCCCAGTTCATGTCCGTCACCGGGACACCCCGGGTGACGAACCGGACGTCCTCGCTGGCCGGCCAGCAGGACGGCGCCCGCCAGTAGGGCTCCGGCTCCGCGCCCTCGACCGGCGCGGCGACCACGTGCCGGCTGTAGTAGTTGATCCCGACCATGTCCAGCGGCGTGGCGATGGTCGCCAGGTCACCGTCGCGCACGTGCCCCATGTCGGTGAGCCCGCGCACGTCGGCGACGAGGTCCGCGGGGTACGCGCCACGCAGCACCGGATCGAGGAAGAACCGGTTGGCCAGCGCGTCGATCCGGCGGGCCGCGTCGGCGTCCGCCTCCGAGCCGGTCGCCGGGGTGACCGGGTACAGGTTGACGGTGATGCCGAGCTGCGCGTCCGGACGGACCGCGCGGACCGCCTGCACGGCCAGACCGTGACCGAGCATCAGGTGGTGCCCGGCCCGCAGCGCGTCCGCGCCGTCGGAGCGGCCCGGCGCGTGCACGCCGGAGCCGTAGCCGAGGAACGCCGAGCACCACGGCTCGTTCAGCGTGGTGAAGTACTTCACCCGGTCGCCGAGGGCCTCGGCGACCAGGTGCGCGTACTCGGCGAACCGGCCGGCGGTGTCCCGGGCCGGCCAGCCGCCCGCGTCCTCCAGCGGCTGCGGCATGTCCCAGTGGTAGAGCGTCAGCCAGGGCTCGATGCCGTGGCCGAGCAGTTCGTCGATCAGGCGGCGGTAGAAGTCCATGCCCTCCTGGTTGACGCCGCCCGTGCCGCCCGGCTGCACCCGCGGCCAGCTCACCGAGAAGCGGTACGACCGCAGGCCCAGGTCGGCCATCAGCCGCACGTCGTCCGGCATCCGGTGGTAGTGGTCGCACGCCACGTCGCCGGTGTGCCCGGCCACCGTCCGCCCCTCGGTGTGGCTGAAGGTGTCCCAGATCGACGGCGTACGGCCACCCTCCGCCGCCGCGCCCTCGATCTGGTACGCGGCGGTGGCCGCGCCCCAGAGGAAGTCGGGCGGGAAGGTGAGGGCCGGACCGGCGTCGAGGAGACCGACGGCGGGCGGGCTTGCTGGGTTGCTCACGACTTGACGGCGCCTTCCATGATGCCGCCGATGATCTGGCGGCCGAACAGAACGAACACGACGAACAGGGGCAGGGTCGCGATCAACGTACCGGCGAAGATCTGCGAGTTGTCGGCGAAGTAGGCGGTGTTGAGGCTGCGCAGCGAGATCTGGACGGTCGGGTTGGACGGGTCGGCCAGCACCACGAACGGCCAGAAGAACTGGTTCCACTGCTCCATGAAGGTCAGCAGACCCAGCACCGCGGCGGCCGGACGCAGCGCGGGCGCCACGACGTGCCAGTACACCCGCCAGGTGGAACAGCCGTCCACCCGAGCAGCCTCGATCAACTCGTTCGGTACCGCCTGTTCGGCGTACTGGCGCATCATGAAGATCCCGAAGCCGCCGATCAGGAACGGAACGGTCACCGACGGCATGGTGTTCAGCCAGTCGAGCTTGGCCATCAGGATGTACAGCGGCAGCACGCCGAGCTGGATCGGCACCATCATCGAGGTGAGGATGATCAGCAGCAGCGCGTTCTTGCCCCGGAAGCGCAGCTTCGCGAACGCGAAGCCGGCCAGCGAGCCGAAGAACACCGTAGCGACGGTGATCGTCCCGGAGACCAGGAACGAGTTCATCAGGCCCTTGAGGATGTTGGCGTCGCTGTTGGCGAGCACCCGCTCGATGTTCTCGCCGAGCTTGCCGCCGGGCAGGAACGGCGGCGGCCAGGAGTTGGCCGCGTCGTTCGTCCGGCTGGCGATCACGATCATCCAGTAGAACGGGAACAGGGAGAGCAGCACGCCGAAGATCAGGCCGATCATGGTGAGCGGGCTGGCCTTCCAGAGCCGCTCGGCCCGGTGGGTGGTCTTCACCGGCGCGCTGTGCCGGGTGGGCGGGCGGACCGCGGTGGTCGTCATCTCGTCACCTCACTTGTCGGAGCTGATGCGGCGGGCGAGCAGGTAGTTGATCGCCGACATCAACGCGATGAGCACGAAGAGCACGAGCGCGACCGCTCCGGCGTACCCCCACCGGAAACGCTGGTTCATCACGTCGAGCAGGTACATCGTGATGGTCTGGAACTGCCCCTCCGAACCACCGGAGAGACCGCCCGAGCCGCTGGTGAACAGCAGAGGCTCGGTGAACAGCTGAAGGCCGCCGATGGTGGAGATGATCAGCGTGAAGATGATCGTGGGGCGCAGCTGCGGGACCGTGATGGACCAGAACTGGCGCCGCCGAGAGGCGCCGTCCAGCGCCGCGGCCTCGTACATGTCCTTGCTGATCGACTGCATGGCGGCGAGGTAGATCAGCGCGTTGTAGCCGACCCACCGCCAGTCGACCATGGTGGAGATGGCGAACCATGAGGCGAAGCGGTTCGCCCGCCAGTCGATCGGGTCCAGGCCGATGCTGTCGAGCAGCCAGTTGACCAGGCCGAAGTCCTTGGCGTAGAGCATCGAGAAGATCAGCGCTACCACAGCGGTCGAGGTGATGATCGGCATCGCGATGGCCATCCGGAAGAACGTCTGCGCGCGCAGCTTCCGGTTCAGCGCGTTGGCGAGCATCAGCGCCAGCAGCAACTGGGGCACTGTGGAGAGCGCGAACATGCCGAACGTGTTGACCACCGCGTTCCAGAACTGCGGGTCCTCGGTGATCAGTTCGACGAAGTTGTCCATCCCGACGAAGGAGATCGTCGGGTTCAGCGGCGACCGGTCGGTCAACGCGATCCAGACCGTGTACGCGATCGGGTACACGCCGAACACGGCGAAGATCACGAAGAACGGCAGGACGTACAGGTACGGCGAGTACTTCAGGTCCAGCCGGGTCATCGAAGCGGCGCGGCGGCGTGTGTGCCGTGCGGAGCGCGGCGCGCCGGGCTCGGGCGGCGCCGCGGCGTGCAGGTCGAGGCTCATGGGGAGTCCTTCTCCTCGGCCGGCGTCACCCGCCACACGGGCGACGCCGGACTCTGCGGGCACCGCGGGTGGCTCAACCGGTCACTTACCGGCGGCCGCACCGTTCTTCAGGGCCGCCTGCCACTGGTCGCCGGCCGACTTGCCCTGCTCCACGGCGCGCAGCGTGTTCTCCACGGCGGTGCGGACCGCGTTGTTCTTCGGGCCGAGGTAGACCGGCTTCAGCTCGGTCGCGCCGGCGGCGAAGATCTTGCCGACCGGGGCCTTGCTGAAGTAGTCGTTGGTCGAGTCGGCGACGGCCGGGTCGGTGAGCGCCTGCGGGTTCGACGGCAGGTTGCCGACCGCCTTGTACGCGCCGATCTGACCCTTGGCGCTGGTCAGGAACTTGGCCAGCTCCGCGGCCTCCTTCTGGTGCTTGCTCGACTTCGGCACGCCCAGGAAGGAACCGCCCCAGTTGCCACCGGCGCCCGGCGCCTTGGCGATGTCCCACTTGCCGGCCGCCGCGTCACCGGCCTGGCCCTTGATGACACCGGTCATCCAGGCGGGGCAGGCGATGGTGGCGAAGGTGCCGTTCTTGAAGCCGGCGTTCCACTCGTTGGAGAACGACTGGAGGTTGTTGGACAGCCCGGCGGCGATCATCTTGGTGGTGAGGTCGTACGCCGTCTTCACGTCCGCGTTCTGGTCGATGACCATCTTGTTACTCTTGTCGTAGTACGTGTAGCCGCTGCCCTGGCCCGCGACCTGCATCAGCACCACGTTGTAGAAGTTGGTCGCCGAGTCGACGAACTTGTGCTTCTTGTCGGCGGCGGCGAACTTCTGGCCGGTGGCGATGAACTCGTCCCAGGTCGGCCAGAGCGCGCCGACCTGCTCGCGGTCGGTGGGCAGCCCGGCGGCCTTGAACAGGTCGCTGCGGTAGCACAGCGCCATCGAGCCGACGTCGGTGCCGAGGCCCAGCACCTTGCCGTCGGGGGTGGTGCCCTGCTCCCACTTCCACGGCAGGAAGTTGCCCTTGAGGTCGTTCGCGCCGTGGTCGGCGAGGTTCACGAACTTGTCGGCCTGGGCGTAGAACTGGACGATCGTGCCCTCTTCCAGGGCCACCACGTCACCGGCGCCCGAGCCGGCGGTGATCTGCTGCGTCAGGCGGGTGTTGTAGTCACCGAGGCCGAGACCCTTGCCCCGCTCCTGGATCTTGACGTTCGTGTGCTCCGCTTCGTACTGCTTGTACAGCTCTTCGTAGCCGAAGCCCTGGTCGCCGAAGACGTCGACGACCAGCGTGATCGGGCCGCTGCCGCTGCCGCTGTCGCCGCTGTCCGAGTCGTCGCCGCAGGCGGCGGTGGTGCCGAGCACGACGACGGACGCGAGCGCGATGGCCGCGAACCGCCGACGGCGGATTGGGACGCTCATCCGAGACCCCTCTTTCGGTGGTGAGGCGATATCTGCTGTGTGGTGGGGGGTGCGTTTCGCGCGGGCCGGAGCGGGCAGGAGGGAGATCCGCACCACTCTCGGGAGCGCTCCCATGAGGTTGCCGGGAGGTGACAGGGGTGTCAATAGACCGTTGGGAGCGTTCCCATTTCGTTACCGCGCCGCCGGGTGACCCTCCTCGGAACCCGCGCTCAGCGGCGCGCGGGCGGCGCGGTCAGCGGCGCGGGCGGCGCGGTCAGCAGCAGCGGCGCAGCAGGACGGTGGCGCGGTCGCTGTCGAACGCGGCCGGATCGAATGCCGGCCCGGCCCACTCGCGCATCGTCAGGTGCTCCGGGTGCGCCGGGTCGGCGAGCGCGGCCAGCAGGACCGCGTACCCGGCCGGACCGCCCACGTCCTCCGGCGGGCAGGCCCGCTCACCGTCCAGGCAGACCGGGTAACGCTCGTCCGGGTCGGCGGCGCAGCAGTCCTCCACCACCAGGTCGTGCTCCCACCAGTCACCGAAGTCGTAGGTGTAGCGGAACCGGTCGCCCTTGCCCACTACCGCGTCCAGCCGCACGTCCAGCTCGTCGCGCAGCGCCAGCTCGCCGTCCGGATCGGGTTCGCCGTACTGCCGGCCGTCCACGTCGAACGAGTGCAGGTGGCAGTCGCGCCAGCCCATCGCGTGCTGGATCACCCGGTGCAGCCGGTCCAGCGTGTAGCCGCCGGGCACCAGAATCCGCCGCCACACCCGCGGCCGGACCCCGGCCAGCGACACCATGAGCTGGAGAATCTGACGCGACACGACGTCCCATCCTTCCTCGGCATAGGCTGCCTGCATGATCTGCCGAGCCTGCCGGGAACGGCGGCACGACGACTGTCCTGGCCGGAAGTGGTGCGACTGCCAGCACCGTACCCCCGAACCCACTCCTCCGGTCACCGGTCCGGCCGGCGAATGAGCGTCGGAACCCCGATCGAACGGATCTGGCCCGCACCCGTCACCGGCGCGCTGACCGATCCGGAACTCACCGCGCTCTACGGCCGGGCGACCCGCCCGCATCTGCGGGTCAACTTCGTCGCCAGCGCCGACGGCGCGGTCACTCTGGACGGCTACTCCGCCGGGCTCTCCGGCGAGCCCGACAAGCGGGTCTTCGGGCTGCTGCGGAT
Organism: Micromonospora sp. TSRI0369; assembly: GCF_001905625.1. Classification (NCBI taxonomy): domain Bacteria; kingdom Bacillati; phylum Actinomycetota; class Actinomycetes; order Micromonosporales; family Micromonosporaceae; genus Micromonospora; species Micromonospora sp. TSRI0369. The sequence continues at coordinate 75,103 of NZ_LIVU01000006.1, forward strand.
GCTCTGCGACGCTCTCGTGGTGGCCGCCGGCACGCTGCGCCACGAGGGCTACCGGGCGCTCCGGCTGAGCCCGGAACGCCGGGCCTGGCGCCGCGAACGAGGGCTGGCCGAGTTCCCGACGCTCGTGGTCGTCTCCGGCTCGCTCGACCTCGACCCGGCCCAGGCCGCGTTCGCCGACGCCCCGGTCCCGCCGGTGGTGCTCACGCACGCCGACGCCGTACCGCCGCCCGGCCTCACCGACGTCGCCGACCTGGTCCGCTGCGGCACCGGCCGGGTCGACCTCGCTGCCGGCCTGGCCGAGCTGCGCCGCCGCGGGCTGGACCAGGTGCTCTGCGAGGGCGGCCCGCACCTGTTCGGCGCGCTCACCGCCGCCGACCTCGTCGACGAGTTGTGCCTGACCGTGGCGCCCCTGCTCGCCGGCGCCGGCCCGGGCCGGATCAGCGCCGGGGACGCCAGCCCACCCCGCCACCTGCCGCTGCGCCACGTGCTGGCGGCCGCCGACGGGGTGCTCATGCTGCGGTACGCCCGCGACCCCGCCGACCCCACACCCGCCGGAGCCGCCCCCGCCGCCTGAGCCGCTCCCGGCTCCCGGCTCCCGGCTCCCGGCTCCCGGCTCCCGGCTCCCGGCTCCCGGCTCCCGAGATCTTGGTACCAAACGGCCCCCATGAGGGCGCTCTCGTACCAAGATCTCCGAGCTTCCCGGAGCGCGGGACGTGGGTCTCGACATTTGGGGCGGCTCTCGCGCCGAGCGACGATCTTTGGCGACTTGTCGCTCACAGCGGACCGAAACTCGCCAAGCAGCCGGGGGTGCGCGGGCGAGTGGAACGTCATGGGTGTCAAAAGCGCGCGGAGACACCCATGGCGTTCCACCGAGCCGGCCGGGCCGAGGGCCGGAGACAGCGCCGGAGCGGGCGGAATCGTACGCACCGTGGCCGGGCGGATCCGGGCGGCTACCGTTCGGCGCACGGCCGGCGTGGCGTCCGCCGCGTCGCGTGGCAACCTGTCGCATCCCTCGGGCAGGATGCACGACGTGCACCGCCAACGGTACGACCAGCCGACCGGAGACCGCCGATGACCGACGACCAGCTCGACGGGCCCGGCGAGGGTGTCGGCCGGGTGCTCGGCACCGCCGACGCCACCCCGCTCACCTTCTGGACGGCTGTCGCGCCGGGCAGCTACCTGCAGCTGGACGACGTGGTGGTGACCCGCCGCGACCTGCCCGACCGGGAGCCGGTGACGATCGCCGGGGTGGTGACCCAGGTGCGCGCCCGGCACGAGGGGGCGCAGTTCGACTCCGACGTCTTCGCCATCGCCGACGGCACGCTGCCGGCGCAGGTGCAGGAGGCCGCCGAGGTCACCACCACCCGCGTCGACCCGGAGTTCTACGTGCCGCCAACGCCGGGCGCGGTGGTGCACCGGGCCGAGGGTGACGCGCGGGCGCGGGCGCTGCACTTCGACCGGATGGAACGGCGGATCCCGATGGGGATGGGCCGCGACGGCGTGCCGGTCTACCTCAACGCCGACTTCCTCGACGGCACCCGGGGCGCGCACATCTCGATCTCCGGGATCTCCGGTGTCGCCACCAAGACGAGCTTCGCCACGTTCCTGCTCTACTCGGTGTTCCGCTCCGGCGTGCTGGGCGGCGACGCGGTGAACGCCAAGGCGCTGATCTTCAACGTCAAGGGCGAGGACCTGCTCTTCCTCGACCACCCGAACAGCCGGCTCGACGACCCGACGCGGGCGGCGTACGCGAGGCTGGGGCTGGACGCCGGCGCGTTCCCGGACGTGCGGGTGTACGCCCCGCCGCGGGTGGGCGACTCCTCCGGCACGCCCGATGTGAGCAGCCGGCTCACCGGCGTGGACAGCTTCTACTGGACGCTGTCCGAGTTCTGCGCCGACCGGCTCCTGCCGTACGTGTTCGCCGACGCCGACGACGAGCGCCAGCAGTACACGATGGTGGTCCACTCGGTCGCCGCGCACCTGGCCCGCTACGCCCAGCCCGCCGACGGCGGGGTGAGCATCGACGGGGTGCGGCTCGGCTCGTACGCCGATCTGGTCGACCACGTGGTCGAGCAGCTCAACGACGACGAGACGCGCGGCGAGTGGGCCGGCAGCGCGGTCGGGCTGGGCACCGTGAACGCGTTCGCCCGCCGGCTCATCGGCAGCAAGAAGGACCTGGGCCGGCTGATCCGGGGCGATCTGGCGACCCGCCGCCCGCACTCGATCAACACGGCGGAGAGCGCCCAGGTCACCGTGGTCGACCTGCACAACCTGCCGGATCGCGCGCAGCGGTTCGTGGTCGGCGTGACGCTCAAGAGCGAGTTCGAGCGCAAGGAGAAGGCCGGCACCGCCAAGCCGCTGCTGTTCGTCGTGCTGGACGAGCTGAACAAGTACGCGCCGCGGGAGGGCTCGTCCCCGATCAAGGAGGTGCTGCTCGACATCGCCGAGCGGGGCCGTTCGCTGGGCGTGATCCTGGTCGGCGCGCAGCAGACCGCCAGCGAGGTGGAACGCCGGATCGTCACCAACTCGGCGATCCGGGTGGTGGGCCGGCTCGACCCGGCCGAGGCGTCCCGCCCGGAGTACGGCTTCCTGCCGCCCGCCCAGCGGCAGCGGGCGCTGCTGGCCAAGCCGGGCACGATGTTCGTCAACCAGCCGGACATCCCGGTGCCGCTCTGCCTGGAGTTCCCGTTCCCGGCGTGGGCCACCCGGGTCTCGGAGGCGGGCCGCGCGCCCTCGGAGACGCTACGGTCGATCACTCAGGCCGCCGATCCGTTCGCGGTGGTCGGCTCCGGCTCCTCCGACGACGACATCCCGTTCTAGGCGGCACCCAGATGAAGATCCTGCACACCTCCGACTGGCACGTCGGCAAGGTCCTCAAGGGGCAGTCCCGGGCCGAGGAGCACAAGCAGGTCCTCGCCCAGGTGATCGAGATCGCCCAGCGCGAACGCCCCGACCTGGTCATCGTGGCCGGTGACCTCTACGACACCGCCGCGCCCACCCCGGAGGCGACGCGCCTCGTCACCCGGGCGCTCACCGCGTTGCGGCGTACCGGTGCCGACGTGGTGGCGATCGGCGGCAACCACGACAACGGCGCGGCGCTGGACGCGCTGCGCCCGTGGGCCGAGGCGGCCGGGATCACGCTGCGCGGCAGCGTCCGGGAGAACCCGGACGAGCACGTCGTCGACGGGGTCACCGCCGGCGGGGAGCGCTGGCGGCTCGCCGCGCTGCCGTTCCTGTCCCAGCGGTACGCGGTGCGCGCGGTGGAGATGTACACGCTCACCCCGGCCGAGGCCAACCAGACGTACGCCGACCACCTGGGCCGGGTGCTGGACCGGCTCGCCGAGGGGTTCACCGAGCCGGACCGGGTGCACCTGGTCACCGCGCACCTCACTGTGGTCGGCGCGAGCACCGGCGGCGGTGAGCGGGACGCGCACACGGTGCTCGGGTACGCGGTCCCGGCCACTGTCTTCCCCGGCAACGCGCACTACGTGGCGCTGGGTCACCTGCACCGCTCGCAGCGGGTCATCGGCCCCTGCCCGATCCGCTACAGCGGCAGCCCGCTGGCTGTCGACTTCGGCGAGCAGGAGAACGTCAGCTCGGTGACGATCGTGGAGGTCACCGCCACCACCGCCGCCCGCATCCGGGAGGTGCCGGTGCCGGGCGCGGTGCCGCTGCGCACGGTACGCGGCACGCTCGCGCAGCTCGCCGAGATCGAGCCGCCGGAGGGGTGGCTACGCGTCTACGTCCGGGAGCAGCCCCGGGCCGGGCTGCGCGAGGAGGTGCAGGAGATGCTGCCCCGGGCGCTGGAGATCCGGATCGACCCGGAGATGGTGCCCGCGCCGGGCAGCGGGACACGTACCGCCCAGCGGGCCGGGCGGTCGCCGGGCGAGTTGTTCGGCGACTACCTGGACAGCCGCGGGCACGCCGACGAGGGTGTCCGGGAGCTCTTCGACGAGTTGCTGGAGGAGGTGGAGCACTGATGCGGCCGATGCGGCTGGACATGGCCGGGTTCACGGTGTTCCGCGACGAGACGACAGTCGACTTCACCGACGCCGACTTCTTCGCGCTGGTCGGGCCGACCGGCTCGGGCAAGTCGACGGTGCTCGACGCGATCTGCTTCGCCCTCTACGGCACGGTGCCGCGCTGGGGCGGCACGCGCGGGCTGGCGAACGCGCTGGCGCCGTCGGCGACCGAGGCGCGGGTCCGGCTGGTCTTCGAGTCCGCCGGGGACCGCTACGTGGCGACCCGGGTGGTGCGCCGGGACGGGCGGGGCACCGTTAAGACGGCGAACGCCGGTCTCCAGCTCATGCCGCCGGGGTTCGACGTCACCAAGCTCGACACCGGGCTCAGCCCGGAGGATCTGGGCGAGGTGGTGGCCGGCACCCCGGCCGAGATGGAGCAGGCGGTGCTCGACGCGGTCGGGTTGCCGTACGAGCAGTTCACCTCCTGCGTGGTGCTGCCGCAGGGGCAGTTCGCCGACTTCCTGCACGCGAAGCCGGCCACCCGGCAGCAGATCCTGGTGAACCTGCTCGGGCTGGGCGTCTACGAGTCGGTGCAGAAGAAGGCCGTCGAGCGGGCCGGGCAGGCCGAGGCGAAGCTGGAGACCGTTGACAAGATGCTCGGCGGGCTCGCCGACGTGGACGACGAGAGCCTGGCCGCCGCCCGGGAGCGCGTGGACGCGATGCGGGAACTGGCCGATGCGGTCGCTGCCGCCGTACCCGAGTGGGAGCAGGCCCGGGCGACGGCGGGTGAGCGGGCCGCGGCGCTGGCCGCTCTCGACGCCGAGCTGGGCGTGCTGGCCGGGGTCCGGCCGCCGGACGGCACGGCCGAGCTGGCGCGGGCGGTGGCGGCGGCCCGGGTGGCCGCCGACGAGGCGGCGGGCGCGGTCGGGCTGGCCGAGGAGCGCGAGGAGAAGCTGCGCGGGGAGCTGGCCGCCGCCGGTGACGAGAGCGCGCTGCGGCTGCACCTGAAGGCGTACGCGGACCGGGACCGGCTGACCGCGGAGGCGGCGACGGTCCGCGCGGCGGTGGACGCGGCGCGCACCGAGCACGACGCCGCGGTGGCGGCGCTGGCGGCGGCGGGCGCGGACGCGCAGCGGGCCGAGGCGCAGCTGGAGGCGGCGTTCCGCGCGCACGAGGAGGCGAAGGCCGCCGACCAGGCGGTGGCGCTGCGGGCGCACCTGGTCGACGGCGCGCCCTGCCCGGTGTGCGAGCAGACGGTCACCGCCGTGCCGGCGGTGCCGAAGGGCTCGGCGGTGAGCCGGGCGATCGAGGCGGGCAAGTCGGCGCGGGCGGCGAGCGAGGCGGCCAAGCGGGTGGTGCAGGAACGCGACGCCGCCGCGCGCGAGCTGGACCGGGTGCTGCTGCGCGCCCGCACCCAGCACGATCAGCTCGGCGCGCGCCTGGCGGAGCTGGACGGGCAGCTCGCGGACGCGCCCGCGCCGGAGCGGCTGCGGGAGTCGCTGGCCGAGCACGCCCGGCTGCGCGCCGCCTTGGAGGAGGCGGCGGGCGCGGTGCGGGCCGGCCGGGAGGCGGCCCGGCGGGCGCGGGGCGCGCTCGACACCGCGCAGGATCGGCTGCGCCGGGCCTGGCGTGACTTCGACGCGGTACGCGACGGGCTGGCCCGGTTCGGGCCGCCGGCCGCCGACCGGGACGACGTGGCGGCGGCGTGGGCGGCGCTGGCCGGCTGGGCGGACGAGCAGGCGCGGGCGCGGCGCGCGGACCGCGACGGGCTGGCCGGCTCGGTGGACACGGCGCAGCGGGCCGCGGCCGAGGTCGCCGGCCGGATCGCCGCGCTGTTCACCGCGGCCGGGCTGGACGCGCCGCAGGACGCGCCGCGCGACGCTGCGGTGGCGGTGGAGCGGGCCGAGGCGGAGTTGCGCCGCCTGGACGAACGCCGCGAGCAGGCAGCCGGCCTGCGGGAGCAGCGGGCCGGGCACGAGCACGAGGCGCGGGTGGCGCGGGCGCTCGCCTCGCACCTGCGGGCCAACAACTTCGAGCGCTGGCTGCTCACCGAGGCGCTGGACCTGCTCGTCGACGGCGCGTCGCGGATCCTGCGGGAGCTGTCCGGCGGGCAGTACGACCTGGTGCACGACAAGGGCGAGTTCTTCGTGGTCGACCACCACGACGCCGGGCTGCGGCGCGGGGTGCGCACGCTGTCCGGCGGGGAGACGTTCCAGGCGTCGCTGGCGCTGGCGCTGGCGCTGTCCGAGCAGCTCGCCGGCATGTCCACCACCGCCGCCAGCCTGGAGTCGATCGTCCTGGACGAGGGTTTCGGCACGCTGGACGCGGCGACGCTGGACACGGTCGCGGCCACGCTGGAGAACCTGGCCGCCCGGGGCGACCGGATGGTCGGCGTGGTCACCCACGTGCCGGCGCTGGCCGAGCGGATTCCGGTCCGGTTCGAGGTGCGCAAGGACGCGCGGACGGCCCGCGTGGAACGGACCGGCCTGTGACCGGCACGGTCCGGCGGAGCGCCGCGTGACCGGGCCGTCGCCGGCGTTCTTCGTCGACGCGTGGGATCCGGCGTACGGCGCGTCGTTCGAAGCGGCCGGTGGGGCCGGTCCGGCCGCGCCGAGCAGCGCCCAGGTGGACGCCGACGTCGAGCTGCCGGCCACCGACTGGCGGGCGATCGGTCCCCGCGCCGGGGTGCGGTCGCCGGACGTGGTGCTGCTGGTCGACGGGGTACGCCGGATCGACGCCAGCGTCTGGACGGCCGAGGAGGACGGCGGCTCGTTCCCCGGCATCGCCGCCTCGTACGCGGCCGGTGTGGTCCGCTGCGACCTGGACCGGGGCGCCGCCGAGCTGGCCGGCGCCCGGGTCGGCCGGGGGTTGTTCACGGCGAGCCCGTCGGCGCAGGACGTAATCGCCGGGACGGTCCGCTACCCGGTGCACCGGGTCAGCGGCACCGGCGAGCTGAGCAAGCTGCCCGCCGCGGTGCAGGCGCCGCTGACCGCGCTGGAGGTGGCCGTCTCCGACGCGGTACGCACCGACGGCGACCTGCTGGTGGTGGACGGCCCGCTGCGCAGCCGGCGGAACCTGCCGCGCACGCTCGGGTACATCAAGACGCAGCACAGCCAATACCTGGACGGGCGGCTGACAGCAGTGGTGACCGGGCTGGCGCCGGGTGAGCGCTGCCCGGTGTTCCGGCTGGGCACGGCGTGGGGCGGCTGGTCCTGGTACCTGCGTCTGCCGGTGCGCGCCGGCGCGCCGTGGGCCGGGATCGTGCGGGTGGAGTGTTCGGCCGACCTGACAGTGCCGGAGGCGGTCGCGCTGGCCGACCTGTCGCTGGTGACGCTGCCCCGGTTCGCCTCCACCCCGTACAAGGATCCGCGTGCCCCGCAGAACCTGGTGCCGATCGCCGGGCTCGAACGCCGGCTGCGCGGCATGCTCGGCGACGCGCGGCTGCTGCACCGGGTGCTCACCACGGCGGCGCGCGGGATGCGGCGCTGATGGGCCGGCGACGCGACTCCGACCGGGTGGTGGCCGACGTCGACACCGGGCGGGCCGAGCTGGTGCCGGACGTCGACCGCCCGGGCTCGTGGACGCTGCTGCTGGACGGCGCGCCGCAGTCGCATGTGGATCTGACCGACCCGGCTCACCTGGAGTTCGAGTACATCCGGCGGCTCGCCGCCGCGCTGGACCTGGTGGCGCCGGCCGGGGCGCCGCTGCGGGTGCTGCACCTGGGCGGCGGCGCGCTCACCCTGCCCCGGTACGTGCAGGCCACCCGCCCGGGTTCGACGCAGCGGGTGTCCGAGGTGGACGGCGCGCTGGTGGAGCTGGTCCGCCGCGAGCTGCCCTGGCCGTCCGATCCGCGGCTGAAGGTACGGGTGGCCGACGCGCGGGCGACGCTGACGTCGAGCCGCGACGGCGCGTACGACGTGATCGTGGCGGACGTGTTCGCCGGTGCCCGTACCCCGGCGCATCTGACCTCGGTGGAGTACGCCGCCGAGGTGGCTCGGGTGCTGGCGCCCGGCGGCAGCTACCTGGCGAACGTGGCCGACGGCCCGCCGCTGCGGCACGCGAAGGCGCAGGTCGCCACAGTGCGTACCGTGCTGCCCCGGGCCTGCCTGGTCGGCGACGCGGCGGTGCTGCGCGGCCGCCGGTACGGCAACCTGGTGCTGGTGGCGTCCCGGGTGGAGCCGCCGGTGCCGGAGCTGGCCCGGCGGGCGGCCGGCGACTGGTTCCCCGGGCGGGTGCTGGCCGGCGCGGAGCTGGACCGGTTCACCGGGGGCGCGGCGGTGGTCCACGACGCGGACGCCGTCGACTCCACTCCCCCGCCGCCAGGAATTTTTTCCGTCAAACGTTGATCCGATCGGCTGGTCGCTGCGTATCACCGGACGGCCATGCCCGTGGGGGGCCGGCTGATGTCATTGGACAGCGGAGGTCTGCATGCATGCGGTGGCGGCCGGCTGGCACGGCGAAGTGGCGCGGCCCGAGTGGATGTTCGCCCGGGCACAACCACACTCGCGCGCCTCGCGTTCACGCCGGGGGGTCGACGCCCGGCCCGCCGATCGCCAGAATGACCCGGTGCCGCCGCGACCCGCTCCCGGACGCCACCAGGCGACCTCCGCCGAGGCCAGCCACTCCGACCAGCTGATCCGTCTGCTGTACGCGGAGCACGCCGGCCCGCTGCTGATGTTCGTGATGCGGCTGACCGGCGGGGACCGGCAGCGGGCCGAGGACATCGTCCAGGAAACGCTGCTGCGGGCCTGGCGCAACGCGCACCGGCTCGGCGTGCAGGGCCAGGGCTCGTTGCGTCCCTGGCTGGTCACGGTGGCCCGGCGGATCGCCATCGACGAGCACCGCAGCGAGCAGGCCCGCCCGCCGGAGACGTACGACCGGGATCTGACCGCGTTCGCCGAGTCGGACAGCACCGACCGGGTGCTGCGCACGATGACGGTGGCGGACGCGCTGCGTACGCTGAGTCAGTCGCACCGGGAGATCCTGGTGGCGACGTACTTCCGGGGACGCACCGTGCCGGAGGCGGCCGAGGAGCTGGGGCTTCCGCTCGGCACCGCCAAGTCGCGGGTCTACTACGCGCTGCGCGCGCTGCGCACGGCTCTGCAGGAGAGGGGGGTGACCGAATGAGCCGGGCCGATCACATGGACGTCGCCGCGTACGCGCTCGGCGTGCTGGACGCGCAGGACGCGGAGCGGTTCGAGGAGCACCTGGCCACCTGCTGGGCCTGCGCCGCGGAACTGGAGACGATGGTCCCGGTGGTGGGGCTGCTCTCCGGCATAGACGGCGAGGCGATGGCCGCGCTGGAGCAGACGCACACCGATCCGGCGCTGCTGGACCGGACGCTGGTGGCGGTGCGGCGGGACCGCCGTCGTACCCGGGTGCGGCAGTTGCTGGCGACAGCGGCGGCAGTGGTGGTGTTCGGCGGCCTGAGCGGGGTCGCCGCCGGGATGCTCGGCGACGAGCCGGCGCCGACGCCGCAGGCCGGGCCGACGCAGACGGCGCCGACCGCGGCGCCGAGCGGCGAGCCGGGCAACCCGAACGATCCGGGCGTCGGCGGGGAGAAGCCGATCGAGGGCGACCAGCACAACGCCACCGACGCGGGCACCGGCGTGCAGACCACCATGTGGCTGGCGCGCAAGGAGTACGGCACACAGGTCTCGGTGCAGCTGAGCCGCCTGCCCGGGCCGCGTGTCTGCCGGCTGGTGGTGGTGCGCAAGAACGCCACGAGCGAGGTCATCTCCACCTGGTCGGTGCCGGCCGGCGGGTACGGCACGAACCAGAACCAGCTTCCGCTGGAGCTGACCGCGTCCACCTCCGCCCCGGTGCGCGACATCGACAAGCTTCAGGTGCAGTCGGTCGACGCGAACGGGGTGGCGAGTCCGCTGGTGACGGTGGACGACATCTGATCCGGTACGACGACGGCGCCGGGCGGCTGGACCGCCCGGCGCCGTCGTGTCGTGTCCGGGCCGACGGACCCCCTCGTGCTGACGCACGCGCCAGAACGGCTATCGGTTCAATCAGCCCACTGTGAAATGTGCCACCGTTTCGACTTCAACCTTGACAGTGCTGCGCCCGTACTACTCGGCGAACTGCCAAGAACGAGGAGGGCACGTGGCACACCACAAGCGGACGACCGTCATCGTCGCGAGCGCGATGGTCGCACTTACGGCCTGCGCCCCCGCAGGCTACAACGGGGCGAACTCGAGCGCGGCCGAGCCGGTCGCCGTCGCCGCGGCCGAACCCACCGCGGCGGCCGAGCCGGAGGCGTCGGCGGCTCCCGAGGAGGAGCCGGTAGCGGACAAGGCGCCCCCGGCCAACGTGAAGATCACCGACGAGCTGGTCGGCAAGAAGCTGCCCCGGATGGGTCGCGTCGTCACCGACCAGGACGGCTGGGTGCTGTACCGGTTCGACAAGGACTCCGACGACCCGCCGCAGTCCAACTGCGTGGACAAGTGCGCCGAGGTCTGGCCGCCGTCGCTCACCGACGGCAACCCGAAGCTGCGTGGCGTCTCCGACGACAAGGTCGGCACCATCACCCGCCAGGACGGCACGCGGCAGCTCACCATCGGCGGCTGGCCCGTCTACCGCTACATCGGCGACAAGAAGCCGGGCCAGTGGAAGGGCCAGGGCGTCGGCGGCACCTGGTTCGTGGTCGACCCCAACGGCAAGAAGAACCTGACCTGCCTGCCGACCGGCACGCCCAAGGCGGTCGCGCCGCCCGCGGCGGGCAGCTCGAACAGCTCCGGCGGCGGGTCGGACTACTCGTACTGACGTACCAGGTCACGGTGACCGGTCGCCGCCGGGGAGGGCGCGGCCGGTCGCCGTCGTGGACCCGGGAGGCGGGGCGCACCGGCATCGCCCCGCCTCCCGGCACGGCGTGTCCGCCGTCACGCCCGGGCCGCGTGGCAGAGTGACCGGGTGACCTCGCCCGCCGCCCGCCGCACGCTGCGCCCCCCGGCCGGCTACCGGCTGGCCGCGTCGGTGCGGGCGCTCACGTTCAGCCCGTACGACCCGTGCGCGCGGATCGCCGCCAGCACGTTCTGGTGGGCCACCCGCACCCCGGACGGCCCGGCCACGCTGGCGCTGCGCCCGGAAACCGGCGAGCTGACCGCCGAGGGGTACGGCCCGGGCGCCGACTGGGTGGTCGAGCGGGCCGACCGGATCGCCGGGCTGTGCGACGACCTGACCGGGTTCGCCTCGCTCGCCGCCGCGCACCCGCTGGTGGCCCGCCTCGCCCACACCCACCACGGGCTGCGGATGCCCGCCACCGGGCAGGTCTTCCCCCGGCTGCTGCGGGCCGTCTTCGAGCAGAAGGTCACCGGCAAGGAGGCGTACCGGGCGTACGCCGCCACGGTGCGGCACTTCCGGGAGCCCGCCCCCGGACCACTGCAACCGCTGCTGCTGCCGCCGGAGCCGGCCGCGGTGGCGGCCACGCCGTACTGGGTGTTCCACCCGTTCGGGGTGGAGCAGCGACGCGCCGACACGCTGCGCCGCGCGGCGGCCGTCGCGGACCGGCTGGAACGCTGCGCCGACTCGGCGGAGGCCACCCGGCGGCTCACCGCGATCTCCGGGATCGGGCCGTGGACCGCCGCCGAGGTGGTGCGGATCGCGTACGGCGACCCGGACGCGGTCAGCGTCGGCGACTACCACGTGCCGAACACCGTGGCCTGGGCGCTGGCCGGTGAGCCGCGCGGCGACGACGCCCGGATGCTGGCGCTGCTGGAGCCGTTCCGGGGGCACCGGGGCCGGGTGTGCGTGCTGCTGGAGGCGGCAGGTGTGCAGGCGCCGAAGTACGGCCCGCGCGCCCCGATCCGCTCCTTCGCCCGCTACTGACCGGGCTCAGCGCCGCCGGCACAGCCGCCGCAGCGTCCGCCCAAGCCACCAGGCGTACGCCCGCTGGAAGCCGAGCACGACCGGCCCGCCGGCCCGCACGTACCAGTGGGCGGGGCGGCTGAACGCGGTCACCTCGAACCAGACGCCGTCGGCGCCCCGGGTGACCAGGAACGCCTCCTCGCCGACCTCCGGATGCCCGGGCAGCGTGCCGTAGCCGAACCCCGCCCGGTCCGGCTCGTCCACCGTCCAGACCACCTCGGTCGGACCCCACAGGCGCACCGGGCCGACACCCAGTCCCGGCGTGACACGTACCCTTGGAGCCGCGCGCGGCGCGTCCGCGCGCATCACCACACCAGCGGCGCGGTGCAGCCGCCAGCCCAGCAGCGCGTCCGCCGCGACCGGGAAGCCGCCGTCCGGCAGCCGGACCCGGTGGCGCAGATGGTGGTAGCCGGCCGGCAGGCCGCCGTCGCGGGTCGCGCCCACCTCGGGGTACGTCAGCTCGGGCACGGCGGCCACCTCCTCGCTCACGGGGAACACCCGCCAGGGTACGGCCGCCCCGGCCTGTGGTGAGCTGAGCCGGTGACCGACGTGACCATCGCCCCCGCCGACGTCGCCGACGCCGGTGAGATCCTCACCGTGCAGCGCGCCGCGTACCTGGTGGAGGCGCAGCGCTACCGGGACGTGTTCCTGCCCCCGCTGACCGAGACGCTGGACGAGGTCCGGGCGGCGCTGGCCGGACCGGACGTGGTGCTCGCCGCGCGGCGCGGCCCCCGCCTGGTCGGCTCGGTACGCGCCCGCGTCGACGGCGACACCGCCCACGTGGGCCGCCTCTCGTCGCGCCGGACCAGCAGGGCCGGGGCGTCGGCGGACGGCTGCTGGACGCGGTCGAGCACGCCTGCGCGGGCCGGGTGACCCGGTTCGCGCTGTTCACCGGCGCGGACAGCGCGGCGAACCTGGCCCTGTACGCGCGCCGCGGCTACCGGGTGGTGGCGCACCGGCCGGACGAGAACGGCAACCGCCTCGCCGTGCTGGAGAAGACGCTCAGTTCCGCTCGCAGCGACGCCTGAGCCCGTCCGCCTCCTGCCGCAGGTAGCGCCGCATCATCGACCCGGCGAGCAACCCGAGCAGGCCGGCCAGCGGACCGGTCTGCACCAGGGCCAGCTCGGCCCGGGTGCGCCCGTCGCCGAGCGCGACGAGGCGATGCTCACCCCGGCTGCGCACGCCCGGGCTCGTGGACTCCCAGACGAAGGAGTACGGCGGCTCGATCTCGGTGACCCGCCACACCGACGGACGCAGGCGCGGCTGCTCCAGCCGCGCGGTCGAGCCGAGCGCCAGCGGACCGGGTTCCAGCCGGCGTGCGGCGGTGACCGAGGGTGTCCACTCCGGCCAGCGCTCCACGTCGGTCTGCACCGCCCAGACCCGGTCGACGTCGGCGGCGATCTCGACGGACTGCACGAACCGCATCAGCGTTCCTCCCCGTGGACGCGTCAGCTCAGGCTACGCCCGCGCCCCGTCTCGCCGCCGCCCCGCGCGCCCGCCTTCGCCCCTCGCACCCTCGCCCGCCTTCGCCCGCCGATCTTGGAGTTGTGGCGCCCAGGATGCCCCTTTGGCGAACTTCGCGAGGTGCCACAACTCCAAGATCGCCGGTTCGCAGGGCCGCGGAGATGCCTGGGCCGGGTGTTCCGCCGCCCGGCCGCGGCCGACCCGGTCCGCTGGTGCGAGGGGCAGGCGGTGCGAGGGGTAGGCGGCGCGGGGGTCAGGCCGCTTCGCGCAGGTCGGCCAGGGTGACCGGGGCGTACCGCTTCAGCAGCCGCTCCAGCTCGGCGACCGAGCCCACCTCGCCGACCACGTTCGCGCCGCCGCCGTGCTCGGGCGGGTAGCGGTGCGCCAGCCGGTACCGGTAGCGGCCACGGATCAGCTCGACGCTGACCCGCCAGCGCCCGCAGCATCCGCAGCTCCACTCCGGCACGCCGCGACGGTAGCTCTGACCTGCGGTTCCACCATCCGGGCGACGGTGACGAACACGTCCTGGCCGGGACACGCCGCCCGGCTCCCGCCGGTGATCTGCCTCACCACTGTCGGTGGCGTCTGGTTGACTGGTCGCCGTGGACCTGCCGATCAACCCTCCGGTCGAGCCGATGCTGGCCAAGAGCGTGGCCGAGCTGCCCACCGATCCCGGTCTGACCTACGAGCCGAAGTGGGACGGCTTCCGCTGCATCGTGTTCCGCGACGGTGACGAGGTCGAGCTGGCCAGCCGGGGCGGCAAGTCGATGACGCGCTACTTCCCCGAGGTGGTGGAGCAGGCACGCCGGCAGCTCCCGCCCAGGTGCGCGGTCGACGGCGAGCTGATCGTGATCCGCCGGGACGGGCCGGGCGGGCACCCCCGGCTCGACTTCGAGCTGCTGGCCCAGCGGATCCATCCGGCCGCCTCCCGGGTGAAGCTGCTGGCCGAGACCACCCCGGCCGACTTCGTCGCGTTCGACCTGCTGGCGATCGACGACGAGCTGCTCACCGGGCAGCCCTATCCGCAGCGCCGCGAGCGGCTGGAGCAGGCGCTGTCCGGGGTACGCCCGCCGGTGCACGTGACCCAGGTGACCACCGACCCGGAGGCGGCCCGCCGCTGGTTCGAGGTGTTCGAGGGCGCCGGCCTGGACGGGCTGATCGTCAAGCCGGCCGACCTGCCGTACGAGCCGGGCAAGCGGCTCATGTTCAAGGTCAAGCACGCGCGCACGATGGACGCGGTGGTGGCGGGCTTCCGCTGGCACAAGTCCGGCCCGGTGGTGGGCTCGCTGCTGCTGGGGCTCTACGACGACCAGGGCGTGCTGCACCACATCGGCGTCAGCTCCTCGTTCACCATGGCCCGCCGCAAGGAGCTGCTGGACGAGCTGGAGCCCTACCGCGAGGTCGGCGGCGAGCACCCGTGGGTGCACGGCGACCACGAGCGCGGCCAGCGCATCCCGGGCGGGGTGAGCCGGTGGACCGGTGGCAAGAACCTGGAGTGGGAGCCGCTGCGTCCCGAGCTGGTGGTCGAGGTGGCGTACGACGCGATGGAGGGCGACCGGCTGCGCCACACCGCCCGGTTCCTGCGCTGGCGCCCCGACCGTGATCCCCGCTCGTGCGGCTACGGCCAGCTCGACCGCCCGATCCGCTACGACGTCGACGAGGTGCTGCGCGGCGATCCGGCGGCGACGGTCGGTGACGCAGTCGGCCGGGCGTAGCCTGGCGGTCGACACGATCATGGAAGGCGCCCACGTGACAGGCTTCCCCGACCGGACCCGCCGGTTCCGGCCCGCCCTCGCCGCGTTCGTCGCGGCGGTGGTGCTCACCGCCGGCTGCACGCTGCCGGCGTTCGCGCCGCGCGCCGAGAGCGAGGGCGAGGCCGCCCCGCCGGGCACGGCCCCACAGTGGCGGGCCTGCCCGGAGGTGCCGAACGAGCTGGTCGGCCGGGGTGCTGCGGACATGCGCTACGACTGCGCCCGCATCGCCGTGCCGCGCAACTGGGGCACCGGGGCGACCACCGGCGCGACCGCCGGGCCGGGCGCGGGCGAGACGTTCGAGATCGCGCTGATCCGGGCCCGTTCGACCAAGCAGCGCGACCGGATCGGTTCGCTGGTGGTCAACCCCGGGGGTCCCGGGGCCTCCGGCGTCGACACCGCCGTCTACCTGTCCTTCGGCCCGGCCTTCGGCGGCCTGCCGACGGCGATCACCGACCGGTTCGACATCGTCGGCTTCGACCCGCGCGGGGTGGCCCGGTCCAGCCCGGTCAAGTGCATCTCCGACTCCGACCTGGACGCCAGCTTCGGCTACGACCCCGACCCGGAGAGCCAGTCGTCGTTCGACGGCTTCGTCGGCCTCAACCGGCGCATCGGCGAGCGGTGCGGCGCGAAGTACGGCGACCAGCTCCCGCTCTACGGCACCGAGCAGGCGGCCCGCGACATGGACGCGGTCCGCGCTGCGGTCGGCGACGACAAGCTGACGTACCTCGGCTACTCCTACGGCACGCTGCTCGGCGCCACCTACGCCCAGCTCTATCCGCAGCGTGTGCGCGCGCTGGTGCTCGACGGCGCGGTGGACCCGCAGCAGAAGCTGATCGCCGGGTCGGAGAGCCAGGCGAAGGGCTTCGAGCGGGCGTTCGACAACTTCTCCCGCTGGTGCGCGGCGAACGCCGGCCGCTGCCCGATCGCCCCGGACGCCCGGGGTGCGGTCACCGACGCGATCGCCAAGGCGAAGACCTCCCCGGTACGCGGGCAGGACGGCCGGGAGGCGACCTCCGGCTGGGTCTTCTACGCGGTGATCTCCTCGCTCTACACCGAGCAGGGCTGGCAGGAACTGGCCCGGGCGATCGACGAGCTGCAGGGCGGCGACCCGGACGCCGTGTTCAAGCTGGCCGACTCGTACGCGGGCCGCGAGCCGGACGGGCACTACTCCAACCTGTTCGACGCCAACCTTGCGGTCAACTGCGCCGACGAGACCGAGAAGCCGACCCGCGAGCAGGTCCGCTCGTTGCAGTCGCAGTGGCGGCAGAAGTACCCGCTGTTCGGTCCCGCCCTGGCGGTGGGGATGCTGGGTTGTGTGGAGTGGCCCGGCGAGCGGGACCCCTATCCGACCGGCCGGGCGAACGGCGCGCCGCCGATCCTGGTGGTCGGCACCACGGGTGACCCGGCGACGCCGTACGAGCAGACGCCCGCCCTGGCCGCGATGCTGGGCGTGGGGCGGGTGCTCACCTGGGAGGGCGAGGGGCACACCGCGTACCCGCAGACGTCGTGCGTGACGTCGGCGGTCGACGCGTACCTGATCTCGCTCACCGTCCCCCGGGAAGGGCTGCGCTGCCCGGCCCGGTGACGGTCCGGCCGGCGGCCGGGAGCCGGACGCCGGCCGGTCGAACGTCGGCGGTCAGCCGGCGGCCGGGGGCGTCCAGTCCTGCGGCACGTGCCCGATGCGGACGCGCTGGGGGTGGTCGCCGACCGGGACGCTCGCGACCTTCTGCCCGGTCGCGAAGTTGATCGCGGTGACCTGGTCCGCGCCGGATTCGGAGATCACGCAGTCCCGGCCGTCCCCGCTGACGGTGGCCCAGTACGGCTTGCTCGCGAGCACGAGCGGCCCCTCGCGCAACGTGGCCCGGTCGAGCACTGTGGCGTAGTCGTCCATGGTCCCGGCGACGCAGATCCGGGTGCCGTCGGGGCTCATCGACAGGCCGTGGTGCCGGGAGTCGTTGACCCAGGTGGTGCGGTCCTCGCTGGTGGCCGGGTTCTTCGGCAGCGTGGCGACGCGGGTGACCCGGTCGGTGGCCACGTCGTACTCGATGACGCCGTTGAAGAAGGACACCTGGAAGTAGAGCCGGCTGCCGTCGGGGGTGAACGCGGCCGGGCGGACCGCGTCGGAGAGGTCGCGGCGGCCGGCGGCGTCGAGGCGGTCCCGCATGTCGATCACCTTGACCACCTGGTAGGTGGTGGTGTCGGCGACGGTGATGCGCCGGTCGCCCTTGGTCCAGTCGAGCCAGGGCGCGTCCAGGTCGGTGTTGACCTCGCCGATGGACATGTTCCACAGGCGGGTGCCGCCGTCGGTGTAGATGTTCTCGTGCGGCTTGTCGCCGGTGCCGAACGAGCCGAGCTGCGCTCCGGTGCGGATGTCCAGCACGTGCACGGTGTTGGAGGTGGAGGCGGAGACCGCGACCCGGGTGCCGTCGGGCGACACGGCCATGTGGTCGGAGCGGTAGCCGGAGACCGGGAACCGCCAGCGCAGCGCGCCGGTGGCGAGGTCGATCGAGACGACGTCGGCGAAGCTGGGCCGGGACACGACTACCGCGCTGCCGTCGGGGGTGGTGTACATGTCGTCGACGAACTGGTCGTGGCCCTCCCCCGGGCCCTGCCGGATGCCGAGGAAGTACGCCAGCTTGATCGGGTTGAGGTAGATCTCGCGCAGCCGCGCGGCGCGGTCCGGGATCACGTTGATCCGGCCGAGCTTGGCGTAGTCGCCGCGGGACCGGATGACGTCGGCGGTGCCGTCCCAGTTGTTGCCGACGAACATCACCTCCTGGAGCGCGACAGCGGCGGCGGCCGGGGCGGGCGCCGTCATCAGCGGGGCCGGGGCGACGAGGGCGAGCGCAGCCAGCACTGCGAGGGCGGCGCGGCGGCGGGATCGGGGCGGGCGGAGTGGCACGGGGGTCATGGACGCCTCCTGGCAGCCGGTACGACATCGACGTTTCTCAGTGGCGCGAACGGTGTTACCTTGCGGCAACAACCAGGAGAGCAACCATCCCGCCGCCGCGGCTAGGGACCGGACGTCAACGCCCGCGCGGCCCGGTTGTGCCGCGACGACAACGGGAGGCGGCGTGACCCGGACCGGGAACGTCCCCACCTTCGGCGCGTTGCTGCGCGACCTGTCCGCCGATCCGGCCGCGGTCGACGAGGTGGCGCGGGCGGCCCGCGCGGACTCCCCCGAGGTGGCCCGGCTACCCGCCGACGAGGTACGCCGCCAGGTCGTCCTGCTGCTGACCAGCGGTCTCGGCGCGCTGGAACGCCACGAGGATCCGGCCGGGCGGGACTTCGCCGAGGCCCGCCGGCTGGGCGCGGACCGGGCCGCGCAGGGCGTCACGGTGGCCGGGCTGCTGCGCGGGGTGCAGGCCGGACGGGACCGGGCGGTGGAACTCGTGGTGCGGCACGGCCGGGCCGCCGGCATCGCCGACGAGGTGCTGCTGGAAGGGCTGCTCACCATCGGCCGGTACGCCGCGGCGGTGGAGCGGGCGGTGGTCGACGGGCACCGCAGCGCCGAGCGGGAACTGGTACGCACCGGCGCGGCGGCCCGAGTGCACCTGCTGCGGCGGCTGCTGCGCGACGGACCCGCCGGTACGCTCCCGGCCGAGCTGACCCGGTTCGGGCTGCGGCCGGACGGGCGCTACCACTGCCTGGTCGCCGCGCCACCCGACCCGGTACGCACGCACGCCCTGCACCGGCAGCTCCTCCGGCACGGTGGGCTGCTCGGCACCGTCGACGACCGGCTCGCCGGGCTGCTCCCGCGGCTGCCCGACGCCGCGCCGGCCGGCCCGCTGACGCTTGTCGCGCCCGCGCAGCCGCTGGAGCGGGCCCCGGCCATGTACGCGCTCTGCCTGGCGGCGCTGGCCACCGCTGCCCACCGGCGGCTGGGCGGCCTGCGGCAGGTCACCGACCTGGCCGGGGAGACCGCGCTGGCCGCCCAGCCGGTCCTGGCCGAGCTGCTGCGTGGCACGCTGCTCGGCGCGCTCGACCCGGCCGACGGCTTCCACCGGGAGCTGGCGGGCACCGCGCTCGCCTGGCTGCACCACGGCCAGCGGCTGGACCAGACGGCCGCCGAGCTGCACGTACACCCGAACACGGTGCGCTACCGGCTGCGGCGGCTGCGGGAGCTGACCGGCGGGCCGCCGGTCGAGGAGGGCGCGCGGTGCACGGTGCCGGAGACCGTGCACTGGTGGTGGGCGCTGCGCAGCTGGCTGGACGGCGGCTGACGCCGCCGCACCTTCTCGACGTCAGACCGGCCGACACCGGCACGAGGCGCTGTGTCAGGCTGGCCGGGTGACCGAGGTGATCTTCCGGGAGGCGGTCCGCGCCGACCTGCCGGCCGTGCTCGCGCTGCTCGCCGACGACGTGCTGGGGCGTACCCGTGACCTGCCCGAGGTGGACGAGGCGTACGAGCGGGCGTTCGCCGACCTCGACGCCGATCCGCGCAACGAGCTGATCGTCGCCGACGACGGCGGGGAGCTGGTCGGCTGCTTCCAGCTCACGTACATCCCCGGGCTGGGGCGGCACGGGGCCGAGCGGTGCCTGATCGAGTCCGTGCGGGTGCGCTCCGATCGGCGCGGCCGTGGGCTGGGCGGGACGATGATGCGCTGGGCGATCGACCGGGCCCGGGAGCGCGGCTGCGCGCTGGTGCAGCTCACCACCGACAAGCAGCGCGCCGACGCGCACCGGTTCTATCGCGACCTGGGCTTCGTGGCCAGCCACGAGGGCATGAAGCTGGCGCTCTGACCGGGCCGCGACCAGGCGCCGGGCCGCCGCGACCAGGCACCGGGCCGCTACCAGGCTCCGGGCCGCCACCCGAAGGCGCGCGGCCCGGTCACCCGGGTCAGTCCTCCGGCGCCAGCCGGCCGTCGCGCAGCGTCAGCGTCCGGTCGGCCATCTCGATCAGCGCCGGATCGTGCGTGGCCACAAGGGCGGTCATCCCCCTGGCGTGCACCACGGCCCGGAGCAGGTCCATGATCGAGCGGCCGGTCTCGGAGTCGAGCTGACCGGTCGGCTCGTCGGCGATCAGCAGGTCCGGCTCGTTCGCCAGCGCCCGGGCCACCGCCACCCGCTGCTGCTGCCCGCCGGACAGCTCGTACGGGCGCTGCGCCGCGTGCCCGCCCAGCCCGACCAGCTCCAGCAGCACCGCCACCCGCTGTTCCCGCTCGGCCGCCGGCACCTTGGCCAGCCGCAACGGCACCCCGACGTTCTCCGCCGCGGACAGGATCGGCACCAGGCCGAACGTCTGGAACACGAACCCGATCGTGCCCCGGCGCAACGCCAGCAGCTCCCGCTCGCCCGCGGCGGTGACCTCGTGCCCGGCCACCCGGATCAGGCCGGCGTCCGGCCGGTCCAGGCCGCCGACCAGGTTCAGCAGCGTGGTCTTGCCGGCGCCGGAGCGGCCCCGCACCGCGACCAGCTCGCCGCGCCGGGCGGTGAAGGAGACGTCCTGTACGGCGTGCACGGCGTGCTCGCCCTTGCCGAAGGTGCGGCTCACCCCCTCGACCTGGACCACGTCCTCCACTGCCGTCGCCGGCAGCACCACTGTCTGGTCGGTCATCACTCACTCTCCTCGGCGTGCGTCCGGTCGCCGGGGCGCACCTCGACGTGGTCGGGTTCCAGGTTGAGCCGGACCCGGTCACGCAGCGACAACGCCTCCACGAACTGCGCCGGCAGCTGCATCCGGCCGGTGCGGTCCAGCACCGCGTACTCCTCGCTGACCATCTCGGTGCCGCCGTCGGCGGTGACGCGCGCGGTCCGGCGTACCTCGGAGGCGGTCCGGCCGTCGCGGATCGCGACGGTACGGCGGACCTGGCCGGCCACGGCGTGGTCGTGGGTGACCACCACGATGGTGACCCCCAGCTCGGCGTTGATGGTGCGCAGCGCGGCGAACACCTCCGCGCCGGTGGCCTCGTCCAGCTCACCCGTCGGCTCGTCGGCGAAGAGGATCTCCGGGTCGTTCGCCACCGCCACGGCGACCGCGCAGCGCTGCTGCTCGCCGCCGCTCATCTGGCCCGGACGGCGGTCCGCGCAGTAGCCGACGCCGACCATGTCCAGCAGCTCGCGGGCCCGCTCCCGCCGCTTGCGCCGCCCGCCGGCCCGCCCGGCCAGCTTCATCGGCAGCTCCACGTTCTCCAGCGCGGTCAGGTACGGCAGCAGGTTGCGGCCGGTCTGCTGCCAGATGAACCCGACCACCTCCCGCCGGTAGGCCAGCCGTCGCTTGTTCGACAGCGACAGCAGGTCGTAGTCGGCGACCCGGGCGATGCCGGCGGTCGGGGTGTCCAGGCCGGACAGGATGTTCAGCAGCGTCGACTTCCCGGAGCCGGACGCGCCGACGATCGCGACCAGCTCACCCCGGTCGATGACCAGGTCGAGGCCCTGCAGGGCGACGACCTCGACGCCCTCGGTCTTGAAGATGCGCACCAGGCCGTCGCAGACGATGTGCCCGCGCAACCGGTCGCGTCCTCCGGCCCGTTGCGCGGCCCGTTCGGCCGCGCGCTGTTGCAGGGACGCCAGATCCGGCACGGACGCCTCGGCGGTCGCGGTCATCTCAGCTCTCCTCTCCGAGCCGCAGCACCTCACCGAGGCGCATCCGGCGGTTGTTCACGGCCTCCACGGCGATCGCGAAGCCCAGGGCCACCATGGCCAGGACCGACACCCCGGCGACCAGGCCGGGTTCGAACTGTGGGCGTACGTCGACGCCGCCGGTGAACGCGGGCAACCCGAGCACCGGCGTGAGCAGCAGCGGCAGCAACGCGCCGACCACCGCGCCGGTGAGCACCGACACCAGCACCAGCGGGGTCAGCTCGACCATCAGCATGCCGCGCCACTGCCGGCGGGACAGGCCCATGGTGCGCAGCCGGGACAGCACCTGCCCGCGCGAGCGCGCCCCGGCGAGCACCGCGAGCGCGAGCCCGAGCAGCCCCAGCACCGCGCCGCCCCCGGCGCCGAGCGCGAAGCCGAACACCAGCAGGCCGTTCACGCCGGTGCCGCCCAGGTCGGCGCGGACGGCCGAGCGGGCCGTCACCTCCGGCGCGCGGGCCTTGTCCCCGGTGCCGACCCCGCCGATACGCAGGTAGCGGTTCTGCCCCTCACGCGCGACCCGGTCCACCTCGGCCGCGTCCACGCCCGCGCCGGCCAGCACGAAGCCGGTGGGCGCGAGCTGATGCGGCGCGTCCGCCGGCAACGCCGGCCACGGCAGCACCACGAACCGGCGTACGCCCTTGTCGACAAGCGCGAAATCGTCGACAGTGGCGGCGGTGCGCACCGGCAGCCGGTTGCCCTGCACGTCCAGCCAGGCGGGGCGTTCGCCCCGGGCGTCGGCGAGCCCGGCGTCGGCCAGCTCGTCGGCGACCGCCGGGGACACCAGCGCCGGCAGCGGCGTACTCCCGTCGGCGCCGGCCCGCAGCGGGTCGGGCACGCTCACCGGTACGCCGGCCCGGCGCGCCACCTCGGCGAACCGCTCCCCGTCCACGAGCACCACGCGCAGCTCGGTGATCGGCGCGGGGCGGCCGGCACGGTCGGCGTACGGGCGCTCGGCCGGCACCGTGAGCAGCGGCGCGACCGCGCGTACCCCGGGCAGCTCAGCCAGTCTCTCCGCGGTGTCCGGCGCGAAGCGCTCCCCGCGTACCAGCAGGTCACCCGGCACGGCCTGGGCGGCGGCGGTGTCCCGGCCGGTCTCGATGCCGGTCGCCACCACGCCGCAGAACGCGGCGGTGGCCACGGCCAGCACCACCACGACCAGCGGCCCGGTGCTCGCGGCCCGGCCCGCGCGGGCGGCGCCGAGGAACGCGACGCTGCCGCGCGCCCGGGCGGCGACGCGGCTGAGCAGCCGCAACGGCCAGGGGTACGCGCGCAGCGCCACCAGCGCCGCCGCGATCGCCAGCAGCACCGGCACGGACACCAGCAGCGGATCCACCGAGCCGGCGGTGAGCCCGCGTCGGCGCAGCAGGAACGCGCCGAGCACGGCGAGCCCGAGCACCGCTACCTCGACGGTGAGCCGGACGGCGGGCGACCGGCCGCCGAGGTCGGAGCGGCCACCGGCGCGGCGGCCGACAGCGAGCGCGGCGAGTGGCGGCAGCAGCGTGGCCAGCAGCCCGGCGATCAGCACCCAGAGCCACGGCGACCCGGTGCCGGGCAGCAGCCCACCGAGCAGCCAGCCGATCCCGGCCGCGGCCGGCAGCACCAGCACCGACTCGGCCAGACCGCGACGCAGCACGTCACCTGTCGAGCCGCCGCGCGCCCGGATCAGGTGGAACTCGGCGCGGCGGCGGCGCGCGGCCAGCCGGGCGGCCAGCAGCGTCAGCCCGGCCAGCGTGGCGAGCAGCCCGGCGGCGATGACCGCGAGCAGGGTACGCGCGGCGGCGAGCGAGTCGGCGAAGCGCCGCAGCGGGATGTCCGCGCCCTGGCTGAGGGTCATCTTGACCTCGGTGGGCAGGGCCCGTTCCAGCCCGTCGACACCGGCGATCAACGCGTCGAGGCGGCCCGCTTCGAGCCGGTCCGGGGCGATCCGGTACCGCCAGCCGAAGGTCACCGGCCACTTCCGGGCGGTGATCGAGTTCAGGCCCGCGTCGGCGGTGTACGCGACTGCTACGAACGGGTCGCCGTCGCCTTCGGGCGGGCTGAGCTTCAGCATCGACGGCAGCGTGTCCCAGACACCGCCGGCCGGGTCGTTCGGCCGCCACACGCCGACCAGGTCGACCGGGCGGGAGTTGAGCACGTTGTTGTCGCCGTCCAGCAGCGAGAGGCGGAACCGGTCGCCGGCCGCGACGCCCAGCGTGGTGGCGATCGTCTCGGCGAGCGTCACCTCGATCGCGCCGGCCGGGGTGACGCCGCGTTCCGGCCACCGCCCGTCGACCAGGGTGGCCGCCTCCCGGATGCCGGTGCCGGCGCGCAGGTGCAGGTCGATCAGCCCTTTGTCGTCGCTCAGGGTCGGACCGCGCAACCGCCCGGGTACGGTCTGCGCCGCGAACCAGCGCTCGCCGATCGTGTCGCGCACCTCGGCGGGCATCTTCTCCTCGACCGCCGCGAGCAGGGCTCCCCGGCTGGCGACGACGGGCTGCTCCGAGGCGGGCACGACGTCCGGCGCGGTGCTGTACGTGAGGTCCCGGCGGGCCACCGGCTGACCGGCGACGTACTCGGTGAGCCCCTGCCCGGTCAGCCGGTCGGCCACCCGGGGCACGCCCGTGATCAACAGCGCGGTCACCAGGGTCAGGACGGCGAGCAGCAGGAACTGCCCCCCGTATGCGCGGACCCGGCGCGCGGCACCAGGAAGGCTCATCGTTCTCCTCCGATCCGGAGCTGCGCGGCGGCGACCCGCTGGCGGATGCCGGTGGTGATGACGGCGGCGAAGGCGAGCGCGGCGAGCAGCAGCCCGGCGGCGGTCGCCCCGATCGGCACCCAGGGCACTGTGAAGACCGCCTCGGGCACCGGCCGTCCGGCGGCCGGGGTGAGGATCACAAGCGGCACCATGGTGGCCGCGACGAGGGCGCCGACCAGCAGCCCGACGCCGACTCCGATCGCAGCCAGGAAACCCTGCTCGGCGAGGTAGGCGCGGGCCAGCAGCCGGGTGTTCGCGCCGAGCGTGTTGAACACGGCCAGTTCGGTGAGCCGCCGCCGGGTGGTGGCCCACACGTCGACCGCCAGGCCGACCAGCGCCAGCAGCACCGACCCGAGCGCGGCGGCGAGCAGCCCGGTGCGGGCGCCCTGCCAGTACGGGTCCCCCGCGGCCTCCTCCGCCACGCGCTGCCGGTCCAGCAGCACCGTGCCGCCGACAGTGGCGAGGGCCTCGGTCGCGGCGGCATGCCCGCCCGGCGTGGTACGCAGCCACCACTCGGCCACCGGCCGCACGCCTCCGCTGCGCTCCAGCAACTGGGCGCCGGCGGTGGGCAGGTCCAGCAGCACGCCGTCGCCCCCGGTGCCGGGGATCGCGGCGACCTGGCCGACCACAGTGGCCTCCACCGTCACCTCGGAGACCGACAGCTTGACGGTGTCACCGGTCTGCACGCTCAGCGCGGCGGCGACACCCGGTGTGATCAGCACCGGCACCGGCGGGTCCTCGGCCATGGGCACCACGGCGAACCGGGACGACGGCACCCGGGCGAACTGCAACAACCCTGCGGGCACGTCGAAGCCCTGCGTCGCGTCCACCTCGGTGGGCGTGGCCCGGGCGTCCCGGCGCGGCCCGCTGCCCGGGTCGATCACCCGCCAGGCCCCCTCCACCGGCAACGGCAGCGCAGCGCCGCCGCCGTCGGTGAGCCGCATGTCGCTGAGCAGCAGCCGGTACGAGCTGCCGGTGGCGTCGCCGCCATCGGCCTCGAAACCGGTCAGACGCAGCGGGGCGCCACCGGTGTCGGGCAGCGGCACGGAGAAGCGCACCGGCCGTCCCTCGCCGCCGGCCTCGGCCAGCCGGACCCGCCAGGTGGCCCCGGCGTCGGTGGCGAACAGCGCGGTCACCGCTACGCGCGGCCGGTCGTACATGCTCTCCACGGGCGTGCGGACGGTGCCGGAGAAGGTCTTCGCCCCGGCCGGCAGGACACCGCCGACCGGGTCGGCCCGGCCGTCGGCGAGCCGGTCCAGCAGGGCCCCGGTGGACGCCCCGCCGTCGGCGTCGTCGAGCCGGATCATCCCCTTCGCGGCGGCGGCGTCGAGGGCCACCACTGTTGCCGGCCGGGCCTCGCGGCCCAGGCGCACGTCGTCGCGCCAGGCGGGCAGCACCCGGTCGATCCCGGGCACGGCGGCCAGCTGGGCGGCCCGGTCGGCCGGGGCGGTGCCGTCCCGTTCGGTCAGCCGCAGGTCCGTGCCGACCGTGTGCTGCGACTGGTCGCGCTGCGAGCGTTCCCAGGAGGCGACGAGCGACCACGCGAGCGTGCTGCCGCCGACGGCGAGCGCGAGCAGCAGCACCGGGCCGGCGTGCGGGCGGCGGCCCGCCTGCCACATGCCGAACATGGTGGCGTTCCAGGGTCGGCGGTCGACGAAGCGTTCCGCGATCCGGGTGGTCGGCGGCAGCAGCCGCAGCGCGATCACCGCGCCGGCCAGCACGCCGATGGTGGGCGCGGCGGCCAGCAGCGGGTCGATGCCGAGGCTGCCGTTCGCGCCCGCGAGCGGCGAGGAGTACTGCCGCAACTGGGTCCAGGCGAGCACGGCGAGCGCCACCAGCACCACGTCCACGCTGGCGCGCTGCACGGCAGCGCTGCGGGACGGGCGGGACCGGGCCGCCATGTCGGCGACGTAGGTGCCGGCCCGGCGCAACGCCGGCAGCACCATGGCGAGCAGGCAGCCGACCGCCGCGCCCACCGCGACCACCCAGACCCGGGCCAGGTCGCCGTCGGCCAGCCGCAGGTCCGCGCCGAGATACCGGACCGCCTGCCCGGTCAGCGCCGGGGCCAGCAGCAGCGCCGGCGCCACCACGAGCGTGGCCTCGCGTGCGGCGAATCCGGCGATCTGCCGGCGCGCCGCGCCCCGGGCCCGCAGCAGCGCGGTCTGCGCCCGCCGGTCCTCGTTGAGCAGCGCAGCCACCAGCACCAGCGCGTACCCGCCGAGCACGACGATCAGCAGCAGCGGGGTGAGCAGCGCGGAGCGGCCCACCAGGTCGGCCCGGCCGAGCCGGTCCACCAGCCGGTCCAGGTGGCTGACCTGCTGCGTCGAGGAGCCCAGGCCGGTCGCCTCGGGCAGCCGCTCGGTGATCTCGTTCAGCGCTGTGGTCACGGCCGGCAACCGGGCCGGTTCGACGGCCACCAGGTCGGGGTCCACCAGCCAGGCCGCCGAGGTGGAGCCGGGGAAGGTACGGGCGAAGTCGGCCGGGTCGAGCGCGAACGGCCCGTACGACGTGACCTCCGCGTCGCCCTGGCTCTCCCCCACCCCCGGGGCGAGCCGCCAGTACGCCTCGGTCGCGTCCCGGGGCCGCCACGTGCCAGCCACCACCACCGTGCTGGCCCGCTCCGCGCCCCGGTCGTACAGCGGCACCCGCTCGCCGACCTCCAAGCTGAGTTGCGCGGCCACCTTCTCCGGCAGCGTCACCTGCAGCGGGTTGCTGCCGGGCACCGGCCACGCCCCGGCGGTCAGCTCGGCGTGCGCCGGCAGTTCGTCGAGCGTGGCCAGGTTGGCGAACATCGGGTCGTCGTCGGTGCGGGCGGCGCCCACGTCACCGGTCAGCTCCCGCCCGGTGCCGGAGCGGACCCCGGCCACCGTGACCGGCGCCCCGCCCAGCCCGTTGGCGAACTGCGCCCGTACCGCCCGGTCCCGCTCGGCGTACGCGGCGGCGTCCGCCCCGCCGGAGCCGCTGATCAGCAGGCTGCGCTCCTCCGCCGGGGCGGCGTCGAGCACCGCCCGGGCGCCCGCGTCCACCGCCCGGCGGTTGTAGTCGGAGAGCCCGGTGACCAACGCGACCGCGACGAGTGCCGCGACAGCGGCGGCGAGCAGCAGCCCACGGGCCTCTACCGCCCGCCTCCACACCAGCTTCATCCGACGTCCTCTCCTGGCCCCGGCGGGCCGATGCCGAGAGAGAGCAGTGACACCCACGAAAAGGTTCGCGCCCGTTACATGATCGTTATCGGTCCCCCTCCGCCCTTCCTCCACCCCCGCCGCCACCTCCCCGCCCCACCCCGTCGATCTTGGAGTTGTGGCGCCTCGAATGACGTCTATGCGGCTTTTGGGAACGACCACAACTCCAAGATCGACGGCGCGGGTGCGCGGCTGTCCACAGGGGCGGATTTTGAGGGTTGAGGCGGGAGGGTGAGGGGGTGTGGCGGTACGGGGAGTTGCTGGCGGGTGGGGTGAGTCGTGGGGCGGTCCGGCACCAGGTGGAGGCGGGGCGGCTGGGGCGGCTGTCCCGTGGTGTCTACGGGTACGCCGACGACGAGACGGACCGGTTGCGCGCCCTGTTCCGGCGGTTGCCGCCGGGAACCGTCGCGGGGTTCCACACCGGCGCGCGACTGCACCGGTTCGGGGCGGTGACCGACGACCGGGTGCACGTGATCGTGCCGCCCGGCGTGAGCGCACGGCGGATCCAGGGCGTGGCGACGCATCAGACGGTACTGCCGGTGCCGGACGCGGTGGAGATTGCCGGCATCCCCTGCGCGCCGGCCGCCCGCTGCGCCGTGGACCTGGCCCGGGTGATCCGGCGGGCGGACGCGCTGCCGGTGCTGGACCTCTGCCTCCGCGCCGGCGCCTGCCGCCGCGAGGACCTGCTCACCGAGGTGGCCTGGCACGTCGGCCTGCGGGGAGTACGACAGGCGGGGCAACTCGTCGCGCTCGCCGACCCGCGCCCGGAGTGCCGGCAGGAGAGCCAGTTGCGCCTGTTGCTGATCGACGGCGGGCTACCTCCGCCGGAACCGCAGCTGTGGGTTCCCGACGAGGACGGAAACCTGATCTATCGCCTCGACCTGGGCTATCGCGACCGGCGCATCGGCGTCGAGTACGACGGCCGTTCCCACCTCGACCCCGGCAGGCTGCACCACGATCGGTCCCGGCTCAACTGGCTGGCCGAGCACGGCTGGCGCATGCGGGTCTACACCGCCACCGACCTCTACCGCCGTCCCCGGCACATCGTCGCTTCGGTCCGGAGCATGCTCACCGCGCCCGCCTGAGCCGTGGTCACCCGGGCGTCAGGGGCGGGGGCGGTCGCGGTCCTTGGACGGCTGGACCCGCTTCGGCTCGCCGGGCATCTTCGGGTACTCCGGCGGGTACGGCATGTCGCCCAGCCCGTCTGCGGCATCCCGCTCGGCCCACTCCAGCAGGGGCGTGATGTCCCACGGGGCGTCGTCGATGCCGGCGTGCGGATCGCCGCGCTCGGCGAACCGGGCCGGCACCGTGCCCAGGTGGAAGTCGTCCGGGTCGACCTCTGGTAGCTCGTCCCAGTCGACGGGGGTGGAGACGGTGGCGCGGGCGTTGGCGCGCAGCGAGTACGCGCAGGCGATGGTGCGGTCCCGCGCCGTCTGGTTGAAGTCGACGAAGACCCGTTCGCCCCGTTCCTCCTTCCACCAGGCGGTGGTGACCAGCTCGGGGCGGCGTCGTTCCAGCTCGCGGGCCAGCGCGATGGTGGCGCGGCGTACCTCCACGAACGTCCAGCGCGGCTGGATGCGCAGGTAGACGTGCACGCCCCGGCCACCGGAGGTCTTCGGCCAGCCGGGCACGCCCAGCTCGTCCAGCAGGCCGCGCAGCTCACCGGCGGCGGTCACCGCGTCGGCGAAGTCGGTGCCCGGCTGCGGATCGAGGTCGACGCGCAGCTCGTCGGGGCGGTCGGTGTCGGCGGCGCGCACCGGCCACGGGTGGAACACCACGGTGCCCATCTGCGCCGCCCAGGCCACGTGCGCCAGGTCGGCCGGGCACAGCTCGTCGGCCTTGCGGCCGCTGGGGAATGCGATCTGCGCGGTGCGCACCCACGGGGGTACGCCCCGCTGCGGCACCCGCTTCTGGAAGAACATCTCCCCCTCGATGCCGTCGGGGAAGCGCTGGAGCGTGGTCGGCCGGTCCCGCAGGGCGCGCATGATCCCATCGCCGACGGCCAGGTAGTAGCGGAAGACGTCGGCCTTGGTGAAGCCCTGCTGGGGGAAGATCACCCGGTCGGGGCTGCTCAGCCGCACCGTGTGCCCGGCTACCTCGATCTCCTCGACCGTGCCCTTGCCCGCCATCACGCGACCATATGCGATGCCACCGACAGCCGACGTACCGTGAAGGGGTGAGTCTTTCCGACAACGAACTGCCCCGTACCGAGGACGAATGGCGCGTGCGGCTGAGCCCCGAGGAGTTCCGGGTGCTCCGCGAGGCCGGCACCGAGGCGCCCTGGACCGGTGAGTACGTCGACACCAAGACCCCCGGCGTCTACCACTGCCGGGCCTGCGGGCTGGAACTGTTCCGCAGCGAGGACAAGTTCGACTCGCACTGCGGGTGGCCGAGCTTCGACGACGCCATCCCGGGCGCGGTCAAGGAGATCCCGGACAACACGCTCGGGATGCGCCGCATCGAGATCCGCTGCGCGCGCTGCGACAGCCACCTCGGGCACGTCTTCGAGGGTGAGGGTTTCACCCCGAAGGACACCCGGCACTGCGTCAACTCGATCTCGGTGCGGCTGGAGCCCAGCGCCGGCTGACGGCGGCGTCACAGCCGCAGCAGGCCGCCGGCCTCGTCCACCCGGTCGGCGGCCTCGTCGTCCAGCCAGACGCCGCCGGTGGCCAGGTAGCGGAAGCGGTACTCCCCCGGCTTCAACCGGACCGTCACGGTACGGGTGCCGTCGCGACGCGGCACCAGCTCGTGCCGGCCGGGCTCCCACCCGTTGAAGCAGCCGACCACGCTCACCGTGCCGGCCGGGGTGTCCCGGGGCAGCGAGAACGTCACCCGGGTCTGGTTGCCGAAGAGCTTGTTGCGCTTGATCACGAATCCTCCGGGGATTTTCGGCGGTCACATCAGTCAACGCGCGACACGCCGGGAGCGACTCGCCGTAGGGCCGGATCAGGTTCGCCCGTTCCGGTTGCCCGATGGTGTCGTCTGCGCGACTCTCGGATGACAGGTCCGTTTTCGGGGGGTTTCGCATGGCAACCTGCGAGGTTTGCGGTAACGACTACTGGATGGCGTTCGAGGTGCGCACCGTCGACGGGGCGCGGCACACGTTCGACTGCTTCGAGTGCGCGGTACACAAGATGGCGCCCATCTGCGAGCACTGCCAGATCAAGATCGTCGGGCACGGCGTCGAGGTCTCCGGCCGCTTCTTCTGCTGCGCCCACTGCGCCCGCGCCGTCGAGGGCGAGCAGGGCGCCGAGGTACACGACGCGGTCGGCGCCCGCCCCGCCTGACGCGAGCGCTCCCCGGGGCGCAACAGGCGTCGATCTCCGTCTAGCATCCCTCCGGTGTCCCGACGGTTGATCATCACGGCGGCCCTGGTCGCCGTCCTCGCCGGCTGCTCTCCCGCCACCGAGCCCGCCCCCGCCGCCGCCCCCGATCCGGCCCTCGTCGCGCCCTCGCCCACCGACGGCGGGGCCGCCGAGGCGCTGCGCGACCGGTACGCGGCGACCGGCAACCTGGCCGGCCTGGCCGAGAGTCCCGAGTACGCCAGCGAGCGGCTCGACTCCGACGGCGTCGTGTGTGGTCGCCCGCTGCCCCTGCTCGACCGGCGGCTCGTCGTGTCGACCCGGGTCTTCGGCACGCCGGAGGGCACCCCGGCCGGCGAGTTCGTCGAGATCGCCCAGGAGACGGTGGTCTACCCGGACGAGCCGACCGCGGCGGACGCGGTGCGGCGAATTTTCGACGTGCTGGAGGCGTGCGGGCGCGACGAGGAGGACGGCCAGGTGACCAGCGGACACACCGCCGGGAAGCTGCCCGCCGGGCTGGGCGTGCCGGGCCGGATGGTGTCGGCCACCATGACCCTGTCCGACGGCACCCGTTTCCCGCACCGTTACGGCTGCCTCCAGCAGGGCCGGGTGACCCAGTGCGTCTGGGTGTGGACCCGCTCGGCGGCCGACACCGGCACCTGGTTCGAACGCGCCGTCACCGCCACCGCAACCGGGCTGCGCACGTCGAAGGGCTGAGCGCGACGGGCCGCGCCAACCCGGTGCGCTGAGCCGACGCGTCGCGCCAGGGGGAGCACGACCGGCCGGAATCGCGCCACCTACCCTGGGCCGATGCCCGTCGAGTCCCACCTGGCCGGCTTCGCCGACCTGGACACCAGCACCTTCCACGACCTGCTCCGGCTGCGCATCGACGTGTTCGTGGTCGAGCAGTCCTGCCCGTACCCGGAACTGGACGGCCGGGACGTCGAACCCGGCACCCGCCACCTGTGGCTGACCAGCGACGGCACCGTCGTGGCGTACCTGCGGATCCTGGCCGACCCCGGCGGCGTGGCACGGATCGGGCGGGTGGTGGTGGCGCCGGCGGCCCGCGGCGCGGGCCTGGCCGGCGCGCTGATGGCCGAGGCCCTCGCGGTGGTGGGTGACCGGCCGTGCGTGCTCGACGCGCAGACCCACCTCGTGGGCTTCTACGCGGGCTGCGGTTTCACGGTCGACGGCCCCGGCTACGTCGAGGACGGCATCCCGCACACGCCGATGCGCCGCGACCCGACTCATTGACGTTTGTCGCTTTTTGTGGCAGCGTGCGGGCGGAGCCGCCACGCGGGAGAGGGCAACTCCCGACAGTCCGGGCGTCGTGCACCGACCCCATCCCGGAGGCTTTCCATGTCCACTCCGTACCGCCGCCCGTTACCGCTCGCGGCGGCGATCCTCGCCGTCTGCGCGGTCGTCGCGGCGCTGCTCACCACCGCGTTCTCCGGCCCGGCCTCGGCGCACGGGTCGGTTGTCGACCCGGCCTCGCGCGCCTACAGCTGCTGGCAGCGCTGGGGCGGTGACTTCCAGAACCCGGCCATGGCCACCCAGGACCCGATGTGCTGGCAGGCGTGGCAGGCCGACCCGAACGCCATGTGGAACTGGAACGGCCTGTTCCGCGAGGGCGTGGCCGGCAACCACCAGGGCGCCATCCCGGACGGGCAGCTGTGCAGCGGCGGCCGCACCCAGAGCGGCCGGTACAACGCGCTCGACACCGTCGGCGCCTGGAAGACCGTGCCGGTCACCAACAACTTCCGGGTCAAGTTCTTCGACCAGGCCAGCCACGGCGCCGACTACATCCGGGTGTACGCGACCAAGCAGGGTTTCAACGCTCTCACCTCGCCGCTGCGCTGGAGCGACCTGGAACTGGTCGGCCAGATCGGCAACACCCCTGCGAGCCAGTGGACGCGTGAGGTGGACGGCGTGTCCATCCAGATCCCGGCGAACGCGCCGGGCCGCACCGGCCGGCACATCGTCTACACCATCTGGCAGGCCAGCCACCTGGACCAGTCCTACTACCTGTGCAGCGACGTGGACTTCGGCGGGTCCGGCCCGACGAACCCGCCGACCAGCACCCCGCCCACCAGCACGCCGCCGACGAGCACGCCGCCCACCAGCCCGCCCCCGACCACGCCGAACCCGGCCGGCGGCTGCACCGCGACGTACGCGATCACCGGTTCGTGGGGCGGCGGCTTCCAGGCCGACGTGAAGGTGACGAACAACAGCGGCTCGCCGATCCGCGGCTGGTCGGTGAGCTGGAACTACCAGAACGGCCAGCAGGTCAGCTCGGCGTGGAACGCCACTGTCACCACGAGCGGAACGCTGGTGACGGCACGCAACGCCGCCTACAACGGCTCACTCGCGCCGGGTGCGAGCACCTCGTTCGGCTTCACCGGCTCGGCCGGTGCGACGAACCTGGTGCCCAGCATCGTGTCCTGCACGACGACCGCCTGACGGCTGTCTTCCCGGTCGGGGCCCTGCTCGACACCCGCTGGGGTGTTAAGCGGGGCCCCTTCCTCTACCGCAGGCGTTAAGAAGGTGCCCTTCCTTTCACACCAGGCAGTTGACGATGTCGGCAACCGAACGGCGGCGGCCGGTGTAGAACGGGATCTCCTCCCGCACGTGCCGCCGGGCGCCGGAGGCGCGCAGGTCACGCATCAGGTCCACGATCCGGTGCAGCTCGTCGGCCTCGAACGCGAGCATCCACTCGTAGTCGCCGAGCGCGAACGACGCCACCGTGTTGGCCCGCACGTCCGGGTAGCCCCGGGCCATCTTGCCGTGCTCGGCCAGCAGCTCGCGCCGCTCGGCGTCGGGCAGCAGGTACCACTCGTACGAGCGCACGAACGGGTAGACGCACAGGTAGGCGCGCGGCTGTTCGTCGTTCAGGAACGCCGGGATGTGGCTCTTGTTGAACTCGGCCGGGCGGTGCAGCGCCATCTGCGACCAGACCGGGGTCAGCGCCCGGCCCAGCGTGGTGCGGCGGAACCGCAGGTACGCGTCCTGGAGCGCGTCGCTGGACGACGAGTGCCACCAGATCATCAGGTCGGCGTCGGCGCGCAGCCCGGCCACGTCGTACGTGCCCCGGACCGTGACGTCCTTGCCGGCCACCTCGGTAAAGAGCGACTCGACCTCGTCGACGACGTTCTCCCGCAGCGACGGCAGCGGGCTGGTGGCCCGGTACACCGACCACATGGTGTAGCGGATGGTCTCGTTGAGCTCCCGCAGCCGCGCCGCGTTGGTCTGCTCGGTCATGCTGCCGATCCTTCCAGTGCCGTGATGATCTCTTCGGCCGCCGTCTCGCCGGAGCGGACGCACACCGGGATGCCGACGCCGTCGTAACCGGCCCCGGCCACTGCAAGCGTCGGGTGGGCGGCGCGCAGCGCCGCCCGGACCGCCGCCACCCGGGCGGTGTGCCCGGGCGTGTACTGCGGCAGCGCGCCGCCCCACCGCTGCACGTGCCGGGCCACCGGAGCCGGCAGCGGCGCGCCGAGCACCGCCGACAGCTCCCGGTGCACCGCGTCGGCCAGGTCGTCGTCGGTGAGCTGGAGCGACGTCTCGTCGCCGCACCGGCCCACCGAGGCGCGCACCAGCGCCAGCCCGTCCGGCCGCCGCAGGTGCCCCCACTTGGTGGTGAAGAACGTGGACGCCTTGATCGTCAGCCCTTCGCCGGCCGGCACCAGGAAGCCGGACAGCTCCGGCAGGGCCGGGCCGGGCAGCGCCAGGGTGATCAGGGCGACGCTCGCGTAGTCGAGCGCGCCGACCGTGTCGGCCGCCTCGGGCGCGGCGGCGGCGAGCAGCCGGGCGGCCGGGCGGGCCGGCACCGCGAGCAGCACCGCGTCGACCTCGACGTGCTCGGCGTCGCGGGTCGGCCCGACGGTGAGCCGCCAGCCGGCCGGGGTGCGGCGCAGCTCGCGTACCGCGGCGCCCCGCCGGATCGTCGCCCCGCTCGCCGTCGCCGCCGCCTCGACCAGCGTGCTGAGCCCACCGGCGAGAGTGCCGAAGACGGGTGCGCCGGGCGCGCGCGGCGCGGCGGCCTGCGCGGCGCGTACCGCACCGACAAGCGTGTGCTCGGCGCGGGCCGCGCGGGCCAGCGCCGGCATCGTGGTGACCAGCGACAGGTCGTCGGCCCGCCCGGCGTACACGCCGCCGAGCATCGGGTCCACGAGGCGGTCCACCACCGCGTCACCGAGACGCTTGCGGACCAGCTCACCGACCGAGGTGTCCTCACCGTCGGCCAGCAGCGGCCCGCCCGCGTCGCGGTCGGCGTCCGCGGCCGGCGGCGCCACCGCCGCCACCTTCTCCAGATCCCCGGGTACGCCGACGAGCGTGCCGCCCGGCACCTGGTGCAACGTGCCGTCGACGAGCAGGGCCGCCTGCCCGACGGTCGGGTGCACGATCTCCTCGGCCAGGCCGAGCCGCCGGGCCAGCGTCACCGCCGCCGACTCGCCACCGGCCGGGTCGCGCATCAGGAACGACTCCGCGCCGAACTCGACCGGCCCGCCGGCCAGCTCACCGGTGAACAGCTTGCCGCCGAGGCGGCCGGACTGCTCGTACACGGTGACCTCGGTGCCCTCGGGAGCGCTGTCGCGCAACCGGACGGCGGCGGCCAGCCCGGTGATCCCGCCACCGATGATCGCCACCCGCCACGGTCGCACCACTGTCTCCTCCTAGCGCTCCGGTCGCGCGGTCAGCTCGTGCACCAGCGCGACCACCCGGGTCAGCACCTCGGGGTCGGTCTCCGGCAGCACGCCGTGGCCGAGGTTGAACACGTGGCCGGGAGCGGCCCGGCCCTGCTCGACGATGCGCCGCACCTCGGTCTCCACCACTGGCCAGGGCGCGAGCAGCACGGCCGGGTCCAGGTTGCCCTGCACCGCCTTGTCCGGCCCGATCCGGCCGGTGGCGACGTCCAGCGGCGTACGCCAGTCCACGCCCACCACGTCGGCGCCGGCCTCGCCCATCGCGCCGAGCAGCTCGCCGGTGCCCACCCCGAAGTGGATCCGCGGCACGCCGGCGTTAGCGAGCCCGCCCAGCACGTACGTGGAGTGCGGCAGCACGAAGCGGCGGTAGTCGGCCTCGGAGAGCGCGCCCGCCCACGAGTCGAACAGCTGCACCGCGGACACCCCGGCCTCGATCTGCACCTGGAGGAACGCCAGCGTCACCTCGGCCAGCCGGGAGCACAGCGCGTGCCACAGGTCCGGGTCGCCGTACATCAGCGCCTTGGTCTTGGCGTGGGTACGCGACGGCCCGCCCTCGACCAGGTAGCTGGCGAGCGTGAACGGGGCCCCGGCGAAGCCGATCAGCGGGGTGTCGCCCAGCTCGACGACGAGCTGGCGCACCGCCTCGTCCACGTACGACACCTCGTCGCGGCCGATCGGGGTGATCCGCTCGACGTCGGCGGCGGTACGGATCGGCTCGGCCACCACCGGGCCGGTGCCGGGCACGATGTCCAGGTCGATACCGGCCGCGGCGACCGGCACCACGATGTCGCTGAACAGGATCGCCGCGTCCACGCCGTGCCGGCGCACCGGCTGCAGCGTGATCTCGGTGACCAGGTCCGGCCGGCGGCAGGACTCCAGCATCGGCACGTTCGCCCGGATCTCGCGGTACTCCGGCAGCGACCGGCCGGCCTGGCGCATGAACCAGACCGGGGTGTGCGGGCCCGGCTCGCGCCGGCAGGCGCGCACGAAGGGCGAGTCGGCCGGCCCGCCGCGGCGGGGTTCTCCGTCTCGGGCGGCAGTGCCCGTGGTGTCGGTGGTCATCGCGGCAATCGTGCCACGCCCCCGGCAGGCGCCCGCGCTCACCGTCCGCATTTGTGACGTAGAAGGAAGGGCCCCCGCTTAACGCCTCCGGTAGAGGAAGGGCCCCTTCTTAACCGTCGATCACCCGGCGCGCCGTCGCGCGCCGTACGGTGAGCGCGGCATAGGCTGCCCGCATGGCCCCCCCGATCGCGCTCCCGGAAACGTTCGCTCGCGCGGTCGCGGGGCTGCGATCGGTGACACCCCGCCCGGAGATCATCCTGGAGGAGGTCGGCGCGCCGCAGCGGCTGGCCCCGTTCGCGTTCGCGCTCTCCGCCGCCGTGATGCGCGACGACGACGAGGTGGCCACCGGCCGCCTGATCCTGCTGCACGACCCGGCCGGCCACGAGGCGTGGCAGGGCACGCTGCGGCTGGTCACGTACGTCACCGCCGAGCTTGAGGTCGACCTGGCCAGCGACCCGCTGCTGCCGGGCGTCGGCTGGACCTGGCTGACCGACGCGCTGGACGTGCAGGGCGCCGGGCACCGCGCGATCGGCGGCACCGTCACCCAGACGCTCTCCACCCGGTTCGGCGAGCTGGCCGGGCCGCCCGCCGCCGGTGACATCGAGATCCGCGCCTCCTGGACGCCGCTGCGCGCCGACCTGGGCCCGCACCTGCTCGGCTGGTGCACGCTGCTGGCCTCGACGGCCGGCCTGCCGCCGCCCGGCGTCACCGCGCTGCCCCGCCGCTCCGCCGGCGCCGCCTGACCGTCGGCTCGCGAGGGCCGCGTACCGGCACACGGGTCGCCGCACGCGCGACGACAGTTGCGGCGGGCCGGGGCGGTTCGCGCTCGGCGTACCCCTGTGTTGACGCGCGAAGGCCGCCCCGCGCGTGCGGGGCGGCCTCACGGCGGACGCCGGTCAGAGGTAGTTCTCGGCCTCGTCGCAGACCTTGTCCAGGCCCTTGTTCGCCGCCTCGAAGGCGGCCCGGTCGCCGCGCGACGCCGCGGCGATGGCGGTGGTCAGCTTGTCCAGGCAGTTCGCGATGACCTTCTTCTGCCGGGCCTGCTCGTCCCGGTCGTTCTTGGTGCCGGTCAGGTCCTGCTGGGTGTCCGACAGCCGCTCCTGCACCGTCTTCAGCTCACCCTTGAGCTTCTCGATCTCCTGCTGGTTGGCCGAGATGGTGCCCTCGCGCTGGCTGACCAGCCGCTGGGACTTGTCCAGCTCGCCGTTCGTGGAGACGTACAGGAAGGTCATCACGCCGCCGAAGACGAACAGCAACGCGGCGACGAGGCCGAGGACCAGCGGGGCCCACTTACGGCCGCCGCCGGCGGGCGCGCCGCCGACCGGTCCGTAGCCGCCGGGCGGCCCGGACATCGGCGGCGGCCCGTAGCCGGGGCCGGACACCGGCGGGACCGAGGACGGCGGGGCCGACAGCGGCTGCGGGTAGCCGGGGCCGGAGACCGGCGGTACGGAGACCGGCGGCGCCGACATCGGCGGGGGCACCGGAGCGGCGCCCGGCGCGTAGCCCGGCTGTCCCGGCGCGGCGGGCGGGTAACCGGCGTACCCGGGAGCACCGTCGGGCGCGGCGGGCTGGTGCAGGGTCGGCGCGGGCTGGTTCGGGTCGTACTGCTGGGGCGCGGGCCGGCTGCCGTACACGTTGCCGTAGACCGTGCCCCCCGGCGCCGGGGGCGGGTTGTCGCCTCCGGCCGGTGGGTAGGACATGTCGTTCCTCCAGATGAGCTGGTCCCCCGCGGGGTGGCCCGATGGGCCGGGGTCGATGCGACGCGGTCGCCCACACCGGCGTGGGCGACCGGTCAGCAGAGGCGGAACCGGTCGCAGGCGGTCTTGATCGGCACCGCCAGCCCGATGCCCTCGGCGTTGCGGGCCTTGGCCGTGGCGATGCCGACGACCTCCTTGGACCCGTTGATCACCGGGCCGCCGGAGTTGCCGGGGTTGATCGGCGCGTCGAACTGGATCACCGGGCCGCCGCCGCGCTCGTCCTCGCGGAACGCGCTGACCACGCCCGTGGTGACGCTGTCCTGCAGCCCGAGCGGAGCGCCGACCACGATGATCTGCTGGCCGGACCGCACCGGGTCGCTGGCCGCGACCAGACCGGCGAACTTGGCGGTGGTCCGCAGCTGCGCCAGATCCTTGTCCTTGTCGGTGGCGATGATCGTCGCCTCGAACCGCTGGTCCTTGCGCTCCAGGAACACCTTGCGTTCACCGGCGGTGAAGACCGACTCGACCACGTGGAAGTTCGTCAGCAGCGTGGTGCCGCCGCCGGACGGGGCCTTGCCGACGGCGAACGCGGTACCGGTGAACTGCCCGGCCCGCACCCGGAACACGCTCGGCAGCACCGCGCTGGCCACCGCCTCCGGGTTGAAGGCGGCGCCGGCCTGTTTCTCCAGGCTGCCCGCGCGCTGCTCCAGGCCGTCGAGCCGGCTGGCGTCCGCGCCCTGCCCCTCGGCCATCCGCTTGTCGGCGGCGGCGAGCCGGTCGTCGAGCCGGTAGATCTGGTACGCCTGCACGCCGCTGACCACCGCCAGCACGGCGGCCAGCGTCAGCGCCACCACCGCGAGCCGGCTGCGCCGGGCCGCGCGCTCCGGCGGGCCGAGCGGCGCGCCGAAGCCGGAGACCTGCTGACCCGGGTACGCCGGTGGCTGGCCGGGGTACGACGGCGCGGACACCGGCTGGCCCGGATAGGCGGGCGCGGAGACCGGCCGGCCCGGGTACGGCGAGCCGGCGCCGGAGTGCCGGTCCGCGTACGGCGAGGGCGGCTGGCCCGGGAACGACTGTGACCCGGCGGGAGCCTGACCCGGGTAGGCCGGGGCGGCGGACTGGGCCGGTGCGGTGCCGTAGGAGGACTGACGCGGCTGGGCCGGCTGGGCCGGCGCGGAGCCGAACGACGACGGGCCCGGCCGGGTGGGCACCGCGCCGAACGACGGCTGGGACGGCGCGGGCGGGGTCGCGACGCCCGACGACGCGGAGTAGGCGGCCGACGGCGACGCCCCGGCGGCGTCGGCGCGGCCCGGGTAACCGGCGGACGGCTGCGCGGCCGCCCGCGCCGGATAGCTCGCGCCCGACGACGCGGCGGGGTAGCTGGCACCCGAGGACGCCGGGTAGCTGGCGCCGCTCCACGCCGGACCGCTACCGCCCGCCGTCGACCCGGACAGTGGAGCCGAACCGCCGGGCGGGTCGAAGCGCGGTGGCAGCGGCCCCGGCCGATCGGCCGTCGGGTCACCGCCCTGCCCCGGCACGCCGTCGCCGGTTCCGTACCCGCCTGTCATGCTCGACCGTCCTCCCCGTCGGCTTCGCCGACGCCCCCAACCGCTGTTGCCCGGCCCCGTGCGCCGCTCGCGGCTCGATGGACCGTACCGGCGGAAACGGGCTTTGTCTCCCCCACTGTCCGACCCTCTCACGGCCCCGCAACCCGGTTCGTTCCGGACACCTGGCGGCCGCCGCGCCGACACGCGCCGGACCGGCTGCGCACACCGGATCGTCCGGCCTACTAGGGTTGTCAGGTGACCGACGAACCACCCCTGCGCCGTCGGACCGCCGAAAGCCGTACGGGAGAGGTCTCCGCCGATCCGACGTCGGCCCTGCCGGAGCCGGCGGGCGCGGGGACCGAGACCGAGCCGGGCGCGGCCGTCCCTCTGACCGCACCGCGCGAGGGCACGCCCGCCCCGGTGGCCACACCAGCCGAGTTGGACGAGGTCGTGGCCCGCTTCGCGGGCGGCACCGGCCCGGTGGCCCTGGACGCCGAACGCGCCTCCGGCTACCGCTACAGCCAGCGCGCCTACCTGGTGCAGCTGCGCCGCGGCGGCGCCGGCACCGCGCTCATCGACCCGCTGCCGCTGCCCGACCTGTCCACCCTCGACGCGGCGATCGCCGAGACCGAGTGGGTGCTGCACGCGGCGAGCCAGGACCTTGCCTGCCTGGCCGAGCTGGGCCTGCGCCCGCGCCGGCTGTTCGACACCGAACTGGCCGCCCGGCTGGCGGGATTCGAGCGGGTCGGCCTGGCCGCGCTGACCGAACAGCTGCTCGGGTTCAGCCTGGAGAAGCACCACTCCGCCGCGGACTGGTCGAGCCGGCCGCTGCCGGAGTCATGGCTGACGTACGCGGCCCTGGACGTCGAAATGCTGGTGGACCTGCGCGACGCGCTGGACGAGGAGCTGGAGCGGCAGGGCAAGTCCGGCTGGGCCGCGGAGGAGTTCGACGCGCTCGTGCGCAACGGCGCGCGCCCGCCGCGGGTGCGCGCCGAGCCGTGGCGGCGCACCTCCGGCATCCACCGGGTACGCGGCGCGCGCGCCCAGGCCCGGGTGCGTTCCCTCTGGTACGCGCGCGACCAGATCGCCGCCCGCCGGGACGCCGCGCCGGGCCGGGTGCTGCCCGACTCGGCCATCGTGGCCGCCGCCGAGCTGGACCCGAAGGACGAGAAGACGCTGCTCACGCTCCCCGGTTTCGGTGGGCGCTCGGTGCGCCGGCTGGCGCGTACGTGGCTGGCGGCGCTCGACGATGCGCGCCAGTTGCCGGACGACGCGCTGCCGGTGAGCCCGACGGTGGAGGGACCACCGCCGCCGCACCGCTGGGCCGAGCGCGACCCGGTGGCGGCGGGTCGGCTGACCCGGTCCCGGGAGGTGGTGGTCGGCACCGCCGGGGCGCACCGGCTGCCGGCGGAGAACCTGATCGCGCCGGACTCGATCCGCCGGCTGGCGTGGCAGCCACCTGCGGAGATCACCGACGACACGGTGGCGGAGGCGCTGCGTGCCCTCGGCGCCCGCGAGTGGCAGATCGGGCTTCTGCTGCCCGCTCTTACCGAGGCGCTGCGGACCCCCCAGCAGTAACGTCGGTGGCAGGTGTGAGGTGGGCCACGCGAGGGGTGGTGCCACGTTTGGTTACTGGCGAGTAGCATCCGGGGAAATGCCCGTGCCGAGGGAGGCTCCAAGTGCCCCGTGAAGTCCGGGATGTCGTCTTCGTCGACGGCGTCCGTACCCCGTTCGGCAAGGCGGGTGGGATGTACGCCAACACCCGCGCCGACGATCTGGTGATCCGCTGCATCCGCGAGCTGATGCGCCGCAACCCGCAACTGCCGCCGGAGAAGGTGGAGGAGGTGGCGATCGCCGCCACCACCCAGATCGGTGACCAGGGCCTGACCATCGGCCGTACCGCCGCCCTGCTGGCCGGCCTGCCCAAGACCGTGCCCGGCTTCGCCATCGACCGGATGTGCGCCGGCGCGATGACCGCCGTCACCACGGTGGCCAGCGGCATCGCCATGGGCGCGTACGACGTGGCAATCGCCGGCGGCGTCGAGCACATGGGCCGCCACCCGATGGGCGAGGGCGTCGACCCCAACCCGCGCATCGTCGCGGAGAAGCTCGTCGACCCGTCCGCCCTGGTGATGGGCTCCACCGCGGAGAACCTGCACGACCGCGTCCCGCACATCACCAAGGAGCGCACCGACGCGTTCGCGCTGGCGTCGCAGCAGAAGACCGCCAAGGCGTACGCCAACGGCAAGCTCCAGGGTGACCTGGTGCCGGTGGCGACCCGCGACCCGGAGACGGGCTGGGGCCTGGCCACCGTGGACGAGGCGCCCCGCGACACCTCCATGGAGAAGCTGGCGAGCCTGAAGACCCCGTTCCGGCCGCACGGCAAGGTCACCGCCGGTAACGCGGCCGGCCTGAACGACGGCGCCACCGCCGCGCTGCTGGTGGCCGAGGAGACCGCCCGTGAGCTGGGCCTGCCGGTCGGCATGCGCCTGGTGTCGTTCGGCTTCGTCGGCGTCGAGCCCGAGGTGATGGGCGTCGGCCCGATCCCGTCGACCGAGAAGGCGCTGCGCATCGCCGACCTGAGCATCGACGACATCGGCCTGTTCGAGCTGAACGAGGCGTTCGCGGTGCAGGTGCTCGCCTTCCTGGACCACTTCGGCATCGCCGACGACGACCCGCGGGTCAACCAGTGGGGCGGCGCGATCGCCATCGGCCACCCGCTCGCGTCCTCCGGCGTCCGGCTGATGACCCAGCTCGCCCGCCAGTTCGCCGAGCACCCCGAGGTCCGCTACGGCCTCACCGCCATGTGCATCGGCATCGGCATGGGCGGCACCGTGATCTGGGAGAACCCGCACTGGGAGGGCAACAAGTGAGCGCGCTCGCCGCACCGAACGAGGTCGTCACCAAGGCGCTGCTGCGCCAGGTGGCGGTACCCGGGCTGGACCGGCCCGCCGCCCTCATCACGCTCGACAACGGCTTCGACCACACCAAGCCGAACAGCTTCGGCCCGGGCGGTCTGACCAGCCTGGACGAGGCGATCACCGCCGCGCTCGCGGCGGAGCCGGCGTTCATCGCGGTCACCGGCAAGCCGTACATCTTCTGCGTGGGCGCGGACATCACCAGCCTGCCCGCGCTGGAGAACCGGGAGCAGGCGCTGGAGATCGGGCGGCTCGGCCACCGGGTCTTCGCCCGGCTCAAGGACAGCGCCGTCCCCACGTTCGCGTTCGTCAACGGCGCGGCGATGGGCGGCGGCCTGGAGCTGGCGCTGCACTGCCACTACCGGACGCTGTCGGCGGGCGCGGCGGCCCTGGCGCTGCCCGAGGTCTCGCTCGGCCTGATCCCCGGCTGGGGCGGTACGCAGCTGCTGCCGAACCTGATCGGCATCCCGGCCGCCACCCAGGTGATCATCCAGAACCCGCTGATGCAGAACAAGATGCTCAAGCCGAAGCAGGCTGCCGAGATGGGCATCGCGGACGTGCTGCTGGAGCCGGCCGACTTCCTGGAGCGGTCGCTGGAGTGGGCCGCCGGCGTGGTCCGGGGCGAGGTCACGGTGACCCGTCCCGAGGTCGACAAGGACATGTGGGCGGGCGTGCTCTACTTCGCCCGGCAGACCCTGGACCAGCGGCTGCACGGCGCGGTCCCGTCCGCGTACAAGGCGCTGGACCTGCTGGAAACGGCGAAGGACGCCGACTTCGCCACCGGCACCGCGGCGGAGGACGAGGCCCTCGCGGACCTGGTCTTCTCCGAGGAACTGCGCAGCGGCCTGTACGCCTTCGACCTGGTGCAGCGACGGGCCAAGCGCCCGGCCGGCGCGCCGGACAAGGGCCTGGCCCGCCCGGTCACCAAGGTGGGCATCGTCGGCGCCGGCCTGATGGCCAGCCAGCTCGCGCTGCTGTTCGCCCGGCGGCTGCAGGTGCCGGTCGTCATGACCGACCTGGACCAGTCCCGGGTGGACAAGGGTGTCGGCTACGTGCACACCCAGATCGAGAAGGCCGTCAGCAAGGGCCGGATGGACAAGGGCACCGCCGCCAAGCTGTACGGCCTGGTCAGCGGCTCGGTCGACAAGTCCGTGTTCGCCGACGCCGACTTCGTCATCGAGGCCGTGTTCGAGGACCTGGGCGTCAAGAAGCAGGTCTGGGCCGAGCTGGAGAAGATCGTCAAGCCGGAGGCGGTGCTCGCCACCAACACCAGCTCGCTGTCCATCACCGAGATGGCCGCCGAGCTGGAGCACCCGGAGCGGGTGGTCGGCT
Source organism: Micromonospora sp. TSRI0369 (assembly GCF_001905625.1). NCBI lineage: Bacteria > Bacillati > Actinomycetota > Actinomycetes > Micromonosporales > Micromonosporaceae > Micromonospora > Micromonospora sp. TSRI0369. The sequence goes on from NZ_LIVU01000006.1 coordinate 119,214, forward strand.
TCCACTTCTTCAACCCGGTCGCGGTGCTGCCGCTGCTGGAGATCGTCCGCGGCGAGCGGACCGACGACGCCACGCTGGCCACCGCGTTCGCTGTCGGCAAGCAGCTCAAGAAGTCGTCGGTGCTGGTGAAGGACGCCCCGGCGTTCGTGGTGAACCGGCTGCTGACCCGCTTCCTCGGCACCGTGTTCGCGGCCGTCGACCAGGGCACCCCGCTGGACGTGGCGAACAGCGCGCTGGACCCGCTGGGCCTGCCGATGCGTCCGCTGGCGCTGCTGCAGCTCGTCGGCCCGGCCGTGGCGTACCACGTCGGCGGCACCCTGCACGAGGCGTTCCCGGACCGGTTCGGGGTCAGCGAGAACCTCAAGCGGATCGCCGACTCGGGCCAGCCGATCGTGGTCGACGACCAGATCAACGACGAGGTGGCGAAGCTGCTGGTGGTCGGCGACGAGCCGCTCACCGGCGAGCAGGTCCGGCAGAACGCGCTGGACGCGCTGGCGCAGGAGATCCGGCTCATGCTCGACGAGGGCGTCGTCGCCGAGGCGCAGGACATCGACCTGTGCATGATCCTCGGCGCCGGCTGGCCGTTCCACCTGGGCGGCGTGACGCCGTACCTGGACCGGACCGGCACCTCCGAGCGGGTGACCGGCAAGCGGTTCCTGCCACGCGGCGTGGCCAGCCTGCGCTGACCGATTCCGCATCGATCGCGGTGGTCGGGCTGTCCGAGACGGACGGCCCGGCCACCGCGATCGGCGTTCGCGGGGCAGGTCACGGGTCGGACGCGGTTTCGTCACACCGGCCTTTTACGGACAGCGGCATGTCGGTGCTCCTGGCTACGATCACGCCTTCAGTTTTCTCACAGGAGCTGCCCACATGTCCCAGCCGCCGTCCAATCCCTACCCCGGCCACTACCCGCCGCCCCAGCACCAGCCCGGCGGCTTCCAGCCGCCCCAGCAGCCGCAGTACGGCGGTGGCTACCCGCAGGCTCCGCAGCAGCCGCAGTACGGCAACCAGTTCGGCGCGCCGGTCCCGCCGAAGAAGTCCGGCGTCGGCAAGATCCTGCTGATCGTCCTCGCGGTGGTCCTGGTGCTCTGCGTCGGTGGCGGCATCGTCACCTGGATCGCCACCAAGGACACTGTCGGCGAGGTGGTCACCGCCACCAAGACCCGGGTGGTCGAGCCGCAGACGCTCGGCGGCCGGCCGAAGGTCACCGACCCGCAGCTGCAGAGCGCCGCGACGCAGATGAAGGTCTCGCTCAGCAAGGACGTGCCGGAGGCGACGAGCACCGCCGGCGCCTTCTACGGCGACCCGGCGAAGAAGGACCTGGTCATGATCGTCGCCGTGTCCGGCGTCATGGCCGACCCGAAGAAGGAACTGGACGACGCCACCGCGGCGGTCACCCCGGATCTGGCCACCAAGGACTTCAAGACGGTCGACCCCGGTCCGCTGGGCGGCGACGCCAAGTGCTCCGACGGCAAGGCCTCGGGTGAGCAGGTGGCCGTCTGCATCTGGGCCGACCGGGGCAGCCTCGGCATGGTGGTCGTCTACTTCAAGTCCGCGGCCGAGCTCCAGAAGGAGTTCGTCTCCATGCGCGGCGAGATCGAGAAGCAGGGCTGACACCGCTACGCACCGGGCCCCCGCCGTCGCGGCGGGGGCCCGGTGTCGTTTCCGGATCAGGCGGACGCGGCCCGTTCGGCCCAGCTCCGGCAGACGCAGAACTCGTTGCCCTCGGGGTCGGCCAGCACCACCCAGCCGCTCCCGTCCGGCCGGCGCCGGTCGGCCACCAGCGTGGCGCCGAGGTCACGCAGCCGCGCCACCTCCTCGTCCCGGGTGCCCTCGGCCGCGTGCAGGTCGATGTGGAACGCGCCCTTGCCGTGCCGCTCACCCACCCGGACGAACAGCAGGTCGGGGCCGTCGCCGGCGGGCGCGGCGAGGACCGCCTCCGGGTCGTCCGGGTGGTCGTCGTCGGCGAGCTGCCGGTCGAGCACGCGGGCCCACCATCCGGCAAGGGTGTACGGGTCGTCGGACTCGACTGTCACACAATGGAACTGTGCACTCATCGGTGCTTCCTCCTGTGGGGAGCGCGCCCCGGCGGAGTCAGGACGTCAGCGGGGAACGCGGGGCGCGGGACGGTTCACGAAAGACATCGACCACACCCCCTTCCACCTCATCGAGCTGACCGGTTGATCATTCCACCGCCCTCCGGCGCGCACAACCCCGCTCATGCAAGGAAGGGCCCCTTGTTAACAGCGAGGTGTTAACAAGGGGCCCTTCCTTTACCGGAGGCGTTAAGAAGGTGCCCTTCCTTACGGGCCGACGAACACGGCCCTCGCGCGCCAGTCGACGCCGTCGACCGCCGGGCCGCTGCGCACGGTGAACGTCGCGGCCGGCACGCCGTTCACCCAGTCGGTGGCGGCCAGGTCACCGGTGTTGCGGTTGACCTTGTAGAGCGTGCTGCCGGAGACGAAGACCGCTCCAGCGTCGGCGAACCCGCTCGCCCCGGCCACCGTGAACCGGTCGGCGCCGACCACGCCGCTGTCCGGGGTGAACCAGCGCCAGAACAGGCCGTTCTGCCCGTTGAGCGTGTAGTAGAGCCGCCCGCCGGAGAAGAACATGCCGGTCACGTTCGGGATCTCGGCGTAGAAGCCGGTGGTCGCGCCGACGTACGTCTGCCCGGTCGGACCGGAGTTGGTCACCACGGTGTCCCAGTAGGCGTCGTGGTACGGATCCACCAGTTCCGGCGCGCCGAACGTGGTGCCGTTGAACGTGCGCCGCCACAGCGCGCCGTCGGCGCCGTAGAACACCGTCCCGCCGACCCAGAACGCGTTGCGCGCGCCCGCCCAGACGGTGCCGTTCGGGTCGGTCACCGGGTCGGGTGCGCCGACCGCGCTCTGCCCGTCGTACGACCGCACCTGCACCGGCGAGCTGGCCGGAGCGGGCGGGGGCCCGGTCTTGACGATCTCGACCGCGTTGACCAGCGGGTTCTCCCGCACGTGGCGGAACTCCAGGTCGATCGAGCCGTCGCTGACCACCGTGAGCTCCCGCATAGTGCCCACGTTGTGCCCGGCGGCGGCGGACAGGTCGAGGTCGTCGAGGACGACAGCGCCCTCCAGCGCCACGTCGAAGATCCGCGTGCCGGCGTTGGCGGTGCCCGCGTACCGGTTGGCCATGTACAGCCGCACGTGTACCTCGGTGCCGTTGGGCACCGGGAACTGCCAGGTCATCTCCGCACCGCCGGACGGGTCGTACCGCTCGTGGTTGTAGAGCTCGACCGGGGTGCCGGCCGGCACCGTCGAGTCCAGGCTCGCGGCGGTGGTGTAGCTGGAGACGCTGCTGCCGGTGTTGTGGTACGGGCTGGGGCTGGAGCTGGTGTCGGCAGCCCAGTCCGGCCCGCCGTCGGTGGCGGCGACGGACGAGCCGCCGGCGTTCACCCGGTACAGCACGTTCGTCGGCTGCGGCAGGCCCGCCTGGTAGACGTTGCCGGGCAGGGTGGCCGTGGTGGTGGGGTGCACCGCCTTCCCACCGGCCAGCGGGAAGAACGCGATCCGCTCCCGGCGGTACTGGAAGTTGCCGATCCACAGCGTGTCGCCGCCGATCCAGAGCCCGGTCGGCGTGACGAGCATCTCGGAGGCGCCGATGCCGCGCGGGTGGCGGCCGGGGTTCCAGGACAGCGGCAGGCCGTTGGCCGGGTCGAGCGCGGCGATGCTGGCCCGGCCGACCGCGCCGGCCCGGGCGTTGTCGGTGCCGGTGGTGTTGTTGAGCCAGCGGAGGTGGCCGCCGACGTAGACCGCCTCTTCGCTGATGCCGACGGACAGGAACGTGTCGCCGCCGCTGTAGTCGACCCAGGTCGGCTGGAGGTTGGCGCCGGTCGCGCCGGCCTCCCAGCGGGCCGCGGTGTCGCAGAGCGTTCCGCTGTACGGGGCGCCGGTGGTCACCACGACGAAGTAGCTGTTGTCCGGGGAGAACGCGACGTCACGGACGTACGAGTCGAACGACTGCCACTTGCAGCGCGGCGTGTAGCGGGCCGTGTTCCAGTCCGCGACGGTAGCGGCGGTGGCACCCAGGTCGATCTTGACGATCTGGTCGTGCAGCACCCCGTCGGCCTTCTTGAAGTTGCCGATGACGACGAGCTGCGTGCCGTCCGGGGAGACGGCGAGCTTCTCCGCGCCGACGCCGGCCTTGGCACCGCTGACGCCGTCCCAGTTGTGGTTCTCGGTCAGCGTGGTGGTGAGGTAGCTGTCCACCGCGCCGGTGGTGGCGTTGAGCGAGGCCAGCCCGCCGCGGGGGTTGGGGTTGCCGGCCGTGGTGAAGATGCCGCCGACCAGCAGCCGGTTGCCGACCAGGGCGATGTCCTTGATGAGCCCGTTGAACGCGGGCGGCGCGAAGCTGGTGACGACCGCCCCGGTGTTGACGTCGAGCAGGGCCACCTTGCGCCGGGTCACGCCGTTGACGGTGTTGAACTTGCCGGCGACGAAGACCGTGTTCGCCGTGGGCCCGGCCGTGACCGCTGTCACCTCGTTGTCGAGCGTGGGCGCGAACGCGGTGTCCACCGCGCCGGTGGCCTTGTCGAACGCGAGCAGATAGTCGCGGGCGATGTCGACGTCGGAGTTGCGGTTCTGCACGCGGGTGAAGGAGCCGCCCGCGATGATCTTCGTACCGGCGTCGTGGATCGCGTCGACCGAGCCGTCCTGGACGTCGGGCGAGGCGGTGGACGGGACGGTGTGGACCACTTTGTCGTGGCCGGGCGCGGCGGCGGCCGCGGGCGTGGCCGGAGAGAGGCCGACGACGGTGAGGGCGCCGGCGGTGAGGACCGCGAGAAGACGGCGGCGGCGCGGGGCCGAGAGGTGGGTCACTGGCAGCTCCGGTGGGTGAGCAGGGTGAGGCGTCGCTGCGCTTACTCTCCGTTGATCACCGCCCCGGGTCCAGCGTGAGCGGCGCATTCTGCCCGGTCACCGGGCCGTCGGGGCCGACCACCGCCGGGTCCGGCCAGGACAGCCGAGGCCGTCCGCACGAAAAGATGAGGTCGTCTCACCGGCCGGGCAGGTCGGGATGGGCGGTCAGGTGGCCGCGGGCGGGTCGGCCGACGGAAGCGTGACGGTCACCTCCAGGCCGCCGCCGGGCTGGGCGACCGCCTTGACCGTGCCGCCGTGCGCGTCGCAGACGGCCCGCACGATCGACAGGCCGAGCCCGGAGCCGCGAGCACCGGTGCGTTCCTGGCCGCCGCGCCGGAACGGCTCGAACAACCCGGGTACGTCGGCCGGGGCGACCTCGAAGCCGGTGTTCCCCACCACCAGCCAGGACCGCTGTCCGTCGGTGCCGGTGCGCACCCAGATCCGCCCGTGCAGGTGGTTGTAGCGGACCGCGTTCTCCACCAGGTTGCCGGCCAGCCGGTCGAGCAGCCCCGGGTCACCGACCACCGGCGCCGGACGCAGCGACGTGTGCACCTTCAGGCCGATCCGCTCGACCTCCCGGGACACCGCGGAGAGCGCGTTGGCGGTGCCGACGGCGAGGTCCGACTCCGCGCGCCGGGCCAGCCGCCGGCCGGTCTGGGCCTCGCTGCGGGCCAGCACCAGCAGCGCGTCGACCAGGCCGTTGGCCCGCTCCGAGGCGTCCCGTACCACCCCGGCCATGCGGCGGTACTCGGCGAGGTCGGCGTCGTCGTCGCTCAGCGTCACGTCGATTTCGGTACGCATCACCGCGAGCGGCGTGCGCAGCTCGTGCGAGGCGTTCGCGACGAACCGTTTCTGCGCCTCGAACGCGCCGCTGATCCGGTCCAGCATCGCGTCGAACGTCTCGGCCAGCTCGGCCACCTCGTCGTCGGCGCCGGACCAGCCGATCCGCTCGTCGAGCGTGGCCTCGCCGAGCCGGCGCGCGGTGGCGGTCACCTGGTGCAGCGGGCGCAGCGCCCGGCCGGCCACCAGGTACGCCCCGGCCACCCCGACGACGCTGATCGCCACGAGCGCGAGCAGTCCCTTGACCAGCAGTTCCTGTGACGCCGCGTCGACCAGTTGCCGCTGCCACTGCCCGGCGTCGAGGGTGCGGCCGTCGGTGAGCACCACTGTGGTGCCGGGCAGCAGCTCGTCGGTGGGGCGCAGCGCGTCGCGGACCAGCAGCCAGGCCAGCAGCACCAGGATCGCCCCGGCTCCGACCAGCAGGACGCCGTTGAGCAGGGTCAGCCGCAGCCGCAGCGTCGGCCGCACCCGCCGGGTGCCCACGCTCACTGCGTGCGGCCGATCCGGTAGCCCGCCCCGACCACCGTGTCGATGAGCGGCGGATCGCCCAGCTTCTTGCGCAGCGTCATCACGGTGACCCGGACGATCGTCGTGAACGGGTCGGTGTTGGCGTCCCAGACCCGTTCCAGCAACTCCTCGCTGGACACCACCGCGCCGCGTGCCTTGAGTAGTTCGGCGAGCACGCCGAACTCCTTGTTGGTGAGGTCGAGCGGCACACCACCACGGCTGACCACCCGCCGGGCCGGGTCGAGCACCAGGTCGGCCACCTCCAGCACCGGAGGCGCGGCCGGGGTGGCCCGGCGACCCAGCGCCTGCACCCGCGCCACCAGCTCGTCGAACGCGAACGGCTTCGCCAGGTAGTCGTCGGCGCCGAGCTGCAGCCCCTCCACGCGGTCGGCGACGGTGCCGCTCGCGGTGAGCATCAGCACCCGCGTCAGCGTGCCGGAGGCAGCCAGGTCGGCGCAGATCCGGTCGCCGTGCACGCCCGGCAGGTCCCGGTCCAGGATCACCACGTCGTACCGGGTGACGAACGCCGCCTCGTGGCCCGCGTCGCCGTCGTAGGCGACGTCCACCGCCATCCCGCGCTTGCGCAGCCCACGCGCGATCGCGTCGGCGAGGTTGCGCTCGTCCTCGACCACCAGTACCCGCATCCCGGCCCTCCCGCCTCGTGACCTCTGACAACCTAGTGCCGCCGGCCAAGGGGTGTCGCCGGAGGAGCCGGCCCGGCGGCGCAGGCGGCTGCTCCACCCGCGGCCCGCCAGGTCTCCCTGCCCCACTTGCGCCGATCCTCGTGACGCTCCGTCACATTGGCACCGATGCGGCGCTGAGTCACGCACTGTTACTGACGCTCGCCCCTTCAAACGAAGCGACTGTCGAGCCACAAGTCCCTGAACCGCAAAGACGCCAAATCAGCCGCCGGGGCCGCCGATGCCCTTCCGTCGACTTTGCTCTGCAGCCAGATACGCAGACGTTGCCGCGAGTCACTGATGCGTCGGTGGCTGCAGAGCAAAGTCGCCCCGGGGTGGGCCCCGCGAGCTTGCGCACAGTTACCTTCGGTGACAGCGAGACGCATCAGGCGGGCCGTCGGGTCGACACACCCCCCGCCGCGGCCGCCGTGGGTGGCAACCCGGCGCGGCGCCCGGGTCCGCCGGCACCCGCCGCCGTTGCACAAAACCTTCGGGTACGCGATGCTCGGCGGCAATGATCGACAACCGCACGGTCCCCGGACCCGGTCCACGCCGGGCGGCATCCTGATGCCCGGCCGCGACATCGCGTACCGCCGTTTCCGCTTTCCGGCGGACCGGAACGTGGGCCGCGCCGACGGGCTCACCGCCGGGCCGGACGGGCTGGCGCTCGACGGCACGCCCGGCAGCCTGACCCACACCGACCCGCACTCCGGGACCACCGCCGAGTACGCCGCCGGGAGCTGGACGTCCCCGGTGACGCCGCTCGGCTTCGCCGCCGCCGAACTGGTGCCCTCCTGGACCGCGCACACCCCGCCCGGCTGCTGGCTGCGTGTGCAGCTGCGCGGCTGGGCCGGCGACGCGGCTTCCACCGGCTGGTACGAGCTGGGCATCTGGGCCGCCGACGACAGCGCGGTGCACCGGGCGTCCGTACCCGGGCAGGAGGACGACCGGGCGCGGGTGGCCGCCGACACGCTGCGGGTGACCGGCGCGACGGTGACCGGCTGGCAGGTGCGGGTGACGCTGCTGCGTCGCCTCGACGTGGCGGACGGTCCGGTGCTGCGCACGGTCGGCGTGGTCGCCTCCACCGACCCGCCCTACGCCGACATGGGTTCAGCCCTGCCGGGCGGGGCGCGAGGGCGGGTGCTGGACGTGCCGCGGTACGCGCAGCGGCTGCACGCCACCGGGGAGACGCGCTGGGGCGGTGGCGGTGACTCCTGGTGCAGTCCCACCTGCGTGTCGATGGTGCTCGACTTCTGGGGCGCGGGGCCCACCCCGGACCGGTACGCCTGGGTGACGCCGCCCGGCCCGCGTCCGCGCGTGGTGCACGCCGCCCGGCACTGCTACGACCACGCGTACGCGGGGGCGGGCAACTGGCCGTTCAACACCGCGTACGCGGCGACGCACGGGGTGGACGCGTTCGTCACCCGGCTGCGCTCGCTGGCCGAGGCGGAACTGTTCGTGGCCGCCGGCATCCCGCTGATCGTCTCGGCCGCGTTCACCGCCGGGCAGGTGCCGGGGCTGGACTACGACACCCGGGGGCACCTCGTCGTGCTGGCCGGCTTCACCGCCGACGGCGACCCGGTGCTCAACGATCCGTACGCGCCGGACGACGAGCGGGTCCGCCGCACCGTGCCGCGCGCGCCGTTCGAGCACGCCTGGCAGGCGGGCAGCGGCGGCATCGCGTACGTGCTTCGCCCCGAGTCGACGCCACTGCCGCCGCCACCGGCGCAGGCCAACTGGTGATCAGCGGCCGGCCGGCCAGATCGCCATGCCACCGGTCGGACGCAGGCACACCAGCTGCGTACCCGTGTCCGCGCACTCGGACCAGGCGCCGGGCAGGATCCCCCGGATCCGCACCTGCCCGGCCGCCACGTCCAGCGCGCCGACGAGCGTCCGGTTCTCGGTGAGCGTGCGCAGCCCGAGCAGCGGCCCGGACGGGAGGTCGTTGCCGGAGACGCGCCAGCGGCCCAGCCGGGCCAGCACCCGGCCGCTCGGCGGGTCCAGCGCCGACAGTTCCAGTTCCTCCCCGACCCCGCGCTCGGCGGCGATCAGCCGGTCGCCGACCGGTCCCATCCCGAGCCACCGCTCGTCGGTCCAGGCCGGGCGGCCGGTGGCCGGGTCGAGGGCCTGCGCGCCGCCCACCTGGTTGCGCAGGCACACCATCCCGGCGCAGTCGGCGAACCAGAGCCCGGCGCGGGAGCCGACGGGCAGACTCCACCGTTCCTCGAGCCGGTCCAGCCCGTACCCGGTGACCGAGCCCCGGGCGTCCTCGACCAGCAGGAGATCGGCCACCACCTGGGCGTACCGGTAGGCGGCGCGGCCGGCCGCGGGCGCCACCCGGCCGGTGTGCGCGACCGCGCCGGAGTCCGCGTCGTACACGGTCACCCGGCCCTGCGGGGTGACCAGCACGAGCTGCGTCACACCGTGGTCGTCGCGGCGGTACCCCACCTCCTGGCCCGGTACGGGCAGCGTCCATCGCACCGCGCCGGAGGCCGGGTCCACGGCCCGCACGGTGCCCGCGCCGGGCGGGCGGGGGTTCTCCAGCAGCAGGCCGCCGGAGGCGGTCGGGACCGGGTAGCCGGGATGCCGCCAGCGCAGCGTGCCGGTCGCCGGGTCGAGCATCGCCGACACCGAGTCGCCGTCCCCGGCCGGGCTGCTCGTCACCAGCAGTCCCCCGGCCACGATGGTGAGGCCGAGCACGTGGTCGCCGTCGGTCAGCGCGAACCGCCACGCCGGTTCCCCGCCGGGCAGCCGGTACGCGGCGACCACCCGCCCGCCGCGGCCGGTCGCGCCCGGGCCGTCGGCCACCACCACCCGGTCCGGCTGGACCACGAACGCCGCGCCCTGCGGGGCGGGAATCCGGATCGGCACGGGCCGGCGCGGCGGCCCGGCGGCGGCCGTCACCACGAGCAGCACCAGTACGCCGAGCAGCGCCACCCGGGCCGCCGGGCCGGGCGGCCGGCGGGGCGGCGCGGGGGCCGGCTCGTCGGCGGACTCGCCGTGCCGCATCTCCCCCAGTTCGATCACCGGGCTCACGGCAGCCGCCGCACCAGGAGGTCGCCGCCGGGCCTGCGGCAGACCAGCAGCGTCGCGCCGGTCGTGCAGTCGGTGCCGGTGATCACTCCCCTGATCGAGGGCGGGTCGCCGGACAGGTCCATCTCGGCCAGGAGTTGCCGGCCGCCGCCCAGCGGCCGGGTGGCCAGCAGCGGGCCGCCGGACTCGTGCTGCGGGGCCAGGGTCCAGCCGCCCAGCTCGGCGATCAGGTGCCCGTCGGTCTGGCCGAGCACCGCCAGGCCGCCGGTGCCGGGGGCGGTGTCGCCGACGAGCAGCCGGTCGTCGCGCGCCGCCACGACGCCCGCCCACCGGTCCACGCTCCAGCGCACGACGCCGGTCGCCGGGTCGAGCGCTGTCATCCCGTCGCCCGGCCGGGCGACACAGAGCAGGGCGCCGCAGCTGTCGACGTAGTCGACGAGCTCCTGTTCGGCGGTCCAGCGCGGTCGCAGCGTGTCCAGGTCGTACGCCTCGATGATCCCGCCGGCGTCGCGGATCTCCAGCAGCAGCCCGGCCACTGTCAGCACGTGGCGCGGGGCGGGCGGTCGCACCGGGTGCAGGTCCCGGGCCGCGACCCGCGCGCCGGTGCGCGCGTCCACGACCACCGTCTGCCCGGTCACCGGGGACAACACCATGCGTTCCGTCCCGGAGCCGTAATCGAACCCCAGCATGCCCGTCGAGGGCAGCGTCCACATCGTACTTCCGTCGGCCGGGTCGACCCGGGTGATCGACGGGCTGGGATCGGACGCGGCGGACTGCGACAGCAGCACCCGGCCGATCGCGAACGCGACGCCGCGCCGGCGCCAGACGTCAGCGCCGGTGGCCGCGTCGTACGTCACCGTCTCCCAGTCCTCGTCGTTGCCGGCCGGGCCGGCCACCATCACCCGGCCGTCCTGCTCCCACACCGACACGGCGGTGCCGATGCCGGGCAGCGGACTGCGCCACAGTTCCCGTCCTTCGCGGTAGGCGACGATCTCCCGCCCGTCACCGCGGTTCGGCCGCACCACGTACACCACGTCGCCGGAGACGAACACGGCCGAGCCCAGGCCGCCGGGCAGCGTCCACTCCGCCGGGCCGCGCGGCGGCGCGGCGGCGGTGAGCGTGAGCAGCGCCAGCAGCAGGAGCGCCAGGGTGCGGGCCGGCCGGCCGACGCTGCGCGGCGGGCGGGGGGTCGCCGGGGGCGGAGCGTCGTGACGCAACTCCCCCAGATCGATGACGGTCACGACCATCCTCTCCCGCGCGCCGGGCCGCCGTCCGGCCGTGACCGGCATTGCCACAATCCGCCTGTACGATGGCGCGTCGTGGCCGTGCCCGTGGTGGACCCCTCGTTGAACCCCTCGTCCGTCGAGGCGGACGCCGTCGTGGCCGATCCGCCGCGCCGTGCCCGTCGCCGGCCGGCCCGCGCCGATCTGCTGGCCATCGGAGCCTATGTGCTGCTCGGCGTTCTCGTCTGCCTCAACTACTGGGGCGACGTGGAGCACCGGGTCTCCTCGCACCTGCCTACCGACCACAGCTGGTTCGAGTGGCTGTTCGCGCACGGCGCGTACTCGGTGCAGCACCTGGAGAACCCGCTGTTCACCACCCGGCAGAACGCGCCGGACGGGGTGAACATGATGGCGAACACCTCGCTGCTCGGGGTGACGCTGCCGCTTGCGCCGCTGACGCTGCTGCTCGGCCCGCAGGTGATGTACGCGCTCTACCTGGGCGCGGCGCTGTCCGCGACCGCCGCCACGTCGTACTGGGTGCTGTCGCGGCACCTGGTCCGGTCGCGGGCCGCCGCGTTCGCCGGTGGCGCGTTCCTCGGCTTCGCACCGGGCATCGTCCATCACGCCAACGGACAGCCCAACTTCGTGTCGAACTTCCTGCTGCCGCTGATCGTGGCGCGGGTGCTGCGGCTGGGCGAGCCGGGACGGTGGCGGCGCAACGGGCTGGCGCTCGGGCTGCTGGTGGCGTACCAGGTCTTCATCAACGAGGAGATGCTGCTGCTCACCGCGCTGGCCTGTTTGGTCGTCGTGGTGGCGTACGCGGTGCAGCGGCCCCGCGCGGCCCGCGAGCGGGCCGGGTCGTTCCTCGCCGCGCTCGGCCTCGGCGGCGGGCTGGCGCTGCTGCTGACCGCGTACCCGATCTGGTTCCAGTTCAACGGGCCGCAGTCCTACCGGGGGTTGCAGGGTGGCGTCTTCCACAACTGGGGCGAGGACCTGGTGGCCTTCGTCACGTTCGCCCGGGACACGATCGCCGGTGACGAGGCGGTGGAGAAGACCATCGGGCTGACCGAGCAGAACACCTGGTTCGGCTGGCCGCTGGTGCTGGTGGCGCTGGGCGCGCTGGTGCTGCTGGTCCGCCGGTCGGTGGCGGCCCGGATCCTGGCCGTGCTGGTGGTCGTCTTCACGATCGCCTCGATCGGCCCGGTGGTGCGGTTCAACGGCGCGGAGACCGACATCGACGGTCCGTGGGCCTACATCCCGGACGACCTGCCGCTGGTCGAGATGATGATGCCGACCCGGTTGAGCCTGATCGTGGTGGCCGCCGTGGGAGTGCTGCTCGCCCTGGCGTGGGACACGCTGGCCGGCGCCGGCCGTCCGCCGGTGCCCGCCCCCCGCGCCGCCGCCGACGACAGCACGGACGACGACGGCGACGGGACGGCCGCGCGCGACACGCGCCGCCGGGTGCTGCGGCTGGCCGGGTACGCCGCGATCGTGGCCGCCCTGGTGCCGCTGATCCCGCGCCCGCTGCCGGCGCAGGACATCGACCCGCCGCCGCGTTTCATCACCGCCGGTGGCTGGCGGCCGTACGTGCCGGAGGGCCGCACGCTGGTGCCGGTGCCGATCCCGAGCAACGTGCACGGGCTGCACACGCTGCGCTGGAGCGCGCTGACCGGGCACGAGTTCCCGATCCCGGGTGGCTACTTCATCGGCCCGAACGAGCGCGGCGAGGGCGTCTTCGGCGCGCCGAACCGCCCCACCAGCACGCTCATCTACTCCACGATGGACAAGAACGTCGTGCCGGAGATCACCGAGGAGAACCGTCGCCAGGCCGTGGACGACCTGCGCTTCTGGCGGGCGTCGGTGGTGGTGCTCGGGTCCGGGCCGCGCGAGGCGGTGCTGCGCGACCTGATGGCCGAGCTGCTCGGCCCGCCGCAGCGGGTGGACGACGTGTGGCTCTGGGACGTGCGCGACCGGGTCTGAGGCGGCGTGCCGCTCAGCCGGCGAGCGCCCGGACGTCCCACAGATGCCCGCCGGGCACGTCCCGGCCGGGACCGACCAACGCGTCCAGCGTGGCGCGTACCGGGTCGGCCGGCGTCGAGTCGGCCTGCACCAGCGCCGCCGCCCGCCAGTGCCGCAGATCAGCGACCGCCTGCCGGCGTTCCGCGTCGCCGACCGGCGGCACCTGACCGGTCTCGGCGGCCCGGCGCAGCAGCAGCGACGTGGGCCGGTCCGGCGCGCCCCAGCGGGCGGCCGGGTCGTCCGCGGAGCGCGGGCCGATGAAGTAGCCGCCCGGCGCGTCGAACGCCAGCGCGGTGCGCGCCGACCAGAACATGGCCGGGCTGACCGCCGCCCCGGTCACCGGCGGCACCGGAACCAGCGTGCGGCCCTCCGGCACGTACGCCTGCCAGCCGCCGCCGGACACGACGGCCGGGACCGGCGCGACCGGCACCGTGCGGATCGGGGTCGGCGCCAGCGGCAGCAGCGCGGCGGCGACCGCGCCGGCCCACGGCGCCCAGGTGCGGACGGCGCCGCGCCGGACCCGGTCGACTGCCAGCGCCAGCAGCACCCCGAGCACCGGTACGCAGACCAGCGCGAAACGCGCCGGCACCACCAGGTCCAGCAGCGGCACCCCGGCGAGCAGGCGGTACGGGCCGGGCAGCCCGGTGTCGTCGCGGTTCACCACCACCGAGGCGCCGAGCGACAGCGCCGCGAACAGCAGGCCGCACGCGGCGAGCGCGCGCACCAGCGGCCGCCGCCACAGCCGCACCACCACGAGCAGCGCCAGCAGCGGCAGGAACGGGCCGAAGAACGAGTTCTGCTCGGTCGGGTTCGGCGACAGCAGCCCGGCGCGGCGGGCGTCCCCGGCGACGGTCTGCCGCGCGGAGGCGACGAACGAGACCACGTCCAGCCGGTAGCCCTCGGTGTGGAACGGCATCCCCCGGTAGTGGCCCGGCCCGGCGAACTGGAACCACAGCGGGTACGCCAGCAGCACGCCCGCCACCAGCGCGCCGACGCCCAGCCGGCGGGCCACCACCGGCGTCAGCCGACGCGCGGCGGCCCGGTCGGCGAGCGCGTACGCCCCGGCCAGCACCCCGGCGGCCAGCGCCAGGAAGACGAGCACCTCCTCGCCGAGGAACACCTGGTACGCGACGGCCAGCCCGAGCAGCACGCCGTCGCGGCGTACCCGGTCGGTGGCCGGCCGGAACACCAGCGCGAGGATCACCGGCACCAGGAACTGGGCGGCCATGTGCAGGTGGGCGCCGGCCTGCGCCACCATGCCCGGGGCGAAGCCGCAGACCAGGCCGCCCACCGCGGCGGCGGCCCGGGAGCGGACCAGCCGGCGGGCGAGCAGCGCGTACCAGGCGGTGGCGGTGCCGGCGAGGCTGATCGTCACGGCCACGAGGAACGCCGCCTGGGAGCCGAACGCCACGGTGACCGGGGTGAGCGGCACGCCCAGCCCGAGCACCGACGTGTTCGCCATCAGGTTCACAGCGTCCGGGGCGTTCAGCGCGGCGCTGTGGAGCGGGTTCTCGCCGCCGGTCACCGCGCGGGCGGCCCGGGCCAGCATCCACTCGAACAGGATCTGGTCGCCGGCCTGGTGGAACAGCCGTTCCGGGCGGCGCCACTGGTCGCTGGTGAGCAGCACCGCGAGAGCGAGGTAGCCGGCCACCACCAGCGCGTCGACCGGCCGGGGCCGGCGGCGGGGCGCGGGCGCGGGCCGCTCCGGGCGGGTCAGGCGGGCCGGCTGGTCAGTTTCCGCACGTCCCACAGCCACACGTCCAGCTCCTGCCGCCCGGGCCCGACCAGTTGCTCCACCGTGCGGCGCAGCGGCTCGGCGTTCTGCTCGGCCAGCGGCAGCACCACCACCGCCGCGTTCCAGTGCCGCAACTCGTCCAGATAGCGGCGGCGCTGCCGGTCGTCCAGCTTCGGCGTACGGCCGGTGGACGACACCTCCCGCAGCATGTCGCCGATGCCGCTGGGCCGCCCGCCGAAGCGTCCCGGGTCACCGGTGACGCCGTTGCGCGGCGCGAGGAAGTAGCCGCCGGGAATCTTGAAGTCGAGGTTCGTGCTCGCCGCCCAGCGCATTGGGTCGGTGTTGCCCATCGCCGGCACCGGCACGGACACGAGCGTCTGGTCCGGCCCGACGTACTGCCGCCACCGGTCGGCGGTGATGAACTCCGGCACCGGCTCGCGGGTGGTGACCCGCAACGGCATCGGCGCGATCGGCAGCAGCGCGAAGACCAGGCCGGCGGCGGTGAGCTTGCGGGCGGTCCGCCGGTCCACGCCCCGCAGCGCCCAGGCGCGCCGCACCGCGTACGCGAGCAGGATCGCCACCGTCACGCTGGTGATCAGGCCGAAGCGGGTGGGCACCACGGCGTCCAGCAGCGGCAGCCGCACCAGGAACTCCCACGGCCCGGTGACGAGTTCCCGGTCCCACCAGGAGATCCGCTCGCCGAGGGAGAGCACGGCGAAGAACAGCCCGGTCGCGGCCAGCGCCCGGACGATCACGTCGCGCCGCAGCCAGATCACGATGCCCACGGCAAGCAGCGACAGGCTCCAGCCGAAGAACGCGTTCTCCTCCGAGTAGTTCGGGGCGAGGTTGACGTTGGCGCGCTCGTTGCCGCCGAACGTGGGCGAGCCGGGGGCGAAGTACGCGGCGACGTCGTTGCCGTAGTCGCGTACCGCGTCGCTGAGCCCGTGGTACGCCATCGGGCCGGCGAACTGCACATACAGCGGGTACGCCAGCAGCGCGCCGGCCAGCGCCGCGCAGACCGCCAGCCCGGCGCCGAGCGGTCGCCACGCGACGGTCCACCGCTCGCGCTGCTGCACCACCACGGCGATCAGGAACACGCCCAGCGCGAGGGCGGTGAAGAGCAGGATCTCCTCGTTGATGAACGCCTGCGCGGTGACCAGCAGCGCCAGCAGCACGCCGTCGCGCACCGGCCGGGTCGAGCGGGTCAGCACCAGCACCCGCCACACGATGAACGGCAGCAGGAACTGGCTGATGATGTTCGGGTGCCAGTTGGCGTGCGACAGCATGGCCGGCGAGAACCCGCAGAACCAGGCCGCCACGGCGGCGGCCGGGCGGTGCCGGATCAGGTGCCGGGAGAGCACCCGGTACCAGGCGGCGGCGGTGCCGGCCAGGCCGAGCGTGACCAGCGTGACGAAGGAGACCGCCGGTCCGAACAGGAGGGTCACCGGCACCATCGGGATGCCGAGCGCCAGGATGGCGGTGTTCGCCATCAGGTTGACGCCGTCGGGGTAGTTGAACTGCTCGGTGAAGAACGGGAACTCGCCGTGCAGCACCACCCGTACCGAGTGGGCCAGGAAGAACTGCACCTGCGCCGGGTCGCTGCTGTAGAGCGCGGCCACCCGCCCGGCCGGGTCGGCCCAGATGCCGCTGGTCACCCAGATCGCGGCGAGCAGGAATGCGCCGTACACCGTGAGGTCGATCCGGCGGCGGGTCCACCGCCACCGGCGCACGCGCCGCGCGCCCGGCGTGGCCGGCGCCTCGGGCTCGGCCGGCGCTTCCGGAGGTGTCGTGGTCGCCGGCTCCGGCTCGGCGACGGTGACCAATGGTGGGTCCAGGGTGACGGAGCGGTGGCCCGTCGGGGCGGCGGCGTCCGGCGTCGAGGCGCCGCGGGTCTCGGCAGGCGTCACAATCGGCGGAGTCTACCGGAGCCGGATATTGATACCCGAATCGCCCGTCACGTTCCGCAGTGGTCACCTGGCCGAAAGGGTGAGCCGGGCGCGTCCGGGCGACGGGCCGTCTCGTACCATGTGGGCTTCCGACCGACGACCGGCGAGGGGATCAGGGTGCTTTCAGCCCGCCGAGGCGCTACGACGGGCACCGCGCTGGCAGCTCTGCTGCTGGTCACGGCGGGTTGCGGACCGATCTCGGACCGGAAGCCGGCGGATCTGCGGGTCGGCTACGACAGCCTGGACGGCTCCCTCGCGGTGTGGCCGCCGCGCGGCAGCCTGGCCGGGGACGCCGCGGCGACCGCCGCGATCACCACAGCGGTACGCGAGTGGCGCTCCCCGGTGGACGATCGGGCGCACGTGCCCACCTCCGGCATCCTCTTCTCCGGTCAGGTGGCCGGCTCCGCGCTGGCGCTGGTCGCCGCCGACGTTCCCGGTGACGCCGCCTCCTGGCTGCTGCAACTCGACCGGGACGGGCAGCGCTGGCGGGTCGTCCAGGCGACCGAGTACACGGATCCCGGTTACCTGGTCTACTCCGACGTGCTGCCGGTGCGCGACCCGGACGGCCGCCGCTATCTCACCTCGGCCCGCGTCGAGCGCCTGCTCGGCCCCGACGGCAAGGCCGTCCCGAGCACCGACGGCGTCACCGAGCCGATCCGCGTACCGGCCTGCCAGGCCGTCGAGCTGACCGCGGCCCTGCGGCCCACGGCGTCGCTGCCGCGCGGCAAGGCCACGGACCGCGTCCTCGACCTGGGTACGGCCACCGAAGCGCCCCGCTACCCCCTGGTACGCGACGAGACGGGCGCCGGGAAGCGCGCGCTGACCGGGCTGGACACCTGCGTGCTGGCGGGTGAGCGGGGCCCGTTCGGCAGTGTGCCGCGCCGCATCGGCGACCGCGAGGCGCCCAGCTCCGCGCCGGAGTCCTGGCCGATGGCGAAGATCGCGACCCGTTCGCTCGGTTCGGTGGCGCTCGGCGACGGGGAGCCGGGCGAGCTGGAGCAGTTGAGCTGGGACAGCGCGAGCGGCACGATGACCGCCGTGGTCTACCGGCCCGCGGACGGCGGCACGCCGGTGGTGTCCCCCGCCGACCGGTCCACCACGCTGCAGGCGTACCACCTGCCGATGCCCGGCCGTCCGCTGGCGGTGCTGAGCTGGCGTACGCGCGACGTCTCGTTCTCCGCCCCGCCGGGCACCACTCGCCTGGTGGACCGTCCCGGCCTGGTGGTCGTGGAGCACACCGACCAGAGGCAGACGTTCAGCCTGGCCGACACCGAAAAAACGTGGTACCGCTCCCTCCCCACCCCGTAACCCGGCTCTCCCTCCCGCCCGCCCGCCCCCCGCCCGCCCTTGCCCCCGTCGATCATGAACTTGGCTGCGACAAACCGGACACCCATCCCCGCCAACCTCATGATCACCCCGCCCTCGCGGTGATCAAGGAGTTTGTGTCCCCGGGCAGCCCTTCACGCCCGCAAACTCCTTGGTCAACATGACGAGGCGGCGCAGGGCGGGCCTCGACTCGGCGATCTTGCGGTTGCGGCCCTCCCTTATCGGGCGAAGCCGACATCAGGAGGGCCGCAAGTGCAAGATCAACGCGCTGACCGGGCGGGACCGCGGCGGGCGGGGAGCGGGGTCAGCTCTGGGCTCGGGCTCCGTTTGCGGCGGGGTCCACCGGGGCGGCGTCCAGGCCGGAGATCCAGCCGGTGACGTCGCGCGCCACGTCCTGCGCGGTCAGCCGCAGGTCGGCCAGGATCTGGGCGCGGCTGCCGTGCGGGTGCCAGTCGGCCGGTACGCCCATGTCCTTGACCGGCACCCGGACGTCCGCGTCGCGCATCGCCTGCGCCAGCGCGGAGCCGACGCCGCCGATGCGCACGCCGTCCTCCACGGTGACCACGAGCCGGTGCCCGGCGGCCAGCTCGACCAGTTCGGCCGGCACCGGGCGGACCCAGCGCGGGTCGACCACGGTGACGCCGTACCCCTGCTCGGCGACGCGGGCGGCGACCTCCACGCCGAGGCCGGCGAAGGAGCCGACCGCGACAAGCAGCACGTCGGTACGCGCCGACTCGGCCAGAACGTCGACCGGGCCGACCCGGCGTACGGCCGGCAGGTCGGCGGCGACGGTGCCGGTCGGGAAGCGCAGGATGGTCGGGCCGTCGTCCACGGCGACCGCCTCGCGCAGCTCCTCGCGCAGCGTGGCCGAGTCGCGGGGCGCGGCGATCCGCAGGCCGGGCACCACGCCGAAGACGGACATGTCCCAGATGCCGTAGTGGCTGGGCCCGTCCGGGCCGGTGATGCCGGCGCGGTCCAGCACGAACGTGACGGGCAGCTTGTGCATGGCCACGTCCAGCAGGACCTGGTCGAACGCGCGGTTGAGGAACGTGGCGTAGACCGCCACCACCGGGTGCAGCCCGCCCATGGCCAGGCCGGCGGCGGAGGTGGCCGCGTGCTGCTCGGCGATGCCCACGTCGTACACCCGCTCCGGGTACTTGCGGGCCAGCGTGGCGATGCCGGTGGGCTCGGCCATGGCGGCGGTGATGCCGACCACGTCGGGGCGCTCGTCGGCGATCGCGACCAGCTCGTCGGCGAAGACGTTCGTCCACTTCACCGACGGCACGGCGAGCAGCTTGCCGGTCTCGGCGTCGAACGCGCCGGGGCCGTGCAGGCAGTCGGCCTCGTCGTCCTCGGCGGGACGGTAGCCGTAGCCCTTGCGGGTGACGGCGTGCACGATCACCGGGCCGCCGAAGTTCTTGGCTGCGCGCAGCGCGGCCTCGACCGCCGGGACGTCGTGGCCGTCGACCGGGCCGACGTACTTGATGCCGAGGTCCTCGAACATGGCCTGCGGGGCGACCGCGTCCTTGATGCCCTTCTTGACCGCGTGCAGCACCTCGTACATCGGCTTGCCGACGAACGGGGTGTTGCCGAGCGCGTCCTTGACGGTGTCGAGCACCTTCTCGTAGCCGGGGTTGAGCCGCAGCGACGACAGGTGGTCGGCGAGGCCGCCGATGGTCGGCGAGTAGGACCGGCCGTTGTCGTTGACCACGATCACCAGCGGGTTGCCGGCGGTCGCGATGTTGTTCAGCGCCTCCCAGCACATGCCGCCGGTGAGCGCGCCGTCGCCGACCACCGCCACCACCGAGCGCTTCTCGCCGCGCAGCGCGTACGCCTTGGCGAGGCCGTCGGCGTACGACAGGGCGGTGGAGGCGTGCGAGTTCTCGATCAGGTCGTGCTCGCTCTCCGCCTGGCTGGGGTAGCCGGAGAGGCCACCGCGCTGGCGGAGCTTGTCGAAGCCCTCCTGCCGGCCGGTGAGGATCTTGTGTACGTACGCCTGGTGGCCGGTGTCGAAGAGGAGCCGGTCGCGGGGGGAGTCGAAGACCCGGTGCATGGCGAGGGTCAGCTCGACCACACCCAGGTTGGGGCCGACGTGGCCGCCGGTGCGGGAGACCTTGGCGATCAGGAAGTCACGGATCTCGGCGGCGAGGATGTCCAGCTGCTCGGCGGTCATCCGCTTGACGTCCTGCGGGCCGCGGACGGTGCCCAGCAGCCGACCGTGGTTGGCCGTGCCCTCTTCAACACTCATGACCGGAGAGTCTATCGGCCGTGCGACAGTCCGCAGCCTGGCCGTGCATCGATCCAGGTCAGGCGTCCACCACCAGCCTGCGTGGCGCGGGTGGGCGCGGCGCGGCGGCGGACGGGCCGGCCGGGGTCCACGAGCCCAGCACGGCGGCCCGGGACGCCCCGGTCACCGACGGGACCGCGCCCGGCAGGCCGTGCCAGGACAGCCAGCCCAGCAGCGCGAACGCGTACGCCTCCTTGGCCTGGGCGGGCACGCCCAGCTCGTCGGTGGTGCGCAGCCGCCAGCGCCCCTCGCCCAGCGCGGTCAGCCGCGCCCGCAGTGTGGGATTGCGCACTCCCCCGCCGGCGGCCACCACCTCGGTGACCCGGTGCCTGTCGCAGGCGTCGGCGACGGTGCGGGCGGTCAGCTCGGTGAGCGTGGCCAGCACGTCGTCGGCGGCCACCGGCTCGCCGAGCGCGGCCAGCGCCGCGTCCAGGTAGCCGCCGTGGAACAGCTCCTTGCCGGTCGACTTGGGCGGCGGCGCCGCGTAGTACGGCTCGGCGAGCAGCCGGGCCAGCAGCGCCTCGTGCACCCGGCCCGCCGCGGCCCGCGCCCCGTCGACGTCGCAGGGCCGGTCCAGGAAGCGCCGGGCAGCGGCGTCCAGCAGCGCGTTGGCCGGGCCCACGTCGTACCCGAGGACGGGCCCGCCGGGCGCGACCACTGTGAGGTTCGCGATCCCACCGAGATTCAACGCCGCCCGTGGGCCGGCGGCCGGGTCGAGCAGCAGCGCGTCGAACGCCGGGACCAGCGGCGCGCCCTGGCCGCCGGCCGCCACGTCCGCCGAGCGCAGGTCGTGCAGCACGGGTACGCCCACCCGGGCGGCCACCCGGGCCGGCGCGCCGAGCTGGAGCGTGCCGCGCACGCGGCCCGCCTCGACCCAGTGGAAGACCGTCTGCCCGGGTGACACGACAGCGTCGGCCGCTCCCCCGGCCAGCTCGACACCGGCCGCCGCCGCCTCGGCGAACACCTCGCCGAGCCGGTTGTCCAGGCGGCAGACCGCCTCGATGGTGGTGGCCGCCGGGGGCAGCAGCGCGCCGATCTCGGCCCGCAGGTCGTCCGGGTACGCGAGCTCGCGGTGCCCGAGCGGCCGCAGCCGCAGCGTGTCGCCGTCGGCGGTGAACTCGGCCGCCACCACGTCCACGCCGTCGTAGGACGTGCCCGACATCAGCCCGACGATGCGCAAGGAAGGGCCCCTTCTTAACGGATCCGGTAGCAAAAGGGCCCCTTGTTAACGCGAACGCGCGGGGCCGGGGACGGGCTCAACGCCGCGGGGGCAGGAACAGGCCGACCAGCTCCACGTGCTGGGTCATCGGGAACAGGTCGTACCCGCGCAGCTCGGCCAGCCGCCACCCCGCCTCGGTGAACGTGCGCACGTCCCGGGCGAAGGCGGCCGGGTCGCAGGCCACGTACGCCACCGCGCGCGGCCCGGCGGCCACCACGTCGCGGACCACCGGCGCGCCCGCGCCGGAGCGCGGCGGGTCGAGCACCACCAGGTCGACCGGGCCGGTGATCCGCCGCCGGGACAGCGCAGCCTCCACCCGGGCCGCCACCACCTCGACGCCGGCCAGGTCGGCC
Organism: Micromonospora sp. TSRI0369; assembly: GCF_001905625.1. NCBI lineage: Bacteria > Bacillati > Actinomycetota > Actinomycetes > Micromonosporales > Micromonosporaceae > Micromonospora > Micromonospora sp. TSRI0369. The sequence continues at coordinate 141,271 of NZ_LIVU01000006.1, forward strand.
AGGTTCTCCCGGGCCGCTGCCACCCCGTCCGGCGCCGACTCGACGAGCGTCACCCGGGCGCCGCCGACCCGGCCGGCGAGCGCGGCGGCGAACAGGCCGGCTCCGCCGTACAGGTCCCAGGCCGTCTCGCCGGGCCGCGGGTCGAGCAGGTCGAGCACCGCGCCGGTCAGCGCGTCCGCCGCCGCCGGGTGCACCTGCCAGAACCCGGAGGCGGGCAGCGTGAAGGACCGCCTGGCCGCCGTCTCCCGGACCCGCTGCGGCCCGCTCACCGCCGTCGCAACCCCCTCGGTGTACGCGACCACGGCGACGTCCCCGCCGGTGCTGGCGACCGTCTCCACCGCGTCGGCGTCGGGCCAGCGGGCGCCGGTGGGCGCAAGCACAGGCAGCTCCTGGATCGCCGGGTGCGCGATCAGGCACCGCTCGATCGGCACCACCTCGTGCGAGCGGTGCTTGAGCAGCCCGGCCCGGCCTGCCGCGTCGACCGCGTACCGGACCCGGGAACGCCAGCCCAGCGGCCCGCCGGGCAGCGCCTCGACGCGTACGCCGAGCGCGTCGATCTGCTCCGTGGTGAGGCCGCCCAGCCGGGTGAGCTGCTCGCGCACCACGGCGAGCTTCCAGTCGAGCTGGGCAGCCGGGGTGACGTGCTGGAGGTCGCAGCCGCCGCACGCGCCGGGCCGGGCGTACGGGCACGGCGGCGTCACCCGGTCCGGCGAGGCGTCCAGGATCTCCACCGCGTCGGCGCGGGCGAAGCCCCGGTGCAGCTCGGTCACCTCGGCGATCACCCGCTCGCCGGGCAGCGCGTGCCGGACGAAGACCACCTGCCCGCCGACCCGGGCCACGCAGTGCCCACCGGGCGCGACCGCGTCGACCGTCAGCTCGACCCGCTCGGCCTCCTCCAGCCCGGGCCGCTCCGCCACCGGCACAGAACCGGACGACGCAGGGCCGGGACGTTCGTCGCCGCTCACTGCTGCTCCTCGCGCTCGGTGGACGGGGTGGACGCCACCGGCGGCGGCAGCGTGCTCTGCGGCGCCACCCGGGGACCGCGCGCCGGGGTACGGCTGAGCGTGGCGTCCAGCCGGTCCAGGTTCTTGCTGGCGGTGGAGGCGAGCTGCCACGGCACGCTCGTCACCATCACGCCCGGCTCGAACAGCAGCCGCCCCTTGAGCCGCAGCGCGCTCTGGTTGTGCAGCAGGTTCTCCCACCAGCGCCCCACCACGTACTCGGGAATGAAGACGGTGACCACGTCGCGCGGCGACTCGCGGCGCACCGACGCGACGAAGTCGAGGATCGGGCGGGTGATCTCCCGGTACGGGGAGTCGATCACGGTGAGCGGCACGGGCAGCTCGCGCCGCTCCCAGTCGGCCTGCAGGTCCCGGGTGTCCTGCTCGTCCACGTTCACGGTGACCGCGGTGAGCGTGTCCGGCCGGGTCGCCCGCGCGTACGCCACGGCCCGCAGCGTCGGCTTGTGCAGCTTGCTGACCAGCACGATGGCGTGGTTGCGGGCGGGCAGGACGCCCCGCTGCTCGGTCGGCTCCAGCTCCTCGGCGATCCGGTCGTAGTGCCGGCGGATGCCGAGCATCACCACGTACATCATCGCCATCGCGACGATCGCGATCCAGGCGCCCAGCAGGAACTTGGTGGCCAGCACGATGACCAGCACCACGGCGGTCATCGCCATGCCGAACGTGTTGATCGCCCGGGAGCGCAGCATCCGGCGGCGCGCCTCCGGGTCCCGCTCGTTGCGCAGGTGCCGGTTCCAGTGCCGGATCATGCCGGCCTGGGAGAGCGTGAACGAGACGAACACCCCGACGATGTAGAGCTGGATGAGCTTCGTCACCTCGGCCTGGAAGCCGATGATCAGCACCACCGCGAAGACGGCGAGGAAGAGGATGCCGTTGGAGAACGCCAGCCGGTCGCCGCGGGTGTGCAGCTGGCGCGGCAGGTAGCGGTCCTGCGCCAGGATCGAGCCGAGCACCGGGAAGCCGTTGAAGGCGGTGTTGGCGGCCAGGAAGAGGATCAGCGCGGTCATCCCGGCGACCACGTAGAGCAGCACCGAGCCGCCGCCGAACACCGTCTCCCCGAGCTGCACGGTCACCGTCTTCTGCACGTAGTCGACCGGGCCGGAGACGATCTGGGTACGCGGGTCCTCGACGAACTGCAGGCCGGTGAGCCGGGACAGCCAGATGATGCCGACCAGCATGGTCACCGCGATGCCGCCGAGCAGCAGCAGCGTGGTCGCCGCGTTCTTCGACTTGGGAGACTTGAACGCCGGTACGCCGTTGGAGATCGCCTCCACACCGGTGAGCGCCGCGCAGCCCGAGGAGAACGTCCGCAGCAGCAGGAACACCAGCGCGAACCCGGTGACGCTGTGCTCGGCCTGGATCTCCAGGCCGGCGCTCGGCGCGCGCAGGTCGTCGCCGAGCACGAAGACGCGGACCAGGCCGGTCAGCAGCATGCCGCCGATGACGATCACGAAGCCGTAGGTGGGGATGGCGAAGGCGGTGCCGGACTCGCGCAGGCCGCGCAGGTTGATCGCGGTGAGCAGCACCACCGCGCTGACCGCGATGAGCACCTTGTGGGTGGCCACGAACGGCACCACCGAGCCGAGGTTCGCCACCCCGGAGGAGACCGAGACGGCGACGGTGAGCACGTAGTCGACGAGCAGCGCGCTGGCCACCGCGAGACCGGCGCGGGGGCCCAGGTTGACGGTGGCCACCTCGTAGTCGCCGCCGCCGGAGGGGTAGGCGTGCACGTTCTGGCGGTAGCTCGCGACGACGGTGAGCATGACGACGACCACCGCGAGCGCGACCCACGGCGAGAAGAAGAACGCCGAGGCGCCGGCGATGGACAGCGTCAGGAGGATCTCGTCCGGCGCGTACGCCACGCTGGAGAGCGCGTCGGAGGCGAAGACCGGTAGCGCGATGCGCTTCGGCAGCAGCGTGTGCTGCAGGCGGTCGGACCGGAACGGTCGACCGAGGAGGAGTCGCTTCAGCAGCGAGGTGGGTCGGGCCACAACCGCCAAGCGTACGACCACCGGGTGCCGGGCGCGGGGGTGGTCGATCTCCGGCGTGCGCGCCCGCGCGGTACGGTTCGGTCCCCCGCCCGGTGGGGGGACGTGGCAGGCTCGCAGGCGACGGGTCGGCGGGCGGCGCCGTGGGAGGAGCGGGCACCGTGCATGTGGTGATCATGGGCTGCGGCCGGGTCGGGTCGACCCTGGCCCACAGCCTGGAGTCGCGCGGCCACTCGGTGGCGGTGATCGACCAGGACGCGGACGCGTTCCGCCGGCTCGGGCCGGACTTCGCCGGCATCACGGTGACCGGCGCGGGCTTCGACGGCGAGGTGCTGCGCCAGGCCGGCATCGAGCGGGCCGACGCGTTCGCGGCGGTCTCCAGCGGCGACAACTCCAACATCATCTCGGCCCGGCTGGCGCGGGAGACGTTCGGCGTGTCCCGGGTCGCGGCCCGCATCTACGACCAGCGCCGGGCGCAGGTCTACGAGCGGCTCGGCATCCCCACCGTGGCGACCGTCCGGTGGACGGCCGACCGCATGCTGCGCCACCTGGTCCCCGAGGGCAACGTGGAGATCTTCCGCGACCCGACCAGCACCGTGTCGATCATCGAGGTGCCGGTGCACAAGGACTGGATCGGCCGGCCGCTGCGGCAGCTGGAGCAGACCGCCGGCGCCCGGGTGGCCTACCTGAACCGGTTCGGCATCGGCACCCTGCCCACCGCCTCCACCGTGGTGCAGGAGGGCGACCAGGTCTTCATGCTGGTGACCGACGACATCAACGGCTCGGTCACGTCGGTGGCGGCGGCGCCGCCGGAAGGGGGGCACTGAGCCATGCGGATCGCCATCGCCGGCGCCGGCAACGTGGGCCGCTCGATCGCCCAGGAGCTGATCGACAACGGCCACCAGGTGATGCTGATCGAGCGGCAGCCCAGGATGCTGCGGCCCGACCGGGTGCCCGCCGCGGACTGGGTGCTCGCCGACGCGTGTGAGCTGGCCAGCCTGGAGGAGGCCAACGTCGCCGGGTGCGACGTGGTGGTGGCGGCCACCGGCGACGACAAGGTCAACCTCGTGGTGTCGCTGCTGGCCAAGACCGAGTTCGCGGTGCCGCGCGTGGTGGCCCGGGTGAACCGGGCGGAGAACGAGTGGCTGTTCACCGACCAGTGGGGCGTCGACGTGGCGGTCAGCAAGCCGCGCGTGATGGCGGCGCTGGTCGAGGAGGCGGTCACCGTCGGCGACCTGGTCCGGCTGATGACGTTCCGGCAGGGCGAGGCGAACCTGGTCGAGATCACCCTGCCGCCGACCGCGCCCTACGTGGGGCAGGCGATCCACGCGGTGCCGATCCCCCGGGACGCGGCGCTGGTGGCGATCGTGCGCGGCAAGCGGGTGCTGGTGCCCACCCCGGACGACCCGATCGAGGCCGGCGACGAACTGGTCTTCGTCTGCACCGCCGCGGTGGAGGACGACGTGCGCACGGTGATCCTCGGCCCGCCCAGCGCCGACCGGCACCGGGACCGCGCCTGAGGCGGCCTCAGGAGCCGGGCAGCGGGGTGGGTGCGGTCTCCCGGGTGACCCGGCGCACCACCCATACGGTGATCAGCAACAGCAACGCGTACGGCGGGTAGCCCAGCGCGAGCCGGGCCACGCCCAGCGCGGTGTCCTGGTGGGCCAGGTAGAGCCCGGCCTGTACGCCCACCTTGGCCAGCCACACCACGCCCCACAGCACGGTGAGCTGGGTGAAGGTGCGTACCAGCTTCGGGTCGTCGCGCCACTCGGAGCGGCCCTTGGCGACCAGCACCGACCAGATCCAGCCGACCAGCGGCTGACGGATCGCGGCGGAGAGCAGCAGCGCCAGGCCGTAGCCGATGCCGTAGAGGATGCCGGGCAGGTAGAAGTCGCGCTCGTCGCCGGTGCGCAGGGCCAGCAGCGCGCCGATCCCGACGCCGAACAGCCCGTTCATCGCGTGCCGCACCGGCTTGCGCTGGGCCAGCCGCAGCCCGGCGATCAGCAGCGCCACCGCCACCGAGGCGTACACGGCGGGGCGCAGCTCGCCGATCACGTTGGCGACCACGAAGACCACCACCGGGATGCTCGACTCGACCAGCCCGCGCCATCCGCCGAGCTGGTCGGCCATCTGCTCGGCGAGGCTGGGCAGCCGCTCCTCGTCCTGCGGGCCGAGACCCGACGGGGTGTGCTGCTGTCCGGTCGTCACTTCGGCGACTCCAGCTCGTAGTACGGGTTGTAGATCACCTTGCGGTCGTCACGTACCGCCACCCGGCCGCGCGCGGTCAGGTGGCGGCCCGGCTCGATCCCGGCGATGTGCCGGCGACCCAGCCAGACCAGGGTGACGACGTCGGTGCCGTCGTAGAGGTCCGCCTCCAGCGTGGGCAGGTTCGTGCGCGGCGTGTAGACCACGGTGCGCAGCCGCCCGGCCACCGACACCACCTGGCCCCTGTTGCACTGGTGGGCCGGCGTGCCGCCGGACTCGGCGCTCTCCCGGCGCAGCTCCTGCGCCTCGATCTCGGCCTCGCTGGCGGTGAGCCGGTGCAGGAGCCGCCGCAGCGACCCCCGGCTCTCGTCGGTCGTCATGACCTCCGCGTCACCCTCTCCACAGCGGGGCCCCGCGGGTGGCGGAACCGTCCCGCCAGCGTACGCCGATGCGGCCCGCCGGCGGGAGCGCCGTCGCGCGCGTACCGCCGCCCGGGACGCGGCACGCCGCGGGCCCGGCGCCGGTACGACGCCGGGCCCGGGCACGTGTGGATCAGACCTCCTGCTGGCCGGCGTCGGCCTGCTGCTCGGCGACCTCGCGGGGCAGCCGCAGCGGCAGCGGCTCGCGCACCGGCTTGGCCTCCTGCCCGCGGTCGACCACCAGGCCGTCCAGGCAGGCCGTCAGCGGCCCGGCGGCGGCCGCGTCGGTGGCCGCGACACCCTGGAAGACGCCGCGCACCATCCAGCGCGGGCCGTCGATGCCGACGAAGCGCAGGTCCGTCGGGCCGTCCGGGGTACGCACCCGGGCGCGCAGCTCGGGACCACGCTCCCCGTCGGCCTCCTGGACGGTGGCGCCGTCGGCGGTGAGCGACTGGCGGATCTCCTCGCGCACCTCGTCCCAGATGCCCTCGGAGCGGGGGGCGGCGAAGACGCCGAGCTGCAGCGCGTTCTGCCCGTGCACCAGCACCACCTGCTGGATCACGCCCTGCGGGTCGGCCTGGACGCGCACCTCCACGTCCGGCACCGCCGGGATCTGGAGGCTGCCCAGGTCGAGCCGGGGCGCTTCGGGGGCCTCGCTGACGTCGTACGGCCCGCGATCCGGCGCCGACGAGGTCTCCTCGGCGTCGAGGACCCCATTGTCACGCGCCTCGTCGGCCCGCTTCCGGGAGAAGATCACTGCGCCCACCCTCCGCTGTTCGCACTCACCCTGCCACCTCTTCGCTCTGCCCGCCGGACGGCGCCGGGACCAGACCGGCGTGCCCGCCTGTGGACCCGTGCCCGCCCGCGCCACGCCGGGACGCGGGCAGCTCGGCCACCGGCCGGAACTCGGCCCGGGCGACCCGCTGGACCACCAGTTGCGCGATGCGGTCGCCCCGGCTGATCTTGGCTGGCGTGTCCCGATCATGGTTGATCAGGTTGACCAGGATCTCACCCCGGTAGCCGGCGTCGACCGTACCGGGCGCGTTGAGCACCGTCACGCCGAGCCTCGCCGCCAGACCTGATCGGGGGTGGACCAGCCCGACGTACCCGTCGGGCAGCGCCACCGACACGCCGGTGGGCACCAGGGCCCGGCCGCCGGGCGGCAGCTCGACGTCCGCGGCGGCCACCAGGTCCGCGCCGGCGTCGCCGGGATGGGCGTACGCCGGCAGCGGCAGCTCCGGGTCGAGCAGCCGCACGGGCACGGGTACGACGTCTGTCACTGTCATCCTCTTCCGTCCGGTCCTGCGGGGGTGCCCTGTCATCCTGCCGGTTGCCCGGCCCGCGACGCGCCGTACCCTCGTCAGTGTGCGTCAGTCGTCATCTCCGGCCGCGCCGCCGGCCAGCGCCGCGCCGTACGCGGAGCGCCTCGGGCTGCCCTGGTGGGCCTGGCCGCTCGGGCTGGCCGCGGCCGCGCTGCTCGCCGTCGAGCTCTGGATGGGCGCGACCGGTGTCCGCGCCTGGCTGCCGTTCGTGCTGCTGATCCCCGCCGCGGTGGCCGCCCTGTGGTGGCTGGGCCGGATCCGGGTCGAGGTGCGCGACGGCGAACTGCTGGTGGACGACGCCCACCTCCCGGTGCGGTACGTCGCGGACGTGGTGCCGCTGGACGCGGCCGGCCGGCGCGAGGTGCTCGGCGTCGGCTCCGATCCGCTGGCCTTCGTGGTGCAGCGTCCGTGGATCGGCGGCGCCGTGCAGGTGGTGCTGGACGACCCGGACGACCCGACCCCGTTCTGGGTGGTCAGCACCCGGCGCCCGGGACAGCTGGCGGCCGCCGTCCTGGCCGCTCGCGACGCGGCCTGACCGTCGGCCCCCGGACGGCATCCGCTTCGGCCGCGGGAGCCGTCCCGACGCCTATCAGGACGGCTTGTCGGGCAGCGCACGGGCGGTACGCCGCAGGTCCTTGCGTAGTTGCTCGCCGAGCGCGCGGGTGGCCCGGCGGTTGAGGTAGCCGGCCACGGCGGCGCCGGTCAGGAACGGCCCGAGCGTGGTGAGGTTGCGCCCGAAGCGGCGCATCAGGCTGTCCCGCAGCTCGCGGCGGGCGGCGGTGCCGAGCACCGCGCTCACCCCGACGCCCGGCATCATCGGGTTGACCCCGCGCTGGGTGGCCCACGACTGCACGAGCGACACCGCGCGGCCGGTGCCGCCGGCGGGCAGCGGCACGCGGTGGACCTCGTGCAGCTCACCGATGAGTTTCAGCTCGATCGCCACCACGGCGACCGTCTCGGCGGCCAGCAGGATGGGGGCGGAGAGCAGCGTGGGCGTCACCGCCCACTCGACCGCGGCCACGCCACCGCCGGCCGCGCCGACCCCGGCGGTGGCCCGGGACGCGTTGCGGACCAGCCGGTCGGCGAGCGCGTCGTCGTCCAGGCCGGGGAAGTGCCGCCGCAGCGTGGCGAGGTCGCGGATCGGCACGTGCGGGGCGATCTCGGCGACCGTGTCGGTCATCCAGCGCACCGCCGCCCGCGGCTTGAACAGATCGGTGACCCCGCGGGCGCGAGCCTGCCCGACCAGCCGGGTCAGCAGTTGCCGCCGGCGGGCCGGAGCGATGTCGTCGGCGGTCAGGGCGGCGACTGTCGCGCCGAGTTCCCCGGCGTCCGCGCCGGGCTCACCGGACGTCGGGCCGGAGCCGGTCGGCTCGGGTGTCGCATCCGGGCCGGTCGATGCCGGTCTCGCCGCTGGAGCCGGGGTCCGGTCGGCGCCGGTCCCCTCACTGCGCTCACTCACCCGTCCGCCCTCCTGCTCCGCGCGGCGTGGCAGCCGCCCGTAACGAGTCAAGCAGCAACCGGCCACCGGCGCACGGCGGCGGCTCGAACAGCGGCGGCCCCGTCGAGGAGGCCGCCGCTGGTGTCCCCGGTCGGGATCAGACGCACTCGCGGCAGATCAGGTCGCCGTTGCGCTCGACCGCCAGCTGGCTGCGGTGGTGGACCAGGAAGCAGCGGGCGCACCGGAACTCGTCCTGCTGCATCGGGAGGACCTTGACCGTGAGCTCCTCGTCGGCCAGATCGGCGCCGGGCAGCTCGAAGCTCTCGGCCACCTCGGCCTCGTCGACGTCCACGGCGCCCGACTGTGAGTCGACCCGCCGGGCCTTGAGCTCTTCGAGGCTGTCCTCGCCGAGGTCGACCTCGTCGCGACGCGGGGCGTCGTAGTCGGTGGCCATCGGTTTCACTCTCCAATATCGATATTGTCGCTGCCGGTTGTAACGCCGGACGACGCCGTTTCGGTTCCCCTGACCGGCCACCATCTCTGTCGGGCACCCGACCCGACGAGCGGTGGGCCGGGCTCGCCGGAGCGCAAACACCCCCGGTGAGCGCGGAACCTTACCCCCCCTGTGGGCGAGGCATGTATACCGCCCTCGCGGTGGAGATGTACGCCTCTGCGCCCGAAGTTGTTCCCAATGTGACTCAGGCGACACGAAGATAGGGGTAGTCCTACCGGTTCACCGCGTGGCGCGCCGGTATGTCGGACTGTTTCCACGCCTGAGCCGGACAACCGTTAACCTCAGCGGCGTACTCGACGGCCGACCGGTCGCGGCCCGACCGCGTCGCCCGCCACCACCCAATCACTGTCCGGGGAGCGCCCAGGATGAGTTTTGCGCGAGTGCGGGCACTCGTTGTCGTCGGACTGCTGGCGCTCGTCGCCCTGGTCTTCGTGGTCATCGCCGTGCTGAAGGACAGTCAGGGCACAGCCGGTACGGCGGCCGACTGCCCGGACGGCTGGCCCCTGGTCGACCTGCGGCTGCGGGAACAGAAGGACGTCAAGATCAACGTCTACAACGCCACCGACGAGGCCGGCCGGGCCGGCAGCGTCGCGGACGACTTCCGCAACCGCAAGTTCCAGGTCAAGAAGGTCGGCAACGAGAAGAAGGCGTTCGAGGGCGTGGCCGAGCTGCGGTTCGGGCCCAACGCCGTGGGCTCGGCGCACCTGCTGCGCGCGTACTTCCTGAACGAGGCCAACCAGAAGTTCGACGCGAACCGCAAGGACGACGTGGTCGACGTGGTCCTGGGCAACCAGTTCCAGCAGCTCGCCACCACCACCGAGGTCAACCAGTCGCTCGGCGACCTCGGCGCGCCGCAGGCGCCGCCCGAGACCTGCCCGAAGCCGATCGAGAAGTAGGCGACGGGCGGCCCGGCCACGCGGGGCGGTCTTCCTCCGGGGAGGCCGCCCTGCCGCGTCTGCGGCACCGGTCACGGCCCGCCGGAGGCGTCCAGGTCGACAAGCCGGGCGTGCAGCGGCCCGTGCAGCGCGGGCGGCGCGGCGAGCACCAGGTCCGGTCCGGCCGGGCGGCCGGACAGGCCGGTCACCAGCAGCCCGGCCTCCCGGGCGACCAGCCCGCCGGCGGCCAGGTCCCAGGCGGCCAGCCCTTTCTCGTAGTACGCGTCCACCCGCCCCTCGGCGGCCAGGCAGAGGTCGAGCGCGGCGGCACCCATCCGGCGGATGTCCCGGATGTGCGGGATCAGCTCGGCCACCACCCGCGCCTGGTGGGCCCGGCGGGCGGCGTCGTAGCCGAAGCCGGTGGCCACGAGCGCCTGGCCGAGATCGGTCGTGGCAGAGCCGCTCAGCCGCTGCCCGTCGCGCCAGGCGCCGCCGCCGAGCGTCGCGGTCCACTCCTCGCCGGTGACGATGTTGCGGACCACCCCGGCGACCACCTCGCCGGCCACCTCGGCGGCCAGCGAGACCGCGCAGTAGGGCAGCCCGTACAGGTAGTTGACGGTGCCGTCGATCGGGTCGAGGATCCAGCGCACCCCGTCGGCGTCGGCGGGGCCGGTCTCCCCCGCGCCGTACTCCTCACCCAGCACCGCGTCGTCCGGCCGCCGCTGCCGCAGCGCGGCCAGGACCTGCCGTTCCACCGCCCGGTCGGCGGCGGTGACCACGTCGGTCACCGTGCTCTTGGTCGCGGCCACCGAGACACCCTCGACCCGCATCCGGTACGCGGTGGCGGCGGCCTCCCGGGCCACGTCGACCGCGATCGTGAGCAACTCCCGCGCCGTAGGCGTCGCGGTGATCATGTTCGTCCCCTTCCCGCACGATCGGGACCGGCCCACTCGTGCGCGGGTATCATCCTTACAAAGTCCACATCTGCGCCGATTCGGCGGTCCCCGACGCCGGTCCGCCGTGCGGCGCGGGATGATCGCGGCAGACGGCGTTACAATTCACCCTGCCCACGCGCCACGGACCGCCAGCGACCGGACGGCCCGGGACACGGGGGTCCTCAACGACTCGCCCGGCACGGCCGTCCCATGCTGCGCCGGACGACCCGGCCGTGCTCGCTCTTTCGCCTCCGGAAGGTCTTCGTGACAGATCCCCGCCAGACCGGCGCCGACGTTCGCTCGCTCACCGACACCCTGATCGCCCACGCGCAGAGCGCCGGTGGTCAGCTCACGTCGGCCCAGCTCGCGCGCACCGTCGAGTCCGCTGAGGTGACCCCGGCCCAGGCCAAGAAGATCCTCCGCGCGCTCTCCGAGGCGGGCGTGACGGTGGTGGTGGACGGCTCGGCGAGCACCCGCCGCCGCGTCGCCGCCGCCCGGTCCGCCACCCCGGCCTCCCGCGCGACCACGGCCAAGACCACCAAGAAGGCCGCCGCGCCCGCCCCGAAGCAGGCGCCGGCCGCCGAGGAGTCGCCCGCCCCGGCCCCCCGGAAGGCGACCGCGCGCAAGGCCACCACGGCCGACGTCGCAAAGGCCGCCGCCCCGGCGAAGGCCACCAAGGCGACCCGCGCCACCAAGGCCACGGTGGCCGCCAAGACCGCCGCGGCGAAGCCGGGGAAGGCCGACGGCCCCGAGGGCGAGATCGACCCGGAGCAGCTGGCCGCCGAGATCGAGGACGTGGTGGTCGAGGAGCCGGCCGAGCTGACCCGGGCCGCCGAGGCCGACGCGGCCAGCTCCGCCACCGACAACGACTTCGAGTGGGACGACGAGGAGTCCGAGGCGCTCAAGCAGGCGCGCCGGGACGCCGAGTTGACCGCCTCCGCCGACTCCGTGCGGGCGTACCTCAAGCAGATCGGCAAGGTTCCGCTGCTCAACGCCGAGCAGGAGGTCGAGCTGGCCAAGCGGATCGAGGCCGGCCTCTACGCCGCCGAGCGGCTGCGCGCCGCCGACGAGGGCGAGGAGAAGCTGGTCCGCGACCTGCAGCGCGACCTGATGTGGATCTCCCGGGACGGCGAGCGGGCCAAGAACCACCTGCTGGAGGCCAACCTGCGGCTGGTGGTCTCGCTGGCCAAGCGCTACACCGGACGCGGCATGGCCTTCCTCGACCTCATCCAGGAAGGCAACCTCGGCCTCATCCGCGCCGTCGAGAAGTTCGACTACACCAAGGGCTACAAGTTCTCCACCTACGCCACCTGGTGGATCCGCCAGGCCATCACCCGCGCCATGGCCGACCAGGCCCGCACCATCCGCATCCCGGTGCACATGGTCGAGGTGATCAACAAGCTCGGCCGGATCCAGCGCGAGCTGCTCCAGGACCTGGGCCGCGAGCCCACCCCGGAGGAGCTGGCCAAGGAGATGGACATCACACCGGAGAAGGTGCTGGAGATCCAGCAGTACGCCCGGGAGCCCATCTCGCTGGACCAGACCATCGGCGACGAGGGCGACAGCCAGCTCGGCGACTTCATCGAGGACTCCGAGGCGGTCGTCGCCGTCGACGCGGTGTCGTTCTCGCTGCTCCAGGACCAGCTCCAGCAGGTCCTCCAGACGCTGTCCGAGCGTGAGGCGGGCGTGGTGCGCCTGCGCTTCGGCCTCACCGACGGTCAGCCGCGCACCCTGGACGAGATCGGCCAGGTGTACGGCGTGACCCGGGAACGCATCCGGCAGATCGAATCGAAGACCATGTCCAAGTTGCGGCACCCCTCGCGTTCCCAGGTGCTCCGCGACTACCTGGACTGACCACCGGACGTCAACAATTCGTGCCGGTTTGATCACCAGCCGTAGAACACTCATCAGTGATCGATCGGTTGCCTGTTTGTGATCGTTGACGTGGCACCCTTGGTGCACGGCACACTGTCTCCCACGCCATGTGTGACCTCGGTCCCCCGCGGGCACACAGGGAAGGCAGGGCCCGAGATGGGTGTTGCACGATAGGTGAGCAACCGAAGAGAGTGTTCATCGGTGACGACCAGAGGAGGAAGGCGATGACCCCGACCCTCACGCCGCCGCCCGAGACGGTGAGCCCCCCGGCCGCCGATGAACGGTGCGACCGCTGCAATGCTGCCGGCAAGCTCCGGATCACTCTGGCGGGTGGGAGTGAGCTGGTGTTCTGTGGGCACCACGCGAACAAGTACGCGGAGGATCTCGTGAAGATCACCGTGCGTTACGCGTCGGACCCGGAGTTCAGCTGGCGTGGTGCCGATCTGATGGCGAACTGAGGTCCGACAGGAAATCCACATCACGACATAACCGGCCGGAGGCACCCACACGGGTCGCCTCCGGCCGGTTTTTGTGCGCGTCCCGCGTGCCCCGTGGTGCGTGGTGCGTGATGTTAAGAAGGGGCCCCTGCACTACCGCAGGCGTTAAGAGGGGGCCCTTCCTTACAGGGTCTGCACGGTGGCGATGCGCTCCTCGAGCTGCTCGATCGTCGCCTGCGCGCTGGGCGGGCCGCCGCAGAGCCGGCGCAGCTCGGCGTGGATCTTGCCGTGCGGCTGGCCGGTGTGATGGTGCCGGGCGGCCACCAGAGCGTTCAGCTGCCGCCGTAGCGCCACGCGGCGCTGGGCGGCACTCATCGGTGGGGGCGCCGCCGCCGGGGCCGCAGCGGCCGGCTCAGCGGTCCGCTGGGCGGCCCGGCGCTTCTGCGCGGCGAGCTGCTCGGCCTGCCGCTTGGTCAGCAGCAGCGAGACCTGGTCGGCGGTGAGCAGACCGGGCAGGCCGAGGTATTCCTCCTCCTCGGGCGTACCGGCCTGGGCGGCGGTGCCGAACGACGCGCCGTCGAAGATGACCTGGTCCAGCTCGGCGGTGGCGGAGAGCGCGGCGAAGCGCTTCTCCAGCTCGCCGCTGGCGCCGTCGTCGCGCTGGGCGCGCTCCAGCAGGTCGTCGTCGAAGCCCTCGCGGTCCTTCGGCTTGCCGAGCACGTGGTCCCGCTCGGCCTCCATCTCGCTGGCCAGTCCGAGCAGGTGCGGCACGCTGGGCAGGAACACCGACGCGGTCTCGCCGGAGCGGCGGGCCCGGACGAACCGGCCGATCGCCTGCGCGAAGTACAGCGGGGTGCTGGCGCTGGTCGCGTACACGCCGACCGCCAGCCGGGGGATGTCGACGCCCTCGGACACCATCCGCACCGCGACCAGCCAGCGTTGCTGGGAGGCGGCGAACGTCGCGATCCGCGCGGACGCGCCCTGGTCGTCGGAGAGCACCACGGCGGCCTTCTCACCGGTCACCTGCTCCAGCAGCTTCGCGTACGCGCGGGCCACCTGCTGGTCGCTGGCGATGACCAGGCCGCCCGCGTCCGGCATGCCGTTGGCGCGCAGCACGCTGAGCCGGGCGTCGGCGGCGCGCAGCACCTGCGGCATCCAGTCGCCGGCCGGGTCCAGCGCGGTACGCCACGCCTGTGCGATCAGGTCCTGCGTCATCGGCTCGCCGAGCCGGGCCGCCAGTTCCTCACCGGCGTTGGTGCGCCACCGGGTCTCCCCCGAGTACGCCAGGAACAGCACCGGCCGGACCACGCCCTCGCGCAGCGCGTCGGAGTAGCCGTAGACCGAGTCGGCGCGGGAACGCAGCAGCCCGTCCCCGCCGCGCTCGTAGCTGACGAACGGGATCGGGTTGTCGTCGGAGCGGAACGGCGTACCGGTGAGCATCAGGCGGCGTACCGCGGGCTCGAACGCCGCCTTGACGCCGTCGCCCCAGGTCCGCGAGTCGCCGGCGTGGTGGATCTCGTCGAGGATGACCAGCGTGCGGCGGGTCATGGTGCGCCGGCGGTGCACCTGCGGCGCCATGCCCACCTGGGCGTACGTGACGACCGCGCCGTGGAAGTCGGCGGCGGAGTGCAGGTCGGCGTTGCGGAACGCGGCGTCGAGCTGGATGCCGACCCGGGCGGCGGCCTGCGCCCACTGGGTCTTCAGGTGCTCGGTCGGCGCGACCACTGTGACCGCCTCGACCGTGCCGTCGGCGAGCAGCTCGGCGGCGATCCGCAGCGCGAACGTGGTCTTACCGGCGCCGGGCGTGGCGACCGCTGTGAAGTCCTCGGTCCGGCGGCGCAGGTACTCCACGAGCGCCTTGCGTTGCCAGGCACGCAGGGGCGGGAACGTGTCGAGCGTCGGCATCCGCGGTGGCACGCGTAGCTCCTCTCCGCCGCGGACGGCGGCGGGCCCGACCGGGGCCACGGGAGCCGCCGCCCATGAAAACGCCCTCGCGCATCCGGTGCCGCGAAGGCGGACTCAGCATAACCAGCGCGGGCCGTACGCCCCACTCGACGCCACGCCTGTCACATCCGCCCGCCCCGGCGCACGGCGGGTCAGGACAGTGGTCCCCCGGTGCCGGTGCGCGGCGGGCGCAGCGTCGCCACCGGCGCGGACCAGCGTCGGCGCAGCGCGATCAGGCGCAGCCCGAACACCAGCAGGACGGCGGCGGTGAGCGGCACGGCGGTGGCCTGTCCGCACGCCGACAGCAGCGCCACGGTTACCGCTCCGGCGAGCGCGGCGAGGGCGTAGATCTCCCGGCGCAGCACCACCGGGATCTCGCCGGTGAGCAGGTCGCGGCCCAGCCCGCCACCGATCGCGGTGAGCATGCCGATCATGCACGCGCCGACCGGCGGCACGGCGGCGTCGAGGGCCTTGAGCGTGCCGATGACTGTGAACAGGCCGAGGCCGGCGGCGTCGAGCACCAGCACCGTGGTGCGCAGCCGGGCGAGCTGCGGGTGCAGCCAGAACACGGCGGCGGCGGTGAGGGAGGCGGTGGCGGCGTACCGCCAGTCGGCGAACGCCAGCGGCGGAACCTCGTCGATCGCCAGGTCGCGGAAGATGCCGCCGCCGAGCGCGGCGACCACGCCGACGAAGACGACCCCGAACAGGTCGAGCCGTTTCGCCACCGCCGCGGAGGCGCCGGAGGCGGCAAAGACCGCCACGCCGGTGAGGTCGGCGAGGAGCAGGGCGGTGGAGGTGGTCACCGCCGCAGGTTACGTGCGCGGGCCGCGACGCCACCCGGCATCACTCGCGGTACGAGTCGTAGATCTCCTTGCACTTCGGGCAGACCGGGGAGCCCGGCTTGGCCGCCTTGGTGACCGGGAACGTCTCGCCGCAGAGCGCGACCACGAAGGTGCCCATGACGGCACTCTCGGCGATCTTCTCCTTGCGGACGTAGTGGAACATCTCCGGACCAGTGTCCGCGTCCTTCAGCTCGGGACGCTCGAGAACCTCTGTGCTCACGACTCCACCTCCGGCGTTCCAGTTTTGCAGGTCGGTCCGTCCTGGTCCACCTGGGCCCCGGGCGGGAGCGGCCCGTACGGTAGCCGACGTGACCAACTTTCACATCAGTCTCGGTAGTGAGGTGGCCGACGCCCTGCGCGACGGCCGCCCGGTCGTGGCGTTGGAGAGCACGATCGTCTCGCACGGGCTGCCCCGGCCGGACAATCTGCGCGTGGCGCGCGAGATCGAGCAGGCGGTACGGGACGCGGGGGCGGTGCCGGCCACCATCGGCATGGTCGCCGGCGAACTGCGGGTCGGGCTGGACGACGCCCAGCTCACCCGCCTCGCCACAGTCGACGGCGTGAGCAAGCTCTCGGTCCGCGACCTGGCCCCGGCGGCGGCCACCGGCGCGGACGGCGCCACCACCGTCGCGGCCACCAGCGCGGTAGCGGCGGCGGCCGGGATCGGCGTGTTCGCCACCGGCGGGCTCGGCGGCGTGCACCGGGAGGCGGCGCAGACGTTCGACGAGTCGGCCGACCTGGTCACGCTGGCCCGGACCCCGATCGCGGTGGTCTGCGCCGGGGTGAAGTCGATCCTCGACGTGGGCGCCACGCTGGAACGGCTGGAGACGCTCGGGGTGGGTGTGGTCGGCTACCGCACCCGCCGGTTCCCCGGCTTCTACCTCACCGACGCCGGCTTCGACCTGGACTGGTCGGTCGAGTCGCCGGAGCAGGTGGCGGACGTGCTGGCCGCCCGCGCGGCGCACGGTGTGCACCACGGCGGCCTGGTGGTGGCCAACCCGCTGCCCGCCGACGAGCAGCTCGACCCGGCGCTGCACGACCGCACGCTCGCCGAAGGGCTGGCCGCGCTGGCCCGGGAGGGGATCACCGGCAAGGCGGTCACCCCGTTCCTGCTGTCGCACTTCCACGCCGCCACCGAGGGCGCCAGCCTGACCGTGAACGTCCGGATCATCCTGCGCAACGCCGACCTCGCGGCCCGGATCGCGGTCGCCGCGGCGACCCGTCGCACCGCATGAGCACCACGCCGCGGATATTCGTCGTCGGCGACGTCATCACCGACGTGCTCGCGGTCCTGTCCGGGCCGCTCGCCACCGGCTCGGACACCGCGGCCGGGATCCGGTTCAGCGGCGGCGGGCAGGCGGCCAACACCGCGGCCTGGCTCGCCGGGCAGGGCGCGGCGGTGACGCTGGTGGCCGCCGTCGGCGACGACGAGACCGGCCGGGAGCGGGTGGACGAGCTGACCCGCATCGGTGTGGACTGCGCGGTGGAGCGGCACGAGGGCTACCCGACCGGCACCGTCATCGTGCTCACCCACGACGGGGAGCGGACCATGGTCAGCCAGCGGGGCGCGAACCTGCGGCTGACCGCCGCGCACGTGGACGCGGCGCTGGCCGCGGCGCCCGACGCCGGGCATCTGCACCTGTCCGCGTACACCCTGTTGGACGTGGGGTCGCGCGGCGCCGGCCTGCGCGCGCTGGCCACGGCCCGCGCGCGCGGGCTGACCGTCAGCGTCGACGCGGCGTCCGCGGCGCCGCTGCGGCGCGTGGGCGGGGCGTTCCTGACCTGGGTACGCGACGTCGACCTGCTGCTCGTCAACACGGACGAGGCGACGGTGCTGGCCGGCGGGCTGGACCCGGCGGCGCAGGCCCGGGCGCTCACGGCGGTGGCGCACCGGGTGGTGGTCAAGCAGGGCGCGGCCGGCGCGGTCTGGGTGGAGCGCGGCGGCGTGGTGGAGTTCGCCCCTGCGCCGGGGGTGGACGTGGTGGACGTGACCGGGGCCGGTGACGCGTTCGCGGCCGGCCTGCTCACCGCGTGGCTGGCCGGCGCCGATCCGCGCGCCGCGCTGGCCCGCGCCGGCGACCTGGGCGCGCTCGCAGTGACGACGGTGGGCGCCCGCCCCACCCCCTGATCCGAGGGTGGCCGGTCCGGGCGGTGATTCGCCCGGGCCGGTCAGGGCTCGGCGTCGATGATCTTGTGCGGGTTCTCCTGCGTGGTCAGCGCAGTGGGCGCGGGCTCCTCGCGGCGGCGGTTCTGGAACCGGTGCGCCAGCCGGTGCTCCTCCTTGGGCGGCCGGTCGTTGGCGAGCAGCACGGCGAGCCAGGGCACGAGCACCATGCCGAGCGCGCACAACGGCAGCCAGAGCCAGAGCAGCGGTGCCTTCGCGCCGACCAGGATCGCGCCCGCCACCAGGCACGCGACCCGGATGGCCATCATCAGCACGTAACGCTTCTGCCGGCTGTTGAGCTGGTCGTCCTGGCTGCGCGGGGCGTCGGTGATCAGGATCGGCTGGTACGCCTGACGCTTCACCACGGACCTCCTACGAGGGGATACGCCTCATCCTGTCACTCCGGACGGATGATCGGCGAAATTCGTGACGACCGGTCGCGTGTTACGTGCGTGGTACGCTGCGGCGGTGGCCAACCGGTTCAGCTTCACCGACGAGGCGCTGGCGAACCTGCGGGTCTACGACGTCACACCCGGGGAAGTCTGGGAGGCCCTGCACAGCAGGCACCGGGTCATCCGGCACCTCGGTGACGACGTGATGGTGGTCTACGCGACCGACCACCGGGGCCGGCGGCTCGCCGTGCTGCTGGCCGAGGCCGAGGGCACCGACAACGACTGGGACATCCTCTCCGCCCGCGAACTGAGCGACGTCGAGGCCAAGCGCTACGACGAGGCGGTGCGGAACTCACGCCGACGAGGAGGCGGTCACGATGCACCGTGACGAGGCGACCAAGCGGTTCCACGCCGGGGGCGACACGTTCGCCGACCTGATCGACGAGACGTCACCGGCGCAACTGCCCACCCCCGACACCGACGTGCCGATGGTGAGCCGGTCGGTCCGGCTGCCGCTGGAGACGTACGAGCGGGTCCGCGCCGCCGCCGACGCGCGCGGCATCGGAGTGACCACGCTGATGCGGCAGTGGATCGAGGCCGGCCTGGCCGACCTGGACGACTCGGCCACCGTCTCGCTGGCCGACGTGCGCCGCGCGCTGGCGTCGCTGTCCCGCCCGACCGCCGCCTGACGGCTCACGCCTCAGGGCCGGCCTCGCCGAGCGTCTCCCGGCCGATCGGCGAGGCGGAGTGCTCCGGTGGGCGGTGCCAGGCCCGGCGGGCGTCGGCGAACGCGACGAGCGCCAGCACGACGGCCACCGCGCCGAGCGCCAGCATCGCCGGCATGGTCGCGAACGCGGGCAGGAGCAGCACCAGGGCCAGCAGCCCGGCCAGCCGGGAGCGGGACACCCGGCCGAAGATCTCGTACTCGAACCGGGAGCGGGCGGCCAGGAAGAGCGCCGGGCCGCCCACCACGAAGACCAGCCAGTTCGGCCGGGACGGGTCGAACGGGTGCGCGATGACCAGCTCGTAACCGGCCGCCGCGCTGAGCACGCCGAGCACCATGAACAGATGGGTCTGCGCCGCGGACTCGGCCAGCCGTCCCGGCGTGCCGGCCGTCCGCAGCGCCTCGGCCAGCAGGTGACCGGCCCGGTGGAAGTAGATGCGCCAGAGCAACGCGGTGATCAGGAACGAGATCGCGAACGCCGCGGCCGCCTCGCCGGAGAACTCCTTCCCGCTGTAGGTCACGCCGATCACCAGGATCGACTCGCCCAGCGCGATGAGGAAGATCTGCTGGTAGCGCTCGGCGAGGTGCTCCCCGGTCACGCGCCACTGCCGGAGGCGCGACGCCCCGAGTCCCGGCAGCGGCCAGCCCAGGAGCGTGCCGAGGTGGTCCACCGCCAGCGCGACGACCCAGAGCGCCAGGCGCGGGCCGGGCATCAGCGCGCCGGCGAGCCACAGCGGGGCGCTGGCCGCCGCCCAGGCGGCCAGCCGCACCGGGACCAGGCGGCGCGGGTGCCCGCGCAACGCCACCGCGATCACCAGCGGCCGGCCGACCATCACCACCACGTACGCCAGCGCGAACGGCAACGCCCGCTCCTCCAGGGCGCGGGGCAGCGTCACGCCCAGCACCAGGCTGCCGAACATGGTGCCGACCACCACCGCCTGGATGACGACGCGCTCCGGCTCGTAGCGGCTGGTGACCCAGGTGGTGATCGTCCAGACCTGCCACAGCACCATGAACAGCAGCAGGGTCTTGCCCACGTCGGCGGCCACCGCACCGGCCGAGCCGTTGATGCCGTCGATCAGGCGCTGCGAGACCCGGGTCAGCGCGAACACGAAGACCAGGTCGAAGAAGAGCTCCAGGAAGGTGGCCCGGCCGGGGCTGGACGCGGTACGCAGCAGCGCACCACCCCGCTGCTCGGCCATCGTCGCCCCCGTCCCCCGTCCTGGCAACAAACGACAGGGGCGGCGGGCCGGTTGCGGCGGTGGGCCGCGGATCAGCCCTTCGCGGCCTTCGCCTCCGCCTTCATCCGCTGCTTGAACTCGCGTACCCGGCGCAGCGACTCCGGATCGGTCACGTCCGCCACCGACCGGTGGGCGTCCGCGTCGCCGTAGCCGCCGGCCGCCTCACGCCAGCCGTCCGGCGTGATCCCGAACCGCTTCCCGAGCAGCGCGACGAAGATCTGCGCCTTCTGCCGGCCGAACCCGGGCAGCTCGCCGACCCGGCGCAACAGCTCCCGCCCGTCGGCCACGTCCGACCAGAGCCGGGCCGGGTCGCCGTCGTACCGCTCGACGAGCGTCCGACACACCTCCTGCACGCGGGCCGCCATCGCCTTCGGGAAGCGGTGCAGCGCCGGCGGCCGGGCGAAGAGCTCCACGAGCGCCTCCGGGTCGTACCCGGCCAGTTCGGCGGCGTCCGGCTCGTGGCCGAGCCGCTGCGCCAGCACGTACGGGGAGGAGAACGCCTTCTCCATCGGCACCTGCTGGTCGAGCACCATGCCGAGGAGCAGGGCCAGCGGGCTGCGCGCCAGCAGCTCGTTGGCCTGCGGGTCGATGGGCAGGGAGAGCGTCATAAGGACCATAGTGCCGTCCCGCCCGGCGGTCGGGGGTGCCGACTCCCCGACGACGTGCCGCGGCCCGGCGGACCCCTGGGAGGTCCACCGGGCCGCGGCCCACTGTTGGGTCAGGTCACCCGTGTCGTCAGTTGACGACGAAGAGCAGCCGGTTCGGCGAGCCCGAGCCCGGGCTGGTCACCTTGCCGGTGGTGGCGTTGCTGGTCAGGTAGCTGGCCACCTGAGCCGGGGTGTAGGAGGTGTTCGCGGACAGCACGAGCGCCGCCGCGCCGGCCACGTGCGGGGACGCCATCGAGGTGCCGCTGATCGAGTTGGTGGCGGTGTCGCTGGTCCGCCACGCCGAGGTGATCGACGAGCCCGGGGCGAAGATGTCCACGCAGGAGCCGTAGTTGGAGTAGGAGGCACGGGCGTCGGTGCTGGTGGTGGCGCCCACCGTGATCGCCGCGGCGACCCGGGCCGGCGACGAGTTGCACGCGTTGGCGCTGGAGTTGCCGGCCGCGAGCGCGTACGTGATGCCGGAGTTGATCGAGTTGGCCACCGCGTTGTCCAGCGTGGTGCTGGCGCCACCGCCGAGGCTCATGTTGGCCACGGCCGGCTTCACCGCGTTCGAGGTGACCCAGTTGACGCCGCTGATCACACCGGCGGTGGTGCCGCTGCCGGAGCAGTTGAGCACCTTGACGGCGACCAGGCGCACGCTCTTGGCCACGCCGTACTTGGTGCCGCCGACCGTGCCGGCGACGTGGGTGCCGTGGCCGTTGCAGTCGGTGTTGTTGGTGTCGACCGTGTTGGTGCCCCAGGTGGCCCGGCCGCCGAAGTCGCTGTGCGTGGTGCGGATGCCCGTGTCGATGATGTAGGCGCGCACGTTGCTGGCGGTGTTCGGGTAGGTGAAGGTGCTGTTCAGCGGCAGGTTGCGCTGGTCGATCCGGTCCAGGCCCCAGGTGGCCCCGGTCTGGGTGCCCTGGGTGGTCATGACGCGGTCCTGCTCGACGTACGCGACGGCCGGGTCGGCCGCGAGCCGGCGCGCCTGGGCGGCGGTCATCTTCGCGCTGTAGCCGGTGAGGGCGGAGCTCCACACCGTGCCGACGTTGCCGCCGTAGCGCTTGGCCAGGCCGGCGGCCCGGTCCGGCACGGCGGTACGGGCGGCGAGGGTGTTCGCGGTGCCGACCGCGTCGCCCTTGAGCACGACCACGTAGCTGCCGCTGACGGCGTCGGCGGCACCGGCGTACCGGACCTCCCCGGTGGGCGCGGCGAGAGCGGGCGTGGAGGCGGCGGCGGCGAAGGCCGCGGCGGCGGCCGTGACGGCGAGCGCACGCAGCGCGCGCCGCCGGGGAAGGGACACGTCGGGCATCGTCTGGACTCCCTACCGGGGCGGCCCGGTTTGTGCCCGGATCACCCCATCGACGGATGTTGGCAGGAATGCTAGCCATAGATCGACACACATAAAAGAGATAGCTGCCGATAGATGCGGTCCACGTTATGGATCGGCGGGTGCGCGTCACGGCGGACGACGCCCGAGGCAGGATGAGCACGTGAACCGTCACGACATGCTGCTCTCCCCCGCCGGGGTCGACGCGCTGCGCACCGCGCTCACGCTTGCCCCCTTCACCGCCAACGGGATCGCCGACCGCCTCGGCGCGCAGGCCACCGGCGGGGTGGCCCGCAACGACCACCGGGCCGCGCTGCGCGCCACCGAGGACCGGGACCGGCTGGCCACGCTGATCCGCGTCTTCATCTGCGACCAGACCGAGCCGGAGGCGGCGGTGGCCGCCGCGCTGGCCCCGCTGACGGTGGACGAGGCGCTCGCCGGGGGCATCGTCGAGCGGCACGGCGACGGCCTGCGCGCCGGGGTCGACCTGGAGCCGTACGGCGACGACTGGTGGGTGCTCGCCGACGTGCCCGCCAGCGCCCGGCCCGGCCGTCCACTGCACGCCGAGCACGTGCTGGGCATCGGCGGCGCCACCCAGACGCTGATCTCGGCGGCCGTACGCCCGGTCGTGGACACCGCGCTCGACCTCGGCACCGGCTCCGGCGTGCAGGCGCTGCACCTGGGCACCCACGCCCGGCGGGTCACCGCCACCGACGTCTCCGAACGGGCGCTGCGCTTCGCCGCCACCACCGCCGCCCTCAACGGCCAGGACTGGGAACTGCTGCGCGGGGACATGGTCGCCCCGGTGGCCGGGCGCCGCTTCGACCTGGTGGTCAGCAACCCGCCGTTCGTGGTCGGACCGGGCACCACCACGCACGTCTACCGCGACTCCGGGCGGGTCGGCGACGCGATCGGCGCGGAGCTGGCCGCCGCCGCGCCGGACCTGCTCACCGAGGGCGGCACCATGCAGTACCTGGCGAACTGGGTGCACGTCACCGGCGAGGACTGGGCCGAGCGGGTCACCGGCTGGTTCGCCGGCACCGGCCTGGACGCCTGGGTCATCCAGCGCGAGGTGGCCGACCCGATGGCGTACGTGAACCTCTGGCTGACCGACGTCGGCGAGAGCGCCGACCCGCAGCGGATGGCGTCCTGGCTGGACTGGTTCGACGCGCACAAGGTGGAGGCGATCGGCTTCGGCATCGTCTCGCTGCGCCGCTCCGGCCACGAGCAGCCGATCGTTCGGGTGGAGGACCTGCGCCAGCGGGTCGAGCCGCCGCTCGGCGACCGGATCGGCGAGTGGTTCACCCGCCAGGACTGGCTGCGCGCCCGGGACACCGAGGGCCTGCTCGCCGCCCGCTACCGCGCCGCCGAAGGGCTCCAGCTGCGGCAGGAGGCCACCATGGGCGACGACGGCTGGGCGGTGGACCGGCAGGTCCTGGCCATGCCGCGCGGGCTGCGCTGGTCGGAGGAGATCGACCCGCTGGTACTCGCCCTGGTCGGCGGCGCCGACGGCCGGCTGCCGCTGCGCGACCAGCTCGCCCTGCTGGCCGCCGCGCACGACGTGACGCCGGACGAGCTGGCCGAGGCGGCCGGGCCGATCGTGGCGCACCTGGTCGAGCGCGGCATCGTCGAGCCGGTGACCGGCTGATGCGGGCGGTGGTGCAGACGGTCGGCCGGGCCCGGGTGACAGTCGACGACGAGGTGACCGGTGAGATCACCGACGGCCTGCTGGTGCTGCTCGGCGTCACCCACACCGACACCCCGCAGGTGGCCGCCACGATGGCCCGCAAGCTGCACGAGCTGCGCATCCTCGACGACGAGCGCAGCGCCGCCGACGTCGGCGCGCCGCTGCTGGTGGTCAGCCAGTTCACGCTCTACGGCGACGCGCGCAAGGGCCGGCGGCCGAGCTGGACCGCCGCGGCGCCCGCCGAGGTGGCCGAACCCCTGGTGGACGCCGTGGTCGAGCAGTTGCGCGCCCGGGGCGCGAAGGTGGAGACCGGCCGCTTCCGCGCCCACATGCTCGTGGAGAGCGTCAACGTCGGTCCCCGGACCCTCGTGCTCGACCTCTGAGGCGGACTAGGAGAACAGCCCCCGGCGGGACAGCGACTGCCGCAGCCAGCCGTCGAGCTGGGCGGCCCAGTCGGTACGGTCCGCCGTGGCGTGGTCCACGGTGAACCGGCCGAACGCGTCGCGGCCCTCGGTGAACAGGCCGCCCCGCTTGTCCAGTTCCAGCACCACGTGCACCTGCTGCGGGTCGGTGACGAAGGTGACCTCCAGCTGGTTCATCGCGCCCGCGTACTGCGGCGCCGGGTAGAACTCGATCTCCTGGTAGAAGGGCAGCTGCTGGCGTACGCCGTAGATGTGCCCCCGCTCGACGTCGGCGCGCGCGAAGCGGAAGCCCAGCCGCAGCAGCGCCTCCAGCAGCCGCTCGTGGGCGGGCAGCGGGTGCACCGACACCGCGTCCATGTCGCCCTTGTCCACCGCCCGGGCCACCTCCAGCTCGGTACGCAGGCCCATCGTCATGCCGTGCAGGTGCTGGCCGTACAGGTCGGTGAGCGGCGTCTCCCAGGGCACCTGGTAGCGGAACGGCACGTCGTGACGCTGCCCCGGCTCCAGCCGGAACGGGCCGGTCATCTGGGCCCGGCCGAACTCCTGGTTGACGTCGTACTCGGAGTCGGAGCTCTCCACCTCGACCCGGGTGACCAGACCGAGCGCGACGTAGCTGACGTCCACCGGGTGGTCGCCGCCGACCACCTGGATCCGGCCCTCCAGGACGCCGCCCGGGCGACAGTTCGGATTGGCCAGCACCGTCTCCACCGACGGTCCGCCCACACCCATCGCCTGCATGAGCCGCTTGAAGACCACCACGTTCTCCGATCGTCAGTTCCGGGTCCGGCCCCGACGGCCGGTCGCTGGCACGGTAACCGCGCCGGGCAAGCAGAGGCCGGATTCCACACCGGATTCCTGTCGGTTCCCCGATCGCCTCACTCCCGTCTCACGCCCCGACCGCCAAGCTGTTTGTCATCGGCCACCACCGCGTGGGCGGCACGGGACCGGTAGGCACGTCGGACACGGGGAGAACAGAGATGACCCAGCAGATGATCGAGCACCAGGACATGGACGTCACCCTCACGGACCTCGACGCCACCGACGAGCGCGGCGTCTCCACCGACCTGGTCCGGGCGTACCTGAACGGCATCGGCCGCACCAAGCTGCTCACCGCGGCGCAGGAGGTCGAGCTGAGCAAGCGGATCGAGGCCGGCCTCTTCGCCGAGGAGAAGCTGGCCACCTGCACCCCCGTCTCCGCCGAGCTGCGCGCGGACCTGGCGCTGATCGCGGCCGAGGGCCGCGCCGCCAAGAACCACCTGCTGGAGGCGAACCTGCGGCTGGTGGTGAGCATCGCCAAGCGCTACACCGGCCGCGGCATGGCCTTCCTCGACCTCATCCAGGAAGGCAACCTCGGCCTCATCCGCGCCGTCGAGAAGTTCGACTACACCAAGGGCTACAAGTTCTCCACCTACGCCACCTGGTGGATCCGCCAGGCCATCACCCGCGCCATGGCCGACCAGGCCCGCACCATCCGCATCCCCGTGCACATGGTCGAGCAGGTCAACCGGATGGTCCGGGTGCGCCGCGAGCTGTCGGTGTCGCTGGGCCGCGAGCCCACAGTGAGCGAGGTGGCCAAGGCGCTGGAGATCCCCGAGTTCCAGGTGATCGAGCTGATCTCCTACGACCGGGAGCCGGTCAGCCTGGACCAGGCCGTCGGCGAGGACGGCGAGAGCGCGCTCGGCGACTTCGTCGCCGCTGTCGACCCGCGTACCGAGCCCGGTGACGCCGCCACCAACGGCGAGCTGCGCAACGAGGTCCGCATCGTGCTGGCCACGCTGTCCCAGCGGGAGCAGGCGGTGATCCGGCTGCGCTTCGGCCTGGACGACGGCCGGCAGCGCACGCTGGACGAGGTGGGCCGCGAGTTCGGGCTGTCCCGGGAGCGGATCCGGCAGATCGAGAAGGTGACGCTGCTGAAGCTGCGCGACCCGGAGCGGGCGAACCGGCTGGAGGCGTACGCCTGCTGATCCACCCCTACCTCGACAGGCCCCGGCGGTTCGCCGGGGCCTGTCGCGCTTGACCTGGGCGCTCCCGGCCGTATAGAACCGACTGGTTACACAACCAGGAGGTTATGAACGTGCCCCCGGATCTGCTCGACGCCACCTTCGCCGCGCTCGCCGACCCCACCCGGCGGGCCATCCTCGCCCGGCTCGCCGCCGGCGAGGCCACAGTCACCGAGCTGGCCGAGCCGTTCGCGATGAGCCAGCCGGCCGTCTCCAAGCACCTCAAGGTGCTCGAACGCGCCGGCCTGGTCACCAGGGGCCGGGACGCGCAGCGCCGCCCCTGCCGGCTCGACGCCCGGCCGCTACGGGAGGCCGTCGCGTGGCTGGCGGACTACCGGGACTACTGGGCCGAGAGCTACGCGCGCCTGGACGAGGTGCTCGCCGAACTGACCGCCGGGGAGCAGCGGTGAACGGCCTGGCCGTGACCCTGCACGGCGACCGGGAGATCCGGCTCAGCCGCGACTTCGCCGCACCCCGGCACCTCGTGTTCGCCGCCTTCACCCGCCCCGAGCTGCTGATGCGCTGGTGGGGCGCGCGCGGCTGGCACCTCGTCGAGTGCGAGGTGGACCTGCGGGTGGGCGGACGCTGGCGGTTCGTCTCCCGCGGACCGGACGGCGACCTGATGGCTCAGGGCGGCACGTACCGGGAGGTCGACGTGCCGGCGCGCCTGGTCTGCACCGAACTCTTCGACGACCAGTCCTACCCGGGCGAGACGCTCGTGCGCCACGACTTCACCGGCTCGGCGAGCCGGACCACAGTCGTCACCCACCTGCGGTACGCCACCACGCAGGGCCGCGACACGGTCCTGCGCTACCCGATGACCCGCGGCGTGAGCGAGGCGTTCGACCGGCTCACCGCCGTGCTGCACACCGTTGCGAAGACAGGAGCGACATCGTGAACTGGACGCTGGAAGTGGTAGTCGTACCGGTCTCCGACGTGGACCGGGCCAAGGAGTTCTACTCCGAACGGCTCGGCTTCGCCGTCGACCACGACACGGATCTGGGCGGCGCGGGGCGGATCGTCCAACTCACACCCCCGGGCTCCGGCTGCTCGATAGTGCTCGGCCGGGGCGTCGTACCGGAGATGCCGCCGGGCTCACTCAAGGGCCTGCAACTCGTCGTCGCCGACCTGGAACGGGCGCACGCCGAGCTGGTCGAGCGGGGCGTCGACGTGAGCGAGATCCAGGTGCTCGGCCAGAACCCGCGTCCGGTGCCGCATCCGCTGGACAACGTCGGCTTCGTCTTCCTCCGCGACCCGGACGGCAACGAGTGGGCGGTGCAGCAGATCTCCGCCCGCGGCTGAGCGCTGCGGCGCGCGCGGCCGGGGCGCTGCGGCGCGCTGCGGCGCACGCGGGCGGCTGGGCGCTGTTAAGAAGGGGCCCTTTCTCTACCTGAGGCGTTAAGAAGGGGCCCTTCCTTACAAGCGGCGGGGGCCGGTGTCGGGGCGGGCGACCTCCGCCCCGGTGCGGATGGTGGCGTGCAGCACCGAGATGCCGTCCGGCCGGGCCAGCACCGGGTTGAGCGTGAGCGACCGCACCCGCGGCTGCTCGTCGGCGAGCCGCCCGACCCGCACCAGCAGGTCGACCAGGGCCGCCCGGTCCACCGGTGCGGCGCCCCGGTGCCCGTGCAGCAGCGGCGCGGCCCGGGGCTCGTCGACCAGCTCGGCGGCGTCCCGGTCGGTCAGCGGCACCGCCCGCCAGGCCCGGTCGCCGAGCAGCTCGGTCGCCACGCCGCCGAGCCCGAACCCGACCACCGGCCCGAACGCCGGATCCTCGACCAGCTCCACCACGCACGCCACGCCGGGCGCGACCATCGGCTGGACCAGCACCTCCGCGCCGAACACCGGCGCCATCTCGGCGTACGCGCGGCGCAGCGCGGCGGCGTCGGCCAGGTCGAGGCGTACCGCGCCGAGGTCGAGGCGGTGCCTCAGCCCGGGGGCGGCGGCCTTGAGCGCCACCGGCCAGCCGAGCCGCTCCCCCACCGCCGCCGCTTCCTCGGCCGAGCGGGCCGGCACCGAGTCCACCACGTCGATCCCGTACGCGCGCAGCAACGCCGCCGCGTCGGCCCCGTCGGGGCGCAGCGCGGCGTGCCCGGCCGCCCGGTCCACGTCGGCCAGTTCCGGCAGCACGCCGGGCGGCCGCCGGAGCCAGTCTGCGTACGCGGTGACCCGGCCCAGCGCGCGCACCGCCTCCTCGACGCTCGGGTACGCGGGCACCCCGGCCGGCACCAGTCCGGCGAGGAACGTCGCCACCACCGGCTTGCCGGTGACCCGCGCGTCGGGCAGCGCCGACGCGAAGTCGGCCACCGGGTCGGCGAGCTGCCCCGGCAGCGGCGGCGCGAACACCGCCACCACGCCGTCCACCCGCTCGTCGGCGACCGCGTCACCGAGCGCGGCGGCGTAAGCGGCGGCACCGGCGCTCGGACCGACGTCCTGCGGGTAGCCGTCGGCAACTGTCAGTCCCTGCGCCGCGCAGGCGGTCGCGGCCAGCCCGGTCAGCGCCGAGGAGTTGCCCACCACCGCGACCCGCCGCCCGGCGGGCAACGGCTGGTGGGCCAGCAGCACACCGACGTCGAGCAGCTCGGACACGGTGTCCACCCGGATCACGCCGGACTGGGCGAACAACGCGCTCACCGCAGCCGCGTCCAGCGCGGGCGCCTCCCCCACGCCCGGCGGCCGGGCCAGCGAGGCGAGCGCCACCACCGGCTTGCTGCGGCCGATGCGCCGGGCCAGCCGGGCGAACTTGCGCGGGTTGCCGAACGTCTCCAGGTAGAGCGTGATGACGTCGGTGGCCGGATCGTCCTGCCAGTACTGGAGCAGGTCGTTGCCGGACACGTCGGCCCGGTTGCCGGCCGACACGAAGCTGGACAGGCCGAGCCCACGGCGGGACGCCTTGGCGAGCAGCGCCACCCCGAACGCGCCGGACTGGCTGAACACGCCGACCCGGCCCGCCGCGGGCAGCACCGGGGCGAGCGTGGCGTTGAGGCGTACCGCCGGGTCGGTGTTGGCGACGCCGAGGCAGTTCGGTCCGACCACCCGCATGCCGGCCAGGTGCGCGGCGCGGACCAGCGCGCGCTGCGCCGCCGCACCGGCCGGCCCGGACTCGGCGAACCCGGCCGAGATCACCACCAGCCCGTGCGCGCCCGCGCGTGCGGCGTCGCGGACCACGTCGGTCACCGCGTCCGGCGGGACCGCCACCACGGCCAGGTCGACGTCCTGGCCGGCGTCGGCCGCCGACGGGTACGCGGGCAGCCCCGCCACTGTCGCCGCGCTCGGGTGCACCGGCACGATCGCGCCGGTGAACCCGCCGTCGCGCAGGTGCCCGAGCAGCGCCGCGCCGACGCCCTGGCCGGTGGTGCTGGCGCCGTAGACGGCGATGCCGCGCGGGGCGAGCAGCCGGGCGATCGAGCGGGCCTCGGTGCGGTGCTCCCGGCCGCGC
Source organism: Micromonospora sp. TSRI0369 (assembly GCF_001905625.1). NCBI lineage: Bacteria > Bacillati > Actinomycetota > Actinomycetes > Micromonosporales > Micromonosporaceae > Micromonospora > Micromonospora sp. TSRI0369. The sequence continues at coordinate 171,127 of NZ_LIVU01000006.1, forward strand.
TGCACCTCAAGGGTCGCCTCGGTCGGCGCGATCGGGAAGGTCAGGTGCACCACGCCGTCGGCGTACTGGCGCTGGACCTGGTAGCCGAAGTCGGCGAAGACCCGCAGCATGGTGCCGTTCGCGGGCAGCACCTCCGCGACGAAGTGCACGATGCCGTTGCGCCCGGCCGCGTCGGCCAGGTGCTCCAGCAGCACCGAGCCGATGCCCCGGCCCTGGTAGGCGTCCTCGACCACGAACGCCACCTCGGCCTCCGGCGAGGCGGGGCCGAGGCGCTCGTACCGGCCGACGGCGACGATCCGCTCGCCGGCGAGCACCACGAACGCCTCGCGGTCGCGGTGGTCGACGTTGACGAAACGCTTCAGGTCGCGTTCCGGAATGCGCGGGTACGGCGAGAAGTAGCGCAGGTAGCGGGTGCGCTCGGAGAAGCGGCCATGCATGGCCACGATCTCGGGCGCGTCCTCGGGACGGATCTGTCGCAGCTGGACGGTCGTGCCGTCGCTGAGCAGCACGTCCACCGGTTGTTCGACGGTGGTCACCGGTCGGTCCTCCCCTGCCGCCGGCTCAGTCGCGCGGGTCGTGCGGGTCGAGCCCGAGCAGCGGGAAGACCGCCTTGCGGGTGGCCGCGACGGCCCGGTCCACCGCGTTCGGCTCGCCGCTGGGCTGCCACGGCAGGTACGACGGGTCGACGTCGTCGGTCATCCGCAGCGGCACCTCGTGCCCGGGTCGCCGCCGCGCGGCCAGGTCCCGCCAGCCCGGCGGGGTGAGCGTGGCCGGGTCGATCGGCTCACCGGTGGCGGTCGCGAGCAGGTGCGTCCAGGCCCGGGGCACCACCTCGACGAGCGCGTACCCGCCGCCGCCGGTGGCGATCCAGCGCCCGTCGCACAGTTCGTCGGCGAGCGCCCGCAGCGTGCGGTAGGTGGCCCGTTGCCCGTCCACCGACAGGTGCAGGTCGGCCAGCGGATCCTTGCGGTGCCCGTCGGCGCCGCACTGGGTGACAAGCACCTGCGGCCGGTACGCGCGCAGCACCGACGGCACGACCGCGTGGAACGCGCGCTGCCAGCCGGCGTCGCCGACCCCGGGCGGCAGCGGCACGTTGACGGCGGTGCCCTCCGCGCCCGGGCCGCCGGTCTCGTCCGGGAAGCCGGTGCCGGGGAACAGCGCGAGCGGCGTCTCGTGCAGGCTGATGGTGAGCACCCGCGGGTCGCGGTAGAAGATCTCCTGCACGCCGTCGCCGTGGTGCACGTCCACGTCCACGTACGCGATCCGCTGCGCGCCGAGGTCGAGCAGGCGGGCGATCGCCACCGCCGGGTCGTTGTAGACGCAGAAGCCGGCGGCGCGGGCGGGCATGGCGTGGTGCAGCCCGCCGGCCACGTTCACCGCGCGGCGCGCCTCGCCGCGCCAGACCGCCTCGGCGGCGGCCACAGTGGCGCCGGCGATCAGCGCGCTCGCCTCGTGCATGCCGTCGAACACCGGATTGTCCGACGTGCCCAGGCCGAACCCGGCGAACAGCGGGTCGCGCGGCGCGGCCCGCACCGCGTCCAGATAGGCCGGATCGTGTACGCGGGTGAGCAGCGCGTCGTCAGCCGGCTCGGGCTTGACCAGCCGCACGCCGGGCCGGTCCAGCACGCCCAGCTCGCGGGCGAGCGCCATGGTCAGCTCGACCCGGACCGGGTCGAGCGGATGGTCGCCCATGTCGTAGGTGAGGAGAGCCTCGTCCCACACCACCACCGTGTCGTCGGCCATGCGGCCATCGTCGCACGTGGGCCGGGGTGCGCCCACCTGACGTACGCTCACCGGCCGGACGTGCCGCCGGTGGCGACCGGACGGTCCGGGTCGGCCACCCACTCGCTCCACGAGCCGACGTACAACGCGGCGTCCGAGCGGCCGGCCAGGTGCAGCGCCAGCACCGCCTGCGCGGCCGTCACCCCGGAGCCGCAGTACGCCCCGACCGGCGCGCCCGCGTCCACCCCGGCGGCGGCGAACCGTTCCCGCAGCGCGTCCGCGTCCGGGAACCGCCCCTGCGTGACGTACTCCGGCGCGGGCAGGTTCACGGCGCCCGGCACGTGCCCGGCGACCGGGTCGACCGGCTCGTGCTCGCCGAGGTAGCGCGGCGCGGCCCGTACGTCGAGCAGCACCCCGGGCTCGGCGGCGGCGAGCCGGGCGGCCTGCGCGGCGTCCAGCACCGGCAGCGCGCCCGGCGCCACCGTCACGTCGCCCGGCGCCGGGGCGGGTACGCCGGTGTCGACCGGCAGGCCGGCGGCCGTCCAGGCCGGGTAGCCGCCGTGCAGCACCCGCACCTGCCGGTGGCCCGCCCAGCGCAGCGTCCACCAGGCCCGGGCGGCGGACATGCCGTCGCCGCCGTCGTACACGACAACGGGGTGACCGGCGCGGACGCCCGCCGCCCGCAGCGCGGCCTGCAACGCCGCCGGGTCCGGCAGCGGGTGCCGGCCGGCGGCGCCGGGTCGCCCGCACAGCTCGGTGTCCAGGTCGACGAAGACCGCTCCGGGCAGGTGGCCTGCGGCGTAGTCCGCGCGGCCGGGCGGGCCGGTGAGCCGCCAGCGGACGTCGAGCAGGGCCGGCGGATCGGCATGATCGAGTTCGGCGGCGAGCCGGTCGGGCTCGACCAGCAGGTCTGCGGTGGCGGACATGCGGTCCAGTCAACACCATCCGGGCCGCGACCTCCGGCTTCGCCTGCCGTCGATGGTCGGTGGTAACGGGTACCATCGGAGCCCGGGAGGCCGCTGACGTGAAGCACGACCTTGTTGACACGACCGAGATGTACCTGCGCACCATCCTCGAACTCGAGGAGGAGGGTGTGCCGCCGCTGCGTGCGCGCATCGCCGAGCGGCTCAAGCAGAGCGGCCCGACCGTCAGCCAGACCGTCGCGCGGATGGAGCGGGACGGCCTGCTCACGGTCGAGGGCGACCGGCACCTGAGCCTCACGGCGGCCGGCCGCACCACCGCCGTGTCGGTGATGCGCAAGCACCGGCTGGCCGAGCTGCTGCTGGTGAACGTGATCGGGATGCCCTACGAGGAGGCCCACGAAGAGGCCTGCCGGTGGGAGCACGTGATGAGTGACGCGGTGGAGAAGCGGGTCTTCGACCTGCTCAACCGCCCCACCCGCTCGCCGTACGGCAACCCGATCCCGGGCCTGGAGGAGCTGGGCGACCCCGGCCAGCCGCCGGTCGAGGCCGGTGAGAGCGAGCGCAACCTGGCCTTCCCCGGCCTGTCCGGCCAGGTCGTGGTGCGCCGCATCTGCGAGAGCGTGCAGACCGACTCGGACGTGCTCCGGCAGTTGCACGCCGCCGGTGTCGACCCGGGCGCGACGGTGACCGTGGCGCAGGAACGCGACGGCGTCTCCATCGACCGCTCCGGCGACCGCGTACGCCTGCCCCGCGAGGTGGCGTCCCGGGTGTTCGTCGCGGCCCGCTGACCCGATCGTCTGGTCAGAGCTGGCGGGTGTCGATCACCTTGGCCAGCGTGACCAGCTTGCCGGCCGTCTTGTCCGCCTCCGCCTTGGCGGCGCCGGTGGGGGCGGTCCAGCGCAGCGTGGCGAGCCGGCCCTCGGTGGCCAGCCAGCCGACCTCGGCGACCGGGCCCGCCTTCGCGGTCTTGGGCAGCGTGCGCCGATAGCCGGCCTTACCCAGCTTGGTGATCTTCGTGGCGCCGCTGGGCTGCACGTCGATGGTGAACGTGGCCGCGTCGATCGACGTCTCGGTCACCGACAGCGTCAGCTCCGGCAGCACCGCACCGGCCGCGCGCACCACGCAGGTGTGCGTGTCGCCCCGCTCGGTGGCGGCGGCCACGTCGAACTCGCCGCCGGTGTGCTCGGCGATCACCGCGAAGTCGAGCAGGCGGCAGGCACCGCCCGAGGACGCGGCCGCGACCGCGACCGGCGGGCGCGGATCCGTCGGCACGCCCACCGTCGGGGCCTCCTCGGCGCAGCCGGCGGCGAGCAGGACGGCCGGAACGGCCAGCCAGATTCGGGCACGCACGGGAGACCTCCGCGGTCGGCGGCGGGTCCGACCCGCCGGAGTTCCGTCGGACACCGTACGGCGTGCCCGCGCGGGGACGGAAGCCCCTAATCGGTTACGTACGGACAGTGCCGACATCCTCGCCCGCAGCACGTGCCACGCCGGGCGAGAAAGCCCGCGCTGAGCACGAACAGCCCGGTCTCCGGGTCCAGGTAGCCGGCCTCCCCGGCGGCGAGGGCGGCCGCGTGCGCGGCCAGGATGCGTTCCCGCCCCGGATGATCCGGCGACAGCCGCGACGGGTGCGGTTCGGTCAGGGGCCGTCCCGCCAGCTCGTCACGCACCGCTGAAGTCTACGGAGTGGCCCCCTTACCCTCGCGCGACGCCCTGAGTGCCCACGCTGGCACCTCCCGTCGCGCCGGCCGTCCGGGAGGGACACTACGACCGGATGCGGTTGCGCCGTGAACCGGTCCGCGCCGACCGGGCATGAACGGGTGTGACGAACAAGATGCGCCGGGCCGAGGCCCACGAGCGGGAACATCCCGGGGTCGGGCCGCCCCACGAGCCGTCGGACGACGACGTGATCCGCGCGTCCGTTGCCGAACCGGAGCGGTTCGGGCCGTTGTTCGACAGGCATGCCGTCCCCGTGCACCGCTATCTGGCTCGCCGCATCGGTCCGCCGGCGGACGACCTACTGGCCGAGACCTTCCTGGTCGCATTCCGGCGGAGGGCGTCATACACCTCGGACGTCGGCGTACGGCCGTGGCTCTTCGGGATCGCCACCAACCTCGTGCGCCGGCACGTGCGAACCGAGGAACGCCGCTACCGCGCGCTGGCCCGGCTCGCCGCCGGCGAGGTGGCACCGCCGGTGATCGAGGACGCGATCGACCGGCTGGACGCCGGCGCCCTGCGCCGGGACCTGGCCCTGGCGCTGGCCTCGCTGCACCGGCGGGACCGGGACGTGTTGCTGCTCACCGCGTGGGCGGACCTGTCGTACGAGCAGATCGCCGCCGTGCTCGACATCCCGCTCGGCACCGTCCGTTCCCGCCTGCACCGTGCCCGCCGACTCACCCGACTCGCGCTCGCCCTCGAGGAGCCGACATGAACGAGATCAACCTGCTACGTACGCACGGGCCGGACGCCCCGGAAGCGTCCACCGAGACGCTCCGCCTCGCGAAGGACCGCCTCGCCGGCGAGTTCGCCGCCGCATCCGTACGCCGGACCGTTCCGCCGCTGCGGCGGCGGACGCTCCTGGTGGCAGCCGGGGCCACGGTGGTGGCCGGGGCGGGCATCGGCCTCGCGGTACGTCCGCTCGACCGATCGGCGGAGCCGTTGACCCTGGTGGCTGCGACGATCCCGGAGTTTCCGCTGACCCTGCGGTCGCGGCCGGCGACGCTGGACCCACCTCGCTACAGCTACGCTCCGGGCCAGTTTCTCGCCGTGTACCTGTCCCGCAGTGCCACCGACGACGTCTACCTCTTCGTCTGGGACAGCCGACCGGCACGGATCGCGACGACGTCGCGTCCGGTGACCGTCGCAGGCCGCCCGGCCGAAATCTACGAGGAGCCGGACCCCGGCGGACCGCGCCGGCTCGACATGTCGTGGGAACGCAGGCCCGGTCAGTGGGTGTCGCTGACCGGCCACGGCAGGTTCGCCGACGACGCGGCGCTACTCCGGCTGGCCGAGCACCTCGTCGACGAGCCGCAGCAGGTGCCGCTACGGGTCCGGCTGGCGCCACGCGGCTGGCGGGTCGCCATGTTCAAGGACGACACCATCCTGACCCTTCAGGGCGACTCCCCCGACGAGACGCTCGCCGTGCAGGTGGTTCCACGTCGTGACCCGGACCTGCTGCTCAACGTGACGGGAGCCCGGGAGGAGCGAAGGGTCACGGTGGGCGGCCGGGAGGCCCATCTGATCCGCGCCGAGGATTTCTGGTTCCTGCAGGCCGAGGTGCCCGGCGGGGCAGTGGTCAACCTGCAGGCGCCGCTGCGGCTCTCCGTCGACCAGGTCGTCGCGATCGCCGAGCAGATCTCGGTGACTCCGCGCCGGCCCTGACCGCCTGCTGCCGGCCCGCTTCCCGTCGAGGTCGGCGGCGGCTCGGTCAAGCCGCGTCCGATTCAGTAGCGGTGCGCGAGCAGGAACGCCTGGGGCTGCCGCTCGCCGTCGGCCGGTTCGCGGACAGTCGTCGCCGTCACCGCGAACCCGGCCGCCGCGAGCTGCGCGGCCAGCCGCTGCGGCGACAGCCAGTAGACGTCGTACCCGACGGGGTGGCCGTATGCCTGCTCCCGGCGGTCGAGCCGGTCGCCGGCCTTCACCGCCAGCAGCAGGTGACCACCCGGGGCGAGCACCCGGTGGAAGCCGGCGAACACCTCGGGCAGCAGTTCCGGTGGCAGGTGGATCAGCGAGTACCAGGAGACCAGCCCGGCCAGCGACCCGTCCGGCGCGGTCAGCTCGGTCAGCGAGCCGACCTCGAAGCGCAGATCCGGGTACGTCCGCCGGGCCACCGCCACCATGCCGGGTGAGAGGTCGACGCCGCTGATGTCGAGGCCGAGCCGGTGCAGGTGGCAGTGCCCCCCTGCCCCGCTCCAGTTCTCGTTGATCATGAGGTTGGCGGTCGTCCTGTCGGCGTGTCGCGCCGCCAACCTCATGATCGCGCGCTCAGGTCGGGGTCGGGAGCCAGGTGATCGCCTGGCCGTGGCCTCTCGTCCAGGCCAGCGGGTGGCCGTCGAGGGCGAGGACGTTGTGGAAGCCGTCGCCCGGCGGCTTCGGTAGCGTCGCGTGCGGCAGCACGGACGGGTCCTCGTTGGCGAGCCAGTGTCCGGGCAGCGTCCGCACCAGCGCGGTGAAGGCGTCCCGGCGTGGCGGCGGCACCTGGTAGAGCACCGAACTGTGGAACACCACGAGCGTCGCCCTGGGCGGGGCCTGTTCGGCCAGCCCCGGCAGGTCGTCCACCAGGTCACCGCGTACCAGCAGTGGCGGATCGGCCGCCGCGACAGCCGCCGCGGCGCGCAGCCGGTCCCGGCGGTGCCGGTGCTCCGGCCAGATCAGCGCGTCCAGCCAGGCCAGGTCGGCCGGGTCGGTGACGTCGAGCGGGTTCACGTCGAGCCCTGCGCGCCACACCACCTCCGGGCGCTGCTGCGGCGGCTCGATGCCGGTCAGGTCGCAGTCGAGCACCGGCTCGCCGTCGCCGATCCGCCGGTCGCCGTAGCGGTAGGCGTACCGGTCCGGGTAGAGGCACAGCCCGGCGGACGCGCCGACCTCCAGCAACGCCAGCGGCTGCGGCATCGCCGCGAGCACCGGAAGCAGCACCGCGCAACGGCCGGCCTCGTTCGTCTGCGTCGCCCGCACCCGCATCTGCGCCGCCACGTCCGGCCAGTGCGCCAGCACGTACGCGCGGAACGCCGCCGGGTCGTCCACCGGCCCGCCGCCCAGCCGCACCACACCGAACAGCAGGTTCGGCTGGCGCTTGGCCGGTGGCAGCGTGTCGAGCAGCGCGAGCAGCTTCCGGTCGCGCGCCACCGCCCGCGACAACCGCTCGTACGCCGGTGACACGCCGCGCGCCTCGCGCTCGGCGAACGCCCGATAGATGTCGGCCGTGCTCATCCCCCGAGCATTCCAGCTCGCGTACACGATGGGCTGTGACAGTCGGCACCCTTGCCCAAACGCGAGCGTGCAGGGGGAGACTCTGCTGCGCTTGCGACTCTGGTCGGACGTACTAACGGACACCTCTCGACAAATCCCTATCCTCGCTCGCGCCACTCGCCGATCCAGCGCTCCCGCACCCTCTGGGCACAAAACTATGCGGCTGCGCCCCGTATACGACGCTGGCCGCTCCCCTGACAGTGGCGCCGTGCGACGGGGCCACAATGGCTAGCCGGGCCAGGCTTAGGCTCTTTCCAGTGGCTGTGGACCCAGGCTCACGGGCCTCAACCTCACCTTCGGCGCCTCCTCGGTCGCCAGGGTCCACGGTCGTCTGTACGCACTTACAGATCTTGAATGGCCAGGTTCGTCCACTGTGGGTCGGCGTTCGGCGTGATCTTCGTTGGTGATCGTTGTAGGCCGGGGTGATGAGATATCCCGATGGAGGTGGGTTGTCCGCGCGGGGGCGGGCGAAGCGTGAGGCGGTACGAAGGCAGGCGGCCGGGTGGTTCGCCCAGGATGTGTCGGTGCCGGAGATCGCGCGCAGTCTGCGGGTGTCGCAGACCGCGGTGTACGGCTGGCGTAAACGGTGGCAGGCCGGCGGTGAACAGGCCCTGGCGTCGAAGGGGCCTGGTGGGTCTCGGTGTCGCCTGGATGAGGGCCGGCGGCGGCGCCTGGCCGATGCCCTGGAGCAGGGGCCGGCGGCGCACGGCTTCGGTAGTGATCAGCGGTGGACCCTGGCCCGGGTGTCGGACCTGATCGCCCGGATGTTCCGCACCCGGTACACGCTGCGCGGCACGGCGAACATCATGTACCGGCTCGGCTGGTCGGTGCAGGTACCGAAGCACCGTGCGGTCGAGCGGGACGAAGCCGCGATCACCACGTGGCGGCGGGAGACGTGGCCGGCGGGAAAACGGTAGCGGCGCAGCGGCAGGCGTGGCTGGTCTTCGAAGACGAGGCCGGTCAGACGCTGCGCCCACCGAAGGCACCTGGGGACGACGCGGGCGCACCCCCGTGGTCCCGGTGTCGGGCAAGGGCTCCGGCCGCGTCTCGATCGCCGGGCTGACCTGTTACCGGCCCGGCCAGCGGTCCCGACTGATCTACCGCACGATCACCCATCGCGGCCGCAAGAACGAGCGCCGCAGCTTCGGCGAACGCGACTACATCGCCCTGCTCGACGCCGCCCACCAACAGCTCGATGGCCCGATCGTGTGCATCTGGGACAACCTGAACACCCACGTCTCCGCCGCCATGCGGCAGATGATCGACGCCCGGGACTGGCTGACCGTGATCCGACTACCGGCCTACGCCCCGGACCTGAACCCGACCGAGGGCGTCTGGTCCCACCTCAAACGCAGCATCGGCAACCTCGCCGTCACCGGCGTCGACCACCTCCTCGCGATCATCAAGAACCGGCTCAAGAGCATCCAGTACCGCACCGACCTACTCGACGGGTTCCTCGCTCACACCGGACTGACCCTCGAACCCGACACAACCTGACAATTCAAGATCTGTAGCTATGCAGCCCTTGCACGTGAAGTTCGGCCGGAGTACGGTGCCGACCCGCCATGCGCTACACGGCCCTCTCAGCGTCGACAGCCTGACATCGACTAGGTGGACGCCGCGCAGGGCCTCGGCAGCCCGGCATGCCGCACCAATACGGCAAGGACGCTTTTTGAGGCAATCGCTCGGTCCGGCCACCGCCCACACCTAGTCGAGACGTCAGGGCCGGTGACGCCTGACTGTGCCGTTCACCGCGATTAGCGATGGGAGACATCCGTCCGCACACCGTAATTCCACTCTCACTCTTGCCTGGTATCCGCAGCGCTATGCGGAGCTCTCGTGCCCAGACGTCAGGTTAGTATCTCGCACCTTCATCAGGATCCAAGCGATCTGCGGAATGGTAATATCGTGCCGATTCGTCTCGGTCCGGATAGTGGCGCTGATCCGCGACGGAGTCCACTGCGGATATTGGGCGGCGATTCGCCGTACCAGATCTTCGGCTTCGACGCTGGGCGGTACGGTCATGCTGGCTGCAAGCTCCGCCAATGACGCTGGTGCGATCGGGTGGGGCTGAGGGAGAAACGGGTCGCCATAGTACGCCATAAGCACCTCCGGCTCGTGCCGTCCGATACTCACGACGCTAGGAAACGGCGCTAGCGCCGGTCCACGACCGATCCCCTGGCAGGCTCGTGCCATCTTTGGCGGCACCCCGCCACACTCATGGCGGTGAGGGCCGGTGCGGGATGATTCTGATTCAAAGCGAGATCAGCTGGCAGAGAGGACTCCCCCTGCGGTGGCCGTCCGCGTCGCGATCGTCGACCCGCTGCCGATGTTCCGGCACGGCGTCACGGCGATCTTGTCCGCAGACGGCCATGCGGTAGACACGCCTGACGACCCGGTGGCGTGGGCATCGCGGTGCGGCTCCGCCGTGGTGCTGCTGACCCTGGCTCGAGAAGCAGACTGGCGTCTGCTCCCTCGCCTACTTGAAGTGCCCACGCCACCGGCTGTCATCGGCCTGATCGACGGCGCCTCGGCTGTACTGGGCGCCAGGGCGATCCGGAGCGGTGCCCGCTCGGTGCTACCGCGTGATGCAGCCGCGCCATCGCTGCGGCGAACGGTCGAGGCCACGCTCGACGGACAGTCGGTGATGCCGACAGTGGTGATGACCGCCGTACTAGGCGCGGCGTCCGACACAGCCCCCGCACCGGCGGCCGGAGCGGTGTGGCTTCGCGAGCTAGCCGTAGGCACGACGGTAGCCCAATTAGCCGCGCAGAGCGGCTATTCGGAGCGAGCGATGTTCCGCCTGTTGCGGGCGTTGTACCGACAGATGGGCGCAGGTAGCCGAGTGGAAGCGATCATGCGGGCCCGGGAATGGGGCTGGCTCTAGCCTTAGCCGAGGTGGGCGATGACCGGTGCCAGCTGCCCCGACGGCGTGCCGGACGCATCGAGGGTCCGCAGCAGGAACCGAAGCCGAACCGTCAGCCCACGGGCCGTGGCATGGACTCGTTCCTGATCGTCGCCGCTGATGGCTTCGACCGCCATCTCGAGGGTGTCGCGCTGGTCGAGGAGACGGCCGCAGCGGGCGAAGGCCTCAAAGTCCCTGGTGGTGAAGTTCTCAGGGTCGTCTTTCAGACGTTCGGTGGCGAGGGTGAGGAGCCGATCGAACCACGCCGAGGCAGCAGCGGGCTCGGTGAGCCGGGTGGCCAGTGCCAATAGGGCCAGCACGGCCAGCGGCTGCTGCGGCCTGCGGTAGTGGTAGGCCCGCCTGATCTGCCGCGCCGCCTCTCGGAAGTCGCCCTGCTGCAAATGCGCTACACACAACGTCGTGCGGGCCCGGCGCAGGATGGAGGCGTTTTCCAGCCGCAACGCGAGGTCGACGGCGTCGTGAGCAAGACGCACGGCCTCCTCGACGGATCCGCGATCGAGGTTCGCGCCCAGCAGCAAATCAGCTTCGCTCTCTAGGCAAGCCGCCATCAGAGCATCCTCGTTGCGCTCGGTGGCAATTCGCTTGGCCGAGGCCAGCCAGGTGCGGGCGGCGTCGTGATCGGCGAGCTCAGCGCACCAGCGCACCAGCCGTAAGATGATCGTGAGCCGCCGGTCGTCGGTGATCTCAGGGAGATTCAACGCGGCCCGGGCATGGGCGACGGCACCCTCGTAGTCGCCGTAACGGCGGCGGCAATACGCCAAGCCCTCAAGCGCCCCGGCGTGCCCCGCCTGGTCACCCGCCACGAGCGCTTCCTGGCGGGCGTAGGTGAACTCTGTCCCGGCACGTCCCGTCCGATTTGCTACAAGATTCAACAGGCCGAGGTTGTTGTGCAGTGCAACCGCGTCGGAGGCCCTGCCCTTTTCGTGAGCCAATTTCAGAGCGCTGCCGTACACCTCGTCGGCTTCCTCAAGCCGGCCGCTGCTGTAGTAGATGTTCGCGATGGCATTCTCGTTTGACAACCGGTCCTCGAGATGCTCCAGCCCGTTGCGTACCGCCAAGCGCTGCTGCAGCAGTAGATAGCTGCAGTTCCAGATCCCCAACATCTCATCGATCTCATTAATCACGCTGTGCGCAGCAAGTGGCTCACCCCCCGCAATCAATGCCTCAACTTCCGCGAATGGGATCCTTAGGTCCGCTACGGTGCGCAGCACGGGCGCACGCAGGCCGTAAAGCGTGTTCGCCGCCCGAACCAAAAGTCTTCGCCCCTCGGTGGCCGGCAGGCGCGAGAGGATGATCCCGGCGTCAATGGGTGGCAGGAATACGTCGCCATCACTGGTGCTGCGCAGAACCTGCCCTTGCTGCAAGAACTTCACCGCGCGGTTCACCTGGTCAAGTGACCACTTGCCGGCCAGCAGATCCACGATCGCGGCGTTCGGCACTGCGGTGCCAAACGCCGCGACCGCGTGCAGGACGTCGCGCCGCCACTCGTCGAACGTGTCGATCAGCAGTCCGGTGATATACGACGCCACCGCATCCCCGCCCCGCGGCAGTCTGTCGACGATGGCCTGTAGATCGACCGCACTGCCGCAAACGATTGCGCAGACTAGCTCACCCAGGCGCGGATTGCCCTGCAGACGCTGCCACAGCTTGCGCTGCTGATCATCCGGCAGTGCGTCAAGTTCAAGCATCCCGTTGTAATCGCGGGTGCGCAGGAAGGTCAAAAACTGCGGCAACTCGACTCGGCTTACCACGATCGGTTCATCGACTTCCGGCCACCCAGAGCCGGATGGCGATACCGGATCCTGCTGTGTCGCAAGCACAATCGAGATCCCACGGTCTGACTCGTCGCTGATCATTGCAAACGCCTCATCGAGGTCCCGGTCGGCGAGCACCCTGCTGTGCGGGTCCAGCAAACTCTCTGCGGAGTCGACCGCCACAACTACCGGAGGACCGCCTAGGTCATCGAGCACTGCCTCGAGCCGCACCAGCGGCGACCTGCCAACCGCAGGCCTTCCCGGTAACGGCTCGCCGCCGATCAGGTCGATTAGGGTGCGCACGTCCAGCCGCCGGTCCCGGGACGCCAGATACTTTCGGATGTGCACACTGCGCTCGTTGACGTCGCCGTTTTGTAGCGCCCGAAGCGTCACGTCGAGCAACTTGGTCTTGCCCATCCCGGGGCGGCCCCGCACGACGACTATGCCGAATGGGCCACCAGCCAAACGAGACCGCAGCCTCCGATGCTGCGCCTCGCGCCCGAGCAGGTCGGCTGTGGCGACGAACGGGTCACCCGGCTGGCCCGTGCTCCGACCGCCCGGAGCATGCCGCTGTGGAGACGCATCGGCGCGACGGGCCGGGCCCAGCGCGTGATCGAACTCGGAGACGAGTCGCTTGGCGGCGGCCGCCGCCAGTTCGAAGCACCACTGTTTTGCCTCCTGCTCGAGCGCCTGTGCCCCGACTAGATGGCCGCCGTCAAGATGGAGTCGGCGTCCCAGGTGCACCAGAGCCGCGCCAATGAGACCAACCAGGCACTGCGGTTCCCACGAATCCCCCAAGCCCTTACCTAATGCTGAAAGGCCGGAGCCGACAGCCTTGTGAATCGCAAGGCTGATGTCATGGAAGTCGCCGATCCGGCGAGAGTACGGAGCGTTCGGGTTCACTATGACATTGATGTATTCGGTTCCACGACTCCGCACCTCCGCGAAGTCATCCAGCGCCAACGCCACGAGTAGATGCATCGGATCATTGGCCAGCGGAGCATCTACAGCAAAGTGGTCATAGTCGATCAGCCAGAAATCGTTGTCAACCTCCGGCCGAGCCTGCAGCAGGATGTTGCGGGCACTCAGATCGCCGTGGGCCTTACCGATGTGCACGTCCGCCAAGACCAGGTCGGCGCGCTCCCCCCACAGAAACGACCGCGGGTCGTCGCTCAGCAGGCTTGATGGCGTCCACGAGCGCACGTCGTGCTCTCGCCGAGCAACAATGGCAGCAGCGACCTGCCCGACGGTCCGCGCCCGAACGTTGCTTTTCAGCCCGTTCCAGTCAGCGATCACCGAGTGGACGACGGCACTGCATCGCCGGTGGAAGTCTTGGTTCTCTCGCAACTTCGCCAATGCCTCATACCGGGAGAGGTTATTGCCAGCGACGTGCATAAAATAGATCAACCCGCCATCCGCAAGCGGCAGCGGCGGATCCTCTATTGCCGCTAGATGTTTCTGACAGAATGAGTCTTGGTCGTCCCACCCCTCAGCCAGTCGATGCGCACGATCCGCCGATGCGCAGAACTTGAGAACAACCTGATCGTCATGGCCACGCCTCTTCTGCCGCTGAATGCGGGCCACCGGACTTCCGCTTCGCCCGGAGCCGAACCACTCTTTGAGGACCAGGTTGTAGGACTGCCCCCTGAGAGCCCGCGCAAGTTCATCGACACGTGCCTGACCGCCCTCGTCGAGACCTTCTTTCCACCGCTCCGGTTCGACGAGTTCGCCCCACATGCCCGTCTCCCCTCGGCCTCACTGACGCGCTGTCGTCAAATTATGTTCCAGACATGATCAACTGAATAGGCTGAAAGCCCGACCCATCGAAGGAGCGCAATGCCTGAAGAGCCGCCCGATGTCGCAAAGGCCAGAAAAGACCTCCTATGGGGCATGTACGCCGATCTGCGGCTGCACTCACGGCATGCCGAGACACTCCGTTCCAACGTCGTCAACTTCATGATCGTCATCGCGTCATTGCTGATCGCGGCGATCACAGCTGACCGACGTGTAATGCCATCGGACTTCGCGCTGTGCCTCGGAGTCGTGTGTGTCGGCCTACTCGGTCTCGGCTTCGCCGCGTCGTACACCGAACTGCACGAGCGCAACCGGCGCCGCGCCTTGCGTCTGCGAGATGCCCTCGACGCGGAGTTCCTCACCGGCCCAGAGCCCGACATTGAGGATCTGCTCGAGGAGTCGGACCGCTCACATGAGGCCAGCCGGCTCTACCGATGGAGCCGCGCCGTCACCGGCAGCACACAGCGATTTTGGTTTGCTCTGCCGGTGCTGGTGCTCATCGCCGGTGTCGTGTTGACGGCGGTAGCGGTTTGAACTCGCAGGACCTCAGCCGGACGCACTGCTCGGGCCCCTTCGCTACGAGGGCGGCGAGGCACTGACTCTATTCCTGCATCCCCGAAATGCCCGGCAGGGGAAACCTCTGGTCTGCCACCCTCTGGAGCACACGCGAAGGACGGCCCCGGTTGATTCCGAGACCGCCCTTCTGTAGAGCTATTCAATTCACTACGTCATCGCTTTTCGCTGCCTGCACCTGATGCAGTAACGGACGTTCGTCAGCTGCAGCCGCTGGTGGAGCCGCAGCCCTCGCAGACGTAGCAGCTACCGGCGGGCCGCATCTTCGTGCCGCAGGTGAAGCAGAGCGGCGCGTCGGCGGCCTTGCCGATCACGGCCTCCAGCAGTTCGGTGCTGGAACCCACGGCCGGGGCCGGCTTGACGGCCGCGACGTCGGCCATCTCCTGCACCGGCTGCGCGATCGGGCCGGTCTTCGGCTCCGGCGCCTCGACCGGGGCGGAGGAGGCCATCGCGGTGAGGTCCGCACCGCTCGCCTCCGCCTCCGCCTCGGCCGCGAGCTGGGCGGCCCGCTCCTTGGCGGTGAAGATGCCCAGCTCGGCGCGGCGGTCGTACGGCAGGAAGTCCAGCGCCAGGCGACGGAAGATGTAGTCCATCACCGAGGCGGCCATCCGCACGTCCGGGTCGTCGGTCATGCCGGCCGGCTCGAAGCGCATGTTGGTGAACTTGCTGACGTACGTCTCCAGCGGGACGCCGTACTGGAGGCCGATGGAGATGGCCACCGAGAAGGCGTCCATCACGCCGGCCAGGGTCGAGCCCTGCTTCGACATCTTGAGGAAGACCTCGCCGAGGCCGTCGTCCGGGTAGGACGAGGCGGTGAGGTAGCCCTCCGCGCCGCCGACCGAGAACGAGATGGTCTCCGAGGGGCGCTTCTTCGGCAGCCGCTTGCGCACCGGGCGGTACTCGACGACCTTCTCCACGACCTTCTCCGGCGCGGCGGCCGGGGCCTGGGTCTCGACGGCACCCTTGCTCTTCTTCGCCGCCGACAGCGGCTGGCCGACCTTGCAGTTGTCCCGGTAGATCGCCAGCGCCTTGAGACCGAGCTTCCAGCCCTCGAAGTAGATCTTCTCGACGTCCTCGACGGTGGCCTGCTCGGGCATGTTGACCGTCTTGGAGATGGCGCCGGAGATGAACGGCTGGACCGCCGCCATCATCCGCACGTGACCCATCGGCGCGATCGACCGCTCGCCCATGGCGCAGTCGAAGACCGGGTAGTGCTCCGGCTTGAGGCCCGGGGCGTCCACCACGTGCCCGTGGTCGGCGATGTGCTCGACGATCGCCTCGACCTGCTCCTCGGGGTAGCCGAGGCTGCGCAGGGCGCGCGGCACGGTCTGGTTGACGATCTGCATCGAGCCGCCGCCGACCAGCTTCTTGAACTTCACCAGCGCCAGGTCCGGCTCGACGCCGGTGGTGTCGCAGTCCATCATCAGGCCGATGGTGCCGGTCGGGGCGAGCACGCTGGCCTGCGAGTTGCGCCAGCCGTACTTGTCACCGAGCTTGTTGCCCAGCGTCCACTGCTTGGTCGCCTCGCGCTGCACGGCGGTGGCCACGGTGCCGGTCGGCTTGATCGCGTCGTTGGCGGCGGCGTGCTTGCGCATGACCCGCTTGTGCGGCTCGGCGTTGCGGGCGTAGCCGTCGTACGGGCCGACGATGCCGGCCAGCTCGGCGGAACGGCGGTAGGCGGTGCCGGTCATCAGCGAGGTGATCGCGGCGGACACCTCCCGGCCGTGCTCCGAGTCGTACGGCAGGCCGGTGGCCATCAGGAGCGCGCCCAGGTTGGCGTACCCGATGCCGAGCTGCCGGTAGGCGCGGGTGGTCTCACCGATCTTCTCGGTCGGGAAGTCGGCGAAGCAGATCGAGATGTCCATCGCGGTGATGACAAACTCGACCGACTTGACGAACTTCTCCACCTCGAAGCCGCCGTCGGCGCGGAGGAACTTCATCAGGTTCAGCGAGGCCAGGTTGCACGAGGAGTTGTCCAGGTGCAGGTACTCCGAGCACGGGTTCGACGCGGTGATCCGCCCGGTCTCCGGGCAGGTGTGCCAGTCGTTGATGGTGTCGTCGTACTGCAGGCCCGGGTCGGCGCACTCCCAGGCGGCCTGGGAGATGGTGCGGAACAGCTTCTTCGCGTCGATCGTCTCGATGGTCTGTCCGTCGAGCCGGCCGCGCAGGTCGAAGCCGCCGCCGTTCTCCACGGCGGTCATGAACTCGTCCGAGACGCGGACCGAGTTGTTGGCGTTCTGGTACTGCACGCTGACGATGTCGGCGCCGCCCAGGTCCATGTCGAAGCCGGCGTCGCGCAGCGCGCGGATCTTGTCCTCCTCGCGCGCCTTGGTCGCCACGAACTCCTCGATGTCCGGGTGGTCGACGTCGAGGATGACCATCTTGGCCGCGCGCCGGGTGGCGCCACCGGACTTGATGGTGCCGGCGGAGGCGTCCGCGCCGCGCATGAAGCTGACCGGGCCGGAGGCGGTGCCGCCGGAGGAGAGCAGCTCCTTCGAGGAACGGATGCGGGACAGGTTGACCCCGGCGCCGGAGCCGCCCTGGAAGATCCGGCCCTCCTCCTTGTACCAGTCGAGGATGGAGTCCATCGAGTCGTCGACCGACAGGATGAAGCAGGCGCTGACCTGCTGCGGCGACGGAGTGCCGACGTTGAACCAGACCGGCGAGTTGAAGCTGAACACCTGGTGCAGCAGCATCCAGGTCAGCTCGTGCGCGAACACCTCGGCGTCGGCCGGGGTGGCGAAGTAGCCGTACTCCTCACCGGCGGTGCGGTAGGTCTCGACCACCCGGTCGATCAACTGCTTGAGCGACCACTCCCGCTCCGGGGTCCCCACCGCGCCCCGGAAGTACTTGGTGGTCACGATGTTCGCCGCGTTGACCGACCAGGACTCGGGGAACTCCACCCCGCGCTGCTCGAAGTTGATCGAGCCGTCCCGCCAGTTCGTCATGACGACGTCGCGGCGCTCCCAGGCGACCTCGTCGTAGGGATGCACCCCTGCGGTCGTCCAGACACGCTCGATCTTCAGCCCCGCCCCGGCCTTGTTCCGTGACTTACTGGTCGTCACGCCCTCGCCCCCCTCGTCGGCACGGTCACCCACCGCGCCTCGTGTATCTGTCAGAAACCTGAAAATGTCAGCTGATCGCGCCGGCGGCGTCGGCCGCCTGAGCACCGGCGCCCTCCCGGGCGCGCGCGGCGGCCCGCAGCGTCTCGATCTCGCGCTCGAAGTCGGCGAGCGAGTCGAAGGACCGGTAGACGCTGGCGAACCGCATGTAGGCCACCTCGTCGAGGTCACGCAACGGGCCGAGGATGGCCAGGCCCACCTCGTGGCTGGGGATCTCGGCCGCCCCCTTGGCCCGGACGGTCTCCTCGACCTTCTGTGCCAGCAGCGCGATCGAGTCGTCGTCGACCGGCCGCCCCTGGCACGCCTTGCGCACCCCACCGATGATCTTCGTACGGCTGAACGGCTCGGTCACCCCACTGCGCTTGACCACCGCGAGCACCGCCTCCTCGACGGTGGTGAACCGCTTGCCGCACTCCGGGCAGGACCGCCGCCGCCGGATGAGCTGGCCGTCGTCGGCCTCCCGCGAGTCGACCACCCGGGAGTCGGCGTGCCGGCAGTACGGACACCGCATTCGCCCGACCTCCTGTCGTCGATCGCGGGCACACCTAACCGGCTCCCGGGCACGCGTCGGCCCGGCGGAGTCATCGTCCGATGACCGTCGCCGAGTGCGCGGTGCGGGAGTGCGTTCGGTAGTTGAACCCAACCTGTGGGCAACTTACGCCCGTGTGACTACTACATCTAGGGGTCGACCGTATGCCGAACCCCAAGCGAGGTCAAGTTGGTCGGCGTGTCCGGCGCGTCGTCAGCATCACGTCCGGCGCGCCGCCACCGAGGAGCCCAACGCACAGCCTCCCGTGCTAGTCACGGGCTGCCGCGATGGAACATCTGTACGAGCGGCGTACTCTTCTATCAGAACAACAGTTCGGAAATCCAGGAATTCGCCGCGACACGCCGACACCAGGTCGTACAGATGTTTGAAAATGGCCGATCTCACCTATACGGTCAGACCACACGCACCACGAGCCGACGAGGCACCCCAGCGCCGACCAGGGAGGGACGGACGTGACCGAGGACCGGGCCAGCCGGCAGAAGAACCCGCAGCCGAACGACGGGGCGGGTCCTCCGGCGACCCGCCGCCCCCGCGCCGCCCGCAGCCGCACCGCCCCCGCGGCGGTGCGCCCGGTCACGCCGGTGGTGAGCACCTTCCCCGACCCGGCGACCGTCGACCTGACCGCCCGGCAGCGGCGGATCCTGGAGTTCATCCGCACCTGGGTCGAGCGGCACGGCTACCCGCCGAGCGTGCGCGAGATCGGCGAGGCGGTCGGGTTGGTCTCCCCGTCCAGCGTCGCCTACCAGCTCAAGGAACTGGAGAAGAAGGGCTACCTGCGCCGCGACCCGAACCGGCCGCGCGCCGTCGACGTCCGGGCCCCGGGCGAGGCCGACGACGAGGCCGCCCGCGCGCAGCGGCCCACCCCGGCGTACGTGCCGATGCTGGGCCGCATCGCCGCCGGTGGCCCGATCCTGGCCGAGCAGGCGGTGGAGGACATCTTCCCCCTCCCCCGCGAGCTGGTCGGCGAGGGCGAGGTCTTCATGCTCCAGGTCAAGGGTGACTCGATGCTCGACGCGGCGATCTGCGACGGCGACTGGGTGGTCGTCCGGCAGCAGCCCAACGCCGAAGTAGGCGACATCGTGGCCGCGATGCTCGACGGCGAGGCGACGGTCAAGACCTACCGGCGCCGGGACGGGCACGTCTGGCTGATGCCGCAGAACCCGGCCTTCGACCCGATCCCCGGCGACGACGCCACCATCATGGGTCGCGTCGTCGCGGTGCTGCGCCGCATCTGACCCGACAGCAGCGAAAAGGGGTGACCGTCGCCGGTCACCCCTTTTCCGTGTCGCCTCAGTAGCGGTCGCCCCGGTACTCCCGGCCACCGCCGGACACCGGGCCGTACTGACCCCGGTCGTCGTAGTCGTCGTCGCGGCGCGCACCACGCGGTTCCTGGCCGCGACGCGGCGGCTCGGCCCGGCCGCCGCCCCCGCGCGGCCCGCCGCCGGGCTGCCCGCGGTATCCGGCCCCACCCGGGCCGCCGCCGTAGCCACCACCCTGGCCGCCACGGCCCGAACCGCCCTGGCCTCCGCTGCCACCCGGGCCGCCACGGCCCGGACCGCCCTGGCCCGCGCCGCCACCCGGCGCGCCCTGGCCCGCGCCGTAGACACCGCTACCGCGACCTCCGCCGCCGGCCGGGCCGCCGCCGTAGACGCCACCGCCCTGCGGGCGGGTCCCGCCCGGAGGACGGCCGCCACCCTGGCCACGGCCGCCGCTCTGGGGCGCGCCACCGTACACGCCGCCGCCCGGCCGGCCACCGCCGTACACACCACCGGAGGGCGGGCGGTCGCCGTTCGCCGCGCCACCGTAGACGCCGCCCTGACCACCGCCGTAGACCCCGCCGCGCGGGGCGTCCGGTCGTTCGCCCGACGGGAAACCGGTCGCCGGGAACTCGCCGCTGCGTTCGGGCTCCTCGGCCGCCGCGCGGGGCGCCGGCTTGCGCCGCGACCGCAGGATGCCGAAGACGCCCGCGCCGACCAGGAGCGCCCCGAGCACCCCGACCGCCGCGATCAGGTACGTGATCTCGTCGAGTGAGAGCCCTTCGAGCCAGGACTTCTCGGCGGCCGCCTTCGTCTCGGCCTTGCCGCCGTTCGGAAGCGCCTCCACCCCGGTGGTGGACGGCGTGTAGCTGAGGATCTCGATCGGGTCCGAGTCGTCGAGCGTCCCGCCGTCGGAGACGGTGACGAACAACTTGCCGTCGGGCGTGTACGAGATCGCCTCGCCGAACGGGTCGGCCAGCGGGGTGATCCGCGGCTTACCGGTGGTCAGCGCCTTGACGATGTCGCCGCCGGACACGTCGAACTCGAACGCGTCGGCGTACGTGCGCAGCACCACCTTGCTGCCGTCGGGTGAGCGGGCCGCGCCGGTCACCAGCGCCCGCCCGGGCGAGCCGAGCTTGTTCTCGGTGTCGGTCTTCGGCAGCGTGACCTCGCCGACCTTCTTCATCGGGATCGGCTCGGGGTCGCCGCCGGCCTTCAGCTTCACCGTCGGGGTGAAGATCTCCGACTTGCCGGACAGGTCCTTGGTGATCACCAGCGGCATGTTGTCGTCACCGACGAGCAGCGCCTCCGCGTCGTGCGGCTCCTTGCCCGGATAGCTGAGCCGGTGCAGCACCGGCTGCTTCGCGCCGCTGAGCGGCATCGTCCAGACCGCGACCCGCTCCCGGCGGGTCTTCTTCTCCACGTTGTCGCCGGTGTCGGCGATCCAGAGGGTCTTGCGGTCCGGACTGAGCGCCAGGTCCTCGGTGTCGAAAGGCCCGTCGCCGGAGTACCGGACCTCCCTGTCGACCTTGCACTTGGCGTCCAGGTAGAAGACCCGCTTGCGGCTCGGGTCGTCGGTGCCGTCGTTGATCACGACGTACCCGCTGCTGGTGGCGATCAGGCCGGACAGCTCGCGGAGGCGGTTGTCCTCGACCGTGCACTTCTTCTTGGGAGCCGCGGCCAGCACGGGGGCCGCGGCGGGTGCCGCCGGGGCCGGCCCGGCCGGCGCCACGACCGCGCCGACCAGGCCGAGCGCGAGCGTGACCGAGGAGACAACGTGCCGCATGACGCTCAGTGTCGCACGGCGGGGGTTTCCGGCGGGTGACGCCGGACGGCTCACCGTCTGGCGCCCACCCGCTCGTCGCTGGTCAGCCGATCCCCCGCCCGGTAGGGCGCGAGCTCGGCGGCGAGCCCCTGGCCCACCCGTACGTGCAGCAGCGTGCCCTCGGGCAGGTGCGCGGTGCTGAGCACCTCACCCTGCCGGTGCACCCGGGCCACCAGGTCACCCCGGTCGTACGGGAGCACGACGCGCACCTCGACGGCCGGCCGGGGCAGCCGCCGCTCGACCGCCTCACGCATCTCGTCGATCCCGCGCCCGCTGTACGCGGAGACGAACACGGCGTCCGGCCAGAGCCGCTTGAGCCGCAGCATCGTCTCCTCGTCGGTGGCGTCGGTCTTGTTCACCACCAGTAGTTCCGGCAGCCGGTCGGCGCCCACCTCGGCGAGCACCTCGCGTACCGCCCGGACCTGCTCCTCCGGGTCCGGGTGGGTGCCGTCGACCACGTGCACGACCAGGTCCGCGTCGGCGACCTCCTCCAGCGTCGAGCGGAACGCCTCGACGATCTGGTGCGGCAGGTGCCGGACGAAGCCGACGGTGTCGGACAGCGTGTAGAGCCGCCCGTCGGACGTGGTGGCGCGCCGGGTGGTCGGGTCCAGCGTGGCGAACAGCGCGTTCTCCACCAGCACGCCCGCCCCGGTGAGGCGGTTGAGCAGGCTGGACTTGCCGGCGTTGGTGTAGCCGGCGATGGCCACCGCGGGCACCGCGTTACGGGTGCGCCGGGCGCGCTTGGTCTGGCGTACCGTCGCCATGCTCTTGATCTCGCGGCGCAGCCGCGCGATGCGGTGGCGGATGCGCCGCCGGTCGGTCTCCAGCTTGGTCTCACCGGGACCGCGCAGACCCACGCCGCCGCCGGCGCCACCGCCGCGACCGCTACCACCGGTCTGCCGGGACAGCGTCTCGCCCCAACCGCGCAGGCGCGGCAGCAGGTATTCGAGCTGGGCCAGCTCGACCTGCGCCTTGCCCTCCTTGCTCTTGGCGTGCTGGGCGAAGATGTCCAGGATCAGGGCGGTCCGGTCGACCACCTTGACCTTGGTGCGCTGCTCCAGGTTGCGCAGCTGCGACGGCGACAGCTCACCGTCGCAGATGATCGTGTCGGCGCCGGTGGCGAGCACCACGGCGCCCAGGTCGTCGACCTTGCCGCGGCCGATGTACGTGGCCGGGTCGGGCCGGTGCCGGCGCTGGATCAGCCCTTCGAGCACCTGCGAGCCGGCCGTCTCGGCCAGCGCCGCCAACTCGGTGAGGCTGTTGTCGGCGTCGGTCTGCGTGCCCTCGGTCCAGACCCCGACCAGGACGACCCGCTCCAGCCGCAGCTGGCGGTATTCGACCTCGGTGATGTCGGTGAGTTCGGTGGAGAGGCCGGGGACCCGCCGCAGCGCCTGCCGCTCCGACAGCTCGTACTCACCCGTGGTGGCCTCGAGCTCGTCGTCCTCGTAGGGATGGAAGGTCTCCTGCTCGCGCAAACTGCGTCTCCTGTCCGTTATGTGCATCGCCGAGAATTTTCGGCGCGTGACAGCAATCCTGACATGTGTCAACGCCGGGCGCACCTGTCTTATGCCCGTGACGCTACCGACGGGTAGCGGGGGCGGATGCCGGGCGACCTGGGCGGGCGAGTAGAAATGCCAGTCGAGCCGCTCAGCGCCGACGGAGGAGTTTCTCGTGGCCAACACACGACTGCCGAGTGCCGGATTCTCCATCACCATCCGGATCGCGGTACCCGCCGACGCCACCTCCATCGGCCGGCTCACCACCGCCGCCGGCGAGGCCGGGGCCATCGTCACCGCGCTGGACGTGGTCGACTCCGACCCCGCGCACGTGATCGTCGACCTCACCTGCGACACCGCCGACGCCGGGCACGCCGACCAGGTGGTCGACGCGCTCACCGCGCTCGACGGGGTGGACGTGCGCAAGGTCTCCGACCGCACGTTCCTGCTGCACCTCGGCGGCAAGATCGAGGTGACCCCGAAGGTCGCGCTGCGCACCCGCGACGAGCTGTCCCGCGCGTACACCCCGGGGGTGGCCCGGGTCTGCATGGCCATCGCGGAGAACCCGGCCGACGCCCGCCGGCTCACCATCAAGCGCAACACCGTCGCCGTGGTCAGCGACGGCACCGCCGTGCTCGGCCTGGGCAACCTCGGCCCGGCCGCCTCGCTGCCGGTGATGGAGGGCAAGGCCGCGCTGTTCAAGCGCTTCGGCGGGGTGGACGCCTGGCCGGTGGTGCTGGACACGCAGGACACCGACGAGATCGTGGCGATCGTCAAGGCGATCGCGCCCGCGTACGGCGGGATCAACCTGGAGGACATCGCCGCGCCGCGCTGCTTCGAGATCGAGGCCCGGCTGCGCGAGGCCCTCGACATCCCGGTCTTCCACGACGACCAGCACGGCACCGCGATCTGCGTGCTGGCCGCGCTCACCAACGCGCTGCGCGTCGTGGGCAAGCAGCTCGCGGACGTCCGGGTCGTGGTCTCCGGCGCCGGCGCGGCCGGCACCGCGATCATGAAGCTGCTGCTGCGCCAGGGCGTCGGCGACATCATCGCGTACGACCGCCAGGGCGCCCTGCACCGCGGCCTGCCGGACCTCAACCCGGCCTGGCAGTGGCTGGCCGAGAACACCAACAAGGAGAACTACTCCGGCGACCTGGCCGGTGCGGTACGCGGCGCGGACGTGTTCATCGGCGTCAGCGCGCCGAACCTGCTCACCGGCGACGACATCGCCCAGATGGCGAAGGACTCGATCGTCTTCGCGCTGGCGAACCCCGACCCCGAGGTCGACCCGCGCGAGGCGCGCAAGTACGCCGCAGTGGTCGCCACCGGCCGCTCGGACCAGCCCAACCAGATCAACAACGTGCTCGCCTTCCCCGGCGTGTTCCGCGGCATGCTCGACGCGCACGCCGAGGAGTTCACCGAGGAGATGGCGCTCGCGGCCGCCCGGGCCATCGCCGACGTGGTCGGCGAGGAGAAGATCAACCCGACGGTGATCGTGCCCAGCGTCTTCGACTCCCGGGTCGCCCCGGCCGTGGCCGCCGCCGTGCGGGCCGCCGCCCAGAACCCGGCCGCCACGCCGGCACCGGCGGCCGACCCGGGCCCGGCCGACCTGCCCGAGATCGCCGCCAACGCCAGCGCCACCCCCTGACACGTTCCTCCCGCTCCCGGCACCCTCTCGCAGGGCACCTCCTCGCGGAACAGCACCTCCTCGCGGAACAGCACCTCCTCGCGGAACAGCACCTCCTCGCGGAACAGCACCTCCTCGCGGGACAGCACTCTTGCGGCAACGCTCCTCGCGAGGCAGCGCCTCCGACCGGGGCGGCGCACGAGCGCACGCCTCTCCGCATCCGCACCCAGCGCAGTCAGGCGTCCCCGCGAGATCTTGGAAGGAAATGGCCCTCATAGGGGCCCGAATCTTCCAAGATCTCCGACAGCGCTCCGCCTTGAGACGGACAAGTCAGCCAGAAGGCCCCTCACCCCGGCTTGATCGACTCCACTTCCCCGAAGTGGCGGCATCATCACCCTTGATCAACACCAGTTCCCCGAGGTAGTGCCATCAGAGGCTCCGCGACCCCACCACTTCGGCGAGCTGGTGTTGATCATGCCGGGCGGCAGTGCGCCGGGGCGAGTGGGGACGGGGCGAGGCCACGCCTGCCAGGGGCGCGGGCACCACTCGCCCTGCCCGTGTTGACCAAGGAGTTCGGGTCACCGGAACGCCGGAAATCGGCCGCAAACTCCTTGATCGACCGCGACGGGGGCCCCACAGGCGGAGAGAGGGCGCCGGTCAGGGGGTCAGGGCGGAGGGGGTCAGGGTGCCTGTGGCCACCAGGACCGCGGGGCCGGACAGCCAGCACGAGTCGGCTGTCACGGTGACCGTCAGGCGTCCGCCGGGCACGTCTACCGCCACCGTGCCGGTGTCGAGGCCGGCGTCGCGCAACGCCACCGCGCCGACCGCGCACGCGCCGGTGCCGCAGGAGAGCGTCTCGGCCGAGCCGCGCTCGTAGACCCGCATCAGCACGTGCGCGTCGGCGCCGGTGACCGGCTCTCCCGGCGTGGTGAACTCGACGTTCACGCCGGCCGGGAACATCCCGGCGTCCACCTCGGGCGCGCGGGTGAGGTCGAGCGCGGTCAGCTCCAGCGCGGCGGGCAGCGCGCACACCAGGTGCGGGTTGCCGACGTCCACGGCGGCGCCGGGCAGCGTCAGCCCGCCGAGCGTGGCGGTCGCCGTGTCGTACAGCCGGGGGCGGCGCATCTCGACCGCCACGTCCGCGCCCTCGACACGGGCCCGGACCAGGCCCGCGCGGGTGGCGATCGGCAGCGTCCCGCCCGACGAGGACGAGGCGGCGGCGGCGGCGGCGGCGGCGGCCAGCGAACGGTCCAGCAGGTAGCGGACGAACACGCGGGCCCCGTTGCCGCACATCTCGGCGAACGAGCCGTCGGAGTTCCAGTAGTCCATGAACCACTCGGCCTCGCCGGCCAGCGCGACGCCCTCGGGGTGCTTGGCCGCGCGCACCACGCGCAGCACGCCGTCGCCGCCGAGGCCGCGCCGCCTGTCGCAGAGCGCGGCGACCAGGCCGGGTGTCAGGTCGAGCGTGCCGTCCGGGTCGGGCAGGATGACGAAGTCGTTGCCGGTGCCGTGACCCTTCGTGAACTCCACGCCCCCATCATCCCCGATGCTCGGCGACCACCCGCAGGGCAGTGTCGAGAAACGCG
This sequence comes from Micromonospora sp. TSRI0369, assembly GCF_001905625.1. Lineage (NCBI taxonomy): Bacteria > Bacillati > Actinomycetota > Actinomycetes > Micromonosporales > Micromonosporaceae > Micromonospora > Micromonospora sp. TSRI0369. The sequence goes on from NZ_LIVU01000006.1 coordinate 197,249, forward strand.
GGCGACGCCGAGTCCAGCCAGTGCACGCGCGGGTCACGCCGGAACCAGGAGCGCTGCCGCCGGACGAACCGGCGGGTGGCGCGGATGGTCTCCTCGTACGCTTCGGCCTCGGTCAGCTCCCCGGCCAGGAACCGCAGCACCTGCTGGTAGCCGAGCGCCCGGCTGGCCGTGCGCCCCTCGGGCAGCCCGTCGGCGACCAGCGCCCGCACCTCGTCGACCAGCCCGTCGGCCCACATCCGGTCCACCCGCAGCGCGATCCGCTCGTCCAGCACTGCCGTGTCCAGGTCGACGCCGAGCTGCACCGACGGGTAGTACGGCGTGGGCGACGGCAGCGACGCGGTGAACGGCGCGCCGGTCAGCTCGATCACCTCCAGCGCTCGCACGATTCGCCGCCCGTTGGTGGGCAGGATGCTCGCCGCCGCCCCGGGATCCGCCTCGGCCAGCCGCGCGTGCAGCGGCAGCGGACCGACAGCGGCCAGTTCCGCCTCCAGCCGCTCCCGCAGCGCCGGGTCGGTGCCCGGGAACTCGAACTGTTCCAGCACCGCCCGCACGTACAGCCCGGAGCCGCCGACCAGCAGCGGCACCCGCCCCCGGGCCAGGATGTCGTCGACGGCCGCGCGGGCCAGCGCCTGGTATTCCGCGACGCTCGCCGGCTCGGTCACCGGCCAGATGTCCAGCAGGTGATGCGGCACACCCTCGCGTTCGGCCGGCGTCAGCTTCGCGGTGCCGATGTCCATGCCCCGGTAGAGCTGCATCGAGTCGGCGTTGACCACCTCGCCGCCGAGCGCGTGCGCCAGCGCGATGCTCAGCGCCGACTTCCCGGCCGCGGTCGGCCCGACCACGGCGACGACTGTCACACCCGCTCCCAGTTCGCCACGAAGTAGGCAACGCCGTAGGGGGCGCGGTGGTAGCCCAGCTCACCCCGCCAGTCGCCGCCGGCCGCGTCGACCGCGCCGGCCAGCACCTGCCACGGCGCGCGCCCGGCGACCCGCAACTGCGCCGACAGCACCGGGTCCAGGTCGCGCAGCGCCGCCGTGTCCGCGCCGGCCAGGGCAACCGCAACCCCTTCGTCGTACGCCTCGGCGCGCGAGTCGTCGTACCCCGGCGCGGTGACGCCGCGGCAGGCGGACCCGTCACCGAGCACGAGCAGCGCGACCCGCGGATCGTCGTCGTCGATCAGGCTCGCGCCGAACGCCGCGCACTCCGCCGGCGTGGCGTCGTGTGCCACCGACCGGGCCAGGCGGGGCAGTTCGGTGCCGGAGCGGTTGAGCAGCCACGCGCCGACGGTCAGGCTCAACGGCAGGCGGTCCCCGCCCGCGCAGTTGACCTTCCAGAGCCGCACGTGCCGGTCCAGGCCGTACGGGCGCAGCGAACCGTGCTCGGCGGCGTTGAACCGGACGGTCTCCGGTCCACCGCCGATCAGCAGGATCGCCTCGGGCTCGGCGGCGAGCAGCCGGGCGACAGCGGCGTCGGCGGCGGCGCGCAGGTCGTCCAGCTCAGGCGCGGCGGCCCCGGCCAGCTCGGGCACGATCAACGGCGGATGGGGGCAGACGGCGGCGGCGACCAGTGGCACGCCCCCCAACCTATCGGGATCCGCCGGTGCGTCCCCGCGCCGATCCGGTCATCGAGGGCGTACGACACCGTATGGTCACGGTCGACGGCAGGCGCTCGACACGGACCGGGTCGGACCTGTGACAATGCCGGGAGAAAGTTTGCTGCGCCGTGGCGGCGATTCGAGGGGACTGTCCCCTCGACGCCGGGAGAACGAGGATGGGCACATGAGCGACTGGACTGCCTTCGGACGGGTGGACGAGGACGGCACCGTCTACGTCAAGACCGCCGAGGGCGAGCGGGTGGTCGGATCCTGGCAGGCGGGCGCACCGGAGGAAGGGCTCGCCCATTTCGCCCGGCGCTACGCCGATCTGGTGACCGAGGTCGACCTGACCGAGGCCCGGCTCAACTCGGGCGCGGCTGACGCCGGCCACTCCCTGACCACGATCCGGCGGATCCGCGGTTCGCTGGCCGAGGCGCACGTGGTCGGTGACCTCGACGCGCTGGCCGCCCGGCTGGACAAGCTCGCCGTCCTCGCCGAGGAGAAGGCCGGCGAGGCCAAGGCGGCCCGCGAGGCCGCCCGGGGTGAGGCGCTGGCGCGCAAGACCGCCCTGGTCGAGGAGGCCGAGAAGCTGGCCGCCGAGTCGACCGGCTGGAAGACCGCCGGGGACCGGCTCAAGGAGATCCTCGACGAGTGGAAGACCATCCGCGGCGTCGACAAGAAGACCGACGGTGAGCTGTGGAAGCGGTTCGCGGCCGCCCGGGACGGCTTCACCCGCCGCCGGGGCGCCCACTTCGCCTCCCTCGACCAGCAGCGCAAGCAGGCGCAGACGGTCAAGGAGGAGCTGGTCGCCGAGGCGGAGAAGCTCAAGGAGTCCACCGACTGGGGCGTCACCGCCGGTCAGCTCAAGGACCTGATGGCCCAGTGGAAGGCCGCGCCGCGCGCCGCCAAGGAGGCCGAGCAGAAGCTCTGGGAACGGTTCCGGGCCGCGCAGGACGAGTTCTTCAGCCGGCGCAGCGAGGTCTTCTCGGCGCGCGACAACGAGCAGCGCGCCAACCTGGAGCGCAAGCAGGCGCTGCTGGCCGAGGCCGAGGCGCTCGACGTCGACGGCGACCCGAAGGGCGCCCAGGCGAAGCTGCGGGAGATCCAGGCGCAGTGGCACGAGGCCGGTCGCGTGCCCCGCGAGGCCGCCTCCGGGCTGGAGCGCCGGCTGCGGGCCGTGGACGACAAGGTCCGCGAGGTGATGGACTCGGCGTGGCGGCGTACCTCCAAGGAGGACAACCCGCTGCTGGCGCAGATGCGCGCCCAGGTCGCCGAGGCCGAGGACCGGCTGGCCCGGGCCCAGGCCGCCGGTGACACCCGCCGGATCAAGGAGGCCGAGCAGGCGCTCGCGTCGAAGCGGCAGTTCCTCCAGCTCGCCGAGCAGGCCGGCTGACGCGAGCACCCCGGCCGGGCAGGCCGGCGGACAGACACATCGGGTGAGCCCCCGGCCGGACCGGCCGGGGGCTCACCTGCGTCCGGGCCGGGTTGACGCATCGAGACAGGCTGATCAGAATGAGCGGCGGAGCCAGGTTCAGGCACCGGCACGAGGGCACCGACGGCTGATCTCGCCGTCGACGGTCGCCGGTGCGACATCTCGCGGTTGGCCGTCCACACGACACGGCCCGGCGCGCGCTGCGCGCGTACTCGATGACGAGCGGGACGTGCCTCCTGGTCCTGCCGCCCGCGGCGCCTGCGCGGCGCGGGCATCCGAAGTGGAGCTTCCATGCACCGACGCACCGCCCTCGGCGGCGCCCTGACGGCGCTCGCCACCGCAGCGGCCGGCGTTCTCGTCGCCGCCGCCGTCTCCACCGCACCGGCCGCCGCGGCTGCCGGTGGCACCGGCACCGGTTACCTGCACACCAGCGGCAACAAGATCGTCGACAGCACGGGCACGACAGTCCGGCTGACCGGCATCAACTGGTTCGGGATGGAGACCGACAACAAGACGTTCCACGGCCTGTGGTCGAGCAACCCGTGGCGCTCGCAGCTCGACACCATGGCCCGGCTGGGCTACAACACGCTGCGCATCCCGTACTCGAACGACGCGCTCAAGGCCGGCGCGACGGCGACCGGCATCAACGACTTCGTCAACCCGGACCTGATCGGGCTCTCCCCGTTGCAGATCCTCGACAAGGTCATCGACTACGCGGGCAGCAAGGGGATGCGGGTCATCCTGGACCGGCACCGGCCGACGTCGGCCGGTCAGTCGCCGCTCTGGTACACCTCGACGGTCTCCGAGGCGACCTGGATCAACGACTGGAAGATGCTCGCCCAGCGGTACGCGGGCAACACCACTGTGATCGGCGCGGACCTGCACAACGAGCCGCACGCCGAGGGCACCAACCCGGCCGCCACCGGCGCCTGCTGGGGCTGCGGCGACACCGCCCGGGACTGGCGGCTGGCCGCCGAGCGGGCCGGCAACGCGATCCTCGGCGTGCAGCCGAACTGGCTGATCTTCGTGGAGGGGGTGAGCTGCCCGAGCGGCGGCCTGTCGAACGTCTGGGACAACGACCCCAGCAACGACGAGGACTGCGGCTGGTGGGGCGGCAACCTGTCCAAGGCCGGGCAGTTCCCGGTCCGGCTGAACGTGGCGAACCGGCTGGTCTACTCGCCGCACGAGTACGCCACCTCGGTGTACCGCCAGGCCTGGTTCGACGACCCGACCTACCCGGCGAACATGCCGGCCATCTGGGACAAGTACTGGGGCTACCTGTACAAGCAGAACATCGCGCCGATCATGATGGGCGAGTTCGGCACCACGCTCCAGGACCCCAAGGACAAGATCTGGCTGCAGAACCTGATGGCGTACACCGGGACCGGCGTGAACGGCATGTCGTTCACGTACTGGTCGTGGAACCCGAACTCCGGTGACACCGGCGGCATCGCCAACGACGACTGGACCACTATCAACCAGCCGAAGCAGGACATCCTCACGCCGTACCTGATCCCGCCGACCGGCGGTGGCGGCACCACCAGCCCGTCCCCCACCGGCACCCCGAACACCTCGCCGGCGCCGACCACCCCGCCGCCGCCCGTCACCGGTGGCTGCACCGCCACCTACAAGCAGATCAACTCCTGGTCGGGTGGCTTCCAGGGTGAGCTGACGGTCAAGAACACCGGCACCGCCGCGGTGAACCCGTGGTCGGCCACCTGGACCTGGCCGTCCGGGGTGACGCTGGCCAGCGGCTGGAACGCCACAGTCACGCAGTCCGGCACCACTGTGACGGCGGCCGCGCCGGGCTGGGCGTCGTCGCTGGCGGCGGGAGCGTCGGTCACCGTCGGCTTCACCGCCAACGGCACCGCCGCCGCCCCCGCCACGGTCAAGCTCAACGGCACCGCTTGCTGACCGTGCAAGGAAGGGCCCCTTATTAACGCCTGCGGTAGAGGAAGGGCCCCCTCTTAACACCGAGTGTTAAAAGGGGGCCCTTCCTTACACGGGGGCGGTCAGTGGGCGGCGCAGCCGCCGGTGGGGGCCGGTGACGGGGCCGGCGCGCCGATCGTCGGCAGCCCGAGCAGCACCCCGGGGGTACGCGGAACCTGTCCCGCCTCGGCCGCGTCACCGGCCCGGGTACGCCGGTGCGCCAGCGGCGCGCCGTCGGCGTTCAGGTGGTGCGGGGCGGCGTACGTGACGACTGTGTGCACGATGTCGCCGGGGCGGATCTGCCCGGCCAGCTCGCCGGTGGCGAAGTGCACGAGGCGGCCGTCGCGGGCCCGGCCGGACATCCGGCCGGTGCGCTCGTCCTTGCGGCCCTCGCCGACTGCCACGAGCACCTCGACGGTCTCCCCGACCAGCTTCTTGTTCTCCGCCCAGGTGATCTCCTCGACGCAGGCGATCAGCCGCTCGTAGCGCTCCTGCACGACCTGCTTGGGCAACTGCCCGTCCATCGTGGCGGCCGGGGTGCCGGGGCGCTTGGAGTACTGGAACGTGAACGCCGACGAGAACCGCGCCTCCCGGACCACGTCGAGCGTGCGGGCGAAGTCGGCCTCGGTCTCGCCGGGGAAGCCGACGATGATGTCGGTGGTGATCGCCGCGTCCGGCATCGCCGCCCGGACCTTGGAGATGATCCCCAGGTAACGCTCCGACCGGTACGAGCGGCGCATCGCCCGCAGCACGTCGTCCGAGCCGGACTGCAACGGCATGTGCAGCGAGTGGCAGACGTTCGGCGTCTCCGCCATCGCCGCGATCACGTCGTCGGTGAAGTCCTTCGGGTGCGGGCTGGTGAACCGCACCCGCTCCAGCCCGTCGATGTCGCCGCAGGCGCGCAGCAGCTTGCCGAACGCGTACCGGTCGCCGAACTCGACGCCGTACGAGTTGACGTTCTGCCCGAGCAGCGTCACCTCCAGCACGCCAGCGTCGGCGAGCGCGCGCACCTCGGCGAGGACGTCGCCGGGGCGGCGGTCCTTCTCCTTGCCGCGCAGGGAGGGCACGATGCAGAACGTGCAGGTGTTGTTGCAGCCGACGGAGATCGAGACCCATCCGGCGTACGTCGACTCGCGCCGGGTCGGCAGCGTGGAGGGGAACACCTCCAGCGACTCCAGGATCTCCACCTCGGCCGCGGCGTTGTGCCGTGCCCGGTCCAGCAGCGCCGGCAGCGCGCCGATGTTGTGCGTGCCGAAGACGACGTCCACCCAGGGCGCCTTGCGGACGATGTCGCCGCGGTCCTTCTGGGCCAGGCAGCCGCCGACGGCGATCTGCATCCCGGGGTGCTTCGCCTTCACGGGGCGCAGATGACCCAGGTTGCCGTAGAGCCGGTTGTCGGCGTTCTCCCGGACCGCGCAGGTGTTGAACACCACCACGTCGGGCTGATCGTCGGCCTCGGCGGCGCGCACGTAACCGGCATCCTCGAGGAGGCCGGAGATGCGCTCGGAGTCGTGCACGTTCATCTGGCAGCCGTACGTACGCACCTGGTAGGTGCGCGGGCTGCCCGCGGCTGCGGTAGTCATGACCCGGACAGCGTATCCGGGTGGAGCTGGTCGGACCGAACGAGGAGGAGCCATGTGCCGGAGCATCAAGACCCTGCGTGAGCCGTACGTCCCGGTGGTCACCGAGGAGGACATCCGCGCCGCCGCGTTGCAGTACGTCCGGAAGATCTCCGGGTTCCGTACCCCGGCCGCGCACAACGCCGCCGCGTTCGACGCCGCGGTGGACGCCGTGGCCGCCGCCACCGCGACGCTGCTCGACCAGCTCGTGGTGCGGGGCCAGCAGCCGGCGGCCCGGGGCTGACCGGCCGGGGCGCCCTCGGCGCCGAGCACACGCTCCCGGCGCCGCCACCGCTCCGACGCCGGGGCGAGCGCCGGTGCCCGTCGCGCGGTGGCGCGCGCCCGTCGCGCCCGCCTTCGCGCGCTCGCGGTCAGGCGGCGGCGAGCGCCGGGGCGACCGTGTCGGGGGCCCAGCGGGAGCGGTGGCACTGCGACCAGCCCCGGCAGCGCGGGTCGGCCTGCGTGCAGAGCCGGTGGTGGCTGAGCACCTCGCCGTCGTCGGTGTCGGCCACGTCGAAGTGCACCGGGCGGATCGTGCCGTCCGGGGCGACCAGCAGATGCCGGCCGGCGTCGAGCGTGTCGTCGCGCAGCAGGCAGTTGCGGCCGAGCAGCCGGGCCAGCGCCGCGATGGCGGGCAGCTCGGCCAGGTTCTCGGGCACGCCGTAACAGTCGACAACGGTGCGGTACAGCCCGGGCGCCTCCCACACGTCGCAGACCACCGCGTACGCGGGGAGCCGGGCCGGGTCGGCCACCGCCAGGGGCATCACCACCCGGCCGAGCGCCTCGGCCAGTGCCGGGTAGACCTCCACCGGCTCGCCGCCGTCAATTCTCCAGTTCCACAGCTCGGTCATGCCGCCTCCTCGCTGCGCTCGTTCCACCGGCCTCCGGATCGGGCCTTACTGACGATGGTGGAGGGCATTTGCCCTCAGCCGGGCGCAAGTTACCGGTCTGTGACCATTCCGGGCAAAATTCCCTCGGGCGACGTTGCCCAGAGTAGCTGGAAGATGACAGTTTATCGGGTACGGTGCCGCAGCGACCGCCCTGCCGCGCCGTGAGTCGAGGACTCAGCGGACCCGGATCAGATGGTCCGAGGCCGGCAACAACTCACCGATGACAATCCCGCCCGGCACCTCGCCGGCGACCAGCAGCCCGCCCGAGGTCTGCGCGTCCGCGAGCAGCAGCCGTTCCCCCTCGTCCGCGCCGCCGAAGTCGGTCCACGGGATGACCCAGTCCAGATTGCGCCGAGTGCCGCCGCTGACGTACCCGTCGCGCATCGCCTCCCGCGCGCCCGGCAGATACGGCACCGCCGCCGCGTCGATCGCCACCGTGAGGCGGCTCGCGCGGGCCAGCTTCGAGGCGTGCCCGAGCAGGCCGAAGCCGGTGACGTCGGTGCCGCAGCGGATACCGGCGGCCACCGCCGCGCGGGCCGCGTCCCGGTTGAGCCGGGCCATCGACTCGACCGCCTCGGGGAAGCGCTGGCCGGTCTGCTTGTGCCGGGTGTTGAGCACGCCCACGCCGAGCGGCTTGGTCAGCGACAGCGGCAGCCCGGCCCGCCCGGCGTCCAGGGTGATCAGCTCCTCCGGCCGGACCACGCCGGTGACCGCGAGGCCGTACTTCGGGCTGTCGTCGTCCACGCTGTGCCCGCCGGCCAGGTGGCAGTTCGCCTCCCGGGCCACGTCCAGACCGCCGCGCAGCACCTCTCGGGCCATCTCCGGCGGCAGTACCCCGCGCGGCCAGCAGAGCAGGTTCAGCGCGACGAGCGGGGTGCCGCCCATCGCGTACACGTCGGAGAGCGCGTTGGCGGCGGCGATGCGGCCCCAGTCGTAGGCGTCGTCGACGACCGGGGTGAAGAAGTCGGCCGTGCTCACCAGGCCCGTGCGCTCGTCCAGCCGGACCACCGCGGCGTCGTCGCCGTTCTCCAGCCCGACCAGCAGGTCGGCGGAGCCGCCGGTCGCGCCGAGGCCGGCGACCATCGCCTCCAGCTCGCCCGGAGGGATCTTGCAGGCGCAGCCGCCACCACGTGCGTAGTCGGTCAGCCGGATCGGGTCGGTCATCACCTCATGATCTCTGGCCAGCGCCTTCGGCGCCACTCGGCCCACCCGGACTGTGACAAAATTCGGACGTGCCGGTATGCAGGTGACCGGTGTTACCGCTCCGTGACCATCTGAGTTGCGTACTGCCACATCACCGCGCCTACAGTTGCCCAACCGGGGGTCGCTCGACCCCCAATTCCGGCATGGACGACAGGGACGGTGGACGACGTGACGACGGGCGACCCGCTGATCGTGCTCGACGGGGTCAACAAGTGGTTCGGGCCGCTGCACGTGCTCGACGACGTGTCCCTCTCCGTCGGCCGGGGCGAGGTGGTCGTGGTGATCGGCCCGTCCGGCTCCGGCAAGTCGACGCTGTGCCGGACGATCAACCGGCTGGAGCCCATCGACAAGGGGACCATCACGTTCGACGGGCAGCCGCTGCCGGCCGAGGGCAAGCCCCTGGCCAAGCTGCGCAGCGAGGTCGGCATGGTCTTCCAGTCGTTCAACCTCTTCGCCCACAAGACGATCCTGGACAACGTCACGCTGGGGCCGGTCAAGGTGCGCAAGGAGAAGCCGGCCGCCGCCCGCGAGCGCGGCCTGGCCCTGCTCGACCGCGTCGGCATCGCCAACCAGGCGGACAAGTACCCGGCGCAGCTCTCCGGCGGCCAGCAGCAGCGGGCGGCGATCGCCCGCGCGCTGGCCATGCAGCCCAAGGCGATGCTCTTCGACGAGCCGACCAGCGCGCTGGACCCGGAGATGGTCGGCGAGGTGCTGGACGTGATGACCTCCCTGGCGAGCGAGGGCATGACCATGGTCGTGGTGACCCACGAGATGGGTTTCGCCCGGCACGCCGCCAACCGGGTGGTCTTCATGGCCGACGGGCAACTGGTCGAGGACGCGCCGCCGGCCGAGTTCTTCGCGAACCCGCGCAGCGAGCGGGCCAAGGACTTCCTCTCCAAGATCCTCACGCACTGAGCGTCCGTAGTTGGAGTCGTCCCGGCGGCTCCGTCGAAGAAGGAGATTGAGTATGCGTTACAAGCGCGTGGCGGCGGTTGCCGCGGCGGCGACTCTGGCGCTCGGCCTGTCCGCCTGCGGTGGCGACAGCGACGACGAGGGCACCGGCGCCGGCAGCAAGGACTTCGCGGCCGGCAGCACCATGGAGCGGCTGAGCAAGGCCCAGAAGATCAAGGTCGGCACCAAGTTCGACCAGCCGGGCTTCGGCCAGAAGGGCCTGTCGGGCAAGCCGGAGGGCTTCGACGTCGAGGTCGCCAAGCTGATCGTGAAGGCGCTCGACATCCCCGAGGACAAGATCGAGTACGTCGAGACGCCGTCGAAGGTCCGCGAGGACGTCATCGTGAACGGCACCGTCGACCTGGTCGCGGCCACCTACACGATCAACGACAAGCGCAAGGAGCGCATCGCCTTCGCCGGGCCGTACTACGAGGCCGGCCAGAACATCATGGTCCGCAAGGACGAGACGGCCATCACCGGCCCGGACTCGTTCAAGGACGGCACCAAGAAGGTCTGCTCGGTCACCGGCTCCACCCCGGCCGAGGAGATCAAGAAGTACGTCAAGGACGTCGGCCCGCAGCTGGTGCTCTTCGACACCTACGACAAGTGCCGCGACGCCCTGAAGGGCAAGCAGGTCGACGCCGTCACCACCGACAACGTGATCCTGCTGGGCTACATCGCCAAGGACGAGGCGTCCTTCAAGATGGCCGGCGACAACTTCACCAAGGAGCCGTACGGCATCGGTGTCAAGAAGGAGGACACCGACTTCCGTAACTTCATCAACGACACGCTCGACAAGGCCTTCCAGGACGGCAGCTGGAAGAAGGCGTGGGACGACACCGCCGGCAAGTTCGGCGCCACCCTGGGCGACCCGCCCGCCGTCAACCGCTACTGATCCGCTAGATCCGGAGGGTGGGGAGGACACCGACCCGTGAATGTGCTCATCGACAAGTTCGACGTCTTCGCGGGCGGGTTCTGGCTCACCCTCCAGATCTGCGTTCTCGCCGCGATCGGCGCCCTGATCCTGGGCGCCGTCGTGGCGGTGCTGCGGATCTCGCCGGTGCCACCGCTGCGCGCGGTCGGCACCACGTACGTGAACGTCTTCCGCAACCTGCCGCTGACAGTGGTGCTGTTCTTCGCCGCGTTCGGCCTGCCGGCGCTGGGCTCCAACGCCGACTTCCTGCGCATCCCGGGCCTGGATGCGATCTTCAGCCGGCTCGGCACCGACCTGCCCTACTTCCGGTTCGGCCTGATCGCGCTGGTCCTCTACACCGCCGCGTTCGTCTGCGAGGCGCTGCGGTCCGGCGTGAACGCGGTACCGGCCGGGCAGGCCGAGGCGGCGCGTTCGCTGGGCCTCACCTTCGGCCAGAACCTGCGGCACGTCGTGCTCCCGCAGTCCTGGAAGGCCTCGGTGGTGCCGCTCGGCTCGGTCATCATCGCGATGATCAAGAACTCCGCGCTCGTCGGCTTCTTCGGCGTGGTCGGTGACCTCTCGCAGACCGCGGACCAGCTCACCTCCGCCGGCGGCTACCCCTTCATCCCGGTGGCGATCGGCATCTCCGTCGGATACCTGATCATGACGGTCCCGCTCGGCGCCCTGCTGGACCGGATCGAGAAGCGACAGGCGGTGGCCCGATGAGCCAGCAGAGCGTCCTCTACGACATCCCCGGGCCGCGCCAGCGACGCGTCACGCTCATCAGCAGCCTGATCGCCGTCGTGGTGGTGCTGGCCGGCGCCTACCTGTTCATCTACCGGCCGCTGGCCGACAAAGGCCAGTTCTCGATGGAGCTGTGGGGGCCGCTGGTCGACCCCTCGAACGAGAACTTCTCGCTCGTCTGGGACCGGATCGGGTTCGGCCTCAAGAACACCCTGATCGCCGCCGCGCTGGCCATCGTCTCGTCGCTCGTCGTCGGCACCCTGCTCGCCGTCCTGCGGATCCAGCTCAAGAGCCTGACCCGGCGGCGCTTCACCGGAGCTGCCGCACCGGTGGCGTACCTGCTGCGCGGGCTGAGCTGGGTGCTGGCCGCCGTGACCCGGGTCTGCGTCGAGGTGTTCCGCGGCCTGCCGGTCGTCATCACCATCTTCTTCGTGGCGCGCGGCTTCCCCGAGTTCGGCGCCTCGTTCGACAACCTCTGGTACCTCGTCATCGGCCTGACCATCTACAACTCCGTGGTCATCGCCGAGATCCTGCGCTCGGGCATGGAGGGCCTGCCCGGCGGGCAGGCCGAGGCGGCCTCCGCGATCGGGCTCTCCCCGTTCCAGACCACCGGGCTGATCCTGCTGCCGCAGGCCTTCCGGATCATGCTGCCGGCGCTGATCAGCCAGCTCGTGGTGGTGCTCAAGGACACCTCGCTGGGCTTCATCATCAGCTACGAGGAGACGCTCAACATCGGCAAGCAGATCATCGGCGTCCTGGGCAACCCGATCCAGGTGTACGTGGTGATCGCCGTGCTGTTCATCGCCATCAACTACTCGCTGTCGAAGCTGGCCCAGTACGTCCAGCGCCGGCTCTCCCAGGGCCGCAAGACCGCCGGCACCCCGGCGCAGGCCACGCCGCCGGCCGCGCTCGCCTCGCAGGCCGAGGGCACCGGCGCCGTCTGACCCGCCACACGTGAAAGGGCTGGCCGTCCACGGCCAGCCCTTTCGTGTACCCCCGGTCTCAGCGGGCGATCTCGGTGACCCGGGACTCGCGCACCACTGTCACCCGGATCTGACCCGGGTAGGTCAACTCCTCCTCGATCTGCTTGGCCACGTCCCGGGCCAGCACCGCCGCGCCGATGTCGTCCACGTCGTCCGGCTTGACCATCACCCGGATCTCCCGGCCCGCCTGCATGGCGAAGACCTTCTCCACGCCGAGCTTGCCGGCCGCGATCTCCTCGATCCGCTCCAGCCGCTTCACGTACGCCTCAAGGCTCTCCCGCCGCGCGCCCGGCCGCCCGCCCGAGCAGGCGTCCGACGCCTGGGTCAGCACCGCCTCGATGGTCTGCGGCGGCACCTCGTTGTGGTGCGCCTCGATGGCGTGCACCACGTCCTCGCTCTCGCCGTACTTGCGGGCCACGTCCGCGCCGATGATCGCGTGGCTGCCCTCCACCTCGTGGGTGAGCGCCTTGCCGATGTCGTGCAGGAACGCGCACCGCTTGATCGTCGGCACGTCCAGCCGCAGCTCCGCGGCCATGACGCCGGCGATGTGCGCGGTCTCCACCAGGTGCTTGAGCACGTTCTGCCCGTACGAGGTGCGGTAGCGCAACCGGCCCAGCAGCGTCACCAGCTCCGGGTGGATCTCGGTGATGCCGACCTCGACCAGCGCGTCCTCGGCCGCCCGGAGGCACAGATCCTCCACCTCCTGCCGGGCCAGGTCGTAGACCTCCTCGATCCGGTGCGGGTGGATCCGGCCGTCGAGCACCAGCTTCTCCAGCGTGACCCGGCCGACCTCCCGGCGTACCGGGTCGAAGCAGGACAGCAGCACCGCCTCGGGGGTGTCGTCGATGATCAGGTTGACGCCGGTGACCGACTCGAAGGCGCGGATGTTGCGCCCCTCGCGGCCGATGATGCGCCCCTTCATCTCGTCACCGGGCAGGTGCAGCACGCTGACCACGCTCTCCGCGGTCTGCTCGCTGGCGACCCGCTGGATGGCGTCCACCACGATGTTGCGGGCGCGCTGCTCGGCGCTGCCCCGGGCGTCCGCCTCGATCTCGCGGACCAGCAGCGCGGCCTCCCGCTTGGCCTGTCCCTCGATCGACTCGACCAGCTCGGCGCGGGCCGCGTCGGCGGTCAGCCCGGCGACGCGCTCCAGTTCCCGGCGGCGCTGCTCCTCCACCTCGGTCAGCGTCCGCTCCCGCTCGGCCAGGGCGGCCTCCCGGGCGGCGAGCGCCGCGGTGGCGGCGGTGAGCTGCCGCTCCCGCTCGGCCAGCCGCTCCACCTCCTCGGTGTGCAGCCGTTCCCGCTCGTCCATCCGCGCGGCCCGGCGTTCCACCTCGGCCGCCTGCTCCCGGGTGGTGGCGGCCAGCACGGCCACCTCCCGCTCGCCGCTGCGCCGCGCGGTGGCGCGCAGCTGCTCGGCGTCCGCCTCGGCCTGCTTGTGCGCGCGCTCCAGCACGGTGTCCGCCTCGGCGCGGGCGTCGTCGAGCACCCGCCGCGCCTCGGCCCGGGCGGACTTCGCCTCGGCCTTGGCGGCAGCCGCCTCGGCACGCGCCGCCGAGGCCGCGGACTTCGCCACGTCGATGGTGCTGTTCGCCTCGCTGGCGGCGGTACGCAGCGCCGCGAGGGACTGCTCCTGCCGGTCCTTCTCCGCGATGAAGGCCGGATCCTCCGGCCCGGGCGCCAGGCTGAGCCGCTGGAGGGTACGCACGCCGAACAGCACGGCGCCGACCACCACCACGACCAGCAGCAGCACCACCACGAGGAGAACGATGTCGAAGGCGCTCATCGAGCCGCTCCGCACCGGTACGCGGACGCGCCGTCCCGCCGCGCTCCGCCGGCCGGGCGGCCGGTGCCGCCCTCCGGGGAAGGACTCGGACCGTGTGGCAGACCGCCGGTGAACCTGTGCCGCCCAGCCATGGCCGCCTCCCCCTGAACGTCGGCGCCGCAGGACACGCGCGAAGGACACGCGCCTGCGGCTCTGTACGCCCGACCGGAGCGGCTGGCTCTGGGCAGCTTTCCGTCGGCGGTGACCCGCGAGGGGCACCGCTGGCGGCCGGTTGCAGTTGTCGGCCACTCCGGAGGCTCCGGAGCACCCGTCAAGGGCCGGTGTAGCTGGCCAAAGTGATGCTGTTCTGTTACGAGATCTATGTTGTGCGCTTAGCCTGCGCTGGTCGGGCAAAGTGAGCCTGTATGGCGAGGCTAGGTCGCGAGGGGCCGTTCGGTCAAGAAGTCATGATCAAACCACCCGGACGGAGAGAAGTTGCGGCGTCACTCATTGGTGATCAGATGCCGGACAGGCCCGGACAAACCTCGCCGTCCGGCGCCACTTCCCGGCACTCCCGGCCTGCTCAGGCCCCTCGCGGCACCCGATCCCCATGACCGACCCCCATGATCAACTCCACTTCGCCGAGGTGGCGGCATCCCGGTGCCTCTGACCCCGCCACCTCCCCGACCTGCAGTGGATCAAGCCACCCGGAGCGGTGGGGTCAGGCGAGGGCGCGGGCGGTGGTCACCAGCGCGACGTTGTCGGGGGCCGGGGTGCCGTCGGGCAGCAGCAGCGTGTCCTCCAGGCCGATCCGGGTGTGCAGACCCCGGCGGACGGCCTCGGCGTACACCGGCCAGGTGACCGGCCCTTCGCCGTGCAGCAGCACCGGCGGGCACCCGGCCGGCAGCGCGGCGAGGATCGCCGCCGCGTCGGCGAGCGCCGTCTCGACCTGCTCGGCCATGCATTCGACGAGGACCCGCCCGGTGGGCGCGGACCAGCGGCGCCAGGCGTCGACCGCGTCCAGGGTCCACAGGCCGGCCTCGACCATCACGCCGCGCTCGTGCAGCGCGGCGGCGACCTCGGCCGCTCCGGGTTCGTGGGCGTTGACCGAGGCGAAGTCGGGCAGCACCCTCCAGGCGCGGACGGCGGCGACCCGATCGGCCGGGTCGGGAACGATCCAGGCGCCGGTGCTCACGCCGACCGGCAGGCCGGGACGGGCGGCCCGGACGGCTGTGACAGCCGCGGCGATCACCGCCGGGTCGAGCGACTCGGCGCCGGTGTCGTCGCGCGGGTGCACGTGCACAGCCGCCACCCCGGCAGCCGCGCAGCGGACCGCGTCCGCTGCCAACTCGGCCGGGCTGAGTGGCACGGCGGCATGCTCGTCGCGCCGCCGTGTGCCGTTGAGACACGCCTTCAGCACCGGTGTGCGCCTCTCCTCGGGACGGCGGCCGCGACGAGGGCGGCCGGTCGGTCAGTCGAGCCGGCGGGAGTCGAGATCGTTCTCGGCGTCGGCCATCGCGTCGGCGTCGATGTGCTCGGCGAACTCGGCCGCCTCGGCGCTCTGCGCGGCCAGCGCGTCCTTCACCGCCCGGATCGCCACCCCGGCCGGATAGCCCTTGCGCGCCAGCATGCCCACCAGACGCCGGAACACCGCGTCCGGCTCGCCCCGGGTGCTGCGCAGCTTGCGCTCCACCAGGGCCCGGGCGGTCTCCGCCTCGGTCTCCTCGTCCAGCCCGTCCAGGGCGGCGCCGGCCACCTCGCCGTCGACACCGCGCTGGCGCAGCTCGTTGGCGAGCGCTCGGCGGGCCAGCCCACGGCCGTTGTGCCGGCTGCTCACCCAGGCACGGGCGAAGGCGGCGTCGTCGACGATGCCCACCTCGTCGTAACGGTCGAGGACCTGCTCGGCGATCTCCTCGGAGATGCCGCGCCGGGCCAGCGCGCCGGCCAGCTCGGCGCGGGTGCGGGGGCGTACCGCGAGCTGCCGCAGGCAGATCTCCCGGGCCAGCTCGGCCTCGTCGCGCGGCGGAGCCGGAGCCTCCCCTGCATCGGACTCCGCCGCGCGATCGCGGCGCCCCCGGCGGGGCCGGGGCGTACCGGTGGCGTCGCCCGTACGGGGAGGGCCGGCATCCCAGCCCCGGCCCGTACGGGCGCGTCGTCCTGCCACAGGTCAGCGGATCAGAAGTCGACCGGCGGCAACTCCGGGCCACCGGTGGCGTCACCGGCACCACCGGTGCCGACGCCGAGCTTCTCCAGGATCTTCTTCTCGATCTCGGCCGCCACGTCCGGGTTCTCGCGGAGGAACTCGCGGGCCTTCTCCTTGCCCTGGCCGAGCTGGTCGCCGTCGTAGGTGTACCAGGCGCCGGACTTGCGGATGATCGCCTGCTCCACGCCGACGTCGATCAGCGAGCCCTCACGGGAGATGCCCTTGCCGTACATGATGTCGAACTCGGCCTGCTTGAACGGCGCGGCGACCTTGTTCTTCACGACCTTGACCCGGGTGCGGTTACCGACCACGTCGGTGCCGTCCTTGAGGCTCTCGATGCGGCGCACGTCGAGCCGGACCGACGCGTAGAACTTCAGCGCGCGGCCACCGGTGGTGGTCTCCGGGCTGCCGAACATCACGCCGATCTTCTCGCGGAGTTGGTTGATGAAGATCGCGGTGGTGCCGGTGTTGTTGAGCACGCCGGTGATCTTCCGCAGCGCCTGGCTCATCAGCCGGGCCTGCAGACCGACGTGGCTGTCACCCATCTCGCCCTCGATCTCGGCGCGCGGCACCAGGGCCGCCACCGAGTCGATCACGATGATGTCGATCGCGCCGGAGCGGACCAGCATGTCCGCGATCTCCAGCGCCTGCTCGCCGGTGTCCGGCTGGGAGACCAGCAGGGCGTCGGTGTCGACGCCGAGGGCCCGCGCGTACTCCGGGTCGAGCGCGTGCTCGGCGTCGATGAACGCGGCGATGCCGCCGGCGCGCTGGGCGTTCGCCACCGCGTGCAGCGCGACGGTGGTCTTACCGCTGGACTCCGGACCGTAGATCTCGACCACCCGGCCGCGGGGCAGACCGCCCACGCCGAGCGCCACGTCGAGCGCGATGGAGCCGGTCGGGATGACGGCCGTCTGTACGACGGGCCGCTCCCCCAGGCGCATCACCGAACCCTTGCCGAACTGCTTGTCGATCTGAGCGAGAGCAAGGTCGAGCGCCTTCTCCCGGTCAGGCCCTGCTGCCATCGTTGCCACCCCTGCCTTCGCCGGCGTCTTTCCTGAGCTTCGCGTCACGCGGGACACGCTAGGCGCTGGGTCCGACAGAAAACCAGCCGACGGGCCGTGAGCTGTGGACGAGCACCCCGCTGTGGACAATAGCCGAACAGGTGTACGACTGGGCAAGCGACACGCGGGATCGACGAAAAGGCTGCTCAGCGTAGTCGGGCGGGCACCCGGTCGGGATACGCGGCGACCACGGCGCGCCACACCACGTGCGTTTGCTCACCGGCCGCGAGCGCCTGCTCGATGGTCCGCCCATCGAGCTGGGACAGCACCTGGTCCCGGGCGATGCTGGCCGCGTAGCCGGGCCCGAACGCCTCCTCGAGCCGCGTCCAGAAGTCGGTCAGCCGCACGTGTTCAGTCCTCCTTGTCGAGTGGGTCCGCGCCGGGACGGCGCAGCGCCAGCGCCACCAGCGGCACCACGGCGATCGCCGCCAGCAGGGTGAGCGTCGGGTACCCCACGGCCCGCATGACGAACCCGCTCGCCGCCGCGGCGCCCGCCCCGGCCAGCCCCATGAGCAGGTCGGACAGGCCCTGCACGCCGGGCCGGTCGGCCGTGGGCACCGACTCCGACAGCAGCGTCGAGCCCGCCACCATCGTGCCCGACCAGCCCAGCCCGAGCAGCGTCAGCCCCACCGACAGCAGCGCCGTGTGGTGCCCGGCGGTGCCGGAGACCGCGCACGCGGCCAGCAGCAGCGCCACCCCGCCGAGGATCACCGGTCGCCGGCCGACCCGGTCGGTGAGCCACCCCACCACCGGCGACAGCGCGTACATGCCGGCGATGTGCAGGCTGAGCACCAGGCCGACCACGGGCAGCACGTCCTCGTCGGAGTGCCACTCGCCGAGGTGCACCGGGGTCATCGACATGACAGCGACCATCACCAGGTGCCCCACCGCCACCGCGGCGATGCCGAGGCGGGCGGCCGGCCGCCCGCGTACCGTGCGCCACGCGGCGACCATGCCACCGCGGCGGGTGACCGCCGGCGCGGCGCCCGGCGCCGGCTCGGCCGCCGCCAGCCGGCGCGCGGTGAGCAGCGGGTCCGGCCGCAGCAGGACCAGGAGCACGGCGGCGGTCAGCGTGAACGCGACGGCGCTGAACGCGAACGGGCCGGCCAGCGCCGGCAGGCCCCAGCCCCGGGTGGTCTCGTCGGCGAGCGCGGCGAAGTTCGGCGCGGCCACCGCGCCGATGGTGGTGGCCCAGACGACCAGCGAGAGCTGCCGCCCCCGGCGCTGCGGCTCGGCCAGGTCCACGGCCGTGTAGCGCGCCTGGAGGTTGGCCGCCGTGCCGCCGCCGAACAGCAGCATGCCGACGAAGAGCAGCGGCACCAGGCGCGTCACGGTGGCGACCACCACCAGCACTCCCCCGACCGCGCCGACCGCGTACGCGAGGACCAGCCCCGGTCGCCGGCCACGGGCGGTCATGAGCCGGGTGACCGGGATGGCGAGCAGCGCGGCGCCGACCACACCGGCGCTCTGCGCCAGCCCGGCCAGGGCGGTGCCGGCGACCCGGGCGGCGAGCAGCGCGCCGACCGAGATGCCGATGGTGACGCCGATGCCGCCGATGATCTGGGTGAGGAACAGCAGCCGCACGGTACGCCGCTGGATGCCGGCGACGTCGGGCCGGGGCGGGGCCGGCGCGGTCAGGTCGGTGGCCATGCGCGCTCCTGGTGGGACGGGTGCCCCATCCTCCCGCACCCGGCCCTGGAGCCGGCACCCGGTTTCGCTACAGGCCGAGACCCCGGCCGATGATCTCCTTCATGATCTCGGTGGTGCCGCCGTAGATGGTCTGCACCCGGCTGTCCAGCCACGCCTTCGCCACCGGGTACTCCGCCATGAAGCCGTAGCCGCCGTGCAGCTGCACGCACCGGTCGGCCACCTTGGTCTGCAGCTCGGTGGTCCACCACTTGGCCTTCGCCGCGTCGGTCACCGACAGGCGGCCCGCGTTGAACTCGGCGACGCAGTGGTTGACGAACGTACGCGCGATGGTGACCTCGGTGTCCAGCTCGGCCAGCAGGAACCGGTTGTGCTGGAACCGGCCGATCGGCCGCCCGAACGCCTCGCGGGAGCGGGCGTACTCGATGGTGAGCGCGAGCAGCTTCTCGCAGGCCGCCACCGCTGCGACGGCGATGCTCAGCCGCTCCCGGGGCAGGTTGGCCATCAGGTGGTAGAAGCCGTGGTTCTCGGTGCCGATCAGGTTCTCCGCCGGCACCCGGCAGTCGTCGAAGAACAGCTCGGCGGTGTCGTTGGCCTTCAACCCGACCTTCGCCAGCCGGCGGCCCCGGCTGAAGCCCGGCGTGCCGCTCTCCACCACGACCAGGCTCACCCCGTGCGCGCCCTGCTCGGGCGCGGTCTTGACCACCACGACCACCAGGTCGGCCATCTCACCGTTTGTGATGAACGTCTTCTGCCCGTTGAGGACCAGGCTGTCGCCGTCGCGCACCGCGCTGGTGCGGATGCCGGCCAGGTCGCTGCCCGCGCCCGGCTCGCTCATCGCGATCGCGGTGACCAGGTCGCCGGAGCAGAAGCCCGGCAGCCACCGCTTGCGCTGGTCGCCGGTGGTCAGCTCGGTCAGGTACGGCGCGACCACGTCGTTGTGCAGCCCGAACCCGAGGCCCGAGCACCCGGACGCGACGATCTCCTCGTCCAGCACCGCGTTGAACCGGAAGTCGCGCTGCCCGCCGCCGCCGTACTCGGGGTCGACGTCGGGGCCGAGCAGCCCGGCCGCGCCGGCGGCCCGCCACACCTGCCGGTCGACGATCCCGTCGGCCTCCCAGCGCTCGTGGTGCGGCACCGCCTCCCGGGTCAGGAAACGGCGGCACAGGTCGCGGAACTCGTCGTGGACGGGCTCGTAGAGATGCTGCTCCATGGCGGCCAGTCTGGCACCGCTCACCCGCCCTGGACAGAGGCGAGCGCCGCTCGCAGCCGGCGCTCCAGGCGGCCGGTACGCACGGCTTCGGCCAGCACCGCGGCCAGGACGATCCCGAGCCCGGCCGCGGCCAGCTCCGACCCGGCGCGGATCGCGAGCATGATCAGCGCGCCGAGCAGCACGACGCCACCGGCCGCCCCGAACAGCGCTCCCCGGCGTATCGCGGGAAGGTTGTCCGCCACCGCCGCGCGCCCCGCCTCGTCGGCCGGCGGCTCGCCCCGGCGTAGCGCGGTCTCGGCGACCGCCCAGGCGGCGACCCGGTCCGCCTCGGCGGGGCGCGGCTTCGCGAACCGGCTCAGCGTGAAGAAGAACGCGAACCCCCAGATCACCGCGTTCAGGCCGGCCTCGACCACCGCGTCCTGAACGGACCCGTCCCGCTCCCAGAGCCGGATGGGCAGCCAGAGGAGGCCGGCGATCAGCATGGAGACCACGTACGGGCCGGGTGCGCCGAACCGGAGCAGCGACACACGAGGTCGGGAGTCGGCCATGCCCGGATCGTATCCCCGCGTGTCGATCTGTGATCCCGTGTCGACGGTGGCGGACGGCCGTGACGCACGTCAGGATGGCCGGATGAGCACACTCACGGGGAAACAGGTCGCCGAGGCCGGGCTGGACGGGTGGACGTACCTGCTGGGGGCGTTGCAGACGCGCATCCGTACCCCCGATTTCGCGGCCGGGCTGGCGCTCGTGGCCGCGGTGGGCGCGGAGGCCGAGCGGGTCGATCATCATCCCGATCTGGACCTGCGCTACACCCACGTGGACGTGCGGCTGTGGTCGCACGACGTGGGCGGCGTGACCCAGCGTGACCTGCGGCTGGCCCGGTTCGTCTCGGGGCTGGCCGCCGACTCCGGGCTGACCCTGTCGGCGGCCGGGCTGGCCCGGCTGGAACTGGCGCTGGACACACCCGAGCACGCGGCGGTGCTGCCGTTCTGGCGCGCGGTCCTGGCGTGGGGCGCGCCGCCCGGCCCGGGCCCGGACGCCGACGAGGTACGTGACCTGGACGGCGTGCTGCCGACCGTCTGGTTCCAGCGCTCCGGCCGGGAGGAGCCACGGCAGCGGTGGCACCCGGACGTGTGGGTGGATCCGGCCGAGGTGGACGCGCGCATCGCGGCGGCGCTGGCGGCCGGCGGCACACTGGTCAGCGACGCGGAGGCGCCGAGCTTCTGGGTGCTCGCCGACCCGGACGGCAACCGGGTCTGCCTGTGCACCTGGCAGCAGCGCTCCTGACTCAGCGCAGCGCCTTGGCGGCCACCTTCAGGTCGGCGACGAGGCCCTCGTACGCGACGTCCTGGTTGTCGGCGCGCAGCACCGCGGACGGGTGGATGGTGGCCAGCAGCCGGGCCGCCGGGGCGTCGGCGACCGCGCCGGACCGGTCGACCGGCACCCGCTCGAAGTCCTCCGGGTGCTGCGCGGCGGCCGGCCAGGGCAGCAGCTCACCGCGTTGCTTCGTCACCCGGAAGCTCGGGCCGAGCAGCGCCTTGGCGGCGGTGGCGCCGAGCACCACCACGATCTCCGGGCGCAGCCGGGCGAACTCGGCGACCAGCCAGGGCCGGCAGGCGGTGACGTGCACCCGGTCGGGGGTCTGGTGGATGCGCCGCTTGCCGCGCAGCTCGAAGCGGAAGTGCTTCACGGCGTTGGTCAGGTAGATCTGGGCGGGGTCGAGCGCGGCGTCGTCGACGGCCTTGCGCAGCAGCCGTCCGGCCGGGCCGACGAACGGCAGTCCCTTCTGGTCCTCGATGTCGCCCGGCTGCTCGCCGACGAAGACCACGCGGGCGTGCTCGTCACCGCGGCCGAAGACGGTCTGGGTGGCGTCCCGGTACAGCTCGCAGCCGTGGCAGCCGGTCGCGGCGGCGCGCAGCTCGTCGATGGTGTCCGCCGACGGCGGGATGAACTCCTGCGCTCCGGGTGCGCTCTCGGTTTCGGCCATGCCGATCGTTCTACCCCGTCCGCCGCCGCGCACGCGAGCGGCCCGCCGCGCTCTGCGGGAGGTGTTAACAAGGGGCCCTTCCTATACCGAATGCGTTAAGAAGGGGCCCTTCCTTCCGGCGGTGAGCGCGTCGGCGAGCGCGGGGATGTCGGCCTCGTCCAGCGCGCTCACCGAGACGCGCACGGCGGGGTCGGCGGCGATGCGGTAGAGCCGGCCGGGCGCCACCGACCATCCGGCGTCGCGCGCCGTCGTGACCGCCACCGTCTCGTCGGGCACCGGCACCCAGACGTTGATCCCGGTACGCCCGTGCGCGGCCACCCCGCGCGCGGCCAGCGCGGCCACCAGCCCGTCGCGCCTCCGGTCGTAGCTGTCCGCCGCGCGCCGCACCAGCTCGGCGGTGGCCGGGTCGCGCCAGAGCGACACGACCAGGCGTTGCAGCACCGTGGACACCCAGCCGGCGCCGACCCGCGCCCGGCCGGCCACCCGGGCCACTGTGGCCTCGTCGCCGGCCAGTACGGCGAGCCGCAGGTCGGGCCCGTAGGGCTTGCTCACCGACCGGACGAAGGCCCACGCCGGTGTCGCCCCGGCGAGCGGGTGCAGGGGTACGCGGGCCAGTTCGGCGGCGTGGTCGTCCTCGATCAGCAGCAGGTCGGCGCGGCCGTCCAGCAGCGTCCGCAACGCCGCCGCCCGGTCGGCGGAGACGGCTGCGCCGGTCGGATTCTGCGCCCGGCTGGTCACCACGAGCGCCCGGACCCCGGCGGCCAGCGCCGCCCGGACCCCGCCGACGGTGGGGCCGTCGTCGTCCACCGGCACGCCGACGGCACGCAGCCCGAGCGCGGCGATCAGGTCGAGCAGGTTGGCCCAGCCCGGGTCCTCCACCGCCACCGCGTCGCCGGGGCGCAGGTGGGCGGCGAGCAGCCGCTCGATGCCGTCGAGCGCGCCGCCGGTGACTGTGAGCTCGCCTTCTGGCACGCCGTCCGCGGCGAGCCGCTCCCGGGCCAGGGCGGCCAGGTCGGGCAGCGTCGCGTCGGTCGCGTACCCGCCGGGGGGTCCGATCTCGGTGGCGAGCGCGGCGAGGTGCGGCCCGAGCGGGGGCAGCAGCCGGGGGTCGGGTTGACCGGCGGAGAGGTCGCGGCCACCGGCCAGCGGCGGGGGCAGCAGCGCGGCGCGGCGGGCGGCCACCGGCGGGCGGGGGCGGACCCGGGTGCCGTGCCGGCCGGCAGTCGCGACCAGGCCGCGTTGCCGCAGTTCCTGGTACGCCTTCGCGACGGTGGCCGGGCTGACGCCGAGTTCGGCGGCGAGCGCCCGGACGGCGGGCAGGGCGTCGCCCGGCGCGAGGTCACCGTTGCGGATGCCCGATTCGACGCTCGCCGAAATCGCGGCCGACGTGGACCCGCTGACCTGATAATGTGCTGCCACAGTTTGGTGATTGTACTAGAACAAAGGTGGGATGTCACATGTACCCTCCGACCCCCCGCACCACAGCCACCCGCGTCCGCGACCGGATGCACTACGACGCGGCCACCGCGCACGCGCTGCTCGACGAGGCGTACCACTGCGCGCTGTCGTTCACTGTCGACGGCGAGCCGCGCGTCCTGCCGACCCTGCACGTGCGCGTCGGCGACACGCTCTACCTGCACGGCTCCACCGGCAGCCGGCCACTGCTGGCCGCCCGGGGCGAGGCCGGGCTGCCGGTCTGCGTCGCCGTCACCCACCTCGACGGGCTGATCTACGCCCGGTCGCAGTTCCACCACAGCGCCAACTACCGGTCGGTGGTGGCGCACGGCACCGCCCGGCTGGTCGAGGACGCCGACGAGAAGGCAGCGGTGATGACCGCCCTGGTGGAGAAGGTCGCCACCGGCCGGTCCGCCGAGAGCCGTCCGCCGAACCGGCGCGAGCTGGCCGAGACCGCGGTGCTGGCGCTGCCGCTGCGGGAGGTGTCGGTACGGGTACGCACCGGCGGGGTGAACGACGAGCCGGCCGACGAGGCGCTGCCGTACTGGGCCGGGGTGGTGCCGCTGCGGCTCACGCCGGGCCGCCCCGAGCCCGCCCCCGGAGTGAGCGCGCCGGTGCCGGCGTACCTACGGGCGGCCCGCTCCCCGTGGCACGAGCCGGCGGTGCTGCGCGGCGAGCACGTGGTGCTGGAACCGCTCGACCTCGCCCACGCCGACGAGCTGTACGCCGCCACCGACGACCCGCAGGTGTGGCGGCACCTGGGCGGTACGCAGCCGGCCGGCGCCGACGAGATGCGCCGGGTGATCAGCGGCTACCTGGACGCACAGGAGCGCGGCGAGCAGGTGTGCTGGGCGCAGCGCTGCGCCACCACCGGCGCGGTGATCGGCACGACCTCCTACTACGAGATCGACCCGGTCCGCCGGTCGCTGGCGATCGGCTACACCTGGCTCGGCCGCCCGTGGTGGCGTACCGGCGTCAACACCGAGGCGAAGCTGCTGCTGCTGGGCCGGGCCTTCGACGAGCTGGACGCGGTGCGCGTGGTCTGGCACACCGACATCCGCAACGACCGCTCGCAGCGGGCCATCGAACGGCTCGGCGCGAGCCGCGAGGGCGTGCTGCGGCAGCACAAGCAGCGCGCCGACGGCTCCTGGCGGGACACCGTGCAGTACTCCATGCTCGCGCAGGAGTGGCCGAGCGCACAGGCCAGCCTGCGGGAACGTCTTCGCCCGGGGGCCTCCGTGGCGTCATGATGTCCGGCGTGCTGGGGATCACCGACATCTGGACGTACGTGCTGGGCACCGTGGCGATCGTGCTGCTGCCCGGCCCGAACTCGCTCTTCGTGCTGGCCACCGCCGCCCGCCGGGGAGTGGCCACCGGTTACCGGGCCGCGTCCGGGGTGTTCGTCGGCGACGCGGTGCTGATGGTCCTCTCCGCCGCCGGGGTGGCGTCGCTGCTCCAGGCGTACCCGCCGCTCTACCTGGTGATCAAGTACGCCGGCGCGGCGTACCTCGGGTGGTTGGGGCTGGCCATGCTGCGCGGCGCGTGGCGGCGCTGGCGCGACCGCAACGACCCGGCCACGCCGCGCCTGATCGACGAGGTCGAGCCGGCCGGGCCGCAGGAGCCGTTCCGGCGGGCGCTGGTGATCAGCCTGCTCAACCCGAAGGCGATCCTGTTCTTCGTCTCGTTCTTCATCCAGTTCGTCGACCCCGGGTACGCCTGGCCGGCGCTGTCGTTCCTGCTGCTCGGGCTGATCGCGCAGGTCGCCAGCGCGCTCTACCTGACCGCGCTGATCTTCACCGGCACGTTCCTGGCCGCCCAGTTCCGGCAGCGCCGTCGGCTGGCCGCGAGCGGGACCACAGCTGTCGCGGTGCTGTTCCTCGGGTTCAGCCTCAAGCTCGCCGCCGGCTGACGGAAAGGAAGGGCCCCTTCTTAACGCCTCCGGTAGAGGAAGGGTCCCTTCTTAACGAGATCACGTCCCGTCGCCGCCCCCGCCACCGCCGCCGACGCCCGCGCCACCGGCCGTGCCCCCGAGGCCGTAGCCCGGCGCGACCGGGCGGTCGGGGGGACGGCTGACGTGCGCCGACTCGCGGATCGTGGCCGACCAGTCGGCGTGCGCCGCCGCGGCCGCGTGCCTGTCGATGGCGTGCCGCAGCCAGCCGTCCACCGTGGCCACCCAGTCCCGCTGGTCGGCCCCGGCGTGCCAGACCCGGAACCGGCTGATGCTCTGGTGGGTGATCCCGGCCAGGGACAGCCGCCGGTCCAGCCAGAACAGCACCTCCATGCCGGCCGAGTTGGTCAGCATGATCACTTCCAGTTCGGTCAGCGGGCCGGCGTAGAGCGGCGCGGCCCAGAACCCGAACCACTGCTGGAACGGAAGCGTCTGCTCCACCCCCGGCAGGCGGCCCTGCCGCAGCCCCGCCTGCCGGATCGCGAAGCCCAGGGTGTCCAGCGCGGCGAGCACGTGCTCCTGCGTGGGCAGCGGGTGGATCAGGACCGGCACCATCGCGCCCTGGTCGACGTCCGGGTCCACCGACACCTCGGTACGCAGCCCGGTCCGCAGGGTCAGCAACGGCACGCCGCCGTACGTGGTCACCGGCGCCTCCCACGGCAGCGGCACGGCGAAGTCGACCGCCCGCCGCCGCCCGGCCGGCACCACGAAGCGCCCCGCGATCGGCCACTGGTGGTACTGCACCAGCCGGCGCGGTGACTCCGGGTCCTCCGGTTCGACCTGCGTGACCAGCCCGAGCCGGATGTGCCGGACCGGGACGTCCGAGTCACCGGCGGTGAGCGTCACCCGGCCCGGCAGGCGCAGGCCCGGCCGGGTGCTCGGATTGGGCAGGGCGGTGCTCACGGAGAGCCCGGTCCAGGCGGAGTCCCGCGACACCCCGGTCAACCGCATGCCGGGGCATTCCCGCTGCCCGCCAGGCCATGCCCGGCCGAAGCGGACGCCGGCCGCCGCAACGCACGCGCCGCCCACGCCGATCCACCGAAACGACGCCGGCCCGGCGAGATGGGGACACCACCTCGCCGGGCCGGCACTGATCACGACGCTCAGCGCATCCGGCGGCCTCGCGGCACCGTGTCGGTCTCGTCGTCGAACTCGCCGATGACCTCCTCCAGCAGGTCCTCCAGCGCGACGAACCCGATCGGGCGGGTCGGCCCGCCGCCGTTGCTCACCAGCGCGAGCTGCGCCTGCTGTGCCCGCATCGCAGCCACCGCCTCGGTCACCGACGCCTCGGCCGGCAGCGTGAAGGCGTTGGTCATCAGCTCCTCCGCGGTCGCCGGGCGGCCGGTGGTGACGGCGCGCACCGCCTCGCGTACGTGGACCAGGCCGCACACCTCACCGCCGGGGTCGAGCACGGCCAGCCGGGACCGGCCGCTGTCACGGGAGACGTGCTCGATCCGCTCGGCGGTCTCGTCCCGGCGTACCGTGACGATCTGGTCGAACGGCTCCATCACCTGCGCCACAGTGGTGCCCTGAAGCTCCAGCATGCTGCTGAGCAACTGGTGCTGCTCGGCGCCGAGCAGCCCGTGCTCCCGGGACTGCTCCAGCAGGATGCGCAGCTCGTCCGGGCCGTGCACCTGGGCCAGCTGGTCCTGCTGCTGCACGCCGAACAGCCGCAGCATCGCGTTCGCCAGCCCGTTGAGCACGGAGAGCACCGGCCGGACGATCCGGGCGAAGGCCCGGAACGGCAGCGCCAGCAGCGTCGCGGAACGCTCGGCGTCGGTGATCGCCCAGGACTTCGGGGCCATCTCGCCGACCACCAGGTGCAGGAACGTCACCAGGGACAGCGCGAACACCAGCGCGACCACGTGGCTGGCCGCGGCGGGCAGGCCGACCGCGTGCAGCAGCGGGCTGATCAGCCGCTCGATGGCCGGCTCCGCCAGCGCGCCCAGACCCAGCGTGCACAGCGTGATGCCGAGCTGCGCGCCGGCCAGCATCAGACTCAGCTCGCGGACGCCGTCGAGCGCCGCGCGCGCAGCCCGGCCGCCACCGGCGGCCGCCTGTTCCAGCCGGTACCGCTTGGACGCCACGAGCGCGAACTCGGCGGCCACGAAGAACCCGTTGAGCGCCAGCAGCACCACGGAGAAGAACAACGCGAACCCGGGGGTCATGCCGCACCCTCCCCGGAGACGTCGGCGGTGGACCGCAGCCGCACCGAGTCGGCCACGTGCCGGTCCACTGCGAGCACCTCGACCAGCACCCGCGGGCCGGACGCCGGCACGTCGCCGTCGGTCGCGACCGGGATCTCCAGCCGGTCACCGACCTCGGGCACCCGCCCCAGCTCCCGCATCACCAGACCGGAGAGCGTGTCGTACTCGGGGGCCTCGGGCAGCTCGATGCCGGTGCTGTCGGCGACCTCGTCGATGCGCCAGCGCGCCGGGACGACCCAGGAGCCGTCCTCCTGCCGTGCCGCGGCCCGGTCCGGCGGGTCGTCCTCGTCGCGGATCGGCCCGACCAGCTCCTCGGCCAGGTCCTCCAGCGTGATCACGCCGGCGAAGCCGCCGTACTCGTCGACCACGCAGGCGAGCTGCCGGTGCCCGGACCGCAGCCGGTCGAGCACCGTCGGCAGCGGCAGCGTCTCGGGCACCAGCAACGGGGGTACGGCCACCGCGTCGACCCGGGTGGTCGCGCGCTGCGCCGGGGGCACCCCGAGCACGTCGGCGATGCCGACCACGCCGATCAGGTCGTCGACGCCCTCGGCGCCGCTCACCGGGAACCGGGAGTGGCCGGTGTCCAGCAGCTCGACGATCCGGCTGACCGGCTCGTCGGCCCGGACGGTGTGTACGTCGACGCGGGGCACCATCGCCTCGCCGGCGGTCAGCTCCCGGAAGTCCAGGCCCCGGTCCAGCAGGTCGGACATCTCGGCGTCCAGGTGCCCCTCCTCCCGGGACTCGGCGATGATCTGTTCCAGGTCCTGCGGGGTGGCGCCGCTGGGCAGCTCCTCGATCGGCTCGATGCCGATGCGGCGGAGCAGCCGTACCGCGGCCCGGTCGAAGAGCGTGATCAGCGGGCCGGCGATCTTCAGGTACATCAGGGTGGACCGGGACAGCGCGCGGGCCAGCGACTCGGCGCGCGCGATGGCCAGGTTCTTCGGGGCCAGCTCACCCAGGACCATCTGCACCACTGTGGCGATGACCAGGGCCAGCGCCACGGACAGCGGCAACGCCACCGTGCTGGAGATCCCGGTGAGGCCGAGCAGGTCGGCCAGCCCGGCGCCCAGGAACGGCTCGGCGACGTAGCCGACGAGCAGGGCGGTCACGGTGATGCCCAGCTGGGCGCCGGACAGCATGAACGAGAGCCGCGCGGTGACCTCCAGGGCCCGGGACGCGGCACGATCGCCACCGTCGGCGAGCTGCTTGAGCTTGCCCCGGTCCACGGCGACGTAACCGAACTCCTGGGCCACGAAGTAACCGGTGGCGGCGGTGAGAACGGTGATGAGAAGGAGACCGACGAGGATCAACACGGGAGGTTCAGGGCTCCCGGGGTCGTCGGGGAGGGAAATCGCCGGGTACGACCCGGCCGGCTACTGCTGCCCTCCGGGGCAGGAGAGTCGATCATGCGGCCCATTTTATCGGTACCCGCTGGACGTCCGCTGAGGGTGCCGGGAACCCTCCCCCACGTCCGGTTCACCGCCCGGCCAGCTCGTCCACGTCCAGCAGGCTCCGGTCGACCCGGCCGGACCGGTAGGCCGCCCGCCCGATCATCTGCGCGGCGACCGGCGCGGTGGAGAGCTGGAAGATCGCCACCAGGACCAGCATGCCCAGGTCCGAGGGGGTACGCAGGCGCAACGCCAGCCCGGCCAGGAGCAGCAGGACGCCGAGCACCTGCGGCTTGGTGGCCGTGTGCATCCTGTCCAGCACGTCCGGGAAGCGGACCAGCCCGATGCCGGCGACCAGCCCCAGCACCGCCCCGGCCAGCAGCAGGACCCCGCCCGCCCAGTCCGCGATCGTGCCGGCACTCATGATTCGGCCCGGACCGCGAAGCGCACCAGCGACACCGACCCGATAAAGCCGAGCAGGGAGAGCACCACGAGCACGGGCAGCGTGGTGGCGTGCCGGTTGACGGCGGCCTCCGCCCCCACCGCGGCGAGCATCGCCGTCAGCAGCAGGTCGGCGCCGACGACCCGGTCGAGCAGGGACGGGCCGCGGTAGATGCGGGCCAGGGCGAGCAGCGCGGTGGCCGAGAGCAGCACGGTGAGCGCGACGGCGAGCAGGACGGTCACGGGTTCCTCCGTTCGACGGGTTCGAGGTCGAGCCGGCGTACCTCGGCGGGAGATCCGATGGCGCGGACGATGCGCCGTTCGACGGCGAGCACGCGCTCCCGGCTGCCGCTCACGTCCTCGGGTCCGCGCACGTCCAGCACGTGCACGTAGAGCACGCCCCGGACCCGGTCGACGTCGAGGATCAGGGTGCCCGGCACCAGCGAGATCACCTCGGCGGTGAGCGCCAGGTTGAGATCGGTGCGTACGCGCAGCGGCACCGCGATGATCGCGCCGCGCGGGCGGTAGCCGAAGCGCAGCGCGACGGCGGCGACGTGCAGGCTGGCGCTCACCAGTTCCGCGATGAAAATGACAAGGAACACCAGTAGCGCGCGGGGGCGGAACCGGCCGCCGAAGGTGACCGGCGGCAGCGGGAAGAACAGCAGCACGGCCACTCCGACCACCAGCCCGGCGATGAGGTTGCCCACTGACACGTCGCCCCACAGCAGCAGCCACGCGGCGACCAGCCAGCCGAGCGCCAGCGCCTGGTCGCGGCGCCGCCCGCCCCGGCCCACCACCTGAATCGGCGCGTGCGGCTCAGGCGCGGCCCGGGGTACGCCCTCCGGCTCACCGGTCGCGCCCCGGCCCGGGGGCAGGTCGTCGGTCACGGCACGTCCTGGGGCAGGACCGCCCGCACGTACGGGGTGCGTTCGCGCAGGTCGGTGGCCGCGTCCGCGGTGACCTGGAACAGCGGCCCGGCCACCAGCGTGAACAGCACGCCGAGCGCGACCAGGGCGGTGGTGGCGCCGACCATCAGGCCGGGCAGCCGGGCCGGCACGGTGGTGGAGGCCAGCCGGGGCTCCCGCCAGAACGCGATGTTCCACACCCGGGAGGCGGCGTAGAGGGTGAGCAGGCTGGTCAGCGTGCCGGCCCCGACGAGCACGGCGGGCAGCGTCCCGCCCGCCGCCACCCCGGCCTGGAGCAGGCCGAGCTTGCCGAGGAAGCCGGAGAACGGCGGGATGCCCGCCAGGTTCATCGCCGGGACGAAGAAGAGCACGCCGAGCATCGGGGCGATCCGCGCCAGCCCGCCGATGCGCCGCAGGTCGGTGCTGCCCGCGCGCTCCTCGACCAGGCCGGCGACCAGGAACAGCGTGGTCTGGATGGTGATGTGGTGCACCACGTAGAAGATCGCCCCGGACAGTCCGGCGACGCTGCTCAGCGCCACCCCGAAGATCATGTAGCCGATGTGGCTGACCAGCGTGAAGGAGAGCAGCCGCTTCAGGTCCGACTGGGCCACCGCGCCGAGGATGCCGACCACCATGGTCAGGCCGGCCACCACCATCAGCAGGCCGGCGACCTGGCCGCCGGGGAACAGCAGCGTCTCGGTGCGGATGATCGCGTACACGCCGACCTTGGTGAGCAGGCCGGCGAAGACGGCAGTCACCGGCGCGGGCGCGGTCGGGTAGCTGTCCGGCAGCCACGCCGACAGCGGGAACACCGCCGCCTTGATCCCGAACGCGAGCAGCAGCATCAGTTGCAGGGTCAGGCGTACGCCCGACGGCAACGCGTCCAGCCGGCCGGCGAGCTGCGCCATGTTCAACGTGCCGGTGGCCGCGTACACAAGGCCCACCGCGGACAGGAACAGCAGCGACGACAGGATGCTGACCACCACGTACGTCGAACCGGTGCGCAACCGCACCTCGGTGCCGCCCAGCGTGATCAGCACGAAGCTCGCGGCCAGCAGGATCTCGAAGCCGACGAAGAGGTTGAACAGGTCCCCGGCCAGGAAGGCGTTCGTCACGCCCGCGGTGAGCACCAGGTACGTGGGGTGGTAAATGCTGACCGGTGCGGTCTCGCCGGTCTCCCCCCGGCCCTGGCCGATCGAGTAGAGCAGCACGCAGAGCGTCACCGCCGAGGAGACCAGCACCATCAGCGCCGCCAACTGGTCGGCCACCAGCACGATGCCCACCGGCGCCGGCCAGCCCCCCACCTGCACCACCACCGGCCCGAAGCGGTACGCCTCGACCAGCAGCACCGCCGCGACCACCAGGACGCTGGACAGGCAGAGCACGCTCGTCCATCGCTGCAGGCGGGGCCGCCCGGACAGCAGGAGCGTGAGCGCCGCGCCGAGCAGCGGCACCACCACCGGCAGCGGCACGAGCCCGCTCATGTTTCACCGTCCCGGTGCAGCCGGCGGCGGGCCGGCTCCGGGTCCACCTGCTCCGGGTCGCCGTCCGGGCCCTCGCCGCCGTGGTCCGCCGTGGACACCTCGTTGCTCTCGGCGAGCCGGACGATCTGCCGGTCCTCCAGGTCGTCCTGCACCTCGTCGTCGCCGCTGGTGTACCAGCTCCGATAGGCCACAGCGAGCAGGAACGCGGTCAACCCGAACGTGATCACCACGGCGGTGAGCACCATGGCCTGCGGCAGCGCGTCGCTCATCTCGCCCTTTGACGTGGTACCCACGATCGGGGCCGCGCCGGACCGCCCGCCGAGCAGGATGAGCAGGTTCACGCCGTTGCCGAGCAGGATGATGCCGAGCAGGATTCGGGTCAGGCTGCGTTCCAGCAGCAGCGTGACACCGGCGGCGACGAGCACCCCGACCGCCAGCACCAGCACCATCGTCGGCGCGGCCGCCCCGCGACTCATGAGTGGCCCTCCCGCTGGACGACCAGCCCGCGTCCCGCCTCACCGGCCGCCTCCACGTGCCGGTCCACCTCGGCGCCCAGGCTGCGCAGGATGTCCAGCAGCAGCCCGACCACCACCAGGTAGACGCCGATGTCGAAGAAGATCGACGTGACCAGGTAGAAGTCGCCGATCACCGGCAGCCACAGGCCGACCTTGACGCTCTGCAGCACCTCGCCGGTCAGCACCAGGCCGAGCACGCCGCTGCCGACCGAGATGCCCAGGCCCGCGCCGAGCACTGTGCCGGCCCCGACCGGCGCCGCCTCGGCCAGCTCGTACCGGCCGCCGGCCAGGTAGCGCAGCGCCAGCGCGAGGCCCGCCACCAGGCCGCCCGCGAAACCGCCACCGGGGGCGTTGTGCCCGGAGAAGAGCAGGAACAGCGAGAAGATCAGTACGGTGTGGAAGATCAGCCGGGTGACCACCTCGAACACGATCGAGCGGCGCCGTTCCGGCAGCGTCTGCCCGCCGCGCAGCCACACCGTGCGCCGGTCACCGGCGCGCATCGCGAGCGGCCGGGGGCGGCGCGGACGCGGCCCGGTGCGGGAACGCTCGTAGATCAGGCTGGCCACGCCGGTCGCGGTCACCACGAGCACCGAGATCTCCCCCATGGTGTCCCAGGCCCGGATGTCCACCAGGGTCACGTTCACGACGTTGCGGCCGTACCCCTCGACGAGGGAGAGCTGGGGGAAGTCGGCGGAGATCGACGGCGCCCGGCGGGCTCCGGCCGCGGTCAGCGCCAGACCGGCCATCACCACGCCGGCGGCGATCCCGATGCTGCGCCGCACCCAGCGGCTGCGGCGCAGCGGACGGGCCGAGAAGCGTTCCGGCAGCCGGCGCAGCACCAGCACGAACACGGCGATCGTGGCGGTCTCCACCAGGAACTGGGTGAGCGCCACGTCCGGCGCGCCGTACAGGACGAACATCATCGCGGTGCCGTAGCCGGTGACCCCGACCAGCAGCATCGCGGTGAGCCGGCGACGCGCGCCGACCGCGAGCAGCGCGGCGACCGCGATCACCACGCATACCACGAGCTGGGCCGGGTTGTCCCAGGCCGCCAGGTCGACCCGCCATGGCGCGGTGGCGAGCATCGCCCCGCCGGGCACGAACACCAGCGCGAGCAGCACCGTGCCGAGGTACTGCGGCAGCGAACCGCGCTGGGTGGCGCCGGTGACCTCGATGGCGAGCCGGTCGAAGCCGTGCGTCACCCACTCGTACCCCTGGTTGCCGCCCACCGGCGAGCGCAGCCGCGCCAGCGCGGGCGCGAGCGGGGCGCGGACCAGGTGCAGCGCCACGCCGCCGGCCAGCACGAGGGCGGAGAGGCCGAGCGCCACTGTCGGCCCGTGCCAGAGCGCCAGGTGCTCCTCGACCGGTCCGAACAGCTCCGCGTACGGCTCGAACAGGCCGCTGAGCCACCCGGCGGCCGGGCCGGCGGCGAGCCCGGCCACGGCGAGCAGCGCCGGGGGTACGAGCATCGCGGCAGGCGGCCGGTCCACAGTCGTGTCGGCGACGCCGGGCCGGGTGCCGAACGCGCCCCAGACGAACCTGATGCTGTACGCGACTGTGAGCGCGCTGCCGGCCACCAGCACGGCGAGCACGAGCGGGTCGCCGGTGAACGCGGCGAGCACCGACTCCTTTGCCACGAACCCGAGCAGCGGCGGCACGCCGGCCATCGAGGCGGCGGCGAGCGTGGCGACAGTGGCCAGCACCGGCGCGGCCCGTCCCACACCGGACAGGTCCCGCAGGTCGCGGGTGCCCGCCTCGTGGTCGAGGATGCCGACGACCAGGAACAGCGCCGCCTTGAACAGCGCGTGCGCCGCCAGCATCGCCACGCCGGCCAGGGCGGCCTTCGCGGTGCCCGCCCCGAACACCACGGCGAGCAGGCCGAGCTGGCTGACCGTCCCGTACGCCAGCAGCAGCTTCAGGTCGGTCTGCCGCAGCGCCGCCCACCCGCCCAGCACCAGCGAGACCAGTCCGGCGACGACGGTGACCGGCCGCCACGGTCCGGCCGCGGCGAGCGCCGGGCCGAGCAGTCCGATGAGGAAGATGCCGGCCTTCACCATCGCCGCCGCGTGCAGGTACGCGCTGACCGGTGTCGGCGCGGCCATCGCCACCGGCAGCCAGGCGTTGAACGGGAACACCGCCGACTTCGCCAGCGCCCCGGCGAGGACGAGCAGCACCGCCAGCGCCAGATACCCGCCGCCGGGCAGCGGCGCGGACGCCACCGACGACAAGCGGTAGCCGCCCGCGTGGTGGCCGAGCATCAGGAACCCGACGAGCATGGCCAGGCCGCCCAGCGTGGTCACGGTGAGCGCCTGCGCGGCCGCCCACCGGCTGGACCGGCGCTCGGTGCTGTGCCCGATCAGCAGGTACGAGAAGACCGTGGTCAGTTCCCAGAAGACGTAGAGCAGCAGCAGGTCGTCGGAGACGACGAGGCCGAGCATCGCCCCGGCGAAGGCGACCATGACGGCGGCGAACCGGGCCAGCCCGACCGACCCGGGCTCGAAGTAGCGGGCGGAGTAGACCAGCACCAGCGCGCCGACGCCGCCGACCAGCAGCAGCATCAGCCAGGACAGCGTGGTGACCCGCAGCGCCACGTCGAGCTGAAGCTGCGAGATCCAGGGGTACGTCTCGACCACCGCGCCGCCGTCGCGTACCGCCCCGGTGTGGGCCGCCGCCCAGACCGCTGTGGCGGCCGGGGCGAGGGCGAGCAGCAGGCAGGCGCGCGGACCCCACCGGCGGACCAGCAGCGGGGCGAGCAGCGCCGCCACCAGGTGCACGATCAGCAGGACGAGCACGCGTACTCCCGGTCGAGGTGACAGCGCGCCGGAACACGCTGGGACACAACCGATCAGACGCCACAGACACCCCTAACCGCGCCCGTTTCCCCAAAAGCCACCCTTCCCCCCACCCCCACCTCCCACCACGCCACCCTCCCCGCCGCCCCGGCCCCGCCCCTCTCGCGTTGATCAAGGAGTTTGTGTCCGGAGACAGCACTCCTCACCACCCAAACTCCTTGATCACCGCGGAAGTGGGTCGGTGGGTGGGGAGGGTGGGGCACCCGAATTGCGCCCGGTGGACCGGCTGGGCTGGTCAGGACAAGGTGGTGGAGTCCAGTTGGCGGGCGGCCCGGTCGACGGCGCGCTGGGCGACGGCGAGCGACCGCAGCGGCAGCCGGGCGTCCCGGCTCTCCCGGCGCTGGACGAAGTAGTGCACAGCGGCCCGCACGCGCGCCCGGTCGGCAGCGCTGGAACGGGCGGTGGCGAGGATCATCTCGCGCAGCCGCCGGGCCAGATCCTCAGCCAGTTCGAGGTCGGGACCGCGCAGCCCGGCGCGGAGCGCGGCCAGCCGGCCGTCGACCTGACGGAGGAGCAGGTCGGTGCCGGGCCCGGAGCCTCGTTTCTCGACGGTCATCCACGCCTCCAGCCCACGCCGCATCGCGAGTGAAGTTACTTTATGTTGCAGTGCACAAGCAACCAGTTAAGTAAGACTTAACGGAACAACCTCCTATTTCCCTTCCTGAACGCCGTCGCCGGGACAGAACGCTCCGGCGATCGGCCGGATGTCACACCGGCGCGGCAGGATGGGGTCGTGGCGGACGAGGTGACCCGGTCAGGCGGGGTGCTCAAGGAGTTCGGCGCGGCGACCCGGGAATGGTTCACCGCGGCGTTCGCCGCGCCCACCCCGGCTCAGCAGGGCGCCTGGCGTTCGGTGGCCGCCGGACGCAACGCCCTGGTCGTCGCACCGACCGGCTCCGGCAAGACGCTCGCGGCCTTCCTCTGGTCGCTGGACCGGCTCGCCAAGGAACCTCCACCGGCCGACCCCCGCCGGCGCTGCCGCGTGCTCTACGTCAGCCCGCTCAAGGCCCTCGCGGTCGACGTCGAACGCAACCTGCGCGCCCCGCTCACCGGCATCCGCCAGGCCGCCGCCCGGCTCGGCCTGGCGCCGCCCGACGTCACCGTCGGCATGCGTACCGGCGACACCCCCGCCGACGAGCGCCGCGCCTTCGCCCGCACCCCGCCGGACATCCTCATCACCACGCCCGAGTCGCTGTTCCTGCTGCTCACCTCCGCCGCCCGCGACTCGCTGCGCGGAGTGGACACGGTCATCCTGGACGAGGTGCACGCGGTGGCGGGCACCAAGCGCGGCGCCCACCTCGCGCTGTCCCTGGAACGCCTCGACGCGCTGCTGGAGCGGCCCGCCCAGCGGATCGGGCTCTCCGCGACGGTCCGGCCGATCGACGTGTGCGCCCGCTTCCTCGGCGGCGCCCGCCCGGTCGACGTCGTGCAGCCGCCGGCCGACAAGACCATCGAGGTGAGCGTCCAGGTCCCGGTGGAGGACATGACCCGCCTCGACGAGCAGGAGCCACCGGAGGACGACCTGGGCGGGCTCGCCCCCCGCCGTCCCTCGATCTGGCCGGCCGTCGAGGAGCGCGTGTTCTCGCTGATCCGCGCACACCGGTCGACGATCGTCTTCACCAACTCCCGGCGCGGCGCCGAACGCCTCTGCGCCCGGCTCAACGAGCTGGCCGCCGAGGAGATCGAGGCGGCGCCCGCGCCGGAGGGCAGCCGCGTGGCCCGGGGCGGGGAGCCGGTGCGCGTATCCGATCTGCTGCCCGGAGACGACGGCCCGGCGGCCGGCGACGGCGGTCCAGGGGACGGCGCAGGGCCAGACGTCAGTGGTCCGGGCGATGGCGGCAGTGCGCGGCGGGGGGCGTTCGGCGGACCGGTGGGGCCGGTACGCGCGCCGCGGCAACCGGCGGAGGTGATGGCGCAGTCCGGCGCGGCGGCCGGGGCGCCGGCGGTGATCGCCCGGGCGCACCACGGCAGCGTGTCCCGCGAGGAGCGCAAGCAGATCGAGGAGGCGCTCAAGTCCGGCCGGCTGCCCGCCGTGGTCGCCACGTCCAGCCTGGAGCTGGGCATCGACATGGGCGCTGTCGACCTGGTGGTGCAGATCGAGGCGCCGCCGAGCGTGGCCGCCGGGCTGCAACGGGTGGGTCGCGCCGGGCACCAGGTGGGCGCGGTCTCGCGCGGCGTCGTCTTCCCCAAGCACCGGGGCGACCTGCTCTCGTGCACCGTGGTGGCCGAGCGGATGGGCGCCGGGGCGATCGAGGAGCTGCACTACCCGCGCAACCCGCTCGACGTGCTGGCCCAGCAGATCGTCGCGATGGTGGCGCTGGAGCCGTGGCGGCTCGGCGACCTCGCCGTGCTGGTCCGGCGGGCGGCGCCGTTCGCGGAGCTGCCCGACTCGGCGCTGCACGCGGTGCTCGACATGCTCTCCGGGCGCTACCCGTCCACCGCGTTCGCCGAACTGCGTCCCCGGCTGGTCTGGGATCGCGCCACCGACGTGCTGACCGGTCGCCCCGGCGCCCAGCGGCTCGCCGTGACCAGCGGCGGCACCATTCCCGACCGGGGCCTGTTCGGGGTCTTCCTGGCCGGCGCGGAGCGGGCCGCGCGGGTGGGCGAGCTGGACGAGGAGATGGTCTACGAGTCCCGGGTAGGTGACGTGTTCCTGCTCGGCTCGTCGTCCTGGCGGATCGAGGAGATCACCCCCGACCGGGTGCTGGTCTCCCCCGCGCCCGGTCAGGCCGCCCGGATGCCGTTCTGGAAGGGCGACCAGCTCGGCCGCCCGGTCGAGCTGGGCCGGGCGATCGGCGCCCGGGTCCGGGCGCTGCTGCGGCAGTCCGACGCCGACGCGGTGGCGGCGCTGCGCGCCGGTGGCCTCGACGACTGGGCCGCCGGCAACCTGATGAACTACCTGCGCGAGCAGAAGGCAGCCACCCGGTCGCTGCCGGACGACCGGACGGTGGTGGTCGAACGGTTCCGCGACGAGCTGGGCGACTGGCGGCTCGCCGTGCACTCGGTCCTCGGCGCGCGCGTCAACGGGCCGTGGGCGCTCGCGATCGGCCGCCGGCTGGCCGAGCGGTACGGCGTGGACGCCCAGGTCATGCCCTCCGACGACGGCATCGTGGTCCGCCTGCCGGACACCGCCGAGACGCCACCCGGCGCCGACGTGGTCGTCTTCGAGCCGGACGAGATCGCCCAGTTGGTCGAGGAGTCGGTCGGCACGTCCGCGCTGTTCGCGTCCCGGTTCCGGGAGTGCGCGGCCCGGTCGCTGCTGCTGCCGCGCCGCGACCCCCGACGGCGGCAGCCGCTGTGGCAGCAGCGCCAGCGCGCGGCGCAACTGCTCGACGTGGCCCGCGAGTACGCCGACTTCCCGGTGACGCTGGAGGCCGCCCGGGAGTGCCTCCAGGACGTCTTCGACCAGCCCGCACTGGCTGAGCTGATGCGTGACCTGGCTGCCCGCAAGGTACGCCTGGTCGAGGTCGAGTCCGAGCGCCCGTCTCCGTTCGCCAGGTCGCTGCTGTTCGGGTACGTCGGCGCGTTCCTCTACGAGGGCGACGCCCCGCTGGCCGAGCGGCGGGCCGCCGCGCTGGCGCTCGACTCCGGCCTGCTCGGCGAGCTGCTCGGCCGCGTCGACCTGCGGGAACTGCTCGACCCGGAGGTGCTCGCCGAGACCGCCCGCCAACTGCGCTGGCTCACCGAGCAGCGCCGCCCCCGTGACGCGGAGGACGTGGTCGAGCTGCTGCGCGTGGTCGGCGACCTGAGCCCGGCCGAGCTGGCCGAGCGGGGCGTGCCGGAATCCTGGACCGACGAGCTGGCGGCGGCCCGGCGGGTCCTGCGGGTCCGCATCGCCGGCGAGGACCGCTGGGTCGTCGTGGAGGACGCCGCCCGGCTGCGCGACGCGCTCGGCGTGGCGCTGCCCGTCGGGGTCGCCGAGGCGTACCTGGCGCCGGTGGCCGATCCGCTCACCGACCTGGTCGCCCGGTACGCCCGCACGCACGGCCCGTTCGCGGCGGCCACCTGCGCCGCCCGCTTCGGGCTCGGCGTGTTCGTGGTGGAGCAGGCGCTGCGGCGGCTCGCCGCGAACGGCCGGGTGGTCTCCGGCGAGTTCGCCCCGGACACGGTCGGCACGCAGTGGTGCGACGCGGAGGTGCTGCGCCTGCTGCGCCGCCGCTCCCTGGCCGCCCTGCGCCGGGAGATCGAACCGGTGCCGCCGCGCGCGCTCGCCACGTTCCTGCCCCGGTGGCAGCAGGTCGGCTCGTCGGCCCGGGGCGTCGAGGCCGTCGCCGCCGCCCTCGAACAGTTGCAGGGCGTGAACGTGCCGGCGTCCGCCCTGGAACGTCTGGTGCTGCCTGCCCGGGTCGCCGACTACTCCCCCGCCCAGCTCGACGAGCTGTGCGCCAGCGGCGAGGTGGTGTGGGCCGGCGCGGGCGCGATCTCCGGCGGCGACGGGTGGGTGACGCTCGCGTACGCCGACGCCGCGCCGCTGCTGCTTCCCCCGCCGGACGAGGCGCTGACGCTGACCCCGCTGCACGAATCCGTGCTCGACGCGCTCGCCGACGGGCAGGCGCTGTTCTTCCGCTCGCTCTCCGACCGGGTCGGCGCGACCGACGACGCGGCCCTGTCGGGCGCGGTGTGGGACCTGGTGTGGGCCGGTCACCTCACGAACGACACGCTCGCCCCGCTGCGGGCCGCGCTCGGCGCGGGCGGGGCACACCGGTCCCGGCCCTCGGCGCCGCGCACCCGCTACCGCCGGCCCGGCCGGGTGGCGCTGCCCAGCCGGGGCGGCCCGCCCACAATGGCCGGCCGCTGGTCCCGGCTGCCCGAACGCGACAGCGATCCCACCCGCCGGGCGGCCGCCCTGGCCGACCTGCTGCTGGAGCGGCACGGCGTGGTGACCCGGGGCGCGGTCGTGGCCGAACAGGTCACCGGCGGTTTCGCCGGGGTCTACCCGGTGCTGTCCGCACTGGAGGAACGCGGGGCGGCCCGGCGCGGCTACTTCGTGGAAGGGCTGGGCGCGGCACAGTTCGCGGTGCCCGGCGCGGTCGACCGGATCCGGGCGCTCGCCGACGACAACCAGGGCCGGGGCGGCCCGGCGGTGGTGCTCGCCGCCACCGACCCGGCGAACCCGTACGGCGCGGCGCTGCCCTGGCCCGAGCGCGTGGTCGACTCCGGGGACGGCGCGGCACCGGCCACCGGGCACCGGGCCGGGCGCAAGGCGGGCGCACTGGTCGTACTGGTCGGTGGTGACGTGGTGCTCTACGTCGAGCGGGGCGGGCGGACGATCCTGTCGTTCACCGACGACACCGACACGCTCGGCGCGGCCGGCAAGGCGCTCGCCGACGCGGTGCACTCCGGTGCGCTGGGCGCGATCTCGGTGGAACGCGCCGACGGGGAGGCCGTGAACGCGTCCCCGCTGCGCGACGCGCTCACCGCCGCCGGTTTCCGCGCCACCCCGCGCGGCCTGCGGCTGCGCGGCTGACCGCCCGGAGTTCCGGGGAGCGGGAACGTAGGGTGTGCCGGTGGCCTCGATCCGGGTACGCCAGGCGCGCGACGAGGACCGCGCGGCGCTGGCGGCGTTGCACGAGCGGGAGTGGGGCGGGCCGATCGTGGTGGTCCACGACACCCGCTACGACCTGCGTGACCTGCCCACGCTGGTCGCGGTGGACGAGACCGGCGCGTTCGCCGGGGCGCTGGCGTACCGGGTCGACGCCGACGGGCTGGAAGTGGTGAGCCTGGCCGCCTCGGCCCCGGGCGCCGGTGCGGGCACCGCACTGCTGGCCGCCGCCGCGGAGGCGGCCACTGCCGCCGGGGCGGACCGGATCTGGCTGGTCACCACGAACGACAACCTGGGCGCGCTGCGCTTCTACCAGCGCCGAGGGCTGCGCATCGTCGCTGTGAACGCGGGCGCTGTCGACCGGGCCCGGGCGGTCAAGCCGACGATCCCGGAGGTCGGCGCGGACGGCATCCCGCTGCACGACGAGATGCGCCTGGCCCGGCGCCTGGCCGGGGCGGACCAGCGATGAGCGGCCCGGCCGAACGCGCCAGGGCCGCCCCAGGCCAGGGCCACACGACGCCGGACGACGCGCGGCCGACGGGCGGCGGTCCGAGCTGTGTCTCGCTGACCACCGACTACGGGCTGGCCGACGGGTTCGTGGCGGCGTGCCACGGGGTGCTGGCACGGCTCGCCCCGGCCGTCCGGGTGATCGACGTGACGCACCTGATCCCACCCGCCGACGTCCGCCGGGGCGCTGCGGTGCTCGCGCAGACAGTGCCGTACCTGCCGTGGGGCGTGCACGTCGCGGTGGTCGACCCGGGCGTCGGCACCACTCGGCGCGGGGTCGCGCTCGCCGCGCCCGGCGGGCTGCTCGTCGGCCCG
This sequence comes from Micromonospora sp. TSRI0369, assembly GCF_001905625.1. Taxonomy (NCBI): domain Bacteria; kingdom Bacillati; phylum Actinomycetota; class Actinomycetes; order Micromonosporales; family Micromonosporaceae; genus Micromonospora; species Micromonospora sp. TSRI0369. Next base: position 238,942 of record NZ_LIVU01000006.1, read on the forward strand.
GACAACGGGCTCCTCGTACCGGCCGCGGAGGCGCTCGGCGGGGTGAGCGCCGCGGTGGAGCTGACCAACCCGGACTGGCTCGGCTCCGTCGTCTCCCGCACGTTTCACGGGCGGGACGTGTTCGCGCCGGTGGCCGCCCGGCTGGCGCTGGGCGCGCCACTCAGCGGGGCCGGGCCGGCGGTGGATCCGGGCACGCTGGTCCGGCTGCCGGAACCGGTGGTCCGCGCCGGGCCGGGCCGCCTCACCGCCGAGGTGCTGACCGTCGACCACTTCGGCAACGTCCAGCTCGCCGCGCCAGGCGCGCTGCTCGACGGCCTGCCGCCCCGGGTGCTGGTGAACGGCCGGGAGGCGGTGCACGGCCGCACGTTCGGCGATGCACCACCCGGCACCCTGGTGGTCTACGTCGACTCCGCCGGCCTGGTCGCCATAGCGGTGAACACCGGCCGAGCCGCCGGCACCCTCAAGACCACCCCAGGCGCCCTAATCACCCTCACCATCCCCTAGCCCTCGCCCTCTGACCCCCCGCGATCTTGCAGTTGGTGCCCCGACACAAAGGACAAATGCCTTACGAAAAGGGCCGAAACTGCAAGATCAACGGGGGTCAGGGGCGGGCGAGGGCGAGGGCGAGCGAGGGGGGTCAGCAGCGGGGGACTGTGCCGCCGTAGATCGAGGACAGGTACGCGTGGCTGACGTAGGTGCCGCCGACCAGGCGGTACCACCGCGTCGTCGTGCGGTACGTGCCGGCGATGCGCTGGCCGGTCACGTAGCACTGCACCGGCACGTGGGCGTACGTGGCGGCCAGGCCACGGCTGGTGTACGAGGTGCCCGCCCCGGCGCGCAGGTTCAGCGGCCCGGAGCCGACGACGGCCCGGGCCCCGCCACCGGTCCACAGCAGCGTCACGTCCACCCACGCGTTGTCGGTGAGCCGCAGCCCGTCCCAGAACGTGCCGTCGGCCAGGTCCAGCCCGGCCGGGTTGCGCACGGTGCGTCCGAACTGGTCCAGCCCGCCGTTGTAGTTGCTCTGGTAGGCCGCCTGGGCCTCGGGCCGCCCGCGCGGCAGGTCCTTCCAGTTCTCCCGGATGGACGACGGGTTCCACCAGTCGTCGCGGGTGTTCCACGGGCCGACGTCCCAGACCGGGGCGTACTCGCAGCGGCTTCCGCTGGTGGTGCAGACCTTGACGGTGTAGTCGCCGGTGCCGCGCGGGGACAGTCCGCGCCGGCTGGGCAGCGCCGCGAAGTGGTCCCGGGCACGCACTGTGTGCCCGTTGGCGGTGGTGCCGCCGACCAGGCCGATCCGGGTCGCGTACACCCGGTAGGTGAGCGCGGCGGCCGGCTGGACCGCCGTGGTGGCGACCCGGTCGGCGGCCAGCGTCAGGCCGGTCACTGTGGCCTCCGAGGCGGCGCCCCGGGTGGTCAGCACGACGCGCGCCTGCACCCGGCGGACCGGTTCGTCGAACACGGCCTCGGCGGCGTCCCGCCACTCGGTCCAGCCCCGGGCGCGCCAGCCGCGCACCTGGGCCACAGCCGTGCCCCCGTCGCCGGTGCTCGCGGTGAGCCGGGCGCGTACCCGGGTGGCGGGCCGGTCCAGGACGCGCGGCGCGGAGAGCAGGATGCCCTCGGCGACCGGGCCGCCCACGGCGGCCGGGCGGGTGCGGGCGGTGGGGCGGGGGTCGGCCAGCCGGAGGCGGCCGGAACGCCATGCGACGTTGACGTCGTCGCCGCCGGCGACGGCGAGGTCGACGGACCAGCGTTCGGGGTCGGGCGCGCCGGCGCGTGCCGGCACGACGGTGGACGGGGGCGCGGCCGACGCGGGCGTGCCGGGCAGTCCGGCGGCCACGGTGAGCAGGGCAGTCAGGGCGACGACGATACGACGTCCAGAATGAGCCATCAGCATTCTCCTCAGAACCCCCCGATCGTTGCGTTTCCGCTGATCAAGTGGAACCTCAGTACAAATGGCGACACATGCGAATTCTGTTCGGTAGGGGACAATGGCCGGGTGCCCGAAGGCGACACCGTCTGGAACACCGCGCGCGTCCTGGATCGCGCGCTCGCCGGGGCCCGGCTCACCGGGTCCGACTTCCGCGTGCCGCAGCTCGCCGCCACCGACCTGACCGGCTGGGCCGTGCGCGAGTCGGCCAGCCGGGGTAAGCACCTGCTGCTGCGCCTGACCGCGCCCACCGGGACGCAGTGGACGCTGCACTCGCACCTGCGGATGGACGGCGTCTGGCGCGCGTACACCCCGGGCGAACGCTGGACGGCGCGGCCGGCGCACCTGATCCGCGTGGTGCTCCGCTCCCCCGGCGCGGTCGCCGTCGGCTATCACCTGCACGAGCTGGCGCTGGTGGCGACGGCCGAGGAGGAGTCGCTCGTCGGTCACCTCGGCCCGGACCTGCTCGGCCCGGACTGGGACGCCGACGAGGCGGTACGCCGGCTCGCCGCCGAGCCGGAGCGCACCATCGGTGAGGCGCTGCTCGACCAGCGCAACCTCGCCGGGGTGGGCAACCTCTACAAGTGCGAGGTGCTGTTCCTGCGCGGGGTGTCCCCCTGGACGCCGGTCCGCGCGGTGCCGGACCTGCCCGGCACCGTCGCGCTGGCGCAGCGGCTGCTCGCGGCGAACCGGGGCCGCTGGACGCAGAGCACGACGGGGGTGCTGCGCCGGGGCGGCACCAGTTACGTCTACGGCCGCCGGGCCCAGCCGTGCCGGCGCTGCGGGGCCGCCATCCGCAAGGAGGAACTGGGCGAGCGGGTCACCTACTGGTGCCCGGTCTGCCAGCCCGACCGCGCCTGACGTAGAACTTCCACGAAACGCCAAAGATCGCCGAGATAGGGACGATTGGGTACTTCCGTCGCACCCCCGCGACGTCGCATGCTGCGATTGACCGCTCACCGTTCGTCAGCAGCGCGTACGCCGCCACGCCGGGGTGTCGGCCGGCGCGCCCCGACCCCGGGGAGAGCCATGGTGCTGTTCCGCAGACTCCGGCCCGGACGGCCGGACCGCGCCGGAGTCGCCGAGGAGACCGCGCCCACCACGTTCGCCGGTTCCGCCGCGCGGGGCGTACCGGCCGCGCGCGCCGGCGACGAGGAGCCGGGCGACGGAGCCACCCCGGCGAGCCTGGACCCGGCCGCCGTCCCGCGCCTGTTCGGCCCGGTGCCGAACACCGCCGCCAGCCCGCTGCCCACGCTCGACGCGGACGGCCGCCCGGCGCCCGGCACCGGCATCCGCAAGTTCGTCGACCCGCTGCCGCTGCCCGGGCAACCGGCCACCGCCGGGCTCAGCGCCCGCCTGCCCGTCGCCGTCCCGGACACCATCACGTGGCCGGGCTGCGACTACTACGAGATCGGCCTCCAGGAGTACGCGCAACGCCTGCACCGCGACCTGCCGGCCACCCGGCTGCGCGGATACCGCCAGCTCAACCTGGGCACCGACGCCGCCGGCCACAACACGGTCGGCCCGCCGGACCGCCCCTGGCACCTCGGCCCGATGATCGTCGCGCGGCGGGGCCGCCCGGTCCGGATCAAGTTCATCAACCAGCTCCCCACCGGGCGGGCCGGGGAACTGTTCCTGCCGGTGGACGAGACCGTCGACGGGGCCGGCGCCGGCCCGCTCGACGGCCCCGCGCCGTACCCGCAGAACCGGGCCGTGCCGCACCTGTCCGGCGCGCAGACCGGGTGGATCAGCGCCGGCAACCCGTGGCAGTGGGTGACCCCGGCCGGCGAGATCACGCCGTACCCGGCCGGGGTGGGTGTCACCCCGGTGCCGGACATGCCGCCGCCCGGCGCGGGCGCCACCACGCTGTACTTCCCGAACGAGCAGAGCGGCCGGCTGATGTGGCTGCACGACAACACGCTCGGCCTGTCCCGGCTCACCGTCTACTCCGGGCAGATCGCGCTGTACCTGCTCACCGACCCGGCCGAGGAACGCCTCGTCGACGACGGCGTGCTCCCCGCCGACCAGTTCCCGCTGGTGATCGAGGACAAGACGTTCGTGCCGGACGACGCACAGCTCGCCGCCCAGGACCCCACCTGGGACCGGGACCGCTGGGGCGCCAAGGGCAGCCTCTGGCACCCGCACGTCTACCAGCCCCGGCAGAACCCGTACCGGCTCACCGGCGGCAACCCGACCGGCCGCTGGGACTACGGCCCGTGGACCCACGACCCGGACGGCGGGGCCAGCCCGTGGGTCGCCCCGGTGCCGAACCCGCACCACGACCCCGACGCCGACCCGGATGAGCCGCCACTGGTACCCGCCGTGCCGCACCCGTCGGCGGTGCCCGAGGCGTACGGGGACACCCCGCTCGTCAACGGCGTGGCCTACCCGTACCTGGAGGTCGCACCGCGCGCGTACCGGTTCCGGATCCTCAACGCCTGCGCGGACCGGGCGCTCAACCTGCAGCTCTACCGGGCCGCCTCGGACGGCCCGATGTGGGCCGACGACGGCAGCCCGGCCGACCCGGCCGCCGGTGAGGTGCCGATGGTCGAGGCGGTACGCGCGCCCGGGCGGCCCGCGTACTGGCCGGTGGACGGACGCGACGGCGGCGTGCCCGACCCGGCCGCCGCCGGACCCGACCTGATCCAGATCGGCAACGAGAGCGGGCTGCTCCCCGCCCCGGTGGTGCTGGCCAACCGGCCGGTGGACTACCGGTACGACAGGCAGGACCCGACGGTGCTCAACGTGGACGGTCACGCGCTGCTGCTGGCCCCCGGCGAGCGGGCCGACGTGATCGTGGACTTCGCCACCGTGCCGCCGGGCAGCACGCTCATCCTCTACAACGACTGCCCCGCGCCGCTGCCCCGGTTCGATCCGCGCTACGACCACCACACCGGCGCGCCCGACCGGAGCGGCTCCGGCGGGCTGCCGCCGACCCGGCCCGGCTACGGCCCGAACACCCGCACACTGCTCCAGATCCGGGTCACCGGCGTTCCGGCCGAGCCGTACGACACGCGCCGGCTCGCCGACCGGCTACCAGGGGCGTACGCCCACAGCCAGCCGCCGCCGATCGTGCCGCAACCGGCGTACGACGCCGCGTTCGGCACCCACACCCCGCGGCCGACGCTCGTCGGCGCGCGGGACGGCTCGGTCACGTTCACCCCGCCCGGCGCGGCGACGCCGGTCACGCTGCCGCTGGCGGTGAAGTCGGTCGGGCAGGTGTTCGAACCCCGGCACGGCCGCGCGGTGGGCCGCCTCGGCGTCGGCCACCCGGTCAGCGGGCCGCTGCTCCCGGCCACGCTGCCGCTGGGCCCGGTCGAACCCGCCACCGAGGTGCTGCACGCCACCGACCCGGCCGTGCCGGTCGGCGCGCCGGGCGACGGCACGCAACTGTGGCGGATCGTCGGCGACGCCCCGCGCACCCATCCGGTGCACATCGAGGGCTGCGACGTGCAGCTGGTCAACCGGGTCGGCTGGGACGGCACGCTGCGCCCGCCCGAGCCGGGCGAGCTGGGCTGGAAGGACACCGTCCGGGTCAACCCCCGCGAGGACGTCGTGGTGGCGCTGCGTCCCGCGCCGCCGCCTCTGCCGTTCAAGATCAGCGACAGCGTACGGCTGCTCGACCCGTCCCGGCCCGTCGGCGCGCGGCTGGACGCGAGCCCGGTCAGCCCGGCCGACGGGCGCCCCGCCACGGTGGTCAACCAACTCGTCAACCTGGGCTGGGAGTACCGCTGGCAGACCCGCTCGGCGGGGCTGCGCGACCAGGGCATGAGCCGTCCACTGGTGCTGCGGGTGGCGCCCAAAGCACCGACCGGGCTGACCGCCACCCCGGCGCCCGGCAGCGCCACCGCGCTGCCCGCCATCGCGCTGACCTGGACCGGCAACGGCAGCCGCCCGGTGCCCACCAGCCACCTGCTGCAACGTGCCACCGACAGCACCTTCACCGCCGGGCTGACCGAGATCACCGTGGCCGCCACCGCCACCCGCTACACCGACGCGACAGTCACCCCCGGCGTCACGTACCACTACCGGATCCGGGCCGAGAACGCGGTGAGCTGCTCGTCCTGGTCGAATGCCGTACCGGCGGCGGTGCGCCTGGCCGCGCCGGCCCGGCTCACCTCGGCGGTGCTGCCGACCGCGCCGCTACGGGTGGCGCTGCGCTGGGCGAACCACTCCTTCGCCACCGGTGTGGACGTGCAGCGCGCCACCAACCCGACGTTCACCAGCGGCCCGGGCACCACAGCGATCGCCGTGGGCGAGGCCCACCTGGACCCGGCCGTCGCCCCGGACACCACGTACTACTACCGGGTACGCACGACGTACCTGGGCGCGGCGTCCCCCTGGTCGACAGTGGCCCGGGTGACCACCCCGGCCCGGCCGACGGCGCCCACGGCGGTGAGCGTCATCGCGAGCGCGCCGGGACCGGACACCGCCACCGTGACGCTGAGCTGGTCGGCGGAGGCGCCGGCCGGGCCGGGCGCCGGCTTCATCGTGCAGCGCGCCACCGACGCCGCGTTCACCAGGGAGCCGGCCACGTTCCGCGTCACCGGCCGGGGCTTCACCAACACCGGCCTGGCCCGGGCCACCACCTACTACTACCGGGTACGCGCGACGAACGTCGTAGGCACCTCCCCCTGGACCCCGCCCACCCCCATAACCACCCCCACGTAGCCCTCCCTGTCAGGGTCGATCATGAGGTTGACGGCAGCTTCCGAGATCAACAACACCGTCAACCTCATGATCACCGAGGCGAGCGGGAGCACCGCCCTGCGCTCACCTCGACACCGTCCGGTCCGCCCGGCCAGCACCCCCGCCCCGATGATCAAGGAGTTTGCGTCCATTTCCCGCCCTGCACAGGACACGAACTCCTTGATCACCGGCCCACAGACACAGGAAGGCGAGGCGCTGGAGGAGCGCCACGCCCGAGCCGAACGAGAGCCGCACGATCATGAAGTTGACGGCAGCTTCGGAGAGCAACATTACCGTCAACTTCATGATCACCGAGGTCGGCGGGGCGGTCAGCAGGTGCGGGGGCACCTGACCCGCGAGCTGTCCGCGCGGGAGGCCGAAGCCCTCCGCCCGGCCCTGGCTGCGTCGGTGATCAAGGAGTTTGTGTACGGATTCGGCGGGCGCCTCAGGACACAAACTCCTTGATCAACGCGCGGAACAATCAGCGCGGGGCGATCGACGCGCGGGGCGATGCCGGCCGGGGTTATGGGGCTCGGAGGGGGGTGCGGAGTTCGGCCAGGGCGGACGCCACCCCGTGCAGCAGGTCGGTGGCCTCGGTCAGCCGAGCGGCGGCCGGGTGCGCGGTGTTCGGGCGGGCGTCCTCGGCGACATAGCCGGCGGCGGCCACCACCAGCCGCTCGTACGCGGCCACCCCGTCCTCCAACTGGGCCACCAGCGTCGCGTGCACCTCGTCCAGCGTGCTCTGCGGGGTCAGCTTCGCCGCGCGTTCCACGCCCGCCACCCGGTTCGCCAGCTCACGCAGGGAACGATCGGCCTCGGCCGCCTCCCGGACCGCCGGCTCGGCCAGCCCGGTGAGCCGTCCGGCCAGCCCGGCCAGGGTGAGCGCGGCCCGGTCCAGCCGGGCCCACGGCTCGGCCGCGGCGGTGCCGCGCAACGCCATGCGGGAGCGGACCCGGCGTACCTCGGCCAGGACGCCCGGACCCACGGGCAGCCGCTCGACGGCGGCGACCAGCCGGGCGCGGGAACGGGCGGCGGCCTCCGCCGGGTCGAGAGCGGGCGGCGCCGGCACTGCTGCGAGCGCCCGGTGGTCGGCCCAGCGCCAGGCGGCGATCGCGATCGCGCTGCCCGCGGCGCCGGCCCAGGCCGCGTCCGGCAGGCCCAGTCCGGCGTACGGGGTGAGCACCGCGGCGGCGCCGCCGAGCCCTCCGGCCATCACGCTCCACCGTCGCGCCGAGTTGCGCAGCCGGCGCAACCTGCGGAAATGTCGGGCCCGTTCGTCCGCCATGGTGTCCGCCCCTCCGTCAGCCGGTCGTGCTCTCCCCGGTGCCGCGTTCCCGGCTCATGCTGGCCCGGATCTCGTCGAGCCGGGCGGTGGCGGCCGGGTCGGTCGGCTGCCCCACCGCGGGGGTCTCGTGCCGGCCGCCGAGCTGCTCGCCGGCCATGCTCGACCGGATCTGTTCCAGTCTCGCCGATCCGGACGAGTCGAGCGTGGCCTTCTGGATCTCCAGCATCCGGCCCTCGACCGAGTTGCCGGCGAGTTCGGCCCGGCCCATGGCGGTGGCGTAGCGGCGTTCGATCCGGTCGCGTACCTCGTCCAGCGACGGGGTGTTGGCGGGCGCGGTGAGCGACGACATCGACTCCAGCGAGCGGGCCACGCTCTCCTGCATCTTGGCCTGCTCCAGCTGGCTGAGCAGCTTGGTGCGCTCGGCCAGCTTCTGCTGCAGGATCATCGAGTTGTTCTCGACCGCCCTGCGGGCCTGGGCCGCCGCGCCCAGCGCCTGGTCGTGCAGCGTCTTGAGGTCTTCCAGAGCCTGCTCGGCGGAGACGAGCTGGGTGGCCAGCATCTGGGCGGACTGCTCGTAGCGCCCGGCCTCGGTCTCGTCGCCCTTGCCCCGGGCCTGGTCGGCCAGCGCCAGCGCCTGGCGCGCGTTGCCCTGGAGCTGTTCCACCTCGGTCATCTGCCGGGACAGCTTCATCTCCAGCTGACGCTGGTTGCCGATCACCGCCGCCGCCTGCTGGACGAGCGCCTGGTGCTGGCGCTGCGCCTCCTCGACGGCCTGCTGGATCTGCACCTTCGGATCGGCGTGCTCGTCGATCTTCGCGCCGAAGAGCGCCATCAGGTACTTCCAACCCTTGACGAACGGGTTAGCCATCTCCGCCTCGTCCCCTCAGTAGCGTCGCGCCTACATCGTCCCAGCCGGACGCCACTCCGGCACCCGTACGCTCCTGATCAACAGTACGACGCGGGCGCCAGCACCGCCCACGACGCGACAGGCGGGATCAGGCGGCGCAGACCACATCCCGCTCGGCGGGGCGTACCCGGGTGCTGCGCAGCGTGGCCTTGAGCGGCGAGTCCTGCCGGACCTGGACGGCGACCGCGCCGTCGGAGGTGACCTGCCGGACGCCGCGGTTCGTCGCCTTGCGCACGGCGGTCGGGGCCACCGGGGCCGGCTCGACCGGCTCGTCGGCCACCGGGACCAGCACGCCGGGCATCTGCTCGGCGAGGGCGACGGTGTCGCTCACCTCGCGCAGCAGTTCCGACAGGCGGGCGCCGAGCGCGTCACAGATGGCGGCCAGCAGTTCGCTCGAGGGTTCCTTCTGGCCGCGTTCGATCTCGGAGAGGTAGCCCAGGCTGACGTTGGCGGCGGACGACACCTCGCGGAGGGTGCGGTGCTGCCCCTGCCTGCGTGTCCGCAGCGCGTCACCGATCACCCGGCGTAGCAGGACCATCGCACCTCCCCCTGAACGGGACCACCATCTCCGGCCGACCGCGCCGCGCCGGACGCGGGAACCGCTCCGACGCCGACGACGACCGTCGGAGCCTTCCCGCAACCGTACCCGTTGGTTGCCACGACGACATCCCACCCCGCCTCTGAAAATCCGTGCGGATCGGCCGGTCGGCGGACCCGCCGCCGGGCGTGTCGGCGCCGGGCCGGCTCATCGGCGGCCGGCCCCCGCCGCCGCGTCGGCGTCGGCGTCGGCGTCCTCGGGAAGCTCGATGCGGTCGGCGAGCAGGCGCAGCGCCTCGATCACCGCGGCCGCGCGGATGTGGTCGCGGCCGCCGTCGAGGTCGAGCCGGCGCACCTGCGTGCCGTCCGGCCCGGCGACCGCCACATAGACCAGGCCGACCGGCTTGTCGTCCTGCGGCTCCGGCCCGGCCACACCGGTGGTGGCCAGACCCCAGTCCGCGCCGCACCGCTGCCGCCCGCCCTCGGCCAGGGCGGCGGCCACGTCGGGATCGACCGGGCCGCGGTCGGCCAGCAGGTCCTCCGGTACGCCGGCGAGCGTCGCCTTGAGTTCGGTGGCGTAGACCACCATGCCGCCCCGGTAGATCGAGCTGACCCCGGCGATCTCCACGACCGCGGCGGCGAGCAGCCCGCCGGTCAGCGACTCGACGGTGGCCAGTGTCTGGCCGCACTCGTGCAGGCGGTGCACGACGGAGGCCGCCGGGCTGCCGGCGGGCTGCTGGTGTCTCGCGTCGGTGTTCATGCCCGCCCTCTCTTCCCGCGCCCGGGCGGCTTACTCGTCGGCCGCCGGATCAACGGGCCGGACGCCGCAGCCGCAACGCCTGGGCGATGTAGTCGAACCCGGTGACCACGGTGACCACGACAGCCGCCCCCATGATCCACGGGCCGATCGCGGCGAGCGCCTCCGGCATCGGCCAGAGGTACCAGGTGATCGCCAGGATCTGGAGCGCCGTCTTGACCTTGCCACCCCGGCTGGCGGCGATCACGCCGTGCCGGATCACCCAGAAGCGCAGCGCGGTGATGCCCAGCTCGCGGGCCAGGATCACCACCGTCACCCACCAGGGCAGCCGGTCGTAGACGGAGAGCAGCACCAGCGCGGCGCCGGTGAGCGCCTTGTCGGCGATCGGGTCGGCGACCTTGCCCAGCGAGGTGACCAGCTCGAACCGGCGGGCGATCCAGCCGTCGACCAGGTCGGTCGCCGAGGCCACCGCGAAGATCAGGCAGGCGGCCATCCGCCAGCCCGCGTGGGTCATGGCGGACGCGACCACGGTGGCCGCGAAGACGGGCACCAGCACCAGGCGCGCGCCGGTCAGCAGGTTCGCCGCGTTGAGCAGCGGTACGGGGGCAGCCGCCGTCGACTCCGCTCCCGTCATGTCCCGCATCGCCCCACGTGGCTTCCCCGCTCCGTCCGGGCCCGCCGTCACCGTACCGCGCCGGGCGCCGCCGAGATCATCTCATCCGGTACGGCGACCAGGTCGACACCCTCGGTCGCGGTGACAGTGGCCCGGACCAGGTCACCGGGGCGCAACGCGGCCAGGTCGACGCCGCCGCCGTCCGGCGCGACGAGCGTGGTCGATCCGTCGACCTCGGGCGCCTGATGGGCGGCCCGGCCCTCCACGACGCCGTCGGCGACCGAGTCCACGAGCACCTCCACAGTCGCGCCGAGGCGCTCCTCGGCGCGCTGCGAGCACAGTTCGTCGGCCAGCGCGCTGAGCCTGTCGTACCGCCGCTTGATCGTGGCGGCGGAGACCTTGCCGGTCAGCCCGGCGGCCTCGGTGCCGTCCTCGTCGCTGTAGTCGAACATGCCGATCGCGTCCAGGCGCGCCTCGGTCAGGAACCGGACCAGCTCGGCCACGTCCTGCTTGGTCTCGCCGGGGAAGCCGACGATGAAGTTGCTGCGCGCGCCCGCGTCCGGCGCGAGCGCGCGGGCGGAGGCGAGCAGCTCCAGGAACCGGTCGGTGGAGCCGAAGCGCCGCATCCGGCGCAGCACCGGCTCGCTGGAGTGCTGGAACGACAGGTCGAAGTACGCGGCCACGCCGGGCGTGGTGGCGATCACCTCGACCAGGCCGGGCCGGGTCTCGGCGGGCTGGAGGTAGCTGGCGCGGACCCGCACGATGCCGTCGATCGCGGCGAGCTGCGGCAGCAGCTTCTCCAGCGCGCGTGGGTCGCCCAGGTCCTTGCCGTACGAGGTGGAGTTCTCGCTGACCAGCACCAGCTCCCGTACGCCGGTCTTGGCCAGCCACTCGGCCTCGGCGAGCAGCTCGTCCGGGGTACGCGAGACGAACGCGCCGCGGAAGGCCGGGATGGCGCAGAACGCGCACCGCCGGTCGCAGCCGCTGGCGAGCTTCAGCGAGGCCACCGGGCCGGTGTCGAGCCGGTGCCGCAGCACCTGCCGCAGGTGCGCCGGGGTGTGCGCGTCGGTCTGCGGCGCGACCCGGGCCGGGGTGCCGTGCCCGGGCAGCGACACCGCCGCGTCGCGGCGCTTCACCGGCGTCAGCGGCAGCAGTTCCCGCCGGTCGCGGGGGGTGTGCGCGCCGATCGCCTCGCCGGCCAGCACCGAGTCGAGGCGGGCGGCGATGTCCGGGTAGTCGTCGAAGCTGAGCACCGCCTGCGCCTCGGGGAGGCTGTCGGCCAGCTCACGGCCGTACCGTTCGGCCATGCATCCGGCGGCGACCACCTTCGCGCCGGTGTCGGCGGCGGCGAGCAGCGTCTGGATCGAGTCCTGCTTGGCCTTCTCCACGAAGCCGCAGGTGTTCACCACCACCACGTCGGCGCCCTCGCCGTCGGTGGTCACCTGCCACCCGTCGGCATGCAGCCGGGCGGCCAGCTCCTCCGAGTCGACCTCGTTGCGGGCGCAGCCGAGGGTCAACAGGGCGACCCGGCGCCCGTCGGATTGCGGGGTGGAGGAGGTGGCAGACACCATCCGAGGGTACCGGGCCGGTTCCGCACCGCCACGCCGCCCGTCCGGCGCGCTCAGCGGGCGGGAGCGGCCACGCGGGCCAGCCGGTCGAGGAGGAACACCTCCGTACCGGCCAGGCCGGTGGAGCAGAAGACCGAGACCTGGTCCGCGCCGGTCCGGCCGGGAACCGCCCCGGCCAGCACCGCGCCCAGGTCGCGCAACCGCCCGGCGTACGGCTCGACGGCGGCGAGCATCGGCGGGACGTACGCGGCGGCCTGCCCCGGCGAGTCGGTGACCAGCAGGTCGGCGGCGTCGAGCAGGTCGGTGCCGAACTCGTGCCGGTCGGTCTGCTTGAAGCCGACCGTGTTGACGTGCGTGCCGGGCGCCAGGTCGGCGGCGTCGATCACCGGGACGGTGCTCGTGGTGGCGAGCACCACCACGTCCCGGTCGCGCACCGCGGCGGTGGCCGAGCCGACGGCGCGGGCCGGCACGCCCAGCTCGGCGCGGACCCGCGCGGCGAACGCCTCCCGCCGGGCCGCCGAGCGGCTGTAGACGGTCACCTCGCGCAGCGGCCGGACCGCCGCCGCGGCCCAGACCTGGGTCCACGCCTGCCGCCCGGAACCCACCACGCCGAGCGTGGCGGCGTCCGCGCGGGCCAGCGCGTCCACCGCCACGCCACCGAGTCCTCCGGTGCGCCGGGAGCCCAGTTCCTCGCCGACGGCGATGGCGCGTACCGCGCCGGTGGCCGCGTCGTGCAGCACGACGAGTTGACCGCTCTCCGGGTGGCCGAACGTGTCGTACGAGCGGAAGCCGTACCACTGCCCGGTGAGGTGCCCGGCGGTGAGCACCATCCGGCCCCCGCCCAGCGGCGCGGACGCCCGGGGCGGGGCGATGAGCCGCCCGGCGTACGCGGCCAGGAGCGCGTCCCGCATGGCCGCGACGGTGAGCGGGGCGTCCACGGCGGCCGCGACGTCGTCGTCGGAGAAGAGCACGGTCATGCCCTCAATCGTGCAACCTGAAGTTGACGTCAACTCCACTCATGGTGGGCTTTCTCACCCCGCCACCGGTGCGGCCCGGCCGGTGCTACCGTCGGCCACGACGGCCCACGGGCCGTCCCGGACGAGTGGTGGGCGTACCCGGTCAGGCCAAGACGCCCCGCGCGACCCAACCGTCGCCCGGCCCGCTCCGCGCCGGGCCCGCCCGTCAGAGGTGATCTCATGGCCTGGCTCGTACTGGTGCTCTCCGGACTCCTGGAGACCGCGTGGGCGATCGCGCTCGATCGCAGCGCCGGCTTCACCCGTCCCCTTCCCTCCGCCGTCTTCGGCGTCACGCTCGTGGCCAGCATGGCCGGCCTGGCGTACGCGCTGCGCGACATCCCGGTCGGTACCGGATACGCGGTGTGGGTCGGCATCGGGGCGGTGGGCACCGCGCTGGTCGGCATGCTCGCGCTCGGCGAGCCGGTGAACCTGCCGCGCGTGGCCTGCCTGCTGCTGGTGGTCGCCGGCGTGATCGGGCTCAAGCTCTTCGGCTGATCATCCGCATCCGGTTTGGACGATGCGACGCCCGGGGTACCCGGTCTCCCGTTGACCGACAGAGCGATCATCACGGAGGACCCCATGGCCGACATGCACGCCAGCGCCCGTCCGCGCAGCAACGCCGCCCGGATCTGCACGATCGTCGCGTTCGTCTTCGCGGCTCTCGCGATCTTCCTGTCCCCGCTGATCTTCGGCGTCCTCGGCCTGATCCTCGGCATCGTCGGCGCGGTCCTCGGCGACAAGCCGCTGGGCTGGTACGCCGCCGCCGCGAGCGTGGTCGGCGCGATCATCGGCGCCGTGCTCGTCGCCGCGCTGCTCAACTGACCCGGAACCGCCGACGGCGGCTCCCACCTGATGGTGGGGGCCGCCGTCGTCCGTCGTGGGTCCTCAGTCCTCGCCGCCGCGCAGCCCGGCCAGGACCTCCTCCAGCTCGTCCGGCTTGACCAGCACGTCGCGGGCCTTGGAGCCCTCGGACGGCCCGACCACGCCGCGCGTCTCCATCAGGTCCATCAGCCGGCCCGCCTTGGCGAAGCCCACACGCAGCTTGCGCTGGAGCATCGAGGTCGAGCCGAACTGCGAGGTGACCACCAGCTCGACCGCCTGCACGAGCAGGTCCAGGTCGTCGCCGATGTCCTCGTCGATCTTCTTCTTGCTGTCCTGCGCCGGGGCGAGCACGTCCGGACGGAACTCCGGCTCCCGCTGGTCCTTGCAGAACTTGACCACGTCGGCGATCTCGCGCTCGGTCACCCAGGCGCCCTGGATGCGCTGCGGCTTCGACGCGCCCATCGGCAGGAACAGGCCGTCGCCGCGGCCGAGCAGCTTCTCCGCGCCGGGCTGGTCCAGGATGACCCGCGAGTCGGCGAGCGAGGAGGTGGCGAACGCGAGCCGGGACGGCACGTTCGCCTTGATCAGGCCGGTGACCACGTCGACCGAGGGACGCTGGGTGGCCAGCACCAGGTGGATGCCGGCGGCCCGGGCGAGCTGGGTGATCCGGACGATGGAGTCCTCCACGTCGCGCGGCGCGACCATCATCAGGTCGGCCAGCTCGTCCACGATCACCAGCAGGTACGGGTACGGCCGCATCTCCCGCTCGCTGCCCGGCGGGGCCTTGATCTCGCCGTTGCGCACCTTGCGGTTGAAGTCGTCGATGTGCCGGACCCCGTTGGCGGCGAGGTCGTCGTAGCGCATGTCCATCTCGCGCACGACCCACTCCAGCGAGTCGGCCGCCTTCTTCGGGTTCGTCACGATCGGTGTGACCAGGTGCGGGATGCCCTCGTAGCCGGTCATCTCGACCCGCTTCGGGTCGATCAGCAGCAGGCGCACCTCGTCCGGCGTGGCCCGGGTCAGGACGGACACCAGCAGCGAGTTCAGGCAGGACGACTTGCCCGCGCCGGTCGCGCCCGCGATCAGGATGTGCGGCATCTTCGCGAGGTTGGCCACCACGTAGCCGCCCTCGATGTCCTTGCCGAGCGCCACCACCATCGGGTGGTGGTCGCTGGTCGCGGCGCGCGAGCGCAGCACGTCACCGAGCGACACGTTCTCCGGGTCGGTGTTCGGGATCTCCACACCGACCGCGCTCTTGCCCGGGATCGGGCTGAGGATGCGCACGTCCGGCGACTTCACCGCGTACGCGATGTTGCGGGAGAGCTGGGTGATCCGCTCGACCTTGACGCCCGGGCCCAGCTCGACCTCGTAGCGGGTGACGGTCGGCCCGCGGGTGAAGCCGGTGACCGCGGCGTCCACGTCGAACTGCTCGAAGACGCCGGTGAGCGCGGCGATCACCTCGTCGTTGGCCTTGCTCCGGGTCTTCGGCGCGGCGCCGCTGCCGAGCAGGTTCGCCGGCGGCAGCGTGTAGTCGCCGGCCAGCCCGGTGAGCGCGAGCTGCTCGGCGCGGGTGGGCAGCGGCGAGTGCTCCGGCGGGTCGACCGGCTTGCGGTTCGCCGGCACGCGCGGCGTCTTGCGCGGCAGCACGATGGTTTCCTGGAGGTCGACGCCGGCCAGCTCGTCGTCCGGGTCCAGTGGCTCCAGCGGCGAGGACAGCCGCTTCGCCGGCCGCTTGCGGGCCGGTTTCGCCGCCGCCTCGGCCTCGGCTTCCTCCTCCTCGTCCTCGGGCACGCCCGGACCACCGCGCAGGCCCAGCCGCTCCGGGATCTTGTTGATCGGGGTCGCGGTGACCACGAGCAGGCCGAACACCAGCAGCAGGAGCAGCAGCGGCATCGCCACCCAGGCGGTCACCGCCGACTTCAGCAGGTCGCCCACGCCCGCGCCGAGCAGACCGCCGGCGTAGTCGCGCTGGACCTCGTCGACCGGGTTCTGCCCGATGTGCAGCATCGAGGCGGTCGCCAGCATCATCGAGCCCCAGCCGACCAGGCCACGCCCGCGGTGCTCCGGGTCGGCCGGGGTCCGCATCAGCCGCCACGCGCCGACCATGAACAGCACCGGCAGGATGATCGAGATGGCGCCGATGAACAGGCGTACGGTGTCGGCCAGGTGCCGGCCCACCGGCCCGGCCCCGCCGCCCCAGATGCCCACCGCGCTGAGGAT
The DNA here is from genome assembly GCF_001905625.1 of Micromonospora sp. TSRI0369. NCBI lineage: Bacteria > Bacillati > Actinomycetota > Actinomycetes > Micromonosporales > Micromonosporaceae > Micromonospora > Micromonospora sp. TSRI0369. The sequence goes on from NZ_LIVU01000006.1 coordinate 255,283, forward strand.
GGCCAGGCCGAACAGCAGCAGCCCGGCGCCGTCGCGGCGGTGCTCCGGATCCAGCTCCCGGGTGGACGCGGCCTGCCGGCCGGCGGCCCGGAACGCCCAGCCCACCGTGTGGGCCAGCCCCATCCAGACGGCGCCCGCGGCCCGGCCGACGAACGCGGCCGGAGCCGGCCCGCGGCGGGCCGGCCGCCGCGCCGGTTTCCGCGCCGCCGCCTTCTTCGCCGGCTGACGGGCGCGGTTGTTCGTGGTGCCACGCGGCGACGCGCCGCGCCGCCGGCTCGCCTGAGAGGTACGCCCCGCCATAGAGTCACGGTAACGGCGGCACCCGGTGGAACGCCGCTTTTCCGGGTCGTGTCCGCGCGTCGCAGCACGGGTCGGACCGTCGTTTGTGTTATTCGCCTCAGAAGGGATGCCCGATGGCGTCGCCGGAGATCGAGGACGGTCCGGACGGTCCGCTGACCGGACACCCGCAGGCGCTGCGCCCGCTGACCGGCGAGCTGATCGCCGCGGTGGCGGCCCACCGGGGGTACGCGGTGGTCGAGGAGCCCGACGGCGCGCTCGTGGGCCGCTGGGAACGGAACCTGATCTGGTTCCACCGCCGGGGCGCGGCCGGTGAGCTGCTCCAGGTACGCACCGTCGTCGCGCGGCACTTCGGCATCGAGCACGTGCCCGAGCTGCATGTCTTCTGCAACATGTGGAACCACGACCGGCTCTGGCCGAAGGCGTACGTGCACGTCGCCGACGACGGGTCGGCCCAGATCTGCGGCGAGGTCACCACCGACCTGGAGCGCGGGGTCACACCGCACCAGCTCGACCGGCTGGTCGACTGCGGTGTCACCACCGGCTGCCAGCTGGCCGCCGCCGTCGAGGAGCTGACCGGCGGGACGCTCCGATGACCACGGCCCGCGACCGAGGGCTGGCCGCCGCGCTCGCCGACGCCCGGGACCGGCCCGACGGCGAGGAGCGCTGCGCCGAGCTGGAGCGGATCGCCTCCCGCGCGGACGCCACCGGTGACCCGCGTACCGCCCTGTCGGCGCGGTTCGCGCTGGTCGAGGCGTACCTGCACCTGGGTGAGCGGTGGCGCACCGTGGAACCGGTCCGGCGGATGCGGGAGACGGTGGCGCGGCACCCCGGGCTGCTGGACGCCCGCTCGGACGAGCTGACCCGGCTGCGCCGGCACCAGCGGCAGGCGGTGGAGGCGCTGTTCGGCACGCCCCGGGTCGGCTTGGACCAGGCCCGGTCCCTGTTGGACGCGCTCGCCGGGGAGCTGGGCGAGGACGCCGCGCCGGTCGCGGAGCTGCGGTGCCGCGTCGCCGACCACCTCGGCGACGAGCCGGCCGCCCGGCGGGCGTACGAACGCTGGTCGGCCGGCGACGCGGCGGGCCCGGTGGGCGGCTGCCCGGGCTGCGCCCCGGCGCGACGGGCCGAGCTGCTGGCGGGCTGGGGCGAGCCGGAGGCGGCGCTGGTGGCGCTGGCGCCGGCGCTGACCGGCTGGGTCGCGCCGCAGACGCCATCGACCCGGCGGGGTGAGCGGCAGGCCGCCGCGGCCGCGGCCGGGGCGACGGTCTGCACCGACCAGCCCGAACGGGCACTCGCCGTGGGACTGCTGCCGTGGCTGCGTACCGGCGCGGTGACCGAGGCGGCCCGGGCGCACGTGCGCGCGTACCGCCGGCACCGGCGTGAGCGGGCCGCGTTCGGAATGCTCGCCACGCACCTGCGCTTCTGCGCGCTGGGCGGCTACCTGCACCGCGGGCTGGAGGTGCTGACCGAGCAGCTGCCCCGGCTGGACCACCCGGCCGACGACCTGTCCGCGATGGAGTTCGCGGCGGCCGGCGCGCTGCTCTGCGGGCTGGCCGCCGAGGCCGGGCTCGGCGGGCGGCGGATCCACCGCCCCGGGCACGGTTCGCGGCCGGCGGCCGAGGTGGACGTGGCGACACTCGGGGCTCAGCTCCAGGCGCTGGCCACGGCGCTCGCCGGCAGCTTCGACGCCCGCAACGGCACCGGGCACCAGTCCGGCCGGATCGCCTCCTGGCTGGCCGAGCGGCCGCTCGCCGCGCCGGTCTCGCTCGCCGCCGAGAGCGAGTTCGACGAGGAGCCGGAACCGGACCCGGCCGAGCCCGGCCCGCCCGGCCCGGAGGAGCCGGCCCCGCTGGACGCGGCGCTGCTCGCCGCCGCGCTCGACGCCCGGGGCGAGCCGTACACGCCTGAGCCGGACGGCACGCTCGTCGGCCGGTGGGGCGAGGCGACGATCCAGTTCCGCCTGCTCGGCCGCCACGGCGACGTGCTGCACGCCCGGGTGGTGGCGGCGCGCACGCTGCCGGCCGAGCGGCGCGCCGAGGCGTACGCGTTCTGCAACGCCTGGAACCACGACCGGCTGCTGCCCGCCGCCTACGTGCACGAGCCCGGCGACGGGACGCTGGTGCTCGCAGCGGGCGTCTCCACGGACCTGTCCTGCGGAGTCGCCCCGGCGCAGCTGGAGGTGCTGGTGGCCGCGGCGGTCCGCACCGGCGCCGCGTACGCCGAAGCGGTCGCCGCCCTGGCCTGACCCGGCGCCAACCGCCCGACCGGCGACGCGGCGCGGCCCCCGAACCACCGGGCGGTGGTGGTCGGGGGCCGCGGTTCCGATGCGGCGGTCAGCGGGCGGAGAACGCCAGCGTGTACTCGCCGGAGCCGGACAGTCCGATCACCCGGTACCGGTAGGCGCCGGCCGGGCCCTCGGCGGTCAGCCGGGCCACACCGTCGGCGCTGGTGGCGCGGGCCACGGTGCGGAACGCGCCATTGGTGAAGCGTTGCAGCTCCAACGTCACCCGGACGCCGTCCAGCGCGGCCAGGCACGCCTCCTGGGTGCCGCCCGGCACCCGGAAGAAACGCCCGTCCGGCTGCACCTGGACCCGCCCGGCGGCGATCCGGCCGGTCCGGCTCACCTGGCCGGCGCACTCGGTGTCGCCGGCCGGCGGGGTAGGCGGGACGGTCGACGGCGGGGTGGTCTCCCCGCCACCGGCCGGCGGCTGCGTCGGGGCCGGCTGGCCACCGGCGGTGACGAGCGTGAGGTTGTTGCGCTGGAGGATCTCGTTGACCGGCTGGAAGAACGTGACCCCGCCCCGGGTGCAGTCGCCGGAGCCGCCGGAGGTGACGCCCTGCGCCTGGTCGCCGGAGAGCCACGCGCCGCCCGAGTCGCCCGGCTCGGCGCAGACGTTCGTCCGGGTCAGCCCGGTGACCGTCCCCTCCGGATAGTTGACAGTGGCGTTCTTGGCCTGGACCAGGCCGCAACGGGTGCCGGTGGTGGAGCCGGAGCGGCAGATCGAGGCCCCGACCGGCGCCTCGGTGGAGCCGTTGACCGCCACCGTGCCGCCGTCGTTGAAGTCGGTCACCACGCCCTGCGGCGTCCAGTCGCCGTTGACCCGCACGAACGCCCAGTCGTCGCCGGGGAACGAGGAGGCCGCGAACGTGCCCTGGGCGACCCGGTTGGATCCGGCGGTCCGGTCCCCCGGCCGGCCGCAGTGCCCGGCGGTGACGAATCCGCCCACCACCGAGAAGCCGACCGAGCAGCGGCCGGCGTTGTTGATGAAGAAGGCGTCGCCGCCCCGCACGTCGAACAGCGGACGCGGGGCCTCGTCGGCGCTGCGCACCCGGACCATCGCGGTCTTCGACCCCGCGGCGGCGGCGAACCGGCGGCCGTCGGCCTCCGCGCCCGGACGGGCCACCACCACTACCGCGTTGTCGGTCACGTCGACGTACCAGCCGGCGATGTCCGGGCTGGCCGCGCCGCCCGCCGCGTCGAGCCGGGACTTCACCGCGTCCAGCTCGGCGACACCGCGGGCGACCCGCTTCGGGACCGCCCCGGCGGCCTTGACCCGTGCCTCGCCGGCCGCGTCGGCCACCGCCACGGTGAGCGTCGCGCCGTCCGCGCTGAGCCAGCTGCCCCCGTACCCGGCGCCGAGTTCGGCACGCAGCCGGGTGACGGTGCCGGCCGCCCACCGCTCGGTGCGCAGCCGCTTCACCGCCTGGTCACGGGTGAGTGAGAGGTCGCGGCCCATCGCGTCCAGGACCTCCGGGGCGACGCCGTCGGTGGCCGGCGCGGCCCGCCGGGGTTCCTCACCGGCGAACGACGGTACGGTCACCGCCGCCGTCAACCCGGCCGCCGCCACCAGTACGCCGATGGCTGTCATCCGTCTGCGGTCCATCCGCCACGCTCCTCCCGGCCGGCGCAGGGGCACGCCGGCCGTCCCGGAGTACGGAGACGGACGCCGATCGGATGAGGGTTACCGGAGGGTTTCGACGCGGCGTGTCGGGACGTACCCGGAAAGCGACGGCGCCGGCCCACCGTGGACGGTGGACCGGCGCGCGGCGCGGTCGGGTCAGACCTCGACGACTGTCGGGACGATCATCGGCCGGCGGCGGTAGGCGTCGTTGACCCAGCGTCCGACGGTGCGGCGGACGATCTGCTGGAGCTGGTGCGGGTCGGTGATGCCGTCCGCGGCGGCCCGGTTCAGCGCCTCGGTGACCAGCGGGATCACCGCGTTGAAGGCGGCCTGGTCCTCGGAGAAGCCCTTCGCCGAGACGGTCGGCCCGGCGACCACCTTGCCGGTGACCGAGTCGACAACGACCGTCGCGGCGATGAAACCGCCGTCGCCGAGGATCCGGCGCTCGGTGAGCAGCGACTCGCTGACGTCGCCGACGGCGAGACCGTCGACGTAGACGTACCGGCTCTTGACCCGCCCGACCAGGCTGGCGCGGCCCTCGACCAGGTCGACCACGTCGCCGTCCTCGCAGAGCACGACCCGGTCCGGCGCGACGCCGGACTCGATGCCGAGCCGGGCGTGCGCCCGCAGGTGCCGCCACTCGCCGTGCACCGGCATCAGGTTGCTCGGGCGTACGACGTTGAGCAGATAGAGCAGCTCGCCGGCCGGGGCGTGGCCGGAGACGTGCACCTTCGCCACGTCCTTGTGCACCACCACGGCGCCGGCGCGGGCCAGCCGGTTGATCACCCGGTAGACCGACGTCTCGTTGCCGGGCACCAGCGAGGACGCCAGCACCACAGTGTCGCCGGGCGCGATGGTGATGTGCCGGTGGTCGCCGCTGGCCATCCGGCCCAGCGCGCTCATCGGCTCGCCCTGCGAACCGGTGGACATCAGCACGATCTGCTCGGGCGGCAGGTTGGTGGCCTCCTCGATGCCCACCACCAGGCCGGCCGGGATGTTGAGCAGGCCCAGGTCGCGGGCGATGCCCATGTTGCGGACCATGGACCGGCCGATCAGCGCCACCTTTCGGCCATGCTCCGCCGCCGAGTCGAAGACCTGCTGCACCCGGTGCACGTGCGAGGCGAACGAGGCGACGATGATCCGCCCCTTGGCCTTCGCGAAGATCGAGTCCAGGACCGGGCCGATCTCCCGCTCCGGCGTGACGAAACCGGGGATCTCCGCGTTCGTCGAGTCCGACAGCAGCAGGTCGACGCCCTCCGCGCCGAGCCGGGCGAACCCGGCCAGGTCGGTGATCCGCCCGTCCAGCGGAAGCTGGTCCATCTTGAAGTCGCCGGTGTGCAGCACCAGGCCGGCCGGCGTACGGATGGCCACCGCCAGCGCGTCCGGGATCGAGTGGTTCACCGCGAAGAACTCGCACTCGAACGGGCCCAGCCGTTCCCGGCCGCCCTCCCGCACGGTCAGCGTGTACGGCTGGATCCGCCGCTCGGCCAGCTTCGCCTCGACGAGCGCGAGCGTGAACTGGGAGCCGACGAGCGGGATGTCCGGCTTGTGGGCGAGCAGGTACGGCACCGCGCCGATGTGGTCCTCGTGGCCGTGCGTGAGCACGATCGCCTGCACGTCGGCCAGCCGGTCCAGGATCGGGGCGAAGTCGGGCAGGATCAGGTCCACGCCCGGCTGCTCGACGTCGGGGAACAGCACCCCGCAGTCGACGATGAGCAGCTTGCCGTCGTACTCGAAGACGGTCATGTTCCGGCCGATGGCGCCGAGTCCGCCGAGCGGGATGATCCGCAGGCCGCCCTCGGGCAGCGGCGGGGGCAGCTCACTCTCGATGTGCGCCTCGGTCACGCGTCACCTCATTCTGCGACGCCGTCGCGCGGCGTCCGTCGTGTCGTTTGTTCATTCGGGCAGGGGCAGGCCCGCCGCGGCGCAGTCGGCGCGCAGCTGGGCCAGTTCGTCGCCGGTGGCGTCCACCAGCGGCGGTCGCACCGGGCCGGCCGGGCGGCCCTGGGCCGCGAGACCCGCCTTGACCAGGATCGTGCCCTGGGTGCGGAAGATGCCGGTGTAGAGCGGCAGCAGTTGCCGGTGCAGCGCGAGCGCGCCGGCGTTGTCGCCCGCCACGAACGCGTCGATCATCTGCTTGGTCAGCGCGCCGGTGAAGTGGGTGGAGGTACCGACCACGCCGACCGCGCCGACCGACAGCAGCGGCAGCGTGAGCGCGTCCTCGCCGCTGTAGTAGGCCAGGTCGGTGCGGCTGAGCACCTCCGCGGTGGCGAACAGGTCGCCCTTTGCGTCCTTGACGGCGACGATCCGGCCGTGCTCGGCCAGCTTCACGAGCGTCTCGGTGGCGATCGCCACACCGGAGCGGTGCGGAATGTCGTAGACCATGACCGGCAGGCCGGTGGCGTCCGCGACGGTGGTGAAGTGACGCAGCAGCCCGGCCTGCGGCGGCTTGTTGTAGTACGGCGTCACCACCAGCAGGCCGTGCGCGCCGGCCTTCTCGGCCTGTGCGGCCAGCTCGACGGTGTGCCGGGTGTCGTTGGTGCCCACCCCGGCGACGATCCGGGCCCGGTCGCCGACCGCCTCGACCACGGCGCGGATCAGCGACTCCTTCTCCGCGTCGGTGGTGGTCGGGGACTCGCCGGTGGTGCCGTTGAGGACCAGCGCGTCGTTGCTCTGCTCGTCCACGAGGTATTCGGCCAGCCGGACGGCGCCGTCCAGGTCCAGCCCGCCGTCCGGCGTGAACGGGGTAACCATGGCCGTCATCACACGCCCGAACGGGCGCGACGCGCCCTGGCCCGGGTCGGTGGAGTGGTCGTGCGTCATGCTCACAACCTAGCGGACGACCACCGGTGGCCCGGCGGCGAAGGGTGACGAGTCACTCGGCGTACGGGGAGGCCGCCACCTCGGTGCCGTCGGGCAGGGTGGAGATCTCGAAATCGGCGAAGACGTTCGGCGCGACACCCTTGAGCTGCCGCAGGCACTCCACCGCCAGCTCGCGGATCTCCACGTCGGCGTGCTCGGTGGCGCGCATCTTGACGAAGTGCCGCCACGCCCGGTAGTTGCCGGTCACCACGATCCGGGTCTCGGTCGCGTTCGGCAGCACCGCCCGCGCCGCCTGGCGCGCCTGCTTGCGGCGCAGCGTCGGGTTGGGCTCGTCGGTGAAGCGGGCCTCCAGCCCTTCCAGCAACTCGGTGTACGCCCGCACCGCCGCGTCGGTGGCCTCGACGAACTTCTTGTGCAGCTCCGGGTCGTCGGCGATCACCGACGGCTCGACCATCGCCGCGTCCCGCTCCGGCACGTACCGCTGGGAGAGCTGCGAGTAGGAGAAGTGCCGGTGCCGGATCAGCTCGTGCGTGAACGAACGCGACACGCCGCTGAAGTAGAAGCTCACCGAGCCGTGCTCCAGCACGCTCAGGTGGCCGACCTCCAGGATGTGCGCCAGGTAACCCGCGTTGGTGGCGGTCGCCGGGTTCGGCTTCTTCCAGCTCTGGTAGCAGGCCCGGCCGGCGAACTCGGCGAGCGCCTGCCCGCCGTCGGCGTCGGTGGACCAGGGCACCTCTTCCGGCGCCTGGAACTGGGTCCACGCGATCAACTTGACCTGGGGCTGCACCATCTCCGGCATTCCTGGGACTGTAGTTGGCCCGCGCCCGGCGAGGAAATCGGGCACGCGGCAGCGCCGCCGCTCCAGATCTGGGGATCTTGGTAGGAGAAGGCCCCTATGGGGGCGCTACGCTTCCAAGATCTCCCCTCGTCCCACCTTTCGGGACATCGATTCCGACTAGCGGGAGTGGTGCGACAGCGTCGGTGAAGCCGCCGGTGCGGTACGCGACCAACCGCGTCCGGCGGGAGGCTAGACGTAGAGCGAGGTGAAGGGCGCCCAGGGCAGGTTACGGGCCACCGAGAAGACACCCCAGGCGGCCAGGAACAACCCGATGGCCTTGGGGCTGAACCGCGGCTCCGGCAGCTTCCAGCCGAACGCCCGGTTGCCGGCCCAGGCCACGAAGAGCCAGGTCAGGAACGGCAGCGCGAACACGAACAGGAAGTGGTGGCGGGCGGCGGCCGGCAGGTCGCCGTGCAGCACGTACCAGAGCGCGCGGGTGCCGCCGCAGCCCGGGCAGTCGAGCCCGGTGGTGAGCTTGAGCAGGCAGGTCGGGCGGGCGTCCGGGTCGCTCTGGGTCGGGTTGCTGATCAGCGCGTACGCCAGGCCGAGGACGACGCAGCCGAGCGCGGCCAGCGGCACCGCCCAGCGCGGGGCGCGGGCGTGCAGGCGCAGGACCATGCGGGTGAACCGGTCGGTCTCGACCGGCTGGTACGCGACCGGGTACGGCCCCTGCCACGGCCCGTCGGGAGCGTGCGGCCCGGCGTGAACATGCGGCTCACTGTGGGCGTGCGGGTCGGGCTCGGTGGCAGGCCGGTCAACGCTCGTCACGCGCTCACCGTACACCCGCCACGCCCACCAGCGCGGCGGCCAGCGGCGCCGCCAGATCGCCGGCCGCCGGCGGGGCGACCGCGTCCAGGCCGAGCCAGCCGGCCAGCCGGTACAGCTCGGCGGCGAGCGCCACAGCGGTCTCCCCCGGGTCGGCACCGGGCTCGACCCAGGCCGCCGGCACCAGCAGCACGCCAGCCTTCCGGTCCGCCTTGAGGTCGACGCGGGCGGTGAAGCGCTCGCCCTGGCGGAACGGCAACACGTAGTAGCCGTACACCCGCTTCGGCGCCGGCACGTAGATCTCGATCCGGTAGGTGAAGCCGAACAGCCGCTCCGTGCGCGCCCGCTCCCAGACCAGCGGGTCGAACGGGCTGACCAGGGTGTTCCCGCGTACCCAGCGGGGCATCCGGGCGTCGGCGTGCAGATAGGCGGGATGCCGCCAGCCCTGCACCGTGACCGGGGTCAGCTCGCCCGCCTCGACCAGCTCGGCCACCGCCTGCCGCGCACCGGCCACCGGCAGCCGGAAGTAGTCGCGCAGCTCCGGCTCGGCCGCCACGCCGAGCGACCGGGCCGCGATCGAGACGAGAGCCCGGTACGCCTCGGCGTCGGTCGGGGTGGGCGCGTCCAGCACGGCGGCCGGGAGCACCCGCTCGGGCAGGTCGTAGCGGCGGGCGAACGAGTTGGTGCGGTCGGCGGCGGCGACCTCGCCGGCCCAGAACATGAACTCCAGCGCCCGCTTCACGACGGACCAGTTCCAGCCCCAGTTGCCGGTCTCGCGAGGCGCGTCGTGCTCGATCTCGGCGGCGGTCAGCGGGCCCCGGGCGGCCACCTCGTCGCGGACCCAGGCGAGCAGCCCGGGCTGCTCCTCGGCGATCTGGCGCATGCCGCCCCACGCCTCGTCGCGGGCCTTCGCCATCCGCCAGCGCAGCGCCGGGTGCAGCCCGACCGGCACCAGCGACGCCTCGTGCGCCCAGTATTCGAACAGCTCACGCGGGCGGCGGTAGGCGGCGGTGTCCAGCAGCTCGGTCGGGTAGGGCCCGAGCCGGCTGTAGAGCGGCAGGTAGTGCGCCCGCTGGAGCACGTTCACCGAGTCCATCTGGATCAGCCCGACCCGGTCGAGCACCCGGCGCAGATGCCGCCGGGTGGGCACGCCGGTGGGCGCCGGGTCGGCGAAGCCCTGTGCGGCCAGGGCCACCCGGCGGGCCTGGGCGAGGGAGAGCGATTCGGCCATCGTCGGCGACCCTAATCCAGCGGTCCGACACAATGCCGGACGCGCCGGGCGGGAGCGGCGGCTGGACCGATCGCCCGCCGGGGCATAGAACGGACAGGTGCTCACCATTCGCCGGGAGGAACCGGACGACGCCGAGGCGATCGCCCGGGTGCACGTCCACGGCTGGCAGGCCGGTTACGCCGGGATCATGCCCGCGGAGGTGCTGACCCGGCTGAACCCGCGTGCCTGGGCCCAGCGCCGCCGCGACCTCGGCACCGCCGACCCGGAGCACCCGTTCACCACGCTCGTCGCCGAGACCGGCGGGACAATCGTCGGTTTCACCACGTTCGGGCCGTACCGGAACAACCAGGACCGCGACGACCTCGACCCGGCCCACGGCGAGCTGGTGGCGATCTACCTGGAGCCCGCGCACTGGGGTTCCGGCGTCGCGCGGACGCTGCTCGCGGCGGCCCGCGACGGCCTGGCCGAGCGGGGCTGGACCGGGTACCGGCTCTGGGTGCTCGCCGACAACGCCCGGGCGCGCCGCTTCTACGAGCGGGCCGGGCACCTACCGGACGGTGAGGAGTCCACCTATCCGGTGCCGCTGTCCGGCGGACGCGCCCCGATCCTGCTCCGCGAGCTGCGGTACATCGCCGGAAGCTGACCCGGCCGGCGCGTCACCGCCGGGACGCGCGCCGCCCGTCGGCGTGAGCCAGCGGCGGATCGGCAGCCCGAGCAGCAGCGCCAGGCTGATCCACACGTACGTGTTGCTGCCGAGGAAGCCGTCCACGCCGGTGAAGTCCTTCTCCCAGGACCAGACGATCCGGCTGCACAGCAGCGCGTACCCGATCAACGCGGCGGCCAGCAGCAGACGGCGTCGCCGGCTGCGGGCGGGCGCCGCCATGCCGTTGTCCACCAGCAGGATCAGCCCGGGCAGCAGCCAGACCAGGTGGTGCACCCAGGTGACCGGGCTGACCAGGCACATCACGGCGCCGGTCAGGGCCAGGCCGGTGGCCTCGTCGCCGGCGGCCACCGCCGCCCGCGACCGCCACGCCCACACCACGAGCGTCACGAGTACGAGCAGCAGCCAGGCGATCGTGCTCGGGTGCTGCGGGTCGAGCCGGGCCACCACCCCGCGCAGCGACTGGTTGGAGACGAACGCCAGCTCGCCGACCCGGTCGGTGTTCCACAGCGCCTCGGTCCAGAACTCGCGGGAGGCGTCCGGGAAGAGACCGGCGGCCACGAGCGTGGCGACGGCGGCCGTGCCGACAGTGGTCAGCGCGGCCCGCCAGCGGCCGGTGACCAGCAGGTAGACGATGAAGATGCCGGGCGTCAGCTTGATCGCGGTGGCCAGGCCGATGCCCACACCCGCCCAGCGGCTGCGCGCCGGCAGCAGCCACAGCAGGTCCACCGCCACCAGGAACAGCAGCAGCATGTTGACCTGGCCGAAGTTGACCGTCTCCCGCATCGGCTCGTACGCGGCGGCCAGGCAGAGCGCGACGGCGAGGGCGAACCAGCGGGTCCAGCCGGAGCGGCGGGCGACCGGGTCCAGCAGCCGCCAGATCACCACGGCGCTCGCCAGCACCGTCAGCGTCACGCTCACCACGATCGCGGCGCTCCACGGCAGGTACGCCATGGGCAGCATCACCAGCGCGGCGAACGGCGGGTAGGTGAAGCCGTACTGGGTGCCGGACCGCAGGAAGTCGTAGATCTCGCCGCCGTCACGCGCCCAGTAGGTGAGCGCGCCGTAGTAGACCTGGAGGTCGAAGAAGCCGTGCCGCACAGCCGCCACGGACAGGAACACGGTGACCGCCGCGGCGAGCGCCGCCACGGCGACGGCCTGCGTGATCGTGCGCCCGGCACCCTGCGCCACCGTCACCCTCCTCGCCCTGCGTAGGCTCACGTGCCATGGCTGCAGGCTACGTCCGGCCCGCGCGTCCCGAGGACGCCGGCGAGATCGCACGCGTCCAGCTCGCGACCTGGCGGGTCGCGTACCGCCGGATCCTGCCCCGGCACGTGCTCGACAACCTGGACGAGGCGTACCTCGCCCGGCAGTGGAGCGCCGCGGTGCAGGAGCCGCCCTCGGGCGCGCACCGGGTGCTGGTCGCCGTCGAACAGGCGGCGCAATCCTATCTGGTGGGGTTCATCGCCTCCGGTCCGGCCGACGCCGAGGCGCTCGCTCCCGGCGAGCCGGCCGAGGCGCTCGCGGCGGGCGTCGCGGCGGTGACCGATCTGCTGGTGGAGCCCAGGTGGGGGCGACGCGGGCACGGCAGCCGGCTGCTCGCCGCGGCGGTCGAGCACTGGCGCGCCGACGGCCTGACCCGGGCGGTGGCGTGGGCGTTCGACGCCGACACGGCGACCCGCGACTTCCTCGGCTCGACCGGCTGGGAGGCGGACGGCGCGACCCGCGCGCTGGACGTGGACGACATGCTCGTCCCCCAGCTCCGCTTCCACGTGGCAGTCCCGGAATCCGCCGAGGAAAATCCTTCAGCCGACCGATGAGTTCCCGCCCGGTCGCCGGTCCACCACTCACGTGGGTGGGCCGGCGGTCCCGGCACGGGGCAGGACCGCCACCCCACCCGCCCCGATGCGGTCGATCATGAAGTTGGCGGCGGCCAGATCGAAAACGCCGCCAACCTCATGATCAACGGGGTTGGCGCGGGGGTCAGGCCGAGGGGCGGAGTTCGGCTACCAGCTCGTCGTCCTCCATGGCGCCGGTGGGGTGGAAGCCCAGGGCGGTGTAGAGGGCGGCGGCGGGCTTGTTGTCGGGGTGGTAGCTCAGGCGGATCGGCTCGCCCGCCTCGGCGAGCCAGTCGGCGAGCGTCCGCACCGTGGCGCGGCCCAGGCCACGGCCCTGCTCGGCGGCGTCGATCACCATGCCGCCGATCCAGCGCGACCCGTCGTCGTCCACGCCCCACATGACGTGCCCGACGACAGTCTCGTCGGCGTAGACGGCCAGCGAGTTCCAGACGTCCGAGCGCTCGGTGAGCAGCAGGTAGCGGGCGGCCAGCGCGGCCACGAAGGCACGCTGGTCGTCACGCGGGGCGACGTCCGCCACGGCCCGCCAGTTGTCGTCGTCCACCGGCCGCAGCGTCACCCGGCGGCCGGTGCGGTCGGAATGCCCGGAATCGATCATGGGAAGCAGCCTAGGTCGCCGCCCCCGACCAGGCAAAACGGTTTCCCGCAGCGGGCCACGGGGCGGCTCCCCGGCGGGTCAGTCGAGCAGGGCGTCCAAGCCGACTGTGAGACCGGGCCGGCGGCCCACCTCGCGGACCGCGAGCAGCACGCCGGGCATGAACGAGACCCGGTCGTACGAGTCGTGCCGGATGGTCAGCGTCTCACCGGTGGTGCCGAACAGCACCTCCTGGTGGGCGACCAGGCCGGTGGCGCGTACCGCGTGCACGCGTACCCCGTCGATGTCGGCGCCTCGGGCGCCGGTCACCTCGTCGCGGGTCGCGTCCGGCACGGGCCCCAGCCCGGCGTCGGCGCGGGCCGCGGCGATCAGCCGGGCGGTGTGGGTGGCGGTGCCGCTCGGTGCGTCCAGCTTGCGCGGGTGGTGCTGCTCGATGATCTCGACCGACTCGAAGTGCCGGGCCGCGCGCGCGGCGAACTGCATCATCAGCACCGCGCCGATGCCGAAGTTCGGGGCGATCACCACGCCCACGCCGGGACGCCCGGCCAGCCACTCGCGTACCTGGTCGAGCCGCTGCTCGGTGAAGCCGGTGGTGCCGACCACCGCGTGCACGCCGTTCTCGACGCACCAGCGCAGGTTGTCCATGACCGCGTCGGGGGTGGTGAAGTCGACGACCACCTCGGCGCCCGCCTGCGCCACGGTGGCCAGGTCGTCACCCTGGTCGACGGCCGCCACCAGGTCCAGGTCGGCGGCGGAGTCGACCGCCTTGCAGACCTCCATGCCCATCCGGCCCCGGGCGCCCAGCACGCCGACCCGGGCCACCGTGTTCTGCTGCTCAGTCACGGGCCACAACCTATCCCAGCGCCCGGCGCGCGGTCCGGCGGACCGGTACGGCGCTCAGCCCGTGACCGTGAAACTGCCGGAGTCGAACGGGCCCACCACGGCGAGGGACATCGGCCGGCCGAGCAGCTCGGCGGCGAGCGTGTTCACGTCGTCGAGGGTGACCGCGTCCACCCGGGCCAGCAGGTCGTCCACCGGCATCAGGTTGCCGTAGAGCAGCTCGCCCTTGGCGAGCCGGCTCATCCGCGAGCCGGTGTCCTCCAGCCCGAGCACGAACGAGCCCTTGCTCATCCCCTTGCCCCGGGCCAGTTCCGCCTCGGTGATCCCCTCGGCGGCGACCCGGGCCAGCTCGGCGCGGGTCAGGTGCAGCACCTCGTCCACCTTGCCCGGAGCGCAACCGGCGTAGACGGCGAACACACCGCTGTCGGCGTACTGGCTGGCGTAGGAGTAGACCGAGTACGCGAGGCCGCGCTGCTCCCGGATCTCCTGGAACAGCCGGCTGGACATGCCGCCGCCGAGCACGTTGTTCAGTACGCCGAGGGCGAAGCGCCGCTCGTCGGTGCGGTCGATGGCCGGGCAGCCGAGCACGACGTGCGCCTGCTCGGTCTCCTTCGGCTCGACGAGCGTGGTGGCCGGCTTGGTGCGTACCGCCGGGGTGGCCGGGCGGTGCGTCGCCGGCCCCGCCGGGTCGGTGTCCAGCGGGGTGCCGCGCACCGCCTGCCGGACCAGCTTGACCACCGTCGCGTGGTCGAGGTTGCCGGCGGCGGCGATCACGATCTGCGGCGCGGTGTAGCGGCGGCGGTAGAAGCCCTGGATCTGCCGCCGGGTCATCGGCGTGACCGTCTCCTCGGTGCCGGAGATGAGCCGGCCCAGCGGGTGGTCGCCGTAGACGGCGCGGGCGAACAGGTCGTGCACCTCGTCGCCGGGCTCGTCGTCGTGCATGGCGATCTCTTCGAGGATGACGCCGCGCTCGGTCTCCACGTCGGCGGGGGTCAGCACCGAGTCGGCGACCAGGTCGCACATCACGTCGATGGCCAGCGGCAGGTCCTCGTCCAGCACCCGCGCGTAGTAGCAGGTGTATTCCTTCGTGGTGAACGCGTTGGTCTCGCCGCCCACCGCCTCGATCTGGGACGAGATCTCCAGCGCGCTGCGCTTGTTGGTGCCCTTGAACAGCAGGTGCTCCAGGAAGTGCGCGGCGCCGGCCTGCGGGCCGGTCTCGTCGCGCGAGCCGACCGCCACCCAGATGCCGAACGACACGCTGCGCATCGCCGGGATCGCCTCGGTGAGCACCCGCAGCCCGCTGGGCAGCACGGTACGGCGGACGGTGCCGCCGAGCGGGTCGTCGCTGAGCGTCCGGGTGACCGCGCGGGCCGCTGCGCCGGGTCCGGTCGGTGCCGTCCCCCGTCCCGTGGAGGCGACTGACGAACTCACGAGAACCTGCTCTCCGGATGACGAGGAACGGCGGGACGTACGACGGCTCCAGTTCGCGCAGGCGACCTGGAGCCGTGGGCCGGCCCGGGTGACGCGGACGTCACCCGGGCCGGTCGGTGGATCAGCTGTGCCGGGTCCGGCGACGCGGACGGGAGTCGCCGCCGCCCTCGCCACCCTCGGAGCGGCGCTCGCCACCCTCGGAGCGGCGCTCGCCACGCTCCCCGCCCCGGTCGCCGCGGTCACGCGGGCCGCGGTCGCCGCCGCGGTCCCGGCCGCCCGACGGACGGTCGCCACCGGCGGCCTCACCGGCGGCCGGCGCCTCGGCGCCCTCCGGACGGATCTTGTCCAGGTAGATCTTGCCGCGGGCGTCGATGTCCGCGATCTCCACCTCGACCTTGTCGCCGACGTTGAGGAAGTCCTCGACCTTCTCGACCCGCTTGCCGTCGCCCACCTTGGAGATGTGCAGCAGGCCGTCGCGGCCGGGCAGCAGCGAGATGAAGGCGCCGAACGCGGCGGTCTTCACCACGGTGCCGAGGAACCGCTCGCCGACCTTGGGCAGCGTCGGGTTGGCGATCCCGTTGATCCGGTCCACAGCGGCCTGGGCCGCCGGCCCGTTGGTCGCGCCGACGTAGATCGTGCCGTCGTCCTCGATGGAGATCTCGGCGCCGGTCTCGTCCTGGATCGCGTTGATGGTCTGGCCCTTCGGGCCGATCACCATGCCGATCTTGTCGACCGGGATCTTCACGGTGGTGACCCGCGGCGCGTAGTCCGACATCTCGGCCGGCGCCTCGATGGCCCGCTGCATCACGTCGAGGATGGTCTGCCGGGCCTCGTGCGCCTGCTGGAGCGCGGCGGCCAGCACGTCCGACGGGATGCCGTCCAGCTTGGTGTCGAGCTGGAGCGCGGTGACGAAGTCCCGGGTGCCGGCGACCTTGAAGTCCATGTCGCCGAACGCGTCCTCGGCGCCGAGGATGTCGGTCAGCGTCACGTACTGGGTCTTGCCGTCGACCTCGTCGGAGATGAGGCCCATGGCGATGCCGGCGACCGGCGCCTTCAGCGGCACACCGGCCGAGAGCAGGCCCAGCGTCGAGGCGCAGACCGAACCCATCGAGGTGGAGCCGTTGGAGCTGAGCGCCTCGGAGACCTGCCGGATGGCGTAGGGGAACTCCTCGCGCGAGGGCAGCACCGGGAGGAGCGCCCGCTCGGCGAGCGCGCCGTGGCCGATCTCGCGCCGCTTCGGCGAGCCGACCCGGCCGGTCTCACCGGTCGAGTACGGCGGGAAGTTGTAGTTGTGCATGTAGCGCTTGCGGTTCTCCGGGGACAGCGTGTCCACCATCTGCTCCATGCGCAGCATGTTCAGCGTGGTGACGCCCAGGATCTGGGTCTCGCCGCGCTCGAACAGCGCCGAGCCGTGCACCCGCGGCAGCACGCCGACCTCGGCGGACAGCGGACGGATGTCACGCGGGCCGCGGCCGTCGATGCGGACCTGCTCGCGCAGCACCCGGTTGCGGACCTCGGACTTGGTCAGCGAACGGAACGCGGCGGACAGCTCCTTCTCGCGACCCTCGAACCGACCGGTCAGCTGCTCGGCGACCTTGGCCTTGATGCGGTCCAGGGCCTCCTCGCGGTCAGCCTTGCCGGCGATCTTCAGCGCCTCGGCGACGTCGGCGCGGGCCACGTCGGCCACCGCGTCGTACGCGTCGTCGGAGTAGTCCAGGAAGACCGGGAACTCGGCGACCGGCTTGGCGGCCACCTCGGCCAGCTCGCTCTGCGCCCGGCACAGCTCACGGATGGCCGGCTTGGCGGCCTCCAGGCCGCTGGCCACGATCTCCTCGGTCGGCGCGGTGGCGCCGCCCGAGATCAGGGTCACGGCGTTCGGGGTGGCCTCGGCCTCGACCATCATGATCGCGACCTCGCCGTCGGCAAGGGTGCGGCCGGCCACGACCATGTCGAAGGTGGCCCGCTCCAGCTCCTCAAGCGTCGGGAAGGCGACCCACTGGCCGTCGACGTGCGCGACCCGGGTCGCGCCGATCGGGCCGGAGAACGGCAGGCCGGAGAGCTTGGTCGACATCGACGCGGCGTTGATCGCCACCACGTCGTACGGGTGCTGCGGGTCGAGCGCCAGCACGGTCTCGACGACCTGGACCTCGTTGCGCAGGCCCTTGACGAACGACGGGCGCAGCGGCCGGTCGATCAGCCGGCAGGTGAGGATGGCGTCCTCGCTGGGCCGGCCCTCGCGGCGGAAGAACGAGCCGGGGATCCGGCCCGCGGCGTACATCCGCTCCTCGACGTCCACCGTCAGCGGGAAGAAGTCGAACGACTCGCGCGGCTGCTTGCCGGCCGTGGTCGCGGAGAGGACGACCGTCTCGCCCAGCTGGGCGACGACGGAGCCGGCGGCCTGGCGGGCCAGGCGGCCGGTGGAGAAGGTGATCTCACGGGTGCCGAAGGCCCCGTTGTCGATCACCGCGGTGCGGGATTCGGTGCCGAGGTTGGTCTCGGTCATGTGCTGTGGTGCTCCTTCGCGTCGTCGGCCGACGACACGGGAACTGCTCAGGCGGCCGGTCTTCGATCGAAGCGCCCGGGGAGGCCGGCGTCGTGCCGGGGTTCCCGGGGGCCACTACCGGAGACCGGTGCTGACCGGCTCCCTCTTCGGGTGTCGCGCGGCCGGGTTCTTCGGTGGTACTGCAACGGGGGAGCAGCCAGGCGGCCACTCCCCCGTCAGGTCATCGGCGCAGGCCGAGCCGCTCGATGAGCGACCGGTAGCGGTTGATGTCCTTCTTCTGGACGTAGTTCAGCAGCCGGCGGCGCCGGCCGACCAGCAGCAGCAGCCCACGGCGGCTGTGGTGGTCGTGCTTGTGCACCTTCAGGTGCTCGGTGAGCTCCGCGATCCGCTTGGTCAGGACCGCGACCTGCACCTCGGGCGAGCCGGTGTCGCCCTCGGCGGTCGCGTACTCCTGGCGGATCTTGGCCTTGGCTTCCTGGTCGAGCGCCATGTTCTCCCTGTTTCGTGGGTCATTCGATGAGGTCCGGAGCGGTCGTGGTGACCGGTGCAACGGACCGGTTCCTCGCACCCGCGGCGTCGTGCAGGCACGCGAGGCCCCCGTCGGTCAGCCGACGTCTCCGCCAGCCTACCAGCCCTCGGTCCGGACGGCCGGTCAAGGTCGCCACGCGGGTCAGGGCACCGCCCGGCGGGTGCGCTCCACGTCCTCGGCCATCTGGGCCACCAGCGGCTCGATCGCGTCGTACGTCCGCTGCTCGCGCAGGTGCGCCACGAAGTCCAGGGCCAGCCGCTCGCCGTACAGGTCGCCGCTGAAGTCCAGCGCGTACGCCTCCACCCGCCGTTCCCGGCCGGAGAACGTCGGGTTCGTGCCGATCGACACCGCCGCCGCGAGCGGTTCGCCGTCGCGGCGCACCAGGCGGGCCGCGTACACCCCGTCGGCGGGCACCGCCGCGTGCCGGTGGGTCAGCAGGTTGGCGGTGGGGTAACCCAGCTCACGTCCGCGCTGGTCGCCGCGGACCACCACGCCCTCGACCCGGTGCGGGCGGCCGAGCGCCGCCGCCGCCGCGCCCACGTCGCCCGCGTCGACGCAGGACCTGATGTACGTGGAGGAGAAGACCGTCCCCGCCTCGGCGACGAGCGGCGCGCCCTCCACCGCGAAGCCGAAGGTGCGGCCGAGCCGTTCCAGCAGCGGCACGTCACCGGCCGCCCGGTGCCCGAACCGGAAGTTGTCGCCGACCACCACGAGCGCGGCGTGCAGGTGCTCGACCAGGACGTCGTGCACGAACGCCTCGGGTGGCAGCCGGGAGAACTCGACTGTGAACGGCACCACGCAGAGCACGTCCACGCCGAGCCCCTCGATCAGCTCGGCCTTGCGCGCCGGCTCGGTGAGCACCGCCGGGTGCGAGCCCGGGCGCACCACCTCGGCCGGGTGCGGGTCGAACGTCACCACCACCGACTTGACGCCCAGTTCCCGGGCGCGCGCCACGGTGTGCCCGATGGTGGCCTGGTGCCCCCGGTGCACGCCGTCGAAGACGCCGATGGTGACGACCGAGCGTCCCCAGCCGCCGGGCGCCGCCTCGTACCCCCGCCACCGCTGCATGCCGTTCCTCCCCTGTCCGCCCACGCGCCGTTCAGGCCGGGGCCAGCACGATCTCCGCGCGGGCCCGCCCGTCCCGCTCGCTGACGATAGCGATCAGCCCGCCCGCCGGGTCGAAGACCGCGTACGGCCCGGTGATCCCGGCCGGGGTCAGCGGCCCGCCGTGGGAGAGCACCCGGGTCTCGTCGGCGGTGGCGTCCCGGCGCGGGAAGAACCGCGCGGCGGCGGCGTCCAGCGGCAGGTTCACCACGTCCGGCGCGCGCTGCTCCAACTGGTCGAGCGTGGCCGCCTCGGCGAGCGTGAACCCGCCGACGGCGGTGCGGCGCAGCGCGGTGAGGTGACCGCCGACGCCCAGCGCGGCCCCCGCGTCGCGGGCCAGGGCCCGGATGTACGTCCCGGACGAGCAGGTCACGTCCACGTCCACATCCACGACGTCCGGGATGTCCCGGCGGATGGCCCGCACCTCCAGCCGGGAGACGGTGACCCGGCGGGCGGGCAGCTCGACCGTCTCGCCGTCGCGGACCCGCTTGTACGCCCGCTGTCCGTCGATCTTGATGGCGCTGACCGCGCTGGGCACCTGGTCGATCTCGCCGGTGAGGGCGGCCAGCGCGGCGCGTACCCCGTCGTCGGTGACCGCGCCGGCCGGGGTGGTGGCGACCACCTCGCCCTCGGCGTCGTCGGTGACGGTGGACTGTCCCAGCCGGATCGTCGCGGCGTAGCTCTTGCCGGCGCCGATCACGTACGTGAGCAGCCGGGTCGCCCGGCCCACCCCGATCACGAGGACGCCGGTGGCCATCGGGTCGAGCGTGCCGCCGTGGCCGACGCGGCGGGTACGCGCCAGCCGCCGGATGCGGGCCACGACGTCGTGCGACGTCATGCCGCCGGGCTTGTCGACCACGATCAGACCGTCTGTGCTCACGACCGCCAAGCCTGCCAGACGGCGCCGATCCTCCCTGCGGGGGATACCGCCCTGCTTCGGCGGGGTGTCAAGATCGTGCGCCCCCGCCCCGTCTGCCCGGGAAGTCCGATGACCGATCACCGCTCCGTCCCCGACCCCCACGTCACCGATCGCCCGTCGGAGGACACGCTGGGACGGGTGCCCGAGTGGCTGCGCCAGCCCGCGCCCGAGGTCGAGCCGGGTCGCGGCGACCGCCTGCGGATCGCGCTCGGCGGGCACTCCGGCAAGCTGCTCGGCGGCGTGGTCGTGCTGGCGCTGCTCGCGTTCTTCGGGCTCGTCGGGGGCCTCGGCTACCAGGGCTTCCAGCGCTGGCGCGAGCCGGCCGCCGAACACCCGACGGTCAGCCCGCCGGTCGGCGAGCAGGCGTCCTCGTCGGCCTCGCCGCCACCGGCCGCCGGCCCGTTCGACGGCACCCCGGCGGCCGGGTTCCCGGAGGGCGCGGCCGGGATCGCGCTGCCCCGGGCCAAGCGGACCGGCGCGTTCAGCGAGAAGCAGGTGGCCGACGCGCTGGCCAAGGTACGCAAGGCGCTGATCACCGCCCGGCTGGACCGCACGTTCTTCACCGCGAAGGACCCGGAGCGGCTGGTCCGCCAGTTCGCCCCGGACGCGCGGGCCGGTGTACGCGACGACTTCCCCACCGGCGAGGCGGGCACCTACGCGACCCGGCTCGCTCCCGGCGCCCGGCTCACCGACGACCAGCCCCGGGTCAAGGGCCGGATCAGCTACCGGGCGACGAAGGACCGGGACGGCATCCGCATCCTGGAGGTGACCACGAACTTCGTCTGGGCGTACGCGTTCCCCACCACCAGCCCCACCCCGGGCGACGGCGTCGTGGTGGTCCACGACACGGTGAAGTGGAGCATGCCGCACCCGGCCGACGTGACCACCGCCTCCGCGGGGCTGTGGATCGAGCGTGCCGACTCGTACGCCTCCAACATCGACTGCGCCGCCCTGGACAAGGGGCTGCTGGCGCTCGGCAAGCCCTCGTTCGGCGGGCCGGCCGACCCGGACCCGGACGCGGTCTTCGACCCCGACAAGACCGTCGACCTGCCGGACACCTGCTGACCCGCCCGCCTCACCACGCCACCCCGCGGTAGGAGCCTCCGATGAGCGACGCCCCACCCCCGCCACCGCACCGCGCCCGGGTCGACCTGCCGGACTGGATGCGCAATCCGGAACCGCCCCGCCGCACCCTCGGCCGCCGCCTGTCCGGCCTGCTCGACGGCGTGCCGGCACTGGCGGCGGCGCGCCGCCGGATGTGGGCATGGCAGGGCCGGACCCGGTTCGGCGAGCGGCACCCCACGGTGGCCGCGATCGGGTCCTTCGTGTTCGTCCTGGTGACCGCGACGCTGCTGGTCGTCGGCATGCTCTACCTCGCGTGGGCGATCCGGCAGGGGCGGATCTGACCGGCACGGAAAAGGGACAGCGGGATCGGCGGCCGGGTGCAATGATCATGCACCCCCTGCCCCTGCACCCCCTCTGGAACGCCGCATGAGCACCGAACCCGGGACCACCCCACCCGAGCCGGATCCCTACGCCGTCGCCTCCCGGGGCGAGGAGATCCAGCTGCCGAGCTGGATGACCGGCGCGGACGCGGACGTCCCGCTGACGCGTGCCGAGCGCTTCCGCATGGTCTGGTCCCGGCAGCGCGGCAAGCGCCGCGTCGCCTTCGTGGTGGTGCTCGCCCTGGTGCTGATCGGCGGCACGGCCGTGCTCGGCCGGGTCACAGTCGACCGGGTGCGGTCCGGCACCGCCGCCGCGGCCTCGGCCGAGGCCAGCCCGTCTCCGGCTCCGCTCAGCCAGGTGGGCGAGCCGCGCGACCTGTTCGTGGGCACCGCCGGTGCGGACTTCGCGGTGGGTGAGGCCGGGATCGTCCTGCCGCCGGCCACGGCGCAGCCGCCGTTCACCGCCCGTGAGGTGGCCGCGGCGCTGACCCAGGTCCGGGCCGCGCTGGTCCAGGCCCGGCTCGGCCTGTCCATGCGCGTCGGTGACGCGGAGCCGTTCCTGGCGCTGCTGGCGCCGGACTCCCGCACCCAGTTGCGCCGGCACTTCGACGACCAGTCGTTCGTGCACTACGCCACCCGGATCGACTCCCAGGCCGATGTGGACGAGATCCGGGTCCGGGGCGAGATGAGCTACGAGGTGTTCACCGCCGAGGAC
Source organism: Micromonospora sp. TSRI0369 (assembly GCF_001905625.1). Classification (NCBI taxonomy): domain Bacteria; kingdom Bacillati; phylum Actinomycetota; class Actinomycetes; order Micromonosporales; family Micromonosporaceae; genus Micromonospora; species Micromonospora sp. TSRI0369. The sequence goes on from NZ_LIVU01000006.1 coordinate 277,737, forward strand.
GGCGAACCGAGCCTGCGGATCACCACCAGGTACGTCTGGATGTACGCGTTCGACATCCCGCGGACGACACCGGGCCCGGCGGGGATCGCCAGCATCCGCGACCAGGTGGTCTGGGAGATCTTCCAGCCCGAGGATCTGCCGGCGACGCAACGCGGCCTCTGGCTGATCTCCGCGAAGTCGAGCACGAACAACGTCAACTGCTCCCGGCTCAAAGAGGGCTTCTTCGTGGTCGAGCCGTGGATGGGCGGTCCCGGCTCGTTCAAGCCCTGCTGACCGGCGTCAGCGCACCGCGCCGACGACCGCCCACGCGCCCGAGCGCATCCGCAGCAGCAGGCCGGCCAGCCGTAGCACCACGAACAGCGTCAGCCCGGCCCAGATCCCGCCCAGCCCGAGTTCGAGCCCGTAGGCCAGCCAGATCGCCGGCAGGAATCCGCCGAACGCGCACACGATGGTGAGGTTGCGCAGGTAGCGCACGTCGCCCGCGCCGATCAGCACCCCGTCGAGCGCGAACACCACGCCGCCGATCGGCTGGAGCGCGACGAACCAGGGCCAGGCGGTCATGGCCTGCTCGCGTACCTGCGGATCGGAGCTGAACCACGACGGCACCACGCCGGCGCCGGCGGCGATCAGCACCGCGAACGCCACGCCGCACAGCCCGCCGAGCAGCGCGACGCGGCGGGCCAGGAACCGCGCGCCGGCCACGTCGCCGGCGCCGAGCGCGGCGCCGACGAGCGACTGCGCGGCGATGGCCAGGGCGTCGAGCACCAGCACCGTGAAGAACCACAGTTGCAGGGCGATCTGGTGCGCGCCCACCGCGGCGGCGCCGAAGCGGGCCGCTACGGCTGTGGCGGACAGGAAGCTGGCCTGGAACGCGACACCACGCACCAGCAGGTCGCGGCTGAGCACGAGCTGCTGCCCGATCACGCGGGGCCGGGGCCGCAGCGAGACCCGCTCGCGCACCAGCGCGCCCGCGAACAGGACGCCGGAGAGCGTCTGCGCGATCGCGTTCGCCACCGCCGAGCCGACCAGCCCGAGCCCGGCCGGATAGACCAGCAGCGGGCAGAGCACCGCGGAGAGCAGGTTCGGGCCGAGCACGAACAGCAGCGGCCGGCGAGTGTCCTGGATGCCGCGCAGCCAGCCGTTGCCGGCGGCGGCGAGCAGCAGGCCGGGCGCGCCGAGCGCCGCGACCCGCAGCCATCCGGCGGCGGCGTCGGCCACCTCGCCGGGGCCGCCGACGAGGGTACGCGCCAGCGCGCCCCCGCCGATCCCGAGAGCGATCGCCACCAGCACTCCGGTTGCCAGCGCGAGCCAGGACGCCTGCACGCCCTCGGCCACCGCGGCGGCCCGGTCCCCCGCCCCGAAGCGGCGGGCCGAGCGCCCGGTGGTGCCGTACGCGACGACGGTGCCGACCCACGCGGTGAGCGTCATGACGGTGCCGCCGACGGCGAGCGCGGCCAGCGGCACCCGGCCGAGATGACCGACCACCGCGGTGTCGACCAGGACGTAGAGCGGCTCGGCGGCCAGCACCACGAGGGCGGGCAGCGCGAGCGCGGCGATCCGCCGGGGTGTGGCGGCGGTGGCGGGGGCGGCAGTCGTGCTCATCGCCGCCGATCCTGGCACGCCCCCGGTAAGGTGCACAAGGCAGCGGACTACTTACTCACGTCGGCCAGGAACCGGGCGGTGTCGCGCCGCCCGCGCAGCCGCCGCACCGGCAGTCCGGGAGCGTGCTCGGCGAGCGCGGCTTCGCGTAGGTCGAGTCGCCGGGCCAGTTCACCGGCGAGCGTGCTCTTGCCGGCGCCGGAGCTGCCGACCACGAGGAGGCGTCGCACCGGACGACGGTAGCGGCGTGCGGGGCGGCGATGCGCCCCGAGCGGCGGTGACGTCGGCGTCGGGCCGGGTGTGGTCCTCGGGCCCGGCCGGCGTCACCGCCGGACGGCGTACGTCACTGACGGGTGTCCATCGAGGTCTGCAGCGCGCGGCGCATCTGCTCGCGCGCCTCGTCGGTGGTGGTCTCGGTCTGCGGCTTGCGCTTGCTGGGCATGTGAGGTCCTTCCAGGGTGCGGACCACCGGGACACGGTGGCCCTACGGGCGCCCGGCGCTCCGGCTCGGCGCGACCACTGATCGCGCCGCGACGGGAGTCGTCGGCGGCTGAGCGCCCGGCAGCGGTCCGGGATCACCGGAGCGGCTCGCCTGGCAGCGGGAGCCCGGGTCGGTCTGACCCTGGAGGGAGGCGAGGCCGGGTGCGGCACCACCGCCCGTGACCAGCGCCGCGAAGCGCCGGTCCCGCACCCAAATTAACGTTCACTTTCCAGATGCTGCCCACTGTTCCCGAAATGCGGAAAGATCAACGTCATCGTCCCGGCCCGGCAGGGGTGGTCAGCGGGCCAGGAAGTGCCAGCCCAGCCACCACCAGAAACCGAACAGACCGATCCGCCCGACCGGCACCGGGCCCACCTCGTACCGCATCACGAAGGCGCAGACATCGGCCAGCGACGGGATCCGCGACCCCTCCCGGCGCGCCGCCCACTCGACGACCGCGAACAGCACGATCGAGACTCCGAACCCGCCGATCGCCAGTGCCCGCATCATCGGCGCACCAGTCCCCAGAACGTGGACAGCCACGCGAACCAGGCCGCCGAGCGGATCACGCTGTCCTCCAGGAACGGATCGGCCAGCCGGGAGAGGGTGGGGAAGTCGTCACCCGCCGCCGCCATGAACGTCGCCCCCTCGAAGACCCCGAAGACTGTCACCGGCACCAGCCACCAGAGCGCGACAGGCGGCAGCCTGCGCGGCGCCGGACGCCGGGGCACCCGATTGCTCAGGCCGACCCAGATCAACCCCCCACCGGTGGTGAGGATGTAGAGGTTGGCCGCGGTCGAGAAGGACGGAAGTTGACCGCCGACCAGGGACAGGCAGATCAGCACCGGCACGGAGACGACCGGCCGGTCCCAGGCCCGGGTCGCCTCGACGGTGAGCTCACGGGGATGATCCATCACCCGATTGTCCCCAGCGTCACGCACGGCGGAAAGGCTGGCACGCCTCGTAATCGCTGGAAAAGCCGCCGATCAGCTCACACTATTGATCGCCGCCGCACCTCGGCGCGGCGGAAATTTCGGCGCAATTCCGCTTCTAAAGGGCTACCAGCGTCGCGGTGGCGAGTTCGGCGCGGATCCGTCCGACCAGCTCGTCGAGCGCGCCCCGCCCGGTGAAACCGGCCGCGAACCGGTGCCCGCCACCACCCAGCGCCACCGCCACCGCGCTCACGTCCACCGCGCCCTTGCTGCGCAGCGACACCGCCCACTCGGCCTCGCCCGACTGCTTGATCACGCAGCTCACGTCCGCCTCCTCGGTGCACCGGACCGAGTCGATGAGCGCCTCCAGCACGTACGCCGGCTGGTCGTGGCGGGCCAGGTCGTCGTGGGTCGCGTACGTCCAGACGAGCCCGTGCCCGGCGGCGGCCGCCGGTTCCAGCGTGGCCCGGCCGAGCACCTCGCCGAAGAGGCGGACAGCGCCGAACGGGCGGGTGTCGAAGACCCGCCGGGAGATGTCGCCGGGCCGGATGCCGGTGGCCACCAGGCGGGCGGCCATCTCGTGCACGGCCGGCGTGGTCGCCTCGAAACGGAACGAGCCGGTGTCGGTGGTCAGCGCGACGTAGAGCCCGGTCGCCATCTCCGCGTCCAGCGTCACGCCGAGCCGGTCCAGCAGCTCCAGCGCGACCACCGAGGTGGCAGCGGCATGCGGGTCGACCAGGTTGATCCGGCCGAAGCCGGTGTTCGAGGCGTGGTGGTCCAGCACCAGCGACGCGCCGGCCGTGGCCAGCCGGCCCACCAGGTCACCCAGCCGCGACTCGCTCGCCGCGTCGAAGCAGATCACCAGGTCGGGATCCGGGTACGCGTCGTCCTGCGGCACCAGCAGCTCCACGCCGGGCATCCAGCGGAACGGCTCGGGCACCTCGGCCGGGCCGGGGAACGTGGCCTGGAGATCGCGTACGCCGAGCCGGCGCAGCCCCAGCGCGAAGCCGAGCATGCTGCCCAGCGCGTCCCCGTCCGGGTTCACGTGGCAGATCAGCAGCACCCGCGCGTCGGCGGGAAGGTCACGTACCGCCGCGACGGCCGCCGCCCAGTCGGCTTCGGCCGGGCCGGCCGGCGCACGACCCATTGCCGCGACCTCGGTCACCGGCGGTCGCCGTCGCGCGGCTCGTCGTCGGCGGCCGGCTCGTCGTCGTCAGCGGCGTCCTCGTCGTCCTCGACCCGGTACGGCTGGGCGTCGCCCGCGTACGAGGCCCGGGCGGCCAGCCGCTGCACCTCGGCGTCGGCGGTACGCGCGGCCGCCAGCAGGTCGTCGATGTGCTTGACCTGGTCCTGCACGTCGTCGAGGACGAACGTCAGCGTCGGCGAGTGCCGCAGCCCGAGCGCCTTGCCGACGGTGCTGCGCAGCATGCCCTTGGCGCTCTCCAGCGCGGCGGCGGTGCTCGCCTGGGCCGCCGCGTCGCCGAGCACGGTGTAGAAGACGGTGGCGTCACGCAGGTCGGCGGTGATCCGGGCGTCGGTGATCGTGATCATGCCGAGCCGGGGGTCCTTGATCTGGCTGCGCACCACCGACGCGACGAGTTCCCGGATGCGCTCCGCGTGCCGGCGAACCTTTGCCTGATCCGTCATGTCCCCACCTCCGGGATCACCTGTACCGATGACGGCGCCGGATCGGCGTACGACCCGGACCGTCGGCCGTAGACGGCGGGCGCGTCGGCGCCGCCGGGTCCGACCGCCCAACGCAGAAGAACACTACCCGCGTCCCACCGGACCTCACGCGGCACGGGCGGACTGCCGCGCGACGCGCCGTTCAGTCGTCCTCACCGTGCAGTCGACGGCGCACCGACAGCAGCTCGGTCTCCGGACGGGCGGCGACCAGGCGCTCGCAGGAGTCGAGCACCTCGCGGACGTGGGCCGGCTCGGCGGCCACCACGGCCACCCCGATCTCGGCCCGCCCGTGCAGGTCCAGCGCGCCGACCTCGGCGGCGGAGACCTCGAACTTGCGCAACGCGGCGACGATCGGCCGGACGTAGGACCGCTTGGCCTTCAGGGACCGGGAGTCACCCGGGAGCAACAGGTCGAACAGTGCGGTTCCGGTATACACGGCGAGCAACGGTACGCCTGCCGCGTACCCCGGGCACGCGATTAAGGCGCGACCGCCACCAGCACGTCCCGCTCGATCGCCTGGTCGACCCGGTGGGCGAAGTCACCGAAGCCGGGGCCGTCGAGCACCCGCAGCCCGGCGTCGGCCAGCACCGCCTCCGCCTGCGCCCGGGGTGCCACGTGGGTGTTCCAGGACAGCCCCAGCGCGCCACCCGGGCGCAGCAGCTCCCGCCACACCGGCACGGCGGCGGTGAGCAGCTCCAGCGGGCTGCGGGACAACCCCTGACCGGTACGGCTGCCGTGCGCCACCCCGTACGGCGCGTCGGTGACGATCACGTCCGCGCAGCGCGGGCGCAACGCCTCGCGGGCCCGGGTGGTGTCGGTGTTCAGCACGGTGACCCGCTGGGTGGCCCCGGCCCGGTGCTCGTCCCGCGACGGCGCGAGCACCGCCTCGAACCGCCGGGCCACCAGCTTGCGGTCCCGGCGCACCGACGTCGACTCGGTGGTGTGCTTGAGCCGCTTACGGCGCAGCCAGGTACGCAGGAACGCCGCGTACGCCTCCACGTCCTGACTGTCACGCTCGATGCCGATGCCGTCGTAGCCGTACATGAGCGCCTGGTTGAGCGTGGTGCCCCGGCCGCAGAGCGGGTCCAGCACCACCACCGGCCCGTCCAGCATCCGCGGCGCGGCGGCGGAGGCGAGCACTGTGACGTTGAGCAGCAGCCGGGTGAACTGCTCGTTGGTCTTGCCGGCGTACTTCGGGATGGTGATCAGGTCGGAGTCGTACCGGGCCAGCGGGCGCAGCGGCACCGGCCGCAGCAGGTCATCACCCACCCGCTCGAACAGCGCGTACGCCGCCGACAGGTTCGCCAGGTGGGCCACGTCCCGCTCGCCGAGCCCCGGCCCGGGGGCGGTGAACGCCAGGTACTCCACGCCGCCGATCCCGGTCACCTCCGCGTCAGCCGGTACGACGTCGAGCACACCGGAGCCGGCGAACACGGCCAGTTCGGCGCGCGCCAGCCGGGCCGCCGCGTCGGCGTAGACGCGGTTGGCGGAGGGGGCGAGGAGCAGCGCGTACCGGGTCACGCCGGAGATTGTCGCAGCCTGCGGAAACGGCGACGGCCGGGGCCCGAAGGCCCCGGCCGCCGACCGGTCGTACGCGTGGTTCTCAGGCGCGCGGCTTCTCGCGCATCTCGAACGTCTCGATGACGTCGCCGACCTGGACGTTGTTGTAGCCGCCCAGCGTCAGACCACACTCGAAGCCCTCGCGGACCTCGGTCGCGTCGTCCTTGAACCGCTTCAAGGAGCTGATCGTGAGGTTGTCCGCCACGACCGCCCCGTCCCGCAGCAGCCGCGCCTTGGCGTTGCGGCGGATGAGGCCGGACCGGACGATACAGCCGGAGATGTTGCCGATCTTGGACGAGCGGAAGACGTCGCGGATCTCCGCGGTGCCCAGCTCGACCTCCTCGTACTCCGGCTTGAGCAGACCCTTGAGCGCGGCGTCGATCTCCTCGATGGCCTGGTAGATCACGGTGTAGTACCGGATCTCCACGCCCTCGCGGTCGGCCATCTCGCGGACCTTGTTCGAGGCCCGCACGTTGAAGCCGATGATCGTGACCGCCTCGGACGAGGCGCTCGCGAGCATGACGTCGCTCTCGGTGATCGCACCCACGCCCCGGTGGATGATCCGAAGCTGGACCTCCTCCGGGATGTCCAGGTTGAACAGCGCGTCCTCGAGCGCCTCCACCGAACCGGAGACGTCGCCCTTGAGCACCAGGTTGAGCGAGGTCTTCTCGCCCTCCTTGAGCTGCTCCATGAGCGTCTCGAGAGTGGCCCGGCCACGGGAGTTGGCGAACGAAGCCGCCCGCCTCCGCGCCTGCCGCTGCTCGGCGATCTGCCGCACGGTGCGGTCGTCCTCGGCGGCCAGGAAGGTGTCACCCGCACCCGGCACCGTGGTCAGACCCAGCACCATGACCGGACGCGCCGGACCGGCCGAATCGACCGGCTTGCCGTTCTCGTCCAGCATGGCCCGCACGCGGCCGTGCGCCCCACCGGCGACGATCGAGTCACCGGCACGCAGGGTGCCCTTCTGCACCAGCACGGTCGCCACCGCGCCACGGCCCTTGTCCAGGTGCGCCTCGATCGCGACACCCTGCGCCGGCCCGTCGATCGGAGCGGTCAGCTCCAGCGACGCGTCGGCGGTCAGCAGCACGGCCTCGAGCAGTTCCTCGATGCCGATGCCGGGCTTGGCCGCCACGTTGACGAACATGGTGTCGCCGCCGTACTCCTCGGCGACCAGGCCGTACTCGGTCAGCTGCTGGCGGACCTTGTCCGGGTTCGCCTCGGGCTTGTCGACCTTGTTGACCGCGACCACGATCGGCACGTCCGCCGCCTTGGCGTGGTTGAGCGCCTCGATGGTCTGCGGCATCACGCCGTCGTCCGCCGCGACCACCAGGATCACGATGTCCGTGACCTGGGCACCACGGGCACGCATGGCGGTGAACGCCTCGTGACCCGGGGTGTCGATGAACGTCACCGCGCGGTCCTCGCCCTCGTGCGGGACGTGGACCTGGTAGGCGCCGATGTGCTGGGTGATGCCACCCGCCTCGCCGGCCACCACGTTCGCCTTGCGGATCGCGTCGAGCAGCTTGGTCTTACCGTGGTCGACGTGACCCATGACGGTCACCACCGGCGCACGGCTGACCAGGCGGTCCTCCGCGACCTCGGCGTCGAGGTCGATGTTGAACTGCGCGAGCAGCTCGCGGTCCTCGTCCTCCGGGCTGACGATCTGCACGTCGAAGCCGAGGTGCTCACCCAGCAGCTGCAGGGTCTCGTCGGAGCACGACTGGGTAGCCGTCACCATCTCGCCCAGGTTGAACATCTCCTGGACCAGCGAACCCGGGTTGGCGTTGATCTTGTCGGCGAAGTCCGACAGCGAGGCGCCACGGGACAACCGGACGACCTGACCCTGACCGCGGGGCGCGCCCGAGGACATGGTCGGGGCCGACAGGTTGTCGAACTCCTGTCTGCGCTGCTTCTTGGACTTGCGACCGCGGGTCGGCCGACCGCCCGGACGCCCGAAGGCACCCGCCGCGCCACCGCCACGGCCACGGCCGCCGCCGCCGGGACGGCCACCGCCGACCGGACCACCCGGACGGAAACCACCGCCGGGAGCGCCGCCACCGCCGCCACCACCACCGGGACCGCCACGGTAGCCACCGCCACCGCCGCCACCACCGGGACCGCCACGGTAGCCACCGCCACCGCCGCCACCACCGGGACCGCCACGGAAGCCACCGCCACCGCCGCCACCACCGGGACGACCGGCGCCACCGCCGGGTCCACCACGACCGCCACCGGGGCCGCCGGGACGGCCGGTGGTCGGGCGCTGGCTCGGCATGGAGGCCGGGCTCGGCCGCGGCGGCATCGACGCCGGGCTGGGCCGCGGCGGCATGCCGGCCGGGCTGGGACGGGGACCGCCCCCACCGGCGGCCGGAGGCCGCTGCTGGCCACCCTGGATGCCGAACGGGTTGTTACCGGCGCCACGCGCCGGCGGACGACCGCCGGGTCGGGCACCGGGGCCCTGGCCCTGGCCCGGCCCGCTGGGACGCGCGGCCGGGGAACCCGGACGCGGCGGCATGGCGTTCGGGCCGGGACGCGGGCCGGGACGGGGACCGCCCTCGGCCGGAGGCTCCCGGCGTACGGTCTCGCGCTGCTGCTGGCGGGCGGCCTGGGCGGCCTTGACCGCGGCCTCCTGCTCAGCCTTGAGCGCGGCGGCACGCGCTTCGGCGGCCGCCACTTCGATGTCGTGCGCGCTCGCCGGCTTGGCGACCGGGGTCGCCGGCTGCGGCGGGCCGGGGACCGGGCCCTTGGGCTTCGGTCCAGGGGTCGGCGCGGCCGGACGCCGGGGCGGCGTCGGCCTGGCCGAGACCCGGGGGGCACCCGGGGTCGGGGTGGGCGTCGGGGTCGGCGCCGGGCCGCTGGGCGCGGCAGCCGGCGGGCCGGCAGGCGCCGACGAACCGGCTACGAAGGCGCTACGCAGACGTCGGGCGACAGGCGCCTCGACGGTGCTGGATGCGGACTTCACGAACTCGCCCATCTCCTTGAGCTTGGCGAGAACGGTCTTGCTTTCGACCCCGAGCTCTTTGGCAAGCTCGTGTACGCGGGCCTTTCCTGCCACTGCACTCCTCACTCCGAGGTCGTGCGGGCAGCACCCGCAGCGACCTCACTCGTGCACTTGAAGCCTGGTCATTTCAGGGACTTCATCGTGTGCTCATGTCGGTCGTCCTACCTTGCTAGCGACCCGCGGCCGGTCGGGTTTGACCGGTCGTCGGGGGTTGCGCGTCGACGTGCTCCGCAAGCGCACCGTGGTCAGGAACCCCGGTGAGGCGCAGTGCCCGCCCGAAGGCGCGACGCCGCACCGCCTGCGCGAAGCAGGCCGGATCAGGATGCATGTTCGCTCCCCGACCCGGCAGTGTGCGGGCCGGATCGGGCCTGAGGCTGGTGCGACCAGTCTCGTCGCCGATCGCGACGATCCGCAACAACTCGCTGGCCGACGCCCGTTTCCGGCAGCCCACACAGGTGCGCTCCGGCAGCGCGCGTCGTGCCACTGAGAAAGTCTACCCCTAGCTGCTCGAGATCGCTCCGCCCGGCTCCGGGACGTGATCAGCTCCGCCCCGTCCCTGCGGCGCGACGGTCTCCGCGTCGGACCGGATGTCGATGCGCCAACCGGTCAGCCGGGCAGCCAGGCGGGCGTTCTGCCCCTCCCGGCCGATCGCGAGCGAGAGCTGGAAGTCGGGAACCGTCACCCGGGCGGTACGGGTGGCCAGGTCGACCACCTCGACCCGCAGCGCCTTGGCCGGCGACAACGCGTTGCCGACGAACGTCGCCGGGTCGTCCGACCAGTCGATGATGTCGATCTTCTCGCCGTGCAGCTCGCTCATCACCGCGCGGACCCGCTGCCCCATCGGGCCGATGCAGGCGCCCTTGGCGTTGACGCCCGGCGTGGTCGAGCGGACCGCGATCTTCGTACGGTGACCTGCCTCACGGGCGATCGCGCCGATCTCCACGGTGCCGTCGGCGATCTCCGGCACCTCGAGCGCGAACAGCTTCTTCACCAGCCCGGGGTGCGAGCGGGACAGCGTGATCTGCGGGCCGCGCATGCCCTTGGCGACGTGCACCACCACGCAGCGGATCCGCTCGCCGTGCTCGTACCGCTCGCCGGGGACCTGCTCGGACTGCGGCAGGACGCCCTCCAGCTTGCCCAGGTCGACGCTGACGATGCCCTTCTCCCGGCGGGTCTCGTGCGCCTGCACCACGCCGGTGACCAGGTCGCCGTCGCGGCCCACGTACTCACCGAAGTGCACCTCGTCGGTGGCCTCCCGCAGCCGCTGGAGGATCACCTGCTTGGCGGTCATGGCGGCGATCCGCCCGAAGTCGTGCGGGGTGTCGTCCCACTCCCGGGTGACGGTGCCGTCGGCGTCGAGTTCCTGCGCGAAGACCGAGGCGGCCCCGCTCTTGCGGTCGATCTCCACCCGGGCGTGCGACTCGGCGCCTTCGGTGTGCCGGTAGGCGGTCAGCAGCGCGGTCTCGATCGCCGCGAGGATCGTGTCGAACGGGATCTCCCGCTCGCGCTCCAGGGCGCGCAGCGCCGCGAGGTCGATGTTCACCTCTCCTCGTCCTCCAGATCTTCGTCGTCGTCGGTGTCGGTGTCGTCGCCGAGGTCCTCGTCGGCCAGGTCGTCCAGGCGGTTGAACTCCACCTGGACCCGGCCGGGCCCGAGTTCGGCGTACGGGTGTGCGGCGGCGCCGGCGTCGGTCTCCAGCTCCACGCGCTCGTCGTCGGCGGCCGTGATCCGGCCGGTGAGCTGGCGGTCCCCGGCGTCGCCGCGGACGGTCACCTTGACCAACCGTCCGACGTTGCGCCGCCAGTGCCGGGGCAGGGTGAGCGGGCGGTCCACGCCGGGCGAGCTGACCTCCAGCTGGTACTCGCCGGCCACGATGTCGCCGCCGGACTCCTCCGCCGCGTCCAGCGCCGCCGACACCGCGCGGGAGACGTCCGCCACGGCGTCCAGGTTGATCCCGCCGTCGGCGTCCACGATCACCCGGACCACGTGCCGGCGCCCGGCGCGGGAGACGGAGAGGTCCTCCAGGTCGTAGCCGGCCGCGTTGACGACCGGTTCGATCACCTCGCGCAGCCGGTTGCGGCGCGCGTTCAGATCGCCGCGGGGCGCGGCGCTGCGGTCCGCGCCGCGGGGGCCGTCGGACCGGCGGGGCCGCCCGGCGGGCCCCGTCGACCGGGTGGCACGGCCACGCTGCGTCATTCCGCGCACCTCTCCTGCTGTTGCCACGACCCGCGGGCCGTGTTGTCCCGGGCCGGTGCGAGCGGTCGGCCCGCCATACCGGCACGCCACCGGGGCGTCCGCGCCCGGTGGTTGCGCAGAGCGTAACGCTAACGGCCGCCGACCGACCCGGCGGCGCACCGAGACCCTGCCCCATGAGGCGGCACGGATGGTGTTGACTCTGTCAGGTGGGGACCGGCAGAACACCATCCGACCAGGTCAGAGCGGGGCATTCCCGGCGCTGGCTGCTGCGCGCCGGAGGGCTCGTGGCGCTCGGCGGCGCGACCGCGCCGCTGACCGGTTGTGATCTTTTCGACCGCGACGACGAGCCACCGGCGCCGGACGCGCTGGAGCCGCTGGCCGCCGAGGCGCTGGCGCTGGAGGCCCGCTACCGGGCCGCCGCCACCGCCGACCCGGCCCTCGCCGGGCGGCTCACCCCGATCGCCGACGCGCACAAGGCGCACGCCGAGGAGCTACGGCGGGTCATCGGCCGGCCGGCTCCCTCCGGCGCCCCGGCGACCGGCGCCCCGGCGACCGGCGGCGCCCCCGACGCGGTGCTCACCGAACTGCGTCAGGCCGAGCAGGAGGGCCGGACCAACGCGGCGAAGGCCTGCGCCGAGGCGCCGGCCGAGCGGGCCGCGCTGCTCGGCTCGATCGCCGCCGCCCGGGCGACCCACGTGGAGGCGCTGAAGTGAACGAACGCACCGAGCGCAGCGAGGGCCGTGAGGGCACGCCCGGTCGGCGCAGCGTGAACCCGACCAGCAGTCCCCGTCCGGGCCAGGCGCTCGCCGCCGAGTACGCGGCGATCTGGGCGTACGGGGTGATCGGCGTGCACCTCACCGGCGCGGCGCGGACGGCGGCCCGGGCCGCCGAGGCGGCTCACCGGTCCCGCCGGGACGCGCTGCTGCTGCAACTCGCCGAGGGCTCCGGGCAGGTCCCCGCGGACCGGGCCGGCTACGCGCTGCCCTATCCGGTCACCGACCGGGAGGGTGCGCTGCGGCTGGCGGTGGAGATCGAGGAGCGGACCGCCGGGCACTGGCGGGCCGCGCTCGCGCACACCGGCGGCGCGGAGCGGAACACGGCGCTCGCCGCGCTCACCGACTGCGCGCTGCGGGCCACCCGCTGGCGGCGGACGGCGGGCGTGACCCCGCTCACCGTTCCCTTCCCGGGACGCCCGGCCTGAGCGCGGCGCCGGTCACCCGGCGGAACCCTCCGGTTGCGCAGCGCATACCAGGTATGCATACTCCAGGCCATGTCCATCCGTCACGGCCTGCTCGCCCTGCTCGAACGCGGCCAGATGTACGGCTATCAGCTCCGTGCCGCGTTCGAGGAGTCCACCGGGTCGACCTGGCCGCTGAACATCGGGCAGGTCTACACCACGCTGGCCCGGCTGGAACGCGACGGCCTGGTGCGCCCGCTGCCGGAGAACGAGAGCGGGCAGCGGCCGTACGAGATCACCGACGCCGGACGGGCGGACCTGGCGATGTGGTTCGCCACCCCGATCAGCCGCGCCGACCGGCCCCGCGACGAGCTGTCGATCAAGCTGGCGCTGGCGCTGACCACGCCGGGCGTCGACGTGCAGGCGGTGGTGCAGACCCAGCGCACCGCCACCATGCGCGCGCTGCAGGAATTCACCCGGTTGAAGTACACGAGCGACAAGCCGGAGGATCTACCCTGGCGGCTGGTGCTGGACGCGATGATTTTCCAGACCGAGGCCGAGGTGCGGTGGCTCGACCACTGCGAGACCAGCCTGGTCCGGCACCGCCCGGCGCCGCTCCGGGCGGTCGACCACCCCGAGGCGGTGGACCGGGCCGGCGACGAAGCCCGCCGGTGACCCGGCACGGGAGGCGCTGATGAACCCGACCGACGGGGTGCTGGACCTGCAGGACGTACGCCGGATCCACGGCGCCGGCGAGGCGGCGGTGCACGCGCTGCGGGGCGTGAGCCTGACCGTCCGGGCCGGTGAGCTGGTGGCGGTGATGGGCCCCTCCGGGTCCGGCAAGTCCACGTTGCTGGCACTGGCCGGCGGCCTGGACCGGCCCACCAGCGGCGAGGTGGTGGTCGAGGGCGAGGCGCTCGGCGGACTGTCCGCACGCGAGCTGGCCCGGCTGCGCCGCCGCCGGATCGGGTACGTCTTCCAGGACCTGAACCTGCTCGGCAGCCTGACCGCCGTGGAGAACGTGGCGCTGCCGCTGGAACTGGACGGCACCGGCGTACGGGCGGCCCGCCAGCTCGCCCTGACGGCGCTGCGCGAGGTGGACGTGGCCGAGCTGGCCGACCGCTTTCCGGACCAGATGTCCGGCGGTCAGCAGCAGCGGGTGGCGATCGCCCGGGCGCTCGTGGGCGAACGCCGGCTGGTCCTCGCCGACGAGCCGACCGGCGCGCTCGACTCCCAGTCGGGCGAGGCGGTGCTGCACCTGCTGCGCCGCCGGGTGGACGCCGGCGCGGCCGGGGTGCTGGTCACCCACGAGGCCCGGCACGCCGGCTGGGCGGACCGTGTGGTCTTCCTCCGCGACGGGGTGATGGTCGACTCGACCGCCCCGCTGATCGGCGTGGAGCACCTGCTCAGCGGCAGCGGCCGGTGATCGGCGGCCGCCTCGCCGCCGCACGCGGATCGTGGCGGACGGCGCTGCGGATCGCCCAGCGGGAGGCCCGGCGCTCGCGTCGGCGCACGCTACTGGTGCTGGTGATGATCGCGCTGCCGGTGTTCGGGCTGAGCTTCGCCGCGGTCAGCTACGACATGGGGGACCTCACCCGGGCCGAGCGCATCGACCGTCGCCTCGGCGGCGCCGACGTGGCGTTGCAGTGGGAGAGCCTGACGCCGGTGAAACAGGACGCCTGGGGCGAGACGGCCTGGCCGGTCCAGGGCGAATGGGTCGGCCGGAGCCGTCCCCCCACCGCCGAGGAGGTACGCGCGCTGCTGCCCGAGGGCAGCCGGCTGACCCGGGCCCGGTGGTGGCTGACGTTCTCGACACGGATCGACAGGCGCGTCGAGTCGTTCGACGCGCGCGCCGTCGATCTGACCGACCCGCTCGCCCGGCCGCTGGCCCGGGTCCGTGACGGCCGGCCGCCGGTACGCCCCGACGAGATCGCGGTCAGCCCGGCGGCGCTGAGCCGGCTGGACACCCGCGTCGGCGACCCGGTCCGCACCACCGACGGCGCCACGTACCGGGTGGTCGGGGTGGTCGAGTACCCGGACAACCTCCGCGAGGTGGTCACGCTGGCCGGGGTGGTCCCGGAGGTGCCGTACGGCAGCGACACCTGGCTGGTGGATCTCCCCGGTCCGCTGGACCGTGCGCTCGTCGACCGGCTGAACGGGCAGGGCGTCCAGGTCGTCTCCCGCGATCCGCTGCCCGGCCGTGAGGAGCTTCCCCACGGCATGTCGGTGCCCGACGCGGAGGAGGCCGGCACGGTGGGCCTGATCGGCGGGCTGGGCCTGCTGGAGGTGGTGCTGCTGGTCGGGCCGGCCTTCGCGGTGAGCGTCCGCCGCCGGCGGCGGGACCTCGCGCTGGTCGCGGTGGCCGGCGGCGACGCCGCCCACCTGCGCCGGATCGTGCTCGCCGACGGGGTGGTGCTCGGCGCCGGCGGCGCCGCCCTCGGTCTGGTGCTCGGCATCGGCGCCGCGTTCGCCGGCCGTCCGCTGGTCGAGCAGTACCTGCTCGGGGAGCGGCTCGGGGCGTACCGGATCTTCCCGGCCGCGCTCGTGGCGATCGCCGCGACGGCGGTGCTGGCCGGGGTCCTGGCGGCGGTCGCGCCGGCCTGGACGGCGGCCCGGCAGGACGTGGTGACCGGCCTGGCCGGCCGGCGGGACGCGACCCGGCCGCGCCGCCGCTGGCTGCTGCTCGGGGCGTCGCTCACCGTCGCCGGGACCGCCGTCGCCGCGTTCGCCGCGGGCCGCACCTCGCAGACCGGTGTGCTGGCCGGCGTCGCCCTGGGCGAACTGGGGCTGGTGTTCTGCACTCCGGCGCTCGTCGGCGCGCTGGGCCGGGCCGGACGGCTGCTGCCGCTGACGCCACGGCTCGCGCTGCGCGACGCCAGCCGCAACCGCTCGTCGGCCGCCCCGGCCATCTCGGCGGTGATGGCCGCGGTCGCCGGCAGCGTCGCCCTCGGCGTCTACGTGGCAAGCGACGACACCCGCGCGCGGGAGCTCTGGCAACCCGGCCTGCCGCCGGGGAACGTGCTGCTCGTCCCATCCGGTGACACCCCGGCGGACCCGCCGTCGGCCGACGCGGTCGCGGCCCGGGCCCGCACGGTCCTGCCCGACGCCACGGTGGCGCCCGTCGCCGTGCCCGGCTGCGCCGGCCCCTCCGACAAGGAGGACTGCGCTCCGTCCGCGATCATTCCGCCCGAGCATCGCTGCCCCTACGAGGAGTCGGACCCGGACCGCGCCTCGGCCCGCGACGATCCCCGCTGCGCGTCCTACCAGGAGCCGGTCGACGTGTACCTGCCGACGCTGGTGGACGACGGCGCGGCGCTGCCCGCGCTCACCGGTGCGCCCGCCGACGAGCTGGCCGCCGCGCGCCGGACGCTCGCCGCCGGAGGCGTGGTGGTCACCGACCCCCGCCGGGTGGTGGACGGGCAGGCCCGGATGGAGGTCAACTACGGCTCCGGCAGCGCGCCGACCGGGCGCTTCCTGCCCGCGTACCTGCTGCGCGGCGGTCTCCCGGTGGACCGGCTGGTGCTCTCCCCCGCCGCCGCGAAGGCGCTCGGCCTGACCGCCGTACCGCTCGGCTACCTGCTGGACACCGCCGCCTCGCCGACCGACCGGCAGATCGAGCTGCTGACCGACGAGCTGTACGACATCATCCCCATGTCGGCGCAGGTGGCGACCGCCGACCCGCCGTCGGACCAGCGCCCGATGCTGCTCCTGCTGGCCGTCGCCTCGGGAGTGATCACGCTCGGCGCCGCCGCGGTCGCCACCGGCCTCGCCGCCGCGGAGGGCCGCCGGGACCTGTCCACGCTCGCGGCGGTCGGCGCCGATCCCCGGGTACGCCGCCTGCTGTCGCTCTGTCAGGCCGGGGTCATCGCGGTACTCGGCTCGGCGCTGGGAATCGTCGCCGGGCTCGGCTCCGCCGCGGTCGTCCTGGCGGCGCTCAACCAGCGGTACGCGGACTCCTGGCCGGCGCAGCCGCCGTACCCGGTGACGGTGCCCGGCGTGACGCTCGCCGTGCTGGTGGTGGTGCCGCTGGTGGCGATGGGCGGCGCGGCCCTGTTCACCCGGTCCCGCCTGCCGATCGAACGCCGCCTCGACTGAGGTGGCCTCCCGGCCATGATCCACTTTCCCGGCCATGATCGACACCACTTCGCCGTAGTGGCGGCATCGCGGCGGGGTGGATGCCACCACTTCGGGGAAATGGAGTCGACCTTGGGGGGACTGACCGTCCGAGGGGGTGACGGGGCGCGGTGTGGGCGGCACACTTGTCGGATGTCCGCCCTGGGAACCCTCACCCGCCGTCTCGGTCACCAGCGTTGGTTCGGCGCCACCATGCGCCTGCTCGTCCCGGCCGACCGGCTGGTCGGCCGGATGACGAAGGGGCGCGTGGTCGCCTTCGGGCTCGTGCCCACACTGGTGCTCACCTCCACCGGCCGCCGCTCCGGCAAGCCCCGCAGCAACCCCCTGGTGTACGTGCCCGACGGCGACGCCTACGTGGTGATCGGCTCGAACTGGGGGCAGCAGCACCAGCCGTCCTGGACGTTCAACCTGCTGGCCGACCCGGCCGCCGAGGTGGACGTCAAGGGACGCCGGATCCCGGTCACCGCCGTGCAGGTCACCGGCGAGGACCGGGAACGGCTGTTCCAGCGGCTGGTGCAGGAGTGGCCCGCGTACCGCACGTACGTCGAGCGGGCCGGTGGCCGCGAGATCCGCGTGTTCCGGCTGGTCCCGAACGTCGAATCGGCCACCTGAGGCGCGCTCGCCACGCTCCGCTAGAGCACGTCGTAGACGTCGCTACGGTGACCGAGGTGCACCACCAACACGATTAGTTCCTCGTCGCGGACGGTGTACACCACGCGGTAGGAGCCGACGCGGATACGTAGGAGGCCCGGATGCCCGGCGAGCGCTTTGACACCGGCGGGCCGTGGTTCAGCCGCGAGAGCGGCGATCGCGTCGACGAGACGAGCCTGCACCGGCCGGTCGAGCTTGCGGAGGAGCTTGGCGGCGGCGCGCTCAATCGTGACCGTGTAGCTGGACGGGGTAAGCCCGCTCACAGACCCAGCTCTTTCCGTAGGTCAGTGAGAGAGACCGGCGCCTCGCCCGCGTCCAGACGGGCAAGGGCGGCTCGCGCGGCCTCGACGTCGATCGCATCCTCGGCGCGTTCGATCGCCTCGGCGAGGTCCGCCGGGACAATGGCAGCCAGCCGCTGCCCGCGACGAGTGACGTAGGTGATGCGGCCGGCGTAGTGAGCGCGTGAGACGACATCCGCGAGATTCTCGCGAGCGTCGGAGATCGGAAGCTCGGCAGCGGGCTCGGTCATGCATGAAGCGTACAGCCCGTACGAGTCGTACAACTGACGTTGCGGAATGGAGGTGGACCGTGGCTGTCGACGTGAATGCCGAGCGGCGTCTGGACGACCCGCGGTGGCAGGTGGCCGAGCGCGTCGGTGACGCTGTCCTGCGGCGGTTCCCGGCCGACGTGCTGGCGGTCGCCGTACACGGTCCGCTCGCGCACGGCGACGACGACGGCGGCGGTGACCGCGAGGTCGGGTTGCTCGTCGTCACGTACCGGCACGGCGCCGGGCCGCCACCGGCCACCCGGCGGGTGGACGGGGTGCTCGTCGACCTCACAGTGGCCGGGGCGGACGACTACCTGCGCCGGGCGACGACGATCACGTCCCGCTGGCCACTTGTCGCAGACCGGTACGTCACCACCCGCGCCCTGCACGATCCGACCGGCTGGCTGCCGAAGCTGCGCGACGAGCACCTGGCGCGGCTGGCGCGGGCCCGGCCGGCGGAGTTCACCGGCGCCGCGCGGCAGGCGTGGTACCGGGGCAGCGCGGCGCACGCCCGGGCGTTGCGGCTGGCCGAGTGGTACGAGACGGATCAGGCGCTGCTCATGCTCGGCGAGGCGCGGCTGGCCGCGGCGACAGTCCAGGGGCTGTTCAGCCGCACCTACTTCCGCGACCCGGGGGACGCGGTGCGGCGTACCGGGCTGGCCGGCGCGGACATGACCGAGGTGGGCGCGGCGCTGACCCGCCAGGCCGAGGAACTGGCCGCGAGGGGCCGGCCGGTCGACGGCACGATCGACGACCTGCTGTCCGGCTGACGGCCGGGCTGGTTCAGCCTCAGCCGATGCCGCCGCCGACGCCGATCAGCGCGCCGATCAGGTAGGTGGCGCCAGCCGCCAGCCCGCCGAGCAGCAACTGCCGCAGGCCGCTGGTCCACCAGGGCCGGTAGGTGAACCGGGCCACGATCGCGCCGGCCACGAAGAGCCCCACGCCGCCCACGGCGAGCGCCAACCAGAGGCTGGTGAAGCCGAGCAGGTACGGCAGCAGCGGCACCAGCGCCCCGATGGAGAAGCAGACGAACGACGAGATCGCGGCGGCCCACGGGCTGGGCTGGTCGTCGGGGTCGACGCCGAGCTCCTCCCGTACGTGCACCCGCAGCGCCTCCTCAGGGTTGGCGCGTACCGCCTCGGCGACCTGCGTCGCCAGCTCCCGGGGCAGTCCACGGGCGACCCAGGCGTCGGCCAGCTCCCGGGCCTCGGCCTCCGGGTGGCGTTCCAGCTCGCGCCGCTCCTTGGCCACCTCGGCGGCGACCTGCTCGTTCGCGGACCGGACGCTCGTGTACTCGCCGAGGCCCATCGAGATGGCGCCGGCCACCAGGCCGGCCGTGCCGGTGAGCACGATGCTGCGCGGGGACACCCCGCCGCCGCCCACACCGGCGATCAGTGCGATGTTGGTGACCAGTCCGTCCATCGCGCCGAAGACGGCCGGACGCAGCCAGCCGCCGGAGACGTCCGCGTGGTGCGCCTCGCGCAGGGCCGCCGGGGTGTCGGTCACGGCAGCGTCAGGATCTCGTAGCCGTCGTCGGTCACGACGATGGTGTGCTCGAACTGCGCCGTCCACCTGCGGTCCTTGGTGACCACGGTCCAGCCGTCGTCCCACATGTCGTACTGGTAGGTGCCGAGCGTGATCATCGGCTCGACGGTGAACGTCATGCCGGGCTCCATCACGTCGGTGGGACGCGGGCTGTCGTAGTGCGGCACGTAGAGGCCACTGTGGAACGCCTCGCCGATGCCGTGCCCGGTGAAGTCGCGGACCACTCCGTAGCCGAAGCGCTTCGCGTACGACTCGATCACCCGGCCGATGACGTTGATCTGCCGGCCCGGGGCGATGGCCTTGATGCCGCGCATCATCGCCGTGTGGGTCCGCTCGACCAGCAGGCGGGCCTCCTCGCTGACCTCGCCCACGCAGAACGTCGCGTCGGTGTCGCCGTGCACGCCGTTCAGGAACGCGGTGACGTCGACGTTGATGATGTCGCCGTCCTGGAGCACTGTGGTGTCGGGGATGCCGTGGCAGATCACCTCGTTGAGGCTGGTGCAGCACGACTTCGGGAAGCCCCGGTAGCCGAGCGTCGACGGGTACGCGCCGTGGTCGCAGAGGAACTCGTGCACCACCCTGTCGATCTCGTCGGTGGTCACCCCGGGCTTGCAGTGCTCACCGGCGAGCTGGGTGGCCTGGGCGGCGAGACGCCCCGCCACGCGCATCTTTTCGATCGTCTCCGGCGTCTGCACGTGCGAGCCGCGCCACTCCTGCGGACGCTTCTTACCCACGTACTCCGGGCGCGGGATGTGGGCGGGAACCGCTCGCCACGGGGAGAGCGTGCCGGGGGTCAGCGGCGCACGGACGGTCATGACCCAAGCCTATCGCCGGGGGCGGTGTGCCCCCCGCCACAGCCCTGCCCGGCAGGTTGTTGCCGTGCCACAAACGCTGTGCCATTGTTGCTCCGTGGATCAAGGGGGCGCGGCGCCCGTCTTCTCCGTGACGACGCAGGTCGACGGCGATCAACTGCGCGTCCAGGTGACCGGCGAGGTCGACATGGCGACCGCCGACACGATGTTCCAGACTGCGCTCCGCGAGCCCGCCAAGCAGCTCACACTCGACCTGCGGGCGGTCACCTTCTTCGACTCGGCCGCCATCCACGCGGTGGTCCGGCTCGCCCAGCGGTTCCCGAACGCGCTCACCGTGCTGCCGTCCCCGCAGGTCCGGCGCGTGCTGGACATCTCCGGCCTGGGCGACCAGGACTGGCTCGCCCAGCCCTGACGGCGCGGAACCTGTCCGGATTCCGGAGGCGTGCTCGCCCGTTCCGGCCATTCCCGTACGACTGCGGTGGAATTCTCGCGGCCGTCGAGGTCACGGTGCGCGAACTGTTCGGGTGAACGCGGTCGGGCACCGGACAGTGAACGATCTATGCGGGCCAAGGGCTATGTGGCAGCGTCGGTGATCGCCTCCGCGGGGCGCGGGGGCAGATTTCCTGGGAGCGCATCACCATGACCGCACCGCATAACCCTGGCTCGTACCCGCCACCGCCCGGTCCCCCGGGCTCCTATCCCCCGCCACCGCCCGGTCCCCCTGGTGCGTATCCGCCACCGCCCGGTCAGCCCGGCTTCGGACCGCCGCCGAAGAAGAAGTGGCTCATGCCGGTGCTCATCGGTGTCGCCGTCGTGGTGGTGTTCTGCTGCGGTGGACCGGCCCTGCTCGCCCTGACCGGCGACGACAAGAGCCCCGGCACGGCCGGCAGCAGCGCTCCCGTCGCCCCCGCCGCTGACGGCGCCGGGCTGGCCCCGACGTCCGCTCCCACCTCGGCTGCCGCACCGCCGCCGGTCAAGAGCGAGAAGCCCGCCGACGCGCCGAAGATCTACCGGATCGGCGACACGGTACGCGGTGGTGACTTCGAATTCACCGCACACAGCATGAAGTGCGGCATCGCCAAGGTCGGCAGTGACTTCCTCAACAAGAAGGCGCAGCGCAGCTTCTGCCGGGTCGTCCTGACCGCCAAGAACGTCACCAAGAAGGCGAAGCTGTTCCACGCCGACGGCACCGTCAGCGCGCGCGACGGAAGCGGCCGGGAGTACGAGGCCGACGGTGAGGCGGCGATCTACGGCAACGAGGACGGCGAGGGCTTCCTCGACGAGATCAACCCGGGGAACGCCGTGAAGGCAAACGTCTACTTCGACGTACCAAAGGGAACGAAGCTGGTGAAGCTGGTGTTCGACGCCGGGCTCTTCACCCTCGCCGAGGACGCGGAGGTCACGCTCTGACCGCCACACCGGCCTGACCTGGACGACGCCTCCTGTGCCGGAGCATGTCCAAGGCCCAGTTCCCGGTTGAGAGCTGGGCCTTGGACCGACTCGGTTGTCCTCCGGCTAGGAGGCCTCTCCCATCCCGGGCGGCATGCCCGGCCCCGGTTCCGGCTGCCCGCGATCCGACGCGGGGTGCCACTCTCCCGTCTCCCCCGCGGTGTCCGGGGCGAGCTCACGACGCAGCGACTCGGCGTCGCGCTTACGCACCCCGCTCGCCCGGATCGTGTTCACCGCGATGATGGTGAGTTCGTTCGCCACGTTGATGCCGCTGACGCGCAGGCCGCTGCGCAACGCCTCCTGGGCCAGGCGGAGGGCCGACATCGCGGCCCGCTGGGAGCGGGAGGGGCGGCTGGCGGACGGGGACCAGCCCGTAGCGACGGTGCGCGCGGCGTCGGCCAGGCACCGCGCGGCCTCGGCGAGCGAGGGCGGAACGGGCTCGTCGTCCCGGATCGCGCGTTCGAGGTTGAGCGCGACGTCGCGGCTGTGCAGCAGGGACCGGATCATGAGGATGGCGCCGTGCCGCCATCCCTGCAGCGCGCTCTGGTTGTGCCACCGTAACGGCGAGATGCGGACGACCTCGTCGGCGGCCGACATCGCGGTCTCCACCTCCGAGGTGTCGAGCCGGCGCAGCCTGTCGAGAACCTGACGGGCCATCTCGGCGTCCCGGGCCAGGGCCGCGTCGGCGAGGCGGTCCAGCTCGACGGACATCTGGTTGAGCAGGGGCCGGCCGGCCCGCCGGATCCGGTGGATCGGGTGCAGGGGCAGCACCACGACCGCGACCAGGATGCCGACCACCCCGCCGACGACGCCGTCGAGGAAGCGGGGCAGCGCGATGTCGGTCCGGGCCGGGAAGAGCACGGCGATCACCAACGCGCTGCCGCCGACCTGGGTGACGAACGCCCCCTCGTCGCTGAGCAGGACGGCGACGAGGATCGCGGCGGCGACGATGACGCCGATCTGTACGTATCCCTGCCCGACCCAGGAGACCAGCAGGTCGCCCAGCGCGATGCCCACCGCCACGCCGGCGATCAGCAGCAGCGTACGGCGGAAGCGCTGGCTCACCGAGCTGGCGATGGTGCCGACCGCGACGGCGGGCGCGAACAGCGGTTGCGGGTTGTGGATCAGATCCTTCGCGACCCACCACGCGACTGCGGCGGCCACCCCGCACTGGACCGCCACGAGCAGGCTCAACCGCACCCGCCGCAGCCGATCCCGCACGGTGGCCCGGCCGGTCCGGCGAATCGCCGTCTACGCCGCACCTACCGGGTCGTTCCCGCTGCCGCGGGAAGGACGGAACGACTCACGCCCCATGAGGCGATACTAGTAATTTTGACCTATTTGATCCGCTTTACGCGACAACAGCCCTCAGTCCCGGTCGGCCAGCCTGCGGCGCAGCGTCAACTCGGTGCCCGCCTCGGTACGGGTCACGTTCATCTCCCCCAGCGCCTGGATCAGCGCCAGCCCGCGCCCCCGGAAGCTCGACCCGCTCGACTCCCGCCAGCGCCCGGTGTCCCGGACGGTCGCGGTGACCGTACGGTCGGCGATCGTCACCTCGACCTCGATGGTCGGGTCGACCGGGTCGACCGGGTGCTCTATGGCGTTCGCCGCCGCCTCGGAGACCGCCACGGTCAGGTCGAACAGGTCGGTCTCGCCGACCTGGTGGGCGACGAGGAAGTCCTCCAGCCGCTTGCGCAGCACGCTGAGCCGGGTCGGATCGGCGGGCAGTCGCAGCGCGAACCGGTTCAGCTCGGTCGCCTCCAGCGCGAGTACGGCCACGTCGTCGTGCCGGGAGCGCTCGGTGACCCGCGCCATGACGGCGTCGACCAGGTCCGCCACGTGCTGGGCGCGGGCCGTCGCGTCCGCCCGCAACTGGCCCAGCCCGGCGTCGATGCCCGCGGACCGGTCCTCGATCAGGCCGTCGGTGTAGAGCAGAAGGCGGTTGCCCGGGGCGAGTTCCCCCTCGGCGGCCGGGTAGACGGTGCCGGGGATCGCTCCGATCGGTGGTCCGAGGGCCCGATCGTGCAGGAACGCCACGTCGTCTCCTCGGATCAGCAGGGGTGAGGGATGACCCGCGCTGGCGTACCGGATGCGGCCGGTGCGCGGGGAGAAGCCGAGGCAGACGACGGTGGCGAAGGAGCCGCTGCCGGCGGAGTGGACCAGCCGGTTGAGGCGGGTCAGCGCCTCGCCCGGGTCGTAGCCCTCCAGGACGTACGCCCGCAGCGCGTTGCGGAGCTGACCCATCGAGGCGGCGGCCCGCACGCCCTTGCCCACCACGTCGCCGATGACCAGCACCAGGTCGTCGTCGGCGGTGGCCATCACGTCGTACCAGTCGCCGCCGACCTCCACGTCGGCGCTGCCGGGAAGGTAGCGGCTGGCCACCACCGCGCCGGGCAGCTGCGGCAGCGTACGCGGCAGCAGGCTGTGCTGGAGCGTGGTGGCGATGTGGTGCTCGGCCTCGTAGAGCTGGGCGTTCTCCAGCCGTACGCCGACGAGCCGGGCCAGTTCGGTCAGCGCCGCCTGCTCGGTGCCGCCGCCCTCGCGCCGCCACACCAGCAGCTCGCCGAGCTGCTCGCCGGACGTGCCGGTGAGCGGCAGCGCCACCGACGGGTCGGCGGGCAGGTCGCCGCCGGCGTCCTCCTCGTGGCGGGCCCCGGTGGTCGTGACGCGGACCCGTCCGGCTTCGGCCAGGCGCAGCGCGTGCCGGGCGGCCACCCGTACCACGTCGGCGGTGGACCGGGCGGTGTTGATCTCCACGGCGGCGTCGGCGAGCGCCCGCAGCCGGCGGATGATCTGCCCGCGCAACTGTCCCAGCTCGACGTTGGCCCGGACCCGGGCCACCAGTTCCTGGCTGGAGAAGGGCTTGGTCAGGTAGTCGTCGGCGCCCGCGGACAGGCCGGCGACCTCCTCGGCGGCGCCGGCCCGGGCGGAGAGCAGCACGATCGGCACGTACCTGGTGGCTGGTTTGGCGCGCAGCGCGGCGACCAGCCCGAAGCCGTCCAGCCGGGGCATCATCACGTCCGTCAGCACCAGGTCGAACGGGGTCTCGACGGCCAGCCGCAGCGCCTCCGCGCCGTCCGGCACGGCCACCACCTCGTACGCCGGGGAGAGCAGCCGGACGACGTGCTCGCGCAGGTCGGCGTTGTCGTCGGCGAACAGGATCCGGCCCGCGCCGCCCGGCGTGCCGTTCGGCTCGGGCAACCCGACGGGCCGGGCCACCTCGTCGGTCCAGAGCGCCGTCTCGGCGACGTAGAGGCGGGCCTGCTCCGGCTCGGTCAGCGGCACCGGCGAGAGGGCGGACACCCGGTCGGCGGGCAGGTGCGCGTACCCGAACGGCATGGTCACGGTGAACGTGGTGCCCCGGTCGACGACGCTGTGCGCGGTGACAGTGCCGCCCTGCATCTCGACCAGCTCGCGGACCAGGGCCAGGCCGATGCCGGTGCCCTCATGGGTACGCGAGCGGGCGCCGGCGACCCGGTGGAACCGCTCGAAGACCTGCGGCAGCTCCTCCGGCGCGATGCCGACGCCGGTGTCGCTCACCTCCAGGACGGCGGCGCCGTCGGCGGCACGCGTCCGGACCCGGATCTCGCCGTCGAAGGTGAACTTGAGCGCGTTCGACACCAGGTTGAGGACGATCTTCTCCCACATGTCCCGGTCGACGTAGACCGGCGCGGGCAGCGGCGGGCAGTCCACCACCAGGTCCAGGCCGGCCCGCTCGGTGGCCGAGCGGAACGTGCTGGCCAGCCGGGAGGTGTAGTCGGACAGGTCGGTGGGCTGGTAGCGGGCGGCCAGCCGGCCGGACTCCAGCCGGGAGAAGTCGAGCACCGTGTTGACCAGCTTGAGCAGGCGCAGCCCGTTGCGGTGCATGACGGTCAGCCGGTCGAGGTACCGCCCGGGCAGCTCCCGGTCCGCGAGCAACTCCTCCAGCGGTCCGAGGACCAGCGTCAACGGGGTACGGAACTCGTGGCTGACGTTGGCGAAGAAGTTGGTCTTGGCGCGGTCGAGCGCGGCCAGCTCGGCGGCGCGGGCGCGTTCCTGCTCGTACGCCCGCTGCTTGCCCACGCCCCGGCTGACCTGCGCGGCGACCAGGTCGACGAAGTCGCGGTAGTCCTCGGTGAACGGCAGCCGGCGGGACACGCCGAGCAGCAGCACGCCGGCCGGCTCGTTGGTGGCGGTCAGCGGCAGCAGGAGCGCCTGGCCGGCGGCGTCCGGCGGCACCGCGCCGGGCAGTTCGGCGGTGGCGATCCAGCGCGGCTCGGTGAGCGGCCCGTCGTCGGGCAGTCCGGGCGGCGGGCCGGCGACGGTGGCCGGGTCCACACCCGAACAGCCGGCCGGCACCAGCGACCCGCCCTCACCCTGGAACCACAGCGCGCTGAACGGCACGTCGGCGCGGTGGGCGTCGAGCACCCGGGTGACCGCCCGCCCCAGTTCCAGCATGTCCGGCACGTCACCCAGCTCGTTGCCCAGCTCGGCGAGGGCGCGCAGCCGGCGCTCGCCGAGCACCCGCCCGGTGGTCTCGTTGACGAAGCAGAAGATCCCGCTGACGGTGCCGTCGACGTCGCGGATCGGGTCGTACGAGACGTCGAAGTAGACGTCCTCCAGGAAACCGTGCCGGTTCAGCACGAAGGGGTGGTTCTCACCCCGGTAGGGCACACCCGTGCGGCGCACCCCGTCCAGCAGCGGGCCGAGCACGTCCCAGGTCTCCGCCCAGTACCGCCGCGCGGACTGGCCGATCACGGCCGGGTGCTTCTCGCCGATCGTCGGCCGGTAGGCGTCGTTGTAGAAGGCGAGGTGTTCCTCGCCCCAGAAGATGACGATCTGGGCGCGGGACGACAGCATCGTGCTGACCGCGTGGGAGAACGCGGCGGGCCAGCGCTCCGGGCTGCCGAGGGAGGTCGTGGACCAGTCGAAGCCGTGCAGCCGCTCGCCCATCTCGCCGCCCGCGGCGAACGCCGCGGACAGCAGCGGCGACAGTGAAGCCTCGCCGGCCGCCGGGGACGAACGACTGTCGCCCCCGCCCCCCTGGGCCGAGCTCATGCAGCCTCCCGCTCCGGCCATGATCACGACGGTCGGCGCTGTCACGCCGACCGTCCCCGCCTACTACCCCGACGGTCGAGCAACGTAACGCACCCGCACCGTTCGACGCTGGTTACCTCCGCCTCATCCTGGCGTAACAGACGTGCCGGGGCGACTCGGGCGGTCCCACCGGGGGCGACGAGGGCCGGCGATCCAGCTTTTCCCCACCTATGAAACGCCGGTGTGTGATCTGGCCGACATCGCGGCCCGGACCAGCGCGGCCACCGGCCGCGGGTCCGGCTCGTTCTCCGGATGCCACTGCACCCCGAGCACGAAGCGCCGCGCCGGATCCTCCACCGCCTCGATCACCCCGTCGTCGGCCCAGCCGGTGACCGCCAGGCCGCCGGGGTCGGCCACCGCCTGATGGTGGTACGAGTTGACCCGGTCCACCCCGGCCATCACCCGCCCGGCCAGGCTGTCCGCGGCGAAGCGCACCGGATGCGACCCGTACACGCCCGGCGCGGGCCGGTGCCCGTCGTGCCCGACCACGTCCGGCAGGTGCTGGTGCAGCAGGCCGCCGTACGCCACGGCGAGCAGTTGCATCCCCCGGCACACGCCCAGCACCGGCAGGTCGGCGGCGAGCGCGGCGGCCAGCAGCGTCGTCTCCCCGGCGTCGCGCTCCGGCCGGCTCTCGGTACGCGGGTCCGGCGGCTGGCCGTACCGCTCCGGGCCGACGTCCGCGCCGCCGGCCAGCAGCAGCCCGTCCAGCAGCCCCAGCACGTCCGCGTCGGCGTCGTCGGGCGGCAGCACCACGGCCCGGCCGCCCGCCGCGGTGACCGACCGGACGTACGCGTGCGGCACGAGCGTCGCCGGCACGTCCCGCCACACCGCCCAGCCGGCCGGCTCGACGTACGCGGTGATGCCGATGACCGGCCGTCGCCCGTTCACAGTGGTGTCACGTACGCGCCGGTGATGCCGCCGTCGACGACGAACTGCGCGGCGGTCATGAACGAGGCGTCGTCGCTGGCCAGGAACGCCACCGCGGCGGCGATCTCGGTCGGGTCGCCGAACCGGCCCATCGGCACGTGCACCAGCCGCCGGGCGGCCCGCTCCGGGTCCTTGGCGAACAGTTCCAGCAGCAGCGGCGTGGCCACCGGCCCGGGGCACAGCGCGTTGACCCGGATGCCCTCGCGGGCGAACTGCACGCCCAACTCCCGGGTCATCGCCAGCACCCCGCCCTTGCTCGCCGTGTACGCGATCTGCGACGTCGCCGCGCCCATCAGCGCCACGAACGAGGCGGTGTTGATGATCGAGCCCTTGCCCTGCCGGCGCATGTGCGGGATGACGTACTTGCAGCACAGGTAGACGCTCGTGGTGTTGACCCGCAGCACCCGTTCCCAGGCGTCCAGGCCGGTCTCCAGGATGGAGTCGTCGTCCGGCGGCGAGATGCCGGCGTTGTGGAACGACACGTCCACCCGGCCGTGCCGCTGCACCACCCCGTCGAACAGGTCGCGGACCGCCGCCTCGTCGGCCACGTCGGCGGCCACGAAGTCCCCGTCCACCTCCTGCGCGGCCCGGGTGCCGGCGTCGGCGTCGATGTCCACACACACCACGCGCGCGCCCTCGGCGGCGAAGCGCCGCACGGTGGCCAGCCCGATGCCGCTGCCCGCGCCGGTCACCACCGCCACCCGGTCGGAAAGCCGTCCCTGCACTGTGATCACTCCTCGGTGCCGATGAACACGTTCTTGACGTCGGTGAAGGCGTGCAGCGCGTCCGGACCCAGCTCCCGGCCCAGGCCGGAACGCTTCATCCCGCCGAACGGGGTCCAGTAGCGCACCGAGGAGTGCGAGTTGACGCTGAGGTTGCCGGCCTCGACAGCGCGGGCCACCCGCACCGCGCGCCCGACGTCCCGGGTCCAGATCGAGCCGGAGAGGCCGTACTCGGTGTCGTTGGCGAGCCGGATCGCGTCCGCCTCGTCGTCGAACGGCAGCACCGAGACGACCGGGCCGAAGACCTCCTCCCGCCAGTGCCGATCGGCCGGGGAGCCGGCGAGCAGCACCGTCGGGGCGTACCAGAAGCCGGGGCCGCCGGGACAGGAGCCGGTGAAGGCGACGTCCGCGCCGTCGACGTACCCGGCGACCCGGTCCCGGTGCGCGGCGGAGATCAGCGGGCCCATCTCGGCCGTGTCCAGGGCCGGGTCCTCCACCCGCACCGCCCGTACGGCCGGTTCGAGCAGTTCCAGGAACCTGTCGTACACCTGGCGCTGGACCAGGATCCGGGAGCGGGCGCAGCAGTCCTGGCCGGCGTTGTCGAAGACCGCGTACGGCGCGGTCGCAGCCGCCTTCTCCAGGTCCGCGTCGGCGAACACGATGTTCGCCGACTTGCCGCCCAGCTCCAGCGTCACCCGCTTCACCTGGGCCGCGCAGCCGGCCATGATCCGGGTGCCGACCTCGGTCGAGCCGGTGAAGCAGATCTTGCGGACCGCCGGGTGGGTGACGAACCGCTCTCCGACCACGCTGCCCCGACCGGGCAGCACTGTGAACACGCCGTCGGGCAGACCGGCGTCGCGGGCCAGCTCGGCCAGGCGTAGCGCGGTCAGCGGGGTCAGCTCGGCCGGTTTCAGCACCACCGTGTTGCCGGCGGCGAGCGCCGGGGCGAATCCCCAGCCGGCGATCGGCATCGGGAAGTTCCACGGCACGATCACGCCGACCACGCCCAGCGGCTCGTGGAACGTGACGTCGAGCCCGCCGGGCACCGGGATCTGGTGCCCGGTCAGCCGTTCCGGCGCGCCCGCGTAGTAGTCGAGCACGTCGCGGACGTTGCCCGCCTCCCACCGCGCGTTGCCGATGGTGTGCCCGGCGTTGCGCACCTCCAGCAGAGCCAGCTCCTCCAGGTGCGCGTCGACCTGGGCCGCGAACCGCCGCAGCAGCCGCCCCCGATCCCCCGGCGCCACCCGCCGCCACCGGTCGTACGCCGTCGCGGCCCGCCCGATCGCCGCGTCCACGTCCGCCACGGACGCGGACGCCACCTCGCCCAGCGTCTCCCCGTCAACCGGCGAGATCACCTCGCCCACGCCCGCCCCCACTCTCCACGTGCCGGTCTGCTGGTCGGATCGGCCTTTTCCGGCGTGTCGCGACCCGGGAGACAGGCTCCTGTGAAGCGATATACCTGAGAGTCATAATTATGACTCTCAGGTATATCGCTCTGACCTGATTGTTCTTTTGCCGCCGTTACGCACCGCAACCAGCGGTGCGGCCCGAACCGGCCCGCGGAGTCAGAGGCGTTCGAAGCCACGGGTCAGCTCCCAGTCCGTCACCGCGGCGTCGAAGGCGGTCAGCTCGACCTTCGCCTGGTTGGCGTAGTGAGCGGCCACCTCGTCGCCGAACGCCGTCCGGGCCACCTCGGAGCGCTGCCACAGGTCCAGCGCGTCACGCAGCGTGGTTGGCACCCGCTCGGCGTCCGGGTCGTCGTACGCGTTGCCGGTGCACTCGTCCGCCAGCTCCAGCTCGTTCTCGATGCCGTGCACCGCCCCGGCCACCAGCGCGGCGATCGCCAGGTACGGGTTGACGTCGGCCCCCGGCACCCGGTTCTCCACCCGCATCCCCTGCCCGTGCCCGACCAGCCGCAGCGCGCACGTGCGGTTGTCGGTGCCCCAGCGCAACGCGGTCGGCGCGAACGAGCCGGGCTGGTAGCGCTTGTAGGAGTTGATGTTCGGCGCGAAGAACAGGCTGAACTCGCGCATGGTGGCGAGCAGCCCGGCCAGCACCCGCTGCCCGGTGACGCTCAGGTGCGCCGGCCCGTCCCCCAGCATCGCCGACGAGCCGGAGGCGTCGCGCAGCGAGAAGTGGATGTGGCAGGAGTTGCCCTCCCGCTCGTTCGGCTTCGCCATGAACGTGATCGCCATGCCCTCCTGGGCGGCGATCTCCTTCGCGCCGTTCTTGTAGATGACGTGGTGGTCGGCGCAGCGCACCGCCTCGTCGTACCGGAAGGCGATCTCGTGCTGCCCGAGGTTGCACTCGCCCTTCGCGCTCTCCGGGGTGAGCCCGGCACCCGCCATTTCGGTGCGGATGCGGCGCAGCAGCGGCTCGACCCGGGCGGTGCCGAGCAGCGAGTAGTCCACGTTGTACTGGTTGGCCGGGGTCAGATCGCGGTAGCCGCGCCGCCACGCCTCCTCGTACGAGTCGCGGTAGAGCACGAACTCCAGCTCGGTGCCGGCGTACGCGGTCAGCCCGTGCGCGGCCAGCCGGTCGAGCTGCTTGCGCAGGATCTGCCGGGGCGAGGCGACCACCGGGCCGGAGCCGTCCAGCCACTCCAGGTCGGCCAGCAGCAGCGCGGAGCCGGGCTGCCAGGGCGTCCGGCGCAGCGTGTCCAGGTCGGGGCGCATGGCGAAGTCGCCGTAGCCGCGTTCCCAGCTCGACATCGCGTACCCGTCGACTGTGTTCATGTCGACGTCCACGGCAAGCAGGTAGTTGCAGCCCTCGCTGCCGTTGGCGACCACCTGGTCAAGGAAGTAGGGCGCGTGGAACCGCTTGCCCTGCAGTCGGCCCTGCATGTCGGTGAGGGCGAGCACCACCGTGTCGATCTCACCCTCGGAGACGGCGACCCGCAACTGTTCCAGCGAGAGCGGCGTTTGCTTCATCAGGGGCCTCCATCACCAAGGTCTACTGGCAAACCGGATCACCGTCAATGCCCCGGCGGGGGCGGGTGCGAAACCGAGGAGAGCACATGCGCCGTCGTACCGTCGCGGTCGTCGCCGCCGTCCTCGCGCTCGTGCTCGCAGCCACCGACGCGCACGCCGACCGCAGTCCCGCCGACCGGCGACCCGCCGCCGGCCCGGACCGGCCGGCGATCGCCGACACGCGACCGCGTCCGGTCACGCTCGACCTGCGCGGCTTCGACGGGCGCACCGGCTGGTCCGGCTACGACCTGAGCCGCCCCCAGGTCGCCGCCACCGGGCTGGAGGCACCGTGGGGGCTGGACTTCCTGCCCGACGGCAGCGCCCTGGTCGCGCAGCGGGACCGGGGCACGATCCTGCGGGTACGCCCCGGCCGCCCGGCCCGCCAGGTGGCGCGGATCGCCGACGTGGTCGCCGGTGGGGAGACGGGCCTGCTCGGGCTGGCGATCTCCCCCACGTACCGCCGGGACCGGTGGGTCTACGCCGCCTACACCACCGCCACCGACCTGCGGATCGTCCGGTTCCGCCTCGGCTCGTCCCGCGCGCCGCGGGTGCTGGTCAGCGGCATCGCCCGCAGCTCGGTGCACGCCGGCGGGCGGATCGCGTTCGGCCCCGACGGCATGCTCTACGCCGGGATCGGCGACGCCGGGGTGGCCGCCCGCGCGCAGGACCTGACCAGCCGAAACGGCAAGATCCTGCGGATCCGCCCGGACGGCCGGGCACCAGCGGACAACCCGTTCCCCGGCTCGCTCGTCTACAGCTACGGCCACCGCAACGTGCAGGGCCTCGCCTGGGACCGGCACGGCCGGCTCTTCGCCACCGAGTTCGGGCAGAGCACCTGGGACGAGGTGAACCGGATCGTGCCCGGCGGCAATTACGGCTGGCCGATCGTCGAGGGCGTCGCCGGTGACCCCCGGTTCCGCGACCCGGTCGTCGTCTGGCCGCCCGCCCAGGCGTCCCCGAGCGGCGCCGCGTTCACCAGAGGCACGCTCTACGTCGCCGCGCTGCGCGGCGCCCGGCTCTGGGCGGTGCCCGTCGACGCCGCCGGCCGCGTCGGCGTACCGGTGGCGGAGCTGGCCGGCACGTACGGCCGCCTGCGTACCGTCGAGGTGGCGCCCGACGGCGCGCTCTGGGTCGCGACGAGCAACCGCGACGGCCGCGGCACCCCGGCGGCCGGCGACGACCGCATCCTCCGCTACCCGCTCACCCACCGCCGCCCCACGGTCTGACCCCTGGGGTACGCGGACAGCCCACCCGCGTCAGCCACGAACCCGCGCCCAGGCCAGGAATCGGCTGTGCAGATCCGGCGCGTGGTCGGGATTCAGTTGGGCGAGTTGTTCCCGCGCCTCGGTCATCAGCCCGCCGAGATAGAGAAGCAAC
Source organism: Micromonospora sp. TSRI0369 (assembly GCF_001905625.1). Lineage (NCBI taxonomy): Bacteria > Bacillati > Actinomycetota > Actinomycetes > Micromonosporales > Micromonosporaceae > Micromonospora > Micromonospora sp. TSRI0369. Next base: position 310,578 of record NZ_LIVU01000006.1, read on the forward strand.
GCGGTGCGGTCCTCCCGGTACTCGACGAGCAGCGACAGCCGGGCCGGCTGGCAGGGCCACTCCGCCCCGCAGTTGCGGCACCGCCAGAGCGGGCGCATTGGCAGGTGCGGAACCACGCGTCGGCCCATCACCGCAACCTTCGAGCGATTGCACGCGCCTCGTCGTCGCTGAGCGGAAGGAACCAGAAGAACCGCCGGACGATCTCGGGCGGTTCGGGCCCCTCGACTCGGCCACGCAGATCCCGGATCGCGCCGCGCACGAGGAACGCCATCATCCGGATGAGCGCTGCCGGATCGAGCTGATCGCGCGGAATGCGACGCAGGGTGGGACACGGCCACGGCTCCCGACAGCGCTCGCATTTCCAGTCCGGCTGATACCCGACGTGCCCGATGGCGCTGAGGACACCGACCAGAACCGTCACCACCGGCCCCCGTTCGCCCGCCACTCCTGCGCCGGTGTCAGACGACCTGGGCTGCCCGGGCGAACCGTGGGAAACACCCGGGTCGGCTCGCGCATCCACGCCGGCAGATTGCTGCCGGGGTCGCGCTTCGGCAGGGTGGGCAGCTCCCGGGTACGGCACCGGAACCATCGGACACGCACATCGGCCTCCTCGTTGATGGAGGGGGCCGCCCGGCATCGTCGGGACCGGGCGGCCCCGGGCTGGAATCCGCCCGTGCTCGCCTGCGACGAGCGGATCCGCATGCGTGACAGTCTGGTGAGGACACCGCTACGGTCGGAAGGCATCGAGCCTGGTCACGGCGCACGAGTGAAGCACCGGGCCGGCCGGCAGATGTCGAATGAAGTTCACGCACGGACTGTGGAGGAACTGTGGAGGAACCGACAGCCGATCTCATCCGATCGCAGCTCCGCCGGATGCGCTCCGCCGCCGGTCTCAGTCAGGAGGAGTTCGGCAGGCTTCTGCACTACTCCGCGTCCATGGTCTCGGCAGTGGAGACTGGGGCCCGTCCGCTGGATCGCGTGTTCCTTGCGCGAGCAGATGAGGCGCTGAAGACCGGCGACCTGCTGACAACGCTGCTGAAGATGGCCGAACGGGAGAGCCAGCCTTCGTGGTTCCGTCCCTGGCTGGAGGCCGAGCGCTCGGCCCGTCAGCTTCGGTATTTCAATCCGTCCCTGATCCCTGGCCTGCTTCAGACGGCGAACTATGCCCGGATGGTGCTGCGCTTCGACAGCACGAGACCCCACGAGGAAGTGGAGAAGCAGGTAGCTGCACGATTGGAGCGGCAGGAGATCTTGCTTCGCGACCGTCCCCCGCTCGTCATCGCAGTGACTGATGAGTCAGCGCTCCGCCGCCGTGACGCCATCATGGCCGAGCAGCTCGCGCACCTGCTGCACATGGCCGAACTCCCGCACGTCCAACTACACGTCATTCCAGCCGATGCCGGTCATCACGTCGGCCTTTCCGGGCCGCTGGCGCTGGCCCACTCGGCGGAAGGCGGCTGGGTGGGGCACCTGGAGAACCAGCTTGCGGGTCTGGTCGTCGATGGCGAGGATGCGATGGCGACGCTCCTGGCACGGTGGGAAGGCGTCCGCAGCGTAGCCTTGCCGCAGACCCTCTCGGTCGCCCTGATAAAGGAAGTGGAGAGTCAGCATGGACCTCAGTAACGCGATCTGGAAGAAGTCCACCCGCAGCGGCACGAGCGGTGGCGACTGCGTCGAGGTGGCTGACAACCTGCCGGGAGTGGTGCTGGTGCGCGACAGCAAGGACCGCGACGGCGCTACCCTCCACGTCACCCCGTCCTCGTGGCAGTCCTTCCTCGCATTGGCCAAGCAGATCGAACCCACAGCCTGACCCGACAGGTCATGGCCGCGAGATCTCGGCCAGTTCTTGTTCGCCCCAGTGGCCGATGGCTCGCCAAGATCTGCTGGCGGCCGACGCCCCGTGCCGAAAGGTGGACGATGTCATGGATCTGAGCGGCGCGACCTGGCGCAAGGCGACTCGGAGCGGCAACGCCGACTGCGTGGAGGTGGCCGCCAACCTGCCGGGAGTGGTGCTGGTGCGCGACAGCAAGGACCGCGACGGCGCTACCCTCCACGTCACGCCGTCCTCGTGGCAGTCCTTCCTCGCATTGGCCAAGCAGACCGGGCCTGCGACCTGACCGACAAAGCCATCGCCAAGATCTCCGGACAGCCCAGCGCTCACATCGGCTGGACCCAGGCGGCTCGCCACTGCGGGGACGGGTCCTGGCCGAGGCTGGTCCAGTACTCCCGGCCATCGGCGATCCGCCCGTCGCGCACGGTCCAGAACGACGCGACCCGGTGCACGCCCATCCCCTCGTGCGGCACCTCCACCTCGGACACCACAGCGTCGCCCGACGCCACCACCCGCAGCACCCGGATCGACCAGCCCTCCGGGTACTCGGCGTTGATCTTCACGTAGTTGTCGCGGCCGACGATCCGCTCGGCGCTGGCCGGCCACTCCACCACCACGTCGTCGGCCAGCAGCTCGCCGACGCCGGTCCAGTCCCGGGCCTGCATGCGATCCCACAGCGCGCGTACCACCGCTTCCGTCTCCATCGCCGGATCATGGCAGTACCCACCGACAGCTACGACGGCTCGGCGGGCTCGGGCTCCGGTTCGGCCTGGTCGACGGTGCGGCGCGGGCCGGTGAACCACTTGCGGGCCGAGGCGTACCACCAGATGGCGACGCCGAGCAGCACGCCACCGATCGCGATCGGCGCGTAGTTGACAGCCGTCCAGCTGAAGTCGGGGTTGCCGGGCACACCGGCCGGGACGATCGGCAGCACGAAGTAGACCGAGATGACGGCGATCTCGACCACCGCGATCCAGCCGAGCAGCTTGTAGCGGCGGCCGAGCGTCCACGGACCGGGCTTGAACCGGTCGCCCATCCGCAGCCGCAGGAAGATCGGGATGATGAAGGACAGGTACAGCCCGATCACCGCCACCGAGACCACCGCGTAGAACGCCACCGGGATGCCGCCGCGCTGGTAGAGCGCGGGCAGCGTGAGCACCAGCCCGGCCAGCGTCGCCCCGATGATGGCCTTGACCGGCGTGCCGTTGCGGTCGACAGTCGACCACAGCCGCCAGCCGGGCACGGCCCGGTCGCGGCTGAACGCGTACGCCATCCGCGACATCGACGTCACGCAGCTCATGCCGCAGAAGAACTGCCCGATGGTGGAGATGATGATGACGGCCTTGAAGAAGAACGGCGTCAGCGCGGTCTCGAAGATCGCCCCGGAGAAGCCGCCCGCCTCGTTTATCGCGTCCACGTCGGTGGCCGCGAACAGGAAGGCCAGCAGCAGGATCCATCCGCCCACCGCCGAGTAGAAGATCGACCGCCACAGCCCCTGCGCGGCGGCCTTCGACGCGCCCCGGGTCTCCTCGGAGACGTGCGCGCAGGCGTCGAAGCCGGTGATCGTGTACTGCGTGAGCAGGAAACCGAGCGGCAGCACGTAGAACCAGAACGCCAGCCCGCCGGTGTCGCCGTCACCGAAGCCGGAGTTGTTGAACCGCTCGGTGAAGACGAACTGGAAGCTCTGGTGGTTGTCCGGGACCAGGACCAGGATCAGCACCACGGCGGCCGCGCCGGCCACGTGCCACCAGACCGAGACGTTCTGGAGTACGTCGATGATCCGGTGCCCGTAGATGTTGATCAGCCCGTGCAGCGCGAGGATCACCACGAACAGCCCGAACGTCTGGTGCCCGGTGCCGGCCCAGCCGTCGAACAGCGCGGACAGCGTCAGGTTGAGGAACGTGGCGCAGCCGTAGTCGACCGACGCGGTCACCGCTACCAGCCCGATCAGGTTGAGCCAGCCGGTGAACCAGCCGTGCACCGGCCGGCCCATGGTCGCCGCCCACCAGTAGATCCCGCCCGCCGTCGGGTACGCGGACACCAGCTCGGCCAGGCAGAAGCCGATGATCAGGATGAACAGCGAGATCAGCGGCCAGCCCCAGGAGATCGCCACCGGGCCGCCGTTGTTCCACGCCTGGCCGAACGTGGTGAAGCAGCCGGCCAGGATCGAGATGATGGAGAACGAGATCGCGAAGTTGGAGAAGCCGCTCCACTTGCGGCGCAGCTCCTGTTTGTAGCCGAGTTCGGCGAGTCGTCGGGCGTCGTCGTCCATCGGCTGCTCGGCGGTCGGCGCAGGCGTCGTGGCCACTGCACACCTCCTCGAGGCGATGCTCGTGCGAGTGCTCGCAGTGTGCTCCCGGCCGATCAAGGTGGTCAATACGTACCCCGGTAATTGCGTTGTCGCCGGATCCCGCCGGGGGCATCATTGTGGGCGTGACCAGGCCCGACCCGACGGGCCGGCACCGGGCGCTCGGCAACGCCCGGTCCGCGGCGGCGCGCGGCGTCCACCTCTCTCTCACTGATGTACGGCGATCGGCCGTACCCTCCGGACGCCCGCGTCGCCGCACCTCTAGACGAACAGCAACCCGGCGACCCACAGCGCGGCGACCATCAGGCCGGCCATGAACTCCAGCAGCATCGACAGACCGGCCGCCTTGAGCGCCTGCACGGTGGCCGGCCAGGCGAGCCGGGTGTCACCCAGCCGCAGCCGCTCCGCGCCGAAGATCCCGCCGACGAAGCCGATCGGCAGGCCGACCACCGGAATCACGAAGAAGCCGACCACCCCGAGCAGCCCGCCGGCCAGCAGCGACGACGTGGGCACGCCGGTCCGCTTCAGGTTCCGCCCCGGCCACAGGTACTTGAGCACGGTGCCGCCGGCGGCGATCACGGTGGCGGCGGCGAGCACCGCCCAGCGGCCCGGGCCGGCGCCACCGAACAGCGCCCACACCAGCACGCCGCCCCAGCACAGCGGCAGCGCCGGCAGCCCGGGCACTACCACCCCGGCCAGCCCGGCGATGATCGCCAGCGCGGCGACCACCGACACCACTGCCTGCGAATCGGTGAGGCTCACCGTTCTCCCTTCTCGCCTGCCGCCGCGTGAGCGGGAGGTGTTAAGCGGGGCCCCCTGCTCTACCGGAGGCGTTAAGAGGGGGCCCTTCCTTACCCGCCCAGGCGGGTGCGGATGCCGTCGGCGGGCATCGGGGCGCCGAACAGGCGGCCCTGACCGGTGTCGCACCGCAGCGCCCGCAGCCGCTCGGCCTGCACCTCGGTCTCCACCGCCTCGGCCGTCACCGACAGCTCCAGCGCGTGCGCCAGCCGGACCAGCGCGTCCACGATCCGCTCGTCCCGGTGGTCGGCGACCGCGTCCCCGCCGTCACCCTTTATCCCCTCGACGAACGGGCCCGCCAGCTTCACGCAGTGGATCGGCAGCCGCCGCAGGTACGCCAGGTTCGAGTAGCCGGTGCCGAAGTCGTCGATGGCCAGCCGCGGCCCCAGGTCGGCGAGCTGGTGCAGGGTCCGCAGCGGCTCACCGGCGCTGCCCATGACCGCGCTCTCGGTCAGCTCCAGCTGCAACAGCTCGGCCGGCAGCCCGGTGTGCTGCAACGCCTCGGCGACCGTCTCCACGATGGCCGGGTCGTCCGCCTGCCGCGCGGCCAGGTTGACGCTGACCACCGGCGACGTCTCCGGGTACGCGCGCCGCCACGACTCGGCGTCGCGGCACGCCTGACGCAGCACCCAGGCGCCGAGCCGGACGATCAGGCCGGTCTCCTCGGCCAGCCCGATGAACCGGTCCGGCCCGATCAGGCCCAGCTCCGGGTGCTGCCAGCGCACCAGCGCCTCGACCGCCACCATCGTGCCGTCCAGCAGCGACACGATCGGCTGGTAGTGCAGCACGAACTCGTCCCGGTCGAGCGCGGCGGGCAGGTTGGCGGCCAGCGCCGAACGGGCGATGTCGGCGGCGCTGCGCTCCGGGTCGTACACCGCCCAGCGCCCCCGGCCCTCCGCCTTGGCCCAGTACAGCGTGGTGTCGGCGGCCTTCATCAGGTCACCGACGCTCGTCTCCGCCGCCGGGCACTCCACGATGCCGATGCTCGCCGACACGGCGAGCTGCTGGTCGGCGACGTGCACCGGCGCGGAGACGGCGGCCAGGGCCAGCTCGGCGACCTCCACCGCGTCGTCGATGCCGCCGTCGGAGTCGACCAGGATGACGAACTCGTCGCCGCCCATGCGGGCCACCAGGTGACCGCGCCCGGCCACGCAGTCGCTGAGCCGGCGGGCGATCACCTTGAGCAGCCGGTCGCCCAGGTCGTGGCCGAGGCTGTCGTTTATCGCCTTGAAGCCGTCCAGGTCGATGAAGCAGAGCCCGACGCGCTGGTCGTCGCCCGCCCTGTCGAAGACCGTGCTGAGCGTCTCGAAGAACAGCGTCCGGTTGGGCAGCCCGGTGAGCGGGTCGTGCAGCGCCTGGAAACGCAGCCGCTGCTGCAACTCGTACCGCTCGGTGATGTCCTCGACCATGGCGACTGTGAACCGGGGCCGGCCGTCGTCGTACCGGATCAGCGAGACGGCGAGGTCGGTCCAGACCACGCTGCCGTCCTTGCGGTAGTAGCGCTTCTCCACCCGGGCGCTGTCCCGCTTGCCCTCGATCAGCTCCTTGTACAGCTCCCACATGCCGGCCGCGTCGTCGGCATAGGCCAGCGCCGACACGTTCATCCGCCGCATCTCCGCGACGGTGTAGCCGAGCATGTCGGCGAAGGACTGGTTGACCTCGATGATCTGCCCGTCCACACCGGCGATGCCGATGCCGATGGCGGCGCCGGTGAAGACGGCCCGGAAGCGGGCCTCGCTGTCCCGCAGCGCCTGCTCGACGGTGTCCCGCGCCTGCCAGGCGGAGCGGGAGATCCGCTCCTGCTGGCTGAAGACCCGGTCACGCAACGCGCGGGCGAACCCGGCGGCGAACGCGCCCTGCAGCAGCGCGACCCGCTCGCGCAGCTCGGGCGACTCCGCCCGGCCGGGCAGCACCCAGGGCAGGAACCGGTCACCGAGCGCCTGCACCGACCAGTCGAGCACGCCGGGCTCGGTGAGGTGCGCCTCGACCAGGGCACGCCCCACCTCCTCCGCCGGCCGGGCGGAGAAGGTGGGGGCGAGCAGGGCCTGGCCGAGCCGCTCGGTGAGTGGCACCAGCAGGCGCTCGGTCTCGGCCGCGGTCAGCGGCACGAATCCGATGCGGCGCACCGCACGAGCCCACTCGGCGGCGTACGCGACGGCGCCGGGCCGGCTGACGTCTCCCCCGTCGATGTCCGGGGCGCGCATGGGTCAGCCGGCGGCGCGGTCGTGCCGGGCGACGCCGCCGAAGGCGCCGAACCGCTCCGGGTGCTCGTCGACGTCCGACGGTGACTCGGGCCGCCAGAGCGGCATGTGCACCACGCCCGGTTCGAGGATCGTCCAGTCGCCGAAGAATCCGGTGATCTCGGCCCGCGAACGCAGCGTGATCTCGGTGGCGGTACGCGCGGACAGCCGCTGCGCGTCGAGCATCTCCTGCGGCTGGTCCTCGAACGTGGAGTGGGAGATGACCAGGTAGCTGCCGGGCGCCGCGGCGGCCCGCAGGGTGGCCAGGATGTCGGCCGGACGGTCGGCGTCCGGGACGAAGTGCACCACGCCGGCCAGGAGGATGCCCAGCGGCCGGTCGAAGTCGATCAGCCCGCTGGCGGCGGCGTGGTCCAGGATCAGCTTCGGCTCACGCAGGTCGGCCAGGACCGCGGTGGCCCGGTCGTTGCCGGCGAGCAGTTCGTGGCTGTGTGCCACGGCCACCGGGTCGATGTCGACGTACACGATCCGGGCCTCCGGGTTGGCGGCCTGGGCGACCTCGTGCACGTTGCCGACGGTGGGGATGCCGGAGCCGATGTCGAGGAACTGGTCGATGCCGGCGTCGAGCAGCACCCGAACGGCCCGGCGCAGGAACTCCCGCCCGGAGCGCATGGTGGCGGCCAGGTTCGGCGTCATGGCCGCGATCTGTTCGGCGAGCTGCCGGTCGATCTCGAAGTTGTGCGCCCCACCGAGGAAGTAGTCGTAGACCCGGGCGGCGCTCGGCCGGCTCAGGTCGATCTCGGTGGGCAGGCTCTCCGGCGTCTGCATCGCTCGGTCCCCCAGGTCGTCGTCCGCCGTCGATGGCGGATCATGTGGTCCAGACCACTCTAGGCCGGTACGGCCGGGTACGGGAGATCCACAGCGGGCGATGCTGCCGGCCCGGGTCAGTCGGCCGATTCCAGCAGCAACGAGATGCCCTGCCCGACGCCGATGCACATGGTGGCGAGCGCCCGCCGGCCGCCCCGGCGGCGCAGTTCCAGCGCGGCGGTCAGCGCCAGCCGGGCGCCGCTGGCGCCGAGCGGGTGGCCCAGCGCGATCGCCCCGCCGCCCGGGTTGACGTGCTCGGCGTCCTCCGGCAGGCCCAGCTCGCGCAGCACCGCCACGGACTGCGCGGCGAACGCCTCGTTCAGCTCGATCACGTCCACGTCGGCGAGCGACAGGCCGACGCGGTCGAGCAGCTTGCGGGTCGCCGGGACCGGGCCGATGCCCATGATCCGCGGCGGTACGCCGGCCGCCGCCGCGCCGCGTACCCGGGCCAGCGGGGTGAGGCCGTAGCGTTCGACGGCGGCCGCGGAGGCGACGAGCAGCGCGACCGCGCCGTCGTTGACGCCGGAGGAGTTGCCGGCGGTCACCGTGCCGCCCTCGCGGAACGGGGTGGGCAGCGCGGCGAGCTTCTCCAGCGTCGTCTCGCGGGGGTGCTCGTCGGCCTCCACCAGCCTGGTCTCGCGCTTACCGGCGGGCACCGTCACCGGGACGATCTCCTCGGCCAGCCGCCCGTCGGCCTGCGCCTTGGCGGCCCGCTGCTGCGACCGGTACGCGAAGGCGTCCTGCGCGGCCCGGTCCACACCGAACTCGGCTGCGACGTTCTCCGCCGTCTCCGGCATCGAGTCGACGCCCCAGCCCTTGCGCATCAGCGGGTTGACCAGCCGCCAGCCGATAGTGGTGTCGTACACCTCGGCGGTGCGGGCGTACGGCGTGGCCGCCTTCGGCATGACGAACGGCGCGCGGCTCATGCTCTCCACGCCGCCGGCCACCACCAGGTCGGCCTCCCCGGCGGTGATCGCGCGGGCGGCGGAGGCGAGCGCGTCCAGACCGGAGCCGCAGAGCCGGTTGACGGTGCTGCCCGGCACCTCCTCCGGCAGCCCGCCGAGCAGCGCGGCCATCCGGGCCACGTTGCGGTTGTCCTCGCCCGCCTGGTTGGCGCAGCCCAGGATCACGTCGTCGGTACGCGCCCAGTCGACCGACGGGTGGCGCGCCACCAGCTCGCGGACGACGTGCGCGGCCAGGTCGTCGGGGCGGACCCCGGCCAGGGCGCCGGCGTACCGGCCGATCGGGGTGCGGACTCCGGCAACGAGATAGGCCACTGTCATCGCGCGTACGTCCTTCGGGGGTGGGAAGGGGTCGGTCGGCGGGTCGCGGGGGTACCCGGCGCCAGGATATCCGTGACCGGAGCGGATAGGTTTGCCGCATGTCCGGGGCCCAGTTCAGCGCAGAGACCAGTGGCGGCGGCGCGTTCGTCCGCCAGCCCAACCGGTTCACCGGCCGGGTCACCCCGCACTCCACATCGCCGGAGGGCGGCGGCCCGGACGAGCAGGGGCGCTGGCCGCTGGAGGCGGGCCGCTACCGGCTGATCTGGTGCCGGGCCTGCCCCTGGGCGCACCGGGCCCGGATCGTGCGCGGCCTGCTCGGGCTCGACGAGGTGATCTCGCTGGGCACCGTCGACCCGATCCGGGACGAGCGGGGCTGGCGCTTCGCGCTCGACCCGGACGGCTTCGACCCGGTGCTCGGCATCGGCTTCCTGTCCGAGGCGTACCTGTCCACCGATCCGGACTACACCGGCCGGGTGACGGTGCCGGCGCTCGTGGACACGCTCACCGGCCGGGTGGTGACGAACGACTATCCGCAGCTCACGCTCGACTTCTCGACCGAGTGGCGGCGGTTGCACGCGCCGGACGCGCCGGATCTGTACCCGGTCGAGCTGCGCCCGGAGATGGACGCGCTGATGGCGGAGATCCACCGGGACGTCAACAACGGCGTCTACCGGTGCGGGTTCGCCACCTCCCAGGAGGCGTACGACGAGGCGTTCACCGCGCTGTTCGCCCGCCTCGACGCGCTGAGCGAGCGGCTGGCGGGACAGCGTTACCTGATGGGTGACGCGATCACCGAGGCGGACGTGCGGCTGTTCACCACGCTGGTGCGCTTCGACGTGGCGTACCACGGGCACTTCAAGTGCAACCGGCGCAAGCTCACCGAGATGCCGGTGCTCTGGGCGTACGCGCGGGACCTGTTCCAGACGCCGGGCTTCGGCGAGACGGTGGACTTCGACCACATCAAACGGCACTACTACGCCACGCACGACATGATCAACCCGACCCGGATCGTGCCGCTCGGCCCCGACCTGTCCGGCTGGACCACCCCGCATGGACGTGGCTGAGGGCACGCCACGCCGGATCGCCGCCGCGTTCGCCGCCGTCTGCCTGGCGGCCGGCGTCGGCGCGGTGACGGTCGCGGTGGTCGCCGGTCCGGGTCCGGGCCTGACCGGGTACGTGAGCGAATCGGGTATCACGGACAGCGGGTACGCGGCGGCGTACCAGATCGGGATCTTCTCGGTGGCGGCGGCGCTGCTGCTGCTCGCCGGAGCGCTGCCGGCCGGGTTGCGCGCGGCGTCCGGCCTGCTCGGCGTCGGCGCGGTGGCCACGGTGGTCTCCGGCGCGGTGACCTGCAGCGAGGGGTGTCCGCTGCCGCCGTTCGAGGCGGCCACGGTGGCCGACCTGGTGCACGGCGGCGCCAGCATCGTGGGGGCCGGCGCGGTGGTCCTGGCCATGCTGGCGCTGCTGTTCGCCCCGGCGGCGGACCGGGGACTGCGGCGGATCGCCGCGTACGGCGCGGCGCTGGCGCTGCCGGTGGCCGTCGTGGTCGCGCTGGCCCTGCTGCTGGTCGGCCGCGGCGCGCTGCTCGGGCTGTCGGAGCGGGTGCTGCTCGCCGTGGCCGCCGCCTGGGGGCTGGTCACCGCCGGCTATCTGGCTGTAAGGAGCTTCACGGCCGACGGTCCTTCCATTCCGGCGCAGGTCGGGAGTAACGTGTCCCGACGATGACCAATGTCTGGTGCCTCACCGAGCGCCTGTACGTCGATCTCCGACGGCAGGCCAGCGGCGTCTGTCCGGCGTAGCTCCACGCCCCGACGCCCGCCTACCCCCTCCCAGACCTTGGACCAGTCCTCATGGCTTCCGCCCTGCGCAGAATTCCCTTCTCCGTCCAGATCCTGCTGGGCCTCGTGCTCGGTGTCGCGCTCGGTTTCCTCGCCCGCGCCGCCGACCTCGCCTGGCTGACAAGCACGCTCGACACCGTCGGCGGCCTCTTCGTCCAACTGCTGAAGCTCGCCGTGCCGCCGCTGGTCTTCACCGCCATCGTGGTCAGCGTGGTCAGCCTGCGCGGCGTCGCGAACGCCGCCCGCCTCGCCGTCAAGACGCTGCTCTGGTTCGCCGTCACCGCGCTCATCGCGGTGAGCATCGGCATCGGCCTCGGCCTGCTCACCGACCCCGGCCGGGGTGTCAACCTGGACCCGGCCGGCGCGACCGCGCCGAAGACCACCGGCTCCTGGATCGACTTCCTCACCGGCATCGTCCCGACCAACCCGGTCGGCGCGTTCGTCGAGGGCAACGTCCTGCAGATCGTCTTCCTCGCCCTGGTGGTGGGCGCCGCCGCGCTGCTCGTCGGTGACCCGGCCGAGCCGTTCGTGGCGCTCAACCGCTCGCTGCTGTCGATCGTGCAGAAGGCGCTCTGGTGGGTCATCCGGCTCGCCCCGATCGGCACGCTGGGCCTGATCGGCAACGCCGTCGCCTCGTACGGCTGGGACCTGCTGGCGCCGCTCGCGAAGTTCACCACGGCCGTCTACGTCGGCTGCGCGCTGGTGCTGTTCGTGGTCTACCCGGTGCTGCTGGCGGTGGCCGGCAAGCTCAACCCGCTGCGCTTCTTCGCCGGCGCCTGGCCCGCCATCGAGCTGGCGTTCGTCTCCCGCTCGTCGGTGGGCACCATGCCGGTTACCCAGCGTTCGGTGGAGCGCCTCGGCGTCCCCCGCGAGTACGCCTCCTTCGCGGTGCCGTTCGGCGCCACCACGAAGATGGACGGCTGCGCCGCCATCTACCCGGCGCTCGCCGCGATCTTCGTGGCGCAGGTGTTCGGCGTGAACCTGGGTGTCACCGACTATCTGCTCATCGCGTTCGTCTCGGTGGTCGGCTCGGCCGCGACCGCCGGCCTGACCGGCGCGATCGTCATGCTCACGCTGACCCTGAGCACGCTGGGCCTGCCGCTGGCCGGGGCCGGCCTGCTGCTGGCCATCGACCCGATCCTGGACATGATCCGTACCGCCACGAACGTGGCCGGGCAAGCAGTGGTGCCGACCATCGTGGCCGCCCGGGAGGGCACGCTCGACCGGGCCGCGTACGACTCGGCCGGCAAGCGCGACCTGATCGAGCCGGTCGATACCGAGCGGCTCGACCCCGTACCCGCCTGATCCACACTTCTTCGGGTGCGTCTTCCGAACCGGGGGCGCACCCGAAGCCATGACCGGAGGATCTTCGACAATGAGCGCCCTGTTCACCCCGCTCGCCCTGCGCGGCGTCACGCTGCCCAACCGGATCGCGCTGGCGCCCATGTGCCAGTACAGCGCCGGACCGGACGGCCTGCCCACCGACTGGCACCGCGTCCACCTGGGCTCCCGGGCAGTCGGCGGGGCCGGCCTCGTGATCACCGAGGCGACAGCCGTGGTGCCCGAGGGCCGGATCAGCCCGCAGGACACCGGGCTCTGGTCCGGCGCACACGTCGACGCGTGGCGGCCGGTCACCGCGTTCGTCGCCGCCCAGGGCGCGGTCCCGGCCGTACAGCTCGCGCACGCCGGGTTCAAGGCGTCCACGTACCGGCCGTGGGCGCCGGCGCGCGGCGGCGTGCCGGACGCCGAGGGCGGCTGGACCCCGGTCGGCCCGGGCGACCAGCCGTTCGTGCCGGACTACCGCACGCCCACCGCGCTGGACGAGGCGGGCATCGCCGCCGTGGTGGACGCCTTCGCCACCGCCGCCGGACGGGCGCTCGACGCCGGGTTCGCCGCCGTGGAGATCCACGCCGCGCACGGCTACCTGCTGCACGAGTTCCTGTCCCCGCTGACCAACCGGCGCACCGACGGCTGGGGCGGCGACCGGGCCGCCCGGATGCGGCTCACGCTGGAGGTGGCCCGCGCGGTACGCGCCGCCGTCGGCGAGTCGGTGCCGGTGCTGACCCGGATCTCCGCCACCGACTGGACCGACGGCGGCTGGAGCATCGAGGACAGCGTGGTGCTCGCCGGTGAGCTGGCCGCCGCCGGAGTCGACCTGGTCGACACCTCCTCCGGCGGCGCGGCGGCCCGGGCGTCCATCCCGGTCGGGCCGGGCTACCAGGTGCCGCTGGCCGCCCGGATCCGCCGCGACGCCGGGGTGCCGACCGGAGCTGTCGGCCTGATCGTCGAGCCCGAGCAGGCCGAGCAGATCGTGGCCGGCGGCGAGGCGGACCTGGTGCTGCTGGGCCGGGAACTGCTCCGCGACCCGTACTGGCCGCGCCGCGCCGCCGCCAAGCTGGGAGCCACCCCCGCTTGGCCCGACCAGTACGCCCGAGCCTTCTGACCTTGCGCGTCGATCATGAAGTTGGCGGCGTTCTGCGTCCGTTTTGTCGCCGCCAACTTCATGATCAACGGGGAAAACCCGGGCGGTCAGCCGGCCAGGTGGTTCCAGCGGGGTTCCAGGTCGGTCCAGGTGCCCTGGTCGGCCACGGTGCCGTCGATCAGCACCACCACCCGGTCGGCCCGGACCAGCGCGGCCCGCTTCGCGGTCGAGCCGACCACAGTGACCCCGTGCTCGCGCAGCGCCGCCCACAGCGCCAGCTCCGTGCTCACGTCCAGCGCCGACGACACGTCGTCGGCCACCAGCAGCTCGGTACGCGGAGCGAGCGCCCGGGCCAGCGCCAGCCGCTGGAGCTGACCACCGGAGAGCCGGGTGCCCTTGTGCCCGATCAGCAGCCCGAGCCCGCCCCCGGCCGCGGCCAGGTCGTGTTCGAGCTGGGCGGTCGAGACCGCGCCGGCGGCGTCCACCTGGTGGCCGAGCGCGATGTTGTCGGCCACCGTGCCGGAGAGCACCCGGGGCAGCTGACCCACGTACCCGACCTGGTTGGGGCGCAGGAACATCTCCGGCTCGGTGACCGGGTCGCCGTTCCAGCGCAGCTCACCGACGTGGTGCACGATCCCGGCGAGCGCCCGCAGCAGCGACGACTTGCCGGACCCGACCGGGCCGACGACGAGCACCAACTGCCCGCGCTCGACCACCAGGTCGACGTCGCGGACGGCGAGCATGCCGTCGGAGTGCAGCGCGCCGAAGCCGGACAGCTCCAGGCGGCGCAGCGGGTGCCGGGGCGGCGGCTCGGGCGCGGGCGCGGTGCCCGCGACCAGGTCCAGTCCGGGCACCGGCGCGGCGTACACGGCCTCGCCGGTCATCGCCACCGTCCGCTTCGTCCACACCCGCGCCGACGGGTACTGCGAGACCAGTGACGCGGTGGTCCACGCGAACCAGCGGGCCGCGCCGAGCGTGGAGACGGCCACGAGCGTGGCGCCGGCGGACAGCCCGCCGGTCAGGTAGAGCGCCCACGCGCCGATCGGCAGCAGGCCGCTGGCGACCGCCGGGGTGGACCGGGCCCACACCTGCATGGCGATCTCGCGGCGCTGCCGCTCGCTGCGTACCTCGTCCAGCCGGGCGAGGTGACGCAGCACCGGGCGGGTGGCGCCGGCCAGCTTCACCGTCCGGGCGGCGGACAGCGCGGAGACCAGTGCGGTGGCGAACGCGGCGCGGGCCTTCACCGTGCCGGCCGCGGTGCGTTCCAGCCGGGGCCCGAACAGCGTCGCCGCCAGCCCGGAGACCACCATCGTGCCGACGAAGAACAACGCCGGCACGAAACTGCCGGTCACCAGCGTCATGGTCACCACGATGACCAGCGAGATGAACTGGTCCATCAGGTTGTCGGCGAGGTGCACCACCCGGTCGGTGTCGCCGCCCTGGGCCACCACCTCGGCCGGGGTGTGCCCGCTGACCCGGCGCGCACCGGTCTGCCCGTGCACCAGCCGGGCGCTGATCCGCAGCATCTGCCGGATCCACCACTGCGGGAACCACAGGTTCGTCAGGTACGGCAGCGGCAGCACCACGAGCAGCGCGGCCACGATGCCCAGCGCCGGCAGCCACGGGTCGCCGCCGCCGACCAGGTCGGCCCAGAGCCAGGGCAGCACCGCGCCGTCCATCCCGAGCACCGTCATCACGATGAACAGGGCGACCGAGAGCAGGCCGTACCGCGGGTCGTTGAAGCCCAGCCGGAGGATCTCGCGCATGGTCCGCGCGGGCGGCGTGGGCGGCGCCGGTGGCGGGTCGGCGCGCGGCACGGCGACCGGCCGCGTCGCGGGCGCGGTGGGCGTGGCGGGCGCGTCGTCCCAGGCGGGCGCGTCGAGCAGCTCCACGCCGCCGCGCCGGGCGCCCACCCCGGAGTACGCCCCGGCGTGGCTGGTGGCGAGCAGTTCGGCGAAGCGGGCCGACTCGCGCAGCGGGCCGGCCTCCAGCACCGCGCCGTCGGCCATCACCACCACCTCGTCGCAGCGGCGCACCGAGGAGAGCCGGTGCGCGATGACGATGCCGATCCGGTCGGTGAGCAGCCGTTCGGTGGCCTCGCGTACCCGGTTCTCGGTGACCGGGTCGAGCCGCGCGGTGGCCTCGTCGAGGATCACCACGTGCGGGTCGCGGACCAGGATCCGGGCGAACGCGACGAGCTGTTCCTGCCCGGCGGAGAGCACGTAGCCGCCGTCGCCGAGCCGGGTGTGCACGCCGTCGGGCAGCTCCGCGATCCAGCCGGCCAGGCCCAGCTCGGCCAGCGCCCGCTCGGCGGCGTCCAGCAGCTCCGGGTCGAACAGCGCCACGTTCTCGGCGAGCGTGCCGGCCAGGATCTCGGTGCGCTGGGGCACCACGGCGATCCACCGGCGCAGCTCCTCGACGTCCAGGTCGACCAGGTCGGTGCCGCCGAGGAACACCGTGCCACGCGGCACGTCCACCGCCCTGGTGAGCACCTTGGCCAGCGTCGACTTACCCGAGCCGGTCCGCCCGACGAGCGCGTACGAGCGGCCCCGGACGAAGTCGAGGCGCACGTCGCGCAGCGCCGGACCGCGGTCGTCCCCGCCGGCCGGGTAGCGGTAGGTGAGCCCGCGTACGGTCAGGTCGCCGTCGACCGGGGTGGCCCCGCCGTCCGGCTCCTGCGGCGACCCGGCCAGCAGTTGCACCCGGGCCCACGCGCCGAACGCCTGCTGAAGGTGCGGAACCCAGCGCGCGATGTGCTCGACAGTCGCGCCGAACGCGATGGCCAGCAGCCAGATTCCGGTCAGCCGGGCGGCGTCCACCCGGCCGGTGGCGAGCGCCCACGCGCCGCCCAGCACCACACCGGCGATGCCGACCCGGACCGCGCCGGCGGCGGCCGCGGTGACCCGGGCGGAGAGCCGGAACACCCGGACGCACCGGGCGATCACCTCGGCCGCGCGACGGGCGTAGAGGCGTAGCACGTACGGCCGGGCGAGGCTGGTGCGCACGTCGTCCTGCCCGTGGACCGCCTCCTCCATCACCGCCGCGAGGTCGGACCACGCCTCCTCCTCGGCCATCCGGGCCGGGGCGATCCGGGCGGTCGGGCGGCGCAGCGTCACCGCGAGCAGCGCGGTCAGCAGGATCATGCCGACACCGGCGGGCCACCAGACGATCAGCGCGCTGACCGCCGAGAGCGCGCAGACCGCGAGGCCCTGCGCCAGCCGTACGCCGGTGTTCCGCATCTCGGCGGCGACCTGGTAGACGTCGTTGTCGATCCGGTCGAGCAGTTCGCCGACCGGCGTGGTCTCCAGGGTGGGCAGGTCCTGGCCGAGCGCGACCCGGCACAGCCGCCGCCGCACGTCGGCCGACCAGTCGGCGGTGAGCCGGGCCATGATCAGGCCGATCAGCAGGTCGGTGACGACAGCGGCGACGAGCGCCACCGCGAGCGCGACGAACCAGCCGGACGAGCGGTGCACCAGCACCGGCCCGGCCAGCGCGGACGCGGCCGCCTGGCCACCGGCGCCGAGCACGATCAGCAGCAGTACCGCCGCCATCCGCCGGGGCGCCGTGGCCCAGAGATCTCGGAGCAGGCGCATGGAAGGTCCTCCGGACTCGGATCGGTGGGGGCGGTGACCTCACCCTCACCCTTCCGGCGGCCCGGAATCAACCGAATTACCGACCGCTGGTCAGGTCCGGGCGACCCGCCGGACGATGCCGAGCAGCGACTCCTGCACCTCGTCGATCGGCCGCTCCGGCGAGAAGACGAGCCAGTCCACCGCCACCACCAGCCCGACGCCGAACAGCGCCGAGCTGGCGGTACGCACGTCCAGGTCGGCCGGGAGGTCACCGCTGTCCACGCCGGCCTGCACCGTGTCGGCGATCACCGCGATGGCCTCGCCGCGCAGCAGCCGCAGCGTCTGCTGCCACTCCCTGTTGGTCCGCCACATCTCCGAGAGCAGGAGCTGGGCGAAGGCGCGGTAGCGGCGGATGTACTCCAGTTGCGCGCGGACCAGCGCGCCGAGCGCCTCCAGCGGCGGCAGCCCGTCGACGGCGGCCCGGAACTCGGCGGTGAGCAGGCCGATGCCGTGCCGCAGCAGCTCCTCGAACAGGACGGTCTTGGATTCGAAGTTGTAGTAGACGGTCCCCTTCGCCACGCCGGCCCGGGCCGCGATGTCGTCCACGGTGGTCGCCGAGAAGCCCTGCTCGGCGATGAGGTCCACCGCCGCCACGAAGAGGCGCTGGCGGGTGTCCTCGCGCCGGCGCGTCCGTCCGTCCGTCACCGGCTCATCCTCACATGGTCAGTTCGGGGTGCAGCTTCGCCGGGGTCAGCCGGCGGGACCGGCGGGCCGCGCCGACGGTGAGCGCCATGGCGCCCAGCCCGAACGCGAGCAGTACCAGCGCGGCGGTGACCACCGGGGCGGTCGTACCGCCGTTGATGGTGTGCCGCAGCCCGTCCACCACGTACGTCATCGGCAGCCAGGGGTGGATCGCCTGGAAGAAGCCGGGCGAGGTCTGCACCGGGTAGGTGCCGCCGGACGAGGTGAGCTGGAGCATCAGCAGCGCCAGCGCGGCCAGCCGGCCGGCCGGGCCGAGCGCCACGCCGAGCAGCTGCATGATCGCGGTGAACGCCAGCGAGGCGAGGGCGAGCAGCCCGAACGTGGCCGCCCCGTGCCGTGGGTCGAGCCCGAGCGCCAGCGTCACCACCGTGTAGAGCACCGCGACCTGGGCCAGGCCGATGCCCGCGGCCGGGAGCCACCCGGCGAGCACGACCCGCCAGCCGGGCGCGCCGGACATCACGTGCCGCCGGTTGACCGGCCGCAACAGCATGTACGTGATCATCGCGCCGACCCAGAGCGCCAGCGACAGGAAGTACGGGGCGAAGCCCACGCCGTACGAGCCGGCCGGGTTCTGCGTGTCGCGGATCAGACCGACCGGGTCGCCGAGCACGTCGGCGCGACTGGCAGCGTCGTCGTACCCGGGTAGTTTCCGCTCCCCGGCGGCGAGCCCGTCGGCGAGGTCACCGGCGCCGCCCTCCAACCGGGTCAGCCCGTCGACCAGCCGGTTGCTGCCGCTGCCGAGCTGGGCCAGGCCGCCGTCGAGCTGGCGGGCTCCGCTGGCGAGCCGGTAGAGGCCGCCGCGCAGCTCGCTCGCCCCGGTCGACGCGTCGCCCAGGCCGTCGCGGAGCTTGGCGCTGCCCTGCGCCAGCGTGGCGAGCCCACCGGCCAGCTCGTTCACCTTGGCGCGGGCGGAGGCGACGTCGTCGGCCAGGTGCGGCGCGGCGGCGGCCACCTCGCGGGCGGTCTTCGCCACGTCGGTCATCTGCTTGCGCAGCGTGGCCATGTCGGTCCTGTCCAGCGCGGCCACCACCGAGCGGGCCTGGGTGACGGCCCGGTCGGCGGCCTTGCGGGCGGCGGCGAAGTCCGGGTCGTCCGCCAGTTCGGGGTGCTCCTTCGCGACCGCGTCGAGCCGGTCACGGACCTCCTCGGCGGTCGCGACCACCTCGGCGGCCTTGCCGGGGAGCGCGTCCAGTCCTGCGGCGAGCTGCTGCGCGCCGTCGGCGACCAGCGTGGCCGCCTTCTGGATCTTGTCGGCGTTGCGGCGCAGCACCGGCTCGTACCTGTCGGCGGCGGCGTTCACAGTGGCCGCGGCGGCCTTGGTCTCGGTGGCGGCACGCCCGGCGCCGTCGGCGAGCTGGGCGGCGCCGGTACGCAACTGGTCGAGGCCCTTGGCGAGCTTGTCCGCGCCCTGGACGGACTGGTTCAGTCCACCGGCGAGCTGCCCGGCGCCGTCGGTGGCGTCACCGAGCCCGTCGGCGAGCTGATCGGCGCCCCGCTGGGAGCTGCCGAGGCCGTCGGCGATCTTCCCGGCGCCGTCGGCGGCGCGCCCGGTCTCGGCCTTGGCGTCGGTGAAGCCGATCAGCATCCTGTCGAAGTACGTGGCGGCGGTGCTCTGCGCCGCGGCGGCCCGGATCTCGCTGAACGCCGACCGGGCGAGCAACCCGGAGAGGTAGTTGGTGGCGTCGTCGTTGACGACCTTCAGCTCGCCCTGCCGGGCCGGTCGATCCGGCTCCGGGCCGGCGGCGAGCGTGGCGGAGAAGTCCTGCGGGATGGAGAAGACCAGGTGGTAGCGCCCGTCGCGCAGCCCCCTGGTGGCGTCGGCCTGGTCGGTGACGGTCCAGCCGAAAACCTTGCGGTCGAGCAGCTTCCCGGTCAGGTCGCGCCCGGCGTGCACCTCGCTGCCGTCACCGGCGGTGGCCGGGCGGTCGGCGTTGACCAGGGCGACCGGGATCCGGTCCATCTTCCCGTAGGGGTCCCAGAACGCGTACAGGTAGAGCGCGCCGTAGAGCAGCGGGACGATGGTGAGCACGGCGAGGGCGGCGCGGGGCAGCCGGCCCCGGGTCATCCGGCGCAGCTCGAACAGGGCCAGTCGCAGGACGCTCATGCGGTCACCTCGGCGGGAAGGGCGGGAGCGGGCTCGCCGGGAAGTGCGAGGGCGGGCACTGCCGGGTCGCCGATGCGGTGCACGGTGGCGGCCACCCCGGGTTCGACGGCGCGGGCGCTGGCGACCACCGCGTACCCCTGGTCGGCGAGGCGTTCCAGCGCGCCCCACATCCACTCCCGCTCGGGGCGGTCGGCGCCGGCGTCCACGTCGTCGGCGACGATCAGGCTGGGGCCGCCGAGGCTGGCCAGCACCAGCCCGAGCACCTGCCGTTCGACAGGGGTGAGGTCTCTGCCGTACCGGTCGGGGTCGAGTGGGGCGTCGGTGAGGCCGGCGCCGGCGACGGCGGTGGCGTAGGCGTCGCGGCGGTAGGCCCGGCGGGCGCGCACCGCGGTCACCGGCACCAGGCGCCGACGGCGGCGCGGTACCGGCCCGAGCAGCAGCAGGCGTTCGGTGATGTGCTCGGCGACGGTGAGCGTCGGGTCGGGCTCGTGCACGCCGGCCACCTGGCCGAGCGCGGCCGGGCCCTGGCGGCGCAGTTCGCCGTGGCTGTGCGGGAAGCGCCCGGCCACTGTGAGCAGCAGCGAGGTGCGTCCGCTGCCGGGCGGGCCGGTGAGCGCGACCAGTTCACCACTCGCGGCGGTGAGGTCGACGTCCCGGTAGACCCAGCCGCGGCGGGTCCGCAGCCCCAGGCCACTGGTCTCGACGATGTTCATCAGACCCCGATTTCCAAACTGACTAGTCAGTATAAAAACATGCCCAGCCTAGCGCCGGGTGTCCGGTTCGGGACGTCCGGCGGGAGTGATCCTCAGAACAGCACTGTGGCGAGCGTGCCGACCGGGCGGAAGCCGCAGCGCTCGTAGACCCGGCGGGCGGGCAGGTTGAAGTC
This sequence comes from Micromonospora sp. TSRI0369, assembly GCF_001905625.1. NCBI lineage: Bacteria > Bacillati > Actinomycetota > Actinomycetes > Micromonosporales > Micromonosporaceae > Micromonospora > Micromonospora sp. TSRI0369. The sequence continues at coordinate 331,447 of NZ_LIVU01000006.1, forward strand.
GTTGACGTAGAGGCTCACTGTCGGCGCGACCCGGTCCAGGGCGTCGCGGACCACTGCGGCCATCGCGGCGGTGGCGATGCCCCGGCCGCGCCACTCCGGCGCCACCCAGACGCCCTGCACCTGCGCGGTCCGGCGGGTCACCACTGCGAGCTCCGCCTTGAAGACCACCCGCCCGTCGACGAAGCGGGCGTAGGCGCGGCCGGCGCGCACCAGCTCGGTCACCCGCCGCCGGTAGCCGCGCCCACCGTCCTCGGCCAGCGGCGACACCCCGACCTCCTCGGTGTACATCGCCACCGCGGCCGGGAAGAGCCGGTCGACCTCACTGCCGCGCACCCGCCGTACGTCCGGGTCGGGCGCCACAGCGGGCAGCGCGTCGGTGGCCAGCAAGGGCTGGTTCGGGCGTACGTCCCGAGCCGGCCCCCAGTACGGGCCGAGGCGGTCCCAGAGCCCGAGTACGGCGTCGGCGCGGCCCACGATCGAGGAACAGAGCCGCTCCTGGGCGCTCAACTGCTCGGCGAACGCGCTCACCGCCGGCTCGGACGCGAGCACCGGGGTCAGGTTGCCGCCGAGCCAGCAGATCGACTCCAGGTTGCGGCGCGAGCCGTAGCCGAGAATCCGGGCCTCGGCCCGCCACCAGGCCAGCCCGCGCGCCGCCACCCGCTCGGCGACCTGCGCGCCGGCGTACGGGTCGAGGTCGAGCAGCCGTTCGACGGCACGGCGCTCCGACTCCCCCAGTTGGCGTACCGGCATCGTGAGCACGGTTACCAGCCTGCCAGATCCGCCCCGGGGCGCGGGGGCCGACCGGACACCCCGGAGCACTGTGGTGAGCGGTGGCTCAGCCGACCGGCGCGGGCTCCGGTTCGGGCGCGGGCGGCCGGGTCCGGGCAGCCCACCGCACCACCGGCGGCACGAGCGCGCCGAGCAGCAGGAACACCGCGCCGAGCACCAGCCAGCCCGGCACGCCCCAGCCGATCGCGAGGGTGGTCACCACCACCGGGGCGACCATCGAACCGAGCTGCATGCCCATCCCGTACGCCCCCTGGTACTGGCCGTGCGCGTGCGCCGGGGCCAGCCCGAACGAGATGCCCCAGCCGGCCGCCGCGTGCCACAGCTCCCCCACGACGTGCACGAGCGCGCCGGTCAGCAGCAGCGGCACCGCCACCGCGACCGGCACACCGCCACCTGCGGCGAACAACGCGCAGGCGACCGCGAGCAGGACGCCGGCCCGACGGGAGGCCCGGCCCGCGCCGGTCAGGTCCTCGGTGCCGCGCGAGGCGCGGACCTGGAACAGGATCACCACCACCGTGTTGACGAGCAGGCAGACGGAGATCAGCCAGGTCGGGGCCGTGGTGTGCCCGGCGATCCAGAGCGGCAGGGCGATGTTGATCAGCGAGAAGTGCATGGACATGAGCCCGTCCAGCACGGTGAAGGCGAGGAACGGGCGGTCCCGCAGCGCGATCAGCCGTGGCCCGTGCGCCGGGGCGGGCACCGGCGGTACCGGCGGGAGCCGCAGCAGCACCGCCGCCGCCAGCACGTATGTCGCGGCGTCGAGCAGGATCAGGGTGACGTACGCGCCTCGGGTGTCGGCGGCGAGCGCGAACCCGGCCAGCACGGTGCCCACCGAGATGCCGACGTTGGTGACCGCGCGCAGGTAGGCGCGGGTGCGGACCCGCTGGTCGGGTGGGACGGCCCCGGCGATGAGCGCGCCCCGGGCGCCCCGGGTGCCCGCGTCGGCGAGCGCCATCAGCACGCCGACGACCAGGAAGCCGGTGAACGAGCGCACCGCGACCAGCGCGGCCGTGCACCCGGCCGAGGCGAGCAGCGCGGCCATCTGGAGCCCGCGCGGCCCGAGGCGGTCGGCCAGGTAGCCCATCGGGGTGCTCGCCACCAGGCTGACCAGCGCGGTGAGGGTGAGCGCCACGCCGACCTGGGCCACGGAGAGGCCGACCGAGCGGGTGAGGAAGAGCGCGCTGGCGGTGAGCCAGGTGCCCCGCCCGACGGTGTTGACGAGCGTGGAGAGGGCGAGGGTCCGGGACGGTCCGGGTTCGGGAAGCAGCCGCACACCGGCAGCCTAACAGTACGCACGTACGGTTTTCGGCCCGGTTTGGCTAGCGTCTTGTCGGCGATGCATTGCCGATATATCGTTGATGCATCAGTGATACGACGACAGAAGGAGAGCCCTGATGGGTTTCCATCGACGCATGCACGCCATGCACGACGAGATGCGCCGCCGGGGTGGCTTCGGCTTCCCTCCCGTACCCCCGGGTCCGCCGCCCTTCCCGCCCGGACCGCATGGTCACGGTCGAGGCCGGGGCGGGCGCGGACGCGGCCGGCGGCCGAACGTGCGCGGCGCCGTGCTGGCACTGCTCACCGAACGGCCCATGCACGGCTACGAGATGATCCAGGAGATCGACTCCCGCACCGGCGGGGCCTGGCGGCCCAGTCCCGGCTCGATCTACCCGACGCTGCAACTGCTGGAGGACGAGGGCGTCATCGCGACCGCCGCCGACTCCGAGGGCGGACGCAAGCGGTTCGCGCTGACCGAGGCGGGGCAGGCCGAGGCGGCCGACGCGGCGCAGACCCCGCCCTGGGCCGAGTTCGCCGAGCAGACGGTCAACAGCTGGCACGACATCCGCGACGCCGGCGCGCAGGCCATGCAGGCGCTGCGGCAGGTGATGACCACCGGCACCGACGACCAGCGCGCCCGGGCCGCCCAGGTGCTCGACGAGACGCGGCGCAAGCTCTACGCCATCCTCGCCGAGTCCGAGTGAGCACCGCCGCCCGCGACGGCACGCCGGCCGGACGACGGCCGGCGTGCCGTCAGGCGCGGCGCGCGGTGACGAGCAGGTACTCCCAGCGCATCACGCCGTCGTCCAGGTGCCGGGCGGCCAGGTCGGTCAACGCGCGGTCGAGCCCGGCTGTGCGCTCCGGGTCGCCCGCGTTCGCCCGGTAGACCGCCACAGTCGGTCCGTAGTGGGTCGCGAAGAAGTCCCGGAACTCCACGGGCGTGGCGAACCGGTTCACCACCACGGCGTCGCGCCCCAGCCTGAGCGCGTCGACCCGGTCGCCGAACAACTCCCGGACGTGGTCCTCGTCGCCCCAGAGCGGGGGCGGCTGCGCGCCCGGCGGCGGTGGCGGCGCGTACGGCCGCATGGCCGCGAACAACTGGCCGACGAAGCCCTCCGGGGTCCAGTTGACCAGGCCGATCGTCCCGCCCGGACGGCACACCCGCAGCAACTCGTCGGCGGCGACCCGATGCCGGGGCGCGAACATCACGCCCACGCAGGACAGCACCGCGTCGAACGCGCCGTCGGCGTACGGCAGCGCCTCCGCGTCCGCCTCCTCCCAGGTGAGCGTCACGCCCTCCCGCTCGGCCGACGCCTGCCCGATCGCCAGCAGCTCCGGGGTGAGGTCACCGGCCACCACCTCCGCGCCGGTCCGGGCCGCCGGCAGAGCCGCGTTGCCGGTTCCGGCCGCCACGTCCAGCACCCGCATGCCCGGTCCCACCCCCACCGCCCGGACCAGCGTCGCCCCCAACTGCGGGATCACCTGCGCGGCCACTGCGGAGTAGTCGCCCATCGCCCACATCGCGCGGTGCCGGGCCTTCACCGCCGCGTCCTGCTCCCGTTCCTCGATCATCTGTCGCTCCTCACCTGTCGTCCCTGTCAGGGACGCTAGGCAGCGGACGTCCCGGCCCCCAGTACGAGATCTGTACCGCACCCGACAGGCGCCTGGCCGGGCCGCCGGGCCGGGCGTAGCGTGCCCGCCATGGGGGCCTCCTACCACCAGTTCTGCCCCGTGGCGAAGGCCATGGAACTGCTCGACGAGCGGTGGACGCTGCTCGTGGTCCGGGAGTTGGTCAGCGGCTCGGAACGCTTCAACGAGCTGCGCCGGGGCCTGCCCCGGATGTCGCCCACGCTGCTGTCCCGCCGGCTGCACCAGCTCGTCCGCGCCGGCGTGGTGGAACGGCGGGTCGACGGCGCCGACGTGCGCTACGTCCCGACCGCCGCCGGGCGGGAGCTGCGGCCCGTGCTGGAGGCGCTCGGCGCCTGGGGCGTGCGCTGGATCGGCGAGCTGGGCGACGCCGACCTGGACCCGAAGCTGCTGCTGTGGGACATGCACCGGCACGTCGACCACGACGCGGTCCCGCCGGGGCGTACCGTCGTGCGGTTCCGCTTCCGGGACGTGCCGGCGTCGCAGCGCGACTGGTGGATGGTGATCGCCGGGGGCGAGGCCGACGTCTGCGACATCGACCCCGGTCACGACGTGACGGTGACCGTCACGGCGGACCTGCGCGCCCTTGTCCAGGTCTGGATGGGCGACCTCGGATGGGCGGCGGCGCTGCGCGGCGGCGCGGTGGAGGTGACCGGGCCGGAGGCGCTGCGGCGCGCCGCGCCCGGCTGGTTCACCCTCTCCCCCTTCGCCGCCGTGCCCCGCCCCTGAGACGGCGCGTGCGGCCGCCCCGACGGGGACGGCCGCACGGCGACGCGGAAGTGGATCAGTGCACGGTGACGGTGGCGCCGCCCGGCACCAGGTCGCGCAGCTCCTCGGGGATCTCGGCGCCCATCTCGTCGGCGATCCGCAGCGCCTCCTCGATGAGCGTCTCCACGATCTGCGCCTCGGGCACCGTCTTGACGACCTTGCCCTTGACGAAGATCTGGCCCTTGCCGTTGCCGGAAGCAACGCCCAGGTCGGCCTCGCGAGCCTCACCCGGACCGTTCACCACGCAGCCCATGACCGCGACGCGCAGCGGCACCGGCAGGCCCTCCAGACCGGCGGTGACCTCCTCGGCCAGCTTGTAGACGTCGACCTGCGCCCGCCCGCAGGACGGGCAGGAGACGATCTCCAGGCCGCGCTCGCGCAGCCCCAACGACTCCAGGATCTGGTTGCCGACCTTGATCTCCTCGACCGGCGGGGCGGACAGCGAGACCCGGATGGTGTCGCCGATGCCCTCGGCCAGCAGCGCGCCGAACGCCACCGCCGACTTGATCGTGCCCTGGAACGCCGGGCCCGCCTCGGTGACGCCGAGGTGCAGCGGGTAGTCGCACTGCTCGGCCAACTGCCGGTACGCCCGGATCATCACCACCGGGTCGTTGTGCTTGACCGAGATCTTGATGTCCCGGAAGCCGTGCTCCTCGAACAGCGAGCACTCCCACAGCGCCGACTCCACCAGCGCCTCGGCAGTGGCCTTGCCGTACTTGGCCAGCAGGCGCTTGTCCAGCGAGCCCGCGTTCACGCCGATCCGGATCGGCACGCCCGCGTCGCCGGCGGCCCGCGCGATCTCCTTGACCTTGTCGTCGAACTGCCGGATGTTGCCCGGGTTCACCCGCACCGCGGCGCAGCCGGCGTCGATCGCCGCGAAGACGTACTTGGGCTGGAAGTGGATGTCGGCGATCACCGGGATCTGCGACTTGCGCGCGATCGCGGGCAGCGCCTCCACGTCGTCCTGCGACGGCACGGCGACCCGGACGATCTGGCAGCCGGACGCGGTCAGTTCGGCGATCTGCTGGAGCGTGGCGTTGACGTCGGCGGTGAGGGTGGTGGTCATGGACTGCACCGAGACCGGCGCGCCGCCGCCGACCGGCACCGAACCGACCATGATCTGGCGGCTGGCCCGGCGCGGGGCCAGCGGCGGCGGCGGTACGGGGGGCATACCGAGACTGACAGCGGTCACTTCAGGCACTCACCTTGAGAAGAGCGTGATGGGGTTGATGACATCAGCGGTGACAGTCAGCAGCGTGAACGCGCCACCGATCAGGATCACCGCGTACGTGAACGGCATGAGTTTGAGGTAGTCGACCCTGCCCGGATCCCGGCGGCCGATGCGCGCGTACAGCCAGGAACGCGCCCGTTCGAACCAGGCGATGGCGATGTGACCGCCGTCCAGCGGAAGCAACGGCAGCAGGTTGAACACGCCGATGAAGAAGTTCAGCGACACGAAGAGCATGAAGAACACCAGCCAGGCGTTGTTCTCCACGGCCTCGCCGCCGAGCCGGGTGGCGCCGACCACGCTGATCGGGGTGTCCATGTCGCGCTCGCTGCCGGTGATCGCGCTCCACAGCGCGGGCACCTTCTGCGGGATGCGCTGCATGGCGTGCGCGGTCTGCACCGCCATGGTGCCGGTGAAGTCGGCGGTTGCGCCGAACGCGGCGATCGGGCCGTACTCGACCCGCGGCGGGGTGCTCGGCCGCAGGGCCACGCCGAGCGCGGAGACCGACGAGGTGGCGCCCTTCGGGTCGTCCAGCGGCGGGCGCTGCACCGCGGCCAGGTCGACCCGGGTCTCCTGCGACCGGCCGTCGCGCTCGAAGGTGACGGTGGCCGCGCCGGGCGGGGTGGCCCGGACCACGTCGAGCATGTCGCCCCAGGTGGAGACCGGCCGGCCGTTCACCGCGGTGATCCGGTCGCCGTCCTTGAGCTGGGCCTTCTCGGCCGGGCTGGCCGGGTCGTCGGCCTGGCAGGCGCGAGCCGCGTTCTCCACCACGACACAGGGGGCCAGCGCGATCACGGCGGGCTCCGCCTTGAAGCCGTCCTCGGTGGAGGGGAACTTCGGGTTCGGCAGGCCGGCGGTGATCGCGATGATCCAGAGCGCGATCAGGGCGAGCGCGAAATGGGTGATCGAGCCGGCGGACATCACGATCGTCCGCTTCCAGACCGGGTAGCGCCACATCGCGCGCTTCTCGTCCCCGGGCTCGACGTCGTCGTCCTGCGGCGTCATGCCGACGATCTTGCAGAACCCGCCGAGCGGAATGCCCTTGATGCCGTACTCGGTCTCGCCCCGCTTGAACGACCACAGCGTCGGGCCGAAGCCGACGAAGTAGCGGGTGACCTTCATCCCGAACGCCTTGGCGGTCAGCATGTGCCCCGCCTCGTGCAGGCTCACCGAGATGAGAATCGCCAGGGCGAACAGCACCACCCCGAGCAGATAGCTCATCGAGCTCCTTCCACCGACCCGACGATGATCTCCTGGGCGTGCGCCCGTGCCCACGACTCGGCGGCGAGCACGTCCTCGACGGTACCTGGTTCGTCGAAATCGGGTGCGTCCTCCAGCACCCGCTGGAGGGTGTCGACGATCCCGAGGAACGGCAGCCGGCCCGCGACGAACGCGGCCACGCACTCCTCGTTCGCCGCGTTGTAGATCGCCGGGCGGCAGCGCCCGGCCTCACCCGCCGCCTTGGCCAGCGCGACCGCCGGGAACGCCGCGTCGTCCAGCGGGAAGAACTCCCAGGTGTGGGCAGTGGTCCAGTCGACCGCGGCGGCCGCCTCGGGCACCCGGTCCGGCCAGCCGATGCCCAGCGCGATCGGCAGCCGCATGTCCGGCGGGCTGGCCTGGGCCAGCGTCGAGCCGTCGGCGAACTCGACCATCGAGTGGATCACCGACTGCGGGTGGACCATCACCTCGATGTCGGCGTACGGCACGTCGAACAGCTCGTGCGCCTCGATCACCTCCAGCGCCTTGTTGACCATCGTGGCGGAGTTGATCGTGACGACCGGGCCCATGTTCCAGGTCGGGTGCGCCAGCGCCTGCTCCGGCATGACGGCGGTCAGCTCGTCGCGCCGCCGCCCCCGGAACGGGCCGCCGCTGGCGGTGACCACGAGCCGCCGCACCTCGCCCCGGGCACCGCCGCGCAGGCACTGCGCCAGCGCCGAGTGCTCGGAGTCCACCGGGACGATCTGCCCAGGTCGCGAGACGGCGGCCTTGACCAGCGGGCCGCCGGCGACGAGGGACTCCTTGTTGGCCAGGGCGAGGGTACGTCCGGCGTGCAGCGCGGCCAGCGTCGGCGGCAGGCCCAGCGAGCCGACCACCCCGTTGAGCACCACGTCACACGGCCACTGCGCCAGCTCGGTCATCGCGTCCGGCCCGGCCACGATCTTGGGCAGCTTGAAGTCACCGGTGGCCCAGCCGCGCTTGCTCGCCTCGGCGTAGAACGCGAGCTGAAGATCCTGCGCGACGGACGCGCGGGCCACACCGACCGCCTCCACGCCCAGCTCCAGCGCCTGCGCGGCGAGCAACTCCACGTTGCCGCCACCCGCGCCGAGGGCCACCACCCGGAAGCGGTCCGGGTTGCGCTTGACGATGTCGATGGCCTGGGTGCCGATCGAGCCGGTCGAACCGAGCAGCACGAGATCCCGGGGAGTGGTCACCGGACCATTGTTCCCCAGCGCCTCACCCCGGTTCGTCCCGGAGTGCCCGGCGGCATGATCGACTCCACTTCCCCGAGGTGGTGGCATCCCAGGCGCCGCTATGCCACCACTTCGGCGAACCGGTGTCGATCACGTCGAGGGCGCCTCCTCGAGGCTACGGGGACACGATCGTCCCGTCTGGCGCGGTGAGGTGCTCCAGGTGCTCCAACGGCAGGTGCGAGGGCTGCCACTCCAGGAACAGCGCGGTGGCGTCGTCGTCGAGCTGGTCCTGCTGGTAGGCGAGGACGGCGCGCACCAGCCGGCGCATCGTCTCCGGGCTGGGCAGCCGCTCGTTGAGGGCACGCTCGACGAAGTCGACGAGCCGGTCCAGCCCGAACCGTTCCCCGTCGTCGCCCCGGGCGTCGGTTATGCCGTCGGTGTAGGCGAGGACGCGGTCGCCCGGGTGCAGCGCCTCCTCGTGCGCCCGCGGGCGCCGCGTCGACAGGTTGCCCAGCCCGAGCGGCAGCGCGGTCGGTCCGGGCAGTGCCCGGACAGCCTTGCCGTCGCGCAGCAGCATGGCGCCGGGGTGGCCGGCGTTGATGGTCCGCAGCACGCCGGTCCGCCGGTCGAGTTCGGCGAGCAGCGCGGTCGCGAACAGGCCGGGGTGTTCGGAGCGGACCCACCTGTCGATGCTGATCGCCGTGTCGACCAGGTCGAGACCGGTGCGCCGGGCGTTGCGGTACGCGCTGACCACGAGCGAGGCCATCGCGCTCGCCTTGATCCCGTGCCCGCAGGTGTCGAAGAGCCCGACGCTGAGCACGTCACCGTTGAGCGCGTAGTCGAAGATGTCCCCGCCGACGTCGTAACACGGTTCGAGGATGGCGGTGATCACCAGCTCGTCCGTCGCGAAGGTCAGCGGCGGCAGCAGCCCCCACACGGTCTCGGCGGCGACCTGCATCGGCAGGCGGCGGCGGATCCGTTCCACGACGTCGCCGTAGAGCCGGCGGTTCACCAGGACCTGAGCGACGGCGACCGCAACCTCCCAGGCCGGCCGGTCCAGCGCGGGGTCGCCGGCGCGGGACGACACGATCTCCAGTGCCCCCAGCCGTTCGCAGCCGAGCAGCAGGGGCACCCAGAGCCGGTCCGGGCGGTCGGGAGCGCGCTGCACCTGGAGGCCGGTGAACGCCCGGCCGGCCAGCGTCGTCTCGATCGTGAGTTCGTCCCGAGGCGCGCCCGCGCCGACCAGGGGCACGAGCGAGGACTGCGTGTAGTCGGCCAGGTAGATCACGATCTCGGTGGCCCCGATGGTGGGCGCGACCCGGTTCACCAGGAGCGACAGGTCGTCCGGACCGCCCCGGGCGGCGTGGAGGTGCAGCCAGCGCGCTGCGTCGCCACCGTCGACCATCCGTGCCTCCCCCGTATCCCCACCACCGTAGGAGGCCGAGGGCAAACTGCCAACGGCACGGCTCAGGCGGGGCGCTCCAGGACGAAGGTCTGCAGTTCGGCGCCGCCGTACCAGTCGGTGCGCACGCCCACGTGCGTCATGCCGAGGCGCCGGGCCACCGCCATCGACGGGTCGTTCCCGGCCATCACCACCGCGTACACCCTCGGGGTGCCGGTGGCGAACTCACGCTCCAGCACCGCGCGGGCCGCCTCGGTGGCGTAGCCGTTGCCCTGGGCGTCGGGGTGCAGGTGCCAGCCGACCTCGATGTCGTCGGTCAGCGTGACGCCGTCGCGTCCCGGCAACGGCTTGAGCAGGATGCTCCCGGCCACCGGCCCGCCGGCGCGCGGCTCGATCGCCCACAGGCCCCAGCGACCGCCGTACGGCGCCCAGCGTTCGTGCCAGGACCGGACCCGCTCGCGCGCCTCGGACGGGTCGGTCATCCGGCCCTTGCCGCCGCCGAGCCAGCGCATCACCTCGTCCCGGGAGTAGATGTCGTAGATCCGGGCCAGGTCGTCCGGCGACTCGGTCCAGTCCCGTAGCACCAGCCGGTCGGTCGTGGCGATCGTCATGCCGCCGGATCGTAATGCGTGGCGTGGGGTCGTACGGGGAACGAGAGGGCGATGGGCGACGGGTGGGATCGGGCGAAGCGGATCACGGCTGCGGCGTTCCGGCCGGTCCGCGGCCGGGATCTCTCCCTGCACGCCGCCGCGATCACGTTCTACGGCGCGATCGCCGTGGTGCCGGTGGCGCTGCTGGCGATCTGGCTGACCGGGCTGCTCGCGGGGGCGGACCGGGTGCGGCGGCTGACCGGGTACGCCATCGAGACGCTGCCCACCGAGATCGGCGCGCACCGGGCGGCGGCCGCGCTGGTCGAGGCCGGGCTGGGGCTGACTCCGCTGCTGGCGCTGGCCTCGCTGCTGCCGGCCTCGCTCTACGGCGAGGGACTGCGCCGCGCGTTCGTCTCGGTGGCCGAGCCGCGCGCCGAGTCCGGCGCGCTGGTCGGCTGGCGGGGCCGCCTGCTGCTGCTCCCGCTGCTGGCGCCGGCCCCGGTGCTGCTGCTGTCGATCCTGCTGGGGCTGCCGATGACCACACGGCTGGTGCGCCAGGGCGGCTGGATCGGCGCGCTCGGCGTGGTGCTGTCGTTCCTGGCGGTGTGGCTGGTGCTCACGCCCGTGCTGATCTGGGTGTTCCGGGTGGTCGGCCCGGCCTCCCCGGACTGGCTCGCCACCATCGTTCTGGGCTCGTTCACGGCGGCGAACCTGTCCGGCTTCCTGCACGGCTTCGTGCTGTTCTGCTCGCTGCCGCTGGACCTGGGCGTGCCGTTCGGCGGCTTCGACGAGATCGGCGGCGGGGTTGCGGTGCTGCTCTGGCTCTACCTGTTCCACGTGATCGTGCTGTCCGGCTATTCCGCGACGCTGGCGGCGAGCCGGTGGCGGGCCACCCGGGAGGCGGCCCGCGCCTGAAGGCGGTGGGTCAGCGCCGGAACGGGCCGCGCACCTCGTACGTGATGCCGCCGGTCCCGGCCCGGGCGCCGCTGGTGCCGCGCTGGGACGAGAAGTAGAGCCGGCTGCCGTCCGGGGAGAACGCGGGCCCGGTGATCTCCGACTCGGACTGCCCGAGCAGCCGCAGGAACGGGGTCACCACACCGGCGGGCGTGATCACGTTGATCTCCATGTTGCCGCCGTCCTCGGCCACGTAGAGGTCGCCGCCGGCGGTGCCGGTGATGTTGTCGACCCCGGTCAGCGGCGCGGCGCCGGCCGGCACCAGCGAGTCGTCGTACGCGAGGTCGAGCCGCTGGTTCACCGCGTCGTACGCCCACACCCGGTTGTCGCCCTTGGTGGTGAACCAGCAGGTGTCGTCGGCGTACCAGCAGCCCTCGCCGCCGTCGAACGTCTGCGCGGCGCCCACCTGGTAGCGGGTGGGCACCGGGAACCCGTCGCGGTCCGGCAGATCCCGCCAGGTGACCGGGCCGGTGACCTGGCCGTCCGGGGCACAGAGCACCTGCACCCTGCCGGTGCGCAGGTCACCCCAGGTGTCCGGCACGAACCGGTAGAAGCAGCCGTCCGACTCGTCCTCGGTCAGGTAGACCACCCGCCGCTGCGGATCGCAGGCCGCCGCCTCGTGCTTGAAGCGGCCCATCCGGGTCCGCTCCTCGCCGGCCCGGCCGCCCTCCGGCCAGGTCTCGAAGACCCGGCCCAGCGGCACCTCCTCGCAGGACAGCCACGTCCCCCACGGGGTCGGCCCGCCCGCGCAGTTGACGTTGGTGCCGCCGAGGATCCGGTACGCGGCGGCGATCGCGCCGTCGGCGGCGAACCGCACCGCCGAGGCGCCACCGACGAGCGGCACCTCCGAGTTGGAGACGTAGATCCAGCCGTCGCCGGACGGGAAGCAGGCGCCGCCGTCCGGCGCCGGGTGCCAGGTGTACGAGGTGCCCGCGACCCGCTGCCCGGAGCGCGCGATCACCCGGCTGGTGAAGCCGGCCGGCACCTGGAGACCGTTGGCGTCGGCGGACAGCAGGTCACCGTACGGGCCGGGACCGGGCTGGGCGGGCTGGGCCGGTGCGGCCGCGGCAGCCCAGAGGCCACCGGCGAAAGCGGCCGCGCCGCCGACGGCTGTGGCACGCAGGACGGTACGACGATCCATCGGGGATTACCTCCCGGAGGCGGTGGGTGTCCCGTCGACGGTAGGACGGAAATGCATCGACAACTGCCACTATAGGGTGAACGCCCGGTGCCGGCCGTCCGGCGTCAGAGGCCCTCGACGTACCGCTTGGCGTCGGCGAGCGACATGTGCGTGTGCTCCCGTACCACCTTGATCGCCTGGATCTTCTTCCCCCGGTGCAGCAGCCGCACGGCCTCGGCCCGCACCGCGTCGTCGACGCCCTTTCCGGGCGCCGGGGCGCCGGGCGACCAGGTGCCGCCGGCCGCCAGCGCGTCCACCGCCCGCTTCGCGTCCAGCAGCGACAGCCCGGTCTGCTCGCGCAGCACCTTGACCGCCTCGACCGTACGCCCCGCGCGGGCCAGCCGGAGCACCTCGGCCTGCCCGTCGCCGGCCGGGCGATCCGGGGTGACCAGGTCCCGGGGACGGTCGCGCCGCAGCACCAGCAGGAGAAGGAACACCACCACGACGAGCGCCACCGCGAGCGCGATCTGGACAGCCGGGGACATGCCGGGAACGGTAGCGCCCCACGGCGAACCCTCCCGCAAGGGCTCGCCCGCCGCTACGCTCCGGCCCATGAGCGACGCGAGTGAGCTGCCGTCCCGCGCCGACGTCGTGGTGGTCGGCGCCGGGCACAACGGCCTGGTCTCGGCGATCCTGCTGGCCCGCGCCGGCCTGGACGTGCTGGTGCTGGAGGCGTCCGGGGTGATCGGCGGGGCGACCCGCACCGAGAACCCGTTCCCGAAGGTGCCGGGGCTGCGTCACTCCACCGGGTCGTACCTGCTCGGGCTGATGCCGCCGGAGCTGCTGGCCACGCTCGACGTGAGCATCCCGGTGCTGCGCCGCGACCCGCACTACTTCCTGCCCACGCCGGGCGGGCTCGGCTCGCCGTACCTGCTGGCGGGCAGCGACGTCGCGGCCGGCCGGCGGCAGCTCGCGGAGATGTTCTCCCCCGCCGACGTCGCAGCCGACGACGCGTTGCACGCCGAGCTGGCCCAACTGCGGGAGGATCTCGCCCCGGCGTGGCTGGCCGAACCGCTGCCGGTCGAGGAGACCGCCGAACGCTACGTGCGGCCCGCGCTGCGGCAGGTCTTCGTCGACCTGGTCCGCGGCTCGGTCGCCGACCACCTGGCCCGCTTCGACTTCCGCTCCGAGCTGCTGGTCAGCATGTACGCGGTCACCGACGGCCTGTCCGGGCTCAACGCCGGCCCGGACGACCCGGGCACCGGGCACAACTTCCTGGTGCACAACATGTGCCGGCTGCCGGGCGCGGACGGCACCTGGATGATCACCCGGGGCGGCATGGGGACGGTGTCGCGCACGTTCGCCGAGGCAGCCGTGCGCGCCGGGGCGCGGATCGTGGCCGACGCGCCGGTCACCGCGATCCGGCTGGCCTCCGGTGCCGCCGCCGGGGTGACACTCGCCGACGGGCGGGAGGTGGACGCCCCGGTGGTGCTCGGCGCCTGCGACCCGTACCGGCTGATGGAGCTGTTGCCCGACGGCGCGCTTCCGGCGGAGCTGGGCGCGCGGATGGCGGCGGTCCGCCGCCCCGGCACCACGCTCAAGCTCAACCTGGCGCTGACCGGGCTGCCGCGCTTCTCCTGTCTGCCGGAGGACGCGCCGAGCCCGTTCGGCTCGACCATCCACCTGCTGCCCGGCTCGGCCTCGCTCGTCGGCGACGGCGGCGAGTCGCCGATGGCGGCGCTGCGCGGCATGTGGGCGGACGTGCGGGCCGGGCGGCTGCCCGACGAGCCGACCATCGAGTGGTACCTGCACACCACTGTCGACCCGTCGCTGTCCGACGACGCGGGGCACCACTCGTCGGCGTTGTTCGTGCAGTCGGTCCCCTACGAGCTGGCCGGCACCACCTGGGACGCGGCGCTGCCCGGCTACGTGGAGCGGCTGATCGCGATCTGCGAGCGGTACGCCCCGGGCGCCGGTGACCTGGTCGCGGACGCGGTACCCCTGCCGCCGCCCGGCATCGAGGCGCACTTCGGCATCACCGGCGGGCACATCCACCACGTCGACAACACGGTGTCGTTCGCCGACCGGATGCCGTACGCGACGGGTGTGGACGGCGTGTACGCGGGCAGCGCCGGCTGCCACCCGGCGGGCAGCGTGATCGGCGCGGCCGGCCACAACGCGGCCCGCCGCATCCTCGCCGAGATGTAAGGAAGGGCCCCCTATTAACGCCTCAGGTAGAGGAAGGGCCCCTTCTTAACAAACGCTCACGGCGTGTCGGGCGCCTCCTGGCCGGCGGGCGGAAGATCGCCCGGACCCCGCACCAGGTAGACGCCGACCAGCAGCAGGTACGCCAGCAGGCTCAGCAGCGGGTCGATGAACACGATGGCGAACGCGACCACGTAGAGCAGCGGGCCGAGCCGGAACCGGCGGGCCACCGCGCTCGCCAGCCTCGGGTCGAGATCCGGGTGCAGCAGCCCGCGGCGGCGCGCCCACCACCAGCTCAGGTTGAAGAAGAGCGCCTCGCCGAGCACCACGCCCACGTACAGCGCGGCGGTCAGCCGCTGGTCGCGGACGGTGCCGCGCAGGTTGTCCGCGAGCAGGTCGGCGGTGAACGGGATCGCCGCCACGAACATCAGCAGCAGCAGGTTCAGCACCAGCAGCATCTGGTCGACCCGGCGGACGTAGCGCCACATGTTGTGGTGGGTCAGCCAGACCTGGCCGACGATGGCGAAGGTGATCACGTACGCCAGGTAGGCCCGCCACTCCTGCATGAGCACTGCGGCCAGCCCGTCGTCCTGCGGCAGGTCAGGGTCGAACGCGAGCAGTTCGACGGCCATCAGGGTGAGCACGATGGCGATCACCGCGTCGCTGAACGCCTCCACCCGGGAGGCGTCGCGCGCCATCTCGCTGCCGCGCCCGAACCGGTACGCCGGTTCCCTGTCCGCACCCGTCACGCCGCCCCCTCACGCCTGATGGTCGCGTGCCGGGGGCGGCGGGCGGGGCGGAAACCGTCAGATGGCCGCTTCCCCGGCCGGCGCCGGGGTCTCCGCGTCCGCGCGGTGCGCCCGGATCTTGTGCCCGACGCTGGTCAGGCAGCGACCGCTGGCCAGGTCGAACTTCCAGCCGTGCAGCTGGCAGGTCAGCTGGTCGCCGTCGACGATGCCGAACCGGCTCAGGTCCGCCTTCAGGTGCGGGCAGCGCCGCTGCACCACCCAGCCGTCGAGCGTGATGTCCTCGGCGTCGACGGCCCGCTCGTGCTCGTCGTACCAGCCCTCGGCGTACTGGAGACGCTCCTCGGAGAGGCACTTGAAGAAGGCGTAGACGAACTCGTTGTACTGGCCGATGCGGGCCGCCGAGAAGCGGCAGGACAGGAAGAGCGAGTTGACCCAGTCGACCTCGCCGATGTGCAGCAGGTGCTCGATGAGCGCCCGCTCGGTACGGAAGCGGTAACGGACCTTCTCGTCCGCGTACGGCCGCACCTCCTTGCCCGGGAAGTCCACCACGATCGACTCGACGCTGTCGCCGTCGTAGCCGACCAGGTCGAAGCGGACCGGACCGCCGACGCCCTTGGCCAGGTAGATCGACTCGTCCAGCAGCGGCTCGATCCGGCGCTTCATCTCACCCAGCACGTCGACCTCGGGGTGCCGCCAGGACGCCTTCTCGGCCTCGATGACGCCGCGCTTGCGCTCCCGCATCTCCTCCAGGTGGGCGACCTTGTTCGCGAAGAACTCCTCCACCGGCACCGGGTGCGTGGTCGTCGCGCCCTCGGTGGTGATCTCCGAGACGCTGCCCGGCAGCAGGACGATGCCGTTGGTGCCGCCGACCTTGGCGTACTCGGAGAGGAACACCGACTGGTCGGGGAAGATGTTGCCCTCGTCGCCGAAGATGTCGTTGAACTGCCACAGCTCGTCGTCGAGGAAGCACGGCGGGCCGGCGATCGGGAAGACGTGGTCGGCCTTCAGGTCGTCGATGTAGCGCCAGGTGCGGTCGAACTGCCGGTCCCGCTTCTGCTTGCCGAACGCGGTCTTCGCCGCCTGCGGCAGCTCGTAGACCATCGGGTACCAGATCGCGCCGGAGAACTGCAGCATGTGCGCGTGCACGTGGCCCAGCTCGGCGAAGACGCTCAGGTCGGTCGGGCGGGCGTCGTTCTGGTTGAGCAGCCGGACGCCGTCGTACTCGACCCAGAGCGAGGAGTCGCCGATCGGGCCGTCGGTCGGGCTGGTCAGCGCCTGGATCATGATCTTCAGGCCGCCGGGCAGCTCCACTACCTGCTCGTTCGGGGCCTTGAGGAACTTGGTGAAGCCCAGCTCCCGGAACTCGTCCTCCATCTCCGAGGTGGGGAACTCGGGGAGCAGGACGGTGGCGTCCTTCGACACGAAGTCGCGCAGGTGCTTGGCGTCGAAGTGGTCCCGGTGCAGGTGCGACACGTACAGGTAGTCGACCTGGCCGAGGGTCTCCCAGTCGAGCAGGGAGTTGTCCGGGAAGGGGAACCACGAGGCGAAGTAGGCGGGATTGACCCACGGGTCGCACAGGATGCTGCCCGCGGCCGTGTCGATCCGCATGCTGGCATGGCCCGTACCGGTCACTCGCACCGCAGTCCCCCTCAAAAAGGCATCAGGTGTACGTCAAGACGCTACCGGAGGCAGTGTGCTCGCCGTCCCGCGACGCCGGTAGTGCCCAACCGCCCCGACCCGGACGGGACCTACGGCCCGGGTCACGCGACAACAGCGCTGTCGCCCGCCCGGGTCATCCAGCGCACCGGAGGCCGGACCCTGCGCCGGGGCCGGTTGAGGGCGTGCCAGACTGATCGGAGATCCGATCGCGAGGGAAGGACCGACAGTGGCAGGAGACGAGCCGGTAACCGCGCCAGATCAGCACAAGCCCGGGCACCGCAAGTCCGGACGGATCGGCGCGGTGCTGTCGGCGCTGGTCTTGGTTCTGATGGCGTTCTGCGGGATCGAGGAGGGCCGGGTGGAGCACATCTGGCTGTTCGGGATCGCCGGGCTGCTGATCGCCATCGTCATCGGCGACGCCGTGCTGCGCCGCAACGGCCTGCGGTCCTGACGCGCGGCGCCCACGGTACGCGGAAGGGCCCACCCCTCACGGGGTGGGCCCTTCGTCGTCGGGTGACCGGGCGGGTCAGCGGCCGAGCAGGATGTCCTGCACGTCCTTGAGCGCGGCGTCGACCTCGGCTTCGAAGTAGCCGCCGGGCACCAGCCCGAAGCGCAGCGTGTCGAGTTCCTTCGGGTTCACCGGCATCGGGTTGCGGCCCTGCATGCCGCCGAGCAGCGTGTCGAAGAACCGGTCGACCTGGTCCGGGTCGTACCCGCTGCCGAACCGGCGGACCTGGAAGCTGCGCCGGATCTGGTCGACCCGGTAGAGGTCGCTGCCGGGCGGGCCGGCCATCGGCGGTCCCACCATGGGCGGGCCGGCGACCGGTGGGGTCACCAGCGGCGGGCCGGTCATCGAAGGGCCCGGGCCGTAGCCCTGGTCCGACGGTCCGTAACCCGGGTCCGGCGGCCCGTAACCGGGCTCCGGCGCGCCGTAACCCTGCTGCGGCAGCGCCGGCGGGCCACCGGGGCCACGACCGCGCAGCTCACGCTCGGGCATGCGGATCTCGGCGGTCATGTCGGCACGCCCGCGCCGGCCCGCCTCGAAGCCGTCGAAGCGCTCCTCCTGGCCGTACCCGCCGGGGCCGCTGTCCTGGCCGTAGCCGCCCGGGCCGCTGTCCTGGCCGTACCCGCCGGGACCGCTGTCCTGGCCGTACCCGCCCGGGCCGGTGTCCTGGCCGTAGCCGCCAGGGCCGGGCGGCAGGCCGCGCGGCGGCGGGCCGCCGTGCCCGATCGGCGCGCCCGGACCCATCGGGCCGGGGCCGCCCGGGCCACGCGGGCCGTCGTAGCCACCGCGCGGACCGTCGTACCCGCCGGCGAACGCGCCGGTCGGCTCGTCGTAGCGGCTGCCGTAGCGGTCGGCGGGCGGGCCGGGCTGGGCCGGCATCTGCCGGGGCGGCATCGGCGGCTGCGGCACCGGCGACATGCCCCGGTCGTCGCGCATCGGCGGGCCGAGCCGGTCGGCCATCCGGGGGTCGCCACCGCGCCCGGCGGGGGCGCCACCGCGCTCCTCCAGCTCGGCGAGCTGCCGCTCGACCCGGTCGAGGTGCAGGTCCACCTGCCACTCGTCGTAGCCGTTGAAGCGGACCCGGAAGACGACGTCGTGGACCTCCTGGGAGGCCACGGGCGCGCCGACCGGCTGACCGGCGAGTGTCGCCTCGACCCGGTCCAGGAAGGCGTCGACCTCGTCGACCTTGTATCCCCGGCGGAGCGCCTTACGCCGGAAACGCTGACCCTGACTCGCCACTATGTCTCCTGGTCTCGTACCGCTACGCCGTTGCCGCGCGTGAGTCGCCGTCCGTGTCCCCGGCGGCGGCGAGTTGGCCACACGCCCCGTCGATCTCGCGCCCCCGGGTGTCCCGCACGGTGGTCGACACCCCGGCGTCGCGCAACCGCCGGACGAACTCCCGCTCGACCGGCTTCGGGCTGGCGTCCCAGCGGCTGCCCGGAGTCGGGTTGAGCGGGATCAGGTTCACGTGGGCCAGCTTGCCGGCCAACAGCCGCCCGAGCAGATCTGCTCTCCACGGCTGGTCGTTCACGTCCTTGATCATCGCGTATTCGATGGACACGCGACGCCCCGTCGTGGCCGCGTAGTCCCACACCGCGTCCAGCACCTCGGACACCTTCCAGCGCTGGTTGACCGGGACGAGTTCGTCGCGCAGCTCATCATCGGGGGCGTGCAGCGACAACGCAAGGGTCACGGAGAGGTCTTCGCTGGCCAGTCGCCGGATCGCCGGGACCAGCCCGACGGTGGAGACGGTGATGTGCCGCTGCGACAGGCCCAGACCCTCCGGCGCCGGAGCGACCAGCCGGCGGATCGCCGCCACCACCCGCGAGTAGTTGGCCAGCGGCTCGCCCATGCCCATGAACACCACGTGCGACAGCCGCGGCGGCGAGCCGGCCACCGCGCCGGACGCGGCCACCCCGGCCAGGTAGACCGCCTGGTCGACGATTTCCGCGGTGGACAGGTTACGGGTCAGCCCGGCCTGGCCGGTCGCGCAGAACGGGCAGGCCATGCCGCAGCCGGCCTGGCTGGAGATGCAGACGGTCACCCGGTCCGGGTAGCCCATCAGCACGCTCTCCACGAGCGAGCCGTCGTGCAGCCGCCAGAGCGCCTTGCGGGTCGCGCCGTCGTCACAGGCCAGCTCGCGCACCGGGGTGAGCAGGGTGGGCAGCAGCGTGCCGGCCAGCCGCTCCCGGGTCGCCGCCGGCAGGTCGGTCATCCGCTCCGGGTCGCGCACGAGGCGGCCGAAGTAGTGGTTGGAGACCTGCTTGGCGCGGAACGCCGGCTCGCCCAGCTCGGCGACGAGCGCCTGCCGGCCGGGCAGGTCCAGGTCGGCGAGGTGGCGCGGGGGCATCGAGGGTCGGCGGCCGCGGGCGTCGGGGTCTACGGAGATCAGCGGAAGACTCGTCATGGCGCGTCCAGTCTGACACGCTCCCGCCCGGACGCACCCGTCCGTACGTGTCGAATCGCCCCCGGCCGCCCGGCCCGCCACGGGTCGCCGCCGTGACGCATGCCTCAGCTCACCACCGGGACGAACACGGCGAGCAGCAGGTAGGCCACCGGCACCGCGAACAGGACCGAGTCGAGCCGGTCCATCAGACCGCCGTGCCCGGGCAGCAGGTTGCTCATGTCCTTGACGCCGAGATCCCGCTTGATCATCGACTCGGCGAGGTCGCCGAGCACCGCGGAGACCGAGATCGCCATCCCGAACAGCGCGCCCCACCAGGGCGCCACGTCGAACAACACCCACAACAGCACCGCGCTGCCCGCCGCCGCGGCGGCCACCGAGCCGGCGAAGCCCTCCCAGGACTTCTTCGGGCTGATCGTGGGCGCCATCGGATGCTTGCCGAACGTCACCCCGGCCGCGTACCCGCCGGTGTCGGAGAGCACCACCGCGACCAGCGTCACGAGCACCCGCAGGTGCCCGTCGCCCGGCGCCGCCGCGAGCATGGCCGCGAACCCGGCGAGGAACGGCACGTACACCGCGATCAGGGTGGCCGCGGTGAGGTCGCGCTGGTAGTTACCCGGCCCGTCGCCCAGCCGCCAGATCATCGTGCCCAGCACCGTGACCAGCAGGCCGAGGCAGAGCGCGTCCGGGCCGGCGAACCATGCCAGGCCCACAGTGATCACGCCACCGGCTACCAGCGGCGCCAGCGGCGGGTGGGCGCCGCTGCGGCGTACCGCCCGGGCCATCTCCCAGATGCCGATCCCGACCGCTGTCGCGAGCACGGCGAGGAACGCCGGCATGAAGAAGAACAGCGGCACCACCACCGCGGCGCCGAGGGCCACCCCGACGCCGATCGCGGCCGGCAGGTTGCGCCCCGCCCGGGACGTCTTCGGCACGACGGTCGGCGGTCGCTCCGCGCTCGCCCGCCGCCGCCCCCGGCCCCGCCGGCCGGTTTGCGGCTCGGGCTCGGGCTCGTCGCGTACCGCCGGGATCTGGTCGGTGGGCTCGTCCCGCACCGGCGCGATCTGCGCGGTCGGGTACTCGTCGTCGCGGGGCGGCTCACCCCACGGGCCGCCGTGCTCCGGCCCGCCGGGCCGGCCGCGGTCGCCGGCCTGCGGTCCGTCGTACCGGCCGGGTCCGTCGTGGTGCCGCGACGTCGTCGGGTACGGCCCGGCGTACGTGTTGTCGGGGCCGGCGTACGTGTCGTACGCGTCCGGGCGGGCGTAGGTGTCCGGCTCGGCGGGGTGGGCGGGCGCCGCCGGACCGGGCCGCCAGGGGCCGGGTTCCAGGTCGGTGTCCGGCCAGGGCAGGGCGGGGGCCGGACGGTCCCAGCCACGCGGCTCGGTGCTGCCGTAGGGGTCGGGGTGGGACATCACGCACCGGCAGCCGGTACGAGAGCCACCACATGACGCAAGACCAAAACCATCCCCTACCGGCGTGAGACTTCCTGTTGACCGACCGACGGCCGGGCGACCCCCGCCGTTCACCCCGTGGTGGTCGGGAATCGTGCCGAGCCTACTGCACCCGCCGGAGCCCCGAGGGTGTGCGCCGCCGGGCACGACGACGGCACCGGGCCGCCGCCCGTGCGGGCGACGGCGGCGGTGCCGTGCGGGGTACGCGCGCGCTCAGACTTCGAGCAGCTCGCTCTCCTTGTGCTTGACCAGCTCGTCGACTCCTGCGACGAAACGGTGGGTCAGGTCGTCCAGTTCCTTCTCCGCGCGCCGGCCCTCGTCCTCGCCGACCTCGCCGTCCTTGACCAGGCGGTCCAGCTCTTCCTTGGCCTTGCGGCGGATGTTGCGGACGGCGACCTTGGCCTCTTCGCCCTTCTGCCGGGCGACCTTGATCATCTCCCGGCGCCGCTCCTCGGTCATCTGCGGCAGGACGATGCGGAGCTGGTTGCCCTCGTTGTTCGGGTTGGCCCCGAGGTCCGAGTCGCGGATCGCCTTCTCCATGGCGCCCAGCTGCGAGTTGTCGTACGGCTTGATGATCACCATGCGGGGCTCGGGCACCGCGATGGAGGCCATCTGCGGCAGCGGGGTCGGGCTGCCGTAGTAGTCGATGACGATCCGGGAGAACATGGCGGCGTTGGCGCGACCGGTACGGATCCCGCCGAACTCCTCCTTGGCGTGCTCGATGGCACGCTCCATCTTCTCCTCCGCCTCGAGGAGGGTGTCGTCGATCACCGGTCTCCTCGCCTCCTTCTGTCGCTCGTCGTGGGTAGTGCGGGTGCCGCCGTGGCAGAGGGACCGCTTGTCGATCCGGCGGGCCGGTCAGGCGGTGATCAGGGTGCCGATCTTCTCACCGGCGACGGCCCGGACGATGGTGTCGTCGCCCTGGGCGCCGAAGACCAGCATCGGCAGGCCGTTCTCCATGCAGAGGCTGAACGCCGCGGCGTCGGCCACCCGCAGGTTGCGGCGCAGCACCTCGGAGAAGGTGATCGAGTCGAGCTTGCTCGCGGTCGGGTCGATCCGGGGGTCGGCGGTGTACACCGCGTCCACGCCGTTCTTGCTCATCAGCACCACGTCCGCGCGGATCTCCAGCGCCCGCTGGGCGGCCACCGTGTCGGTGGAGAAGTACGGCATGCCGGCGCCCGCGCCGAAGATGACCACGCGGCCCTTCTCCAGGTGCCGGATCGCCCGCAGCGGGATGTACGGCTCGGCGACCTGGGCCATCGTGATCGCGGTCTGCACCCGGGTCTCGATGCCCTCCTTCTCCAGGAAGTCCTGGAGGGCCAGGCAGTTCATGACCGTGCCGAGCATGCCCATGTAGTCGGCGCGGGCCCGGTCCATGCCCCGCTTCTGCAGCTCGGCGCCGCGGAAGAAGTTGCCGCCGCCGACCACCACGGAGACCTGCACGCCGCGGCGTACCACGGTGGCGATCTGCCGGGCGATGCCCTGCACGACGTCGGGGTCGACGCCGATCGCGCCGCCGCCGAAGACCTCACCGGAGAGCTTCAGCACCACCCGGCGGGACCGACCGGGAGGAGGCGCGGTCGGATCCTCCATCGCCAGGCTCCGGTCACTCACAACCTGCGTCATCCGCCCCGCCCCTTCTCCCCGCGCATCGCGCGAGCGTCGCGTACGTGCCCTTGCCGACCCTATGTGACGAGGAGGCCGCGGTGCCTGTCACGTACACCGGCGGCCTCCTCGTCGACGTTTCCCCTGTGCCCGGGCCCGGAAGGCCCGGCGCGGCGGCTCAGGCCTGGCCGACCTCGAACCGCAGGAAGCGGGTCACCTCGATGCCGGCGTCGGCCAGCACCTGCTTGACGGTCTTCTTGTTGTCGGCGACCGACGCCTGCTCCAGCAGGACGAAGTCCTTGAAGAAGGCGTTGACCCGGCCCTCGACGATCTTCGGCAGCGCCGCCTCGGGCTTGTTCTCCTCGCGGGCGGTCTGCTCGGCGATGCGCCGCTCCGACTCGACGGTCTCGGCCGGCACCTCGTCGCGGGTGAGGTACTTCGGCCGCATCGCGGCGATCTGCATGGCCACGGCGCGCGCGTCGGCGTCCGCCGCCTCGTCGGTCTTGCCGGTGAACTCCACGAGCACGCCGACCGCCGGGGGCAGGTCCTGGCTCTTGCGGTGCATGTAGACAGCGGTGGTGCCGTCGAGCTTGGCGAAGCGGTTGAGCACCAGCTTCTCGCCGATCTTGGCGGACTGCTCCTGGATCAGGTCGGCCACGCTCTTGCCGTCGATGCTGCTGGCGAGCAGCTCCTCGGCGTTGGTGGCGCCGCTGGCCACGCCGTGCTCGACGAGCTGCTGGGCCAGCGCGATGAAGGCGTCGTTCTTGGCGACGAAGTCCGTCTCGCAGTTGAGCTCGAGCAGCGCCTGGCCGGAGTGGGCGACGAGCCCGTTGGCGGCGGTGCGGCCGGCCCGCTTGCCGACGTCCTTGGCGCCCTTGACGCGCAGGATCTCGACGGCCTTGTCGAAGTCGCCCTCGGCCTCCGTCAGCGCCTTCTTGGAGTCCATCATGCCGGCGCCGGTGAGGTCGCGGAGCTTCTTGACGTCCGCGGCGGTGAAGTTGGACATGACTCTCTCTTCGGTGTCAGTGAGGTGGTCTGGGGTGCTGGTTACCCGGTTCCGGGCCGGTGCTGACCCGGCGTACCCGTCGCGCCCCACCGCCGGGGATCCGGACGGTGGGGACGCGACGGCGAGATCACTCCGCGGCGGCGGTCGCCGGCTGCTCGGCAGCGGCGGGCTGCTCGGCGGCGGCGGGCTCCGGCTGCGCGGCGGCGGGCTGCTCGTCGGCCTTCTTCGGCTCCTCGAGCAGCTCGCGCTCCCACTCGGCCAGCGGCTCGTCGGCGGCGACCTGGCCGGCCTCGGGCTTCTCGTCCGCGCCCCGGTTACGGCCGGAGCGGGCGATCAGACCGTCGGCGACGGCGGCGGCGACGACCCTGGTCAGCAGCTCGGCCGAGCGGATGGCGTCGTCGTTGCCCGGGATCGGGAAGTCGACCTCGTCCGGGTCGCAGTTGGTGTCGAGCACGGCGATCACCGGGATGCCCAGCTTGCGGGCCTCGTCGACGGCGATGTGCTCCTTCTTGGTGTCGACGATCCAGACCGCGGCCGGGAGCTTCTGCATGTCCCGCAGACCACCGAGGGTCTTGGTGAGCTTGATCTTCTCGCGGGAGAGCTGGAGCGTCTCCTTCTTGGTGTAACCGGCGGCGGTGCCGCTCAGGTCACCCAGGGCCTCCAGCTCCTTCATCCGCTGCAGCCGCTTGTACACGGTCTGGAAGTTCGTCAGCATGCCACCGAGCCAGCGGTGGTTGACGTACGGCTGGCCGACCCGGGTCGCCTGCTCGGCGATGGCCTCCTGGGCCTGCTTCTTGGTGCCGACGAACAGGATGCTGCCGCCACCGGCGACGGTGGTGCGCACGAACTCGTACGCCTTCTCGATGTAGTCGAGCGTCTGGCGCAGGTCGATGATGTAGATACCGTTGCGCTCGGTGAAGATGAAGCGCTTCATCTTCGGGTTCCAGCGCCGGGTCTGGTGCCCGAAGTGCACACCGCTTTCCAGCAGCTGACGCATGGTCACGACGGCCATGGTGGGTTACTCCTACTTTGTCCCTGGTTGTCCGTCCGGTCGGCGACCGGACGCCTGGCGCCCGGTCGCCGGCCTGGGTGGGCCCGGGTGAAGAACCGGGACCAGGGAGGCCGTCGCCCCACGGAGGAGACCGTGGAGAGGGCACGCGAGGTCGACCGCGCGAGGCGGTCGCCAGTCGACCAGTGTACGCGCCCTGTCCGCCGCACGGCCCTCGGGTGCGGAAGGCCGCCTCGACTTGATCGTCTCGCTTGATCGTCTCCAGTACGGCGAAGTGGCGGCATCGACCTGTCGGTGACACCGCCACTCCGGCGTACTGGTTCAGCGAAAGCTCAGCCCGCGGCGAGGGCGGCGGCGAGGAAGAGGACCAGCCCGACGGTGAGGTAGGCGGTCGGCGGGCGCAGCCAGCCCCGGCTGCCGTCGGCGAGCGCCAGCCCGCCGGTACGCAGCCCGTACAGGCCGGTGCCGAAGATCGGCAGCCCGACCACCAGGAACATGCCCACCACCACGTGCGACGTCGACACCGGGTCGCCGAACAGGCCGTGCAGCAACACCCGCACCGCCGGCACCTCCAGCACCAGCACCATCACCGCCAGCAGCACCGCCAGCGCCGGACGCCGGGTCCGGTACACGCCGTCACCGGGCGGCGGACCCTCCGGCCGGGGCATGAGTGCCGGCATCGGGCCGGTCGGCATCTCCAGCGGGTTCGGGGTCGCCGCCGGCTCGGCCGGACCGGCCGGGCGCTCACCGATCCGCAGCGGAGTCGCCTCGCCGGGATTGAGCCGCGCCGCGGCCGACGGGTCCGCCCCACCGGTCGCCGGCGGCTCGGCCGAACGGCCGGTGTCCACGATCGGGTAGCCGCCGAGCGGCCCCGGACCGGCCTGGCCGGCAGCGCCGCCGAGGGCCAGCGCGTTACCGCCACCGCGCGGATCGGCGTTGTGAGCGGCCAGGCCGTACGGGTCGCCGCCGGTACGGGACGCGCCGTCGGGGGCCGGGGCGCCGAGCGGGCTCGCCGGCACCGCGCTCAGCGGGTTGCCGTGCGCGGCGGTGCCGAGCGCGTCCACACCGCTGCGGGACACCGCGGCGAGCGAATCGTCCGCGGACTCGCGGGCTGCCCGCCGGCCGGCCCGCGTCCCGGGCAGCTCACCGGAGACCTCCGGGTCGTCGGGCCGCTGCGACCGCCAACTGCTCGTGTCGTCCACCAGCGGGTCGGCGGCGGAGTACCGGCCCGGCTCGGCGTACCGGCTCTCACCGGCCCGCTGCTCCGGCGTGCGGTAGTCGTCGTCGCGGTAGCGGGGCTCACCCGCGGCGCGCCAGTCCGACTCGTATCCGCGGTCGCCCCATCGCGACCCCTGCTCATCCTCGGGATAGCTCCGTCGTCCGTCCACGACCGGCACGGTATGCGACCGGCTCCAGCCGCGCCATTCGGGTCCGGTGGACATCGTCCCAGCTCGCACGGACTATCTCGCGTCATCGGATCGTCGCATCTCGTGAGTTGGGCGCGACGGTCGCCTAGTGAGGCTCGACGCCTGCTGGCACTCGCTACCGTCGAACCCGCCCCGCTGAGGTGCACCACTTGACCGATCCGCAGGCCGCCGACCAACGGGTGCACCAAGAGGCCACGTAGGGCCGAACAGGGCAAATCTTCGGCCACGACGGACATGCCCCCGTAACGCCGCCCCCTCGGCGACCCACCTCTTCGTGGCAGCCAGCGGAAGCCAGGGCACTACTCAGCATGTCACCCTCACCCCGATGAGACACAACCGAAGACGCGCCGGCACTCAGGGCAGCGTTGGCATGGGAAGCCGAACGCCTCCTGCCCGCGGAGTAGCTACCTAGGGCAGCCCACTCCACAACCGGAGGCATTCGTCTCCACGCCCACTCACGTTGCGCAGCAATAGCATAGCTGTGAGTTGTGGCGGTGGCGGCTTGGACGCATCCAACCACTCCGGGCACCCTGAGCGGGAAAGCTCAATAAGCCCCGCCGCCACAGGCTCACTGAGCCGCCCAGTCGCCCAAGAAGGATGGGCGGACTCCATTCTTCATCATCGAGAACATGTCGTTCCGACTATTCCCATATCGGTAGACCGAGGAATCGAATCCCGCGTAAAACCTGCCATCACTCCCTGAATATATGGTCAAATGAAAGCTGTCGACTCCAACTGGCATGAGAGCGACGCCAGCCACTGTCGCACAGCGCCGGGATATTCTCGCGTCCCGCACTGTACATACGGCCGACGGTTCAAACCGAGTCCAGCTCGCAATCCTTTCCCCTGCGATGAGGAGGGTTGGAGGATGCTCAACCGTCAGGCCGATGTATTGACCCAAGAATGCGTGACCCTCCTCGTGACACTCAAATCCTGCCCGCTTCAGATTCGCCGCGACAACTTCTATTTCAGGCAACCCACCAGCCGCCCTCGAATTGAACGAGCCGAGGAACCCGAACAGTTCTGCTTCATGCATAGTTCACCTTGACAGGTCAGTCGCTCCACGCCGCACGAGGACACTTTGACAGGATAGGCATGCCGCCTCCGAGACACCAGTTGCATTGCGAACAGTCAAGAACTCGATGTCACTCAAACGTAGCGAGCGTCCGGCTCGAGCCTCGAACGCCGCTCCGTGCTCTGCGATAAGAGCGTTGCAAGCCCGAATCTCCGCGCAGTTGTCGGCCCCTCGGCCCGCAATCTGCCCGCCATCCGCAAGAGCGGAATCGATCTCGGGCTCGAAATAGGCTGGACGGGACGAATGGCCAGAGTGGCCGATCGAAACCATGTCGGTCCCTCGAAACCGGGCTGCGGCAGTCATCGTGGCGTCTTCGGGCGCTGATCGCGCTGCGGCTCTAGCCTCAGATCCGCAGTTGTGCACGAGTACCGGAGTGTTGCCGGCCACCACATAGTACGTGTGGCGTTGCTACGGCGGCTGCGGCGAAGTCATGGCGTCGATCTTGGCAGGGAGCTGGGCGTATGCTCAACCACCCGCCGCCAGCTCATCGATTGTCGGCGATTTTGACAGCAGTCGTGACAGCAACGTGGGCGCACGTCGGGCCGAGCGGGGGGTCTGTTGGCCGTCTACTCGGTCGGTCGTCTGGTCCTGTTGGCGGACTTCTTCTGTGCGCGGCGGTCGATGAGGCGATCCACGGCGGCGATGCGGCGGTGGAGGCGTGTGGAGCCGGCGTCGATGGCGGTGGTGTCGATGCGGCGCAGGACGGCGCAGGCGGCGTCGAGGTCGCCTGCTCTGGCGTGGCCTTCGGCGAGCCAGGTTTGGTAGAGGGCGACTTCGCGGGCGTGGTCGTGGTTGTAGGCGCCGAGTGCGCGGGTGAGCAGGGGTTCGGCGGCGGCTGGGGTGCCGAGTTCGATGAGGCAGCGGGCGGCCATGACGTCGATCTCGGCGCGGTTGAGCCAGTACACCCATTCGGGTTCGGCGGCGCCGTCGGAGTGCTGGTCGTAGGCGTCGTTGACGGCGTCGAGGGCGCGGCGGGTGGTGTCGGTGTCGCGGAGGCGGGCGGCGGCCCAGGCGAGGCGTTCCAGCAGCAGCGCCCGCACGAGCGGGCTGGCGTGGGGTGCGCCGGTGACGGCGGAGCGGGCGATGAGGAGGGCGTCGTCGCGTTTGCCGATGTTGGTGATCTGGTAGGCGAGGCTGGAAAGCAGTTGCGCGCCCAGTGCTCGGTCGCCGGCTGTTTCGGCGGCGGTGACGCCGGACAGGTAGAGGCGTTGGGCGTCGGGGTAGTGGCCGGCGTCGCTGGCGACCCAGCCGGCGAGTTGGGCCAGTTCACCGATCACGGTGTACAGCCGCTTACCGGAAGTGTCGGTGTAGGAGGCGGTGCGGGCGAGGTGTTCGGCCTGGTCGAGTTCGGCGCGGATGACGGGTAGCAGGGTGCGGCTGCCGACGGTGTCGTCGAGGTGCCGTAGTTCCACCACCCTGGCTTCCAACGTTCGGATCTGGCCGACGCCGATGCGACGATCGGCGCGCAGGCAGCGGGTGGCGGGCGGGTTGCCGATGAGCCATTCGTGGGTGCGGCGGACCGGGTCGTGTGGGGTGCCGATCGGCACGCCGAGGACCTGTTCGTAGCGTTCGACGACGTCGGGGGTGGCAGGGCGGCGGCCGGTTTCGACGAGGCCGAGGTAGGACTTGCTGAAGTGGGTGAGCACGGCCATCCCGGCGAGGCTGTGCCCGGCGGCCTCGCGGGCGGCGCGCAGGTGAGCGCCGAGGTCGGCGGTGTCGGGTGTAGACGAGGGAAGACCCTCGCCTGCTTCCATGGTCATCTCTCTCCCCTGATCCTGGTGGCAGGCCCAGCGGGGACGTGCATCGAGTCCGGACCTGGCTGGTGCTGTTCCGGGAGGGCCGGGACGGGCACGAAGATCGGCATTCTTCATACCCGGGTGCGTGCCCGGCCCTCACACCGTAGACCACGTACGTCTCCGGAGGGTTGAGCAGCGATGTCGATGCACCTGCCGGTTCGCCCGGCCTGGACCTGTGCCGGGTGTGGGCAGGCGTGGCCGTGTCTCAGCCGCAAACGTCAACTGTTGGCCGAGTTCGCCGGGGCGCGGGTGTCGCTGATGCTCTACCTGTCGCGGTTCTTCGTCGAGGCGTGCGTGGACATGCCGGCCACCACGTCGGGGACGCTATACCGCCGGTTCTTTACCTGGCCATACGAACCAGCCGACGGCCGCCAGGGCGAGAGCGCCCCGCCGGGGCGGTGATCCCGGCGGGGCGCGTTCTCGGTCGGCTCAGTCGTCGGAGCCGAGGTTGTGGTCGTCGTCGGGCTGGTCGGGTTGCAGCGCCTGGTCCATGGACTCGACGGCGTGGCGTTGCAGGCGGAGCCGGACGTGGGAGTAGATGTCGGCGGTGGTGTGGATCTGCGCGTGGCCGAGCAGGTCCTTGATCGTCACCAGGTCCACGCCCTGTTCGAGCAGCAGCGTGGCGCAGGTGTGTCGCAGGTCGTGGAAGCGGATGTAGCGGACGTCGGCGAGTTCGCAGATGGCCTGGTGGTGGTGGTGCACCGCGGCCGGGTCCATCGGCCCGCCCGTGGTGTTGGCGAATACGAGCCCGGTCTCGGTCCAGTTGTCGCCGGCCTCGCGCCGGTCGATGTCCTGCCGTGTGCGGTAGCGCTGCCGCCCTTGCCATCGATCAACACGAACTGCACCGCCGAACTCGCCGCGAGTTGACAGAACCGGGCGTTTAGCAGCGAGGTCTTCCCGAAGCCGGCCAACCCCGCGACCACCACCCCCGACACCCCGGAGGAACGGATGGTGACCGGCTGACTGTCAGCGTCAACACCCGCCGACCATGTCTCCAGGTGGTCGGCGGTCGTGGTCTGCCCGTCCCAGGCGGTCGGTTGGGTGAGCGGGTCGACCAGCAGTGCCCGCAGCCGGACCAGACCCGGACGGACCTGCGCTACCCGCACCTGCGGCACGCGCCACGCGTCGGCGAGATGCCCGGCGGCGTTCTGGAACTCGGCCAGGCCGAGCCGGCCGACCGTCGAGGCGTCGACCTCGACACCCCAGCGTCGCGCCCGTACCCGGACCGCCGGAACCAACTCCCGCCGCACCACCACCGTCTGCGGCCGAGACGACCACAACGGCGGACGGACGCGTTCGGTCTGCACCAGGCCCACCCGCACGGCGGTGCGCCGCCACGTCCACCGGATCCGCCAACCGACGCGCAACGCCGGCCGGATCTCCGCGTCGGCCAGCAGATACCGCACCAGATGCGCGGCCAGCCACACCGTCGCCACGGCAGCCGCCGCGCCCAGCAGCACGGCGGGAACCATGGTGAGCAACCTCAGATATGCGTTCCAAATATCTGACATCAGTCGTGACAGCAACCGGGGTGCACAACCATGCACCCCGGCGCGCGACGTCACTGAACCTGCACCATACGGAGTGGTCCGCCGATGCTTTACAACTCCGGATCAATCGAACGTTTGGAAATCAAATAGCCGACCGCTTGCTCGACTCTGCTTCGATTTCGGCGATCATTTCAGTTACGTTCTCAGCCGAGAAGACGAACGGGCGCATTTGATCGACCACAGCCTCTCTTTTGGCTTCCGGCGTGGGTAACTCACCCCACATTTTGGCTAGGTAAGCGCGCACGGCAGGGCGTTCCATTGCTCGCGCTTCAAAGCGACGCCAATCACGCCAACCTTGCGCTTTCCGCGACTCCCCCACTTCTTCGTGATACGCAATGATCGTCTCAACTAGCCGCTCATGTACGCGACTCAGGAACGGACTACCTTTCACCGCCCAATCCACATCGGCCGCGTTGAAGCGGATCTCCATCAAGCCCTTCTGAAGTGCGTAAAGCTCGTCGATGTTGTCGATCTCGAACATACTTCCTCATCATCCGAATGGATTCGGGCCATGGAAAACCACGTCATCGAGCGTGAATCTGAACGACCCCGTGTGCATTAGCTCGTTGGGCTGTGAGCCGGGCACCAGTCTAGTCCCAGCGGGCAACCTAAACGCGATCAGGTGGGTTCCTCGGTCCCCGCCCCTTCCCATGAAGAGTGCGTTGCTTGTTTCCTTGGAGCTAAGCATCTCCCTTGTGAAGTATGTGACGCCCTTTGCGTTTGCAGTTACCACACCGCCGTCCATGATTTTGGCGTGGCTGCCTTCGGACGTGTAATGGAATACGACATTGTCGTCTAGCGAGTCCGCAAGGTTATCCACGCTGTGCTTCGCTGCATCGCCGCAGTTGTGTACGAGGACCGGGGTGGCGCCGGCCACCACATAGTACGTGTGGAAGACGGAGACCGTCAGGTCGCGCATCACCTCACTGCCGCTGAAGTTGCGGACCTTGACGACGTCTACCGTCGACCCGTCCGCCGCGAGCAGCCCTTCGGCGGCCTTGAGCTCACCCGCGCCGACCCACTGCTTGCGGGTGACGCTCCAGAACGGGTGGTGCTGCGTGGTGTCGATTGTCGACACAGCGCCCTTGCCATCGCGGACGACCAGGTCGGTCAGGGCGTCGTCCTGGTTGATGTGCAGCTTTTCCACCGTCTGGGCACTGGTGGCCCCCCGCTCGGGGTCGTGGGCGAGGACCTGGTCGCCCTCACGTACCTCGGCGATCGGCTGCGTCGTCCCGTCGGCCATGAGGACCGGGGTGTCCGGCGAGAAGCTGTGTGTCGGGCAGCCGCCCTTGGAGCTGGGTGCGCCTCCGCCGTTGTTTCCGCCGGTCTTGCCCTTGGCTGGCGCGACGGGCTCCTTTTTCGGAGGTTCGGGCGTCTTCGGTGCCGGTGGCCGCGGAGTCTCCCGGATCTCCTTCTTCAGCAAGGCCATCTCTTTGGCCTCGGCCGCCGGGTTGATCGACGGGGGCTTGCCCCACCTGATGCGCGCCACGACTGCGCCGGCCTTGTCGGCTCCCCAGTCGATGACCTTCTTGCACCACCTGCCGAGCTTGCAGGCCCAGTCGAGTCCGGGCACGACCGAGACGCCGGACAGCGCGGCCTCCCGCCAGTTTCCTTCGGTGGCGTAAATGACCGCGTTGACGCCGTCACATCCCGCGCCCAGACCGATGAGGAAAAGGCCACACGCCTCAAGGGACTCGTGCGTCTTCTGTCGGCCGGTCTTCTTCGTCGGCCCCCCACTGCCGTCGTTGCGACTGGGACCATGGCCCTGGCCGGTCTTGCCCTCCGCGTAGTTCTGGCACGCATAGCCCCCGAGGCCGCTGCAAACAACAATGTTGTTGGCCGTCGGGTTGAGGTACTCGGGGATGATCAGACCGCTCGGGTCGCTGAACGTGACCGGGTTGTTCGACGCGTAGGTGTAGGCGGACAACTGCTGCGGGTTGCCCGGGTCGTTGATCGGGTCGACCGAGATGAACCGGCCGATGGTCGGGTCGTATTCACGGGCTCCGAGATGGGTCAGGCCGGTGGGATCCTGATAACCACCGAGGAACCCCTGTTGGTTGGGCCAGGTAACCGCCGCACCCCGGGGCGACCCGTACGGCGTCTGACGGCGCTGGGTGATGGTCTGGTTCGTGTCGTTGGCGACGCTGACCTGCGAGGTCCCCTGGTGGTCACTGGCCAGCCAGGTGATGCCGGTGACGGTGCGCTGCGCGACCACCTCCCCGCCGAACGAGTAGTAGCGGGTGGCCGTCACCTGCCCCGTGGTGCCGTTCTTGCGGATCTCCTGATCACCGAGGAACAGGGTGCTTCCGGTGGGATCGGTGGCGATGAGCCGGTTGCCGCCTGCGTCGTAGATGTAGGAGCTGGTACCGGTGCTGTCGGTCACCGAGGCCAGGTGCCCCTCGACGTCCCAGGTGAGGCTCTGCTGCCCGGACCTGCCTGGCCGGCTCTTCGTGTTGCCGGCCTCGTCGTAGGTGTACGAGCCGGTGGTGGTGCCGGTGTTGTCGGTCCTGCTCCACCCGTTGAGCCGGTGCGACTGCGGCGTGCCCGCCGTCGGGTAGGAGTAGGACGTCGTCACCGTCCCCGTCGGGGTCCCGCGCTCGATCTGGGTGCGACGGTTGCCGATGCGGCCCTCCGGGTCGTTCGGCGCGCCGAACGACCACTGCTGCCAGTACGGTGCCGGGCCGCCCAGTTGGGTCTCGGTCTGCGGTTTCGCCGTGCAGTCGAAGGAAGCCGGAGTCCACGCCTCGGTGAGCCGGCGCTGGTGGTCGTAGGTGAAGCACTGGGTGTCGCGGGGACGGGTACCCGTGTTGTCGTCGATCTTGGTGATATTGCCGCTGGCGTCGTAGTCGTAGAACGTGTTCAGCACATAAGACGGGGCGACTGAGCGGGTCACCGAACTGCTGCTGACCCGGCCCGTGGTCTCGTCGTACGAGTTCTTGCTCTGGACCGACTTCGCACCCGTCAGCGCGGTGGCGCGGGTGATGGTGTTCAGTTCGTGCAGGTCGCTGTAGCCGGCGTCGACCACGTAGTAGGTGGCGTCGATGTAGTCGGTCGCCAACCGGTCCAGCATCGCGTACGTGGTGTCGTACTTGTAGTTCAGCACCTCCTGGTCGAGGCCACCCGCGGCCGGAATGGTGAGCGTGTTGGGTGAGCCATCGCCCAGGAAGGTCGCCTTGGACGTGAAGCTACAGGTGACCTTGCCGATACCGCAGAAGCCGGCCTGCGACGCCGGGAGGGTGAGCTTGGTCTGCGTCGTGTTGTACATCTTGTCGACAGTCACGACCTCGGAGCGGTACTCCTCGGACCCGATCCACCGCGACGACGACGTGGCGATGCCCTTGACCGGCGAGTCGTAGGTCAACTCCGTGCGCTTCTGCCCCGTCAGGCTGCCCTCGTGGGTGGTGCGTAGCCGTCCGACCTCGTCGTAGGCGTACCAGAGGTCAGGCGTGTCGGGGCGGGAGTCGGTAGTCCTCTCCAACTCCCCGAGGGTGTTGTACTTCCTGGTGGACGTGCCGGCGTCCGGGTCGCTCGACGAGATCAACCGGCCCTGGATGTCGTAGGCGTAGGACCAGGTGTTGCCGGACGGGTCCTTGACGGTGGCCAACTGCCCCACCGGGTGGTAGGTGTACATGGTCTCGTCGTAGGTCCCGGTGGCGGTCCGCCCGTGGTACTGCCAGAGCTTCTCCGTCCGGCCGTACGGGTCGGTCCATACCGTGGTGGCGGCCTGCCCGCCCGGAGGCTCCACGGTGACGTGGTCACCGTGATACGTGGTCGAGGTTCTGGCCTTCTCGACCTGGACGCTCGCGACCGAGCCGAGAAGCAGGGAGTGAGTCTGTCGGCCGGCGTTGTCGTAGATCGCCTGGGTCTGGCTCGGCACGTCCTGGTCGAGCCGCGATCTGATGGTCGAGGTGTCGATCGCGCCGGAGTCGTAGTAGGCCGAGTTGGACTTGTAGATGCGACCGGCCGCGTCGTAGAACGTCTCGGTCATGATCCGGCCGCTGCGATGGGCCGGTTCCTGCGTCTGCCGCTGGCGGCCCAGCGCGTCGAAGATCATGTACGAGGTGTCGCTACCACCGAGAGCGTTCACCGCGGTGGTCACCACGTACGACGGCGCCGTCTTCGACAGCGTGTAGGCATAGCTGGTCGACGGCGTGGTGGGGTTGTTCGCCCGCTGCCGGTTGGGCAACCACACCTGGAGGGCGCGGCCCAGGGCATCGTAGGTGTACTCGGTGACGTAGTTGTTGACGTCGGTGCTCTTGAGCGCGAGGCCGGTGGCCGGGTCGAGGTCCACCGTCGTGGTCCACTGCAACGGGTTGGTGGTCGTCCGCTGGGTGACCGGCCCACCGGTGGCCGGGACGTACGCGGTCGTCGTCTTCTTCCCGGCGATGTCGGTGACCTCGGTCGTGCGGCCCCGAAGGTCGTACTTGGCTGTCCCCACCTGCTGGTAGGTGCGGTTGCCGCCGGCAAAGTCGACGATCTTCTCGCTCGCGGTGAGCAGCCCCTTGTCCGGCGCCGTGCCGTACGCCTGCCCGTCGTAGCTGAACCGGACGTCACCGAGGATCTGGTTGGTGTCGGTGGGCGTGGTGGAGCACGCCCCGACCCAGCCGTGGATTCGCTTGACCGGCGTGAGCAACCACCGGTTGGCGTTGCGGATGTACTCGGTCTTGCTGCACCGCTTGTCCCCGGTGGCGCCGCCGTCGGGGCTGTCCTCCTGGGTGGTCGGCATGCCGTAGTCGTCGAAGTCGGTGGTCGACGTGCTGCGCCGCCAACCCGAGTCCGTGGCGGTGCGGGAACTCACCGTGCGTACCCGGGTGTACCGGGATTCGGCGACTGGGCTTCCCGCCCGGGTGGCCGTCGCCTCGGAGCGCCACATCGTGTATACGGTCGCGGACAGGACGTTTCCGTCCAGCCAGGTGATCGTCTCGCGGGGCGAGCCGCTGAAGTGGTCGTAGTCGTTTACCGCCCCGCCTTCCAGACCCTGGACTTGCGTCGTGCGGGTGCTGCCGTTGGCGAGCTTGTCGCCGTACATCCCTCGGTAGTAGAGGGTTTCGGTCTTGGTCCGCGCGGGGCCCTCACCGACGTAGGTCACCACGCGGGGGAAGCCACGCCACTGCGACCAGGTACGGCGGTCGTTCGGAGTGATGCCGGTGTCGTCGTCGTGGTGCCACAACGCCTCGTTGTTGGTGTTGAGGTACTCGTACGCGGTGCGCAGCGGCCTCGACCCTCCGGTGGGGTCGATCTGCTGGACCTCCTCCACGACGTACTTGTGGAAGAAGTCGGTGACCTTGTCCCTGCCGTTGGGTGCCCACTCGACCGGATAACAGAGCAGTTTGTTCTTGTCCAGCGCGTCCTTCGAGGGCATCACGCTGCCGCGGACGCATTGCGGCTGCTTGTAGGTGACGAAGATCTGCCCGCCGGTCTCCAGGGTGATCAGGTTGACCCGGTGCCAGTTCATCGCCAGGGCCCAGTCGCTGCCGCCGGCGTCCACCCGGTTCGGCATCTGGATGCCGGAGAAGGTCACCTCCGGCGTCGTGATCGTGCCACCGTTGAGACCCTTGTGGGTGATGCCTTCGAGCCAGAGACCGGCCCTCGTGCCGTCACCGGGGTCGAGGAACGCGTGGCGGAAGGTCCACGAGTCCGCCTTCTGGTAGGCCGAGGCGGACGCCTTCCACGCCTTGGTGGTGATCTCCGTGGTGCGCTTTGCGGACCAGAACGTGGGAGAGCCGTTGGTGCACGGGTTGGTCGAGGCGGTGCAACTCTGGTCCCAGGGAGTGTCCGGCCAGTTCGTCGCATTCTTCGTGGTGCAGTTCTGCAGACACCGGTCCACGTTCGTGAACTCGATACGTCCCGGCACGTTCTCGATGTACGGCGACGTGGCGGCGTACTCGTTATCGTCCCGGTTGTCGCTGCCGTAATCGATGCGGGTCAGGTAGCCGGCCCGGTCGTACACGACGGGCGTCGTGCCCGTCAGGTTCTTGGCGTAGTAGTTGGTCTCCTTGGCCCACCAGTAGGACATGGTGTTGCCGTGGATGTCCTGGACGTAGTCGAGATTCCACCGCCAGGCCTGCGGCTTCCCGTTGCAGTCGGAGGCGGCGAAGGTGCCGGCGTTGCAGGGTTCGCCCGGGTTGTTGCCGTACACCGGGACGGTCAGCACGGAGTTGGTCGTCGGACGGCCGGTGGCCCAGCCGGGAAGCCGGTGACGTCCGAACCAGTACTGGGTGCCGTCGGTGCCGGTGACCTTCCAGTATTCGTTGTCGTTGTCGCCGTTGGCGTACGCCGACGCGGTGAGCAGCTCGACCTTGGTTCCGTTCTCGCTGCGGGGGTGCCAGGTGCCGTCGCTGCCCTTGAGCAGTTCGACGGTGCTGCCGTTGAGCGACATGACGGCGTTCTCCGGGCCCCAGCACAGGTCACCGGTCTTGACCGTGTTGTTCGCGTTGCCACCCATGTCGTCGGCGCACGCCTTGTAGCGCCGCTCGACGAAACCGGGGGAGAACTCGAAGCCCTCCCCGAACAGGCTCGGCTGGTTGTTGGTCGCCGCGTGCCGACCGTCCACCGACTGCGACGAGTAGCCGATGCCGAGGGTCGGTTCCGGTCCGCCGGGGCCCGGCGGGACACGCATCGGGTACGACCACTGGAAGCTGCCGGTGGCACCGCTGTGGCTCCACGACGACGTGGAGGCGAGGCTGGAGGCGGCGAAGTCGCCGGCTCCACCGGACGGACCGGCGGTCAGGGCGAAGACCGCAGCGGCCTGGGCCTCGGGCACCGACACGGTGGTGGTGACCGTCCGGGTCCGCACGTCGTTACGCGAGTTCAACGGCGTGCTGCGGCAGTCCGCTGCGGCGGGGGTGCTCAGGGCACAGTC
The DNA here is from genome assembly GCF_001905625.1 of Micromonospora sp. TSRI0369. Taxonomy (NCBI): domain Bacteria; kingdom Bacillati; phylum Actinomycetota; class Actinomycetes; order Micromonosporales; family Micromonosporaceae; genus Micromonospora; species Micromonospora sp. TSRI0369. Next base: position 368,937 of record NZ_LIVU01000006.1, read on the forward strand.
GGGCAGCTGCGCCAGCCGCAGTCTCGACGCCCAGTCACCGCCGTACGCGGTCGCGAAGGCGGCGTAGTCGATACCCACCTCGACCGGGCCGGCCGCCCGCACCCCGTCAGTGCGTCCGAGGCGTACCAGTAGGCCGTTGATGCCGGCCGCTTCGGCCTGGGCCTTCGGCAGGACCTCGACCCGGACCTTGGCGGGCGCGGCCACCGCGCTTCGGTTGGCCGAGGACGCGGTAGCCGGCCGGACCGTGACCGGCAGCGACCCGGCCCGGCTCGGTGTTGCCGCTGCGCCGGCGGTCGCCGCCAGTGACACCTCGGCGGAGCCCGCCGTTGGCCAGACCGGTGCGGGGCGCCGCACCTTGGCCGCCGCGGCGTCCTTGTCGGGAATCCGCTTGCTGGACGCGGCCTTGTGCAGCGGGGCGGAGGAGTACCGCTGCGGGTCTAGGTGGAGGGCCTGCTCCGGCCGCTCCGCGCGGGCCGGCAACTGGCCACCGAGCGTGGCGGCGAGGACCGTGGCCAACCCCGCGACGAGGGTACGACGGGCGCCCCGTCGCACCGCGACGCTGACCCGCATCCCCCCACCGCCTGGTTGCGGCCGGCCGGATCGATCGATTCTCATTTCTGCCCTTCAAGAACGAGAGGTTGCCGCACCTGCGTTGCGGACGGGACGGGACGGGAGCCGCGCGTCAGTCGGTTGCGGCGAACGCCGCCTGGACCTCTGCGGCGCTCAGCGCGCCCTGCCATACCTGGACACGGTCGATGTCACCGTTGAAGTAGTCGGTGGGCGCCCCCCACCTGCCTCGGCCGACCGCCAGCCCGCCTGTTCCGTGCCACGGGTTGAAGGTGGGGGTGAGCTGACTGAACAAATTGCCGTCCACGTAGAGGCTCATCGTCCGGCTCGTGGCATCCTGCACGGCCGTGAGGTGCGTCCACTGGTTGACGAGGCAGGTGCTGCCGGTCACGTAGAACCCAGGCGCGGAGGTCAAGTCGCCGGAGCGGAGCATGATCGACCACTTCGACCCGTTCGCGTCGGTACGACAGCTCAGGAACGAACTGGAGATGTTCACACCGTCCTGGGCGATCACCGTGCGGGCGCCCGCGCCGCCTGCGAACCGCACCCACGCCGAGACGGTGTACGACTGGTCGGTGCGCAGCACCGGACCGCTGGTCTGTGCGGCACCCGAGATTCCGTCGAAGCGCAGGGCAGTCGATCCGTTGAAGCCCTCCGTGGTCCAGTTCGCGGCCGGTGCCGGACCGAGAGTCAGTGGCGTCCGGTAGTCGGAGGAGTCTCCCGATTCCCTCGGCTCGTCCTGGTCGTCACTGTCCATGTCCCACTGGCCGACCCGCACAGGGGCCACGATCTCGGACAGGTCCGTCTCCGGGTCGATGACCCGGTCCCAGACCCGGGCCTCGCTGATGGCGCCGTTGATCCAACCGGTCGGTGCCCCGTTGCGCGCAGCACCGATCATCAGCGGCCCGGACGCGGACCACACGGAGGCGTTGGCCATGCCCACGCCCTTGCGGACCCCGTTCACGTACAACGAGAGCTGGTTGGTCGAGCCGGCATCGTAGACACCGGCGAGGTGTACCCACACGCCCGGTTGCACCGGCTCGGTACCGCACGCGGGTGACGGGGTCGCCAGAGCATTGACCGTGTCCGAGGCGTAGGTGACCCAGCACCATCGCTGCTTGGCCGGATGGTACTGGAGTTCGAACGGGCTCTTGTTCGTGCCGACCTGCGCCATGACCACCCCACCGGCCACATCGGCGCGGACCCAGGCAGCGAAGGAGAAGCTGCGGGTGGTGTCGATGACCGATCCCGTGGTCGCGGCCTGATCGTCGCCGTCAAACTTGACCGCCCAGTCCTTGCCGCTTCGCCGGCTCGTACCCAGCACACGCGAGTCTGCCCAGGCCGGGGACGGGCTCATGGTCGCCACCGGAGCGCCCTCGACCTTGTTGTTCAGGGTCAGACCGGTTCCCTCATCCATCGCCCAGTGCGCGACCGGGCCGGACGGGTCGCCTGCCAGGAAGGCGTAGTCGTAGGGGGCGGACGAGTTCCCGGCCTGGTCGCGGCTGCGGACGGTCAGCACGTTCTCATGCCGCAGCGTGGGCGTCGCCACCGTGGTGGCGGTGCCGCCGAGACTGCTGGCACGGACGACCATCTCCGGACCACCGTTCATCTGGTAGACGTAGTCGTATACGTCGGCGGCGCCGTTGGCCGAGAAGGTGAAGCGCCCGGTGTAACCGACCGATCCCCGCAGGTCCTGGTTCGTGCCCCGGGGCGGCGACTCCAGGTAGAGGCCGTCGGCGGCGACAACCCCGGGGGTCGCCTCGGGTGCGGAGTAGTCGACGGAGAACTCGCACCACGGGGACGCCGTGGAGGAACCGCCGAGGGTGTCCTTGGTCTGCACCTGCCACCGGTAGATCTCGCCGTTGACCGTCTTCGCGGACAGCTGCAACTCGGCCTTGGCTCCGGGCGCGACCCCGGAATCGGTCTTGGGCCAGCCGGACACGTTCGTCCAGGTGCCACCCACCAGCTTCTGGAGGGTGAAGACGCCGGAGAGGCTGCCACCACCGCTGCCGTCCGGGTCACTGACCGTCGCCTTCAGCCACGGGAAGTCCGAGCGCACTGCCGGCCGTGACGTACCGGTCACACACGCCTGCCCCGGAGCGGTGTAGCCGGCGTGGGTCGACAGTTGTGCAGCCGTCGGGGTGTTGGGGTTGGTGTTGTACTCCACCGTCAGCTTGGTCTGCACAGGGTCGAACTTCTTCCACCAGTTGCTCGTCGACTCCGATGTGCCGTCGGACTCGCGGGTCGACAGCGCCAGCGTGTAGATCTCCTGGCCCCGGTTGGCGCTGATGTCGGCGGTGACGTTCGGGCTGGCGAACTCCATCGGCTGGTCCGGCTGGGGGTCGTCGGGGCAGCCCTCACCGGTGGATGGCTTGTGGGCGTGCCCGGACCGCTTCTCCAACCACTTGGAGAAGCTCGGCCCGGACCAGGTCTGCTTGCCTGTGGTCGCCATGTCGGCCGTCCGCCAGAGGTTCACTGGGGTGTTGCCGCAGTCCCACGAGTGCGTCATCTCCGTCAGGAACTTGGCGCTGCGGATGGTCTTGCCGGACAGCGACGTGAGCTTGAACGAGAAGTACGACCGGTAGGTGCCGGACCCCTCGGGGTCCCGGCCGACGCGGGCCACACCGTCGTTGCGGGTCGCGTTGTTGGTGCTCGAGTAACCCCACCGGGTCTTCTCGATTGTGCTCCACGGATCGATGACCACTGGGTAGACCGTGTTCTTGCCCCGCAGCAGCGCCTGGTCCGGCACGATGACCAGGTCGTCGCCCTGCACCCGGGTCGGAATCTCCGCCTTGCGCGCGTGGTCCGGCGCGACCCGCAACGACTCGCGCCGGTCCCAGGCTGCGAAGTCGGCTGCCGCCCGGCTCGTCCCCGCACGAGCCTTCGGCGCCACCCCGGCCGAATCCCACATCAGCGCACCGCCCGCGGACAGCATCGGGCTACCGGTCGGGTCGACCACCTCGAATCCGCCGCCGGCCTTGGACCGCTTGGTCAGCGACCCCGTCGTCCGCAGCGAGAAGCGCAACTCGTTCAACATCGGGTTCGCCGCGGCCTGCGCGGACTTCACCACGAGCGCCCAGGTGAACCCGTCGCGCAAGGCCCGCAGCCGCAGGTCCACGTCCGGCAGCACCGAGGCGTAGACGGCGGTGTCGCCGTCGAGCGAGGGGGCCGGGAGCTCCCCCGGCCAGGACAACGACACCTGCCCGTCGGCCACCGGCAGCCGAATTGCCGGTGCGCTTCCGCCCTGGCTGAACGTCACGTCGGCCAGCGTCGCCACGGGCCCCAGCGAACCGTCGGCTCGCCGTTCGAGCCGGGTATCGATCCGTTGCCACGAGTTGTTGTTGCGAGTCTTCGTCCACTGCGGCTCCACGTATGACTCCAGCACCAGGTTGCCCTGGGGCGTGGCGAGCACACGTGAGTTCTCGCTCTTGAGGCTGGTGACCTCGACCTGCATCTTGAGCTTCCTGGCCTGCGCCAGCGCGTCGACCTCGCCCAGCACGGGTGCGTCCGGGGACGCCGGCGGTTCGGCCACCGCTGGCGACGGCAGCAGGGTCGGGCTGCCGACCGCGATCAGGGCTAGCGTGACGACTGCGGCGGCGAAACCGCGACGACGCCACGCGAAAACCGATCCAGGTGCTCTCACCTAGACACTCCTCATTGCGTTTTGGCACGTCAGAGGGCCGTGCGGGGCACGGGACTCAAGGCGTGGAAATCAAGAACCTGTAGCGGACGGCGGTCGCTCCGGCGCCCGACGTCGGGATGTGTCAGCGCGAGCGGCTCGTCAGCGGGCGAGTTGATCGACGACTGGTCGGCGAGAGTGGCTCAGCGCGACGGTCGTTCTATAGATCAAGCTCAAGTTCATTACAGCCCCCGTTCATTGCTCCTCAGCGATGCGACAGTAAAGATCAGCTACACGCCCTGTAAAGAGACGTCACAACTGGTTAGCGCAAACCGCCCACATGCTCCCGAGGTCGTCACCGCCGTCACCGTCCGCCACTGGCGTCTCGCATGTGCGGCCGGCAGCCTTACCACATCGATCCGGTGATCGTGGCTCCGTCCACAACCGTCAGCTTGTCCACAGGGCAGCCGCATCCGTCCCGCCGCCCCGGGCCGCCCCGGCGCATCCTGGCCGGCATGACGAACCGGAACCGAGCCGTCGGCGCGTACGGCGAGCGGTGCGCGCTGCGGCACCTGATCGAGACGGGCCTGCGCCCGGTCGCCCGCAACTGGCGCTGCCCCGAGGGCGAGATCGACATCATCGCCTGGGAGGGCCCGGTCCTCGCCATCTGCGAGGTCAAGACCCGCCGCACCGAGCAGTTCGGCTCCCCCGCCGAGGCCGTCGTCCGGGCCAAGGCCCGCCGGCTGCGCGGCCTGGCCGCCCGGTGGCTGGCCGAGACCGGCACCACCGCGGACGAGGTCCGCTTCGACGTGCTGTCCGTCCGGCTCCCGCTCACCGGCCCCGCCCGCGTCGAGCACCTCCGTGGCGCGTTCTGACATGGGGTACGCGAAAGTGCTGAGCGTCGGCCTGGCCGGAGTCGCCGGGCACGTCGTCGAGGTCGAGGCCGACCTCGCCCCCGGCCTGCCCGCCGTGATCATCTCCGGTCTGCCCGACACCGCGCTGCACGAGGCGCGCGACCGGGTCCGCGCCGCGATCGTCAACTCCGGCCAGAAGTGGCCCAACCGTCGGATCACCCTCAACCTGCTTCCCGCCACCCTGCCCAAGTACGGCTCGGCGTTCGACCTGGCCATCGCCGTCGCCGTGCTCGCCGGCTCGGGTGAGCTGCCGCCGGTCGCGCTGGACGCCACTGTCGTGCTCGGCGAACTCGGCCTCGACGGCGCGGTGCGCCCGGTACGCGGCACGCTGCCCATGGTCGCCGCCGCCGCCCGCGCCGGGCACACCCGGGTCGTCGTGCCCGCCGGCAACGCCGCCGAGGCGGCAGTCATCCCCGGCGTACGGGTGCACGCCGTCGACACGCTGCACCGGCTCGTCGCGCACGTCCGCAACGGCACCCCGCTGCTCACCCCGCCCGCTCCGGCTCCGACCGGTGCCGCCCTCGGGCCGGACCTGGCCGACGTGGCCGGCCAGCCGCTCGGGCGGCGCGCGCTGGAGATCGCCGCCGCCGGAGGTCACCACCTCGCGCTGCTCGGCCCGCCCGGCGCCGGCAAGACCATGCTCGCCGAACGGCTGCCGTCGGTGCTGCCCGAACTGGACGACGAGGCCGCCCTGGAGGTGACAGCGCTGCACTCGATCGCCGGCCTGCTGCCGCCCGGCGGCGGGCTGCTGCGCCGTCCCCCGTTCCAGGCGCCGCACCACACCGCCACGGTGCCCGCCCTCGTCGGTGGCGGCTCCGGGCTGGCCCGGCCCGGCGCGGTGTCGCTGGCCCACCGTGGGGTGCTGTTCCTCGACGACTCTAAGTCAAACTTTTGACGCCGCTCTAAACGTCCCCTAGCCTGCGCAAGCATCCAACAGGAGGGGGCACCGTGGGCAGGGTGCTTGGTGTCGTAAGGCTTTCCCGGGAGCGGGAAGAGTCCACGTCGGTAGCGCGGCAACGCCAGTACATACAGTCTTGGGCCGAGCAGAACGGGCACACCCTAATTGGCTGGGCTGTAGATACAGACGTCTCCGGGAGCGTCGCGCCGTGGGAGCGGCCCGAGCTTGGGGCGTGGCTGCCGGTGACCTTGGGCGGCACCGCCCCGGCAGCAGGCTTCGACATTCTGTGCGCCTGGCGGCTGGACCGGGTGTCCCGGCGGGTACTCCACCTGGCTGCCCTGATCGATTGGTGCCGGTCCACCGGCCGGGCCCTGGTCTCCACCTCCGAGGGGTTCGACATCAACTCCCCGATGGGCGCGGTGTTCGTCAACATCCTTGCCGCCTTGGCGGAGGGCGAGCTTGAGGCGATCCGAGAGCGGGCCCGTTCATCCTTCGCCCACCTCATGAGGCAGGGCCGTTGGCGGGGCGGCTTCGTGCCGTACGGCTACCGGGCGGTTAAGGCTGACGCCGGGAACGGGTGGCGACTTGAGGTGGACCCAGAAACCAGCGAGGTAGCCAAGGGGATCGTGCGTCGCATCCTCGACGGCGCGTCTGCCAACTCGGTCGTGCGCTGGTTGAACGAGGAGAAGACGCCTAGCCCTCTTGACGCCCAGAGGAAGCGGGCCGGGAAGGCAACCACCGGCACTGAGTGGCGTGTAGCGAATCTCCTCAAGATGCTCCGCTCTCACACGCTACTGGGATACGCGGAGATGACAGAGACTCGCACTCAGGCGGATGGCACGAAGGAGAGCATCACCCGCCTAATCCGAGGCGAGGATGGCCTACCGCTGCGGCGTGCTGAGCCGATTCTTGCCACCGCGGACTGGGAGAAGCTACAGGAAGCGTTGCAAAGGAACGCGAACCCGAAGGCGGGCAACCGCGTTGGCGGTTCCCCACTGCTGCGGGTGGCATTCTGCGAGTGCGGAGAACCCCTGTACAGGAACCGGGGCCGCAACGGCATGTATTACCGCTGCGGCTTGAGGGCCCGCGCTGGCCGGAACTGCCCTAAGGGCATGTCGTCCATCCCTGCCGCCCTGTTGGAGGAAGCCGCTGAGGAGAGCTTCCTCTTGATGGTGGGTGATCTTGAGGTGATGCGGCGCGTCTTCGTGCCCGGGTCTGACCACACCGGGGACCTGAGGGAGGTTGAAGAGTCCCTTGCGGAGCTGCGGGAGCACCTAGCCGCCGGCCTGTTCCGCGGTGATCGAGGTAAGGCAGAGTTCGCGGGCATGTACGGGGCCCTTGAGGCACGCCGTGAGGCGTTGGAGGCACTACCGACCCGGCCGGATGAGTGGAAGCTTGAGCCAACCGGGCAGACGTACCGGGAGCGATGGAAGTCGCTTGAGTCCCCGACCGACCGGGGCCGGGAGATGCGGGAGGCAGGCGTCAGGGTGGTCGCGCGTGCGCGTCCCGTTTACACGCGGTCACTGTTCCCCGGCATGCCCTCGGGTACCACGGGAGGGCGGGTTGAGGTCCAGCTACCCGGGGACCTCCGGGAGAGAGTCCTACAGAACGCCTCCAAGACAGCCTAGGAGAACCTCAGAGCTACGCTCACCCGGCCTGCATACTCGGGAGAAGGGTTCAACCATGGGGCGCTCTACCGGCCCCTGGAGCGCGTTAGATTCAATGCCGTTTAAACGCAATCAAGGCGAGTGTTCGGCTGCGTAGGCTGTTACAGCCGGCGGTACGGTGAGATTGCGTCAGCCTGCGGCAGCGGACGCCTGTTGGCGACCGTATAATGGAACGCGTTACAGTCGCCGTTCAGCTTCACGCTGGGCGGCAGGGTGTTGCACGACGCCTACCCTGATGACCAAGGACAAGGGCCCACTGTTGGGCCCTTTTTCTATCTCTATCCCCAAGAAAGGCAGAGAGATGACCCGTGAGCTTATGGGGCTACTTGTACGGCTAGTGGGGGCGCTTGAGGAGGCGAACCAACTCCGCCGTATCGAGATGCGCGCTAACGGCACGCTTCCGAGTAGCGCCTCACGCTAGACCGACGGAAAGGCAGACTGACAGACTGTGGATACCCCTACGTGCCCTCACGGCACTAAAACGCTTTCCCCCCGTGGAGATTTTTGGAACTGTCCGGGACTCCACTGGCCCTGTCGCCCGGAGCGGGTGCACGACGCCCCGCCCCAAGGTGCCGTTGTCCGGCACGATCAGCCGACCGCCACGACCGGGGTCCCCAAGCGGGCTCCCGCCCGGAAGCCGCCCACCGGGGCCCCGAGGATTCGCGGTGACTGGCGTATCCGGTGGCGGCAGGAGGTGATGAGGGCCAAGCGTCCCAACGGCCGGGGTTTGACAATGACGGCGCTTAAAGCGGCCGTCGCTATCTCGGACTCGTTTGCCGACAAGCCCACTCCTCCGCCGACGCGGGGCACCTGGGTTTCTCAAGACGAGTTGGTGAGGCGTACCGGCGTGTACGACCGGAAGGAGTTCAAGGCCGGTTACCGGGAGCTTGAGGCCGCCGGGTTGCTGCGGGTGCTGACTGGCGACCAGGCGGAGAAGCACGTTGCCGCCGCGATGGGCGACACCTACGACGCTGGCAGGCGTCCTCAGAACCGAACGGTCTATCTCCCTGCGTTCCCTGAGGGGCAGGGGGGTGGTCACCCCCGTTTGGTAGGGGGGTGAGAGAGGGGGGTCGTCACCCCGCCTTATCTCTCTAAAGAGAGAGGGAACCTCTTTTGAGGTTCCTACTGGCTATAAACCGTAGAGGGGCCTACCGGCCCCGTCTGTATAGCTCACTTCGTTTGCAGCTTCGCTCTCAGCCTGACGGCTGACGCTCGCTTATCCCGGGGTGGAGTTGAACGACACCGCGGGTTCGAGGGCAGCTTGAGGCTGCCCTACGACTGACAACCCCCACCTCAGCCACCAAGGCTAACTCTGTGAGGATTCCACCAACAACCTAAGCCCTCATCGGAACCCACAACTACGGCAGGGGCTACCGCGACCCGGGCTGTTGCAAGGGCCACTTAGGCTGTCTCTGTGAACTCTGCTCTTCTGCAAACAGCCGACTGGGGCGACATACCCGCCTGGATAAGCGCCATCGGCTCTTTCGGCGCTCTCATAGCCGCTATCGCGGCTTCGGTAATCGCACGGCGCATCTACCGGATCGAGTCCGAGCGTGACCAACGCGCCGAGGACGAACGGCGGGAACGGCGGGAGGATGAGCTACAAGCCCAAGCGCGTAGAATCTCCGCGTGGATTGTTGTCAAAAGCTTGCTCCCTAATCCCGAGGTCCCACGATACATGGCAGCCCATGTTCGGAACGCTTCCGGTATGCCAGTTTATGCCTTCGAGCTGGGATTGGTTGTGACCGACAGCAAGGGAAATGACCGACGCATTGCCTCGATAAAGAAGGACACCCTTCCCCCTGGGGCAAAGCCCCAAGAGCTTATTCCGACGGACAGGCTCAGAAACGGGATCCAGTTCACAGATAATTTCTCTAATGCCCGTGCAACTATTTATTTTACGGACACAAACGGAATCCGGTGGAAGCGGGACACTTCTGGGCATCTAGAGATGCTGGGACGGGGCTAACAGACCCGCTCACATCTGACTGGAGCAGGGAGGGGGGTCGAAACTCTCCCCCTCCCTCTCTCTGGACCCATGCCTTTAGGCGCATTTTTGCGCCTGCGATTGCCCCGAGCCTGTGGGAATTCGATAAATAAGAAGCGGACTGGGCGCACTCTAACGAGTCGCACCATCCGAGCCGAGCTGCTCCATCCTGTCGCTCCTCCCCTGCCTCCATCACAGCCTTCAAGGGCTGTCTTGGACGCGGTGGACCAGGCGGCAGGATCAGGCAGGCCTCATCCAAAATCAGGGTCGATTTCGGACCAACGCCTGTGCCAGGCTAGATCGCATGACTGACGACGCGAGGCCCCTAGCTCGCCGCGCCCCGTCGGGGGACATCGACCTGCAGGGGTTCGAGGAACGCCTCCTGGACCGGGTCGAGAAGCTTGGTCTCCCCACCAACAACATCCTTGTCCCGGTCAGGCAGCGCGCCAACGTCCTCTCGGGCGTAGAAGCGGCCCTTGAACCACTGGACACGGCGCAGCGGCGTGACTCCGTCTACCTGTCCAAGTTCCTCGCCGCCGTCGCAGCCGGGCTCTTCGACGCCGCCCTCAACTACTTGTGGGACGAGACGATCGGCGAGCTGCGACGCCGAGTTGCCGCGTACGACCTGGCGTACTTCTTCGATCTCGCGGTAGGCCCGACCTCCGACCGGCGCAAGAAGCTGTCGGCAGCAGAGGACTTGTCCAAGGTGGAAGACCAGGAGCTTGTCCTAGCCGCCAACCGGATGGGGTTGCTGTCTGACACAGGGCTACAGCAGCTCGACCTTGTGCGATACATGCGCAACCACGCAAGTGCAGCACACCCGAACCAGGTGCAACTGCGCGCACTTCAACTGCTTAGCTATCTTGAAGTCTGCATTGCAGAGGTCATGACTCTGCAACCGGATGATCTGGTAGTTGAGATCAAGAGGCTGCTCGCCAACATTAAGACCACAAAGCTTGAGGCCGAGGATGCTGCGGTCATCGCCGCGACTTTCGATAAGTTGCAGGACGAGCAGGCCGACAACCTCGGAAATGGGCTCTTTGGAATTTATACTCGGCTCAACGCCGATGATCAAACAAGGGAAAACATTCGGCTCTTGCTGCCAGAACTATGGCCTCACCTTCGCGAGGAGACGCGCCGACAGTTCGGGGTGAAGGCGGGACGCTACAGGGTTAATCACCAGCAAGCCGAGTACCAGCTAGCGCGAGAACTGCTGGATACTGTAGACGCATCAAATTACCTGCCTGACGAACTGCGGAGCCCAGAGATTGATGCAGCCCTCGATGCCCTGATGGCGGCTCATCTCGGATACAACAACTTCACTGCTGAGGGGCCGCCCGCTGGTCAGTTGGCATTGCTTGTCGGCGATCCCCCAGCCGTACCTGGTCCGGTCCGACGCAAGTACGTCAAGACCCTGGTCTTCGTGTTCCTGACGAACGGCTATGGAGAGTCATGGGCGGCGAAGTCTACCTACAAGCAGCTGATAGAGGCCTTCACCCCTTCAGAGGCGAGACACGCCCTGGGCCTGTTTACCGATAAAGACATCATTAATCGGCTACATCAGGAGCGATCAGACCGCAAGTTCCGAGAGTTGCTGACACTGATCGACAAGAAGATCGTCGGCAGAACACGTCGCCAGCTTCTGGATGCCCTGACAGCGACACCGAAGGGCCAACTGCATGCAGCGCACAGCGAAAAGCAGATCATGAACCTTTACAAGGAGGCCCAACGCTCCACCCGGGCAGCTGTCTAGTCCCTAAGGCGCGTCTCGCGCTATCACTGACCTCCTACCGAGAAGCGAGCACCGCTCGAACCGTGGAGGGGTACCACTTCTTGCCGCCCTGGGCGGTAGGCACATCATCGTCGTTTAAGCCACGGGCGATGGCCGCCAGACTGCTACCGCTGGCGGCCTCGCTGCGAATCCGGCCGCGCACCTGAGACGGTAGGGCGACGGGCCGCCCGAGACGGACACCAGCGGCCTTCTTGGCCGCAAGCCCCTCGCGCGTGCGCTGGCCGATGATGCGCCGCTCCCACTGAGCGGCAGAGGCCATGACGGAGGCGAGGAATTCGCCCGCCGGGGTGGAGAGGTCGATGCCGAGATCAAGGGCAATCAGGTTCCAACGCTTCGCGCGCGCCCGGTCCATCAGGGCGGCGAAGTCGATCAGGGACCGGGAAAGCCGGTCCAGCTTGGCAACTACCAGGGTTTCAGCCAGTCGGGACTCCACCAACTCCAAAGCCTCCGCCAAGCCCTCACGCCCATCAAGAGACTTCCCGGACACTCCGGCATCTTCCTTCCACGCCACGATGGTCCAGCCCCGCCGGGCTGCCTCCGCCTCGATGGCCGCTCGCTGCGCCGCGAGTCCGGCACCGGACTCGGCCTGCTCTTCGGTCGAAACCCGAAGGTAGGCAACAGCGGTGTTTGCGGGGGCGTTCCTGATCCTCGGCATGCCCATGATCATACAGCAAACGACCGTTTGGTGTATGGACCGACGGGCGGCAGACTCAGTCGAACCGCTTAGCCGACCGCATCTCACGAACTTGCCGGACGATCAGCCGTAGGGCCCGCCGACGCTCCGCCACCCCCTCAGGATTGGTCCGCAACTCCTCCGTCGCGTGCTCCCTGCCGAGCCGGCGAAAGTGATCCCTGGCTTCCTGCCAACCGTCTACCACGTAACGTCTCCTCACCCGCTCATAGACGTGCCTGCCACAGCGTAGGGTGCCAGGGCTGCACCACCAGCGGAGCCCCGTTACGGCAGAGCCTCGTTCTACCCACGGCAGGGCCCAACTTGCCCTGCGACACCTGCCACGCAGGATCGACCTGCGACGAGATTTGACTTAGGGTCGCTTGGGTGAAGATCGCAACAACGCTGAAGAGTGTTCCGACAGAGCCAGAGACCTCCATGCTCACCGCGGCCGAGTTCTTCGCTGGCATCGGCCTTGTGCGCCTCGGCTTGCAGGAGGCTGGCATCAGCGTTGTGTGGTCCAACGACATCGAGCCGGCCAAGCAGGAGATGTACGAAGGACACTTCGGCAATACCGAGGGTCACGTCTTCAAGCCGGGCGACGTAGGCAAGGTCAAGGGCAGCGACATGCCGTCCAACCTTGATCTTGCTTGGGCGTCGTTCCCCTGCACTGACCTCTCCCTAGCCGGCTGGCGCAGAGGGCTCAGCGGCAGTGAGTCTTCGACCTTCTGGGGTTTCACGAAGGTACTGGAAGAGATGGGTGAGGACGGCCGACCCGCGGTCGTCGCGCTTGAGAACGTGGTTGGCTTCGCAACCAGCCATGGCGGCGAAGACCTGGCGACCGCCATTCGTGAGCTCAACCGTCTTGGCTACTCGGTCGATGTATTGACTCTTGACGCACGGCGCTTCGTGCCGCAGTCGCGGCCCCGCTTGTTCCTCGTCGGGGCGCTTAACCCGCCAGAAGACGAGCCGGTCCCCAACAGCGAGCTTCGCCCCGATTGGCTTCAAGCGCCGTTCGGAGATCCGACCTTGACGACCCATCGTGCCGCTCTGCCTGCCCCTCCGCCGCCAAAGATCGAAGGATTTTCGAAGCTGGTTGAGGCCGTGGGCCCTGACGGTTGGTGGGACGAGAAGCGCCGGGATGCCTTCCTCACCTCCCTGTCTCCCGTGCAAGCGGGGCGGCTTGAGGACTTGAAGGCACGGAAGACCGTCACCTACCGGACCGCCTACCGCCGGACGCGAAACGGCAAGCCCACTTGGGAGATCCGTCCAGATGACATCTCTGGATGCCTGCGCACCGCCCGCGGCGGATCATCTAAGCAAGCAGTCGTGGAGGTAGGCGGTGGAGCCGTTCGTGTGCGGTGGATGACCCCACTTGAGTACGCGCGCCTAATGGGAGCCGGGGACTACACGCTCAGCAACCTTCGAAGCAATCAAGCTCTCTTTGGCTTCGGAGATGCCGTCTGTGTGCCGGTGGTGGCCTGGCTCGCAGAGAAGTACCTCGTTCCCCTGATGAACGGCGAAATGAAGCCGCGCCGGCTGACCGCCGTGGCAAGCTAGAGCCCCTCGCGAGGAAGAGCACAAGTGAAGAGCAAGAAGGTCCAAATCAAAGACTCTCTCCCCTGCTTGCACCGCTTCCCTTCTGAGAAGATTCCCACAACAAAGGAAATTCTCAGGAACTTGTCTCAGACCCATCCCGAGATCCTTGAAGCGGCTCAGATTGAAGAAGAGGACTGGATACCGCTGCTTCGTGCCACGGTAGAGCGCATGCGTGGCGAGACCTCAGCCAGCGGAGCTGACAAGAAACGTTTTATTCACGCGGTTCTTGATCATTGCCTTCGCAGGGGCGACATCGTTAAGTGGGATTTCATCGGCACGGGTGGCCGCCAGGACTATCGAGTTGACCTGCTTGACGGTACAACGGTTGCTATCGAGGCTAAGGGCTGCCCTGATGGCAACAACACCACGATTTGGGATCGCCCAAGCTGGGCAGACGAATTCGTTGTGTGGAGCCTTTGCCCGGAAAGCCTCGCCAAGCCCCCGGGAGAGGGTGCGTGGGCGGGCATTTCAACAAGGCTTATGCCGAAGATCGTGGCTGAGCGCAAGGTGGTTGACTCGTTCATCTTCTTTGACGCCCGATGCGGAACGAGTCGGCGCGAATGCCCGAAAGCCTTCGGGGTAACTGGCGACCTGCGCGCCGAGGCCACAGATTTTGAAGGACAAGAAGGCAAGGAAGATTGGGTGCCCCCGCCTTGCATCTACCTCTTCCCTCGGTCCAATCCATCAATCCCGCACAACCAGCAGCCGCCGCTTCACACCCTTAATACATCGAGGTTCCCTCGGGTGCTGCTGAATGCCTTCAATGTGCCAGAAGTAGAGCATGAGGCTTATGTCCACTCGGCGGAGGTGGGAGCGAGAGGCTCCGCTAAGGGCACTCAAATCCAAGTTTCAGTAACGTCCCGGTGCTGGCCTGACGGAGAGGAGCGGACCAAAACGGCCGCTTGGAAGCCGCTCAAGCGAGAGACGTAGTTAAGTGCCGGCGAGCAAGCCTCCGTCATGGGCGACGACGCCGGCCGTCCGTCGATCCATGCAATCGAATCGAAGCCGGGACACGAAGCCTGAATTGCTGCTTCGCCGCGCCCTTCATGCTCGCGGCCTGCGCTATCGCGTTTGCACAAATCCGCTACCTGACCTGCGGATGAAGGCGGACATAGTTTTTCGCCCAGCTAGGGTGGCCGTGGAAGTCCGCGGCTGCTTCTGGCACGGATGCCCCGAGCATCATCGCAAGCCGACGGCCAATAGTGAATACTGGACCGCCAAAATTGGTCGGAACATGGCTCGGGACCGGAAGAATGAAGAGCTCCTGAGGAGCGCCGGTTGGCTACTGATCACGGTATGGGAGCACGAAGATCCCATTGCCGCCGCCACCCACGTTGCTGAGCTGGTCCGCCGGCGGCGTTCCGTTGACACCAATGGCGCGTGCTGACGGCACTGCTTGCCGGGGCAGCGGATGCCTAAGGGCTTGTCGTAAGCTGCGACCGCTCGATCACCTTCGGTGATGTTGGCAGTTGATGGCGGGGAGGCCACATGAAGTCACCAGGGCTGGCCGCGCAGTTTGAGCTGGCCGCATGAGCGGCGGCTTCTTCGTAGATCCTGCCGGCATGAATGGGCTGTACAACCTGCTCCACCGGGCGTCTGAGGACGCCGCGGACGCCCACGGCTACATGACCCGGCACTGTGACCTCACGTTCGATCAGCAGGGCCTGCTCTTCATGCTCGCGGGCCCTCACCGCACGGCCTACCGCCGGATGACCGAAGGATTGGAACGGCTCAAGACGTTGTCACAAGGGGCCGCTACTCAGGTCAACTTGGCGCAGCGTGAGTACGCCACCTCTGATGCATCGTCGGCAGCGCGGCTGGATAAGACCTACCCGGGTGCGCGTGACTCGTCCGCCCTACGCGGCACGCTTGTCGGCCCTACCCGTCCCGACCTTTGGCCGACGGCTTCCCGCTCGCCCTTCGCCGACGTGGCCGACGCCGGGGCCCGGCTAGTGCCTCCGAACTACGCAACCGGCATCGAGATGTTCCAACTCAACCCACTTGCCGACCTGGTCAGTCCGGCTGCCTGGCTGCGTCAGACAAGTGTGTGGGTTTTCGGTGAAGACCCGTTCGAGGCTTGGGGCAAGGCGTTCAGTGGTGACTGGGACTCATACGTCCACTGCGCTGCCGCATGGCGGATCATCGGCAATGCGATGGACGACCTCGGTCGGAACCTGATCAGTGGCGCGGCGGACGTTCCGTCCGTCTGGCGAGGTAACGCAGCAGAGGGAGAGCAGGAGTACCAACTGTCTCTCGGCTCAGCAGCTCGCGCCCTACGCCCTGTCTGCGATCAGTATGCAGACCTATACAGCCGTGCAGCCGAAGCGGCGAAGCAGCTTCACAATGTCGTCACCGGACTGATCACCAAACTGATCGACGTGCTGATCATGGTCAACGCCAGCGCAGCGGTTGGCACAGCCACCATCGAGACGGGCGTAGGCCCGGTCCTCGGCTACTCGGTGGCAGCGTGGTACGTCTGGCAGGCGTACGACCTGTACAACGAGATTTCGACGTTCTTCGGCAATGCTGAAGCGACCTTCAAACTCATCGCTGGTTCTATCGAGATGGTGAAGGCTGGTATGGAGGTAGCGAAGCTGCCGGACTTGAAGCCGTATCAGCACCCTGGCTTGGGGTCCTGATGACGGACGACATCACCCGGGACCCCCTCGCCCGCGCCGTCCTCGCCACGCTGGCTCACAGCAGGGGCCCGGACGATCCTCTTGGTTCGCTGGCCCACACCGTCCTCAGCGGTGAGGCAGACCTCCGCACAGCGGCGTCGATGTCGTGGCACGGCACGGCCTTGCACGCGGAGTTCGCTGAGGCCATGGCTCGTCGTGATGCGATGGCACCGGAGGAGCGAGCCGAGTTCGAGCGACAGGCCCGGCTACTGCACAATGCAGGCGACTCGGCATTCCCAGACTCGGACGGCACGGCCGGCCCGGACCGCCCTGAGGAGGAGCGACCGCAATGAGCGTTTGGAAGCGGTGGAGAATCGCCTTCCCGCTGCTCGCCCTCAGCCTGCTGATGTTCGTGCCGGCAGTCTTCGGCACATGGGCTTGGTGGTCCGAGAACGGCACCGCGTACCGCGTGCTGTCGATCATCATCTGTCTGGTCGTCGCCGGCTGCGTCGGCGTCTCCCTCTCCGTCGGCATCAAGCGAACCGAGGATGTGCCGTGGCTCCGTATCGGGCTCGTCGCCCTGGGCGTGCTCACCGTCTGCGGCCTGGCCGCCCTCCGCGACTCGGTGTGATTGAGCTGAGCCGGCTCTAGCGGACCCTGAGTTGATCGGCAGGGTTGCGCGACCTGAGGCCGACTCTTCCGACGTCTGTATGACCACTGCGTCGGACTTATGCGATCTTGCGCGAGTAGCGCGCTTCCTGCGGTAGGCACTTATTCGCAGGAACCGAAGAGCACCCAAAGCGGACGCGTGCATCGCGCCACGGCTTCTGACCATCCCCCGAAACGTGGCCGGGGAGGCCCCCGTAAGGCTCTGTGACGGGCTCTCTTTAATTCCCGACGGCCGTCACCCCTCTCAGATAAAGAGGAATTTCTACGAGCCATCCAGGGCCTAACGGCGCGTTGCCGACCCTCTGGTCCTGCTTGACCGGCTCTCGGCCGATGAACAACGATTAGCAACCGACGGTGTCGGGCGCGATTGGCCCGAAAGAAGCAACGCCCGGGATTCCGCCCCAGGCGCTGCTAGTAACTCCGTCGTCTTTGTCAGGGTGACAAGCTTATAGGGAGCTAGTTTGAATCTACCTAAACTAAAGAACAGCGTCAACGCAAGTAGGGACGCCGAGGACGAGACTTCCTCCGGTCATGATGAGGACCGCACGGAAGAGCAGGAACAGCGACACAAGCGGCGACTTGCTTACATGCGCGCGGTACCGCCGATTCTGGGGGCGGCAGCAGGAGTGCTGGTTGCCCTCGGGAACCTGCTCGCCTCGCTGCTCAACAGGTAACGGATAGGGCGGAGGGCCCGGCTTCGGCCGGGCCCTCGTCGCGCAGCATGCCTGGCTCTGGGCTACCTCACCTGTCTGCCCAAGCAGCAAGATCGTGTCTTGCGTACAGGTCAGCGTTCCCCTGCTTGCCGCGCGCCTCGGGCACGTTGCCCACGCGCCGCTGTAGCCGCTTCTTGGCCGCCTCGTACGACCAGGGCAGCACCCCGGCATCTACGGCCTGGCGCAGCGTCAGGAAGTCCCCGGCAGGGCTTGATGGGCCGTTGACCTGCGAAGTCCCCGAGGACCGGGGACATGCAAGCTCCCGAGCCTCCGCAACGGTCAGGTGAGCGACCTGGGTTTCCGTGGTCTGACCACCGATGGCGATCTGCCACCGTCCGAGCGTCCGAGACGCCCGGGGCATGGCAGCCTCAGGAACCAGCATCTTCCAGTTGTTCGCCGTGTACCTGGCAAGGCACCGAACCCCGAAGTTCTCCCGCGCTTCCGGGCCACCGATGGCCCGCGCGGTGAGCATCTGCGCGATAGCCAGCACGTTGACCTTCGCACTACGACCCATGAAGAGCAGGTCAGCCAGGGCAGAGACGGCCGGGGACCGCTTCGGGTCGCCCTTGCCGCGCACCTCAGCCCAGAAGTTGACGAGCTGCCCGATGGTCGCGTTCAGCTCCTCAGCGATCACCAGCACCCGGGGGCCAGGGTCCCAGTCCTCAGCCTCATGTAGTGCAAGCTGGTTGCGTTCGTCCGCCAGAGCGGCGAGGCGCACCAGGGCGTCATGCATCTGCGTCGGCTTGGTGCAGTAGTCCACCCCCGCCAACCCGAGGGCCCAGCGATGCGATCCCTTGCGGTCGAGGATGACGACCCTGCCACCCCGATTGAGTACCTGCACGGCAACCAGCTCCGCTAGCACGCTCTTGCCCGCTCCGGTGCCCGCGCTCACGGCGATGTGCGGCGAGTCGTCACGCAGGGAAAGCGTGACCGGCCGATCCCCGGCACCTTGCCCGAGGTAGAACTCCCATTCGGCCAACCCCGCAAGGTTGGCCGCGACCTGCTCAGCACCGACCCGGGAGGGCGGACGCTTGCGCACGGTCCACGTAGCGGTCACCCGCGGCCCTACCTGGTGCCACGTCTCCACCAGGTCAGCAACGGGAATCTTGCTGCTCACGATGGACGAGACGACCTGCCGTTGCTCCCGAGTCAGGTAGGGCGTGTCGGCGGTCAGGTCGATACGCGGGCCCTTGTCCGGGTCAACGGGACGGCGGAACACAGCCAGCCGGGACGTGATCGGCTCCGCCTGCCGTTGTATCGCCCACGCGGCCCGCTGAGCACGCTCAGGAAGCCACCGGATGATCGGCTCTACGTTCTCCCCATACCAGAGCCGCACGGCCATCTCAGCCGGGCTGAGCGGCTTAGCCAACCGGGGAGTCAGGTTGCCCAGCGTCGGATCGACGTGGAGCCGCACGCCGGTCTGTAGGCCCATTGCCGGAGCGAGAGCGGCGAGGGTCGGGGTGACGTACTCCCTGTTGAAGCGGCGCATCACGAACCGGCGGCGCGTACGCCACCCGGTGACCGCTACGGCGGCCCCGAGCACTCCACCAACCTGCCCCGGGTAGGCCGCAGTCACGGCGGCTACGGCCGGAATCCCGAGGCGGTAAGCCTGACGCTGCCAACCAGCCCACTGACCCTTGCCACGCTGGCGGTACGGGTAGCCCTCGCGGCCGTCGAGAGGACGGCCGGAGAGGTACCGATAGGCAACCCGGGAAATGGTGTGCTTGCGTCGTAGCCGGCGGATAGCCCGCTCAAGCTCGGTCACTGCTCGCTCCCCTCACCGGACAGGTGAGCAAGGGCGGCAGCCATGCCGAGCACGGCCACGGGGAGGCAGGCAACCAGGGTGGTGATCCACCAGGGAGCCGACTGGATGCCGGCAGCCACCAGCAGGTGATACGCGACCTGACCGAGAGCACCCACCAGCAGCGACCCGATAGCGGACCACTTGGCGAACCGGCGGGCCCGGGACGGAACCAGGCCCGACAGCCAAGCCCGGAGGGCGTAAGCGGCGTACACCTCAACGCCGACCGGCAGTGTGATAGCGGTATTGATGCTGAACCCGTCAGCGATCCCGGGAAGCGGGTGGACCACTCCAAACCCGGTGAGTCCACCAAGCCCAACCCACCCGGACCAGATAGCCACGAACGCCGGGAGGGCGATCAGCACCACCGGCCAGGTAGCCAGGCTGCGCCGCTTGAGCGGCACCGGGGAGGGCTCCGCCGTGACCGGCGGGTGTCCGTCCCCCTCAGGCTGCGGCAACGGCTCAGCGACCTTCACAGCGGGCAGGATCACCGGACCCGGGGTGATGTCCACCGACGGCACCGGCGGGACCAGGTCCACCGGGGCAGGCTCGGCGTACTCCCACGGGTTCGAGGCAGGCTCGGCCTCGGTCTCATCGGGCAGCGTGATGGGCTCAGCAACCAGGGCCAGCCGGACGGCCTGAGCCTTCGGCGCACCCACCTTGAACTCACGCATGATCCGGTTGCGGGACGGGATTTCCCCGAGCCTGTCCGCCAGGTCCCGGACGGCGGGAAGCAGGTCAGTGACGGCGGCCGGGTACGCGCTGGGAACGGTGGTCGTCGTCATCGGGCGATCAGCTCCCGGCGGCTGGTGGCGACAGACGGCGCACCAGCCTGGTGCGCGATGTCGTCAGCAACCTGCTGCGAGTGCTGGGCGGCCAAGAGGCAAGCGACGACGAACGGCGTGAGCATCACGGTCGGTCCACCGATCAGGACCAGGGCAAGGGCGTAGGCGGCGGTGTTCGTCATCGGGCACCCGCCAGAGCCTCAGAGCGGCACGGGCCACAGTTGCCCCGGGGGCTACCCCGGTGGGTCCGGCACTGCTCCGCCTTGTCAGCAACCGGGAGAGCGGCCCCACGACGCTCTACGGACCCGTACGGGACTCGCTGAGTGGGGTTCTTGGGTTTGATCCAGCTACGCCAGTCACGCGCGCCAGCGCGCTTCATCTTCGATTGGTCTTCTCCACTTCGGGTGACACCCTGGCTGTCACCCACGGGGCCCTCGTTTGTCACCCCGTCGCGCTGGTTGTCACCCTCGGACGGCTTCCCCGTCACCAGCCGATAGACCCGGGTAGTGATGTTGGCGGCCTGGCGCACGACCAGGCGGCCAAGCTGAACCAGCTTCGCCAGGGCCCGCTGAACAGTCCGGGCGGAGACTCCCGCGTACTCGGCGATCGTGGCGACCGACGGCCAGGCCAGGCCGTCACGGTTGGTGTGCGCCGCGATGGCGACCAACACAAGCCGCTCATTGGGGCGGAGGTCTTTGGACTCCAGCAGGGCCGTCTTTACGGCGGCAGCACCCCCCGCGGGGGCAGGGCTTACAGTGGTCACGGGTCAGGACTCCGATTCCTGATCAAGCCCCCGGCTCAGTGTTCGCAGCACTGCCCGGGGGCGCTCCTTTGGGTGGAGTCAAACTAGATCACTCGACGAGGCGCCCGAGTTCGGCAAGGGCGCCCTGGAGGCGTTGCGGCAGCCGCTGGAGAGCGGCCGGGTACGTGTGGCACGCACTCGCGGCGCCACCGAGTACCCGGCCCGCACCCAACTGGTGCTGGCCGCCAACCCGTGCCCCTGCGCGAAGCCGTCCGGCGACGTCGACTGCGAGTGCACGCCGCTGGCCCGGCGGCGCTACCTGGGGCGGTTGTCGGGGCCGCTGCTCGACCGGGTGGACGTGCAGGTCCGACTGCAGGCGGTACGCGCGGCGGAACTGTTGCGGACCGACGCCGCGCACGAGTCCTCGGCCACCGTCGCCGCCCGGGTCGCCGCCGCGCGGCAGGCTGCCGCCGACCGCTGGGCGGCCACCGGTCACCGGGTCAACGCCGACGTCCCCGGCCCGCACCTGCGCCGGCCGCCGTGGCATCTGCCGGCCCGGGTCACCGCGGACCTGCGGCACCGGCTCGACACCGGTTCGCTGTCCGCGCGCGGCTACGACCGCGTACTGCGGCTCGCCTGGACCATCGCGGACCTGGACGGGCGGGACCGGCCCGACCACGACGACGTCGCGGAGGCCATCCAACTGCGGACGGGAGAGGCCGCGTGAGCACCGACGAGACCAGGCTGGCGCGGGTCGCGCTCACCTGGCTCGCCGAGCCCGGCACCCGATCCGTGTATGCCCTGGTCGAGCGGATCGGCCCGGTCGCCGCGCTCGACCTGCTGCTGTCCGGCGGCGCGCCGGAGCGGACCCTGCGCTCGGCCGTGGCGGCGCGGGCCGCTGCCGGTGACGCCCGCGCGGTCGCGGCGGAGGCGCTGGCCCGGGGCGAGCGGCTGGGCGCCCGGCTGGTCACCCCGGACGACGACGAGTGGCCGGTCCAGGTCCGTGACCTCCGGCGACTCGCGCTGTCCGGTGCCACCCGCCGGGTCGACGTGGAGACCGACCCGCCGCTCTGCTTCTGGGTACGCGGGGCGTGGCCGCTCGGCGAGACGCTGGCGCACTCGGTGGCGGTGGTCGGCGCCCGCGCGGCCACCCCCTACGGTTCGCACGTCGCCACCGAACTGGGCTACGGCCTGGCCGACCGGGAGTGGACGGTGGTGTCGGGCGGGGCGTTCGGCATCGACTCCGCCGCACATCGTGGCGCGTTGACAGCGGGCGCGCGCACCGTCGCCGTGCTGGCGTGCGGGGTGGACCGCCCGTACCCGATGGGCAACGCCGCGCTGTTCGACCGGATCGCCGAGACGGGCCTCCTGGTGAGCGAGTGGATGCCGGGCGCGGAGCCGCTGCGGCCACGGTTCCTCATCCGCAACCGGGTGATAGCCGCGGCGACACGCGGCACGGTGCTGGTGGAGGCGGCGGCGCGCAGCGGCGCCACCCAGACGCTCAACCGGGCGCTCGGCCTCCGGCGCCACGCCATGGTCGTTCCCGGGCCGGTCACCTCCGCGATGTCGGTCGGCGGGCACGAGGTGCTGCGCGAGCGGCCGGACGCCCGGCTGGTCACCGGCCTGGCGCACGTGCTGGAGGAGGTGGGGCGGATCGGCTACGACCTGGCCCCGCCGGCCCGCGCGCCCGAGCGCCCACGGGACCGGCTCGACGAGGAGGCCACCCAGGTGCTGGAGGCGTTGCCCCGCCGCCGGGCGCTCGATCTGGAGAGCGTCGCCGCCCGGGCCGGCATGGATCTGCGTACCGCGATGCGCAAGCTGTCCCTGCTGGAGGAACTGGCGATGGTGGTGCGCCGCGACGGCGGGTACGCGCTCGCCCCGGCAGCGGCCGGCCCGCCGTGAACGGCCGGCGCGCGCTCCCTCGGAACCGCCCTGCGACGGGGCCGTGGGACCGGCCTCGGTCTTCTAGGATCACCATTTCGCGCGCGGCGGAGGCCGTTGCGGGAACGATCGCGCCGGGCCGTACGCCGGGCGCCGTCACGGGGAGAAGGATGACTGGGGCAGCGGATCGTCGAATACGTCCACAATGGCCAGGACCATGCGCCGAGGCACGGCTCACCGTGCCGGCGTCGGCCATCCCGCTGGCGCGCACAGGTGGCCGATGAGCACGCAGGAGACCTCGCGCCGCAACCCGGCGGCGGGCCCACCCGGATCCGGGCGTCGGGCGCTCGGCGGCATGCTGGTTGTCGTCAGCCTCTTCGTGCTGTTCTTCGCGTTCCTGTCCCACCGCGACATCGGTGACTACGACCCGAACGGCCCGACAATGTGCGGCGAGGACGTGATGACGCCCCGGGACCGGTGCATGTTCGGCGCGGGCGACGGCTCCTACCAGGCGCAGAAGGCCGAGGCGGAGAAGCAGCACGACCTCGACCTGATGGTCCGGGACATCGGCTTCGTCGCCGGTCCGGCGCTGTTCGTGGCCGGAGTCCTGCTGATCGTGTGGGGCACGCGGCGGATCCGGGCCACGCGGCAGCCTGCCGCGACCTGAGCCGGCACGGCGCCGCCACGGAAGGGAACGCGCGATCGTTGCGGTGTCAGTCGCCCTCGAAACGGATCTCGGTGTCGCGGCGCTCCGCGCAGCGGCGGGCCAGCCGGGCCAGCCGGCGGATGTGGTCCGCCTCCGCCGGCGCCCGGGCCACCTCGGCCAGGCACCGCAGGTCGGCGAGCAGTTGCGACATCCGCTCGGTGTCCACGCTCAGCTCGCCGAGCGGGTCGACGCGATCCAGCAGCGGCGTCCGGCCACCTCCGCGGACCCGCGCCAGCAGGCCGAGCAGCACGTCCTGCGGGTCCGCGACGACCTCGATCGAGACGTACGCGGGCCGGCGACGACTGCTGCCCGCCGATATCTGTCGGTAGAGGACCGCGTCCACTCCCACTGTCGGCCCCATTTCGTACCGGGCGTCACCGTCGCGGGACGCGGCTGTCCGATCGCGGCCGGATCGGCCACCCGTGGGGCGCCGGCTCAGCCACGCTGCCGTCCGGTTGCCGCCCTGTGCCTGGCCGCAGCATGAGTTTCCTCTGTCCAGGCCCGCTTTAGCCACCCCCGCTCGGCGCGGCGCGATCGTCAGGCCGAAGGCACGGGCGCGGCGGCGCAGGGCATACCGCAGACGCGACGGGAACGACCCGGCCGGCGCGGTGAGGGCGGTGCGGCGGCTCAGCGCGCGGCGGCGCTCCGGCCGTACGCTGGACCGGTGATCGCTGTCCGCCTCCGGCACTACCGCGTGCGCCAGGTCAGGGCGCCGCGGTGAGCCAGGGGCGGCGTGGCACCAGGGCCGCGCACGAGGACCTGCCGGCGTCGATGCGCGAGGCGGTGGACGACTTCGCCGACCACCTGTCGCGGGTGCGCAACCGGTCCGTCCACACCGTCCGGGCGTACGTCACGGATCTCGTGTCGCTGCTCGACCACGCGGTCCGGATGGGTTGCGCCGAACTGCCGGAGCTGGACCTCGCCGTGCTGCGCAGCTGGCTGGCGAAGCAGCGGACCATGGGCGCGGCCCGGACGACGTTGGCCCGCCGCGCCGCCGCCGCCCGGACGTTCAGCGCCTGGGCGCACCGCACCGGTCTGCTCGCCGACGACATCGCCGCGCCGCTGGCGAGCCCTCGGGCCCGGCGGGAACTGCCCACCGTGCTGCGGGCCGACCAGGCCGCCACCCTGATGGAGGCCGCCCGGCCCGCCGACGCCCCGCAACCCGGAGGAGCACCCGGCGCGGACATACCCGAGGCCGTGCTGCTGCGTGACCGGCTGCTGCTCGAACTGCTCTACGGCACCGGCGTGCGGATCAGCGAGGCGTGCGGCCTGGACGTGACCGACGTCGACCAGGGCCGCCGGGTGGTGCGCGTGCTCGGCAAGGGCGGCCGGGAGCGGTCGGTGCCCTACGGGGTGCCGGCGCAGCGGGCGCTCGACACATGGCTGAGCCTCGGAAGGCCGGCTCTGGCGACGCCCGCTTCGGGCCGGGCGCTGCTGCTCGGGGCGCGGGGCGGACGGCTCAACCCGACCACCGCACGGCGGATCGTGGCCGACTGGACCGAGGCCGCCGGAGTGCCCCGGGTGACGCCGCACGGGCTGCGTCACTCGGCCGCCACCCACCTGCTCGAAGGGGGCGCGGACCTGCGGGCGGTCCAGGAGCTGCTCGGGCACTCGTCGCTGGCGAGCACGCAGATCTACACGCACGTGTCGGTGGAGCGGCTGCGCGCGGCGTACCGGCAGGCGCACCCCCGCGCCTGACCGACGGAATCCGGCCGGGTGATGATTCATCCCGGGCTAGGATCGACGGATGACGGTGCCGCAGCCGCCCGAGCCGATTCCCGGTGCTCGGCTGCTCTTCTCCCTCGATCCCTCCGTCAGCCACCTCAACCACGGCTCGTTCGGCGCCGTGCCGATCGCCGTGCAACGCGCCCAGCAGCGCCTGCGCGACGAGATGGAGGCCAACCCGCTGCGGTTCTTCACCCAGGGCCTGGTCGACCGGATCGCCCACGCCCGGCGGCATCTGGCCGCGTTCCTCGGCGCGGACCCGGACGGCACCGCGCTGGTCGGCAACGTCACCGCCGGCGCGGCGGTCGTGTTGCAGTCGCTGGCGCTGCGCCCCGGCGACGAGATCCTGACCACCGACCACGGGTACGGGGCGGTGGCCCTCTCGATCGCGCGGGAGTGCGCCCGCACGGGGGCGGTCTCGCGCACCCTCCCGGTGCCGTTGACCGCCACCGACGAGGAGGTGGTCGAGATCGTCCGCACCGGGCTGCGGCCCGGGCGTACCCGGCTGCTCATCGTCGACCAGCTGACCTCGCCGACCGCCCGGCTGTTCCCGACCGCGGCGCTCGTCGCGGTGGCCCGGGAGCAGGGCGTGCCGGTGCTGGTGGACGCCGCGCACGCGCCGGGCATGCTGCCGGCCACCGTCGCGTCGATCGGCGCCGACTTCTGGGTGGGCAACCTGCACAAGTGGGCGTACGCGCCGCGCGGCACCGCCGCGCTCGTGGTGGCGCCGCAGTGGCGGGAGAAGATCCAGCCGCTCGTCGTCTCGTGGGAGCAGGACAGCGGCTTCCCGACCCGGGTGGAATGGCAGGCGACGCTCGACTACACCGGCTGGCTGGCCGCCCCGGTGGGCCTGTTCACGCTGCGCAGCCTCGGGGTGGACCGGGTACGGGCGCACAACGCGGCGCTGGCCGCGTACGGGCAACGGGTCGTCGGGGACGCGCTGGGGGTGGCGCCCGAGCGGCTGCCGGAGCCCGGCGGACCGGCGGTCGCCATGCGTCTCGTGCCGCTGCCGCCGGGCGTCGCGACGACCCTGGACGAGGCCCGGGAACTGCGGGCCCGGATCGCCGACCGGCTCGCCGCCGAGGTGTCGGTGGCCGGCTGGAACGGGCGCGGTTACCTGCGGCTGTGCGGCCAGGTCTACAACACCCCCGACGAGTACGACCGGCTGGCCGTCCGGCTGCCCACGCTGCTCGCTCAACGCTGAGCGGCGAGCGGCGCTGAGCGGCGCGTCCGGCGGGAACGGGCTCGCCCCACCGGCATCGGGCGGACCCGGATCGGCAGCGGCGCCACGACTCAGGGGACCGGCGCTCAGAGGACCGGCGTCGGCGATCGGGTCGAGCGGCAGCAGCCGGACCCGGCCGAGCCCGAGCAGCGCGAGCGGATCCAGGTACTCCGCGCCGCGCCGCAGCCCCCAGTGCAGGCAGGCCGCGTCGGCGCAGCCGGGGTGCCCGGCGAGCAGGTCACCGATCGGTGTGCCGGCATCCACCCGGGTGCCGGCGGTGAGCCGGGACCGGACCGGCTCGTAGGTGGTGCGCAGCCCGTCGTGGTGGCCGACGGTGAGCACCGGCCGGCCGGCGACCGAGCCGGCGAACAGGACGGTCCCGGCACCGGTCGAGCGGACCTGCGCACCCGGCGCGGCGGCCAGGTCCACGCCCCGGTGCCCGGCCATCCACGGCTGCGGCGGCGGGTCGAACCGGCGTGCCACGCGGGGCGGACCGGGCAGCGGCCAGCGGAACCGTCCGGCGGTCGCCGGCCCGCCGAACGCGCCCCGGTACCCCGCCGCCGAGACGCCCGCTGCCACGGAACCGTCAACGCCCGCTGCCACCGGACCGTCATGGCCCGCCGCGGAGCCGCCCGGCAACCAGAAGGCGAGCACGAGCACCAGCACCAGACCCCTACCGGCCCGACCGATCGAGATTCGCACACCGCGTATCCTGACCGGCCGCGCGCTGCCCCGCGCGCAGCGCGCGGCCGTCCTGTGGACGACGCCCCTACTGTGGACGAGCGCCGAAATCGGGGCGGATCTGCTACGGCCGGGACGCCTATGCTGGCCGGGTGACGAAGGACTGGTACGCCTGGCACCGCGACTACGACCAGCCCGAGTCCGCACTGGCCCGGCGGCTCGCCGAGGTACGGCAGCGCGTCGCCGAGGCGCTCGATGCCGCGCCACCCGGTCCGCTGCGCGCGCTGAGCCTCTGCGCCGGCCAGGGCCGCGACCTGATCCCGGTGCTGGCCGCCCACCCCCGCGGCGGCGATGTGACCGCCCGCCTGGTCGAGCTGGACCCGCGCAACGCCGACCTGGCCCGCCGCGCCGCCGCCGACGCGGGGCTCACCGGCGTCGAGGTGGTGACCGGGGACGCCGCGCTGACCGACAGCTACGCCGACCTGGCCCCGGCGGATCTCGTGCTGGTCTGCGGGATCTTCGGCAACATCACCGACGACGACATCCGGGCCACGGTGCGCCACTGCGCCTCGCTCTGCGCCACCGGCGGCACGGTGCTGTGGACGCGGCACCGGCGGGAGCCGGATCTGGTGCCGGTCATCTGCGAGTGGTTCGCCGAGGAGGGGTTCACGCCGGTCGCGGTGGGCAGCCCGGCCGACGGCGTGGGCGTCGGCGCGCACCGCTTCACCGGCACTCCCCGCCCGCTGACGCGGGGCGAGCGGATGTTCGAGTTCGTGGGCTACGACGTGCTGGAGCGGACGGAGCGGTAATGACCACTGTGGATGACGTCAGCCGGCCCTCCCGGGTGGCCGGGCCGGACGAGGCGATCAGCGCCGAGGAGCTTCAGCTCGCCGCGCGTAACCACGGTATTCCGCTGGAGGCGCTGCGCTACGACGTGACCCCGGCGGGCCTGCACTACCTGCTCATCCACTACGACATCCCGGACGTCGACCCCGCCGCGTACGCGCTGACCGTGTCCGGCGCGGTCGAGCGTCCACTGCGGCTGGACCTGGCGGCGCTGCGCGACCGGCCCCGGGTGACCCACCGGGTCACGCTGGAGTGCGCCGGCAACGGCCGCGCGCTGCTGCATCCCCGGCCGGTCAGCCAGCCCTGGCTGGTGGAGGCGGTGGGCAACGCCGAGTGGACCGGTACGCCGCTGGCGCCGCTGCTGCGCGAGGCCGGGCTGTCCGGCGACGCGGTGGACGTGGTGTTCACCGGCGCGGACCACGGCGTGGAGCGCGGCGTCGAGCAGGACTACCAGCGGGCGCTGCCGGTGGCCGACGCGCTGCGCGAGGAGGTGCTGCTGGCGTACGAGATGAACGGCGCTCCCCTGCTGCCGCAGCACGGCGCGCCGCTGCGGCTGATCGTGCCCGGCTGGTACGGCATGGCGCACGTGAAGTGGCTGCGCGACATCGCGGTGACGACGGAGCCGTTCGACGGCTACCAGAACGCGGTGGCGTACCGGTTGCGGCGCGACGCCGACGACCCGGGCGTGCCGGTGACCCGGATCGAGCCGCGTGCCCTGGTGCGCCCGCCCGGCTTCCCGGACTTCATGTCCCGTACCCGGGTGGTGCGGCCGGGACCGTGCACGGTGGACGGCCGGGCCTGGTCCGGGCACGCGCCGGTGACGTCCGTCGAGGTGACGATGGACGGTGGCGGGACGTGGACGCCGGCGGTCCTGGACGAGCCGGCCGGGGGCGAGTGGGCGTGGCGCCGGTGGTCGGTGAGCTGGACGGCGACCCCGGGGCGGTACGTGCTGGGAGCCCGGGCGACCGACGCCTCGGGGCGGACCCAGCCGGTGGAGCAGCCGTGGAACCGGGGCGGGTTCGCGAACAACCTGGTGCAGCGGGTCGACGTGGTCGTGCCGGAGCGGTGATCCGGGGCGGCGGGCCGCCCGGGGCTCAGCTCCCGAATCCGGAATCTGCGGGAAGCGAGATGTCGGGCTTTTCGAGCTCTTCCACATTGACGTCCTTGAACGTCATTACTCGGACGTTCTTGACGAAACGGGCAGGTCGGTACATGTCCCACACCCAGGCGTCGTGCATCTCGACCTCGAAGTAGACCTCACCGTCCGAGTTGCGGACGTGCAGGTCGACCTGGTTCGCCAGATAGAAACGGCGCTCGGTCTCCACCACGTAGGAGAACTGGCGGACAATGTCGCGGTACTCCCGGTAGAGCTGCAGCTCCATCTCGGTCTCGTACTTCTCGAGATCTTCCGCGCTCATCGCACTCCGCCTTCCATGACCACATCTTCCCCCACCGACGCCGGAGGTCGCGGCTGCTCGCCCAACGCCACGCCGACGGTACCCCCTGGCGCGCCGGAGCGCCCCACCGGCTCGTCCGGGCGCCCGGCGAACGCACCGGGCCCGAGTCCCGGCAGCCCGGCCGCGGGCTCGGGCCGCCCCGCGTCCGCGCCCGCCGGGCGGCGGGCGCGGGGAGGCCGGCCGTCCCGTCCGGAGACGGCGGCCACGTTCACGTACGAGAAGCGGTGCTCCCGGCAGGGCCCGAGCGCGCGCAGCGCGGCGCTGTGCTCGGCGGTGATGTAGCCCTTGTGCTCGGCGAAGCCGTAGCCGGGGAACCGCTCGTCCAGCTCTACCATGATCCGGTCCCGGGTGACCTTGGCGAGCACGCTCGCCGCCGCCACGCAGGCGGCCACCCGGTCACCCTTCCAGACCGCCAGCCCCGGCACGTCGAGCCCGTCGACGCCGAAGCCGTCGGTCAGCACGTACTCCGGGCGGGTGGTCAGCGAGGCGAGCGCCCGGCGCATCGCGGCGAGGTTGCACACGTGCAGCCCGCGGGCGTCCACCTCCTCGGCCGGGATGACCACCACGGCGTACGCGAGCGCCCGCGCCACCACCTCGTCGTAGACGCGCTCCCGGGCGGCCGGGGTGAGCAGCTTGGAGTCGGCCAGCTCGTCGATCTCGCCGCGGCGCCCCTCGGGCAGCACCGCGGCGGCGGCGACCAGCGGCCCGGCGCAGGCCCCACGGCCCGCCTCGTCGGCGCCCGCCACGTACCGGAAGCCCCGCCGTTGCAGGGCCCGCTCCAGCGCGTAGAGGCCGCCGTCGCGGCGCACCACGGTGCGCGGCGGGGTCAGCATGCGCCGCCTCCCGCCAGCACGGCGCCGAGGCGGCCGGGCAGGTCCGGCGGGTAGTAGCGCTCGGCGGAGGCGGCCAGGTCGGTCATCGTCCACCAGCGGTGCCCGTGCACGCTCGCGCGCTCGACCTCGTTGAAGCCGGTGGTGTCGACCTCCCAGCCCGCCACCCGGACCAGGTAGAACTGCTGCTCCTGGCGGTACCAGACGCCGTCGAACGGGAACTCGACAGTCTCCGACCAGACCGGCGCGCCCAGCTCGGCCGGGGCCAGCCGCAGGCCGGTCTCCTCGGCCAGCTCGCGGGCCGCGCCGTCGGCCGGGGACTCCCCCGCGTCCAGCCCGCCGCCGGGGGTGAACCAGTAGCGGTGACCCGGCCGGGCCGGATCACTGCCCTCGAAGAGCAGCACCCGGCCGGACGCGTCGACCAGCAGCACCCGGGCCGCGCGACGAGGGGTGTAGACGGTCACCGCACCAGCCTGCCAGACGGCTGCGACGAACGACCACGCCCTCCCGCCGGCGGCCGGGGGTGGGCGTGGGGGCGCGCGGAAGCCGTCGGGTCAGGGATTGGGGATCCCCTCGAACTGCTTCGGGACGCTGAGCCAGGTGGCGCGGCTGACCGGCCAGAAGATGGTGAAGGCCCGCCCGACGACCTCGCCCTCCGGGATGGTGGCGACGGTGATGTCCTCGCCGGACTGCTGCCAGTGCTCCAGCGAGTCGCCGGAGGCCTCCCGGTGGTCGCCCATGACCCACAGCCGGCCCTTCGGCACGGTGATGTCGAAGTCCTGGTCGGCGGGCTTGTTGCCGGGGAAG
The DNA here is from genome assembly GCF_001905625.1 of Micromonospora sp. TSRI0369. Lineage (NCBI taxonomy): Bacteria > Bacillati > Actinomycetota > Actinomycetes > Micromonosporales > Micromonosporaceae > Micromonospora > Micromonospora sp. TSRI0369. The sequence continues at coordinate 400,133 of NZ_LIVU01000006.1, forward strand.
ATGAACGGCTCGTCGACCGGCTTGCCGTTGATGACCAGCCGGTCCTGCCCGCCCGTACGGTCGCAGCAGACCACGTGATCGCCGCCGACGCCGATCACCCGCTTGATGAAGTCCTCGCCGTCGGGGTTTCCGCTCCACTCGGTGGGCGCCTTGAAGACGATCACCTCGCCCCGGTGCGGCGAGCGGAAGTCGTAGACCAGCTTGTTGACCAGCACCCGATCGTCGATCTTGAGGGTGTTCTCCATGGACGGCGACGGGATGAAGAAGGTCTGCAGCACGAAGGCGCGAACCAGCACTGCGACCAGGATCGCCACACCCAGGAGGATGGGCAGCTCCTTCCAGAAGGAGTTGCGTGGCTTCTCGGTCTGCTCGTCGATCACGGGAGGAGCCTACGTCCCCGGGTGCGGCGCAGTCGCCCCGAACCCGCGAGAACGGCGAGCGTCGCCGCGACCGGCACAATCAGGACGACTCCGCCCACCGGGTCGGGGTCCACCGGGACCGGACCGGCGGCCGCCGCGGCGTCCGCGCGCGGCACGTTCGTGAACGTCTCCGGTACGGGCAGGGTGGTCCACCGCTGCGACGGCCAGACGATCATGAAGGCCCGGCCGATCACGTTCTCGATCGGCACCGGCCCCTGACATCGGGCGTCCTGCGAGACCAGCCGGTGGTCACCCATCACGAAGATCTGCCCCGGCGGCACCACCACCTCGGTGAACTGCCGGGACCGGCACTCCTTCGGGTTGGGCGGCAGCTCGGCGGGCGAGTCCTCGGAGACGTACGCCTGCTCGTCCAGCGGGGTCCCGTTGACCACCACCCGGCCGTCGTCGCAGCACCAGATCTTGTCGCCCGGCACGCCGATGACCCGCTTGATGAAGTCCTTCTCACCGGGGCGGCTGACGCCCACCAGGTCACCGAGCGTGCGGCTGACCTGGCCGGCGAAGTTGGTCGGCGGCGCGGGCGCCTCCTGGGCGACCCAGCGGTCGGTGCCGCGGAACACCACCACCTCGCCGCGGACCGGGTCCCGGACGTCGTAGACGACCTTGTTGACGAGCACCCGGTCGCCGACGAGCAGCGTGTTCTCCATCGACCCGGAGGGGATGAAGAACGCCTGGAGCAGGAACGAACGGATCAGCACCGCGAGGCAGAACGCCACGATGAGCAGCAGCGGCAGCTCCTGCCAGAGCGGCATCTGGCGACGCCCGCGCCGGGCTCGCCGGCGCCAGGGATCGGCGGCGCCGTCCTCGTCAACCATCTGCACCATGCCACTCTCCGGTCCGCGGAAACGACACTACCGCCCGGGAGTCTCCTCGGAGACCCCACGGGCGGCAGTGGACCGCTTCGCGCCGTCCGGCTGCGCCCGTACCGACCAGGGTAATGCGGTCTGGTCGATACGACATCCGCGCAGCTCGGGCGGCGTGGCGAACGAAAGTCAGTTCGCCGGCTGCTTCTCGCGCAGCTCCTTGATCTTGGCCTTCTTGCCCCGCAGCTCGCGCAGGTAGTAGAGCTTGGCCCGGCGCACGTCACCGCGGGTCACGATCTCGATCCGGTCGATGCCGGGGCCGTTGAGCGGGTAGGTCCGCTCCACGCCGACGCCGAAGCTGACCTTGCGGACCGAGAAGGTCTCGCGCAGACCGTCACCCTGGCGGCGGATGACGACGCCCTGGAAGATCTGGACCCGGGACCGGGCGCCCTCGACAACTCGCGCGTGCACCTTGACGGTGTCACCGGCACGGAAGTCGGGCAGGTCGGTACGCTTCGACTGGGCGTCAAGGGCGTCCAGGATGTTCATCGCTGCGTCCTCGTGAGGCTCACGGCGCATCGTCAGTCGATGCGCGAACGGGTGATTCTGACCCCCGGGTGGTGACCGGCTCCGCCGGCCCCGGTCGAGGGTCCTCGCATCCGCTCACGGCGTGGGCGGATGCGGCAACCCCTCTACTTTGCCACATGCCCGGGTGGCGAGGAAAATCCACCCCGGTCCAGCGCCGCCCGGTCCCGCTTGTCGAGCGTCTCCGGGGCCAGCGCGCCGATCATGTCGGGGCGGCGGGCCGCGGTCCGCAGCAGCGCCTCGTCCCGGCGCCAGCGGGCGATCCGGCCGTGGTCGCCGGAGCGCAGCACCTCCGGCACGTCGAGCCCGCGCCAGGTCGCCGGCTTGGTGTAGAGCGGGGCTTCCAGCAGCCCGTGCGCGTGCGACTCCTCGTCCAGCGAGCCGGCGTTGCCGAGGACGCCGGGCAGCAGCCGGGTGACCGCCTCCAGGATCACCAGCACGGCCACCTCGCCGCCGAAGAGCACGTAGTCGCCGAGGGAGACCTCGGTCACCGGCATCCGGGTCGCGGCGTGGTCCAGAACACGCTGGTCGATGCCCTCGTACCGGCCGCAGGCGAAGAGCAGGTGCGACTCGGCGGCCAGCTCGTGCGCCATGGCCTGGGTGAACGGCACGCCGGCCGGGGACGGGACGAGCAGCCGGGGCAGGGTGTGCCCGTCCGGGCTCAGCTCGCCCGGGGCCAGCGCGTCCAGCGCCTCCCCCCACGGCTCCGGCCGCATGACCATGCCCGGACCGCCGCCGTAGGGCGTGTCGTCGACGGTGCGGTGCACGTCGTGGGTCCAGGTCCGCAGATCGTGTACGGCCAGCCGCAGCGTGCCGTTCGCGCGGGCCTTGCCGATCAGCGACAGGTCCAGCGGGGCGAAGTACTCGGGGAAGATCGACACGATGTCGACGCGCATGCGGTGGCTCCAGCCGGAGGTCGAGAGCTAGAGGTCGAGCAGGCCACCGGGCAGGTCGACGACGACGCGACCGCCGGCCAGATCCACCTCGGGCACGATCGCCTTGACGAACGGGACCAGCGCGGTACGCCCCTCGGGACGCCGCAGCACCAGCATGTCGGACGCGGGCGCGTGGTCGATGCGGGCCACCTCGCCCACGTGCTCCCCGTCCCGGGTGACCACGGTGAGCCCGACCAACTGGTGGTCGTGGAACTCCTCCGGGTCCTCCGGCGGGGCGACGTCGGCGCTGTCCACGCCGAGCAGCGTGTTGCGCAGCGCCTCGGCGACGTCGCGGCCCAGCACGCCCTCGAAGACCACGAGCAGGCGCCCCTGGTGCCAGCGGGCCGACTCGACGGTGAGCGTCGGCGGCACCCGCCAGGCGCCGGGCTCCGACGGGACCACCCCCGGCTCGGTGGTCAACACCGAACCGGGGGCGAACCGTGCTTCGGGCTCATCGGTGCGCACTTCCACGGTGACCTCACCGCGGATGCCGTGCGGCTTGCCGATGCGGCCGACGACGAGAAGCATCAGTACGAGTCGACGATGTCGACGCGTACCCCACGCCCGCCGATGGAGCCGATCACCTGGCGCAGCGCCTTGGCGGTCCGGCCGGACCGCCCGATCACCGTGCCGAGGTCCTCGGGGTGCACGCGGACTTCGAGGCGCTTGCCCCGACGCGAGTCGACCATTCGCACCCGGACGTCGTCCGGGTGGTCGACGATCCCCTTGACCAGGTGCTCCAGGGCGGGACGCAGCGCCATGTCAGGCCTGCTCGCCGGACTCGGCACCGGTCTGCTCCTCGGCCTTGGGCTCGGCGGCCTTCGGCTCCTCCGCCTTGGCGGCGGCCTTCTTGGCCGGCTTGGCCGGGGTGTCCGCCACGCCGGCGGCGGCCTTCGCCTCGGCCTCGTACGCCGCCTTGCGGTCGGCCCGCTCGGGGGCGACCTTCAGCGGCGGCGGGGCCGGCAGGCCCTTGAACTTCTGCCAGTCACCGGTCAGCTCCAGCAGGCGCTGCACGGCCTCGCTCGGCTGAGCGCCGACCGACAGCCAGTACTGGACCCGCTCCGACTTGACCTCGATCACCGAAGGGTCTTCCTTCGGCTGGTACACACCGACGAACTCGATCGCGCGACCGTCACGCTTGGTGCGCGAGTCGGCGACGACGATGCGGTACTGCGGGTTGCGGATCTTGCCCATCCGCAGGAGCCGGATCTTTACGGCCACAGTTGTTTCGCTCCTGTTGCGATCTCACCGGCCCGTACGGGCGGTGTGGCGGGTGAGCGCCGACCGGCACAGTGGGGTTTGGGCCGGAGACTGCTCGGTGAACTGGCGACGCGCCCGGGTTAGAGGGCGCCGGACGCGTGCCGGATACCAGCGAACCATTCTGCCAGATCCGGCCCGGAACTCTCACACCGGACCCGGACACCACGCCTGGGGGCGGGCCGGGCCGTGACGGACGACACTCGCTCAGCGCACCGGCGGGCGGTCCCACCCGGGCGGAAGCTCGTCCGGTACGTCCCATTCGGCGGGCGGGGTGAAGTCGCACCAGGTGCCGTCGAACGGGAACTCGCCCGCCTCGGCGATCCGGATCACCCGCTCGCCCTCGGCGCGTACCGCCTTCTCGTCGGTCACCCAGTAGTGCTCCGGGAACGCCAGCCGCTCGGCGAACTCGTCCTCGTCCTTCCACTCCCAGCTCAGGTCCGGGTGGACCACGACGTCGAGGTCCTGGTCGACCATGTCGACGCCGGCCACCGCGCCGTCGTCCCAGCGGACGCCGGGCTCCTCCAGGTTGACGTACCAGTTCTGGAAGCGGCCCGCCGCGTCGCGGAACCACCAGACCGAGTGGGCCGCGCCAGTGGGCAGGAACTTCAGCACCGGCGGCCCGTTCCACAGCCCCTGCGCGAGCCGGTAGGACGACGTCACCCACTCGGCGAACGGCACGGCCCGCATGCCCAGGCCGGCCGCTGTCACCTCGTGCGCGACGGGCGCTGTCCGCGCCACCCAGAGCAGCAGGCCGCGCTCGTCGTCGGAGACCACGCGGGCCGACCGGACCCAGCCGATCCGGCCGTGCCGCACGTTCCGGTGCATGATCAGCCGTCCCGGTTCGAACCGCACGCTCACCCCCACCGTCGTGTTAACAAGGGCCCCCGCCTATGCGGAATGCGTTAAGAGGGGGCCCTTCCTTACACCTCAGTAGGCGCGGGCGAGGATCGCCACCAGGTCGGGCTCGTCCTCCGAGTCCGGCACCGAGCCGTCGGCGCGTACCAGGCAGCGGACCGTCACGCCCTGGCCGTTCGCCTCGGCCTCGCCCTCGACGCCGACCGCCGACCACGGCACCCGCGCCCAGCCGGTGGCGGACGCCTCGATCGCCTCGGCGAGCGTCGACACCTCCACGGTGCGGGACCGGCGGAACTCCAGCGCCTGGTCGTGCAGCGCCCGCTGGTCGGCCTCCAGCGCGGCCAGGACCGCGCCGACCACGTCGGCCACCGCCGTCGGGGCCTTCGAACCGTCAGTACGCCGGACCACCACCGCGTTGCCGGCGGCCAGGTCACGCGGGCCGACCTCGACGCGTACCGGGTAGCCGCGCAGCTCGGCGTCGACGGCGCGGCGGCCGAACGCGGTGTCGGTCCGGTCGTCCAGCGCCACCCGCACCCCGGCGTCGCGCAGCGCGTCGCTGAGCTTGCGCGCCGCCTCGCCCACGCCCTCGCCGTCCTTGACGATCATCACGTACGCCTGGACCGGCGCCAGCTTCGGCGGCACCCGCAGCCCGTTGTCGTCGCCGTGGCACATGATCAGGCCGCCGAGCATCCGGGTGGACGTGCCCCAGGAGGTGGTCCACGCGTGCTCCCGGCCACCCTCGGCCGAGGAGTAGCTGATGTCGAACGCCTTGGCGAAGTTCTGGCCCAGCTCGTGGCTGGTGCCCAGCTGCAGCGCCTTGCCGTCGCCCATCATGCCCTCGCACGTGTACGTGGCGGTGGCGCCGGCGAAACGCTCCCGGGCGGTCTTCAGGCCGACCACGACCGGGATGCCGAGCACGTTGACCATCAGGTCCTCGTACGCCTCGTGCAGGATCCGCCGCGCGTAGGCGCGGGCGTCCTCGCGGGTCGCGTGCGCGGTGTGCCCCTCCTGCCAGAGGAACTCGCTGGTGCGCAGGAAGATCCGCGGGCGCAGCTCCCAACGGACCACGTTTGCCCACTGGTTGAGCAGCAGCGGCAGGTCGCGGTACGAGTCGATCCACTTGGCCATGAACTCGCCGATGACCGTCTCGCTCGTGGGGCGCACCACCACCGGCTCGGCGAGCTGCTTGCCGCCACCGTGCGTGACGACTGCCAGCTCCGGCGAGAAGCCCTCGACGTGCTCGGCCTCCCGCTTGAGGTAGCTCTCCGGGATGAACAGCGGGAAGTACGCGTTCTCCGCGCCGGCCGCCTTGATGCGGGCGTCCATCTCGGCCTGCATCCGCTCCCAGATGGCGTAGCCGGCCGGTCGGATCACCATGGTCCCCCGGACCGGGCCGTTGTCGGCCAGCTTCGCCTTGGCGATCAGGTCCTGGTACCAGCGGGGAAAGTCCTCCGCACGGGGAGTGAGCACGCGTGCCATGACCGCACATCCTATGCGCCGTGCGGGGCGGGGGTGCGCCGGGGAGCCGGGCCGCGCCGTGTCGTGCGGCGCGGCCGTAGACTTCGACGGCGATGGGTGAGACACGGGACGCGATCGTGGAGGCCGCCCGGGCACAGACCGTGGCCCTCGGGTGGGACCGCGTCCGGATGGGCGCGGTGGCCGCCGTCGCCGGCGTCAGCCGGCAGACGGTCTACAACGAGTTCGGCACCAAGGCGGGCCTGGGCGAGGCGCTCGCCCGGCACGAGGTGGACCGCTTCGTCGGCGAGGTCCGGGCCGCGCTCGGCGAGCACGACACCGACGTGCGGGCTGCCGCGTACGCGGCGATCCACCGCACGCTCGCCTCGGCCGCCGAGAACCCGCTGGTGCGGGCCGTGCTGACCAGCACCCGGGGCGGCTCGGAGGAGTTGCTGCCGTACCTGACCACACGCTCGGAGCTGGTGCTCGCCGAGGCCGCGGCGGCGCTGCTGGAGTGGACGGGGAAACGCCTGCCCGACGCCGATCCGGCGGCCCTCGCGTTCGCGGCGGACAGCGTCGTACGCCTGGTGGTGAGCCACATCGTGCTGCCCGGCGGCCCGGTCGACGAGACCGCCGACCGGCTGGCCGACCTGGCCGTGCGCCTGTTCCTGATGGCGGCGACGGCCCGCTAGGGCCGCCCGCGACGGCGGCCGGTCAGCGGACGACCCGGCCGCGCAGGACGATCCGGCTCGGCGTGCGGACCACCCGCAGGTCGCGGCGCGGATCTTCGGGGTAGACCACCAGGTCGGCAAGACCACCCTCGACCAGCCCGGGGAAGCCGAGCCACTCCCGGGCCCTCCAGGAGGCGGCGGCGAGCACGTCCGGCGCGGACATGCCGGCCTGCTCGTGCAGCAGGAGCATCTCCTCGGCCGCGAGCCCGTGGTCGATGCCGCCACCGGCGTCGGTCCCGACGTAGATCGGCACGCCCGCCTCGTACGCGGCGCGCACCACCTCGGGGAAGCGGTCGCGCAGCGCGAGCATGTGGTCGGCGTACCCGGGAAACTTGGGCCGGGCCTGCTCCGCGATGTGGCCGAAGGTCTTGATGTTGATCATCGTGGGGACCAGCGCGGTGCCCTGCCGGGCCATCAGGTCGATCAGGTCGAGGCTCAGCCCGGTGCCGTGCTCCACCGAGTCCACCCCGGCCCGCACCATGATCTCCACCGCCGACTCGGAGAACGTGTGCACCGCCGCGCGTACCCCGGCGGCGTGCGCGGCGGCGACCGCCGCGGTCATGGTGTCGGCGTCCCAGGCCGGCGCCAGGTCGCCCACCCCCCTGTCGATCCAGTCGCCCACCAGCTTGACCCAGCCGTTGCCGGCCGCGGCCTGCGCGGCCACCGTCTCGGCCACCTCCGCCGCGCCGACCTCCACGCCGATGTCGCGCAGGTAGCGCTTGGGCGGCGCGACGTGCCGGCCCGCGCGGGCCAGTCGCGGCAGGTCCGGCTCGTCCTCCAGTTCGGGGTACGGGTACGGCGACCCGGCGTCCCGGATCGCCAGCACGCCCGCGTCCCGGTCGATCCGGGCCAGTTCCCGCGCCTGGTCGAGGGAGGTGATCGGGCTGCCGCCGCGGGCGATGCCGATGTGGCAGTGCGCGTCGGTCAGGCCGGGCAGCACGAAGCCGCCGTCGGCCACCGTCTCGGCGCCGGGCACCGGTTCGAAGGTGACCCGGTCACCGACCAGCCAGACGTCCCGGACCTCGTCGTCGGGGAGGAACACACCGCGCACGTGCAGAGCCATGTGCACAGTCCTACCCGATCAGTCCTCCTCGACGGCGAGCAGGTCGTTGCGGCGCGCGGTCAGCGCCGGCAGATCGACAGAGACCTTCCAGGGCCGCTCGGTGACGAAGAGGTCCTCGGTGTGTGCCAGTTGCTCGTACTCGCGGGCGGCGCCGTCGAGCGTGTACTCGGTCAGCGCGATCCGCTCGTGCTGCGGGTCCACCACCCAGTAGGAGCGGACCCCGGAGCGGGCGTAGACCCTCGCCTTGTCGTACAGGTCGCGGAAGTGCGACGTCGGCGAGACGACCTCGACGGCGAGCAACGCGTCCTCGACCGGGACCGGCGACCGGCCGGCGTGCTTGCGCCGGATCACCACCACGTCCGGGCGCGGCTCGTTGCGGCGGTCCACCCGCATGGACAGGTCGATGCTCACCAGGAACTCCGGCGGGCAGTTGACCTCAAGCGCGAGCAGGAGACGGACACACAGATCCTGGTGCAGGGCGGTGGGCGACGGCACGATCAACCTTCCGTTGATCAGTTCGTACGGAAGGTCCTTGGGCAGGTCGCCCAGGTCGTCGACCGTCCACTCGTGCCGCTCGGGCAGGATCGGCGCCGCGGTCATGACATCTCCTTCCAGGGGGCGAACCGACCCTAGGTGATGATCACATCGCCCACCGTCACCGACACGCTAGCGGGGGCCCTTGTCGCCGCCCTTGCCCAGCTTGTTGAAGTCGATCTTCGGAAGCTTGAAGCCCGGCGGCAGGCCCTGCCCACCCGCGAGGTCACCCGGGTCCAGGCCCGGCGGGAGCTGCGGCATCCCGCCCGGGAAGCCACCCGGCATACCGGCGCCGGTACGCGGCCGCCCGCCGCCCTTGGTGCCCTTGCGCTTGTTCTTCGGCGACTTGGTCGCCTTGCGCCGGCCACCGCCGGGCAGGCCCATCATGCCGCCCATCTGCTTCATCATCTTCTGCGCGTCGGTGAAGCGGTTGAGCAGCTGGTTGACGTCCATGACGGTGACGCCGGAGCCGCTGGCGATCCGGGCCCGGCGAGAGCCGTTGATGATCTTCGGGTTGGTGCGCTCGGCCGGGGTCATCGACCTGATGATCGCTGTCACCCGGTCGAAGTGCTTGTCGTCCAGCTCGGCGAGCTGGTCCTTCATCTGCCCCATGCCCGGCATCATGGCCAGCACGTTGGCGATCGGGCCCATCCGCCGGACCGCGATGAGCTGATCGAGGAAGTCCTCCAGCGTGAAGGTCTCCCCGCCCATCAGCTTGGCGGTCATCTTGTCCTTCTGATCGGAGTCGAAGGCCGCCTCGGCCTGCTCGATCAGAGTGAGGACGTCGCCCATGCCGAGGATCCGGCTGGCCATCCGGTCGGGGTGGAAGACGTCGAAGTCCTCCAGCTTCTCGCCGGTGGAGGCGAACAGGATCGGCTGGCCGGTGACCTCGCGGACGGAGAGCGCCGCACCACCGCGGGCGTCGCCGTCGAGCTTGGACAGGACCACGCCGGTGATGCCCACGCCGTCGCGGAACGCCTCGGCGGTGCGGACCGCGTCCTGGCCGACCATCGCGTCGATGACGAAGATGACCTCGTCGGGCTGGACCGCGTCGCGGATGTTCGCGGCCTGCTGCATCATTTCGGCGTCGATGCCGAGCCGGCCGGCGGTGTCGACGATCACGATGTCCCGGGCGGCGCGGCGGGCGTGCTCGATCGAGTCGCGGGCCACCTGCACCGGGTCGCCGACGCCGTTGCCGGGCGCCGGGGCGTACACCTCGACGCCGGCACGGCCACCGAGCACCTGGAGCTGCCCGACGGCGTTCGGGCGCTGGAGGTCGGCGGCGACGAGCAGCGGCTGGTGGCCCTGGCTCTTGAGCCAGCGGGCCAGCTTGCCGGCGAGCGTCGTCTTGCCGGAGCCCTGGAGACCGGCCAGCATGATCACGGTCGGCGGCTGCTTGGCGAACTGGAGCCGCCGCCCCTCGCCGCCGAGGATGTTGATCAGCTCCTCGTTGACGATCTTGATGATCTGCTGGGCCGGGTTCAGCGCCTGGGAGACCTCGGCGCCGCGCGCCCGCTCCTTGACGTTCGCGATGAAGCCCTTGACCACCGGCAGGGCGACGTCGGCCTCCAGCAACGCCATCCGGATCTCGCGCGCGGTGGCGTCGACGTCGGCGTCGGTGAGCCGGCCCTTGCCGCGGAGCTTGGTGAAGATGCCGGACAGGCGGTCACTCAAGGTGTCAAACACGCGAACATCCCGTTTGTCGTTTTCGGCGGGCACATGCTGGTCGGGCCGGTGGTCCAGCCCACCGTTAGGGTAGCCCGCCGCCCGCACCCCCGCTCCGGCCCGGCCGTCCACGGGCCCGCGCTGCTCGTCGGTGGGGTGTTAACAGGGGGCCCTTCCTCTACCGGAGGCGTTAACAGGGGGCCCTTCCTTACACGGCGGCGAGCACGGCGGCCTCGATCCGGGACCGTTCCTCGTCCGGCGGCCAGCCGCCGACCAGGTAGAACGCGTCCACCACGTCACCGCCGAGCGTGGAGATCCGGGCCGCCCGCACCTGGGCGCCCGCGTCGTCGAGCGCGCAGGTGACCCGGTACAGCAGCCCGGCCGCGTCGGCGGCGCGCAGTTCCAGCAGCACCGCGTCGGTGGCCGCCTCCCGGTGCCAGACGACCCGGGGCGCGGCGCCCTGGCTCCGGGCGGCGAGCGCCCGGCCACGCAGCCGCTGGATCACCGAGACGTCGCCGCTGACCGCGCGGCGCAGGTCGGCGCTGAGCGCGATCGGGTTCGGGGCCAGCCCGTAACGCGGCTGCACGCGGCACTGCACCAGGGCGCGGCCGTCGACGGTGGCGGCGTCCGCGGAGATCACCTCCAGGCGGTGCAGGGCCAGGCAACCGGCCACAGTGGCGAGCAGCCCTCGCCGGTCGGCGGCGGCCACCGACACCCGGTCCTCCCCCAGGTGTACGACCGGCAGCGGCCCGGCGACCAGCGCCGGGTCGGGGGCCGGCGGGGCGGGCACCTCGCCGGTGTCCAGCGTGGTCCGCACCCGGGCCACCAGCTCGGCGATCAGCCGGCCCTTCCAGGCGGACCAGGCGGCCGGCCCGGTGGCGGCGGCGTCGGCGCGGACCAGGGCGTGCAGCAGTTCCAGCGTGGCGGTGTCGCCGACCCGCTCGGCGACGCCGGCGACTGTCTTCGGGTCGGACAGGTCCCGGCGGGTCGCCACGTCGGGCAGCAGCAGATGCAGCCGGACCAGCATGCCGATCAGGTCGGCCTCGGCCGGCGGCAGCCCGATCCGGGTGGCCACCGCCTCGGCCAGCGGCGCGCCGACAGTCGAGTGGTCCCCGTCCAGCCCTTTGCCGATGTCGTGCAGGAACGCGCCGAGCAGCAGCAGGTCGGGGCGTTCCACGTCGCGGGTGTGCCGGCTCGCCTCGTACGCGGTCTGCACCAGGTGCCGGTCGAGCGTGAACCGGTGCACCGGGTTGTGCTGGGGCAGGCTGCGCATCCGGGTCCACTCGGGCAGCCAGCGGTCGATCAGCCCGTACCGGTCGCAGGTCTCCCAGGCGGGCACCAGGCCGGGACCGGCGCCGAGCAGCGTGATCAGCGCGGCCCGTGCCGCCGGCGGCCAGGGCGCGGGCAGCGGCGGGCAGTACGCGGCCAGCCACTCGCAGGTGGCGCGCGCGATCGGCAGCCGGGTGGTGGCGGCAGCGGCGGCCACCCGCAGCGACAGGCTGGGGTCGGGGCGGGCCCCGATGGCGGTACGGGCGAGCACCAGTTCCCCGTCCTGCTCGACCACGTCCCGCGCGACCGGGCGGCGCAGCGGCCGGCCGGGGGCGGCCCGGTGGCGGCCGGAGCGGAGCCGGTCGGCGGCGCGCCAGGCGTCGTCCAGGGCGTGGCTGACGGTGCGGGCGTCGCCGGCCACCAGCCGCAGCAGCGCGTCGCCGTCCTCGGCGCCGAGCAGCCGCGCCACGCCGTCGCGTTCCTGGGCGACCAGGCGGTCGACCCGGCGGCCCACCTGCTGGTGCAGCGCGTCGCGGGTGTCCAGCAGCCGCCGGTGCGCCGCGTACACGGCCGGGCGGAGCGCGTCGGTGACCCCGGCGGTGGCGATGGCCCGCAGGATGGCCACGTCGCGCAGCCCGCCGGCCGCCTCCTTGAGGTCCCCTTCGAGCAGGAACGCCAGTTCGCCGTGCGCCTCCCAGCGCGCGGCGGTGATCTCGCGCAGGCCGGGGAGCTGGCGGATCGCGGTCCGCCGCCAGTGGTCGGTGGCGGTCCGCGCGAGCTGGTCGGTGAGCGCCGGGTCGCCGGCCACGTGCCGGGCGTCGAGCAGGCCGAGGGCGACCTTGACGTCGTCCTGGGCCACCGACAGCGCCTCGGCGACGGTACGCACCGAGTGGTCCAGCCGCAGCCCGGCGTCCCAGATCGGATACCAGAGCGACGCGGCCAGCTCGTCGATGCCGGGTACCCCGGCGTGCAGCAGCACCAGGTCGAGGTCGCCGTAGGGGGCGCACTGCCGGCGGCCCAGCCCGCCCACCGCCACCAGCGCGACTCCGTCCCGGGCCGGGAAGGTCCGGCGCAGCCAGGCCTCGAGCGCCTCGGCCCGGGCGATCCGGGCCGGCTCACCGATGCCGCCGGGTACGCCGACGACCTCGTTGACCACGGGCACGTCGTCCCCGGCGGGGGCGGCGGCCGTGGTCAACGAGGTCATGTCAGCGGGTTCGGCCGTCAGAGGGCGTCGAGCCCGCGCTCGCCGGTGCGTACCCGGACGACCTCTTCGACGCCGGTCACCCAGACCTTGCCGTCGCCGATCTTGCCGGTCCGGGCGGCGCCGACGATCGCGTCCACGATCTTGTCGACGTCGATCTCGTCGGTGAGCACCTCGACCCGGATCTTGGGCAGGAACTCGACCGTGTACTCGGCACCCCGGTAGACCTCGGTGTGCCCCTTCTGCCGGCCGTAGCCCTGGACCTCGCTGACCGTCAGCCCGGCCACGCCGAGGGCGTGCAGAGCCTCCTTCACCGCGTCCAGCTGGTACGGCTTGATGACCGCGGTCACCAGCTTCATGTCCAACCCCTCCATCCCAGGAACGTTAACCGGCGACCTTCTCGCTGACCGGCGCGGACTCGTCCGGCTCGACGGCGGGATCCGAGCCGGGCTTGCCGGCGCCGATCCCGGCCATCGCGAACGCACCACCGCTGCTGCCCGTGGTGGGCGACAGGTCGTAGCCGCTCTCCGCGTGCTCGGCGATGTCGATGCCGTCGACCTCGGACTCGGCGGAGACCCGGAGGCCGATCGTCTTGTCGATCACGAAGCCCAGGGCGAAGGCGACGACGAAGGAGTAGACGCTGACGATCAGCGCGCTGATCGCCTGCTTGCCGAGCAGCGTGGCGTCGCCACCGACGAACAGGCCGTCGGTCTCCACCAGCGAGCTCACCGAGGCGGTGCCGAACAGGCCGATCCAGAGGCAGCCGATCCAGCCGCCGACGAAGTGCACGCCGACCACGTCGAGGGAGTCGTCGTAGCCGAGCCGGTACTTCAGGCCGACCGCGAGGGCGCAGACCGCACCGGCCACCACGCCCAGCAGCACCGCTGCGGCCGGGGTGATGAACGCACAGGCCGGGGTGATGGCGACCAGACCGGCGATGGCGCCGGACGAGGCGCCGACCAGGGTCGGCTTGCCGTCGCGCACCCACTCCACCACGATCCAGCCGAGCAGCGCCGCGGCGGTGGCGACCTGGGTGTTGATGAACGCCAGCGCGGTGACCCCGTCGGCGGTCAGCTCGGAGCCGGCGTTGAAGCCGAACCAGCCGAACCACAGCAGCGCGGCGCCGAGGGCGACCATCGGGACGTTGTGCGGCTTCATGCTCTCGCGCGGCCAGCCGACCCGTTTGCCGAGCACGAGCACCAGCGCGAGCGCCGCGGCGCCGGCGTTGATGTGCACAGCGGTACCACCGGCGAAGTCCAGCGCGCCGATGTCGCCGCCGATCAGTCCGCCGCCCCAGACCATGTGGGCGACCGGGAAGTAGACCAGGCTGGCCCAGCCGAACGCGAACAGCAGCCAGCCGGCGAACTTCACCCGGTCGGAGAGCGCACCGCTGATCAGCGCCACGGTGATGACCGCGAACATCATCTGGAAGGCGATGAAGACGTAGATCGGGATGCCGGTCTCGCCCCACAGGTCGTTCTCGCCGACGAAGGTCTTGGTGCCCAGGTACTGACCCAGGTCACCCCAGAACTTGCCGCCCTCGCCGAAGGCGACGGTGAAGCCGTAGAAAAGCCACAGGATGCTGACGAGCCCGATGGACGAGAAGCTCATCATCATCATGTTCAGAACGCCCTTGGACCGGTTCAGGCCGCCGTAGAACAGCGCGAGACCGGGGGTCATGAGCAGCACGAGGGCAGTCGAGACAAGCAACCAGGCAGTGTTCCCGGTGTCGATCTCCACGCTGCCTCCTCTCGTTGTCGTATTCCTCCCTCCGACTGAGTCCTGGCAGCATCGCCCGTCAGCCGGTTGCGCGGAAGCTTTGTCGCCGGCTGTTTCCTTCAGCGACACCGCGCGATTTCCGACGCGTGACGGGTTGTTTCCGGCGTGTGAAGAACGCCGATCTTGGTCAGCGCAGCGCGTACTCCAGCTGGTGCCGCTCGTAGTCGAGCAGCCGCAGGTCACGCATAGGGCGACGCAGGTGGCCCTTGTGGACGATCCGGACGAACGCCGGCTCACCGGCGGCGGCCATCCGCCGGATGCCCTCGACGTGGTCGACGATGCGCTTGCGGATGGTCCGGATGAGCCGGTGCCGGTCGCGCGGGATCAGCCCGTACGCGTCGGCGAACAGGCGCAGCCGGCGCGGACGGTCGGGGCGCTTCCAGCCGAGCGTCACCGAGTCACGGTCGGAGAAGATCGGCACCCAGGTCCAGGCCGCGTACGCCACGTCGTAGATGCGGGCGCCGGGCGAGGCGAGGTCGAAGTCGATCAGCCCGAGCGTGCCGTCCGGCCGCCAGATCACGTTGTGCGGCGCGGCGTCGTGGTGGCAGATCACCTCGGTGTCCGGCGGGGGCGGGCCGAACGAGCGCCAGACCGCGCCGGGCGGCGGGGTGAAGCCGTACTGGGCGTCGTGGAACATCCGCAGCATGGTGGCCACCGTGACCAGGGCCTCGTCGGTGACCCAGTGCGGGGCCAGCGGGTACTCCCCGCACTCCCCCTCCAGGTACGACAGGACCTCCCGGTTGCGCTCGTCCATGCCGAGCGCGCGGGGCGCGCCGGTGAAGCCGACGTACTCCAGGTGACGCAGCAGCGCGTGCACCGAGGGCGTCCACGGGCCGGCGTTGCGCCGGACCGTGTCTCCCACACGGACCACTGTGCTCACGTTCCCGCCGTGCAGCGGAATCTCCTGCGAAGTCACGTACGGTCTCCCGAGGCGTGGCGACGGGTGGCTGGGGTCGCGCCACCCCGCGTAGGCGCGATCGTCAGTCGTCACGGGAGAGGCTACGCGTCCCGGGCGAGCGGCTCGGTGCCGAGCAGCGCGTCGACGAACTGCGCCGGGTCGAACGGGGCCAGGTCGTCCTTGCCCTCGCCGAGGCCGACCAGCTTGACCGGGATGCCCAGCTTGCGCTGCACGGCGATCACGATGCCGCCCTTGGCCGTCCCGTCGAGCTTGGTCAGCACGACGCCTGTCACGTTGACCACCTCGGTGAAGACCCGCGCCTGCTCCAGCCCGTTCTGGCCGGTCGTGGCGTCGAGGATCAGCAGCGTCTCGTCGATCGGGCCGTGCTTCTCCACGACGCGCTTGACCTTGCCCAGCTCGTCCATCAGGCCGATCTTGTTCTGCAGCCGGCCGGCGGTGTCGATGAGCACGGTGTCCACGCCGGTGTCGATACCCCGCTTGACCGCGTCGAACGCGACGCTGGCCGGGTCGGCGGCCTCGGGCCCGCGGACCGTCTCGGCGCCCACCCGGCCGCCCCAGGTCTCCAACTGGTCGGCGGCTGCGGCCCGGAACGTGTCGGCCGCGCCGAGCAGCACGCTGCGGCCGTCCGCGACCAGCACCCGGGCGATCTTGCCGCAGGTGGTGGTCTTGCCGGCGCCGTTGACGCCGACCACCAGCACGACCGCCGGGACGCCCTCCTTCGGCGCGGTCCGCAGCGAGCGGTCCAGGCTCGGGTCGAGCGCGTTCACCAGCTCGGCGGCGAGCAGCGCGCGCAGCTCCTCCCCGGTGCGGGTGCCGAGCACCCGGGTCCGCTCGCGCAGCCGGTCGACGATCTCCCGGGTGGCGTCGATGCCGACGTCCGCGGTGATCAGGCTGTCCTCGATCTCCTCCCAGGTGTCCTCGTCCAGCCGGTCGCGGCTGAGCAGGCCGAGCAGGCCCTTGCCGAGGGCGTTCTGCGAGCGGGACAGCCGGGAGCGCAGCCGGACCAGCCGCCCGGCGGTCGGCTCCGGCACCTCGACCGGGGGGGCCTCCACCGGCGGGACCTCGACCACCACGCCGGTGGTGAGATCCGCCTCCGGGGCCTCCACCGGCGGGCCGGCCAGATCCTCCTCGGCCCGGGTGTCGACCTCCGTGCGCGGCAGCGGAGGCTCCGGGCGCCGGCGCAGCCGGGGCACCACGAGGCTCAGGCCGCCGATGATCAGCACGCCGAGCAGGGCGAGAGCGACGAGGAGGTATTCCGTCATGCCCGAAATCCTGTCAGATGCCGGCGACGGCGTCCCACTCACCGCCTCGGCACGCGAACAACCTGCGGGTACGCTCGCACCGGAAGGCGTACCGCAACCGCCGGCCGGGTAGGGAACAGCCGAAACGATCTTGACGGAGGTGCGTCGTGCCCGGTTCCCGCCTGCTCATCGGCCCGCTGCTGCGCCGGGTCGTCGACACGCGGGCGACCGTCTGGGTGGAGACGAGCTCGCCCGCCCTGGTCACCGTCCGCACCGCCGACGGCGCCACCGGCAGCGCGCCCACCTTCTCCGCGTACGACCACCACTACGCGATCGTCGTGGTGACCGGGCTCACCCCCGACAGCGCCACGACGTACGAGGTGCTGATCGACGGCGAGGTGGCCTGGCCGCTGCCGGACTCGTCGTTCCCGCCCAGCGTGATCCGGACCCGCGCGCTCGACGACGCCGACCAGCCGGTGCGGCTGCTGTTCGGCTCCTGCCGGGAGACCACCCAGCACTCCACCGCGCGCAAGCTGCCGCCGGACGCGCTGGATGCGTACGCCCGGCGGGTGATGGCCGCGCCCGAGCAGGCCGTGCTGCCCGACCTGCTGGTGCTGCTCGGCGACCAGGTGTACGCGGACGAGACCTCGCCGACCGTGCGGCGGCTGCTCAAGCGTCGCCGCAAGCGGCCGAAGGACGCCCCGGCGACGCAGGTGGTGAGCTTCGACGAGTACACGAAGCTCTATCTGGAGTCGTGGCGCGACCCGGAGATCCGCTGGCTGCTCGCCACCGTGCCGAGCGTGATGATCTTCGACGACCACGAGGTGATCGACGACTGGAACACCTCGCAGTCGTGGCGGGCGGACATGCGCGAGCAGCCGTGGTGGGCCGAGCGGATCCGCAGCGGCCTCGCCTCCTACTGGGTCTACCAGCACCTGGGCAACCTGAGCCCGGATGAGATCGCCGCCGACCCGGTGTACGCGAAGGTGATGGCCGCCGAGGACGCCACCGGCGTGCTGCACGAGTTCGGCGAGCGGGTCGACAAGGAAGCCGACCTGGCGCACGACACCGAGCGCTGGCGAGCCGTGCAGTACCAGTGGAGCTACGCGCTGGACCTGGGCCGCACCCGCCTGGTGATGCTGGACAACCGCTCCAGCCGGGTGCTCCTGCCCGGCAGCCGGGCGATGCTGCCGCCGGGCGAGTGGTCGTGGTTCCTCGACCAGGCGCACGGCGAGTACGACCACCTGGTGGTGGGCAGCTCACTGCCGTGGCTGCTGCCGCCCGGCATCCACCACGTCGAGGCGTGGAACGAGCGCCTGGCCGACTCCAGCCGGCCCTGGGTGGCCCGGATCTCCGAGCAGATCCGCCGGGGCCTGGACCTGGAGCACTGGGCGGCGTTCCGGCGCTCGTTCGAGGCGCTGGGCGAGCTGTTCGCGCGGCTGGGCAGCGGCACCGCGCCGCGCACCGGGGCGCGGGTGGGCGCCGGGCCGGCGTACGCCCGACCGGCGTCGATCAGCGTGCTCTCCGGCGACGTGCACCACTCGTACGTGGCGCGGGCCCGGTTCGCCGACCGTGACGTCCGCACGCCGGTGCACCAGCTCACCTGTTCGCCGATCCACAACCAGGTGCCGGCCGGCATGCGCCCGCTGATGACGCTGGGCTGGAATCCAGGGCCGGCCGGGGCGACCCGGGCGCTGGCGCGCTCGGCCGGGGTACGCCGTCCGCCGGTGCGCTGGCGGAAGCTGGCCGGGCCCTATTTCGGCAACGCCGTGGCCACGCTCACCCACCAGGGCCGTAAGGCCGCCGTGGTGATCGAGGGCACGACCAGCGAGGGCGAGCTGCGACCGGTGGCGCAACAGCAACTCAGCGACGGGGACTGAGTACCCTCTGAGCGTGGACGAGACGCTGCGCGCCGTGGAGCACGAGTTGACCGCGTTGCTGCGCAGAGGCCGGGCGCTGTCCTGGGAGATCGCCCGCGAGGTCCACCCGAACCTGGAGCCCAACGCGTACGGCCTGCTGCTCTGGCTGCGGCGGTCGGGCTCGACCCGGCTCACCGACCTGGCCGTCAAGCTGGGCATCGGCAAGGGCACGCTGAGCCGGCAGATCGGCGGGCTGGAGGCGCTCGGCCTGGTACGCCGGGACCCGGACCCCACCGACCGGCGGGCGGCCCAGCTCAGCCTCACCGAGGAGGGCACGCGGCGGTTCGACGCGGCTCGCGCGGCTCGACTCGGACAAATAAGGCGTTCGCTGGAGAGCTGGCCGAAAGAGGATGTGGCGGACCTCGCCCGGCTGATGCACCGCTTCAACGAGTCGTTCTGACCTGGCGCGTTCCGGAACAAAGCCGCCCCGCCACAAGTTGTTGCTTTAGGCAACCACACCCTACGGTTGCCCGCGGCAACAGTTCTCCCCCGTTCCGGAGGCAATCCACGATGACTCAGGCGACTGCGCCCGCCCGGGCGACCGCCGTCGACATGTCCCACCGGCAGATCCTGGAGGCGCTCTCCGGCCTGCTGCTGGGCATGTTCGTCGCGATCCTCTCCTCCACGGTCGTCTCCAACGCGCTGCCGCGGATCATCACGGACCTGCGCGGCGGCCAGTCCGCGTACACCTGGGTGGTCACCTCGACGCTGCTGGCAACCACGGCGACCACGCCCATCTGGGGCAAGCTCTCCGACCTGTTCAGCAAGAAGCTGCTGGTCCAGATCTCCCTGGTGGTATTCGTGCTGGGCTCGGTGCTCGCCGGGCAGGCCCAGACCACCGGCGAGCTGATCGCCTGCCGGGTGGTGCAGGGCGTCGGCGCGGGCGGCCTCACCGCCCTCGCCCAGGTGATCATGGCGACGATGATCGCCCCGCGTGAGCGCGGCCGGTACAGCGGCTACCTCGGCGCCGTCATGGCCGTCGGCACGATCGGCGGCCCGCTGATCGGCGGCGTGATCGTGGACACCTCCTGGCTCGGCTGGCGCTGGTGCTTCTACGTCGGCGTGCCGTTCGCCGTGCTCGCCCTGATCGTGCTCCAGCGGACGCTGCGGCTGCCGGTGGTCAAGCGCGACGTGAAGATCGACTGGTGGGGCGCCACGCTCATCACCGCCGCCGTGTCGCTGCTGCTGGTCTGGATCACCCTGGCCGGCGACAAGTACGACTGGATCTCCTGGACCAGCGGTGCGATGGTGACCGGCGCCGCGCTGCTCGGCGCGCTCGCCGTCCGGGTCGAGAAGCGTGCCGCCGACCCGATGATCCCGCCGCACCTGTTCCGCAACCGCACCATCACGCTCGCCGTCATCGCCAGCATCGCGGTCGGCGTCGGCATGTTCGGCGCCTCGGTGTTCCTCGGGCAGTACTTCCAGATCAGCCGCGGCGCCAGCCCCACCATGTCCGGCCTGATGACGCTTCCCATGATCGGCGGCCTGCTGGTCTCCTCGACGGTGGTCGGCCGGATCATCACCGCCACCGGCCGCTGGAAGAGCTGGCTGGTCATCGGCTCGGTGCTGCTCACCGCCGGCTTCGCGCTGATGGGCACCATGCGGGCGGATACGCCGTACTGGCACCTCGCCGTGTTCATGGCGCTCATCGGTCTCGGCGTCGGCATGTCCATGCAGAACCTGGTGCTCGCCGTGCAGAACACGGTCCGCCCGGACGAACTCGGCGCGGCAAGCTCGGTGGTGTCCTTCTTCCGCAGCCTCGGCGGCGCGATCGGCGTGAGCGCGCTCGGCGCGGTGCTCGGGCACCGGGTCACCGGTTACCTGGCCGACGGCCTGAGCCGGCTGGGCATCCCGGCCTCCGGCTCCGGTGGTGGCCTGCCGGACGTGCACACGCTGCCCGGCCCGATCCGGACCGTCGTCGAGTCCGCGTACGGGCACGCCGCCGGTGACATCTTCCTGGCCGCCGCCCCGTTCGGGCTGCTCGCCCTGGTCGCGGTGGTCCTCATCCGGGAGGTGCCGCTGCGCCGCTCCAACGCCGACGTCGTGGTGCCCTGAAAGGAAGGGCCCCCTGTTAACGCCTCGCGTTGTACAGGGGACCCCTCTTAACATCTGCGCCCATGACCTGGACCGTGCCTGAGATCGACCGCCGCCACGAGCCCTACGTCGCCGACGAGCGCACCATGCTCGAAGGCTGGCTCGACCACCATCGCGACACGCTGGTGCACAAGTGCGCCGGGCTGACCGCCGAGCAACTGCGTACCCGCAGCGTGGAGCCCTCCGGGCTGACGCTGCTCGGCCTGGTCCGGCACATGGCCGACGTGGAACGCTGGTGGTTCCGCGTCCGCGCCACCGGCCAGGAACTGCCCGACCTCTACGACTACGACGCCGACCCGGACGCGGACCTCAACGACATCGCCGACGCCGACCCGGCCGAGGCGTTCGCCACGCTGCGCGCCGAGATCGAGGCGGCCCGGGCGGCGGTGGCCGGCCTGCCGCTGGAGCACACGTTCCGCCACCGCCGGGGCGACACCACGCACGAGATCAGCCTGCGCTGGGTGTACGTCCACATGATCGAGGAGTACGCCCGGCACAACGGCCACGCCGACCTGATCCGGGAACGCATCGACGGCGTCACCGGCGCCTGAGCCGGGTCAGTACGCCAGCGCCGCCCGCAGGTAGCGCAGGTCGGCCGGGCCGCTCCAGCGGTGGGCGGACAGCCCGGCCACCCGGGCGCCGGCCACCGCGCGGTCCTCGTCGTCGACGAACAGCACCCGGGCCGGGGGCGTCCCCAGCGCCTCGCAGGCGGCCTGGAAGTACTCCTTCGCCGGCTTGTGCACTCCGACGACAGAGGAGTTGACGATCACGTCCAGTTCCTCGGTCAGGCCCAGCGCGGCCAGGTCGGCGTCGAGCAGGTCGGTGGCGTTGGTGCCCAGCCCGACCCGGATGCCCGCGGCCCGCACCTCGCGGATGAACGCCAGCACGTCCGGGTCCACCTCGCCGCGGTAGCTCTGCCACTCCTGGACCGCCGCACGGGCCCGGTCCGCGCCGACCGCGGGGGTCAGCGCGTCGGCCACGCTCACCATCCACTGGGCGTGGCTGACCTGGCCGGTCAGCACCGGCTGGAGCAGTCCCCAGGACATCGCGATCTCACCGAGGACACCCTCGGTCAGCCCGTACTCCCGCTCGACGCCGGCGGCCACCGCCGGATCCCAGCGGCGCAGCACGCCGTCGAAGTCCACCAGGAGCGCCGTGGCGCGTTCCCGACTCACTCGCTCGTCACCTGTTCCTCGTCGTCGGCCCGGTTGAGCCGCTGGCTGATCACCTGGGTCACGCCGGCCCGCATGGTCACCCCGTACAGCGCGTCGGCGATCTCCATGGTCCGCTTCTGGTGCGTGATCACGATCAGCTGGCTCTTCTCCCGCAACTGTGCCAGCAGCGTGATCAGGCGGCCCAGGTTCACGTCGTCGAGCGCCGCCTCCACCTCGTCCATGATGTAGAACGGGCTGGGCCGGGCGCGGAAGATCGCCACGAGCATCGCCACGGCGGTCAGCGACCGCTCGCCGCCGGAGAGCAGCGAGAGCCGCTTGATCTTCTTCCCCGGCGGCCGGGCCTCGACCTCGACGCCGGTGGTGAGCAGGTCCTCCGGGTCGGTCAGCACGAGCCGGCCCTCGCCGCCGGGGAACAGCACCGTGAAGACCTGCTCGAACTCCCGCGCGGTGTCGGAGAACGCGCTGGCGAAGACCTCCAGGATCCGGTCGTCCACGTCCTTGACCACGGTGAGCAGATCGCGCCGGGTGGCCTTGAGATCCTCCAGCTGCTCCGAGAGGAACTTGAAGCGCTCCTCCAGCGCGGCGAACTCCTCCAGCGCGAGCGGGTTCACCTTGCCCAGCAGGGCCAGTTCCCGTTCCGCCTTGGCGGCCCGCTTCTCCTGCACCGGCCGCTCGTAGCGCACCGGGTCCGGCACCGGCCGGCCGTCCTTCTCGGCCAGCGCCACGTCCGCGTCGGTGGGCGGGACGAGCCGGTCCGGGCCGTACTCGGCGACGAGCGTGGCCACGTCCAGGCCGAAGTCCTCGGCGGCCTTGGCCTCCAACTGCTCGATGCGCATCCGCTGCTCCGCGCGGGCCACCTCGTCGCGGTGCACCTGGCTGGTGAGCCGTTCCAGCTCGGCGGCGAGGCGCTTGGCCGCGCCGCGTACCTCGGACAACTCGGCCTCGCGGGCGGCGCGCTCGCGGGCGACGGCGTCGCGGTGCTCCTCGGCCCGGGCGATCGAGACGGTGAGCCGGGTGAGCGCCTCCCGGGCGCCGCCGACCACGGCCCGGGCGATCTGGGCGCCGCGGGCGCGGGCCGCGCGCCGGGCGGCGGCGCGCTCCCGCGCCGCGCGTTCGGCGGTGGCCTGCCGGGCCAGCGAGTCGGCACGTCCGGCGATCGAGGCCACCCGCTCCTCGGCGGTACGCACCGCGAGCCGGACCTCCATCTCGTTCTGCCGTGCCTGCGGCACCATGGCGGCGAGCTGGTCGCGTTCCTCGGTGGACGGTTCGGCGTCGAGCGGAGTGGCCTCGGCCAGGCGCAGCCGTTCCTCCAGCTCGGCCAGTGCCGCGAGGTCCCGTTCCCGGGCCGCCTCGGCGCGTGCCCGGGACTCGCCGAGCCGGTCGGTCTCCGCCTTCGCCGACCGGGCGGCCGCGCCCAGTTCGGCGAGGCGGCGCGCGGCGGCGTTGCGGTGGCTCTCCGCCTCCCGCTTGGCGGCGGCGGCGTGCTGCACGGCCTCCTTGGCGGCAGCCACCTCGGCGCGCGCCTCGGCGAGCTGTTCCCGCAGCTCGGCAGCGGTCCGCTCGGCGGTGGCGCGGTTCGCCCGCGCCTCCTCGACGGCGGCCTGCACCTCGATGAAGCTGGGCGCCTTGGCCGACCCGCCCGCCGCCGCCCAGGCACCGACCACGTCGCCGTCGGGGGTGACCGCGCGCAGCTCCGGGTTCGCGGCGACGAGCGCGGACGCGGCGGCCAGGTCGTCGACGAGCGCGACGTCGCGCAGCGCCCGGTGCACGGCCGGCCGGATCGCGGCCGAGCACTCCACCAGGTCGGGCGCCCAACGCGCGCCCTCGGGCAGCTTCGGGCGCAGGGCGTCCGCGGAGCCGTCCATGCCCGGCCCGGCAGGGCTGCCGACCAGCAGCCCGGCCCGGCCGGCGTCGGAGATCTTGAGCAGCCGCATCGCCTCGACCGCCTCGTCCACGCCGGTGACGGCCACCGCGTCGGCGAGCCCGCCCAGCGCGGCGGCGAGCGCCGCCTCGTCGCCGGGCGCGACGGTGAGCAGCCCGGCGAGGCTGCCGAGCAGGCCGGGCACCTGGTCGGCGCGGGCCAGCAGCTCACCTGCGCCGTCCTTGCGGCGCAGGCCCATCGCGAGCGCCTCCTCGCGGGCCTTCCAGGTGGCGGCGTCCTTCTCCGCGGCGCGCTCCCCGTCGGTCAGGCTGCGCACCGCCGCCTGGGCCCGCTCGTGTACGGCCACCGCCTCGTCGTGCCGGGCGTCCAGGTCGGCGTTGTCCCGGTCGGCCTCGGTCGACTGCTCGGCGACCGCGTCCACGTCGGCCTGTGCCTTCTCGGCCCGGCCCATCGCGTCGGCGTGCGCGGCGGCGAGCCGTTCGATCTCCTCACCGGCGCTGGTGGTCCGCGCCCGGGCGGAGTTCACCTGGCCGGTCAGGCGGGCCAGCCCTTCGCGCCGGTCGGCGATCGCCTTGGCGGCGGCGACCAGTTCCCGCTCGGCGGCGGCGAGCTGCCGTTCCAGCTCCTGCCGGTGCTCGACCGCCTCGGCCAGCCGGATCTGGTCCTCGGTGAGCGCGGCCCGCAGCTCCTCCTCCTGCTCGCGGACCCGCCGCGACTCCGCCTCCAGCTGCTCCGGGTCGCGGCCGGGGCGTTCGTCGTCGCCGGCGGCGCTGAGGTGACGCAGCCGCTCCCGGGCCAGTTGCTCGATCGAGCGGAACCGTTCCTGGAGGGCGGAGAGGCGGTACCAGGTGTCCTGCGCCGCCGCCAGCAGCGGCGCGTCCTCGGCCAGCGCCGCCTCCAGCTCGCCGAGGCGGCCCTGCACCTCGCCGTGCTCGGCCTCGATCACCTCACGCCGCTCCCGCAGCGCCGTCTCGTCGGCGATCTCCTTGTCCAGTGTGGTCCGCAGCGTGTGCAGGTCGTCGGCGAGCAGCCGCAGCCGGGCGTCGCGCAGGTTGGCCTGGATCGCGGCGGCGCGGCGGGCCACCTCGGCCTGCCGGCCCAGCGGTTTGAGCTGGCGGCGCAGCTCGGCGGTGAGGTCGGTCAGGCGGTTGAGGTTGGTCTGCATCGCGTCGAGCTTCCGCAGCGCCTTTTCCTTGCGCTTGCGGTGCTTGAGGACGCCGGCCGCCTCCTCGATGAACGCCCGGCGGTCCTCCGGCTTGGCGTGCAGCATGCCGTCGAGCCGGCCCTGCCCGACGATGATGTGCATCTCGCGGCCGATGCCCGAGTCGGAGAGCAGCTCCTGGATGTCGAGCAGGCGGCAGGAGTCGCCGTTGATCTCGTACTCGCTCTCGCCGGAGCGGAACATCCGGCGGGTGATGGAGACCTCGGTGTACTCGATCGGCAGCGCGCCGTCGGTGTTGTCGATGGTGAGGGTGACCTCGGCCCGGCCCAGCGGCGCGCGTCCGGCGGTGCCGGCGAAGATGACGTCCTCCATCTTGCCGCCGCGCAGCGCCTTGGCGCCCTGCTCGCCGAGTACCCAGGCGATGGCGTCGACGACGTTGGACTTGCCGGAGCCGTTCGGGCCCACCACGCAGGTGATCCCGGGCTCCAGCTTCAACGTCGTGGCGGAGGCGAAGGACTTGAAGCCCTTCACCGTCAGGCTCTTGAGATGCACCTTCTCGATCCTCGTCCGGTGGCCGCCGTACCGTCGCCGGCTGCGCGGACCTGGTGAACCCGCAGACTAACCCGGGACCGCGACGCCGCCGCGACGCGACCCACCCGACGCCCGCGGTGTCCGTTTTCCGCCCGGCCGTCGTGGGGGAACGGAAATGCATGATCACAATTACCGGGCGCAATTCCGGGCGGTTTCGCAAGATCGAGAATTACGGCGGGAACCACGAAAAGGGGTACGCACATGGCTGCGCGCCGGCACTTGAGTGTCGGCGCGCTTTTCGGTGTGGTGCGATTCAGTTTTCCGGCGACTGGAGATCAGGTCAGCGCGGGCTCGGCCAGACGGAGGAGGTCGTCGGCCTCCGCCGCTGCCGCCGCAAGCCGATCGTTGTCGGCACGCAGACGCGTGATCTCGAACTCCAGTGCCTGAACCCTGGCACGCAGACGGGTGACCTCGTCGAGCAGGCGCCGGTCGGGCGCTGCACTTACGTGGCCGTAGAGGGCCTTCGCCATGCTGAACTCCTTGATGTGCGCTGCCGGAAAGGCCGGCCAACGCGCGCCCATGATGTTCGCGGCTACCATTCCCACTGCATCGGGGCATGGCTGGGCGCGACTGGCGACACCACTATATTGAGCCGAAACCCCCTGCTTCGTCAAGTTGACCAAGGCCGTAGATCATCTCCACGTCGGCCGGGCCACTCACCGGGGGGCTGCCACAAGGCGCGGACACGCTCTGTCCGGACGCCTTTACTGTACGCCGGAAATGTGTGAACGCCTCACTCCCGGCGGCTGCTTCGCCTTAACTCTTCCTTAGCCACGTTGCCGCAGCTCCGAGCGCGCCCGTAGCGTCACCCCGGCCCGCAACCAACCCGTGAAGGGGACAGGCGTGTACCGCTGGAACGACCCGATCGACCCGGAGGGCACCGCCCGGCGCCCCGAGCAGCCGACCGACGAGGGTCCGGCGTGGCTCACCGACCGGCCCGAGCCGCGGTCGTCGTACCTCTTCGGAGACGGCGCGCAGCAGCAGCCGCCCGCCGGCTACGGCCCGGCCGGCTACGGCCCCGAGCCGGCCGGCTCCTACCCGCCGCCCCGCGACCGGTGGAACGGCGAGGAGCAGCCCACGGCCGCCTGGCACGGCCAGGAGCCCGCGTGGCACGGCCACGAGCAGCCGGCCGGCGGCTGGGAGCAGCCCGCCGCGACCTGGCAGCCGGCGAGCGACATCCCGGCCGACGAGCCGCGACGCCGCAAGCGGCGCCTGTCCCGGCCGCTCGTGATCGGCGGGGCCGCTGCCGCGGCGACGCTCGTGGTGAGTCTCGGCGTGGGCGCGGTCCTGCTGCCCGGCGATGACCAGGGCACGAATCGGACCTCCGCCGACGCCCCGGTGGCCGCCGCACCGCAGGCGCCCGAGGATGCCGGGGACGGCCCCGCGGAGGCGCTCGCTGCCGAGTCGGGCAGCCCGTCGGCCGTACCGACCACCGTCGCGCCGAGCCCGTCGAAGAAGGCCACTCCGAAGCCGAGCCGCAGCACCGCGCCGTCGCGGCAGCAGGAGCGCAGCAGCGCCCCGAGCGGCGGCGGCACCGGGGCCACCAAGGCCACCGCCACGACCGCGCTGAGCGCGGAACTCCAGAAGGTCGTCACGCTGGTGAACCAGGAGCGGGCGAAGGCCGGCTGCAAGGCGCTGACCGTGAACGCCAAGCTGAACCTGGCCGCCCAGCGGCACAGCCAGGACCAGGCCGACCACAAGAAGATGGACCACAACGGCAGCGACGGCAGCAAGCCCTGGGACCGGGTGAAGCGCGCCGGCTACAACTACAGCATGGTGGGCGAGAACGTCGCCTGGGGCTACCAGAGCGCGGCCGAGGTGATGGACGGCTGGATGAACTCCGCGGACCACCGGAAGAACATCCTCAACTGCGGGTACACCCAGATCGGGATGGGTCTGGCGCGCAGCAACGGGCCGTACTGGACGCAGGTCTTCGGCACCCCGGCCTGACCCGCGCGTCGTGACCGGCCCGGCGCTCGTTGACCGGTCGGGGGCGGCGTCGGGCCGCCCGCGTCCGGGGAGTCGTCGATGCGGATCCGGCCGGGGTGGGCCGTGCCGCGCGCCCGGCCGGCCCGCGTCCGCCGACGTGGCCCGCGCCGGGGCGTGGCGCTCGCGCTGACCGCGCTGCTGCTCGCCCCGGTGCCGGCCTGCCGGCGGCCGATCACCCCGCCCGGCGCGCCCACGCCCTGGCCGGTCGCACAGGCCGACAGGTGGCGGTGGCAGTGGCAGCTCACCAGCCCGGTGGACGTCAGTGTCGACGCCGACGTCTTCCTCCTCGACCCGGTGGCGACCACCTCGACCGAGACCGCCGCGCTGCGCGAGCAGGGCCGCCGGCTGGTCTGCCACGTCCGGGTCGGCACGTACGCCGCCGACGATCCGGACGCCACCCGCTTTCCCGCCGCCGTACGCGGCTCGGCAGTACCCGGACGACCGGGGAGCCGCTTCTTGGACGTACGGCGCTGGGACGCGCTGTCACCGGTGCTTGCCGACCGGTTCCGGCTGTGCCGGGGCAAGGGCTTCGGCGCGGTGGCACTGGCCGACGCGGACGGCCACCGGTACCGCTCGGGCTTCCCGCTGGACTTCGACGACCAGTTGCTGTTCAACCGCCGGCTGGCCGGGCTGGCCCGCAAGCTCGGCCTCTCCCCCGGGCTGGTCGACGACGTGGCGCAGGTGGCCGCGCTGGCGCCCGACTTCGACTTCGCGGTCAACCAGGAGTGCGTACGCCACCGCGAGTGCGCGAAACTGCTGCCGTTCGTCGACGCCGGCAAGCCGGTCTTCCACGTCGAGTACACGGGTGAGCCGGCGGACTTCTGCGTCACCTCGCTCGGCTACGGCTTCGCCTCGATGCGCAAGGATCGGCAACTGGACGCCTGGCGGGAACCCTGCGTGCTGCCGTGACGCGTCGGGGCACAGCTCAGCCGGTGGTCGCGTCGCGGGCCGGAGTGCCGGTGGCGGCGCCGCTGCTCACGACGCGCTCCGGGGCCGGCGCCTCCGGCCATCCGTCGTCAAGGCGGCCACGAGAACTGCCGATACTCTCCGTGACCTCACCGGCTGATAGCTGCACAGAAAGCGGTATACCTGAGAGGCATAATCATGACTCTCAGGTATACCGCGCGAACACGGATGCCTTCTCGGCGGCCGGCACGAGCCGGAACGGGTCCGATCAGGCTCAGCGGGCGCCGACCAGCTCCGGAGCCGGGGCGGGCGGCGGCTCGACCGCCGGGACGACGACCGTACGGCGGCGCATGAAGCGCGGCGCCCACCAGTTCGCGTCCCCCAGCAGCGTCATCACCGAGGGCAGCACGACCGCTCGGATGATCGTGGCGTCCAGCAGGATCGCCGCCGCCAGGCCGATGCCGAGCTGCTTGAAATCGATCATGCTGAGCGTGGCGAAGATGGAGAACACCGCCACCATCACCACCGCCGCGCTGGTCACCACCCCGGCCGAGGAGGTGATGCCGTGTGCCACCGCCTCCCGGTTCGGCATGCCCCGGTCGACCGCCTCGCGGATCCGGCTGACCACGAAGACGTGGTAGTCCATGGACAGTCCGAAGAGGACCACGAACAGGAACAGCGGCAGCCAGGTGACGATCGCGTCCATCGAGGTGAAGCCGAGCAGCCCTTCCGCCCAGGTGCTCTGGAAGACCAGCACCAGCAGCCCGTACGCGGCGCCGGCGGAGAGCAGGTTCAACACGATCGAGGTCAGCGCCACCACCACCGACCGGAACGTCCACGCCATCACCAGGAACGTCAGCGCCAGCACGAACGCGGCGACGATCGGCAGCTTCGCCCAGATGTGGGCGGCGTAGTCCTCGCTGGCGGCCACGCCGCCGCCGACCGCGTACTCCACGCCCGGGATGGCGCCGAGCGTGGCCGGGACCAGGTCCTCGCGCAGCTCGTGCAGCGACCGGGACGCCTCGTCGGAGCGGCTGGCGTGCGGCGTCGCCACCTCCAGCACCGACACCCGCCGGTCCGCCGACACCCGGATCTCCGGGCCGTCCGCCTCGGCCGGCGCGAAGAGCGGGTCCACGGCGGTACGGCCGGCCAGGTCGGTGAGCGCGGCCCGTACCCGGTCGGCCTGCTCGGCGGGCGCCCGCACGGCGACGGTGTGGCTGGTTCCGTTGCTCGGGAAGGCGGCGGTGAGCCGGTCGTACGCCTGCATGGCCGCGGTGTTGCGCGGCACGTCCTCCGGGCCGGGGAACTTCAGCTTCATGCCGAGCGCGGGCGCGGCCAGCGCGAGCAGCAGCGCCACCGAGATCAGCAGCGTGGCCACCGGCGCGCGCAGCGCGGGCTTGAGCACCGCCGGCCAGAACCGGGGCCGGGCGGGCTGACCGTCGCGCGGCGCGGTGAGACGCCAGAGCAGCGGCACCCGGGGCCGGTCGACCCAGCGGCCCAGCTTCGCCAGCAGCGCCGGCAGCACTGTGAGCGAGCCGATCACGGCGACCGCCACAACCAGGATCGAGCCGACGGCCAGGGACGAGAAGATCGCGTCCTGGGCGAGCAGCAGACCGCCCATCGAGATGATCACGGCGGTGCCGGAGACCACCACGGCGTGCCCGGAGGTCTCCGCCGCGATCTCCACCGCGTCCAGGCCGGACCGGCCCTTCGCTCGTTCCTCACGCTCCCGCCGCACGTAGAACAGCGAGTAGTCCACCCCGACCGCCATGCCGATCAGCAGGATGACGCTGGCGGTGGTGTCGGTGGCCGGCACCAGGTGCGAGGCGAGAGTGGAGAGTCCCATCGCGGCGGCCACCGAGGAGAGCGCCAGCAGCACCGGCACCCCGGCGGCGATCAGCGCGCCGAACGCGATGATCAGGATGGCCAGCGTCACCGGCAGGCTGAGCAGCTCGGCGCGCTTGAAGTCCTTGCCGAGCGTGTCGTCGAGCGCCTTGTCGATCGACGGGCCGCCGACCTGCT
The DNA here is from genome assembly GCF_001905625.1 of Micromonospora sp. TSRI0369. Taxonomy (NCBI): domain Bacteria; kingdom Bacillati; phylum Actinomycetota; class Actinomycetes; order Micromonosporales; family Micromonosporaceae; genus Micromonospora; species Micromonospora sp. TSRI0369. Next base: position 430,605 of record NZ_LIVU01000006.1, read on the forward strand.
CCACCCGCAGCTGCGGGTGCGCGTCCTGCACCTTCGCGGTGGTGTCCCGCAGCGGCTGCACCCGGTCCCCGGCGGTTCCCGGGTCGCCCGACATGGTGATCGGCAGCAGCAGCGCGCTGCCGTCGCGCGACGGCATCGGCGTACCGATCGAGGCCACGCCGTCGACCTGCCGCAGCCGGTCGGCCGCGTCCTGGGCCGCGGCCTTCGCCGCCGGCTGGTCGAGCGTCCCCGAGCGGGCGGTGATCAGCACGTTCTCGGTCGCCGGCTGGTCGAACCCGCCACTGTCGACGATCAGCTGTGCCCGCCCGAACTCGCCGATCGCCTGATCCTCGTCGGTCGCCTCGTTCAGCCCGGCGGCGCTGCCGCCCACGAAACACACCGCCACGAAGACCACCCACAACGCGATCGCGCGCCACGGATGCTCCGCACTCCACCGTGCCAACCGCACGGTCACCGGTCGCCTGCCCATGTCCCGGGTTCCACCCTCCTGGTGCCGGCCCTGTGCCGACCCCAGATGACGCTAGGCAGCAGGCGGGGACCCGACATCGGGGAACGGCCCCCGCTCGTCCCCGATCCCGCGGACGCGGTCCGCGCGGCCGGAACCGGCCGCGCCGACCAGGCGCAAAAGGACATCTCCGGGTACGCTCCGGCGCGTCTCCGGGGACCGCCCGGCGATGCACACCGGCGCAACCCCGAACCGGCTCGGGGTCATCCCCGGAGGGTGCCCCGGGGCCGCGGCTGACACCGCGGGCAACTGTAGGAGGACCGGTTCATGAACGCCTCACGCCGGATCGGCGCGCCGCAGCGCGGGCAGGGCTCCCCCTCCCGGCCGTACGCGTTCAGCGACCTGTCGAAGTAGCCGCTCTCGCCGTTGACGTTCACGTACAGCTCGTCGAAGCTGGTGCCGCCCTGCTTGATCGCCTCGGCGAGCACGTCCCGCACGTGCCCGAGCAGCCGCAGCGCGGCCGGGCGGGTCAGCGCGTCGGTCGGGCGGGCGCCGTGCAGCTTCGCCCGCCACAGTGCCTCGTCGGCGTAGATGTTGCCCACCCCGGAGATCAGCGTCTGGTCGAGCAGCGCGCGTTTGATCTCCGTACGCTTGCGGCGCAGCGCCGCCACGAACGCCTCGTCGGAGAACTCCGGGTCCATCGGGTCGCGGGCGATGTGCGCGATCTCCGCCGGCAGCTCCGCCCCGCCTTCGGAGACGGACAGCCCGCCGAACGTGCGCTGGTCGACGAAACGCAGCTCCGGCCCGTCGTCGGCGAACCGGAACCGGACCCGCAGGTGCAGCTCGTCGGCGGCGCCGACCGGCTGCAACAGCAGCTGGCCGGACATGCCGAGGTGACCGATCACCGCGTCGCCGCTGTCCAGCGGCAACCAGAGGTACTTGCCCCGGCGGCGTACGCCGGTGATCGTCCGGCCGGCGAGCACGTCGGCGAAGTGCGCGCCGCCCGGCGCGTGCCGGCGTACCGCCCGGGGGTGTCGCACCTCGACGGCGGCGATCCGCCGCCCGATCACCCACTGGGCCAGCCCTTGCCGGACGGTCTCGACCTCGGGCAGCTCAGGCACGGCCGGCGCCCGCCTCGACGTCCGCCGCCTCGTCCTGCCCCGCCGCCTCGTCGCGCGCTCCGGCCGCCGCCTCGGCCTCGGCCTCGGCCCGCTCGGTGATCGTCCGCCAGGCCGACTCGGCGGCGCGCTGCTCGGCCTCCTTCTTGCTGCGCCCCTCCGCGCCGCCGTAGCGGTTGCCGGCGACCACCACCCAGGCGGTGAACGTCTTCAGGTGGTCCGGCCCGGTGCCCTCGATCCGGTACTCGGGCACGCCGAGCCCCAGCGCGGCGGTCAGCTCCTGGAGGCTGGTCTTCCAGTCCAGCGCCGCGCCCCGGCCCGCCGACTCGGCCATCAGCGGGTCGAAGAGCCGGTGGATCACGATGGCCGCGGTGTCCAGGCCGTACTGGAGGTAGATCGCGCCCAGCAGCGCCTCCAGCGTGTCGGCCAGGATGCTCGCCTTGTCCCGTCCGCCGGTGGCCTCCTCGCCCTTGCCCAGCAGCAGGTACGCGCCCAGCCCGTCCGGGCCCAGGCCACGCGCCACGTCGGCCAGCGCGCGCATGTTGACCACGCTCGCGCGCAGCTTCGCCAGCTGCCCCTCCGCCAGGTCCGGGTGGTTGTGGAACAGCGCGGTGGTGATCACCACGCCGAGAACCGAGTCGCCCAGGAACTCCAGCCGCTCGTTCGTGGGCAGGCCGCCGTTCTCGTACGCGTACGAGCGGTGGGTCAGCGCGCGTTCCAGCAGCTCCGGGTCGAGCGACACCCCGAAGGCCGCCTCCAGGTGGCCGACGGGAGCACGCCGCCGCTTGTCGTTGGTCATGGTGCTACCTCGGTGTCGTGTCGGTCAGGTGCGGATTCGTGCGGAACGTCGGCGAGCAGGGCGCGGACCGTCCCGGCGGCGTCGCGGCGCCAGAGGTGAGCGGCCAGGGCGATACCCGAGGCGACGTCCTCGGAGCCGGCCGCGCCGTGGCAGACGACCACTGTGCCGCCCACCCCGAGCAGGGCGGCGGCGCGGGGCGCGCCGCCGTTCGGCGGAGGGCCACCGGCCATCGCGTACGCGCCCTCGATGGCCTTCAGCAGGACGTTGCCGGTGAAACCGTCGGTCACCACCACGTCGGCGCGGGTGCCGAGGGAGATGTCGTACCCCTCGACCAGGCCGACGTAGCGCGCGTCGCAGGGCAGCGCGAGGGCGGCGAGCGCGGGATCGGCGTGCCGGCGCAGCCGGTCGCCCTTGCCGGTCTCATGGCCGACGGAGAGCAGCCCGACGCGGGGCGCGGTGACGAAGTGCGCCACGGCCGCGTAGGCGGCGCCCAGGACGCCGTGCCGGGCCAGCGTGGCGGGACCGGACTCGAGCGTGCCGCCCACGTCCAGCAGCACCACCGGACCTTCGACGGCGGGCAGCGTGGCGACGAGAGCGGGCCGGCGTATCCCGGTCCAGCGCCCGAGGCCGAGCGCGGCGGCGGTGACTGTGGCGCCGGTCGAGCCGGCGGAGACCACGGCGTCGGCGAGACCGTCGCGTACGGCCTGCACGGCCGCGCGTACCGTGCTCTCGCCGCGCGCGGCGGTGGGATGGTCGGCCATGCCGACGGCGGCCCGCACCGGGCGGACGGTGACCCGGGTTCGCTGCGCCGGGTCGAGCGCACCGATCAGCTCGTCGGCCACCTCGATCGGGCCGACGAGCATCAGGTGCAGGGCGGGATCAGTGCGTACCGCTCGCAGAGCGCCGTCAACCACGACGGCGGGAGCATCGTCCCCGCCGAGGAGGTCGACGGCGATCCGCGCGGTGCCCGGCTCCGCAGGTCCGCCGGCCGGGAGCCGGTCGGCGGTGAAGGGAGCCGGGGCACCGGGCGAGAGCCTTGGTGCGCGCGTCACCCGACCGGTGGTCGGGGACGTCACTCGGCGGCCGCGTCAGACCTCGAGGACCTGACGGCCGTTGTAGGTGCCGCAGACGGAGCAGGCGGCGTGCGGCAGCTTGGCCGACTTGCACTGCGGGCAGGCCACGGTCGCCACCACCGAGGCCTTCCAGTTCGCCCGGCGGGCGCGGGTGTTGCTGCGCGACATCTTGCGCTTGGGGACGGCCACGGTTCTTACTCCTCTGTACGGGTCAGTTGCGTCAGGCTCGCCCAACGCGGGTCGACCTGCTGATGGCTGTGATCGGCCGGCAGATCGTCCCAGTGCACCCCGCAGTCGGGGCACAGCCCTGGGCAGTCCTCCCGGCAGAGCGGGTTGGTCGGCAGCGCCAGCACCACCGCGTCCCGCAACGCCGGCTCCAGGTCGATCAGATCGCCCTGCATCCGGCCCACCTCGTCCTCATCGGCCGTGTCGTCCGTGGTGCTGTTCTCGTACGCGTACAGCTCCTGGATCGTCACGGCCAACGAGTCGTCGATCTCGCGCAGGCAGCGCCCGCACTCGCCCTTGACGGGACCGGTGACGGTCCCGGAGACGAGCACGCCCTCGGACACCGACTCCAACCTCAGGTCGAGGTCGAGGTCCGCGCCCTCCGGCACGCCGATCAACTCCCCGCCGAGGTCCGCCGGTGCCGGCACGACCCGCTTGTGCGTACGCAACGCGCCAGGTCGGCGCGGCAGTTCCCTCGTGTCGAGGACCAGCGGCGACCTGGGGTCGAGTGTGCTTGGCGAGTGTTTGGGCATAGTCAGACTCCGGCCGATGAGAGGCCGACAAAGAAGGTTACCTGCCAGGCGGCGGACCGTCGAACCGGGGGCGGACCTCCGGCTCGGCGGCAGCCGGCTGTCGGCGACCGGCCCGTGCGCCGCTCAGAAGGGTAGCGGGCGGTCCGCCTCGTCCCCGGCGAAGGTGCCGATCTCGCGCAGCGCGTGCATCTTGTCCCGGCCGCGCTCTATCGAGGCGAGCGCCCGGGTGAGGAACTGCTCGAAGTTCGCCAGCGCGGTGTCGACGTAGTCGTCCACCTCCTCGCGGAGGCGCTGCGCCTCGGCCCGTGCCTCGGCGATGATCCGCGCGCCCTCGTGCTCGGCCGAGACGGTGATCTCGTTGACCGAGACCAGCCGGGCGTGTTCCGCCTCACCCTCGCTGATGATCCGGTCGGCCTCGCGCTTGCCGGCCTCCATGATCTTGTCCCGCTCCTCCAGCAGCGCGGCGGCCCGGCGCAGGTCGGCGGGAAGCTCCGCGCGCAACTCGTCGAGCACGGCGATCATCTCGCCCCGGTCGACCATGCAGTTGTTGCGCGACATCGGGACGGAGCGGGCCTGCTCCACCATGGCGATCAGTTCGTCGATGCGATCGAGCGGGTCCACCGGTACCTCACTCCTGTCTTCGTCGGCCGCCCTCCATGATGCGGCCTGCGCCCGGCTTCGGCGCTGCACACATCATGTCGCGCCCGAGCCACCGACGCCCCACCCGCCCCACCCGGCGCGTCGCCCCCGGCCGCCGTCACCACCCCCGCCCACTCCGGGTGGGTCAGGGGCGGAGGCGGGTGGTCAGCTGCTCTCGAACCAGGTCGGGGACGTGGGCGGAGATGTCGCCGCCCCACTTCGCCACGTCCTTGATCAGGCTGGACGAGATGAACGAGTAGAGCGGGTTGGTCGGCATGAACAGCGTCTCCACGCCGGCCAGGCCGATGTTCATCTGGGCCATCTGCAACTCGTAGTCGAAGTCGCTCACCGCGCGCAGGCCCTTGATCAGCACACTCGCCTGCTGGGCGCGGCAGAAGTCGACGAGCAGGCCGCGGAACGACTCCACCCGGACGTTGTCGTACGAGGCGGTGACCTCGTGGAGCATGTCGATCCGCTCCTCGACCGTGAACAGGCCCTGCTTCGACTGGTTGATCAGCACCCCGACGATCACCTCGTCGAACAGCCGGCTGGCCCGGCCGATGATGTCGAGGTGACCGTTGGTGACCGGGTCGAACGAGCCGGGGCAGACCGCACGTCTCATGATCGGCGACCGTACCAAAGAGTGGTCTCGCCGTAACGTCTGCTCCGCTCCGGAGTGACACCTTCCACCCACGTGACCGGTCCGGATCGGCTGGACCGCTCGACGATCACCAGGGCGTCCGGGGCGAGCCAGCCGCCGTCGACCAGCGCCGCCAGCATCGCGGTGATCTCGGCGTCCGGCACCGCGTACGGCGGATCGGCGAAGACCACGTCGTACGGCCCGTCGGCCGGACCGGCGGCCAGCACGGTGGCGACCTTGCCGGTGACCAGGCGCGCGGCGGGGGCGGCCCGGAGCGCGGCGATGTTCTCCCGGACGACCCGGGCGGCCCGCGCGTCGGACTCGACGAGCAGCACGTGCGCGGCGCCCCGGGACAGCGCCTCCAGGCCGACCGCGCCGGAACCGGCGTACAGGTCGGCGAAGCGGGCCCCGTCCAGGTCGAGATCGGCCTGGACGGCGCTGAACAACGCCTCCCGGACCCGGTCCGAGGTGGGCCGGGTGCCCGCGCCGGGCGGCGCGGCGATCCGCCGTCCGCCGAGCGTGCCGGCCACGATCCGGGTCACCGTCGCTCCCTGCGCATGCCACGACGCTACGCGACGGGCGCGCCGAGGTGGATCGAGCACCCGGAGGCGACGCCGGGTGACTCGACGTACATCAATGATCTCGAATTCATAACGGACCCTTTACGACCCGTCGATCTCGGTAACGCCCGCACTGTCGATCTCGCTAGGGTCTGGCCCGATTGCCGAGCGGACGCGTGGCTCCGGTCCCTCCGCCCGGGTCTCTCCCATCCTCCCCCTCGTCAGGAGCAGGCGTGAATCGTCTCCACCTCCGGCGTGCCGCCGTCCTCACCGCCGGCACGCTGCTCGGCCTCGCGGGCGTCGCCACCGTCGCCGGCCCGGCCGCCGCCCACCACCCCGAGCCGTCCGGCAGCTACTGCGCCACCCCGAACGGCGCGGTCACCGTCACCTGGTCCGTGACCAGCAGCGAGACCGACATCTCCGGCCGCATCACCAAGCTCGTGTCCACAGTGCCCGGCCCGGTCGACGGGGACCTGGCGGTCGGCGCCGAGCTGAAGCCGGCCGGGAAGGGCACGCTCACCGGCACCCAGACCCACACGTTCTCCGGCCCGGTCCCGGAGCTGAAGCTCACCGTCGGGGCGCACTGGGACCGGGGCCGCAAGTCGCACGAGGGCGAGCGGACCGTGACGGCCCGCCCGGCCCGCGACTGCGCGACGCCGCGCCCGTCGCCGTCGCCCAGCACGCCGCCGAGCGTCACCCCCTCGCCGAGCACGCCGCCGCAGACCACCACCCCGACGCCGTCGGCGTCCGTCCCGCCGAGCCCGTCCACCCCGCCCAGCTCTCCGCCCGCGCCGGCAGAGCCGATCTTCAAGCTCGACCAGGACTGCGACTCGATGACGTTCGTGGTGGAGAACCCGGCGGCGGGCGCGCCGTTCACCGCCACGCTGACCACCGAGAAGGGCGTCACCAGGACGCTCGCGTCCGAGCCCGGCAAGACCAGCTCGGTCGAGTTCGACGCCTACCCGGGCCTCAAGGTCACCGTGAAGTACGACGTGGTCGAGGACGCCGAAACCATCCCGTACGCCCAGCCGGACGACTGCTCCGGCCAGGGTGGCGGCCTGCCGGTCACCGGCCCCGCCGCGGGCGCCATCGCGGGCGGCGCCGCGCTGCTGCTCGCCGCCGGCGCGGTGCTGTTCGTGACGGCTCGTCGCCGCCGGATCCGCTTCACCGCCTGATCCGCACCCGAGGGCGCGTCGACGACCGGTCGGCGCGCCCTCGCCGTGTGTGCCCCAGGCCCGGTCAGACCGTGTCGAGCACCGACGTGACCGCGACCGGGTCGACCTCGGCCTGGTTGGTCAGCAGGACGAGCCGCTCGTCGGAGTCGGGCAGCCAGGCGGCGAACGCCTTGTAGCCACCGTTGTCCCCGGAGTGGTGCAGCGCCCGCCGGCCGGCCAGCGGGCCGACGAAGAACCCGTAGCCGTACGCCTCGTCGGGCCGGCCGGTGGACGCGTGCGGCGCGGTCATCGCCGCCACCGAGGCCGGGGCGAGCAGCCGGCCCCGGCGCGGTACGTCCAGCCAGGTGAGCAGGTCCGCCCCGGTGCACCAGACGTCGCCCGCGCCCATGCTCACCGTCGCCAGGTCCCAGGACGGCACCGCACGGCCGCCCTCGTGCCCGGTCGCCACGTCCGGCCGCCCCTCGCCGGAACCGGCGAAGCTGCCAGTCATGCCCAGCGGCGCGAAGACCTCCTCGGCGAGGAACTCGGCGTACGGCCGGTCGGCCACCCGCTCGACGGTGCGGGCCAGCAGCACGTAGCCGGGGCTGCTGTAGTGCCACCCGGCTCCGGGGCAGAACAGCGGCGGCAGCGCCACGAACCGGTCGAGCAGTTCGTCCGGCTCGGCCGGCCCGTGCAGGCCGATCGCCGGGTAGTCCTCCCAGTGGCCGAGGCCGGACGTGTGGGTGAGCAGGTGGTGCAGCGTGATGCCGGACCACTGCGGCGGCGGCGTGCCGGGCAGCCGTCGTACGACCGGGTCGGACAGGCTCAACGCTCCCCGCTCGGCGAGCAGCAGCACCGCCACGGCCGCCATCTGCTTGCTGATCGAGGCGATCTGGAATCGCGTCGCCGGGGTGCAGCGCCGGCCGGACGTCTCGTCGGCGACTCCGGCGACCCGGTCCACCAGAAGCTCGTCACCTCGGGCCAGAAGCAGCACGCCGCGTTCGAGTGATGGTGTCGACATCTGCGCGAGCCTAGGCACGCCACGCGCGTGCCGCTGCCCCGCGACCGCACCGGCCCGCCGTCAGCCCTTCTCCAGGTATTCGGCGCGTTCCTCGTCGACGAGCGCGGCCACCGACGCCGCGAGAGCCGGGTGCCGGGCCAGGTCCGGGTCCTCCTCGACCAGTTCGATCGCCTCGGCCCGCGCGTCGCGGATCAGCTCGGCGTCGCGCAGTAGCGACAGCAGCCGCAGGTGCGAGCGCCGGCCGGACTGGGTCGCGCCGAGCACGTCACCCTCCCGGCGCTGTTCCAGGTCGAGTTCGGCCAGCTTGAACCCGTCGGTGGTGGAGGCCACCGCGTCCAGCCGCTCCCGCGCCGACGAACCCTCGGCCGCCTCGGTCACCAGCAGGCACAGACCGGCTGCGGAGCCCCGGCCGACCCGGCCGCGCAACTGGTGCAGCTGGGACACGCCGAACCGGTCGGCGTCCAGCACGATCATCACCGTCGCGTTCGGCACGTTCACGCCGACCTCGACCACTGTGGTCGCGACCAGCACGTCCAGCTCGCCGTCGGCGAACGCGCGCATCACCGCGTCCTTCTCGTCGGCGGGCAGCCGGCCGTGCAGCACCCCGATCCGCAGCCCGTGCAGCGGCCCCTCGGCCAGCAGCGGCGCCACCTCGGTCACCGCCAGCGGCGGGCGGCGGCCGTTGTCGTCCTCCCGCGGTGCCTCCTCGTCCGACACCGGTCCCTCACCGATCCTCGGGCACACCACGTACGCCTGGTGGCCCTTGGCGACCTCCTCGCGCAGCCGGCGCCAGGCCCGGTCGAGGAACGCCGGCTTCTCGGCGGCCGGTACGACGTGCGAGGCGATCGGCGAGCGGCCCTGCGGCAGCTGGGAGAGCGTGGACGTCTCCAGGTCGCCATAGACAGTCATGGCCACAGTGCGCGGAATCGGCGTGGCCGTCATGACCAGCACGTGCGGCGGCTGCTCGGCCTTGGCCCGCAGCGCGTCGCGCTGCTCCACGCCGAAGCGGTGCTGCTCGTCCACCACCACCAGGCCGAGGTCGTGGAAGTCGACGCCCTCGTAGAGCAGGGCGTGCGTGCCGAGCACGATGCCGGCCCGGCCCTCGGCCACCTCGGCCAGCGCCCGGCGCCGGGCCGCCGCGCCGAGCGAGCCGGTGATCAGCTCCACCCGGGTGGCGTCGTCGGCGGCGCCCAGCTCGCCGGCCCGGGCGAGCGGGCCGAGCAGGTCGAGGATGCCCCGGTAGTGCTGGGCGGCGAGCACCTCGGTCGGCGCGAGCAACGCGGCCTGGCCCCCGGCGTCGACCACCTGGAGCATGGCGCGCAGCGCCACCACCGTCTTGCCGGAACCCACCTCGCCCTGGAGCAGCCGGTGCATCGGGTGCGCGGCGGCCAGGTCGGCGGCGATCTCCCGCCCGACGACCTGCTGGCCGGAGGTCAGCTCGTACGGCAGCCGGGCGTCGAACGCGTCCAGCAGGCCGCCCGCCTTCGCCGGCCGGGCCCGTGCCGGCCACGCCGCCGCCCGGTGCTTGCGCTGCACGAGCGTGAGCTGCACGGCGAACGCCTCGTCCCACTTGAGCCGGCGGCGGGCCCGGTAGAGCGCTTCCTTGCTGGTCGGACGGTGGATCTCGCGCAGCGCGGTGCCGATGTCGATCAGGTTGCGGGTGGCCCGCACGGTGGTCGGCAGCGGGTCGTCCGGCGGGGTGAACGTGTCGAGCACGACGCGCACGCAGCGGGCGATCACCCAGGTCGGCACCGCCGCCGCGGCCGGGTAGACCGGGATCAGCGCCCCGGCGAACTCCTCGACCTCCTCGTTCGCGGCCGCCTCGCCCTCGCCGCCCTCGCCGAGCAGGACGTACTCCGGGCCGTTGAGCTGCCGCTTGCCCCGGAACTCGGTCACCTTGCCGGCGAACAGCCCCCACCGGCCCGGGCGCAGCTCCCGCTCGCGCCACGCCTGGTTGCCGAAGAACGTGCAGGTGAGCACGCCGCCGGAGCCGTCGCCGACGGTCACCTCCAGCAGGTTGCCGCGCCGCTGGCGCATCGGGCGCACGGCGGTGCGCTGCACCTGGGCGAGCACCGTGACCTGCTCCCCCACGTCGAGCGAGCGGATGTCGGTGTGCTCGCCGCGCTCGTCGTAGCGGCGCGGGAAGTGGTAGATCAGGTCGCCCGCGGTGTGCAGGTCGAGGTGCCCGGCCAGCGCCTTCGCGGTGCGCTCGCCGACAAGCTTCTTCAGCGGCGTGTCCACAGTGGCCGCCTCGCCAGTCATTCGACCCCCACCAGGAGCGGATAGTGCGGCTGCCCGCCCTCGTACGCCTGCACCTCGACGAACGGCCAGGCCCCCTCGACGTGCGCGCGGACCCGGTCGGCCAGCCCGGCCGGCGCGTCAGCGCCGCAGAGCAGCGTGACCAGCTCGCCGCCACCGCCGAGCATCCGGTCCACCACCGCGATGCAGGTGTCGACCAGATCCTGCCCGATCAGGTGCACCTCGCCCTCGACCAGGGCCAGCACGTCACCCGGGCGGGCCGGGCCGGCGACGGTCAGCGCCTCCCGGGCGGCGTGGCAGACCTCGGCGTACCGGCAGGCGCCGGCCGCCTCGGCCATCGCGATCACGTCGTCCTCGAAGCGCCGCTTCGGATCGCGTACGGCCAGCGCCGCGAGCGCCTGCACCGGGGAACGGGTGGGCACCACGCTCACCTTGATGCCGAGGCCGTACGCCTCCTTCGCCGCGGCGCTCGCCACCGACTGCGTGTTCGGGTCGTTCGGCAGCACCACCACCCGGGCGGCGTCGGTGGCCCGGATCGCGTCGAGCAGCTCGCCGGTGGACGGGTTGCCCGGCACCACCACGGCGCCCTCGGCGGCGAACAGCTCGGCGATGCCCGCGCCGGTGGCCACCACCACGGCGGCCCGGCCGTCCGGGCGCGCGACCCGCGACGCGGGCGCCGGGCCGGTCTGGTCGGCGAAGCGGGTCACGCCGATCCGGTGCGGCCGGCCGGCGACCACACCCGCCTCGATCGCCGCCCCGACGTCGTTGACGTGCACGTGCACGTTCCAGGTGCCGGCGCCGTCGCCGACGATCGCCAGCGAGTCGCCGAGCACGGCCAGCTCGGCGCGCAGCAGGGCCACCGCCTCGTCGTCCGCGTCGAGCAGGTACTGCACCTCGTAGGCGTACACGTCGGAGCCGCTCTCCCGCACAACGGTGGCCGGCGGGCGGCGGGTGGGCGGCGCGGGCGCCGGCTGCGCCGGGCTCTCCCCCGTGACCACCTCGACCAGCGCGTCGAGCAGCAGGCACAGGCCGCGCCCACCGGCGTCGACCACGCCCGCGCGGGCCAGCTCCGGCAACTGCTCGGGGGTACGCGCCAGCGCGTGGGCCGCCGCCTCGGCCGCCGCCCGGGCCACTGTGCGCAGGTCGTCGCTGTCCGAGCGGCGGGCCGCGTGTGCCGCGGCGGCGACCACGCTGAGCAGCGTGCCCTCGACCGGCCGGGCCACCGCGGCGTAGGCGGCGGTGGTGGCGTCGGCCAGCGCGTCGGCGAGCTGCCGCCCGCCCACCGCCGGCGCGGCGGCGAGCGTGTCGGCGAGACCGCGCAGGATCTGCGAGAGGATCACCCCGGAGTTGCCGCGCGCCCCGAGCAGCGCGCCCCGGGCCATCAGCCGCAGCGCGTGCCCGTGCGGGGTGTGCCCGTCGTCGGGGAGGGTGCCGAGGTCCATGGCCAGGGCCTGCTGGGCCGAGGTCAGCGTGAGGACCAGGTTGGTGCCGGTGTCGCCGTCGGGCACCGGGTAGACGTTCAGCTCGTCGATCTCGCCCTGGTGCCGCCGGAGGGCGGCCAGCCCGCTCGCGCACCAGCGGCGCACCGCTGCGGCGTCGAGGGTCTCCAGCACGTCGGGAAGCCTACTGGCGCGCACCGACACACGCCGGGGTCGTCCGCCGCGTGTCCGCCCCGCCCGCCGGCCCGGCCGGGTCGCCGGTACGCTGGGTGGGCTCGCGAAAGGGCCGGTTGGGCGTACCGACTGTCATCGGGTAACCTGACCAGGTTGCCCGGGCAGTGCCTGGCGGCGACCTCATGAACGTTTCAATCCCAGGAGTATCCCGTGGCTAGCGTGTGCGACGTCTGTGGCAAGGGGCCGGGCTTCGGCCACAACGTGTCCCACTCGCACCGGCGGACCAACCGCCGCTGGAACCCGAACATCCAGTCGGTGCGCACCCCGGCCGGTGGCGGCAACACCAAGAAGCTGAAGGTCTGCACCTCGTGCATCAAGGCCGGCAAGGTCACCCGCGCCTGACGCGGTAGCGCCACCGGAACATCGTCGGTCGCCGGCGGACCCCTCGGGGTCCGCCGGCTTCTGTCGTATCCACCGACCCGCGCCGCACACCTGACCGACCGTACGGCGACCGGCTGGTACGGGCCGGTTAGGGTGCTGCTGCGCCGGGCCGTCCGGTTCCGGCGCGAGCCGTGGGGAGGGTGACCGGTGGACCTCGATCTGGGCCGCGAGCAACTGGTGGTGGTGGGCGCGTCGATCGGCTCACTGAGCTGGTTCGACCAGCAGCTGCCGGCCGGCACCGTGGTGCTGGTCGAGGAGCCGGACGTGATCCGCCGCCGCGACCTGGCCCGGTTCGCCGAGCGGCTGCCGATGGTCGGGCGCCTCGTCGCCGCCGAGTACCAGACCGGCTTCGACGCCGACGCCCTGCTCGCCCGCGAGCCCGCCCTGGCCGACGCCCGGCTGGTCCTGCCCGGCCTGGAGTACGCGGTCGGCGCCGCCGCCCGGCTGGCCGAACGTCTCGGGTTGCCCGGCGCGGGTGCGGAGGCCGCGGACGTCTTCTCCGACAAGCACCGGATGCGGCTGCTCGCCGACCGGATCGGGCTGGCCAACCCCGTCTACGAGCTGGTGGACGACCCGGCGCGGGCGGTGGAGTTCGCGCAGGAGCACGGCGGACGGTGCGTGCTCAAGCCCACCCGCCGCTCCGGCAGCCTGGGCGTGCAGCTGATCACCGACCCGGCCGAGGTGTCCGCCCGGTGGGCGGCGAGCGCCGCGCCGCCGGATCCGGCCGAGGCCACCGAGCGCGGCCTGCCCACCGGTGTGCTGGTGGAGGAGCTGCTGGTCGGCTCCGAGCACAGCGTCGAGTTGCTGGTGGCCGACGGTGAGGTGATCTTCGCCAACGTGACGGACAAGCGGATCGCCGGTGGCCGGTACCCGGTCGAGACCGGCCACACCGTGCCGTCCGCGTTGCCCGCCGCCGAGCACGACGCGCTGCGCGCCGCCGCGGTACGCCTCGCCGAGGCGGCCGGCTTCCGCAGCGGCATGCTGCACAGCGAGTGGATCCTCGTCGACGGCGTGCCGACGCTGGTGGAGTGCGCGGCCCGGATGCCCGGTGACATGATCACCGCCCTCATCTCGATCGCCTACGAGCGCGACGTCATCGAGGCGTACCTGCGGGTGCTGCGCGGCGAACGGCCGGCGTTGCCGGCGCGGGCGACCGGCGCGGCGGCCATCGAGTTCCTGATCGCGCCGCCCGGCCGGGTGACAGCCGTGGACGGCAGGCGTGACGCGCTGCGCGTGCCGGGCGTGCTCGACGTGCAGGTGGAGACGAAGGTCGGGCAGACCGTGCCGGAGCTGCTCTCCTCGGCGCACCGCAGCGGGCACCTGATGGCCTGGGGCGCGACGCCGGACGAGGCGGCGCTCGCCGCGCGCCGCGCCGCGAGCGAGATCCGCATCACCGTCGGTTAGAGGGTGCGGCCGTAGGACAGGCAGCCCGGGGCGTCCTTGTAGAAGCCGAAGTTCGGGATCCGCTCGTAGCCGGACGAGGTGTACATGGCGATCGCCTCGGGCTGCTTGTCGCCGCACTCCAGCACGATCCGCTTGCGGCCGTGGTCGCGGGCGGAGCGCTCGACCGCGCCGAGCACCGCGCGGGCCACGCCCCGGCCCCGGACCGCCGGATCGGTGTACATCCGCTTCAGCTCGGCCGTGTCGCCGTCCGCGCCGTGGCTGCGCCAGCCGCCGCAGCCCACCGGACGCCCGTCCAGGTAGGCGACGAGGAACGCGCCGTCCGGCGGGGTGAACTCGGCCGCGTCGACGGGGGTGTCGTCGCCGCTGCCGCCGTAGCGGGCGCCGAGGTCGGCCAGCGCCGCCCTGATCAGCGCCTGCGACTCGGGCGCGTCGAAGCGCCGCTCCCGGATCTCGATCTCGCTCACCGTGCCAGGTTACGACCGCCTTCGACCCCCGCCCGGCCCGGCGGCCGGGGGTCGGACGCAGATCACTCCGGCCCGGCTATTCCGCCGTTCGGCGACTGAGCCGGCTACTCCGCCGTGCGGCGACTGAGCCGCTATTCCGCCGTCCGGCGACTGAGCCGGCTATTCCGCCGTCCGGCGGAAGTGGTCCCAGCCGCGCGGGCCGTCGTACCCGACGCCGTCGACGGTGACCCCGGCGCCGGCCGCCACCCGCCCGACCGGCCGCCAGCCGTCGGGCAGCGCGGCGTCCCCCGGGAACGTCGCCGCCAGGGCGTGGTCATCGCCGCCGGCCAGGATCCAGGTGTACGGGTCGACGCCGAGCGCCTGCGCCGCGTCGCGCATCTGCCGGGGCACCTCGAACGCCTCACGGCGCAGGTCGATCGCCACGCCGCTGGCGGTGGCCACGTGCCCCAGGTCGGCCAGCAGCCCGTCCGACACGTCGATCATGGCGGTGGCGCCCGCCGCGGCGGCGGCCGGACCGGACGCGTACGGCACCTCCGGGCGGCGGAACGCCTCGACAAGCAGCCGGGGCGTGCGGAAGCCCCGGGACAGCACCGTGTAGCCCGCGGCCGCCCAGCCGGTGCGCCCGGCCAGCGCCACCACGTCACCGGGCCGGGCGCCGGAACGGACCACCGGGGGCCGCCCGGCCAGGTCGCCGAGCGCTGTCACCGCGATGGTGAGCGTCGGGCTGGCCGACATGTCCCCGCCGACCACGCTCGCGCCGACGAGCGCCGCTTCCGCGCCCAGCCCGTCGGCCAGTTCCTCGGCCCAGGCCGGATCCAGCTCGGCCGGCATGCAGAGCGCGACGAGCAGCGCGGTCGGGGTGGCGCCCATGGCCGCGATGTCGGCGAGGTTGGCCGCCGCCGCGCGATGCCCCACGTCCCGCGCCGCCGACCAGTCGCGCCGGAAGTGCCGCCCCTCCACCAGCACGTCGGTCGATGCGACCACCCGCCGGTCCGGCGCCGCCACCACCGCGCCGTCGTCGCCGGGGCCGAGCAGGCAGCTCTCCCCCTGTGCCAGCCGGGCGGTCACCCGGTCGATCAGCCCGAACTCGCCGACATCCGTGACCGTCATGCCGTCCCCTCGATCCGCTGCGTCGTTCCGCACATCCCACCCCTGTCCGCGCCGGCGTGTGCTCGCTCACCGCGTCCGACCGGCAACCGATAGGGATCACTGCCGCTCAGTACGGTAGTTTCACCCTTCGGGTCGCCCGGAGGCGACGGACGGAGGTCGAGTCGTGGTACAGGCGTACATCCTCATCCAGACCGAGGTCGGCCGGGCGCGTGACGTGGCCGGTCTGATCGCGGACCTGGCCGGCGTGGTACGGGTCGACGCCGTCACCGGGCCGTACGACGTGGTGGTGCTCACCGAGGCGAACACCGTCGACGAACTCGGCAAACTCATCGTCAGCAAGGTGCAGATGGTGCCCGGCATCACCCGCACCCTCACGTGTTCGGTGGTGCGGCTGTAAGTGGACGAGAAGACCTCCCCGCGCCGGGACCGCTCCACCCGCCGCGCCGCGCTCTGGGCGACTGTGGTCGCGGTGCCGGTGACCGTGGCGGTGGCCGGGTTCACGTTCGCCAAGCTGGCCCCGGACTCCCCGGACGCCGGCGCGAGCGCGTCGGCGAGTCCCCGGGCGCAGTCGAGCGCGCCGGTCGAGATGCCCGCCCCGGCGCTGGCCGAGCGCCCGACCGTCCTCTGCCGCGCCCTGATGTCGCAACTCCCGGACAGCGTCCGTGACCTGGCGCAGCGTCCGGTCACCGCGGGCCCGGAGCAGAACGCCGCGTACGGAGACCCGGCCCTGACGGTGGCCTGCGGTGGCAGCCCGGCGCAGTTCCCGCCCACCGACGAGGTGTGGACGGTGAACAAGGTCTGCTGGCACGCGGCCGAGGAGGCCGACGCCACGGTGCTGACCACCGTCGACCGGGAGACCCCGATCCGGGTACGGGTGCCGAAGAGCTACGAGCCGCCGCTTCAGTGGGTGACCTCGATCTCCGACACCATCGTCAGCTCCGTGCCCTCGGCGAAGCAGGCCCCCTCGGGCTGCTCCGCCTGACGCCCGGCCGGCCGGGTCAGCGCCCGGCGCGGCGGTGCAGGGCGGTACGGATCAGCCGGTTGACCAGCTTCGGGTACTCCAGCCCGCTGGCCGACCACATCCGCGGGAACATCGAGGTCGGGGTGAAGCCCGGCATCGTGTTGATCTCGTTGAGGTAGACGTCCATCTGCGGCGTGACGAAGAAGTCGACACGGGCCAGGCCGGAGCAGTCGAGCGCGGTGAACGCGCGGGTGGCGTAGTCGCGCACCTGCCGGGCCACCGGCTCGGGCAGGTCGGCCGGGACGTCGTACTCGCAGACCTCGTCGGCGAAGATGTACTTGGCCTCGAAGTCGTACCAGTCGCGGTCGCCGATCATCCGCACCTCGGCGAGCACCGAGGCCTCCGGCGCGCCGCCGGCTTCGCCCTCCAGCACGCCGCACTCGATCTCGCGGCCGACCACGGCGCCCTCGACGAGCACCTTGCTGTCGATCTCCCGGGCGGTGACGAGCGCGGCGTCCAGGTCCGCCCAGTCGTCGACCTTGGTGATGCCGAACGAGGAGCCGGCCCGCGACGGCTTGACGAAGACGGGCAGCCCGAGGCGTTCCTTGTCCTCCTCGCTCAGCGACATCCCGGCGCGCAGCACCGCGTACGGGCCGACCGGGATGCCCTCGGCGGCGCAGAGCTTCTTGGTGAACTCCTTGTCCATGGCCGCGGCGGAGGCGAACACGTTCGCGCCGACGTAGGGGATGTCGGCCATCTCCAGCATCCCCTGGATCGTGCCGTCCTCGCCGTACGCGCCGTGCAGCACCGGGAAGACCACGTCCACGTCGGCGAGCGCGACCGGCCCCTGGGCCGGGTCGAGCACCATCAGGCCGCCCGCGGCGGGGTCGGCGCGCAGCACCAGTTCGGCACCGGACCCGGCGGTGATCTCCGGGAGTTTCCGGTCGGTGATGGCGAGCCGGCTCGGTTCGCCGTCGGCGAGCACCCACTGGCCCTGCCGGGTGATGCCGACCGGCACCACCTCGAACTCGTCCGGGTCGAGCGCGGCCAGCACGCTGCCGGCGCTGACGCAGGAGATGCCGTGCTCGGGGCTGCGGCCACCGAAGACGATCGCCACACGGGTCTTGCCTGGGGTGGTCATGGTCACCTCATCGTCGCGACTACGGCTGGCCGTGCTCGCCGGTGGCGCTCACCCGATTGACCTTACTGTGCGTTGTCGGCAGGGGTGGTCGATACCCGGGGAGACGCGGAGCCGCGTGGCAAACGGTCAAGGCAACATATACAGGGAGTAACGAGACGCGGCGTGGCTCAGAAGGCCGGGTGCCGGGGCCGGCGGCCGACCGCGATCACCTTGACGCGCTGCCGGCCGGCCCGCACCATGCCCAGCGCCATGAACGCGCCGGCGATCCGGTCGGCCGCCTCCCGGCTGTTCGCGCCGACGACCTGCCGCCGGCGCTCGGGGCTGGTCCGTTCGTCGCGCCCGCCGCCGTCCGGGGGGCGCACGTCGGTGAGGACCACGAGGAACCGGGTCATTCCCGGCCACCTCCACTCCGGAGGTGGCAGGCCGTCACCGTCATCGCGGAACCCCTCCCGTCTCGTGGAACGGCAGGGGCACGCGGCGGTCGGATCGTGGGGGAGTAGAAATCCGACCACCGCGCACCCCATCCCCTCCGGTCGCTCACCGCCACCGTCGCCACGACAACCGGCGGTAAGGACGCCGTCACAGAGTGACAGGTTCACACGCGTGAATGCAACTCTCATCGACTTTCTCTCACGCACATTTTCCCACCAGATGTGCGACCATCGATGCATGGCGCCGAAGACCGCCCGGGCCCGACGGCTCGGCATCGCCCTGCGGACCCACCGGGAGGCCGCCGGCCTCACCCTGGAGACCGCGGCCGACGAGATCAACAGCACCCGGAGCACGCTGTCCCGCTACGAGAACGCGCAGACGCTGATCAGCCCCGCCACCGTGCGCGCGCTGCTGACCAGCTACGGCGTGGGCCCGGACGAGATCGCCGCGGCGGTACAACTCGCGAAGGACGCCCGCAAGCCCGGCTGGTGGGTGTCCTACTCGTACCTGCTGGACCGCCGCACCATCGACTTCATCGCGCTGGAGGCCGAGGCCACCGGCATCGCGAACTTCGAGCCGTCGGTGGTGCCCGGTCTGCTCCAGACCGCCGACTACATCCGCGGCGTGATGCGCGGCGGCCCGCACACCCTCAGCGACGAGCAGGTGGAGCAGCGCGTGCAGCTACGGCTGGACCGCCAGCAGCGGCTCTCCGGGGACGAACCGCCGATTCTCGACGCCATCATCGACGAGGGCGCGCTGCTGCGCCCGGTCGGTGGCCGCTCGGTCATGTCCGCCCAGCTCCAGCACCTGGTGAAGATGGCCGAGCTGCCGAACATCACGGTGCAGGTGATCCCCCTGGCCGCCGGTTACCACCGGGGCACCCGGGGCTCGCTGCACATGCTGGAGTTCGCCGACCCGGAGGACCCGATCATCGCCTCGGTGGAGACCGTCGCCGGGCAGATGATCCTCGACCGGCCGGGCGACCTGCGTACCTGCACCAAGATCATGGAGCATCTGCGGACCGTGGCGCTGAGTCCGGCGGCCAGTCGGGACCAACTGCTCCGCCTGCTGAACGAGAGGTGACCAGATGAACGGCACGAACCGTCCGCACCCGACACCGGCCGGCTGGCGCAAGAGCAGCCACAGCGGCGACGAGGGCGCGTGCGTGGAGATGGCGCCGCTGTCCGGCGCGGTGGCGGTCCGCGACTCCAAGGACCCGGCCGGCCCGGTGCTGGTGTTCCCGCCGCACGCCTGGGCCGCGTTCACCGCGGCGCCGCCGCGCCCCTGACGGCGGGCCCTCAGGCGAGCGCGCCGCCCGGCCGCAGCGGCGCGGCCACGGCGGCGGCGCGCACGGTCTCCAGCGCCGCGATGGCCACCCCGCGCGCCCCGGCCATGTCCCGGTCCGGCACCAGCGCGAAGGTGGCCACCGCGCGCTGCTCCTCGCGCAGCACCGTGTGCTCGGCGACGGCGGCGAGGAACCAGTCCCGGAACTCCGGCGCCGCCTCCACCACGCCCCCGCCGACGAAGTACGCGTGCGGGTCGGTGAAGTTCGCAGCGATGGTGAACAACCGCCCCAGCGCCCGCGCCTGCTGGCCGAACACCTGGCGGGCCAGCGGGTCGCCCCGCTCGCCGTAGCCGCGCAGCAGCTTCGCCGCCCGCTCCGGCTCCTCCGCGGCCAGCGGATGCTCCGGATGCCGGGCCAGCCAGTACGGCAGCAGGTTGCGCCGGATCGCGGTCAGCGAGGCGACGCTCTCCGCGTCCCCGGTGAAGCCGCAGGCACAGACCGGCGCCGGCTGCTCCGGCTCGACCATGCCGTCCAGCGGGATGTGCACGTGGCCGAACTCGCCGGCCATGCCGGCCGCGCCGCCGACCACCCGCCCGGACTCCACCACTCCCCCGCCCAGCCCGGTGCCCACGATCGCGGACACCGAGGACCGGGCCATCGCGTCCGCGCCGAAGTGCACGTGATGGGCGTAGAGCGCGGCGGCGTTGCCGTCGTTGGCGTACACCACCGGCAGGCCGAGCCGCCGCTCCAACGCGGTACGCACGTCGAAGCCACGCCAGGCCGGCTGGGAGAAGTTGGTGGAGCCGCGCGAGGAGATCACACCGGTGGCGCTGGCCGGGCCGGGCGTGTCCAGCCCGACCGCGCGTACCAGGTCGCGGGGTACGCCGGTGTGGGCGAGCACGCCGTCGAACGCCCGCGCCAGCGCCTCCACCGCCGCCTGCGGCCCGGCGCCGACGTCACTCGGGATTTCCAGCAGCCCGTCCACCAGGAACCGGCCGTCGACGGTCAGCACCGTGGCGTTGTCGCTCGTGCCCCCGTTGTCCAGCCCCACCACCACCGGCACCCCTGCGCTGCCCACCGCCACCGCCTCCCGCCGAGCCTGATCCGAGGCTAGTTCTCGGCGGGCCCACCCGCCATGCCGCCGGCGGTACTGCCCCGCCCGCTCTCAGCCGGGGCGTCGGGCGGTCACCGCTGTCGCCTCGCGCTCCTCGTCGCGGACCACCGACGGGTGCAGCCCGGCGGCGGCGAACACTGCGCACAACGCCGCGGCCTGCCCGGCGCTCACCTCGACCGCGACATGCCCGCCCGGGGCCAGCCACTGCGCCGCGCCGGACGCGACCCGGCGCAGCACCGCGAGGCCGTCCACGCCGCCGTCCAGCGCCACCGGGGCCTCGTGCAACCGTGCCTCGGCCGGCAACGAGGCCACCGCGCCGGTCGGCACGTACGGCGCGTTCGCCACCACCAGGTCCAGCCGGCCGCGCCAGGTGGCCGGCACCGCGTCGAACAGGTCGCCCTGATAGACGGGGACGCCGAGCGGGTCGAGGTTGCGCCGCGCGCACGCCACCGCCACCGGGTCGATGTCGGCGGCGGCCAGCCAGCGCGGCGCCAGCCGCTCGTGCAGCACCACGGCGGCGGCGCCGGAGCCGCAGCACAGGTCGAGCACCGCGGGCGCCGGCCCGGCGACCGCCACCGCGGCGTCGACGAGCACCGCGGTACGCCCGCGCGGCACGAACACCCCCGGGTGGACGGCGATCCGCCGGCCGCAGAACTCGGCCCAGCCGAGCAGGTGTTCCAGCGGCAGGCCGGCGACGCGACGGTCGACCAGCCGGGTCAGTGACTGCGCCGAGTCGGCGGCGGCGATCAGCAGGTCCGCCTCGTCCTCGGCGAAGACGCAACCGGCGGCGCGCAGCCGGCGGACGAGGGCCGGGCGGTCGGGAGTGAACACGGTGGATGCCATGGCAGGCCTTTCGGGAAGCGCTCGTCGGCGTTCCCGGCGTCGCCTCAGCTCCTCGGCGACGCGGACTCGGAGGGAACGCCGGTCCTCTGCTGGGGGATCGGACTCACCTCCTCGGGTCGGGGCCGCACGGGCCGTGGCTGCCCGTCACGATAGCCCAGCGGGCGTCGCGCCGTCAGCCCGCCGCGTCGAGCGCCGCCGCCACGTCGGCGAGCAGGTCGGCGGTGTCCTCGATGCCGCAGGAGAACCGCACGAAACCGGGTGCCGTGTCGTCGCCCCACTGGGCGCGCCGGTCGGCTGTGGTGTGCAGCCCGCCGAACGAGGTGGCGGCGGCCACCAGCCGGGAGGCGCCGAGGAACCGGGCCACGCGGCGCTCGTCGCCCAGGTCGAACGAGAGCACGCCCGGTACGCGCCGCATCTGGGCCGAGGCGACCGGGTACGCCGGGTCCTCCGGCCGTCCGGGCCAGCGCACCCCGGTCACGTCCGGCCGGGCCGCGAGCAGGTCGGCCAGCGCCCGCGCGTTCGCGGTCTGCCGGGCCAGCCGCAGGTCGAGCGTGGCCAGCGAGCGGTGGGCCAGCCAGCAGTCGAACGCGCCGGGCACCCCGCCGGTGGCGTTGCGCCACGTGGTCGCCGCGTCCCGCAGCCCGGCGTCCCGGGTCGCCAGATAGCCCAGCAGCAGATCCGAGTGGCCGGTCAGCGCCTTGGTGCCGGAGGCGACCACCACGTCCGCGCCGAGGTCCAGCGGGCGCTGCCCGAGCGGCGTCGCGGTGGTGTTGTCCACCGCCACCAGCGCGCCGGCGGCGTGCGCGGCGGCGGCCACCGCCCGCACGTCGGCCACGTCCAGGCCGGGATTCGCCGGGGTCTCCAGCAGCACCAGCCGGACGCCGTCGAACGACGGGTACGGCCCGGCGGTCGGCACCAGCACCACGCGTACGCCGAGCTGTTCCAGCGTGTCCGAGGCGAACGAGCGCACCGAGAAGTAGCCGTCGGCGGGCAGCAGCACGGTGTCGCCGGGGCGCAGCACGGTCAGCAGCAGCCCGGTGATGGCGGCCTGGCCGCTGGCGAAGACGCGGCAGTCGGCGCCCTCCAGCTCGCCGATCGCCGTCTCCAGCAGCCGCCGGGTGGGGTTGTCGGGTCGCCCGTACCCGTCCGCCGCCGCCGACGGGCCGCGCTCCGGGTCGAGGTGGTACGGCGCCGCGAAGACCGGGCCGGGCAGGAACGGCTGCCCGGGTACGGCCTCCGGCAGGCCGGCGTGCACGCTGCGCGTGCCGTCGCCCCAGTTCCCGCCCGCCGCGCCGGCGGCGCTCACTCGTACGACTCCGGCTTGGCGGTACGGCTCATCAGCGCGTCCACCGCGAGGCGGGGGTCCATCCCCTCGTGGCAGATCCGCTCGATCTGCTCGGTGATCGGCATCTCGACGCCGTGCGCGCGGGCCAGGTCGCGGATGGCCAGGCAGCTCTTGACGCCCTCGGCGGTCTGCCGGGTGGCGGCCTGGGCCTGCTCCAGCGACTCGCCCCGGCCCAGGTGCTCGCCGAAGGTGCGGTTGCGGGCCATCGGGGAGGAGCAGGACGCGACCAGGTCGCCCATGCCGGCCAGCCCGGCGAACGTGATCGGGTCGGCGCCGAGCGCCACGCCCAGCCGGGCGGTCTCGGCCAGCCCCCGGGTCATCAGCATGGCCCGGGTGTTGTCGCCGAAGCCCATCGCGGTGGCGATGCCGTACGCCAGCGCGATCACGTTCTTCACCGCGCCGCCCAGCTCGCAGCCGATCACGTCGTCATTCGTGTACGGGCGGAAGTACGGCGTGCGGATGGACGCCTGCACCAGCGCGGTACGCCGGCTGTCGGTGCCGGCGACAACAGTCGCGGCCGGCTGCTCGGCGGCGATCTCCGGGGCGAGGTTGGGCCCGGAGACGACCACCACCCGGTCGGCGGGCACCCCGGCGGTCTCCGTGATGACCTGGCTCATCCGCTTGGTGGTGCCCAGCTCGATGCCCTTCATCAGCGACACGAGCGTGGCGTCCGGCGCCAGGTACGGCGTCCAGTCGGCGAGGTTGCCGCGCAGCGTCTGCGACGGCACCGACAGCACCACCACCTCTGCGCCCTCGATCGCCTCGGCGGCGTCGCCGGTGGCGGTGACCCGCTCCGGCAGGCGCACGCCCGGCAGGTACTCCGGGTTCCCCCGGCCGGTCCGGATCGCCTCGGCCACGGCGGCCCGGCGGGCCAGCACCGTGACGTCCCGTCCGGCGTCGGCGAGGATCTTCGCGAACGCGGTCCCCCAGGAACCGGCGCCCAGCACCGCCACGTGCCCGCTCATTCGCCGGCCTCCCGCGTGCCGGTGCGGGCGGGCCGCTGCCAGAGCGGCGGTGGCGTGCCGCCGCGGATCTCCGCGACCAGATCCCGGATGCGCAGCATGATGGTGTCCGTCATCTCCTCCAGGATCGGCCGGGTCGGCGTGGCGCCGGCCCAGGGGCTCAGGTCCACCGGTGGGCCGGCGATCACCGTCACCGGGGTACGCGGGCGCAGCCCGAACCGCGCGGTACGGGGGTCGAACATCCGCTCCGGGCCGACCATGGCGATCGGGACCACCGGTGCGCCGGTGGCCAGCGCCAGCCGGGCCGCGCCGGTCTTGCCCTTCATCGGCCACAGGTCCGGCTCCCGGGTGGTGGTGCCCTCCGGGTAGATCACCACGGCGCCGTCCTCGGCCAGCGCGGCGATCAGCTTGTCCAGCGACTTGACCGCCTCGACCGTGCCCCGCTCGACCGGGATCTGCTGGCAGCGGTGCAGGATCGAGCCGACCACCGGCACCCGGAACACGCTGGCCTTGCCGAGGAAACGCGGCCAGCGCCCGGCGTCGTAGATGTAGTGCGCGACCACGAGCGGGTCGGCGTGCGAGATGTGGTTGGGCACGAGGATCACGCCGCCGTCCTGGCGCAGGTGCTCCATGCCCCGCCAGGTGCGCCGGGTCCAGACGGTCATCAGCGGCTTCACCAGCACCACGGCGAGCCGTCGCCAGAACCCCAGCCTCCGCCGTCCCACAGTGCCTCCTCGATCCGCCCACGCGCCCCGGCACAGAATCATGCCTGTTCGCCCCCGCTGCGGCCAGTGCGGGTACCGGCGCTCCCGCTGGCAGGATGGTCGGCGTGTCTGAGGCCCGCTGGACCGTGGTGATGCCGGTGAAGCGCCTGGGTGCGGCGAAGAGCCGTCTGCGGGGCGCGCTGCCCGGCGTACCCCACGAGGAGCTGGCGCTGGCCCTGGCGGCCGACACCCTGCGCGCGGCGCGGGCGTGCCCGGCGGTCGCCGTGGTGCTCGTGGTGACCGACGACGCGCGGGTGCGCGTGGTGGCGGACGCGACGGGCGCCCGGGTCGTCGCCGACCCGGCGGCCGGGCTGAACGCGGCGTTCCGGCACGGCGCGGCCGTCGCCGGGCCGCGCGCCGCCGTGGCCGGCCTGACCGCCGACCTGCCGGCGCTGCGTCCGGCCGAGCTGGCCGCCGCGCTGCGCGCCACCGAGGGGGTACGCGGGTTCGTCGCGGACGCCCCCGGCGGTGGCACCGTGCTGCTGGCCGCGCCGGCCGGGGTGCCGCTGGCTCCGCGGTTCGGGCCCGGGTCGGCCGCCGCCCACGCGGCGAGCGGGGCGCTGCCGCTGGCCGGTGACTGGCCCAGCCTGCGCCGGGACGTGGACACCCCGGCGGACCTGGCCACCGCCGCCGGGCTGGGCCTGGGGCCGCGCACGGCGGCGCTGCTGGCCGGCGGCGGAGTCCGGTACGGTGCTGGCATGCAGGGGACGGTGGCCACCTACGACGCGTCGACCCGCAGCGGCGTGCTGCTGCTCGACGACGGCACCGAGCTGGCGTTCCCGGCCCGCGCGTTCGACGCCTCCGGGCTGCGGCTGCTCCGATTGGGGCAGCGTGTCCGGATCGAGCGGGACGCCGACGGCGAGGTGGTCCGGGTGACCTTGCCGACGATGGCGTGAACAACCTGGCCGGAGTTCATTTTCCGTTCACCCTTATCGGGGAATCATGAGGTGGTGAGCACCCCTCGCGAGCAACCCGACGGCCCGCCGCCGATCCTCGACCCCGGCACGCCCCGCAACGGCCGCCCCGGCCGCGGCCCGGACGGGCGGTTCCGCCAGCCCCGGCCCCCCGAGGAGCGCCTCGGCGCCGACCCGGAGGCGACCGCCGCCACCGGGCTGGACGAGCCGCTCGACCCGGTCGAGGGCCCCGACGAGACCGGCCCGGACGCCGGGCCGCCCCCGGCGCAGCCGCTGCCGGAGGACCGCTTCCTCAACCGGGAGCTGTCCTGGCTCGACTTCAACGCCCGGGTGCTGGCGCTCGCCGAGGACCCGCGCACCCCGCTGCTGGAGCGGGCGAAGTTCCTGGCCATCTTCGCCAGCAACCTGGACGAGTTCTACATGGTGCGGGTGGCCGGGCTGAAGCGCCGCCTCTCCGCCGGCCTGCCGGTACGCGGCGGCGACCGGCTGCCGCTGCGCACCCAGCTCGACCTCGTCACCTCCAAGGCCGCCGGCCTGGTCGCCCGGCACGCCACCTGCCTGGTCGACGACGTGCTGCCGAAGCTCGCCGCCGAGGACATCCGCGTGCTGCGCTGGAGCGACCTGGACGACGCCGAGCGGGAGCGGCTGCGCACCTGGTTCCGGGAGCACATCTTCCCGGTGCTCACCCCGCTCGCTGTCGACCCGGCGCACCCGTTCCCGTACATCTCCGGCCGGTCGCTGAACCTGGCCGTCTCGGTACGCGACCCGGACGGCGGGTCGGAACTGTTCGCCCGGGTCAAGGTGCCGAACAACGTGCCCCGGTTCGTCCGCGTCCACCGTGACCAGCCGGGCGTGCGGTTCCTGCCGGTGGAGGACCTCATCTCGGTGCACCTCGGCCAGCTCTTCTCCGGCATGCAGGTGGTCGAGTGCCACCTGTTCCGGGTGACCCGCAATGCCGAGGTCGAGGTGGACGAGGACCGCGACGAGGACCTGCTCCAGGCGCTGGAGCGGGAACTGGCCCGGCGCCGGTTCGGTCCGCCGGTACGCCTGGAGGTGGCCGCGTCCATCTCCGACCACATGCTGGAGCTGCTCGTCCGCGAGCTGGACGTGGACGACCACGACGTGCTGCGGGTCCGTGGCCTGCTCGACCTCTCGGCGTTGTGGCAGGTCTACGGCGAGGCCGACCGGCCGGACCTGAAGGACCCGTCGTTCGTGCCGGCCACCCACCCGCGCCTGGCCGAGGGCGAGGTGCCGCGCAGCGTCTTCGCCACGCTGCGCGACGGCGACGTGCTGGTGCACCACCCGTACCACTCGTTCGCCACGAGCGTGCAGCGCTTCGTGGAGCAGGCCGCGGCCGACCCGAACGTGCTCGCCATCAAGCAGACGCTCTACCGCACCAGCGGCGACTCCCCGATCGTGGACGCGCTGGTCGACGCGGCCGCCGCCGGCAAGCAGGTGGTGGTGCTGGTCGAGCTGAAGGCGCGCTTCGACGAGGTGGCGAACATCGGCTGGGCGCGCACGCTGGAGCGGGCCGGCTGCCACGTGGTCTACGGCCTGGTGGGCCTCAAGACGCACTGCAAGACCGCGCTCGTGGTGCGCCAGGAGGGCAACCAGATCCGGCGGTACTGCCACATCGGCACCGGCAACTACCACCCGAAGACGGCCCGGCTCTACGAGGACTTCGGCATGCTCACCGCCGACCCGGAGATCGGCGCCGACCTGACCGACCTGTTCAACGTGCTCACCGGCTACAGCCGGCAGACCGCGTACCGGCGGCTGCTGGTGGCGCCGCAGGGCATCCGCAGTGGCCTGATCGAGCGGATCGACAGGGAGATCGAGCACGTCCGGCTGGGCATGCCGGGGCTGGTGCAGTTCAAGGTGAACTCGCTGGTCGACGAGGAGATCACCGACGCGCTCTACCGGGCGTCGCGGGCCGGCGTGCACGTGGACCTGCTGATCCGGGGCATGTGCACGCTGCGGCCGGGCGTGCCGGGGCTGTCGGAGAACATCCGGGTCCGCTCGATCCTCGGCCGGTTCCTGGAGCACTCCCGGATCTTCCGGTTCGGCAACGACGGCGACGCCGAGTTCTGGATGGGCTCGGCCGACCTGATGCACCGCAACCTGGACCGCCGGGTCGAGGCGCTGGTGCAGGTGAGCGACCCGGTGGCCCGCGCCGAGCTGGACCACGTCCTCACCGCCGCGTTCGATCCCGACGTGGACGCGTTCGAGCTGGCCGCCGACGGCACCTGGCACCGGCGTACCGGCGACGGCGACGCGCCGCTGACCCACCTGCAGGACCTGTTGCTGCGCCGGGTCGGCGGCCGGGCGGACTGAGCGGGCCGTGGGGCGTGCCGGGCGGGCATACGGTGAGCGGGTGAGCGACGACGAGCCGGTGCGGATCCGGGCCGCGGGTGGCGTGGTGTGGCGCCCGGGCCCGGCCGGCGTCGAGGTCTGCCTGGTGCACCGCCCCCGGTACGGCGACTGGTCGCTGCCGAAGGGCAAGCTGGATCGCGGCGAGCATCCGCTGGTCGCAGCCGTCCGTGAGGTGGCCGAGGAGAGCGACGTACGGGCGGTGCCGCAGGTGCGCCTGCCCACTGTCCGCTACCGCAGCGAGGGTCACGCCAAGGCGGTCGACTACTGGTCGATGCGGGCGGCCGGCGCCGGCGGCTTCCAGCCCGGCACCGAGGTCGACGACGTGGCCTGGTTCCCGGTCGACGAGGCGGTACGCCGGGTCAGCTACCCGCACGACGCCGAGGTGATCGCCGCGTTCGCGGCGCTGCCGCAGGTCACCGCGACCGTGCTGCTGGTGCGGCACGCCAGCGCCGGCAAGCGCGGCACCTGGACCGGCCCGGACCACGGGCGTCCGCTGGACGACGACGGGCAGGCCCGGGCGCGGGCGCTGGTCCCGCTCGTGGCCCTGGTCCGCCCGCACCGCCTGTTCTCCGCCTCGGCGCGCCGCTGCGTGCAGACGCTGGGCCCGGCCGCGGCCCGGCTGGACCTGCCGATCGAGGTGTGTGGCGACTTCGACGAGCCGGCGCCGGGCCAGCAGGTCGAGGAGTGCGCGCTGGCCGCCGCGGCCCGGCTGACCGCGCTGGCGCAGACCGCCGGGGCGGTGGCGGTGTGCAGCCAGGGCAAGGTGATCCCGGGCGCGCTGGAACGGCTCGCCGGCCGGGCGGACGACTTCGCCACCGCCAAGGGAAGCGGCTGGCTCCTGCCCTTCGCCGGCGACCGTCTGGTCCTCGCCGACCGGCTGTGAGGCAGACCGCGGGCCGGCCGGTCAGGGCAGCGTGACGGTGAGCGTCACCGGGAGGTGGTCGCTGGCCTCGGTACGCGGCGCGCGTACCTCGGTGGCGGTCAGGCCCGGCGAGACGAAGACGTGGTCGATCTGGGTGCGCGGGTCGTCGGCCGGGCTGGTCCGCAGTGGCCGGGCCGGGGCCAGCGCGTCCACCAGCCCGGCGCGTGTGAACTCGGCGAACGCCGGGTCGGCCGGCTCGGTGTTGAGGTCGCCACCGAGCACCAGTGGACGGCCGGCGGCGTACCGGCCGGCGAACGCGGCCACCTCGCGGGCCTGCTCGACCGGGTCCCGGCCGGGTGGCGGTTGCAGATGCGTGGCCACCACTGCCAGCTCGCGACCACCGAGGTCGAGCGTGACGCCGAGGGCCTGCGCACCGGTCGGCGCGCCGTGCGCGGTCAGCCGCCGGGTCTGCCCGGAACGCACCGGGAAGCGGCTCAGCACCGCGTCACCCCAGACCGGGTCGGCGGCGGGCGCGAAGACGTACGGCATCTCCAGCCGCCGGGCCAGCGACCCCAGCGTGTCGTGACCGCCGTTGAGCCACCAGCCCCGGTCGACCTCACTGAGCAGCACGATGTCCGCGCCGCGCAGTTCCCGGGCCAGCGCGTCGAGGTCCAGCCGGCCGTCCAGGCCGAACCCCATCCGGATGTTGTACGCGGCCACCCGTACCGCCGCCGGCGCGGTCGTCGGCCGGGCCTGCGCGGGCGGTACGTGCAGCGCGGCGCCCAGCCCGGCCAGCGCGGTCAGGCCGGCCAGGACGGTGACCCGGACCGGGGCGGGCAGCGCCGGGTCAGCCTGGCGGGGTGCGCCGGCCGCCACCACGGCGACCAGGACGGCCGTGGCGACCGGGGCCCACCAGTTGGGGTACCCCACGTCGTAGGCGGCGTAGTAGGCCACCGTGGCCACCGCGAAGACGAGCATCCCGAGCGCGGCCGCCCGCCCGCGCCGCGCACCCGCCCGCCCGCCGTCGTCGTCGGTTCCGGCGGCCCGGTCGTCGCCGGCTGCCGCGTCGGTCAACGCCAGGCAGCCGCCGAGACCGGCGGCGGTGAGCAGGTACGCCGGAACGAGAAGCCCGGTCACGAACAGCACCGATCCGGCGAACAGCATTGCCGGCCACAGCACCCGGGCCGGACGCGCCGGCACCCGGAACAGCGCCGACGCCAGGAACAGCAGGACCGCCAGCGCGCCCGGCACTGCTGCGCCGCCGGGGCGGGCGAGCCCGGGAAAGTCGGGCGATCCGGTGCCGGCGGCGGCGCTCCAGAGCGCCGGGGCGAGCGCCACCTGACCGGCCAGCACGAGTGCCGGCCCGCACAGCAGCCAGGCCCGGCGTCCCGGCGTACGGGTGCGCCCGCTGGTCGCGGCGGCCACGCCCTCGTCCGCGCCCGCCGGGGACAGCTCTCCGGCCCCCGTGGTCCGCTCCGCCGTGGACGCGGCCAGGAACGCCAGCACCAGCAGGGCGCTCAGGGTCCAGGCCGGGACGCCGCCGCGCCACACCAGGTCCTCGGTGCCGAGCAGGGCGTGCCCGACCGCGTTCCCGGCCAGGCCCAACGCCAGCCCGGTCACCGGCCGGGGCACGGAGGCGGCGGTGGCGGTGAGCCAGACCAGTCCGGCGAGCAGCCCGGCGCAGGCCAGCCAGAGCTGTGCCGGACCACCGGGTTGCGCGGTGAGCGCCAGCCGCGCCGCCGCCAGCACACCCGCCGCGACGAGGCCGACCGGGCGGGCGCCGATCCGGCGTACGAGCGCGGGCGCGGCGAGGGCGAGCAGGAACCAGCCGAGCGCGAACGCGCCGAGCAGCTCGGCTGGCGTCTCGGCGGCCCGCCCGAAGAGGGTGATGACCGACGGGAGCCAGACCCGCAGCACGTCCAGCAGGACCGCGATGCCCAGCGCGAGCGCCAGGGTGGAGAGGTGACGGTGCCGCACGGGGCGCCTCTTCTCGTGACCGACGGGGGTTTTCGGCACGGCGATTCTGCGGTGCGCGGCGGCGGGCGGTCAACGCGTACCCATGCGAAAGGGCGCCCACCGCGAACGGTGGGCGCCCTTCGTGGGCCGTCCGGTCAGCGCCGGCTGGCGGCCTTCTTGGCCGGTGCCTTCTTCGCGGGCGCCTTCTTGGCCGCGGTCGTCTTCTTGGCCGTGGCGGACTTCGCCGCGGTCGTCTTCTTGGCGGCGGTGGTCTTCTTCGCCGCGGTGGACTTCGCCGCGGTCGTCTTCTTCGCCGCCGTGGTCTTGGTCGCGGCCGCCTTCTTCGCCGGGGCGGCCTTCTTGGTAGCGGTGGTCTTGGTGGCCTTCGCCGCCGTGGTCTTCTTCGCGGCGGCAGTGGTCTTCGCCGCCGTGGTCTTCTTGGCGGCGCCGGTGGTCTTCTTCGCGGCGGCGGTGTCCTTCGGCACCTTGCCGCTGGCCACCATCTCCTTGAAGCCCGCGCCGGCGCGGAACGTCGGGACGGAGGTCTTCTTGACCTTCACCGCCTCTCCGGTCCGCGGGTTGCGCGCTGTTCGGGCTCCCCGGACACGCTTCTCGAACGCTCCGAAACCGGTGATCGCCACCTTCTCGCCCTTGGTGACCGCCGCCTGGACCTCAGCGAGAACCGCGTCGAGCGCGGCCGTCGCCGTCTTCCGGTCCCCCAGGCGAACGGCGAGCGCCTCGATGAGCTCGGCCTTGTTCACGACTTCCTCCCGATTGTGCAACTGACTCGACGCGAGCCATTCTGCGCGCACGTTATGCCCTGTGCTGCCTGGACACAAACATTCGGTGGAAAAAAGCCCTTGTGTCGTAACGGATTCGCCCCCACCGGGCACACCGGTGGGGGCGAATTCGGGCCGGAGTCAGGCTACCGAGGGCAGGAACGACGGCCGGGACGCCTCGTACGAGGAGATCTCCGCCTCGTGCCGGAGGGTGAGTCCAATGTCGTCCAAGCCCTCCATCAGCCGCCAACGGCTGTGGTCGTCCAGCGGGAACGCCCAGGTGGCGTCACCGGCGTGGACCTGGCGGGCGGCGAGGTCGACAGTGATCGGCGTGGTCGGCTCGGATTCCACGAGATCCCACAGTTCTTCCACGGCTTTCAATTCCAGCTCGACCGGAAGGAGACCTTCCTTGAGCGCGTTGCCGCGGAAGATGTCGCCGAAGCGGGGCGAGATGACGGCCCGGAAGCCCCAGTCCCGCAGCGCCCAGACGGCGTGCTCCCGGGATGATCCGGTGCCGAACTCGGGGCCGGCGATCAGAATCGACGCACCCGAATGGACGGGATCGTTGAGGACGAATGACGGGTCCTCCCGCCACGCGTTGAACAGACCGTCGGCGAATCCGGTCCGGGTCACCCGCTTGAGGTACACGGCGGGGATGATCTGGTCGGTGTCCACGTTGGACCGGCGCAGCGGCACGGCCGTGCCGGTGTGGGTGGTGAACTTGTCCATCTCTCGGCTGCCCTTCTACAGGTCGGCGGGGGCGGCCAGCCGGCCGACCACGGCGGTGGCGGCGGCGACCGGCGGGGACACCAGGTGGGTACGCCCGCCCCGGCCCTGGCGGCCCTCGAAGTTGCGGTTGGAGGTCGAGGCGGACCGCTCACCCGGCTTCAACGTGTCCGGGTTCATGCCCAGGCACATGGAGCAGCCGGCGAAACGCCACTCGGCGCCGGCGTCGGTGAACACCTTGTCCAGCCCCTCCGCCTCGGCCGCCTCGCGGACCGCGGCCGAGCCGGGCACCACCAGCATGCGTACGCCGTCGGCGACCTGGTGGCCGCGCAGCACGTCGGCGGCGGCCCGCAGGTCCTCCAGGCGGCCGTTGGTGCAGGAGCCGACGAAGACCACGTCCACGGCCAGGTCACGCATCGGCGCGCCGGGGGTGAGGTCCATGTACTCCAGCGCGCGCCGGGCGGCGACCCGCTCCGGCTCGGTGACGAACTCCTCCGGGTCCGGCACCGTCGCGCCCAGCGGCACGCCCTGCCCGGGGTTGGTGCCCCAGGTGACGAACGGCGTGATCCGGCTCGCGTCGAGCGTGACCTCTGTGTCGAACGTCGCGCCGTCGTCGGTGGGCAGCGTGCGCCAGTACTCCAGCGCCGCGTCCCAGTCGTCGCCCTGGGGCGCGTTCGGCCGCCCCTTCAGGTACGCGAACGTGGTCTCGTCCGGCGCGATCATGCCGGCCTTGGCACCCCACTCGATGGACATGTTGGCGATGGTCATCCGCCCCTCCATGGAGAGGTTGCGGATCGCCTCGCCCCGGTACTCGACGATGTGACCGCGACCGCCACCGGTGCCGACCTGCGCGATCAGCGCGAGCACCAGGTCCTTGGCGGTGACGCCGGGCGCCAGCTCGCCGACCACGTTCACCGCCATGGTCTTCGGCCGGGCCTGCGGCAGCGTCTGCGTGGCCAGCACGTGTTCGACCTCACTGGTGCCGATGCCGAACGCGAGCGCGCCGAACGCGCCGTGGGTGGCGGTGTGCGAGTCGCCACAGACGATCGTCATGCCGGGCTGGGTGAGGCCGAGCTGCGGGCCGATGACGTGCACGATGCCCTGGTTCTCGTCGCCCAGCGCGTGCAGGCGGACGCCGAACTCGGCACAGTTGCGACGCAGCGTCTCGATCTGGGTGCGGGAGGTGGGGTCCGCGATCGTGAGCAGGTCGCCGCGCCGGAGGCGGAACGCCGGGTCGTCGTACCCGGTCGGGGTGTTGTGGTCCTCCGTCGCGATCGTCAGGTCGGTACGGCGGACCCCGCGCCCGGCAAGACGCAGCCCGTCGAACGCCTGCGGGCTGGTCACCTCGTGCAGCAGGTGCAGGTCGATGAAGAGCAGGTCCGGCTCCCCGTCGGCGGAGCGGACCACGTGTGCGTCCCAGACCTTCTCGGCCAGGGTCCTCGGTTGAGTGACTCCCACCATCTGGACATCCTAAATTCTGGGAGGTAAATTTCGGCTTGTGGGACACAGTATGAGCGGTGTCGGCGTTCTCGACAAGGCGGTGGTCATCCTGGCCGCCTGTGTCGACGGCGCCAGCCTGGCCGAACTCGTTGAACGCACCAAGCTGCCCCGGGCCACCGCGCACCGGCTGGCACAGGCGCTGGAGATCCACCGGATGCTCGTCCGGGACACCCAGGGCCGGTGGCGCCCGGGGCCACGCCTGGGCGAGCTGGCGAACGCGGCCCCGGACGTGCTCCTGACCGCCGCCGAGCCGCTGCTCGCCGCGCTACGGGACGCCACCGGCGAAAGCGCCCAGCTCTACCTGCGGCGCGCCGACGAACGGATCTGCGTGGCCGCCGCCGAGCGCGCCAGCGGCCTGCGGGACACCGTCCCGGTCGGCTCGGTGCTGCCGATGACCGCCGGGTCGGCGGCGCAGATCCTGCTCGCCTGGGAGCCGCCGGAGGCGGTGATGCCGCTGCTCCCCCGCTCCAAGTTCACCGGCCGCACGCTGGCCGAGGTGCGGCGGCGCGGCTGGGCCCAGAGCGTCGCGGAGCGGGAGGCGGGTGTGGCGAGCGTCTCGGCGCCGATCCGGGACCGCACCGGTCGGGTGATCGCCGCGATCAGCATCTCCGGCCCGATCGAGCGCCTCGGCCGCCGTCCCGGCGAACGCCACGCCATGGCCGTCGTCCGAGCCGGCCAGCGCCTCTCCGGCCTCTGACCCACCCACCCCCACCCCACCCCTCGCGTTGATCATGAAGTTAGCGGCATTTTTGATCTCCCAGACTGCCGCTAACTTCATGATCAACGGGGCAGGGCAACCCGGGCGGGGTGGGGAACGCGAACGGCCCGCCTCGCGGAGCGAGACGGGCCGTCGGTGGACGTAGCCCCGACCGGATTCGAACCGGCGCTACCGCCTTGAGAGGGCGGCGTCCTGGGCCGCTAGACGACGGGGCCAGGCACTTTTCCTGCTTCGCCGCCCTGCCGGGTGGCGTGGCAGTAGTCTAGCGGCATCGCGTCCGGCACCGCGCCGCGGGGGTACACCCTCACCGCACGCGGAAAGCGCGTGGCCGGACAGCAGAAAGCCCGCCCCGGGAAACGGGACGGGCTGACAGTGCTGTAGCCCCGACCGGATTCGAACCGGCGCTACCGCCTTGAGAGGGCGGCGTCCTGGGCCGCTAGACGACGGGGCCAGAACCTTCATTGCACTCCGCCAGCGTGAACTGCCGGAATCCAGCGTCCGTGGGCTCTTGCGAACCCGCGGCTGCGCTGGGGTACCAGGACTCGAACCTAGACTAACTGAACCAGAATCAGTCGGGCTGCCAATTACCCCATACCCCATTGGCCCCTTGCGGCGCCGGGAATGAACTTTACCCTCCCGGTGCCGACAGGCCAAATCCAACCCCTCGAAACCCACCTGACCAGCGGAAACGAGGCATCGGAGCGAATCAGGCGACAGGGACCACCGGGTTGCTGAGCTCCCCGATCCCCTGGATCCGCACGGTGACCGTATCCCCCTCGGTGAGCGGACTAACCCCCGCCGGCGTGCCGGTCAGGACCACGTCGCCGGGCAGCAGCGTCATCACGTGCGAGATGTACGACACCAGGCCCGGTACGTCGAACACCATGTCCTTCGTCCGGCCGAGCTGGCGTACCTCCATCTCCTCCGGATTGCGGCCCACCTCGCAGCGGATCTCCAGGTCGCTGACGTCGAGACCGGTGGTGATCCACGGCCCGATCGGGCAGAACGAGTCGAAGCCCTTGGCGCGGGTCCACTGCCCGTCGGAACGCTGCAGGTCCCGCGCGGTGACGTCGTTGGCGCAGGTGTAGCCGAAGATGGCCCGCTCGGCGGCGGCCCGGTCGGCCCGGCGGGCGCCGGGAGCGCCGATCACCACGGCGAGTTCCGCCTCGTGCTCGACCTGCTTGGAGAAGATCGGCAGCCGGATCGCGTCGCGCGGGCCGATCACCGAGGTGGACGGTTTGAGGAAGAGCAGCGGCTCCTTCGGCACCTCGCTGCCGTGTTCGGCGGCGTGCTCGGCGTAGTTGCGGCCGACGCAGACCACCTTGCTCGGCAGGATCGGCGACAGCAGCCGGACGTCGGAGAGCGCCCAGCGGGCGCCGGAGAACTGGATCTGCCCGAACGGGTGGCCCTCGATCTCGGCGATGGTCAGGCCCTGCGGCCCGGCCTCCGGCTCGCCCTCGACGACCCCGAACGACATTCCCTTGGCATGAGCGAAACGAGCGATACGCACCCGGCCAATCTATCCCCGCCCGCACGCCACCCGGCGGACACCGGCAGGCGGCACGCCCGGCCGCCCGCGCCACACCCTCGCCGGGCGCCGGCGCCGGACCGCCAAGAGGGCGGCAGGGTACGCCGGATCGCGCCGGACGGGGCGGGAATGGCGGCTTCGTACCCGCCCGGCGGCTCCCGGCCCATAGCTTCGGTTCCGGAGGTTCGTTGGTATGCCTGCATCGAGACGACACCACAGGGCCCTGGCAGTGTTCGTGAACTGCCTCGGCGTCATCGCCGCCGTACCGGCGCTGTCCCCGGCGACGCCCCGCGCGGCCGCCACCCCCGCTCAACCGGCTCCACCGCCGGCCGCCGTCCCGGTCGCCCTGCCCGGGGCGGGAGCGACCCCGATCCCGACCGGCGTGCCGGCGGTCCCCCCGGCGGTGCCGACCACCGGCCCGGCCCCGGTCCGCCCGTCGATGCCGCCGGTGAGCGTGGCGGTCGGCGCGGCGGGCACTCCGGCGCCGGGTTACCGGATCGAGGTCCGCAACGCCGGCACGGCTCCGGTCGACACGATGGTGCGGCAGGAGCTGCCCAGCGGGTCACGGGCCACCACGGTGACCGGCGGTGGGCGGAGCACCCGGCCCGCCGGGTCCAGCGCCGGGGAGGTGACCTGGCGGCTGCGCCTGCCGGCGAAGAGCACCACCACGTTGCACACCGCGCTGTCGATCCCCGGCCCGGGCCGGTCGGTGACCGCGCCGACCTGCGTCTACGGCACCGACGGCACGCGCCCGTACGACTGCGCCACGGCGACCTGGGTGGGCGCCGCGACGGCCCCGGCGGCGCAGGTGACGGCAGCCCCGGCCTGGCGGCGGCCACCGGTGCTGCTCGCCGCGTTCACCGCGCTGCTGGTGGTCACCGCGGGCGTGCTGTGGTGGGCGGTGTGGCGCCGCCGCCGGCGCACGGCCGCGACGACGGGCACCGGCGCGACCGGAGGCGGCACCATGACCTCCGGAACGCCGAGAGGCGGCGCGATGTCCGCGCCGGGAAGCGGCGTACCGGGGCAGGGCGCGACCGGCGGCCCGGCCGAACGGGGCACCGTCTATCCGCGTACGGCGGCGCCGGCGCCCGCGAGCCGCCGTCGCCGGCCGCCGGTCTGGCTGGTGGTGGGCGTGGCGGCGGCGGTGCTGGCCGGCGTGGTCGGCGCGGCGGCGTGGTCGGCCACCCAGCGGGTGGCGGCGATGGACACCACCAAGCAGCCGACGAGCGGCGCGTGGGTGGGCAGCAGCGTCACCGGCGGGCTGGGCCAGCCGTTGCGGGAGACCGCGTTCGAGTTCACCGTCTACCGGGTGAGCTGCGGCGCGAACGTCCTGCCGGCGATGCCCGCCGGCGGGCGCCCCTGCCTGGCCACGGTCGGGGTGCGCAACGTCACGAACGAGGACCAGACCTGGCACGGGCAGTTGCAGCGCGCGTACCTGCCGAGCGGGAACTGGGTGGCCGCCGACGAGGACGCGACCCGGGTGGCGAACCTGGGCCGGGACGTCTTCTCCCAGCCGGTGGCCGCCGGGCGGCGGGTGCTGCTGCCGCTGGTGTTCACCATGCGCGGCGACGAGCCGCCGAAGCGGCTGGAGCTGCGCAGCGGCGTCTTCTCCGCGGGCGTGCGGGTGGACGTGCCCTGACCCGGCGACGGGCGGCGGTCGTACCCTGGGGTGCGTGACCGCCGCCCTCGCCCCCACGCTCGACGTCGCCGACTGGCAGGCGCGCCGGCACGCCCATGAGGAGCGGGTGGACGCCTGGCTGACGCCGCATCTGGGCCGCCGCCGGGCGGGCGTGAAGCACCCGGTCGAGGACTTCCTCTTCACGTACTACACGTACCGCCCGGCCCAGCTGCGCCGCTGGCACCCGGGCGCGGGCGTGGCGCTGCGCGACGCCGACCCGGCTGGTTTCGGCCCGGACTACACGGCGAGCGCCGCCGGGCTCACCCTCGACACCGATCGGGTACGCGCGCGGCGCGCCGAGTCGATCGCCTGGATCCGTACGCTGCTGGCGGCGACCGCCGGGCGTCCGGCGCAGTTCGGCTGCTTCGGCATGCACGAGTGGGCGATGGTCTACCGGCAGACCCAGGAGCAGGTACGGCACAACTCCTGGCCGCTACGGCTGAGCCCGGCGCGGACGGCGGCGGTGGTCGAGGAGCGCGGCGTGCGGTGCAGCCACTTCGAGTGGGGGGTATGCAAGCGGCACGAAGCGGACAACAAGGGTCCGAGCCGTTGACCAGCATCCCCGCCGCAAGCTGGCTTCCCCTCTTCGAAGCTCACGAGAAGCGTGCCGACTCACTTACCGCAGGCCACCGTGCCCGCAGGGCCACGAGGGAGCGCCACGCGATCGATGACTTCTTGTACGACTACTACGGCACCCGACCCTCTGTGCTCCGACGCTGGCACCCGGGCGTGGGCATCTCCTTGGAGCCCGGACCGAACGGCCCCGCCCCACACCGACAGTGGCGTTGGTACGGCACCGACGCAGACGGAGTCGTGAGCTTCGACGTCACAGCCTTCCTCGCCGACCGAGCTGAGTCGGTGCGCTTCATCCACCGGCTGTTGTCCGCGATCGCGTCGCGACCAGCCTTCACTGGCTGCTTCGGCCTGCATGAGTGGGCGATGGTGTACCGCCAACGTGAACATCGGCATCCACTCCCCCTGCGACTTGGGCAAGAGGGAACTGACGCGGTAGTCGAGTCTCACCAGATCCGCTGCACGCACTTCGATGCGTTCCGGTTCTTCACCCCTGACGCAGTCAGCCTCAACCGGCTCCAACCAACGAGGGAGAGCCAGGTAGAGCTTGACCAGCCAGGCTGCTTACATGCCTCGATGGACTGCCACAAGTGGGCAACCAAGCTGGGCCCTGCGGTCCCGGGGGATCTGGCGCTCGACTGCTTCGAGCTGGCGAGGGACATCCGGCTACTCGACATGCAGGCGTCCCCGTACGACTTCTCCTCCTACGGGGAACCGGCGGTGGCCATCGAGACACCCGAGGGCAAGGCCGAGTACGTCGCTCGTCAACGCGCGTTCTCGCAGCGGGCGGGCCGGCTACGTGCCCGGTTGATCGATGTGTGTGCGGCGCTGCTTGAGGGAGCGGAGCCACCGGCAAGGGTGGGGCATGACCCCCTGAGACACCCTCTCCGCACCGCTACGTCATAGCATCCGCCATCTTGCCCCGGTTCTTGGGATGCAGGGGCACTGACGCGAAGCGTCCGCGCCACAGGATCACTGCGCTCCCTGGTGTTCATGCGTCGGCGGAGAACCCGAAGATCAGGAACCCGAAGATGGGCCCCTTCGGGGCCCTCTTCCCGGTTCGGTTCCTCCCCTGGCTCAGATGCTCGCGACCTTCGCGGGGTCTCCCGCCCTGAACAACACATCGACATGCCGCTCATCGGTGCGGCGGACGCCACGCCCCTTCTGGCGGAGACGACAGCTCACGACAACCGCCAGGATCAGGGACCGCCTGCGGTCTACATCCAACCCATCCCAGTGACGGCGCACCTGCTCGTCCGTCATCCCGGTGACGCCCTTGACGGCGCTGTCACTCCCCAACTGGGATAGCTGATCCTCCAACTCATCCACCCGACTGCGCATGGTCTGGGATGCAGTCAGAAACTGCGATCGCGTAACGAGTCCGGCAGCGTAGTCGGTGGCCAGATCATCGAGCCGTGACCGCAGGCTCCCCAGTTCGTCCCTCATCTGCTGAGCAGGCAGATCGTCCTCGCTCTGCTCGAACGCTTCCGCGAACTGCGGCGCGGTCAGGAACCGGATCACCCGCTCGCTGACCATGGTGTCAGCCTCGTCCTGACGGTGGGACACGCAGTGCTTGAACTTGCACTCATAGACGGCGTAGCTACCCTGCTCGCCCTTCCGTCCACGCCATGCCGTGCGGATGGGGCCACCACAGTTGGCACAGGTAGCGACGCCCGTCAGCAAGCTCCGACGGGGACCGCCACCACCAGTCTTGCGGGTCGGAGAGTTGAGCACACGGACAGCGGACCGGTAGATCTCCTCGGGCACCAGGGCATCCCAGTTACCAGGGCCGACCTCATCCCCTGCGTACGTCCGGATAGCGCAGTTCCTGGCAGACATGAGGAGCTGACGAACAGTCGCTCCCGTCCAGTTCCTCCCCCTGGTGGTGGGCATACCCTGACGGTTCCACTCGTCGGCGATCGACAACAGAGAGCGCCCCGCCAACAGATCCTGGTACGCACGCTGAACGGCCTCGGCTTCGCCACTACGAGGCGATCCGTCACGCTCGTATCCGAAGGGTCGAGCAGACCACCAGGGACGGCCCTGGGAAGCGCGCTGCGTGGCTGCCAGACGCTGACGAGCAGCCTTCTGCTGACCCTCGAACTGAGAGAACGCCGTGACCACGTTCGCCATCAGGACGCCGGTCGGGTTGCTCAAGTCCAGCATCCCTGCGGTCACGGCGTGGACGGGTACGCCGTAGCTGATCACCCGGTCCAGCTCACGGGTGAGGCGGACAAGCCGGTCGAGATGCCAGACGATGATGGCCTCCGGCTTCGGGCTCAGGGTGAGCAGCTTCTCGAACGCCGGCCGGACCCGGCCGGTCGTGGCGCTGATGCTGTTGTCGATCAGCTCCCGCGTCACGGTCCAGCCCTGACGAGCTGCCAACTCCCGGCAGGCTTCGAGCTGCCGATCAACGCCCAGCTCGTTACCCAGCTTGTCCAGGCTGAGCCGTGCGTAGATGACGACGTCCATCCCTGCGTTCCCTCCCTCGAAGTTGCCTGGGATGAGGATACGCATGGATCTCTACAAGTGGGCGTACAAGCTGTCTCCGCTGGTCTGCTCGGAACTCGTGGCCGACTGCTTCGAGCTGGCCCGGGAGATCCGGACGCTGGACATGCGCGCCAGCCCGTACGACCTGGCCGGTCTGGGGTATCCGCCGGTGCCTGTGGAGACCCCGGAGGGCCGGGCCGAGTACGCCGCCGCACAGCGCGGGTTCGCCGAACGTGCCGCCGGGCTGCGGTCCCGGTTGCTGGCCGCGCTGGACCGGGCGGTGCCGGCCGGCGGCCGCTGAGCGGAGCCGGCCGGCACGCGACGCGGGGAGCGGGCGCGACGGCTCAGCTCGCCGCGCAGGTCAGCGCGGGCGCCGGACTCGGCACGGTTCCCTCGGCCAGGAAGCCGAACGTGGCCTGGGCGGCCGGTGCCAGTACGCCGTTCCAGCCCGCGTTCCGGGCGGTCGCCGTGGTTCCGCTCTGCGTCACGTCGGCGCTCCACGCCTGGCTGATCCGCTGGCCGCCGGCGAGCGGGAAGCGCACCGTCCAGCCGGCGATAGACGCGGCGCCGTCGTTGCGGACTGTCACCTCCCCCTGGAATCCGCCCGGCCACTGGCCCGCGACGCGCCAGGTGGCGGTGCAGCCGCCGGGCGCCGACGTCGGGCCGGTGGTGGGCGACGGGCTGAGGGTGAGGCTGGTGGTCGGCAACGGCGTGGGGCTCGTCGTCGGGGCGGGCGTGGTCCGGTCGAGCGCGGCGACCAGCGCCGGGTACCACCTGTCGGACATCTTCTGGTCCCCCGCCGCGTTGGGGTGCACCCCGTCGTACGTGTCGGTGGCGGTGCTGAAGCCGGTCCACTGATCGACGACCACGATCGGGGAGGCGGTGGTGGTCTTCCCGGCCGCCCAGCCGTCGATGAGCGCGTTGAGCGCCACGGTCCGCTGGCCGCACTCCGGGCAGCTCGCCGGGTTCATCGGAATGATCTTCGCGACCAGCACCGTCGTCGCCGGGTTGGCGGCGCGCATCTGGTCCACCAGCTTCGAGTACGCCGCGAGGATCGTGGCGGGCGCGATGTTGCTCCACACGTCGTTGGTGCCGAAGTGCATCAGCACGACGTCCGGGCGGGTGGCGGCGAGCCAGCCGGGCAGCAGGTTCTGGTTCGCCACGTTCGTCGCGAGATAGCCGCCGTGGCCCTCGTTGTCGCCGTCGTACGGCACGCCGCAGCCCTGCGGCCCGAGCGTGCCGACGAAGTCGACGTCGGTGTGGCCGGTGGACTGGAGGCGGTTCCAGAGCAGGGCGCGCCAGCAGCCGGGCGACCCGGTGATGGAGTCGCCGAGCGGCATGACGCGGATCGGCGTGGCGGCCGCCGCGGCCGGCGGCGTGGTGGCGGTGAGGGCGAGGCCGAGAGCGAGTACCGGTAGCAGCGCGGCGAGCGCGGTCAGCGCGGCGCGCACAGGGTTTCGGGACATGCGAGGGGGACTCCTGTCACTGTGACGTGGTGGTCGGTGACGGCCCTGATGCTCCCGTACGCATTGAAGCGCTTCGACGCCTGGTGTTCAACCCTCCGGGTGTCCCCGGTGCCGGTCCCACTCGGGCGCGAGGATCGACATGACGGTGGCGTCCACCCAGCCGTCGCCGTCGTGCAGCACCTGCCGCAGCGTCCCCTCGGCGACGAAGCCCACCTTCTCGTACGCCCGCCGGGCCCGCGGGTTGAACGCGAACACCTCCAGGCTGATGCGGTGCAGGCCGAGTTTTTCGAAGCCGTACCCGACGATCAGCCGGACCGCCTCGGTGCCGAGCCCGCGGTCGCGCCCGCCGGGGCCGATCAGGGTGCGGAAGTTGCAGCTCGCGTTCGCCCGGTCCCACTCGTTGAGGACGACCTCGCCGACGCAGACGCCGCTCGCCCGGTCCACCACCGCGAGGTCGAGCCGGTCGGCCTGGCTGTTGCGGGTTCCGTACCAGGCCCGTAGCCGGGCCGGTTCGAACGTCTCGCCGGCCGGGCTGCCGGTCAGCCGGGCCACCTCCGGGTCGGCCAGGATCCCGGCGAGCGCCGGCAGGTCGTCGTCGCGGAACGGGCGCAGCACCACGCGCTCGCCGGTGAGCGTGGGCTTGACGGAGAAGTCGATCACGTGGCGAAATTCTCCGCGCGGCGCGCGTGGCGGCTCAACATGTTTTCGGTCAGTCGCCGTCCACCCGGCGGTCGCGTTTGCGCTGGGACTGGCGCTTCTTCTCGGCCAGGCGGCGTTCCTTGGCGCCGCGTGACGGGCGGGTCGGGCGGCGCGCCTTCGGTGGCGGCGCGACCGCCTCACGCAGCAGCGCGGCCATCCGTTCCCGGGCGGCCTCCCGGTTGGCCAGTTGCGCGCGGTGCTCACTGGCGGTCACGGTGAGCACGCCGTCGACCAGCCGGCCGGCGAGCCGGGCCAGCGCCCGTTCCCGCAGCGCCTCCGGCATGCTCGGCGAGCGGCCCAGGTCGAAGCTCAGCTCCACCCGCGAGTCGGTGGTGTTCACCCCCTGCCCGCCGGGCCCGGACGACCGGGAGAACCGTTCCCGCAGCTCGGCGGCGGGCACCACGAGCCGGTCGGTCACCCGCAGTCCGTCGTCCACTCCCCGAGGCTAGCGCCCGGGACGGTGACTCGGGGTGGGGGTGGCGCTCGGCGTGGGACCGGCCCGTTCCTCGCCGCCGCCGGA
Organism: Micromonospora sp. TSRI0369; assembly: GCF_001905625.1. NCBI lineage: Bacteria > Bacillati > Actinomycetota > Actinomycetes > Micromonosporales > Micromonosporaceae > Micromonospora > Micromonospora sp. TSRI0369. The sequence goes on from NZ_LIVU01000006.1 coordinate 473,732, forward strand.
GGCCGCGTACGCCGCCGCGCCGACCAGCAGCAGGGCGATCACGGCGAGCTTGACGACCACGCCGCGGATCGCGAGCCAGGCGTTGCGGCGGGCGCCCGGCACGCTGGTCCGGATCGTCTGGTAGTCCGTCCAGCCACGCTTCGCACGCGCGTAGGACGCGCCGACACCGGCGCCGATGATCAGGCCCACCAGGAGGAGGGCCGCAATGACAGCTTGCTCCACCTCCGCCAGTATCCATACTCAGCGTAATATTTCTATGCCCCAATGATCCCACGCCGGATATCCGACAGTTCGCACCGATCTTGCGACGCTTGTGCAGGTCAGCGCCGCGCGGGGCGTCAGGTCGGCCCCGCGCGGGGCGGCCCGCGCGACGGCTCAGCCGCCCCGCCCGATGATGGTGTCGGCGGTCTGCTGGACCTGGTCGATCGGGATGGCGAAGCCGATGCCGATCGACCCGTTGCCGTCGATGGTGGCGATGGCGGTGTTCACGCCGACCACCTCACCGCGCGCGTTCACCAGCGGCCCGCCGGAGTTGCCCGGGTTGATGGAGGCGTCGGTCTGCACCGCCGTGTGCCGGCCGTTGCCGATCCGGACCTGCCGGTTGAGCGCGCTGACGATGCCGGCGGTGACCGTGCCGGCCAGCCCGAGCGGCGACCCGACCGCGAGCACCGGCTCGCCCACCCGGGTCGAGTTCGCCTTGGCCAGCGGCAGCGGCGGCAGCCCGGCCGACGCGGGCACCTTGAGCACGGCGAGGTCGCTGCCCGGCTCCCGGCCCACCACCTCGGCGGGGAAGCGACGCCCGTCCGAGGTCTCCACTGTCACCGAGCCCGAGCCGCCCCGGGCCAGGATGTGGTCGTTGGTGACGATGTGCTGCTCGTTGTCGATGGCGAAGCCGGAGCCGGACGCGGACGCGCCGGAGCGGCCCCCGACCATCACCGAGACCACGCCGGGCACCGTCTTGCCGGCGGCGGTGACCAGTTCCGCCGGCACCGGAGCGGCGGACGCCGCTGTCGGTCCCGGGGAGCCGTGGTCGGCCGCCCAGGTGCCGGCCGCCGCGCCGGAGACGGTGGAGAGCGCCACCACCGCCGCCACGCTCAGCAGCCGGTGCCGCAGGCTCCGGCGTCCCCCGTCCGGCCCGCCTCCGGGTACGTCCCGGTAGCCGCGCCCGTCCGGGTCCAGCTCCGGCGAGACGAACCACGGACCGCGTGGCTCGCCGAGTCCGGTCTGCACTGCCATGCCTGGCTCCTCACGTGTCGTGCCGTCGTCCGGTGGTGGTGCGGGTCAGGGCAGGCGGGAGAACCACCGCAGCGAGCCGGCGGCGGCGCCCATCGCCAAAACCAGCCCGAGGCCGATGAAGCGGGCCGAGATGTCCTGCCGTTCGGTGCGGTAGCCGACGGAGGTGCCGATGTCCTCGTAGACGTCCTTCAGCTCGGCGGTCGTGGACGCCTCGTGGAAGCCGCCACCGGTCTGCTCGGCGACCGCCCGCAGCGTCTGCCCGTCCACCGGCACCTGGATCGCCCGGCCGCCCCGGTCGACCGAACCCCCGGGCGTGCCGAAGGAGATCGTGTGCACCGGCACCTTGGCGGCGACGGCCTGGTCGGCGGCCTCGATCGGGTCCATCCCGGAGGTGTTCGCGCCGTCGGAGAGGATGATGATCCGGGCCGGCGGCGGGTCCTTCGCGGCGGTTGCGTCCAGGCTCTTGACCGCGCCGAGCGAGGTGCTGATCGCCTCGCCGATCGCGGTGCCCTGCACGCCGGTGATGCCCTCGGCCAGCCGCTCGATGCCGTCGTGCAGCGCCTCCCGGTCGGTGCTCGGCGGCACCAGCACCGCGGCGCTGCCGGCGAACGCGACGAGGCCGACGTTGAACTCGTCGGGCAGCCCGTCGACGAACCGCCGGCCGGCGTCCTTGGCCGCTGTCAGCCGGTCCGGGTCCACGTCACCGGCGAGCATGGAGGTGGAGACGTCGACCGCCACCATCACAGTGGCCCGTTCCCGGGGCACCCGCACCTCCGCCTCGGGGCGGGCGAACCCGACCACGAGCAGCGCCAGCATGGCGAGGAACAGCCCCGCCGGCACGTGCCGGCGCCAGGCCGGGCGGCGCGGGGCGACCCGGTCCAGCAGGCGCAGGTTGGTGAAGCGCACCGCGTACCGGCTCTGCCGCCGTTGCAGCACCAGATAACCGGCGACCAGCGCGACGACGGCGAGCAGCAGCCAGAGGCGGGCGGGTGACTGCCAGGTCATGCGACACCTCCGCGGGCGGCGGCCGGCACGGTGGCCAGCCGGCGCTGCTCGTGCACGTGCCGGACCACGTCCGCGCACCAGTCCCGGTCGGTGCGCAGCGCCATGTGGGTGGCGCCGGCCCGGCGCAGCGTGTGGCGTACCTGCTCGCGCTGCTCGGCGGCGGCGCGCGCGTACCGCTCGCGCAGGTCGGGATCGCCGGTCCACACCTCGCGGTGCCGACCGCTCTCCGGGTCGACGAGCGTGATCAGCCCGACGTCGGGCAGTTCCAGCTCACGCGGGTCGGTCACCTCGACCGCGAGCACCTGGTGCCGTACCGCGAGGCGGCGCAGCGCGGCCGCCCAGGGCGGTGGCGCGGCGTCCGGGTCGTCGGGCAGCTCGTCGAGGAAGTCGGAGACGATCACCACGAGCCCGCGCCGGGTGGCGACGCGCTGGAGGCCGTCCAGCCCGTCGGCCAGGCCCGGCCCCGCGGCCGGCGGGCGTGCGCCGGCCGCGCCCGCGCCGCCCGGGTCCCGCCCGTCGTCGGTACGCGGGGCGCCGAGCAGCGCACGGAGCAGCCCGAGCAGATGGGTACGCCCGCTGCGGGCCGGAAAGCGGCGCAACCCGTCGGGCGTGAGCACCTGCGCGCCGAGCCGGTTGCCGACTCCGGCGGTGAGGAAGCCGATCGCGGCCACCGCGGCCACCGCCAGCTCCCGTTTGTCCAGTGTGGAGGTGCCGTACTCCATGCTGGGGCTGGCGTCGACGAGCAGCCAGGTGGTCAGCTCCCGGTCCGCGTCGACCTGGCGGACGTGCGGCACCGTGGTCCGGGCGGTGACCGCCCAGTCCATCCGGCGCACCTCGTCCTCACCGGGGCGGTACTCCCGGCTGCCGGCGGCCTCGCTGCCCGGTCCGGGCAGCAGGCCCCGGTACCGGCCGTGCAGCAGGCCGTCGAGCCGCCGGGTCACTGTCAGCTCCAGCCGGCGCAGCCGCTGGTCGGGCGCGAGGTCGGTCAGCCCGGGCTCGCCCGCGCCGGTCATGCCGCCGCCAGGTCCGGCGCCGCCTCGGTGGGCCCGTTCACCAGCCGGGGCGGCGGCACCGCCTCGATCACCCGGCGCACCACGTCCTCGCCGGAGATCCCGTCGGCGACCGCGTCGAAGGTGAGCACGAGCCGGTGCGCCAGCACGTCCACCGCCAGGTCCCGGATGTCCTCGGGGAGCACGTAGTCCCGGCCGTGGATGAGCGCGTGCGCGCGGGCGGCGGCCACCAGGCCGAGCGTGGCCCGGGGGCTGGCCCCGTACGCCAGCAGGGGCGCGATGTCGGGCAGGCCGAAGCGTTCCGGGTCGCGGGTGGCGAGGATGAGGCGCACCACGTACTCGGCGAGCGCGTGGTGGACGAAGACGTCGGTGGCGCGGCGCTGGAGGTCACGCAGCCGGGTCGGGTCGAGCACCGTGCTCGCGGTGGGGCGCTCGGTGCTCATCCGGTAGAGGATGGCCAGCTCGTCGGCGTCGCTCGGATAGTCGACCACGACCTTCATGAGGAAGCGGTCGCGCTGCGCCTCGGGGAGCTGGTAGACGCCCTCGGACTCGATCGGGTTCTGGGTGGCCAGGACCAGGAACGGCTCCGGGACCGGCCAGCTCCGCCCGCCGATCGAGACCTGCCGTTCGGCCATCGCCTCCAGCAGGGCCGACTGCACCTTGGCCGGAGCCCGGTTGATCTCGTCGGCGAGCACGAGGTTCGCCATGATCGGGCCCAGCTCCACGTCGAACTGCTCGGTCGAGGCGCGGTAGATGCGGGTGCCGACGATGTCGGAGGGCACCAGGTCGGGCGTGAACTGGATCCGGGAGAACGTGCCGCCGACCACTGTGGCGAGCGTCTGCGCCGCGAGCGTCTTGGCCACCCCCGGTACGCCCTCCAGCAGGCAGTGACCGTCGGCGATGAGGGCGGTGAGCAGGCGTTCGACGAGCCGATCCTGCCCGACGATCACGCGTTTGACCTCGGCGAGGGTCTGTTCCAGCTCGACGCCGCTCGCGTCGGCATCGACCGGGCTGGGCACGCTGGCCAGGGTGTCCGAGATGTCCGTCACGGTGCTTGCTTCCCGTGCCGGACCGGCGACAAACGTCGGATTATCGGACCCTGACCGGCAGTGGCCGAACCGGACGGGCAGCATCTCCCCGATCGGGCGGCAACGGCGCGAACCGGCGTGCCGCGTGCCGGACCGGGACGGAACACGACACCGGCCCCCGCCGGAGCGGGGGCCGGCGCGCGGCCGGACGGGTCAGTTGGCGACCAGGATGTGGAACGGCCGGTCGGCGAAGCCGCCGGCGGAGTTGCGGGTCTGCACGAAGACCGCGTTGGGGGTCAGCGTGCGCGGCGCGGCCGAGACCTCACCGCCCGGCGGGATGTCCGCCGAGGTGTTCGTGCCGATGGAGACGTGGTACGACTTCAGGCTCACGTCGTAGTCGAACAGCACCTGGTACTGCCCGGCGGACACGCCCGGCCCGGGCACGAACCGGAACGAGGACACCACGTTGCCGGAGTGCTGCAGCAGCGTCCCGTTGGCCGCCACGACCGCCCAGGCGACCTGGCCGGGTGCCGGCGGGGCCAGCGTGGCCCGCATCGCGGTACGGGCGGCCTGCCGCTCGGCGGCGGTCACCGGTGGCTGCGCCGTGGTCTGCCGGGCGCCGGGCTGGGGCCGCGCCTCCGACTGGGCGGCCGCGGCGATCCCGCCACCGGCCAGGGTGAGGGACAGCGCGGCGAGCGCCACCACCGTCGCCTTTCGCTTGAAGAATGTGGCCATGAGTTCTCCCTTGGTAAACCGTGGTGATACGGCGACTGCGCGCGTCAAATTGCGGATCATCGGGTATCCGCCCGGGGAGCGCACCGCTCGTGAGCTGGCCTTACTACAGAGAGTCGCGACGTCTCAACCAGGGGGAACGTAGCACCGGGAAATGCAGGCGGTCAATAGCTCATATTGCGTGTCCGGCCGATCGAAAAGCTGCTCAGAAATTGCGGGCGAGCATTCACGAAATTGTTTCGCCGGGCATCGCGGCGGCGCGGTGCCGGGTAGCCTGACGACCATGATCACGGCGCCGGACCTGTCCCGGGGCGGCACCCGGGGCGGCCGCTGGGCCACCGCCGCGTGCTGGCTGGCAGTCGCGCCGGTCGTCGCCTGGGCGCTCGTCCGCCTGGCCGGGCTGGAACGCGGTCCGCTGGTGCTGGTGATCGCCTTCACGCCGTACGTCGCCGCGGTGGCCCCGGTCGTGGCGGTGTCGGCGCTCGCCCTGCGGCGCCGGGCCCCGGCGGTGGTCGCGGCCCTCGCCGCGCTGTCGCTGATCGGCGCGGTGGCGCCCCGGGCGGTTCCCGACACCGGTCCCCCGGCCGACGGGCCGACGCTGCGGCTGCTCACCGCCAACCTGCGCCTCGGCTCGGCCGACGCGGCGGGACTGGTCGGCCTGGTCCGGACGCGCCGGGTGGACGTGCTCACGGTGCAGGAGCTCACCCCGGCGCTCGCGGCCGAGCTGGACCGGCTCGGCCTGGCCACACTGCTGCCGCACCGGTCGCTGAGCCCCGAGGTCGGCTCCACCGGCTCCGGCGTGTACGCCCGCCACCCGCTGCGCGACACCGGGCACCGCCGCAACAAGGGGTTCTTCTTCACCCAGGCGTACGCGACGGTGACGGTGCCGGGGGCGCCGCCGTTACGGGTGGAGTCGGCGCACCCGGCCGCGCCGTACGCGGTGGACGTGGTGCCGGACTGGTGGACCGACCAGCGCGCCCAGCCGCCGGCCACCCCGGACGGCGGGCTGAGCGTGCTGGCCGGTGACTTCAACGCCACGCTCGACCACGCGGCGCTGCGGGACCTGATCGCCACCGGCTACACCGACGCGGCGGACGCGGCCGGGGCCGGGTTCGGCGGCACCTGGGGCCCGTACGACGGCGACCCGATCCCACCGGTCACCATCGACCACGTCCTGGTGGACCGGCGCATCGCGGTGCGCGCCGCCGGCACCTTCCCGGTGCCGGGCAGCGATCACCGCGCGCTGCTGGCCGAGCTGCGCCTGCCGGCCGGCTGAGTCAGGCCGCGGTACCGCCCGGCACACGGGCCCGGTCCAGGCCGTAGGTGAGGGCGTCGACGAGCGCGACCCAGCTGGCCTCGACGACGTTCGGGTGCACGCCCACAGTGGTCCAGTCGCGGCCGGCCCCGGCGGTCTCCACGAGCACCCGCGTCACCGCGCCGGTGCCGTGGCTGCCCTCCAGGATGCGGACCTTGTAGTCGGCCAGCTCGAATTCGCGCAGCTCCGGGTAGTGCCGCGCCAGTCCCACCCGCAGCGCCTCGTCCAGCGCGTTGACCGGGCCGTTGCCCTCGGCGGTGGCGATCACCCGTTCGCCGCGTACCCGGATCTTCACGGTGGCCTCGGAGACCACGGCGCCGTCCTCGCGGTGCTCGACCAGCACCCGGTACGACTCCAGCGTGAACGGCCGGACCGGCGCCGCGCCCGGCAGCTCCGAGCGGACCAGCAGTTCGAACGAGGCGTCGGCGGCCTCGAACGACCAGCCGTCGGCCTCCAGTTCCTTGACCCGCCCGGTGACCCGGGACAGGGTGTCCGGATGGCCGGCCAGGTCCAGACCGAGCTCACGGCTCTTGAGCTCGATGCTGGCCCGGCCGGCCATCTCGGTCACCAGGATCCGCATGTCGTTGCCCACCACGGTGGGTTCCACGTGGTTGTAGAGCAACGGGTCGACCTTGATCGCGCTCGCGTGCAGCCCCGCCTTGTGAGCGAAGGCGGCGGCCCCGACGTATGCCTGGTGGGTGTCGGGGGCGATGTTGGCGATCTCGGCGATGGCGTGCGAGACCCGCACCATCTGTTCCAGGCAGCCCTCCGGTAGGACGGGCATGCCCAGCTTGAGCTGAAGATTGGCGACGATCGCGAAGATGTCGGCGTTGCCGGGGCGCTCGCCGTACCCGTTGGCGGTGCCCTGCACGTGGCGGACGCCGGCCTCGACGGCGGCGATGGTGTTGGCGACCGCGCAGGCGGTGTCGTTCTGCGCGTGCATGCCGAGCCGTTCCGGCGCGATCCCGGTGCGCGCCACCAGCCCTTCGATCACGGCGGTGACCTGGGAGGGCAGCATGCCGCCGTTGGTGTCGCAGAGCACGAAGCGCTCGGCGCCGGCGGCCAGCGCGGTCTCCGCCACGGCGGCGGTGTAGCCCGGGTCGAAGCGGAATCCGTCGTAGCAGTGCTCCCCGTCGACGAAGACCCGCCGGCCCTGCGCCACCAGGTACGACACGGTGTCGCGGATCATCGCCAGGTTCTCCTCGGCGGTGGTGCGCAGCGCGCGTTCCACGTGCCGCAGGTCCGCCTTGGCGACCAGGGCGACGGCCGGGGTCTGCGCGTCGAGCAGCCCGCGCACCTGCGGGTCGTCCTCGACCGCGAGGCCGGCCTTGCGGGTGGCGCCGAAGGCGACCAGGATCGCGTGCCGCAGTTCCAGCTCGGTGCGGGCCCGGCGGAAGAACTCGGTGTCCTTCGGCACCGCGCCCGGCCAGCCCCCCTCGATGAAGCCGACCCCGAGGTCGTCGAGCAGGCGGGCGACCGCCAGCTTGTCGACCACCGAGTACGTGAGTCCTTCGCGCTGGGCGCCGTCGCGCAGCGTCGTGTCGTACACCTGGAAGGTCATCGGAGTCCTCTTCTCGTGTCCGTCCTGGGGGGGCAAACAAAAAGACCCCCCGCGGATGCGGGAGGTCTGCGCGCTCGGCGAGGGAAGGCCGGCGCGCTAGCTGCTAATGATCAGGACGAAGCTGGTCACGACCCGTACTCTGCCACCTCGCACTCGGTTTTGGGAGGCGAAACCCATATTCCGGGACGATCGCGGGGCCGGTGATCGCCTTCACACCTGGACACCGCCCCCTGGGAGCACAAACACGACTGCGAAAGAATCTTGAACTGATCCAGTTACTGGCCCGGCCAGCCTGCCCGGCCACGCTCAAGGAGGACCCGTGCTCACTGTCGGTGACCACTTCCCCGAGTACGAACTCACCGCCTGCGTGTCGCTCGACGCCGACAAGGCGTTCGAGACGATCAACCACAAGTCCCACGAGGGCCAGTGGCGCGTCGTGTTCTTCTGGCCGAAGGACTTCACCTTCGTCTGCCCCACCGAGATCGCCGAGTTCGGTCGCCTCAACGGCGAGTTCGCCGACCGCGACGCCCAGGTGCTCGGCGTCTCCGTCGACAACGAGTTCGTCCACTACGCCTGGCGCAAGGACCACCCGGACCTGCGCGAGCTGCCCTTCCCGATGCTCAGCGACATCAAGCGCGAGCTGACCTCCGCCTGCGGCGTGCTCGGCGCCGACGGTGTCGCGCAGCGGGCCACCTTCATCGTGGACCCGAACAACGAGATCCAGTTCGTCATGGTGACCGCCGGTTCGGTCGGCCGCAACGTCTCCGAGGTGCTGCGGGTGCTCGACGCGCTCCAGACCGACGAGCTGTGCCCGTGCAACTGGAACAAGGGTGCGGCGACGCTCGACGCCAACGCGCTCCTCGCCGGCGCCGGGGCCTGACATGGGCCTGGACGCGATCAAGGCGGGCCTGCCGGAGTACGCCAAGGACATCCGGCTCAACCTCGGCTCCACCATCACCACCTCGACGCTGAAGCCGGAGCAGGTCTGGGGCACCGCCCTGGCCTGCGCCGTGGCGGCCCGCAACCCGGTGGTGCTGCGGGAGATCGCCGCCGAGGCGGCCGGTCACCTCACGCCCGAGGCGGTCGAGGCGGCCAAGGGCGCGGCGGCAGTCATGGCGATGAACAACGTCTACTACCGGGCCAAGCACCTGATCGGCGACGAGCAGTACGCGTCGCTGCCGGCCCGGCTGCGGATGCAGATCATCGCCCGCCCCGGCGTGGAGAAGACCGACTTCGAGCTGTGGTGCCTCGCCGTCTCGGCGATCACCGGCTGCGGCGTCTGCCTGGAGTCGCACGAGAAGACGCTGCGCGCCGCCGGGTTCAGCCGTGAGCAGGTGCACGAGGGGCTGCGAATCGCGGCCGTCGTACACGCCGCCGCGGTGACCCTGGACGCGGAGGCCGCGCTGGCCTGATCCACCGGCCCGAACGCGCCCGACCGGCGCCACGCGGGCCGACGTCCCGAGGGGCCGGCGTCACCACCGTGGCGCCGGCCCCTCGGCGTCGGCGGGCCGGCTCTTCGGCGGTTGACCCCCGGACAGCGTGGGTAACCCTCCCGACTGATGACGGCGCCGCGACGGCCGCGGCCCTCGGAACGGGAGGCGGCACATGGACGGACTGGACCCGCGCGCCACGCACGGCGGCACCGAGCCGATCCTCGACGACGGCCGGGGCACCGTCGCCGGCGGCGCTCCGGCGGGCGCCTTCGACCCGTGGCGCTACCGCGACGAGGCGGGCGTGGCGAGCGCCGACCTGACCGGCTACAAGGTCGAGGCCACCGACGGCGCCATCGGCAAGATCGACCGGGCGAGCCACGAGGTGGACGACAGCTACCTGGTCGTGGACACCGGCCCGTGGATCTTCGGCAAGAAGGTGATGCTCCCGGCCGGCACCGTGAACCACGTCGACCACGACGCCCGCACCGTGCACGTCGACCGGGAGAAGGACCAGATCAAGGCCGCCCCGGAGTACGACGAGTCCAGCCACGCCGACCCGGGCTACCGGGACCGGCTCGGCGGCTACTACGGCGAGAGCCACTCGGCGCTGCCGCCGGACGTACCGCCGCGCATCTGACACCTCGGCGACGGCCGGCGGGACGTGTGAACGCCCCGCCGGCCGTTACCGTGTCGGATGTGGACGCCCCGCAGAGCCCCTTCCCCACCCTGTTCAACTTCCGTGAGGTCGGCGGGTACGCCGCCGGCGACGGACGCACCGTACGGCGCGGCCGGCTCTACCGTTCCGACTCGCTGCACCGCATCGACGAGACCGACCGGGCGGCGTTCACCGCGCTCGGCATCCGTACCGTGATCGACCTGCGCCGCCCCACCGAGGTGGAACGCGACGGGCGGGTGCCCGCCTACGACGGGCTCACCTACCGGCACATCCACCCCGAGCACGCCGACTGGGGCGCGAACCGGTTCGACCCCTCCGGCGTCAGCCTGGCCCGCTACCTGGCCGACCGGTACGCCGACCTGGCCCGTACCGGCACGGCGGGGCTCGCCGAGGCGGTCGGACTGATCGCCGACAGCGCCAACGCCCCGGTGGTGGTGCACTGCGTCGCCGGCAAGGACCGCACCGGCATCGTCTGCGCGCTCACGCTCGCAGTGCTCGGGGTGCCCGACGAGGACGTGGTCGCCGACTACGCGCTCAGCAGCGCCGCCTCGCAGCGCTTCGCCGAGTGGGTACGGGCCACGCTGCCGGACGCGGAGGAACCACCGCCGCCGTTCCTGGCCTCGCCCGCCGAGGCGATGGAGCTGTTCCTGGCCGAGCTGCGCGCCGGCTACGGCTCGGTCGAGGGCTATCTGACCCACGCCGGCGTCACCGAGGCGCAGTTGAAGTCCCTGCGCACCCACCTGCTGGACTGACCCCGCCGCGTGGTGGTCGGGGAGCGGACTCCTCGACCACCGCGCGGGCGGGACTGTCAGATGACCCGGGTGACCCAGCCGTGCGGGTCCTCGGCGCGACCGCGCTGGATGTCGACGAGCTTCTGGCGCAGCGCCATGGTGACCTGGCCGGGCTCGCCGCCGCCGATGAGGAACTCGCCGTCCGGGAAGCGCACGCCGCCGATCGGGGTGACGACAGCGGCCGTGCCGCAGGCGAACACCTCGCGCAGCCGCCCGCCGGCCGCGTCCGTCTGCCAGTCGGCGAAGCTGACCGGCGCCTCCCGCACCTCGTGCCCGGCCTCGGCGGCCAGCGTGAGGATCGCGTCGCGGGTGATGCCGGGCAGGATCGTGCCGCCCAGCGGCGGGGTGACGATGCTGCCGTCGTCGTAGACGAAGAAGACGTTCATGCCGCCCAACTCGTCGACGTACCGCCGCTCGACCGCGTCCAGGAAGACCACCTGGTCGCAGCCGGCCTCGATCGCCTCGGCCTGCGCCGCGAGCGAGGCCGCGTAGTTGCCGCCGCACTTCGCCGCGCCGGTGCCGCCGGGCGCCGCCCGGGTGTAGTCCGGCGAGACCCAGACCGTCACCGGCTTCACCCCGCCGGAGAAGTACGCCCCGGCCGGCGAGGCGATGACGCAGTAGAGGTATTCGTTGGCCGGGCGCACACCGAGGAAGACCTCGCTGGCGAACATGAACGGACGCAGGTAGAGGCTGGCGTCCTCGTGCTGCGGGATCCACGCCTGGTCGATCTCGACGAGCCGGCGCAGCGACTCCACGAACGTCTCGTCCGGCAGCTCCGGCATGGCGAGCCGGCGGGCGGACGCGTTGAACCGGGCCGCGTTCGCCTCCGGGCGGAACATCGTCACCGCGTCACCGGTGCGGTACGCCTTCAGCCCCTCGAAGATCTCCTGCGCGTAGTGCAGCACCGCCGCGGCCGGGTCCATCGGGATCGGCGCGCGCGCCTCCAGGCGGGCGTCGTACCAGCCCTTGCCCTCGGCGTAGCGAATGGTGACCATGTGGTCGGTGAAGACCCGGCCGAAACCGGGGTTCGCCAGCAGGGCGGCCCGGTCGGCGGCGGATACCGGCGCGGGATTCGGACGGATCTCGAAATCGAGCTTGTCACCACCGCTCATCGCGCTGACCTCCCTGCGGGGTTGACGGCATGCGGGATCGCACGCCGACGTCACTGGTGCCAGAAACTTACCCCGAACGGTCGTTCAGCGGATAGATCCGCCCGCGGGCGGTCACGCCGCACCGGACCGCCGGAGCGGGCCCGGAGACGGGTCTGGCGGCCCGTTACCGGGCCGCCAGGGAGGATCGGCCCGGTCAGGATACGGCGTACCCGGCGAGCCGGTCGCCGACCTCCTCGGTGCGCAGCGGCGCGCCGGGCGTACGCGCGGCCAGCTCGGCGCCGACCGCGGCGGTCACCCGGGCGGCGGCGTCGGCGTGGCCGAGCTGGTCCAGCAGCAGCGCGGCGGAGAGCACGGCGGCGACCGGGTCGGCGACGCCCTTGCCGGCGATGTCCGGCGCGGAGCCGTGCACCGGCTCGAACATCGACGGGTAGCGCCCCTCCGGGTTGATGCAGCCGCTGGCCGCCAGCCCGATGCCGCCGGTCACCGCGGCGGCGATGTCGGTGAGGATGTCGCCGAAGAGGTTGTCGGTGACCACCACGTCGTAGCGGGACGGGTTGGTCACCAGGAACATCGCGGCGGCGTCGATGTGCTGGTACTCGGTGGTGACGTCGGGGTGCTCGGCGGCCACCGCGGCGAAGGCGCGCGACCAGAGCGATCCGGCGTGGGTGAGCACGTTGGTCTTGTGCACGAGCGTGACCTTGCGCCGTTCGCGGCGGCGGGCGCGGGCGAAGGCGTCGCGGATGACCCGCTCGACGCCGTGCCGGGTGTTCAGGCTCTCCTCGGTGGCCACCTCGGCCGGGGTGTCCCGGTGCAGCGCGCCACCGGCGCCCGCGTACAGGCCCTCGGTGCCCTCGCGGACCACCACGAGGTCGACCTCGCCGGGCTTGACCGCGGCGAGCGGGCCGCCGACGCCGGGCCAGAGCCGGGACGGGCGCAGGTTGACGTACTGGTCGAAGGCGAACCGGAGCTTGAGCAGCAGGCCGCGCTCCAGCACGCCCGGCGGCACGGTCGGGTCGCCGACCGCGCCGAGCAGGATGGCGTCGTGACCGGCCAGCTCGTCGAGGACGGAGTCGGGCAGCGCCTCGCCGGTGCGGTGCCAGCGCGCCGCGCCCAGGTCGTACTCGGTGGCCTCGATGCCGGGCAGCACCGCGTCGAGGACCTTGCGGGCCTGCGCGACCACCTCGGGTCCGATGCCGTCGCCGGCCACCACCGCGATGCGTGCCACCTGATGCTCCTCGTCTCGACGTTCTCGGCAACGGTACGTCGGTGTCCCGGCCCCCGGTACGACTCTTCCACCATTCGGGAAAGGCGAGTCACAGGATGCTCCCAGCCGACACTCATGGTGCCGTCATCTCCACTGCTTAGGGTCGGGTTCGATCGGGTCGACGCAGGCCCGGAACCGGCCACCGCCGCGACACGGCGGCGACCACCGAGGGGCAGGTGTCATGCGGATCGAACACCGGCGAACCCACTGGGCGGACGAGCAACCACGTACCCGCTGGGTCGATCAGTCCGCGTTCCGCCCGGTCCGTCCGGACCTGCACCTGGGCGCCGCCAGCCACCGCGTCGAGCGGCCCGGCGCCGGCGCGTCCGGCCGGATCGCCGTCCGGCACACGGTGTCCACCTCGACCGCCGACTACACGCTGCTGCTCAACGCGCCCGAGTGGCTGGGCCACCGGGTGGTGGGCGAGGCGCTGCGGGACGCCGTTGCCGAACTGCGGGCCGTCGACCTCACCTACGGACCGAACCGGCCGGACAGCCTCGTGTCCCGGCTGCGCCGCGACGAGATCAGCCCCGACTCGTACCCCCCGCTGGCCGACCTGATCGACCTCTGCGCGTCGATGCGGGCGGCGACCGACGGGTGGTTCGACGCCTGGGCCGTGCCCGGCGGCTTCGACCCGGGCGGCCTGCTCGGCGGCTGGGCGGTGGAGCGGGCCGCGGCGCGGCTGCGCGCCGCCGGCGTCCACGACTACGCCGTGCTCAGCGGTGCCGACCTGACGGTACGCGGGCGCGCGGCGCACGGCGGGCCGTGGCGCGTCGCGGTGCACCACCCCACCGACACCCGGCGGACGCCTGTCGTGCTGGAGATGACGACCGGCGCGGTGGGCACCTCCGGCGTCACCGGGCGGCGGGGGCACGTGATCGACCCGCACACCGGCGAACCGACCGACCGTCTGGTGGCCGCCACCGTGATCGGCCCGGACCTGGCCGTCGCCGACGCCTACGCCACCGCCCTGTACGCCGCCGGACCGGCCGGGCTGGCCTGGTTCCGCCACGACTCGGACTACCGCCCGCTGTTCGCGCAGCACCGGCGCTGAGCCGCGATCGGCCCCCGCGGTCTCGGCAACGACCGTGGGGGCCGGTCAGCGACGAGTGCGCGTGGCTCGCGCAATCGAGGGGTGCGGGCCGACAGGGCGGACGCCCGACCGCGCCACCCGAAGACGGGCCGGGGATCGACTCAGCCAGAAACCGCAACGGTACGCTAGCGAATCGACGCAACTCGACGCAAGAGTCTCCACAGCGGACGCTTGGGAATCGGTGTCGGCAATCAGCCGGTGAACGCACGGTGGGGCAGAGGTGACGGGCCGGGCCCGGGATGGCACGCTGTCCGCCGTGAGTTTCGATCTGAGCGTGTGGGCCCTGCCGAACGGGGCGACACCGGACCAGGTGCGGGCGGCGGTGCAGCAGTGCCGCGAGGGCTGGCACGGCAGGCAGCAACCCGACCCGAGGCTGGTCGCCTTCTACCGGGCGATCACGGCGAGCTACCCCGACGGGCCGACCCGGCCGGGTACGCCCTGGGAGGCGCCGTTGCACACGGCCGCCGACCACATCGAGATGAACCTGAACCCGACCTGCCCGGACCAGGTCCTGCTGGACATCGAACGGCTGGCCGGCGAACACGACCTGATGCTCTTCGACGCGCAGGACGGCTCGGTCTACCCGCCACCGGCCCGCGTGCGTTCCTGACCGGCCGGAACGACGAAGGGCCCGGCCGCATCCGGCCGGGCCCCGATGTGTCCTGTCCGGACTACACGTCGCGCAGGTCGGCGGCGCTGGCCGCCACCGCGCCGATCGAGTCGGCGGCGGAGGTGAGCAGGTCGGCGCCGAGCGCCTGGTCGACGGTGAGCGTCATCAGCGTCTCGCCACCGGCCTCGCGGCGGGCCACCTGCATGGCGGCGATGTTGACACCGGCCTCGCCGAGCAGCGTGCCGACGGTGCCGACCACGCCGGGCCGGTCGGCGTAGCGCAGGAAGACCAGGATGCCCTCCGCGCCGATCTCCACGTCGAAGCCGTCCACCTCGGTCAGCTTGAACACGTCACGGGCGCCGGTGTGCACCACGGTGCCGGACACCCGGACGGTACGCCCGTCCGGCAGCGCGCCGCGCACGGTCACCAGGTTCGGGTGGTCGACCGTCTCGCCCGGCGTGGCCAGGGTGACCTCGACGCCCCGCTCGGCGGCCAGGTGCGGCGCGTTGACGTAGGTGACCTGCTCCTCCACCACGGAGCTGAACAGCCCCTTGGTGGCGGCGAGCTTGAGCACCGACACGTCGTGGCCGGCGATCTCACCGCGCACCTCGACGGTCACGCTGGCGGCCACCCCGCCGGCCAGGGCGGTGAACGCCCGGCCCAGCCGCTCGGCCAGCGGCAGCAGCGGGCGTACGTCCTCGGCGACCACGCCGCCAGCCTGCACGTTCACCGCGTCCGGGACGAACTCGCCCTGGAGCGCGAGCTTGACGCTCTTGGCCACGGCGAGACCGGCCTTGTCCTGCGCCTCGTTGGTGGAGGCGCCCAGGTGCGGGGTGGCCACCACGTTGTCGAAGGCGAACAGCGGCGAGGAGGTGCAGGGCTCCTTGGCGTACACGTCGACGCCGGCGCCGGCGACCCGGCCCTCCGCGATCGCGTCGGCGAGCGCCTGCTCGTCGACCAGCCCGCCGCGGGCCGCGTTGACGATCCGGACGCCCGGCTTGACGATCGCCAGCTCCTTCTCGCCGATCAGGCCCACCGTCTCCGGCGTCTTCGGCAGGTGGATGGAGATGAAGTCGCTCTCCCGCAGCAGCTCCTCCAGCCCGACCAGGCGGACGCCGAGCTGCGCGGCGCGGGCCGGCTGGATGTACGGGTCGTACGCGATCAGCCGGGTGCCGAACGCGGCGATGCGCTGGGCGAAGAGCACGCCGATGCGACCGAGGCCGACCACGCCCACGGTCTTGCCCTGGATCTCCACGCCGGTGTACTTGGACCGCTTCCACTCGCCGGCCTTGAGCGCGGCACTGGCGCTGGCGGTGTTGCGGGCCACCGCCAGCAGCAGCGCGACGGCCTGCTCGGCGGCGGAGACGATGTTCGAGGTGGGCGCGTTGACGACCATGACGCCCCGAGCGGTGGCGGCGGGCACCTCGACGTTGTCCAGACCGACGCCGGCGCGGGCGACCACCTTGAGCCGCGGCGCGGCCGCGATCGCCTCGGCGTCGATCTGGGTGGCGCTTCGTACGATCACCGCGTCGGCCTCGGAGAGCGCGGAGAGCAGGGCCGGGCGGTCGGTGCCGTCCACGTGGCGCACGTCGAAGTCGTGGGCGAGCACCTCGATGGCGGCGGGGGCGAGTTCTTCGGCGATCAGTACGACAGGATTCATCGGTCCTCGTAGACGTCGTATGCGGTCGGTTCGGGGCATCAGGACGCCGCGCTGCGCCCTCCGCTGATCCGCACCATGGCCGTCGGTGCGCTCGGGCACCACACCAAGGATGGTAGGTGGCCGTCCGCCCGGCGTGTCCCGGAGTGCGGGGTGAGGGCCCTCACACAGGCCCGTCGCACGCCTGTCATCCCCCGTTCACCGGGCACCGCGCTGGCATCGGGCCGCTACAACGGGAGCTGTCGTCACGAGGGAGGAAGCGCCGATGTCGGTGGTCGTCCGGATCGCGCTGCTGCGGCCGATGGCCCGGCTCGACCCGCTCGGCTGGGGGCCGAGGCTGGCCGAGGCGTTGATCACCCGGTCCCAGGTGGTGAGCGGACTGCGGGGCGGAACGGCCCGGCGGACGGCCGCCGCCGAGGAGGCGGTGGCGCTCTGCTGTCGGCTGGTCGCCGAACGCCCGGATCGGCACCGGACGGCTCTGGCCCGGGCGCTGGTGGCCCGCGCCGGCGTGCCGGACGTCCGTCCCACGACCGCGGTCATCGCCGAGCTCAACGAGGCGATCGGGTACGTCGAGGAGTCGTCCGACCGGCTCGGGCTCGTGGCGCTCGCCACCGCTCGGACGCTGCTCGCCCGGCACCGGTCCCATCTCGGCGAGGTACGGGAGGCGCTCGCGTCGACGCGGCTGGCGCTACGCGCCTGGGCCGGCGCGGAGCCGCTCACCGCCGACGACCGGGCCCGGCGGATCCTCACCCTGCTGGCCACCGGCGAGGCGGCGACGGCGCTGGGGCGGCACGACGAAGCTCTGGACGTTCGCCGGCAGGCGCGGAACGCGTACCTCGCGCTTCCCTGGCGGCATCGGTTCCGCTGGAAGGCCGCCGGCGCCGAGACGGCGGTACACCTCGCGTCCAGCATGGCGGTGAACGGTCGTCACCGGGAGGCACTGGAACTGCTGACGGCGTCCGCGGCGGACCTGGAGGTGCTCCGCTCCGTCACACCGGTGCCCGGGCACCGTGTCTCCGCCGACGCGCTGCTGACCGAGTCGCGCTGCCGGCAGGCACTCGGAGAGGTCGAGGCGGCCGAGCGGGCCGCCGCCGGGGCGGTCGACCTCCTACGGCCCTGGGTCGACCAGACTCCCGGGGTACGCGGGAGCGGCCTGGCCAAGGCGTTGCGCGCGCACGGCTCACTGCTGCTGGAGACGGGCCGACCGGACGAGGGCGTCGCCCGCCTCGCCGAAGCCGTCGAGGTGGCGCGCGCCGGCGGGGGCGTCCCACTGGCGCAGTCACTGATGGCGCTCGTCCCGGCACGGATGACGGTCGGCGCGTGGGACGACGTGGAGCCGCTCCTGGAGGAGCTGCTGCCGCTCTGTCGACGGCGGGCCCACGACCTGCCCGAGGTGTTCCGCCCGCTGCTCGTCCAGGGCCTGTGCGCGGTGACGGTCATGTCCGCCTTCAAGCGGGGCGACGAGGATCCGCCGCCGCCCGGCACGCGGATCGCCGGTATGACCGGGACAGCGGCCGGCCGGGAGGCGGTCGAGCTGGCCCGGTCACTGGTGGCCGGACAACCGACCTACCGTGGGCTGCTGAGCGAGGCCCTGTTCTGCCTGGAGCGGGCCCTGTACCGGTCCGGTGACGTGGCCGGGGCGGCCGAGGCGCTGCGGGAGTGCGTGGCCCTGCGCCGGGAGCTGGCCGACGAGGATCCGGCCCGCCGGGCCGGCCTCTCCCAGGCGCTGGGCAATCTCGGCAACCGGCTGGACGCGCTGGGCCGGCTCGACGAGGCGTACGACGCCCACCGCGAGTCGGTGGAGCAGGCGCGTGCGGTGGACGGCGGGCTGCCGCCCGCGGAGATGGCCGTCGCACTGCGCAACCTGGCCACGTCGCTGGCTGCGCTCGGCCGCCCGGACGAGGCCGGGCGGGCACTCGCCGAGGCGGACCGGCTGGTGGCCACCTGACCGGCGGTGGGTGGGTGGAGCGGACTGCGGCCCGCGCCCGGACGCCGGAGAGAGCGTCGGGTCGCGGGCCGCACGTGGGAGGGTTCAGGCGGTCTCGGTGATCGGCCGGTCGACCCAGCTCATCATGCCGCGCAGCTTCTGTCCGGTCTCCTCGATCGGGTGCGCCGCGCCCTCGGCCCGCCACTTGGCGAAGTTCGGCCGGCCCGCCTCGTCCTCGGCCACCCACTCGCGGGCGAACTCGCCGGACTGGATCTCGCCGAGGATCTTGCGCATCTCCTCCTTGACCCGGGAGTCGATCACGCGCGGGCCACGGGACAGGTCGCCGTACTCGGCGGTGTCGGAGATGCTGTAGCGCATCCGGGCGATGCCGCCCTCGTACATCAGGTCGACGATGAGCTTCAGCTCGTGCAGGCACTCGAAGTAGGCCACCTCGGGCGCGTAGCCGGCCTCGGTGAGCACCTCGAAACCGGTCTGCACCAGCGCCGCCGCGCCGCCGCAGAGCACCGCCTGCTCGCCGAACAGGTCGGTCTCGGTCTCCTCGGTGAACGTGGTCCGGATCACGCCGGCCCGGGTGCCGCCGATCGCCTTCGCGTAGGCCAGGGCCAGCCCGAGCGCGTTGCCGCTGGGGTCCTGCTCGACGGCGACCAGGCAGGGCACACCCTTGCCGTCGACGTACTGGCGGCGGACCAGGTGACCCGGGCCCTTCGGGGCGACCATCGCCACGTCCACGTCGGCCGGGGGCTTGATCAGGCCGTACCGGATGTTGAAGCCGTGCCCGAAGAACAGCGCCTTGCCGGCGGTCAGGTTCGGCGCGATGGCCTCGGCGTAGAGGCCCCGCTGGGCGGTGTCCGGCGCCAGGATCATGATCACGTCGGCCTCGGCGGCCGCCTCGGCGGGAGTGAGCACGCGCAGGCCCTGCTCCTCGGCCTTCGGCCGGCTCTTCGACCCGGCGGGCAGGCCGATCACCACGTCGACGCCGGAGTCGCGCAGCGACAGCGCGTGCGCGTGGCCCTGGCTGCCGTACCCGATCACGGCGACCTTGCGGCCCTGGATCAGGCCCAGGTCGGCGTCGTCGTCGTAGAACACCTCAACGCTCATTGACTTCCCTTTCGTACGGCGGAGCCCGTCGGCCCGTCGAAAAAACTTGTGGGTACGGATCAGGCGGCGCGCAGGGCCGGGCCGGCGGTGATGGCCCGCGAACCCCGCCCGATGGCCACCGTGCCGGACTGGACCATCTCCTTGATGCCGAACGGCTCCAGGTCACGCAGCAGCGCGTCGAGCTTGTCCGGCGTGCCGGTGGCCTCGACGGTGAGCGTGTCCGGCGCGACGTCGACCACCCGGGCACGGAACAGGCCGACCGTCTCCAGCACCTGGGCGCGGGCCGCGCGGTCCGCGCGGACCTTGACCAGGAGCAGTTCCCGCGCCACCGACACCTGCGGGTCCAGCTCCACGATCTTGAGTACGTTGACCAGCTTGTTGAGCTGCTTGGTCACCTGCTCCAGCGGCGAGGACTCGGCGTTGACCACGATGGTGATGCGGGAGACGTCCGGGTTCTCGGTCTCGCCGACGGCGAGGCTGTCGATGTTGAACCCGCGCCGGGAGAACAGCCCGGAGACCCGGGCGAGGACACCCGGCTTGTTCTCCACGAGCACGGACAGCGTGTGCATGGTCATCAGAGCTCGTCCTCGTCGAAGGCGGGGCGCACGCCCCGCGCGAACATGATCTCGTCGTTGCTGGTGCCGGCGGCGACCATCGGCCAGACCATCGCGTCCTTGCCGACCACGAAGTCGATGACCACCGGCGCGTCGTTGATCGCCATGGCCGCCTCGATGGTCTTGTCCACGTCGGCGGCGTTCTCGCAGCGCAGCCCGACGCAGCCGAGCGCCTCGGCGAGCTTGACGAAGTCCGGGATGCGGTGCTTGTGCGTGCCCAGCTCGGTGTTGGAGTAGCGCTCCCCGTAGAACAGGGTCTGCCACTGCCGCACCATGCCCAGGTTGCCGTTGTTGATCACAGCGACCTTGACCGGGATGCCCTCCAGCGCGCAGGTGGCCAGCTCCTGGTTGGTCATCTGGAAGCAGCCGTCGCCGTCGACCGCCCACACCGTGGTGTCCGGCTTGCCGACCTTGGCCCCCATCGCGGCCGGGACGGCGTAGCCCATGGTGCCCAGGCCGCCGGAGTTGAGCCAGGTGTGCGGCTTCTCGTACGAGATGAACTGGCTGGCCCACATCTGGTGCTGGCCGACGCCCGCCACGTAGATCGCGTCCGGGCCGGCGATCTCGCCCAGCCGCTTGATCACGTACTGCGGGGAGAGCGTGCCGTCGGCCGGCTCCTCGAAGCCGAGCGGGTACCGCTCGCGCAGGTCGTCGAGCTGCGCCCACCAGTCGGTCAGGTCGACCGACTGGTGGGCGGCCTGCTCGGCGGTGACAGCCGCGATCAGCTCGTCGATGACGTGCCGCGCGTCGCCCACGATCGGGACGTCGGCGTGCCGGTTCTTGCCGATCTCGGCCGGGTCGATGTCGGCGTGGACCACTGTCGCGTCCGGCGCGAACGAGTCCAGCCTGCCGGTCACCCGGTCGTCGAAGCGGGCGCCCAGCGCCACGATCAGGTCGGCCTTCTGCAGGCCGTAGACCGCGGACACGGTGCCGTGCATGCCCGGCATGCCCAGGTGCTGGCGGTGCGAGTCGGGGAACGCGCCCAGCGCCATCAGCGTGGTGACGACCGGGATGCCGGTCTGCTCGGCCAGCTTCCGCAGCCCCTCGGTGGCGCCGGCCTTGAGCACGCCGCCGCCGACGTAGAGGATCGGTCGGCGGGCGCCGGTCATCAGCCGGGCCGCCTCGCGGATCTGCTTGCCGTGCGGGTGCAGCGTGGGCCGGTAGCCGGGCAGGTCGAGCGCGGGCGGCCAGGAGAAGGTCGCGGGCGCCTGCAGGACGTCCTTCGGGATGTCGACCAGCACCGGGCCGGGCCGGCCGGTAGCGGCCAGGTGGAACGCCTCGGCCAGCACCCGCGGGATCTCGTCGGCCGTCTGCACCAGGAAGTTGTGCTTGGTGATCGGCAGCGTGATGCCCTGGATGTCCGCCTCCTGGAAGGCGTCGGTGCCGATCGACGGCCGGGCCACCTGGCCGGTGATCGCCACCATCGGCACCGAGTCCATGTAGGCGTCGGCGATCGGGGTCACCAGGTTCGTCGCGCCCGGGCCGGAGGTGGCGATGCAGACGCCCACCCGGCCGGTGGCCTGCGCGTAACCGGTGGCCGCGTGCCCCGCGCCCTGCTCGTGGCGGACCAGGATGTGCCGGACCGTCGAGTCGTAGAGCGGGTCGTACGCGGGCAGGATCGCACCACCCGGAATGCCGAAGACCACGTCGACGCCGAGCGCCTCCAGCGACCGCACGAGCGAACCGGCGCCCGAGACCTGCGCGGTGGCGGGCTCCCGTACGGGCGTCTCGGTGGTGGCGGCCGCCGGAGCGGCACGGCCGGGGCGGGCGGCGGAGTCGGAGTCACCGGCCGCGCCGGTGCCGGAACGGGCACGGCGGGCGGAGTGGGCGAGGGTCTCTGGCGTGGGTCTCGTCATGGCGGTTCAAGCCTTCGGAAGTGAGTGGGTGACGCGCTTCTCAGGATGGGACGCGGAGGTCCCGCGATGGGTCCGACGGCAACAAAAAAGCCCACGTGCAGGATGCACGGGGCCAGCGCACTCTCGGTGGGAGAGTGCGCTCAGGTAAGTACTCGCGGCGACCGGTTCGACGACATGCGGCTAAGCCTGACGCATCTCACGCGATGAGTCAACTGATCCCACATTTTGGTTCACGGACGTGGGCGTTTCGGTACCCGGCATGCCCTCCACCCCCGGCCCCACCTGCGAAGATCCCTCCATCGGAGGACGCTGGGCGGGGACCGCGGCGGGCGGGTTGTTACGCAACCGGGGCAGCAACGGGGACGGGCTGTGCGCCGGCGGGGCCGGTGGCGCCTGGGGCATCGCGGTGTGCCGGTTCCCGGGCGCGGTCGCCGCCTCCAGCATCGCCTCCAGGTGCTCGGCCGGTACGCCCCAGCCGAACAGCGCCCCCTGACCGAACCGGCAGCCGGCGGCCACCACGGCGGCGAGCTCGGTCGGGTTGGTCACACCCTCGGCGATCACCTCCAGGCCGAGCTGGTGCCCCAGGCGCATGACGATGTCGACCATCGGGGCGAACGCCGGGCCGTCCCGCCCGACCGGCCGGACCGGCTCGTGCTCGGCGACCAGACTGTGGTCGATCTTGAGAATGTCGATCGGCAGCCGCCGGAGCTGGCCGAGCGAGGAGTAGCCGGCGCCGAAGTCGTCCAGCGCGATCCGGACGCCGGTCAGCCGCAGCGCGGTGAGCCGCCGGATCAGCTCGTCCACGTCGGTGGCGACCGCGTGCTCGGTCACCTCCAGCACCAGCCGCTGCGGCGGCACGTGGTGCGCGCGCAGCGCCTCGGCGACCTGGACCACGTACTCGGGCGCGTGCAGCTCGCGCGGTGAGACGTTCACCGACACCCACACGTCGTGCCCGTCGGCGAGCCAGCGGGAGAGCTGGTAGCAGGCCTGGTGCAGCACCCACGCGCCGAGCTTGGCGATCATCCCGCACTCCTCGGCGAGCGGGATGAACTCGTCCGGCCGGACGTTGCCCAGCTCCGGGTGACGCCAGCGCAGCAGCGCCTCCGCGCCGACCGGCCGCACCGACGGCAGCGAGGCCACCGGCTGGAAGACCAGCCGCAGCTCGTCGCGCTCGATCGCGCCGCGCAGCTCGTGCTCCAGCCGGGTACGCCGGCTCAGCAACTGGTCGTACGTCGCGTCGTAGCGCTCGATCCGGTTCTTGCCCCGCTGCTTGGCGTAGCGCAGGGCCAGGTCGGCGTTGCGCAGCAGCAGCTCCACGTCCGCCTCGCCGTGCCCGGCCGCCACCCCGATGCTCACCGACAGGAAGACCGGCCCGTCCCCCTGCTCGTACGGGCGGCCGAGCACCCCGAGCAGCCGGTCGGCCACCGGGCCCGGATCGGCCGACCCGTGCATCAGCACCGCGAACTCGTCACCGCCGAGCCGGGCCGCCAGGTCACCGGGCCGCAGGTTGCCCCGCAGCCGCCGCCCCACCTCGATCAGCACCGCGTCGCCGACGTCGTGGCCCCGCATGTCGTTGACGTTCTTGAACCCGTCCAGGTCGAGCCCGAGCAGGACGCAGGGCACACCCGCCTCGGCGCCGCGGTGCAGCGCCCGCAGCAGCCCACGCCGGTTCGCCAGCCCGGTGAGCGGGTCGGTGTGCGCCAGCTCACGGAAGTGTGCCTCCCGCTCGGCCAGCCGGCCCGCGTAGCCGCGTACGTCGTTGAGCGCCAGGTACTGCCGGGTGACCAGGGCGAAGCCCTCGACGGTGCCGGCCACGATGGCGTACCCGTCGAACCCGCCGCCCTGCACCAGGTGATACATCGCGGAGGCGGCGATGGCGAACATCGGCACGAAGGCGTATTCGCCGTCGCGGCGGATGAGATCGACGTCGAGCTGCATCAGGTCGGCGCGGCGGCCGGCCACGGCGGTGGCGAGCAGGCCGGCGGCGGTCAGCGCGGCGCCGGTCAGCGCCAGGCCGGGGCCGGCCTGGCAGAGCCCGGCCGAGACGCCCAGCCCGCCCGCGGTGACCGCTGTCGCGCCGACGCCGAGCAGGGTCAGCCACCCGCGTGGCGGCGCGACCCGCAGCACCAGGATCACTGTGAGCCCGGTGGTCAGCGCCGCGATGATCGTGGCCAGCAGGATCGGCAGGCAGGCGGTCGGCGTGGCGTCGCCGAGGAGCCGGGTCGGCTCGCTGAACGCCACCCAGCCGGCGAACCAGAGCGCGCTGCCCATGATCAGGCCGTCGAGCAGCAGCCGGGCGGTGGTGGCGCGGGTCGCGGCGGCGCCGGGCAGCCGGAGCACTGCGGCGCCGAGACCGAGCCCGGCGAGCGTGGTGCCCACCGCGACCAGGATCGCCCAGCCGGTCCGCTGGCCCTGCCGGTGCGCCCAGTGGTCCCCGGCCGCGAACAGGCCGGCGAGACCGACCAGCAGGCTGAGCAGGGCCGCCCCGGCGGCAACGGCCAGCAGCAGGTGGGCCTGCCGGCGAGGGCCGGTGCGACGCCGCGCGGACGCGGCGAGCAGCGCCGTGGCGGCGGCCGCGGCGATCCCGCTCAGCGCCGCGACGGTGACCATCCCCGGGGACGACTGCACGCGTCAACTGTGCCGGATGAGCGCCCCCCGTGGGGCACCGGGTGTGCAACTGTTGGGACACAGGGTGCGCGGCGGGGGCGCGCCGCGGGGATGGTGTCAGACTGGGTGTCATGCCTGAGCTGCGGTCGAGGACCTCCACCCACGGTCGGACGATGGCCGGCGCCCGGGCCCTCTGGCGGGCCACCGGGATGACCGACGACGACTTCGGCAAGCCGATCGTCGCCATCGCCAACAGTTTCACCCAGTTCGTACCCGGTCACGTCCACCTCAAGGACCTCGGCGGCCTGGTCGCCGACGCGGTGGCCGAGGCCGGCGGCGTGGGGCGGGAGTTCAACACCATCGCCGTGGACGACGGCATCGCCATGGGCCACGGCGGCATGCTCTACTCCCTGCCCAGCCGGGAGCTGATCGCCGACGCGGTGGAGTACATGGTCAACGCGCACTGCGCGGACGCCCTGGTGTGCATCTCCAACTGCGACAAGATCACCCCGGGCATGCTGCTCGCCGCGCTGCGGCTCAACATCCCCACCGTCTTCGTCTCCGGCGGCCCGATGGAGGCCGGCAAGACGGTGGCGATCGAGGGCGTCGTCCACTCCAAGATCGACCTGATCGACGCCATGATCGCCTCCTCGAACGAGGCGGTCACCGACGACCAGCTCGGCGAGATCGAGCGCTCCGCCTGCCCGACCTGCGGGTCCTGCTCCGGCATGTTCACCGCCAACTCGATGAACTGCCTCACCGAGGCGATCGGCCTCGCGCTACCAGGCAACGGCTCGACGCTCGCCACCCACGCCGCGCGCCGGTCGCTGTTCGTCGAGGCCGGGCGCACAATCGTGGAGATCGCCAAGCAGTGGTACGAGAACGACGACGCCTCGGTGCTGCCGCGCTCGATCGCCGGCCGGGAGGCGTTCGAGAACGCGATCGCCCTCGACGTGGCCATGGGCGGCTCCACGAACACGGTGCTGCACCTGCTCGCCGCCGCCCGCGAGGCGGAGCTGGACTTCGGCGTCGCCGACATCGACGCGATCTCCCGCCGGGTGCCGTGCCTGGCCAAGGTCGCCCCGAACTCGCCGAACTACCACATGGAGGACGTGCACCGGGCCGGTGGCATCCCGGCCATCCTCGGCGAGCTGGACCGCGCCGGGCTGCTGCACCGTGACGTGCGGGCGGTGCACTCCCCCGGCCTCGACAAGTGGCTGGCCGACTGGGACGTGCGCGGCGGCTCGGCCACGCCGGAGGCGATCGAGCTGTTCCACGCCGCCCCGGGCGGGGTGCGCACCACCGAGCCGTTCTCCACCGCCAACCGCTGGTCGTCGCTGGACACCGACGCGGCCGGCGGCTGCATCCGCGACCGGGAGCACGCGTACAGCGCGGACGGCGGGCTGGCCATCCTGCACGGCAACCTCGCGCCGGCCGGCTGCGTGGTGAAGACCGCCGGTGTGCCCGAGGAGTGCCTGACGTTCCGCGGCCCGGCCAAGGTCTACGAGTCGCAGGACGACGCGGTGACCGCGATCCTCGCCAAGGAGATCGTCGCCGGAGACGTGGTGGTGATCCGGTACGAGGGCCCGAAGGGCGGCCCCGGCATGCAGGAGATGCTCTACCCGACCTCGTTCCTCAAGGGCCGCGGGCTGGGCCGCTCCTGTGCGCTGCTCACCGACGGCCGGTTCTCCGGCGGCACCTCCGGCCTGTCCATCGGGCACGTCTCCCCGGAGGCGGCCTCCGGCGGGCTGATCGCGCTGGTCCGCGACGGCGACGAGATCGTCATCGACATCCCGGGCCGGTCGATCGAGCTGAACGTCCCCGCCGACGAGCTGGAGGCGCGCCGGGTGGCCGAGGAGAAGCGGGACCGCCCGTACACCCCTGTCGACCGGCAGCGTCCGGTGTCGGCGGCGCTGCGCGCGTACGCCTCGATGGCGACCTCGGCCAGCGACGGCGCCTACCGCCGCGTCCCCGAGTGACGTAAGGAAGGGCCCCCTCTTAACGCCTGCGGTAGAGGAGGGGGCCCTTCTTAACGCCCGCGCGCCGGTAACGTCCGGCGGCGTGGAGACGACTGTGAGCTACGCGCGACTGGTCCGCCCGGCGATCGACCGGGTCTACGTGGGCGCCCGCTGGGCAGCACGCGCCCGGATGGAGGCGTTCTACGCCGAGCAGGGCTGCACACTCGGCGCGGAGAACAGCTTCTTCTCCGGCGTACTGGCCCGGCCGATGCCCGCCGAGGCGCTGGCCGACGGCCTGGTCTACACCTCCGGCAGCATGGACAAGGAACTGGAGCAGGGCGTCGTCGTCAGGGACGGCGAGGGCGCGTGGCACCTCACCGAGCTGGGCCGGGAACTGACGCTGTTCGCGCAGCGCGCCACCGGCGAGGCCGCCGAAGAGCTGTGGGCCATGCTGCCCGGGGTGCTGCCCGGCCTGGCCATCGTGCCCCGGCTCGCCGACCTGGTCGGCCGGGTGCTGGCGCACGCGCAGGCCACCGGCGGGCCGGTGTTCCGGGCGATGTCCCCGCCGTACGAGCCGGCGGGCGCCTCCCCGGCGCTGCTGCTCGTCACCCGGCTGGGCTCGTTGCGGCACCACCGCGCGGACGCCCACCGGGCCTCGTGGCGGGCCGCCGGGCTGAAGGCCGACGAGATCCGCGCGCTGCCGGACGGGCCGCAGCGCGCGGCGATCGAGGCGGACACCGACCGCCGCGACGAGCCCGCGTACGCGGTGCTCACCGAGGCTGAGCGGTGGGAGCTGCTGGCCGGCCTCGCCGCCCTGCCCAACTAGTGCTCGCCCGCAGAGCCGTTGGGTGGAACCCCATGGGTGTCTCCGGTCCCGTTTGACACCCGTGGCGTTCCACTCGCCGCGAGGGCGCGCCGCACGACGGCAGGTCAGGGCCGGGTGGGGTCCTCCTCGGCCGGGGCGGTGCCGTCTATCGGCAGGCCGAACTCGGCCGGTGAGTTCTCGTCGGTTCCGTCCAGGTCCGCGTGCGGCTCGTCCGGGGTGACGTCGTCGGGGTCTGCGCCTCCGGCGTGCAGTTCGGAAAGCTCAACCGGATCAGTCATACCGCCCTGGTACCCGCCCGGCGCCGCCCGAACCCGGCGGTGCCGGTAGGCGTCCGTTACAGGGCGAGCCGGAAGAGCACCTCCGCGTCGAGGGCGTCCTGGCGTTCAAGCGCGGCTACGCCGAGTGGTCCGAGGGCGAGAACGCCGAATACTCACTCCCGCCCTATGCCCTGGCCGCACTGGCCTGACGCGCCCGCCTGATACCACCAACTCGGGTCGGAAGCTCGGCGGCGAGACGGTGGGATCACTCGTCGGTGCGGTCCGAGGAGCCGGAGCCGCCGGGCGTTCCCTGGGTGTCGAACTCGGGGCTGTCCTGGGACGAGATGGCGGTGGAGACGAGGCTGGAGGCGACCGGCTGAACGGGGATCACGTCCTCCGACGTACGCAACCGGGGCGCCGCGGGCATCCACGGCTTGAGGTTCTGGATGATCTGCTCGTAGAAGTCGTCGATGGCGTGCAGCACGGAGTCGATGAAGGCGCCCCGACCACTGCCACGCTTGGTTCCCGCAGCTGTGCTCTGGGCGATACGGAAAGCCCGCAGTTCACGCGAGGGATCGCTGATGAGCGTCGTCGGCTCGGCGCGTACCTGACGGAGGAGATCGGTGGCGCCTCCGCCCCGGGCGTGCATGGCGAATGCCTCGATCCGGACCGTGTCCGGCGCGTCCCTCAGTTGACGGACCAGCCAGTTCACCCGGGTGGTCGGCCGGCCGGACCGCGGAGCGTCGACATCGACGTGGCAGACGATCTGCCCGGCCCGCAGATCGGCCGTCACGTGAAGGTGCCCGACCGCGCCCGGAATCCGGATGCTGCCGCTCAGGGTGCCGGCACTGGCGAGTTGATTGGCGAGCGACTGGGTGCGTGCGGCCGGATCGGCGAGGTCGCGGCGGCTCAGCGCGGGAGTAACGTCGGTGCCCAACTGTCGGCCGAGTCGGAGGCACGCGTAACGGATCAAGGCGTCGAAGCGCCCGGCGACCTGCGCTGCCGCGTCGTCGCCGGCCCGCAATGTCCCGGCCGACACCCCGTCCCGAACCTGCACCCAGGCCGGTCCCATGTCGCTGAACTCAAGAGCGCCCGAACGCGGGTGTTCGAGATATCGGATCAGCTCGCCCAGAACCCATGCCTGATCCGGGTCTGCGATGCCACGGTATTCCTTCTGAATCACGGCCTGGGTCAGGATCTCCGTCCAGGGCAGGTGATACAGGGCGACCTTGCGCAGTTTCCGGCGATCGACGGTCGTCGGATGCTGACCCGGGACGGGAGCGATCTCGTTGGAGATCGTGATGAGGGCGTCGAATCCCTGCTCGCGCGCGATGTCCAGGTAGGCCTCCAACTGCTCGGATCGCAGCGGGTTACTGCCGGTCTTCACCTCCACGAGTGCGGTCCACTGACGCTGTCCTCTGGTGACGCGGATGAGGCCATCCGGAAAGAGCTGCTGGTTTCCGAGCTTGAAGGGAACCTCGATGAAGGTCTGCACGACTCCGGCCGGCGCGCCGACGGACTGGGTCAGGACACGCCCGAACTCCCGGACCGCGCTCATCACCGCCAGCAGGGCGGAGGTCGCCCGGCGTTCCTGCTCCTCGGCGCCGTTGATGCCCGAGGTGGGAATCAGACGCGCCGCGAGCCAGGTTTCCTCAGACATAAGTGACTCCTCGTGAATGCGGTGGTACGAGAAGTTACTCGCGAGCACGGTCGAAAAGTGGTGCGACCATCGGCGCGTACGAACGGAAAGAGTTGACCAGTCGGATGTCGAGCGATCCGTCCCGGTCGAAACCGAATGCCGGACGGATAGGCCAGCTCATCAATTCGGCTTTGGTCGGCTTCTCAGTCCGATACCTGACTGCGAATGGCAGGGACCGAGTCGCGTGGGTGGAGCGCCGTGGGTGTCAAACGGGCGCGGCGACACCCATGACGTTCCACCCGGCAGCTCGCGTCCGCCCGCCCGCGCGGGCGGTTCAGGCGCGCGGCAGGTGTCGTTCGAGGCCGTCGAAGAGCAGGTCGAGCGTGAACTCGAACTCGGTCTGAGAGTCGCACCACCCGAGCGTCGGATCGGCCGCGTCGTGCATCTCGGCGGCCACCATCGCGGCCAGGTGCGGCAGCCGTTCCGCCAGCGCCATCATCTCCGCTTCCGCCGCAACCTCGTCGGCTGCCCCGGCCGCGTCCGGGCGGAACACCTCCTGGGCAAAGCCGAGCGCCATGCTGCCGAACGCGTGCAGCGCCCGGTGGGCGATCCGGTACGAGAAGCCGCCCTCGACGAGGGTGGCGAGGATGCCGTCGTAGTAGGCGTACACCCCGGCGGGGACGGTCGGGCGGGAGCTGAGCAGCGCGGGAGCCCACGGGTGCCGCAGCATGACCGCGCGCGCGGCGAGGAAGCGCAGCCGCAGCCGGGTACGCCAGTCACCGCCGGGCGCGTCCGCCTCGGCAAGCTCGGCGGCTGAGGTGATCTCCGTGGCGACCGCGTCGACGAGGCCGTCGAGCAGTCCGGCCTTGCCGGGTAGGTGGTGGTAGAGCGACATGGCCTCGACGCCGAGTTCGGCGGCGAGCCGGCGCATCGTGAGCGCCCCCATCCCTTCGGCGTCGACAAGGGCGATCGCGCTGGCCAGGGCCCGCTCGCGGCTCAGCGGCTCCCGAGGTTTCCTCGCTCCCATCCGGCTCCCCATCTCCTCTTGACCTTACAACGTATGGTTGGCCTTACGGCGTAAGGCAAGCTCAGCCACGGCACGTCGATCACCCCCGTAGGAGCCGCCATGCACCAGCTGATCCGTACCGCCCGCGTGACCGGGCTGTTCTACCTCGGGCTCGCCGTCACCGGCGCGCTGGGGTTCCTCACCGTCCGCCCGATGATCTTCGACGCGGACGACGCGGGCGCGACGCTCGCCAATCTGGTGGCCCACGAGTCGCTGGCGCGCGTCGGCATCGCCCTCGAACTGCTGGTCGTCCTGACCCAGGCGCTCACCGCCGTCTGGTTCCACCGCCTGTTCCGCAGTGTCGACAGCACCGCCGCGGGCAGCATCGCCGCCTTCGGGCTCGTCAACGCCGTCGCGATCCTCGGCAGCGCCGCCGTGCTCGCCACGGCCCTGGGGGTCGCGACCGGCGGGCCGGGCGACGCCGACACCGTCCAGCTGCTCTACCTGGTCAGCGGGAACCTGTGGGAGGTGGGCGGGCTCTTCTTCGGCCTGTGGCTGGTGCCGATGGGCTGGTGCGTGCTCCGGTCCGGCTGGCTGCCCCGCCCCCTCGGCTGGGTCCTCGTCGCCGGCGGCGTCGGCTACGTGCTCATGACGTTCGTCGCGTACCTCGCCCCCGGCGCCGGGGGCGCGGGCGACCTGCTGGTGGTGCCCGCAACGGTGGGCGAGGTGTGGATCCTCGGCTACCTG
The DNA here is from genome assembly GCF_001905625.1 of Micromonospora sp. TSRI0369. Classification (NCBI taxonomy): domain Bacteria; kingdom Bacillati; phylum Actinomycetota; class Actinomycetes; order Micromonosporales; family Micromonosporaceae; genus Micromonospora; species Micromonospora sp. TSRI0369. The sequence continues at coordinate 504,811 of NZ_LIVU01000006.1, forward strand.
ATCGTCTTCGGCGTGCGGAAGCAGGAGGAGGTGGAGGTGGAGGTGAACGCCGAGGTGACGAGAGCCTAGGCGGGGCTCGCGGCGAGGGCGACACCCCGGGCGTACCGGATCGCGGCCGGGGTGTCCGCGAACACCAGCCCCTCGCGGCGCAGCTCCTCGGCGACGCCGAGCGTGCTGAGCACCTGGTCGTGGCCCGGGGTGATGCCGGAGATCAGCACCGTGATTCCCCGGCCGCGCAGCCGGGCGATGGCGTCGCCGAGCACCTGGGCGCCGGTGGCGTCGATGGTGGAGACGCGGGACATCCGCAGGATCACCACCCGCACGTCGGCCACCTCGGCCAGCTCCAGCAGGAAGGTGTGCGCGGCGGCGAAGAACAGCGGCCCGTCGAGCCGGTACGCCACGATGTGCTCGGCGAGCAGCTCGTGCTCCTCGGCGCTGTGCTCGCCGGTGTCCAGCGGCACCTGTTCCAGCCTGGCGCTGCGGGCGACCGCACGCAGCGCCAGGACCACCGCGACGGCGAGCCCGACGACCACTGCTGTCACCAGGTCCCAGATCACAGTGACGGCGAACGTCAGCACCAGCACCACCGCGTCGGCCCGGGTGGCCCGCATCAGCGCCAGCAGGGAGGCCGCCTCCACCATCCGGATGGTGGTGGCGAGCAGCACACCGGCCAGGGCGGCCAGCGGGATGCGGCCCACGAGCGGGGCGGCGGCGAGCACGATCGCGGCGAGGGCGACCGCGTGGGTGAGCGCGGCGAGCTTCGAGGACGCCCCGGCGCGGACGTTGACCGCCGTACGGGCGATGGCGGCGGTCGCCGGGATGCCGCCGAACACCGGGGAGGCGAGGTTGGCCAGGCCCTGGCCGAACAGTTCCCGGTCCGGGTCGTGCCGCTCGCCGACTGTCATGCCGTCCGCCACGGTGGCGGAGAGCAGGCTCTCCAGCGCGGCGAGCGCGGCCACTGCGAGGGCGCTGGGCAGCAGCACGCCCACCGCGCCGAGGTCCAGGAAGCTCAGCGACGGCGCGGGCAGCCCTTGCGGCAGCTCGCCGATCCGGGCCAGGTCGATCGGGGCCAGCTCGGCGAGGAGCGTCGCGGCGGCCACCCCGACCAGGGAGAACGGCACGGCGGGCCGCCACCGGGCGCCGAGCAGCATCAGCGCCGCCACGCCGAGCGCCACAGCGATCGCGGCGGGCCGGGGCTGCGCGGCGAACCGGGCGACCGCGTCGGCGGCCACCGCCCACACCTTCTCGCCGTGCGCCCCGGCGACGCCGAGCGCGGCCGGCACCTGTTGCAGCGCGATGACGACGGCGATGCCGGCGGTGAAGCCCTCGATGACCGGAGTCGGCAGGTAGCGGACGTACCGGCCGAGGCGGGCCAGGGCGAGCGCGATCAGGATCAGCCCGGCCAGCACGCCGACCATCAGCACGCCACCGGCGCCGAACTGCTGCACCACCGGCACCAGCACGACGGTCATGGCCCCGGTGGGGCCGGAGACCTGGAGATTGGAGCCGCCGAAGATCGCCGCGACGGCCCCGGCGACCACGGCGGTGACCAGGCCGGCCTGCGCGCCGAGCCCGGAGGTGACGCCGAAGGCGAGCGCCAGGGGCAGCGCCACCACGGCGACGGTGAGGCCGGCGAGCAGGTCGCGCCGGGGCGAGCGGCGCACTGCCGCCCAGTCGGCCCGGCCGGGCAGCAGCCCGCCGAACAGCCGGCCTGCCTGCCGTACGAGATCACCACCACGAAGGGCCACCCCGCTCACCGGTCCGTCCCCGACGCCCGCAGCTCGTCCAGCAGGGCGTCCCGGTCGGTGAGGACCGCGCCGAGGATGCGCCGCCCGGCGGCGAGCAGGTCGGCCACGTCGGGGGTGCTGAGCGCGTACATGACCAGGGGGCCGTCGCGGTAGGAGGTGACCATGCCGGCCCGGCGCAGCACGGCGAGCTGCTGGGAGAGGTTGGACGCCTCCACGTCGATGGCGGCGAGCAGGTCGCGTACCGGCTTCGGCCCGTCCTGGAGCAGTTCGAGCACCCGGATGCGGACCGGGTGCCCGAGGGTGCGGAACAGCTCCGCCTTGGCCTGGTACAGCGGCACCGACATGACACACCCCTCCGACGACTCTGAAGACTTTAGCACTTGCAGAAGTCTTCAAATCGACGGAGATGGGCGTCCGCCTCAGGTGAGGTCGTTGACGCAGCGCAGCACCGGTCGGTAGGTGAGCGCGGCGGCGTCGAGCGGGCGGGTGGCGCGCACGGTGAACGTCACGCTCTCCCCCGGCAGCAGCGTCACCAGCGCCCGGTCCACCTGCGCGGCCGGGTCGAGGCGGTCCGCGAACAGCGTCAGGTCGCGCAGCACGGTCCGCGCGGTCACCCGGACCCGCCGGCCGCCGTCCGCCGGCTCGACCACCGCGTCCCACTCCGCCGCCGGCCAGCGCACGTCGCGGTCCTCGGCGAAGAACCACAGCGCGCGCTCCGCCGCGTCCCCGGCGTCCGCGACGAGCAGTTCGGCGCGGCCGTCGTCCGGCCGCGCCAGCTCCGCCGGCAGTTCCACCACGACCGAGGAGTACGCCGGGACGTCGAGGTCGACCGAGGTCTTCGCCCTCGGCTCCCCGGTGACTGTCAGCCGGGTGACGGTGGCCGGCCCGTTCCACGCCTCGGCGGTCTCGTTCACCGCGACCAGCGCCAGCCCACCGTCACGTGGCTGCACGGTGAGCAGCCGGTCGGCGTAGGCGCGGCGCAGCGCGTACCACAGGGGTTTGCGACGGCCGTCGCCGTCGATCGCCGACCAGGACGTGACCGGCCAGCAGTCGTTCAGCTGCCACACGACGGTGCCGGCGCAGACCGGCCGGTGCGAGCGGAAGTGCTCCACGCCGAGCTGGATGGCGCGGGCCTGGTTGAGCTGGGTGAGGTAGTGCCAGTCGTCGAAGTCGGCGGGTGGCGGCAGGTGGGCGTCGAGCCCGCGCCGGAGCTTTCCGTCCCCGTCGGCGGCCTTCTGGTGGTGGGTCATGCCCGGCGAGTCGTGCGCGAGCGGTTCGTCGGAGAGCGCCCGGCGCAGCGTCGCGTACGCGGGCGGCGCCTGGTAGCCGAACTCGGCCACGAAGCGCGGCACGTAGTCCCGGTAGCGCGTGTAGTCGTCGGTGTTCCACACGTCCCAGATGTGCGTGGTGCCGTGCGCCGGGTCGTTGGGGTGGAGCTCCTCGCTGCCGGACCAGGGACTTCCCGGCCAGTACGGGACCGTCGGGTCCAGCTCGCCGACGACGGCGGGCAGCAGCTCCAGGTAGTAGCCGCGTCCCCAGGTCCGGCCCGCGAGGGGCTCCTGCCAGTCCCAGTCGTGCCAGCCCCAGATGTTCTCGTTGTTGCCGGTCCAGAGCACCAGCGACGGGTGCCCGGCGAGCCGGGTGACCTGCTCCCGTGCCTCCGCCTCGACCTCGGTGCGGAACGGTTCCTCCTCCGGGTACGCCGCGCAGGCGAACAGGAAGTCCTGCTGCACCAGCAGGCCCATCTCGTCGGCCAGCTCGTAGAAGTCGTCCGACTCGTACCGGCCGCCGCCCCAGACGCGCAGCAGGTTGACGTGCGCGCCGGCCGCCTGGCCGAACCGCTGCGCGAGACGGTCCCGGGTGACCCGGTTCGGGAACGCGTCGTCGGGGATCCAGTTGACGCCCTTCACGAACACCGACACGTCGTTGACGTGCAGCGCGAACGGGGTGCCGTGGGCGTCGGGCGTGGTGTCCAGCCGGACCGAGCGGAAGCCGATCCGGCGGGACTCGGCGTCCAGCTCCCGGCCGTCGGCGGCGTGCAGGCTCACGTCGAGGTCGTAGCGCGGCTGGTCGCCGTACCCGATGGGCCACCACAGCGCGGGGTCCGCGACGGTGAGCGTCACGACGGCGGTCCGCTCCCCCGCCGGTACGGCGATCTCGGCGGTGGCCCCGGCGACGGCGGCGCGTACGGTCAGCGGCTCGTCGCCGGTCCGCTCGATCTCGGCGTGCAGCTCGACCCGGCCGACGCCGTCGGCCACCGTGACGAGCGGCCGGACCGACGCGAGCCGGGCCGTGGACCAGGCGTGCAGGCCGATGTCGCGCCAGATGCCGGCGGTGACGAGCGTCGGTCCCCAGTCCCAGCCGAAGTTGCAGGCGGTCTTGCGGATGAAGTGGAACGGCTCCGGATACGCGTTGGGCCGGTCGCCGAGCCGGTCCCGGTGCGCCTCGGCGTACCGGTACGGGGAGTCGAAGCGTACGGCCAGGATGTTGCCGTCCGGGCGCAGCAGCGCGCGGACGTCGAAGCGGTACGAGCGGTGCTGGTTCTCGGTGCGGCCGACCTCGACGCCGTTGAGCGTCACTGTGGCGACCGTGTCCAGGCCGGCGCAGACCAGGTCGACCCGCTCTTCGTCGCCGGGCTGCCATCCGAACGTCGTCTCGTAGACCCAGTCGGTGCGGCCGATCCAGGTGAGGCGGTTCTCGTTGTCGTCCCGGTACGGGTCGGGGATGAGGCCCGCCGCGAGCAGGTCGGTGTGCACGCAACCCGGGACCGTGGCCGGCACCGCCGTCCCGGCGATCTCCGGCGGCACCGCCGGGCCGGGCTCGGCCCGCAGCGTCCACCCCTCGTGCAGCGACGTTCGACGGCTCACGACTTCACCGCGCCTTCCATGATTCCGCGGACGATCTGACGTCCACCGATGAACAGCATGACCAGCAGGGGGACGGTGGCGATGAACGCGCCCGCGAGCACCCGCCGGTAGATCACGTAGTTGCCGCTTGCCAGGTCGGAGACCGCCACCATCGAGGTGGGGTAGTCGGTGCCGCTGAGCGTGATCAGCGGCCACTGGAAGTCGTTCCAGGTGGCCACGAACGTGAGCAGGCCGAGCACCGCCAGGGCCGGGCGGATCGAGGGGAGCACGATCGTCGCGTACACCCGCATGGTCGTGGCGCCGTCGACCCGGGCCGACTCGACCAGCTCGTCCGGGACGGTGTTCACGATGAACTGCCGCATGTAGAACACGCCGAACGCGGTGATGAGGCCGGGCGCGATGACGGCGAGCAGCGTGCCGTTCCAGCCGAGCTTGCCCATCACGATGTAGAGCGCGACTATGCCGAGCTGGTTGGGCACGGTGAGCGTCAGCACCACGAACAGCATCAACGCGCGGCTGCCCCGGAAACGCAGCTTGGCGAAGGCGAAGCCGGCCAGCGAGCAGAAGAACAGCACCGAGGCGGTCACCACCGCGGAGACGATGACGCTGTTGACGAGCGACGCGGCGAAGTAGACGTCCTGGAGGGAGAAGACCTCCTCGACGTTCGTCAGGAACCGGTCGCCGGGGATCACCACCGGCGGCAGCTTCGCCAGCGCCTCGTCGTTACTCGTGGCGATGACGAACATCCAGTAGAGCGGGAACGCGGCGAACAGCATGCTGACCGCGAGGAGCAGATAGGTCCAGAGCCCGGCCGGGGTGTCCTGCGGGGCCCGGGCCACCACACGTCGGGTCGTCACCGGCGGCCTCCGGAGAGTCGGTTGGTCAGCAGGTAGTTGAGGCCGGCCACGATCAGGATGATCAGGAACAGCGCCCAGGACATGGCGGCGGCGTAGCCGAGGTTGAGGTCCTTCCAGCCGACCTTGTAGATGAGCTGGGCGATGGTCTGCCACTCGCCGTCCGGCCCGCCGGTGGCCGCTTGCGCGTTCGGGTCGAACAGCATCGGCTCGGTGAACAGCTGCAACCCGCCGATGGTGGAGAGGATGACTGTGAACAGGACCACCGGCTGGATCATCGGGACGGTGATGCGCCACAGCTGCTTCCACTGCCCGGCGCCGTCGATCGCCGCGGCCTCGTAGACGTCACGCGGAATGGACTGCATGGCGGCCAGGTAGAGCAGCGCGTTGTAGCCGATCCACTTCCAGTTGACCATGGTGGCGATGGCGACCCAGGCCTGGAGCTTGCCGGCCCGCCAGTCGATCGGGTCGTCCGCGCCACCGATGCCGAGCAGGCCGAGCGCCCAGTTGGCCATGCCGAAGTCGCGGGAGAAGAAGACGCTGAACACCATCGTCGAGGCCACGATCGGTGTCACGTACGGCAGCAGCACGCCCACCCGCCACCAGGTCTGCGCTCGCAGCTTGCGGTTGAGCAGCGACGCGACGAGCAGCGCGAGCAGCAGTTGCGGCACCGTGGAGAGCAGGAAGATGCCGAACGTGTTGGCCAGGGCGTTCCAGAAGTCCTCGTCGGCGATCAGGCGGCTGAAGTTCTCCATGCCCGCCCAGTACGGCAACGTCGGGTCGTCCAGCCGGTAGTTCCGCAGCGACACGACCGCGTTGAACAGCAGCGGGAACAGCCCGAACACGATGAAGAGCAGGAAGAACGGCGCGATCATCAGGTACGGCATGTAGCGCATGTCGAAGCGGTACAGCCGGTCACGCCAGGTCATCCGCCGGTCGCCGGCACTGCCGCGCTGCGGCGCGGGTGGGCGGCGGGGCGGCGCGGCACGGGTGCTGGACATCTGTTCACTCCAGGGCCGGGAGATCGGACGGTGACGGGGCGGACCGGGCCGCCCCGTCACCGCTGACGTGTCAGGACTTCGCGGCCTTCTCGGCCTCCTTGACCGCCTCGGACCAGGCGGCGTCGGACTTGAGCGACTTGTTCTCCACCCGCCGGATCACGTTCTCCACCGCCACCCGGGTCGGGCCGTTCTTGCGGCCCAGGTACTGCGGAGTGAGGCCCTGCGCCATCTTCGGGAAGATCCGGCCGACCGGGGCGTCGTTGAAGAACGGGTTCTTGAAGTCGGCGATGGCCGGGTCGGTGTAGAGCGCCGGCTGCGACGGCAGGTTGCCGACCTTCTTGAAGATCTCGATCTGCTGCTCCGGCGCGACCAGCCAGGTCAGCAGCTTGTACGCCTCGTCGACGTTCTTGCCCTGCTTGGGCAGCGTCAGGAACGAGCCGCCCCAGTTGCCGCCGCCACCCGGTACCGCGGCGATGTCCCACTTGCCCTGGGTGCCGGGCGCGGTGTCCTTGATGTGGCCGAGCATCCAGGCCGGGCAGGCCAGCACCGCGAACGCGCCGCTGGTGAAGCCCTTGTCCCAGTCGGCCTGGAAGCTGACCAGGTTGGCCGACAGCCCGGCGCCGACGGCCTTGACCGTGTAGTCGAACGCGACCTTCGGGCCCTGCTCCATCCGGAGCTGGTCCTGCTCGTCGTAGAACCCGACCGGCTGCTGGCCGAGGATCGGGTTGAACAGGTTGGTGCCCGCGTCGATGAACTTCTTCTTCGTCGTGGCGGTGTACTGCTGGCCGACCTCGATGAACCTGTCCCAGGTGGGCCAGAGCGCGGACACCTGGTCGCGTTCGGTGGGCAGGCCGGCGGCCTTGAACAGGTCGGTGCGGTAGCACATGGCCAGACCGCCGACGTCGGTGCCGAGGCCGATCTGCGTCTTGCCGTCGGCCGACAGCGACTGCTTCCACTTCCAGGGCAGGTACTTGCTCTCGTAGGAGCCGGCGCCCTTGTCGAGCAGGTTGACGAACTTGTCGGACTGGCTGCGGAACTGGACCATGAAGCCCTCGTCGATCGCCGCGATGTCCGGCGCGCCGTTGCCCGCGACGAGCTTCTTCTGCAGGTCCTCGTGCTGGGCGTTGTACTCGCCCGAGTTGAGCTGGATCTTGACGTTCGGGTGCTCGGCCTCGTACCTGGCCTTGAGGTCCTGCAGGCCGAAGTCGCCCCAGAAGTTGATTTTCAGCGTCACCTGACCGCCGTCCGCGTCCGAGCCGCCGGTGGTGCTCCGGCCGCTGCACGCGGCGACCATGACCAGGGCGACGGCACCGGCGGCGGTCACGCGCGCCAGGTGCGTCCAGGACCGTCTCATCTCATCCTCCGCGCCGAATGGGAACGCTCCACATATCGAGGAACGTTGACTGAACCGGATAAGTGAGGCCACCGTACGGTTCACCCCCAGGGCTGTCAACGGGCGGTTACGAACGTGCCGGCCCGGTAACCTCACCGCCCTACCGGACCGCAGGTGGAGGCGCGTTCGCCCGGACACCGGGTGACCGGGGAGAGCGGCAGGCGCACTAAGCTGAACCGCACAAGCAGTGGCCGCCGGACACCCCGGCCGGCCGCCGCTCACGCCGACCGGGCCGCGGCGGCGGTGCAGTAGCGTCACCAGACGCCGGTGAGCCCGGCGACCGAGAACGCCCGCGAGGGCCGGACACAGTGGAGGAACGCTGCGGTGAAGCGGCCGACCATCGCCGACGTCGCCCGGCGTGCCGGGGTCTCCAAGGGCGCGGTGTCGTACGCGCTCAACGGCCAGCCCGGCGTCTCCGAGGCGACCCGCCAGCGCATCCTCGCGATCGCCGCCGAGATCGGGTTCCGGCCGAGCAGCGCCGCCCGCGCGCTGTCCGGCGCGACCGCGAAGGCGGTCGGGCTGGCGCTGTGCCGCCCCGCCCGGATACTCGGCATCGAGCCGTTCTTCATGGAGCTGATCAGCGGCGTCGAGGCCGAGCTGTCGGCCCGCTCGTACGCGCTCACCCTCCAGGTGGTCAGCGACCAGGAGGCCGAGATCGCCGTGTACCGGCGGTGGTGGGCCGAACGCCGGGTCGACGGCGTGCTCGTCTGCGACCTGCGCACCGACGACCGGCGGGTGCCGGCGCTGGAGGAGCTGCAACTGCCGGCGGTGGTGATCGGCGGCCCCGGCCACACCGGTGGCCTGGCGAGCGTCTGGTCCGACGACGCGGCGGCGCTGGTCGAGACGGTGGAGTACCTGGTCGCGCTCGGGCACCGGCGCATCGCCCGGGTCGGCGGGCTGCCGTCGCTGCTGCACACCGAGATCCGCACCGAGGCGTTCACCGGCGTGTGCCGGCGGCTCGGGCTGGACGAGGCGCACACGGTCTGGTCCGACTACACCGGCGAGGAGGGCGCGCGGGCCACCCGCCGGCTGCTCAGCTCCGCCGCCCGGCCGACGGCTGTCATCTATGACAACGACGTGATGGCGATCGCCGGGCTCTCGGTGGCCCAGGAGATGGGCCTGACCGTCCCCGGCGACCTGTCCATAGTGGCCTGGGACGACTCGCCGCTCTGCCGGCTGGTGCACCCGCCGCTGACCGCGCTGGGCCGGGACATCCCGGCGTACGGCGCGCACGCCGCCCGGCAGCTCCTGGCGGTGATCGCCGGCGAGCCGGCCGCCGTGGTCCAGGACGAGACCGCGCACCTCACGCCGCGCGGCAGCACGGCACCACCTCGTACGCAGCGCTGAACCGGTTCAGCTCATCGGGCGGCGGACGGGAACTCCTCGAACCACGCCTCGACCCGCTCGGCGGTCGCCGGCCGGGCCAGCGCGAAGCCCTGCCCGTACCGGCAGCCGGCCCGCCGCGCGCCGGCCACCTGCCCCTCCGACTCCAGCTCCTCGACCACCAGCTCCACACCGAGCCGGTCGGCCAGGTTCGCCACCACGTCGATCAGCGGGCGCTGCCCGTCCCCACCCGGCCCGACCAGGTGCGGGCCCACCTTGAGCAGGTCGATCGGCAGGCGGCGGAGCTGGGCGAGCGAGGCGTGCTCGGCGCGGAAGTCGTCGAGCGCGGTCCGCACGCCGATCGAGCGGAGGCCGGCGAGCCGGGCCACCACGGTGGACAACTCGGCGCCCACAGCCGGCTCGGCCACCTCCACCACCAGCCGCTCCGGCGACACGTCGTACGCGGCCAGCGCGGTAGCGGTACGCGCCACGAAGTCCGGCGCGGCCAGCTCGCGCGGCGTCACGTTCACCGCCATCCACAGCTCCCGGCCGCCCTCCGACCACGCGGCGAGCTGGCGGCAGGCCCGGTCCACCACCCAGCGCCCGATCTCGCCGACCAGATCGAGGTCGGCCGCCACCGGCAGCAACTCCGCCGGCAGCACGGTGCCCAGCGTGGGACTGCGCCAGCGCAGCAACGCCTCGGTGCCGACCGGCACCCGCTCCGCGAGCGCCACCACCGGCTGGTAGACCAGGTCCAGCTCACCGCGCGCCACCGCCCCGGGCAGCTCCCGTTCCAGATCCAGGCGCCGGACCAGTTGCTCCTCCAGATAGGCGTCGTACCACTCGACCCGGTCCCGGCCGAGCTGCACCGCCCGGCGGCGGGCCAGGTCGGCCTGGCGCAGCACGTCCTCCGGTTCGCCGCCGCCGGTCTCGGCCAGCCCGATGCTCACCCGCACCCGGGCCGCCCCGCACGGCCGCGGGTACGGCTCGGTCAGCGCTGCCAGCAGCCGCGTGCCGAGCGCGTACGCGAGCACCGGCCCGAGGTCGGTGAGGATCGCGTACTCGGTGTCGCCGAGCCGGCCGACCAGATCGTGCGCCTCGGCGCCGGCCCGGAGCCGGCGCGCGACCTCGGTGAGGACCGGGCCCTCCGGCACGGCGGCACCCTCGCCGTGCAGGTCGACCACGAGCAGGGCGCCGCCGCTGCGCTGCGCCATCGCCCGGACCAGATCCGCGCGGGTCAACGGCGTGGGCTCGACGGCCCGGGCGTCCGGTCCGAGCCGGCGCCGCAACCACGCCTCACGGGCCGCGAGCCGTTGCACCCGGCGACGCTGGTCCGCGGCGGCGAGCAGTTCCCCCGCCATGATCGGCGGAATGACCGCCAGGCCCAGTGCCATCGCGCCGGTGCTGAACTCCCCCACCGCGCACAGGTGGACACCGGCGGCCAGCGCGGCGATCCCGGCCGGCGCGGTCAGGCGGGGCCAGGCGGCCGGCGCCAGGTCCCGGCCCGGCCGCTCCCCCGCCCAGGCGCGCCGCAGGCCGGCGACGGTGAGCAGCGCTCCCGCCAGCAGCGGCGCCGCGACCACCGGCAGCGCCCGTTCCGGCGCGTCGTACGCCAGCAGCACCACCAGCAACGTCAGCCCGCCGAGCGTCAGCGCCGCCCCGGCGTGGCAACCCGCGGCGCCCGGCCGGCGGCGGCGTTCGGCGAGAGCCGCCACCACGAGCACGGCCAGCACCACCGCGCCGCCCGACGCGGCGATCCCGGCGACGGCCCGGACCGGGCCGCCCGGCAGCAGCATCCAGCCGGCGAAGACCAGGCTGACGCCGAGCGCGAGCACGTCGACGCCACGGCGCACCAACTCGGGGCCGGACATCCGGGACCGGCCGGGCAGGCGCAGCAGCGCCGTCACGTACAGCGGCGTGGTGAGGCACAGCCCGGTCAGCGCGATCGGCAGCCGGTGCGCGGGATCGCTCAGCGGCAGCACCGCGACGGTGAGCCCGGCGACCAGGACGGCGGCGTCCAGGATCGCGGCGACCCGGCGGGACAGCGCGACCCGGCGCGCCTGCCGCCCGGTCGTCACGCCCGGCGCAGCGACGTCCCGGCGCTCGGGCACGGCGGCGACGGCCCGGTGCCCGGCCGGCCGGGCCGGCGAGGCGGCGTCCCGGTACGGCCTCGCGCCCGACTCGGTGACGTCCCGGCGCTCGGGCGGCACGCCGGGCGAGGCGGCGTCCCGGTGCTCGGGCAGGGCGGTGCCCGCGTTCCGGGCCGGCGATTCGGTGGTTCGAGCGTCGACGGTCGGCGGCGCGTTCGGGGTGAGGTCGCTCGGAGCGGCGGGCAGCGCTCCGCCGGCCAGCCAGGCGAGCCGGACGCAGGCGAGCGCGAATCCACCGGCGACGGCGAGCGCGGCGGCGGCCGGGCCGGGTAGAAGCCCGGCGACGCCCGCCAGGAGAAAGACCGCGCCGGTGAGCGACACGGCGACATCGGACAGGGGTGGCCGCCGACGGGGACCGGCGGGAGGAGGGACGGGCACGGCGGTCGCCTTCGTGAGGGGGCACGGGGGCGGTGCGGTTGCGGTTCGCGGTACGACGTGCGGGGGTCGGGGCAGGCGGGACGCATCGGCGGGGACCGCTGCGGCCACGCCTAGAAACGATCCCGGAAGCGCCTGGTGACGTCACCACACCAGTGACATGCGTCACACCCCACCAACGCCGCGCCACCACGACGAGATCTTGGAAGCAAAGGGCCGCCATAGGGGCCGTTTGCTTCCAAGATCTCCACGCACGACCCGCTCGCGCGAGATCTTGGTACGCAATCGCCCTCGGGAGGGCGGAGACGTACCAAGATCTCCAGAGTGGTTGGGCAGCGATGAGGCGGCTTGCACTGCTAGGCGGGCCGCTATGGACGAGCGTGGCGGGGGATGGGACGACGGGCTCTGCCGGGGTGAGGGGTGGTGGGAGTCGGCCGGGTGGGATCATCGGAGGGTGAGCCGTGCCGATACCGTCCGTTTCCGACACAACCAGGCCATCCTGGTCGCCGCGATCGTCGCCGCCATCGGCGCGCTGCCGCTGGCCTCCGCCCGCTGGTGGCTGCTCTGGGTGCTGCTCGTCCCGGTCGCGGTCGCGGTCTGGGCGTGGCGCTCCGGCACCGACGCCGACGCCTCGGAACTGCGGCTGCGGGCGCTCGCCGGGCAACGCCGCGTGCCGTGGACGCGCGTCGCCGAACTGGCCGGCGACGCCCGGGGCCGCGCGCTCGCCCGGCTCGACGACGGCGAAGTCGTCATGCTGCCGGCGGTACGCGCCACCGAGCTGCCCCAGCTGATCGCCGTCACCGGGCAGGAGCTGCCCGGTGAGGCGAATGATCAGTAGCCGTCTACCACCCGGTTCGTCAGCTCCTCCCCGGCCGCGTACCGGCGCAGCTGCTCGCCCACCAGGCGGTACGCCCGGGGCAGCAGACCGCGTACCGAGCCGCCGATGTGCGGGGTGAGCAGCAGGTTCGGCAGCTCCCACAGAGGATGGTCGGCGGGCAGCGGCTCCGGATCGGTGACGTCCACCGCCGCGCGCAGGCGCCCCGAGGCCAGCTCGGCGAGCAGCGCCGGGGTGCTGACCACCGGCCCCCGCGCGGCGTTCACCAGCAACGCGCCGTCCGGCATCGCGGCCAGGAAACGCTCGTCGACCAGGCCGCGGGTCTGGTCGGTCAGCGGCACCAGCAGCACCACCACGTCCGCCTCCGGCAGCAGGGCGGGCAGCTCGTCCACCCCGTGCACGCCCTGGTCCGGTCGCGGCGTACGGGCCACCAGCGTGAAGCTCACCTCGAACGGGGCGAGCCGGTCACGTACCGCCGCGCCGATCGAGCCGGCGCCCACGATGAGCACGCGCTTGCCGGCCAGTTCGTCGGTCGGCGCCACCTCGTCGTACGCCCACTCGCGCCGCGCCTGCGCCCGGGCCAGCGGCGCGAACCCGCGCAGCGAGGACAGGATCGCGGCCACCACCCACTCGGCGGTGGGCGAGTCGTGCACGCCCCGGGCGTCGCAGAGCGTCACGCCGTCCGGGACGCGCCCGGCCCAGGCGTCCGCGCCGGCGGAGAGAAGCTGCACCACCTCGACGTCCGGCAGCCGGGCCAGGAACGCGCCGGCGTCCGGGCCGGACAGGAACGGCGGTACCCAGAACCGCACCCCGTCCGGGGACGACGGGAGCCGGTCCGGGTCCGCCAGCAGCTCCACGGTGACGCCGGGCGGTGGCTCGCCGAGCAGCCGGAGGCCCTCGGGGTGCGGGATCCATGCCTTCACGACCGCCGACGATATCGGCCCCGGGACGGCGGGCGCGGCGTGACCCGTGACGAACACCGCGCCGGGAATGGAGTGGCGGCCCAGCGGGGTATAACCGAGAGCGGGACGCCGGCCGGGCGTTCCGCTTTCTGAGGACGGTGACGATGAGCGCGGACGGCCCGGGGCGGATGTCCGTGCCGATTCCCGCATTGGCCGATCCCGACCGGTTGCGTTCGCTCGAGGAGACCCGGCTCGACGCCGTACCCGACGAGGCGTTCGACAGGTTCGCCCGGCTGGTCGGCGACCTGCTCGACGTGCCGGTCGCGCTGGTCTCCCTGGTCGACGCCGACCGGCAGTTCTTCCCCGGCGCGACCGGGTTGCCGGAGCCCTGGGCGGCGCGCCGGCAGACACCGCTGAGCCACTCGTTCTGCCAGCACGTGGTGGACGTCGAAATGCCGTTGGTGTTGCCCGACGCCCGCCTCTACCCCCGGGTACGCCTCAACCTGGCCATCGAGGACCTGGGCGTGGTGGCGTACGCCGGAATGCCGCTCACCGACCTGGACGGGCGGGTGCTCGGCTCGCTCTGCGCGATCGACAGCAAGCCCCGGGCCTGGACCGCGGAGCAGTTGCGTACGCTCGCCGACCTGGCGGCCGCGTGCTCCTCGGAGCTGCGGCTGCGCATCGCGGTCCGTGGCGCCGAGGAGGCCCGCCGCCGGGCCGAGGAGGCGCACGACCGGCTCGCCATGCTGGCCGGGATGAGCCAGATGCTCGGCGGCACGCTCGACGTGGCCACCGCCGTCGACCGGCTCGGGCACACGATGGTGCCGCTGCTCGCCGACTGGTGCCTGATCACGCTCGTCGACCCGGCGGGCCGCCCGCGCAGCGTCACCGGCGTGCACCGGGACGCCGACCGGGAGCATGACCTCGCCCGCTTCGCCGAGCTGCTGGTCACCGGCCTCGGCCCGGAGTCGCAGATCCGGTCGGTGCTGCGCACCGGGCGGCCGGTGGTGCGCGCGGTGGCCGGCCTGGCGGACGTGGCGCGCGGCGGCACCCACCCGGAGCTGGTGCCGCTCGCCGAGCGACTCGGCGTCGGCTCCCACCTGACCGTGCCGATCACCGCCGCCGGGGACCGGATCATCGGGGCCGTCACGCTCGTCAACCGTCCGGGCCGGCGCGGCTTCGACGACAGCGACCTGCGCACCGCGCAGGACATCGGGGTACGCGCCGGACAGGCGGTAGGCAACAGCCGCCTCTACGGCGAGCAGCGCCACGTCGCCGAGGTGCTCCAGCACAGCATGCTGCCCACCCTGCCGACGGTGCCGGGGATCGAGCTGGCCGCCCGCTATCTGCCGGTCGCGGACCGGGTCGAGGTGGGCGGCGACTGGTACGACGCGTTCGTCCAGCCCGACGGCGAGCTGGTGGCCGCGATCGGTGACGTCGCCGGTCACGACATCGAGGCGGCGGCCACCATGGGTCAGTTGCGCAACCTGGTGCGCGGCAACGCGTACGGGCGCGACGACCCGGTGGAGAAGCTGGTGGCCCAACTCGACCGGGCCATGGGCGGGCTGCGGGTGCCCACTGTCGCCACCGCGGTGCTGGCCCGGATCCGCCCGGACGCGGACGGGCTGCGGGTCTCCTGGTGCAACGCCGGACACCCGCCGCCGGTGCTGGTCCGGGCGGACGGCACGGTCTCGGTGGCCGAAGGACGCGGCCCGCTGCTCGGCCTGGCCCACGTGCCCCGGCGTACCGGCCGGACGCTGGTCCTCGCCCCCGGCGACACGTTGCTGCTGCACACCGACGGGTTGATCGAGCGCCGGGACCGGCCGATCGACGAGGGGCAGGCCGACCTGCTCGCCCACCTCGGCGCCAACGGGCCGGGCGGATCGCTGGACCTCCTCTGCGATCGGCTGCTCGCCGCCGCGCACCGCCGCGAGGACGACGTCGCCCTGCTGGCACTGCGCGCCGGCTGAGCGGACCGGTCCGGCTTCTCCGCCCTGTTCGACAGGCCGATCGAACGACGCTCGACCTGCCCGGTTCGGCGCTTCGCCCGGCTAGGCTGGGCCGGGTGAGAGCGCCTCTTCCGTACCCCCGTGTCCGCCGGCTCCGCACGGCGCTGGTGGTGTCCTGCGCGGCGCTGCTGCTGGGCAGCGCCGGTTGCGCCCTCGGCGAGCCCGAGCCGGACCCGGCCGGCGCGCCGCCCAACCTGCCGAGCCCGTCCAGCACCGCCAGCCCGGGTGGGGCCGGCCAGCAGGTGGTCGCCACCGTGCTGGCCAAGAGCCTGGAGGTGCCGTGGGGCATCGCGTTCCTGCCCGACGGCGCGGCGCTGGTGACCGAGCGGGACAAGGGGCGGATCCTCCAGGTCGGCCCGGAGTCCGGCCCGGACGGGCTGGCCGTGCGGCCGGTGCAGACCGTGCCCGACGTGGTCGCCGGCGGCGAGGGCGGCCTGCTCGGCATCGCGGTCTCCCCGACGTACGAGCGGGACCGGACGATCTTCGTCTACTACACCGCCGAGAACGACAACCGGATCGCCAAGATGCGGCTCGGGCAGGCGCCGACGCCGATCCTGACCGGCATTCCGAAGGCCGGCACGCACAACGGCGGCGGGCTGGGCTTCGGCCCGGACGGTTTCCTCTACGCCAGCACCGGGGACGCCGGGCGCACCGAGAACGCCCAGGACGCGAAGAGCCTCGGCGGCAAGATCCTGCGGATCACCCCGGACGGCAAGCCGGCGCCGGGCAACCCGACCGCCGGGTCGCCGGTCTGGTCGACCGGGCACCGCAACGTGCAGGGCTTCGCCTGGACGCCGGACAAGAAGATGTACGCGGTGGAGTTCGGGCAGAACACCTGGGACGAGATCAACCCGATCAACAAGGGCGGCAACTACGGGTGGCCCCGGGTGGAGGGGCGCAGCGACGACAGGCGCTACGTCAACCCGATCACGCAGTGGCCCACCGGTGACGCCTCCTGCTCCGGCCTGGCCGCCGTGGACCGGCTGCTGGTCACCGCCTGCCTGCGCGGGCAGCGGCTCTGGCTGGTGGAGCTGGCCGGCAACGGAACCGTCCTCGGCCAGCCGCGCGACCTGCTCACCGACAAGTACGGCCGGCTCCGGGCGGCGGCGGTGGCCCCGGACGGCTCGCTCTGGGTGAGCACCTCGAACCGGGACGGGCGGGGCCGGCCCGCCGCCGAGGACGACCGCCTCCTGCGGCTGGTCTTCGCCGACGGGGGCGCCGGCCGGAGCTGATCCGGGTCGGCGGGTTTGTCAAGATCGCTCAAGGGGCAGGTCAGGATCTCAGCATGGACGGCCACGACAACGAAGAGCACCGCGCGGGGGACGAGACGTCACCCGCGCGGGGGCGTGCCCGCCGCTGGGCGGACTGGCGGCCCGGTCACGGGCTGCGCCGGCTGGGGGTCGTGCTGGCCCTGCTCGCGGTCACGCTCGGCGGCATCGTGGCCGGCACGTACGCGGGCGGCCACATCGGCACCGACATCGGCCCGTTCCGGGCCGAGCTGAAGCTCAGCCCGTCGCTGAGCGGCGGCACCACAGTCGACATCCCGCCGCTGGGCGCGCTGCTGCTGGACAGCCACGACGGGCCCGCGTACCTGACCGTCGAGGTGGGCGCGCTCGACCAGGGGCGCACCGAGGCGCTGATCGACGACCCGGCCAGCATCAGCCGGGCCAGCCAGTCGGCGGTGCAGGACGTCCGCGACGGCGTGATGCGGCTCGGGCTGCGTACGCTCGCCTCGGCGGTGCTGGCCACGCTGATCCTGGCCGCGCTGGTCTTCCGCGACGTCCGCCGTACCGCCTGGGCCGGCGGCCTGTCGCTCGTCATCACCGCCGGCAGCCTCGGCGTGGCCGCGAGCACGCTGCGCCCGCAGGCGATCGAGGAGCCACGGTACGAGGGCCTGCTGGTGAACGCGCCCGCGATCGTGGGTGACGCGCGGCGGATCGCCAACGACTACACCAAGTACGCCGAGCAGTTGCAACGGCTGGTCGGCAATGTCAGCAAGCTGTACACCACGGTCTCCGCGCTGCCTGTGGTGCAGCCGTCGCCCGGCACCACCCGGGTGCTGCACGTGTCGGACATGCACCTCAACCCGACCGGCTGGCAGCTGATCCGTACCGTGGTCGAGCAGTTCGGCATCGACGTGGTCATCGACACCGGCGACATGACCGACTGGGGCAGCGAGCCGGAGGCGTCCTTCGTCGGCTCGATCGGCCTGCTCAAGAAGCCGTACGTGTTCATCCGCGGCAACCACGACTCGCCCCGCACCGCCGCGGCGGTGGCCCAGCAGCCGAACGCGACAGTGCTGAACAACTCGGTCACGACGGTGGCCGGGCTGACCATCGCCGGCATCGGCGACCCCCGCTTCACCCCGGACAAGGAGACCTCGCCGGCCGGCAGCGGCCTCACCGCCGCGGTCGCGGACCAGGTGATCGGCGCCGGCGAACAGCTCGCCGCCACGATTGAGAAGTCGCCGCGCAAGGTGGACATCGCCCTGGTGCACGACCCCGCCTCGGCCGGGCCGCTCTCCGGCACCTGCCCGCTGGTGCTCTCCGGGCACACCCACTCCCGGCAGGTGTCGAAGCTGCCGGAGGTGCCCGGCAAGCAGCCGACCACGCTCATGGTGGAGGGCTCGACCGGCGGGGCCGGGCTGCGCGGCCTGGAGGGCGAGAAGCCGACGCCGCTGACCATGACGGTGCTCTACTTCGACCAGCAGAAGCTGCTCCAGGCATACGACGAGATCACCGTGGGCGGGACCGGGCAGTCGCAGGTCAACCTGGAGCGGCACGTCATCCGCGACCCGGCCAAGGGCGACCAGGTGCCGGTCACCCCGACCCCGACCCGCGGCCCCTCGGGCTCGCCGTCGCCGAGCACCCTCACCCCGAGCCCCACCACGACCCGCTGACCCCGACGGGGCGCGGGTGTCGGCGGGTCAGCGCAGCGCGATCGCGGCCAGCGCGGCGTTGACGATGCTGCCCGGCAGCAGGTCGTGCAGCTCGTACAGCTCCCGGACGCTGCCGGACTGGCCGAACTCGTCCACGCCGAGCGGCACCGCCGGGGCGCCGACCGCCGAGCCGAGCCACGCCATCGCGTGCGAGGCGGCGTCGTGCACGGTGACCACCGGCACCCGGTCGGCGAACGCCGACCGCAGCGCGCCCGGCACGCTCGGCACTGTCGCGGTCCGCACACCCTGGCGCAGCGTCCGCTGCCACGCCCGGTAGAGGCGGTCCAGGCTGGTCACGTCCACCACGTGCGCGGCGACGCCCTCCTCTGCCAGCTCCGCGGCGGCCGCGAGCACCTCCGGCAGCACCGCGCCGGAGGCGGCGAGCTGCACGACCGGGGCGTCAGCCAGATCGGGGTACGCCTGGTGCGCGTCGACGAGCCGGTACGCGCCGGCCACCACCTGCCGCCGCAGCACCGCGTCCCCGAGTCGCGCCCGGGCCGCCTCGAACGGCGCCTGGTCGATCGGCCGGGTGCTGAGGCGGAAGTAGTACGCCCCGTCCTCGGCCGGCGCGGCGGTCGCGGCCGGAGCGGACCCGCCGGCGATCTGCCCGAGCGCGTCGCAGAGCAGCCAGTCGAGGCTGCCGGCGTACGCGGGCTCCAGGAACGTCACCCCTGGCAGCTCCAGGCCGACCGAGGCGGTGATCGTGGACTGGTGTGCCCCGCCCTCGGGGGCCAGCGTGATGCCGGACGGGGTGCCGGCCACCACGAACCGGGAGCCGGAGTACGTGCCGTAGAGGAACGCGTCGAGACCGCGCAGCACAAACGGGTCGTAGACGGTGCCCACCGGCAGCAGCGGCTGGCCGGACAGGTCCCACGACAGGCCGAGCTGGCCCAGCAGCAGGAACAGGTTCATCTCCGAGATGCCCAGCTCGATGTGCTGCCCGGCGGGGCTCTCGGTCCAGCGCAGCATCCGGTCCTCGGTCCAGGAACGCTGCTCGGTGGGGGCGAAGACACCGGTCTTGTTGATGAACCCGGCCAGGTTCGTCGAGGTCGCCACGTCCGGGGCGGTGGTCACCAGGTAGGGCGCCACCTGCGGATCGCGGGCCAGGTCGACAAGCACCCGCCCGAAGACCTCCTGGGTGGAGACGGGCTTGTTCGCGCGTACCCGCGTGGTTTCCGGAACGGTGACGCCCAGCGCCCGCTCGCGCGGCGCGCGGGACAGCGCCTCCCGGCGCTCGCCGGCCCGGATGCCGGCCGGGGACGCCGGGTCGAGGCGGTCCCACTCGGTCTCCGGGGTCAGGCCGTTCGCGGCGCGCAGCGCGTCGACCTGCTCGGTGGTGAGCAGCGCCGAGTGGTTGCGCGGGTTGCCGGCGATCGGCAGGCCCCAGCCCTTGACCGTGTACGCGAACACGACGCTGGGCCGGTCGGTGACCGCGTCGCACTGGGCGTACGCGTCGAGCATGGCCTGCGTGTCGTGCCCGCCCAGGTCGGTGACGAGCGGGCCCAGCTCGTCGTCGCCGATGTCGGCGACGAACGCGGCGACCTCGGCCGGCGCGCCGTCCAGGAACTGCTTGCGCAGCGCCGGCCCGGCCAGCCCGAACAGCGACTGGTACTGCTCGTTGGGCATCCGGTCGATCCAGTCACGCAGCGCCGCGCCGCCCGGCCGGGCGTACGCCTCGGCGAGCCTCCGGCCGTACTTGACCTCCACCACGTGCCAGCCGGCCGCCTCGAACTGGCCGCGCCACTGGTTGATCCGGATGCCGGGGACCACCCGGTCCAGCGACTGCCGGTTGAAGTCGACGAGCCACATCACGTTGCCCAGGCCGGTGGTGGCCGGGTCGGCGACCGCCTCCCAGATGTTGCCCTCGTCCAGTTCGGCGTCGCCGATGAGGGCGACGAACCGGGAGTGCGGGCGCGGGCCGAAGTGCGCGTCGACGTAGCGGCGGGTCACGGCGGCGAACAGCGGCGCGGCGGCGCCCAGGCCGACCGAGCCGGTGGAGAAGTCGACCTCGTCCGGGTCCTTGGTGCGCGAAGGGTACGACTGGAGGCCGCCGCGTGCCCGCAGCTTCGGCAGGTACGCCTTGTCGAGGTTGCCGAGCAGGTACTGGATGGCGTGGAACACCGGCGAGGCGTGCGGCTTCACCGCTACCCGGTCCTCGGCGTCCAGGTGGTGGAACCAGAGCGCGGTCATCGCCGTGACCAGGGACGCGCTGGACGCCTGGTGGCCGCCGACCTTCACCCCGTCGCCGGTGTCGCGGTCGTGGTTGGCCGCGTCGACGATGCGGGTGGCGAGCCAGAGCACCCGGCGCTGGATCTCGTCGAGGACGTCGGTGTTCACGGTTTCTCCATCCGGGCGTCGCCGTTGACGCCCACTGAGTGGGGGTGAGGCGTTAGGAAGGGCCCCTTCCCATGCACCAGGCGTTAAGAAGGGGCCCTTCCTTACACACGTCAGGCGCCGAGGCGCGCCAGGATCAGCTCGCGGACCGTCTTCGCGTCCGCCTGGCCGCGGGTGGTCTTCATAACCGCGCCGACCAGCGCGCCCGCCGCCGCGACCTTGCCGCTGCGGATCTTGTCGGCGACGTCCGGGTTGGCGGCGATCGCCTCGTCCACGGCCGCGGTGAGCGCGCCGGTGTCCGAGACGACCTCCAGGTTGCGGTTGGTCATGATCTCGGTCGGCGAACCCTCGCCGGCCACCACGCCCTCCAGCACGGTACGGGCCAGCTTGTCGTTGAGCTTGCCTGCGTCGACAAGGCTCTGCAGCTCGGCGACCTGGGCCGGGGTCGCGCCCACGTCGGCCAGTTCCACGCCGGTCTCGTTGGCGCGGCGGGACAGCTCGCCCAGCCACCACTTGCGGGCGGCCGCAGGGGTGGCGCCGGCGGCGACCGTCGCCTCGATCAGCTCGACCGCGCCGGCGTTGACCACCGACTGCATGTCGAGGTCGGACAGGCCCCAGTCCTGCTGGATCCGCTTGCGGCGCAGCCGCGGCAGCTCCGGCAGGGCGGCCTTCAGCTCGGCCACCCACGCGGTGTCCGGGGCGAGCGGCACCAGGTCCGGCTCCGGGAAGTAGCGGTAGTCGGTGGCGGTCTCCTTGGACCGGCCCGACGTGGTGTCGCCGGTGTCCTCGTGGAAGTGCCGGGTTTCCTGGGTGATCCGGCCGCCCGCCTCCAGCACCGACGCCTGCCGCAGCATCTCCGAGCGGACCGCCCGCTCGACCGAGCGCAGCGAGTTGACGTTCTTGGTCTCGGTGCGGGTGCCCCACTCCTCGCCCGGCCGGTTCAGCGACGTGTTGACGTCGCAGCGCAGCGAGCCCTCCTCCATCCGCACGTCGGAGACGCCGAGCGAGCGGATCACGTCGCGCAGTTCGGCGACGTACGCGCGGGCGACCTCGGGCGCGAGCGCGCCGGTGCCGGGGATGGGCTTGGTGACGATCTCGACCAGAGGGATGCCGGCCCGGTTGTAGTCGACGAGCGACTCGGTGGCGCCGTGGATGCGGCCGGTGGCGCCGCCGACGTGCAGCGTCTTGCCGGTGTCCTCCTCCAGGTGCACCCGCTCGATGCCGATGCGCACCAGTTCGCCGTTCACCTCGACGTCCAGGTAGCCGTCGAAGCACAGCGGCTCGTCGTACTGGCTGATCTGGAAGTTCTTCGGCATGTCCGGGTAGAAGTAGTTCTTCCGGGCGAACCGGCACCATTCGGCGATCGAGCAGTTCAGCGCCAGCCCGATCCGGATGGTCGCCTCGATGGCGGCCTTGTTCGCCACCGGCAGCGAGCCGGGCAGGCCGAGGCAGACCGGGCAGACCCGGGTGTTCGGCTCGCCGCCGAAGTCGGTCGGGCAGCCGCACCACATCTTGGTGTTCGTGCCCAGTTCGACGTGGGTCTCCAGGCCGATCACCGGTTCGAAGCGCGCGACGACCTCGTCGTACGCGGGCAGCGTCGTGGTCATGAGAACTCCAGCTTTGCAGGCGGTAGCCGGCCCACGGCGGCATCCGGACACAACGCCGCCAAGCCTACCGCTCCGCCTACCCGGGCTCGGGCGGGCGTCACTCCGGTGCGGTGAAGCTTCGCCGACGGTTGTAGGCCAGCACGAGCAGGATGCCGCCGATGGAGAAGGCCACGACGCTCAGCAGCAGCAGCACCAGCGGCGAGCCCGGGCCGGTGATCGGCAGCCACGCGCCGCTCACCTTCGACGGCGAGGCCGTCGGCAGGGGCGCGGGGCTGCTCTGCGAGGGTGTGGCGGCCGGATCGCCCGGGGTCGGCGTGGCAGTCGGGTCGGCCGGGTCGGGCGTCGAGCCGGTCGGGGACGCCGTCGGGGTGCCCGGGGTCCGGGCGGCGACGGTCAGCGACACCTGCTTCGTGGCGCTGGTGCTGTACCCCTTCGCCGCGACGGTGAAGGCGAACGTGCCGGCGCTGCCCGGAGTGCCCCTGAGCCGGCCCTCCTTGTCGAGGGTGAGGCCGTCCGGCAGGGCCCCGGCCGCCAGGGAGAACGCGATGTCCGAGTCACCGGCGGCGGTGAACCGGAAGGAGTAGCGCTTACCGACGGTCGCGGCGGGCGGGTCGCCGGAGGTGAACGCGGTCGCCGCCTCGGCGACGACGACTGTGGCGTCCTGCTCGTCGAAGCGGTCGTTCTTGTCGGTCATCCGCAACGTGAAGGTGTACGTGCCGGCGGTGGTCGGCGCGCCGCCGAGCGACGTACCCACCACGAGCATCCCCGGCGGCAGGCCGCCGGAGGTCACCGACAACCGGTACGGCCCGGTGCCACCGGTGGCCTCGACCGTGTGGATCGCGTACACCCGGCCCAGGTACATGGGCGACCGGGGCTTGCCCGACGTGATGACGACCTTCGGTTCGCGCACCTCGATCGTCGCCGTCTGCTCGTCGAAGAGGTCGTTCTGGTCGGTCATCCGCAGCCGGAACGTGTACGTCCCCGGCGTGGTCGGCGCACCACCGAGCGACGTACCCACCACGAGCATCCCCGGCGGCAGACTGCCCGAGGTCACCGACAACCGGTACGGCGCGGTCCCGCCTGTGGCCTCGACGGTGTGGATCGCGTAGACCTGCCCGATGTACATGACCGGCCGGGGCTTGCCCGAGGTGATGCTGACGGCCTCGGTGGCGGCGGTGGCCGGTTGCGCGGCGGCCGGTTGCCCGGCGCCCAGCAGCATCGCGACGACCATCGTCAGGGCCATGACCGGGCGAAGTGTCCCCATCGCACATCCAGCTCTCGGTCGGAACCGCTCGCGTCCGCCAGCGGGCCACAGTCCAGTCGATCCAGCAGACTCGGAGTTTATTCGACCAGTGCCAGTGACCCCGGGCAATCCACCTATCGGTGATCACCGTGTCGCCGCGACGACAGCCGCACCGGGTACGGAGGCGGGCGGCCCGCCTCCGTACCCCGGGTTCAGAGCGCCGGCGGGGTGAGCGTGCCGACGGCGCTCTCCAGCGCGGCGGCGACCCGGTACATCCGGTCGTCCGCCATGGTCGGCGCCATGATCTGGAAGCCGACCGGGAGCCCGTCGGACAGGCCGCACGGCACCGAGATGGCCGGGCCGCCGTACAGGTTCGTCGGGATGGTGAACAGGTCCGCCAGGTACATCTGGTACGGGTCGGCGGTGCGCGACCCCAGCGGGAACGCCACGAACGGCGTAGTAGGCGAGATCAGCGCGTCGACCTGCTCGAACGCGCTGGTGAAGTCCCGCGTGATGAGGGTGCGGACCTTCTGCGCCTGGCCGTAGTAGGCGTCGTAGTAGCCCGAGGAGAGCGCGTACGTGCCGATCATGATGCGGCGCTTGACCTCGGGGCCGAAGCCGGCCTCGCGGGTCAGCGACATGACCTCCTCCAGCGACCGGTTGCCGTCGTCGCCGACCCGCAGGCCGAACCGGACGCCGTCGAACCGGGCCAGGTTGGAGGAGCACTCGCTCGGCGCGATCAGGTAGTAGGCCGGCAGCGCGTACTTGAAGTGCGGGCAGGAAACCTCGACGATCTCCGCGCCCAGCTTCGCCAGCGCCTCGGCCGCGTCGCGGAACGCGGCCGCCACGCCCGGCTCCGCGCCCTCGCCGGTGAACTCGGTGACCATGCCGAGCTTCACGCCGGTCAGGTCGCCGGTGGCGCCGAGACGCGCGGCGGCCACCACGTCCGGCACCGCGGCCGGGATCGAGGTGGAGTCGCGCGGGTCGTGGCCACCGATCACCTCGTGCAGCAACGCGGCGTCCAGCACGGTACGCGCGCACGGGCCGGGCGTGTCCAGCGACGAGGAGAACGCGACCAGGCCGTAGCGGGAGGTGCCGCCGTAGGTCGGCTTCGCGCCGACGGTGCCGGTGACCGCGCCGGGCTGGCGGATCGAGCCGCCGGTGTCCGAGCCGATCGACAGCGGCGCCTCGTACGCGGCCAGCGCCGCCGCGCTGCCGCCGCCGGAACCGCCCGGGATCCGCTCCAGGTCCCACGGGTTACGGGTCGGCCCGTACGCCGAGTACTCGGTGGAGGAGCCCATGGCGAACTCGTCCATGTTCGTCTTGCCGAGCATCACCGTGCCGGCGGCGCGCAGCCGCTCGACGATCGTCGAGTCGTACGGCGGGCGCCAGCCCTCAAGGATCTTCGACCCGACCGTGGTCGGCACGCCCTTGGTGGTGAGCACGTCCTTCACCGCGACCGGCACACCGGCGAGCGGGCCGAGTTCCTCGCCGGCCGCGCGGCGCTCGTCCACGGACCGGGCGGCGGCGAGCGCCCCCTCGGTGTCGACGTGCAGGAACGCGTGCACCCGGTCGTCGACGGCGCCGATGCGGTCCAGGTGGGCCTGGGTGACCTCGACGGCGGAGGTCTCGCCGCTGGCCACCAGCCCGGCGATCTCGACGGCACTGAGCTTCGTCAGATCAGTCACGATGCCACATCCTCGTCCAGGATCCGCGGGACGCGGAACCGCTGCTCCTCGGCGTCGGGGGCGCCGGACAGCGCCTCCTGCGGGGTCAGGCCCGGCCGTACGACGTCCTCGCGGAGCACGTTCGTGAGCGGCACCGAGTGGGACGTCGGCGGGATGTCCGCCGCGGCGACCTCGCCGACCTGCGCGACCGACTGGAGGATCACATCCAGCTGGCCGGCGAAGGTGTCCAACTCCTCCTCGGTGACGGCGAGCCGCGACAGTCGCGCGAGGTGCGCGACCTCCTCGCGGGAGATGGCGGCCATCGGGTGCCCCCTTCGTGGCTGTCCTGAGACGTCTGCGGTGGGCCGGCCGCGCGTACGCGATGACGCGCGGTGACCGGAGCGAGTCTATTGTCCCGCCGTCACGACGACGCCTTCGACTCCCCCTCCGCCGCCGGCCCGCCGCGGCTCCCGGCCTCGGCCGGGCGCACCGGACGGTAGCGCGACAACCAGGCCACCAGGTCCTCGGCCGGCATCGGCCGGGCGTGGAACCAGCCCTGCGCCACGTCGCACCCGGCCGCGTGCAGCAACCGCCAGGTGCGCTCGTCCTCCACGCCCTCGGCCACCACCCGCAGCCCGAGCGCGCCGGCCAGCTCGATCATCGAGCGGACGATCGCCGCGTCGTCCGGGTCGTCGGCCATCCCGAGGACGAACGAGCGGTCCACCTTCACCTCCGACAGCGGCAGCCGGCGCAGGTGCTGCAACGACGAGTAGCCGGTGCCGAAGTCGTCAAGGGCGATGCCGACGCCGATCCGGTGCAGCTGGGTGATGCTGGCGAGCACCCGCCGCGGGTCGGCCATGAGCGCGCCCTCGGTGATCTCCACCTGGAGCCGCTCCGGCGGAACCCCGTACCGGGTCAGCCGGTCGGCGATCTGGTCGGCGATCTCGCCGGTGTGCAGATCACGGACGCTGACGTTGAGCGCGGCCCGCAGCGTGAGCCCGGCCGCCGACCACTTGGCCAGCTGCTCCACCACGTCGTCCACCACGCGGCGGGTGAGCAGCCGCATCACCGCGCTCTGCTCGGCGACCTGGATCAGCTCGCCCGGGTCGACCATGCCCCGGCGCGGGTGCCGCCACCGCAGCAGCGCCTCGACACCGACCACCTCGCCGGTCGCGATCGCGATCTGCGGCTGGTAGTACATAGTGATCTCGCCCGGGTGCCCGGACTGGTCCTCCGGCTCGGCGCTCCCGTCGGCACTCGGCCCGATGACGCCGGGCGCGCCCGTGCTCACCGCGGCCTGCACGTCGTGCCCGCTGTCGGCCTCGCGCGCGGCCTCCGCGTCGCGCCCGGCGTCGGTCTCCCCCGCGTCCGCCTCCCCGCCACCGACCACTGGAGTCGTCACCACCGCCCCGGCGGCGCCGGCGCGCGCGGCCCGGCTGCGGATCGGGTCGGCGCCGGTGAGGATCCGCTCGATCAGGTCGTCGTGCCGCTCCCCGGCGCGGTCCCGGCGACGCCGCAGCCACCGGTTCGGCCCGTCGCCCGACCGTCCGCCGCCCAGGCCGTCGTCGCGCGCCGGGCGCTGGTTGCGGGACGGCCGCTCGGCCCGGGCCGGTCGCGGAGCCGACAGCGCCGGCGTCAGGGCCGCGCCGTCACCCCCGCGTACGCCCACCGACTCCCCGCCCTGCGCGGACGGACCCGACTCCAGCACCCGGCGCAGGTCGGCCAGGAGACTCAGCCGCTCGGCCGAGTTGTGGTCGGACTCCGGCGCGTACACCGCCACCGTGTCGTTGCGGTGCTTCGCGTCGTACATGGCCACGTCGGCGTGCCGCATCAGGGTGGCGAAGTCCTCGCCGTGGTCCGGGTAGAGCGCGATGCCGATCGAGCCGCCCACGTCCAGCGGCAACCCGTCCAGCGGCACCGGCTCGGCGAGCGCGGCGACCACCCGGTCGGCCCGCTCGCGGGCCTGGTCGATGTCGGTGAGCCGGGGTACGACGATCGCGAACTCGTCACCGCCGAGCCGCGCCACCATGTCGCCCGCGCCGACCACGCCCATCAGCCGGGCACTCACCTCGACCAGCAGACGGTCACCCACCGAGTGCCCGAGCGCATCGTTGACGTGCTTGAACCGGTCGAGGTCGAGCAGCAGCAGGGCCAGGTGCGAGCCCGGCGCGCCCCGGGCGGCCCGCTCGGCGTGCAGGTGCACCTGTTCGGCCATCTCGGTCAGCAGCGCCTTGCGGTTGGGCAGCCCGGTGAGCGGGTCCACATCGGCGAGCTGCTCCCGCTCCACGGAGAGCCGTGCCATCCGGTAGACAGCGAACAGCGGCACCAGCACCAGCGGGATCAGCGCCGCGCTGGCCCGGGCGGCGGCCACCAGCACCGGCGCGAGCAGCAGCAGCGAGCCGGTGGCCAGCAGCTCGTAGGCCAGCCCGCTGCGCACGCTGGGCCACCAGCGGTCGCCGAACCGCAGCCGCACGGCGGAGCTGACCAGGCCGTAGTTGACCACGAACCAGGCGGCCGTCGCGCCGCCGACCGCCGCCACGTCGGTCCAGTGCAGCCGGCCGTCGCCGAACAGCTCACCCGGGCCGATCCGGCTGACCACGTACGCGGCGGCGAGCGCGCACGCGTACTGCGCGGCGTTGAAGCCGGTACGCCAGGGCGCGTACCCGAGCCGCCAGCCGCTCACCGCGACGGCCACCGCCTGCACCGCCACGGCCGGGCCGAAGCCCCAGCCGAGCAGGATGGCGAAGGTGAAGCAGGTCGACGGGAACACGGCCGAGGTCTGCCGCCGCCCGGGCGGGACGAACGGGCGGGCGTCGCAGGCGACGGCGAGCGCCGCCATGGTCCAGAACGCGGCCGGCAGCTCGGTCAACCGGTCGGCGAGCGCGACCAGCGGCCCGGCCGAGACCAGCGCCGCGACCACGCCGACCGCGCCGACGAAGCCGAAGAACGGCCCGCTCCGCCCGGGCGGGACGGAGTTACGCGGGTCGCCGGTCTCCATCGCACCTCCCGGGGCAACGTCCTGGCGCGCGCCGTCACGCGCCGTACGCCAATGAAACGCCCTCCGAGGCGGTTTCCCCGACACGACAGTCACGAATCGGTCGTAGTCGTAATTAACTTGGTATCCGCCGGGCCGGTCCTCGTGACCAGGTCACTCCTCTACCCGGGCCACCTCGCGGGCCGCGTCCGGGCCGGAATCGAGCAGCACCCGGAAGCCGTCCTCGTCGAGGATCGGCAGTCTCAGGGTGGCCGCCTTGTCGGCCTTGGAGCCCGGGTTGTCGCCGACCACCACGAACCCCGTCTTCTTGGACACCGAACCGGTCACCTTGCCGCCCCTGACCTGGATCGCCTCGGCGGCCTGGTCGCGGCTGAACCCGCTGAGCGTGCCGGTGACCACGACCGTGACGCCGTCGAGCGGGCGTGGCCCTTCGTCGGCGGCCTCCTCGGCCATCCGTACGCCGGCCTCGGCCCACTTGCGTACCACGTCGCGGTGCCAGTCGACGGCGAACCATTCCTTGAGGCTGGCGGCGATGGTCGGGCCGACGCCGTCCACCGAGGACAGCTCCTCCTCGCCGGCCGCCTCGATGGCGTCGATCGACCGGAAGTGCCGGGCGAGCGCCTGGGCGGCGGTCGGACCGACGTGCCGGATGGACAGCGCCACCAGCACGCGCCACAGGTCGCGTTCCTTGGCCTCGGCGAGGTTGTCGAGCAGCTTGACCGCGTTGCTGCCCAGGCTGCCGTCCTTGTTGACGAAGAACGGCGAGCGGCTCAACTGGTCGGCGTCGAGCTGGAACAGGTCGCCCTCGTTGGTGATGATCTGCGCGTCCAGCAGCGCCGCCGCGCCCTTCTCGCCGAGCACCTCGATGTCGAGCACCTTGCGGCTGGCCAGGTAGAAGACGCGCTCGCGGATCTGACCGGGGCAGGCCCGCCCGTTGGGGCAGCGGATGTCGACGTCGCTCTCCTTGGCCGGCGCGAGCGGCGTGCCGCAGGCCGGGCAGGTGGTCGGCATGACGAACGGGCGGGCGTCGGCCGGGCGCAGCTCGACCACCGGGCCGAGCACCTCGGGGATCACGTCGCCGGCCTTGCGCAGCACCACAGTGTCGCCGATGAGCACGCCCTTGCGCTCGACCTCGCGGGCGTTGTGCAGTGTGGCCAGCGCGACTGTGGAGCCGGCCACCCGGACCGGTTCGAGGACGGCGAACGGGGTGACCCGGCCGGTGCGCCCGACGTTGACGTCGATGTCGAGCAGCTTGGTGTTCACCTCCTCCGGCGGGTACTTGAAGGCGATCGCCCAGCGGGGGGCCCGGCTGGTCGAGCCGAGGCGGCCCTGGATGGAGACCGGGTCGACCTTGACCACCACGCCGTCGATCTCGTGCTCGACGTCGTGCCGGTGCTTGCCGTGGTAGGCGATGTAGTCGGCGACCCCGGCCAGGTCGTCCACCACCCTCCAGCGGTCGCTGGTGGGCAGGCCCCACGCCTTGAGCGCGGCGTACGACTCGGACTGCGCCGTCGGCCGGAAGCCGGTGCGGGCGCCGATGCCGTGCACCACCAGGCGCAGCGGGCGGGAGGCGGTCACCCGCGGGTCCTTCTGGCGCAGGCTGCCGGCGGCGGCGTTGCGCGGGTTGGCGAAGGGCGCCTTGCCCTGCTCGACCAGGCTCGCGTTGAGGTCGGCGAACGCGGCCACCGGGAAGTAGATCTCGCCGCGCACCTCGATCAGATCCGGCACGTCGGGGAACTCGTCGGCCGGGGTCAGCCGGGCCGGCACGCCCTTGATGCTGCGCACGTTCGCGGTGACGTCCTCGCCGGTGCGGCCGTCGCCCCGGGTGGCGGCGCGCACCAGCCGGCCCTTGGAGTAGGTCAGGTTGATGGCCAGTCCGTCGACCTTCAGCTCGCACAGGTAGGGCACCGGACCGCCGGCGTCGCGCTCGACCCGCTCGGCCCAGGCGGCCAGCTCCTCGTCGGCGAAGGCGTTGTCGAGCGAGAGCATCCGCTCGGCGTGGGCGACCGGCGTGAAGTCGGTGGAGAAGGTGCCGCCGACGCGCTGGGTGGGCGAGTCGGGGGTGCGCAGCGCCGGGTATTCCGCCTCCAGCGCCTCCAGCTCCCGCAGTTGCGTGTCGAACTCCGCGTCGGTGATCGTCGGCGCGTCCAGCACGTAGTAGCGGTACTGGTGTTCGGTCAGCTCCTGGCTGAGCGTGGCGTGCCGCTCCCGGGCCGCCGGGGTCGGCTCGGCGCCCGCCGCCGCCTCCTGGGCCGCGTCGGCCGCCGTGGGAACCGCTTCTTCGGACACGCCGCCGCCTTCGGACACCGCTGTCGCCTCCCGTGCTCGCGCTACCCGAGAACCGTAGCGGTCGGCTGTGACAACAGTCCGGCCACCCGCACGAGCAGGGCGAACCGGCGCGCGTCACGCCCCCGCGCGATCCGGCCCCGGGCGTGCGACCATCGCCTCGGCGGCGCTGTGCGGGAACGGTCGGAAGGCGGGTACTGATGCGTGACGGGGTTCTCTGGGCGCTGGTGATCGTGGCGTGCGTCGCGGCAGGCTGGCTCTGGAACGAGTGGCGCCGCCGGTCGGCCGACCGTTCCGCCGGGACGCGTGGCCGGGCCGACGGGCGGCGGCCGGGCTCCGGGCGCGGTGGCCGGACCGGGCGCGCACCGGGCGCCGACCGGCCCGGCGGCGACCGGCCCGGCGGCGGACGCCGCGGTGACCGGGCCGGCGCCGGCGCGCGGGCTGACCGCGGCGGGGCGCCGCCACGGCCGCGTGGCGCCGGGCGGACGGACCGGGACGAGCCCCGGCCCGGGGAGATCTGGTGGGCCGACGTGCCCTACGCCGACGGGACCGGCTCCAAGGTGCGGCCCTGCCTGGTGCTGCGGGTCGACGGCGGGGACGCGGAAGTCCTCAAGATCACCAGCCAGGACAAGTCGGACCGGGACGACCACCTGCCGATCCCGACCCGGAGCTGGGACCCGGACGCCGACCACGACAGCTACCTGGACATCAGCGAGCCCATCCCGGTGCCGCTCAGCGCGTTCGCCGACCGGGCCGGCACGTGCGACCCGGCACTGTGGCGCGGTGTCCGCCGCCTGAACCACCTCACCGGCTGACCCCGGCGGCGTCCGGGCCTCAGCGCTGCGACGCCCCTGCGTCGAGCGCGTCGGCGAGCGCGGCGAGTTGCCCGGCGTACTCGATCCGGTCGGCCCACCCGGCCGGCCAGGCGGCCATGCCGTACGCGGCTCCGGCGAACGCGCCGGCCAGCGCGGCGATGGAGTCCGAGTCACCGGCCGTGGTCGCGCCCCGGGCCAGCGCGCCGACCGGGTCGTCCGCGTGACGCAGCGCGCAGAGCAGCGCTGTGGCGAGCGCCTCCTCGGCGATCCATCCCTCGCCGGTGAACCGGCACGGGTCGCCGCCGTCGTCCGGGCGGGCCAGGGCCGCCTCCAGCCGGTCGAGCACCCGCAGGCAGTCGTCCCAGCCCCGGGCGATGAAACCGGCCGCTTCGCTCACGCCGGGCCGCTGCCACAGGTCGCCCAGCCAGTCCTCCCGGTAGACGGTGCGCTGCTCCCGCGCCCGCTCGGTGAGCAGGCCGGGCAGCTCCGGCAGCGCCGCGCCGTCGCGCAGCAGCCGGACCGCGTACGCGGTCAGCTCGCTTGCCGCCAGCCCGGTCGGGTGGCCGTGGGTGAGCCCTGCCTGGAGCTGGGCCAGGCCGGCCATGGTGTCGAGGTCGACGTCGAGCAGCCCGACCGGGGTGACCCGCATGTTCGCGCCGCAGCCCTTCGAGCCGGCGACTGTGGCCTCCTGCCAGCGGGCGCCCCGCTCCAGCTCGGCGCAGGCCCGCAGGCAGGTCATGCCCGGGGCGCGGTTGTTCTCCGGGCTGACCGACCAGTCGACGAAGCGCCGCCGCAGCAGCGGCTCCACCACCTCGGCCGTGTACGTGGGCGCCTCGTGCAGCGCCCACGCCACGGCCAGCGCCATCTGCGTGTCGTCGGTGACCAGGGCCGGGTCGCCGCTCAGCTCGCGTGGACCGTCCGGGCCGTAGCGCCGGACGATCTCGGTGACGGTCAGGAACTCGGTCGGCTTGCCCAGGGCATCGCCGTAGGCCAGGCCGAACAGTGAGCCGGCGGCGCGGCCGGTGGCGGTGGAGGCGGTCACGGTGGCGATCATGCCTCCGCCGCGCAAGTGGCGGAAGATCAGTCCCAGCAGAGGCAGAACGGGTGACCGGCCGGGTCGGCGTAGACCCGGAAGCCCTCGCCCTCACCGGGCAGCCGCCGCGCGCCCAGCGCCAGCGCCGCCTTCTCGGCCGCGTCGATGTCGTCGACAGTCACGTCCAGGTGGAACTGCTGCGGCCGGGCCGGGTCGGGCCAGTCGGGGGCGCGCAGGCCGGGCGCCCGCTGGAAGGCCACCCGCGGCTGGTGCCCGGGTGGGCCGCCCAGCACCACCCACTCGTCGCCGTCGGAGTTCTCCTCCACCAGGGGCAGGCCGAGCAGCTCGGAGTAGAAGGCGGCGAGCGCGTGCGGATCGGGGCAGTCGATCACTGTGGAACGCAGTCGTCCAATCATGCCGGTCATCGTGCCCGGCGGGTACGACGGAAAACCCGTCAGTCCTCGGCGAGCCGCCGGCCCGCGTCGCGGCAGGCGGTGAGCACCGCGCGGGCGTACCCCGGGGTGGCGCCGGCCAGGCCGCACGCGGGGGTGACCACCACCTGCTCGGCCAGCCGGCGGCGGGGGAAGCCGAGCTGGTCCCAGACCCGGCGGACCCGGTCGGCGACCTCGGCCGACGTCGGCGCCCGGCCGGAGGCCGGCGGCAGCGTCGGCGCGGCGCCGGCCAGGAGACCGAGCCCGGCGTCGATCGCCTCGCCGAGCGGGTCGAGCTCGGTCACGAGCGACAGGTCGAGCGCGACGCCCACCGCGCCGGCGGAGCGGATCAGATCCAGCGGCACGTCCGGCGCGCAGCAGTGCACCAGCGCCGGTACGCCGGCCGCGTCGATCACGTCGCGCAGCAGCGCCCGCGCCACCTCGGTCTCCACCGGACGGTGGGTGCCGAAGCCGCTCTCGGTGGGCACCCGGCCGGCCAGCACCGCCGGCAGGGACGGCTCGTCGAGCTGGAGCAGCACCGAGGCGCGGGGCAGCCGCCGGGTCACCGCGTCGACGTGCCTGCGTAGCCCTTCGCCGAGCGAGCCGGCGAGGTCGCGTACCGCGCCCGGGTCGCGCAGCATCCGGCCGCCGATCGGCAGCTCCAGCGCGGCGGCCAGGGTGAACGGGCCGGCGGCCTGGACCTTGACCGGCCCGGCGTACTCCTCGGCCTGCTCGGCGAGCTGGTCCAGGTCACGTTCCATCAGGTCGCGGGCGCGGCGCAGGTCCCGGCCGGGGCGCGGGGCGATCCGCCAGCGACCCGCGTACAGCTCGACCGGCAGTTCGACGAGCAGACCCGCGCTGCGGCCGACGAGGTCAGCGCCCGGTCCTCGGGCGGGCAGCTCGGGCAGGTGCGGCAGGGTGGGCAGCTCACCGAGCACGACCCGCTGCGCCTCGGCGATGTCGGTGCCGGGCAGCGACCCGATGCCGGTCGCCGCGCCGGTGGGCCAGGGCCATGCCTGCTCAGTCACGGCCGCAGCCTATCCGCTGCCGGTGCGAGGTCAGGCGGCGGTGATGGTGGCGGAGCCGAGGACCACGTCACCGGCCGGGTCCGGCCGGTAGGCGACGATCGCCTGACCGGCGGCGACACCCCGCACCGGCCGGCGCAGCGACGCCCGCAGGCCGTCGGCGTCGACCTCGACGGCGGCCGGCACCACGTCGCCGTGCGCCCGCAGCTGCACCTCGCACTCGACCGGCCCGTCCGGGCGCGGGCCACCGGTCCACACCGGGCGGGTGGCGCGTACGTCGGAAACCTCCAGCGCCTCGGCCGGACCGACCGTCACCGTGTTCGTGGTCGGGGTGATGGAGAGCACGTAGCGGGGCCGGCCGTCCGGCGCCGGGCGGTCCAGGTGCAGCCCGCGCCGCTGCCCGACGGTGTACTGGTAGGCGCCGCTGTGACTGCCCACCACCGCGCCGGTGAGCGCGTCCACCACCTGGCCGGGCGCCTCGCCGAGCCGCTCGGCGAGGAAACCGCGGGTGTCGCCGTCGGCGATGAAGCAGATGTCGTGCGAGTCCGGCTTGTCGGCGACCGCCAGGCCGCGCCGGGCGGCCTCCGCGCGCACCTCGGCCTTTGTCGAGTCGCCGAGCGGAAAGATCGACCGGTCGAGCTGCGCGCGGGTCAGCACCGCCAGCACGTACGACTGGTCCTTGGCCGCGTCGACGCTGCGCCGCAGCAGCCCGTCGGAGCCGAGCCGGGCGTGGTGACCGGTCACCACGGCGTCGAAGCCCAGGGCCACGGCCCGGTCCAGCACCGCCGCGAACTTGATCTTCTCGTTGCAGCGCAGGCACGGGTTCGGGGTACGCCCGGCGGCGTACTCGGCCACGAAGTCGTCCACCACGTCGTCGTGGAACCGGTCGGCCATGTCCCACACGTAGAAGGGGATGCCCAGCACGTCGGCGGCGCGCCGGGCGTCCCGGGAGTCCTCCAGCGTGCAGCAGCCCCGGGCGCCGGTGCGGTACGTCTGCGGGTTGCGGGCCAACGCCAGGTGCACGCCCGTCACGTCGTGCCCGGCCTCCACCGCCCGCGCCGCCGCGACGGCGGAGTCCACCCCGCCCGACATCGCCGCCAGAACCCTCACCGGCCCACTCCCCTCGTCCTCACCGAGCGTATCCGGGTCAGCGGGGCGTACGCAGGGCGGCCGCGCGGCGCGCCCGCTCCACAGCGGCGGGCAGCGCGGCGATCAGCGCGTCCACGTCCGCGCCGGTGCTGGTGTGCCCGAGCGTGAAGCGCAGCGAGGACCGGGCCCGGTCGTCGTCGGCGCCCATGGCCAGCAGCACGTGCGAGGGCTGGGCCACCCCGGCCGAGCAGGCCGACCCGGTCGAGCAGGCGATGCCCTGGGCGTCCAGGAGCAGCAGCAGCGCGTCCCCCTCGCAGCCGGGGAAGGAGAAGTGCGCGTTGCCGGGGAGCCGGTCGGCCGGGTCACCGTTGAAGATCACCTCGGGGACGGCATGCCGGACCCGCTCGACCAGTTCGTCGCGGAGCGCGGCGACGCGCGCCGCGTACTCCTGCTGGCCCTTCACCGCGGTCTCGACGGCGACGGCGAACGCGACGATGCCGGCGGTGTCCAGCGTGCCGGAGCGGACGTCGCGCTCCTGGCCGCCGCCGTGCAGCAGCGGGGTCGCGGCCACGTCGCGGGCCAGCAGCAGCGCGCCCACGCCGGTCGGTCCGCCGAGCTTGTGCCCGGTCACGGTGAGCGCGGACACCCCGCTGGCGGCGAAGTCGACAGGCACCTGGCCGACCGCCTGGATGGCGTCGGTGTGGAACGGCACGCCGTGCGCGGCGGCGACGGCGGCCAGCTCGGCGACCGGCTGCACGGTGCCGACCTCGTTGTTGGCCCACATGGCGGTGACCACCGCCACCCGCTCGCCGTGCTCGGTCAGCTCGGCGCGCAGGCGCTCGGGGTCGAGCCGGCCGACCGCGTCCACCGGGAGGAGACCGGCCTGCGCGCCCTCGTGCTCGACCAGCCAGTCCACCGCGTCCAGCACGGCGTGGTGCTCTACCGAGCTGGAGACCACCCGGACCCGGTCGGCCCGGGCCGCGCGGCGGGCCCAGAAGACGCCCTTCACGGCGAGGTTGTCGCTCTCCGTCCCGCCACCGGTGAAGATCACCTCGGAGGGACGGGCGCCGAGCGCGGCGGCCACCCGCTCACGGGACTCCTCCACCCGCCGCCGGGCACGGCGGCCCGCCGCGTGCAGCGACGACGCGTTCCCCACCTCGCGGGCGGTCGCGACGTACGCCTCGAGTGCCTCGTCGAGCATCGGGGTCGTCGCCGCGTGATCAAGGTATGCCATCACCGTTCAGCCTAACGGCCTGCGAACCCGCCGCCGGGGGCCGGACCGCCCCGTCCCGCGCGGGGGTGGGACGGGGCGGTCCGGCGGCTCACTCCTCGCGCTCACAGGGGAACGGCGGTGACCACGATGTTGTCCCGGTAGCTCCGGGTCTTCGCGTCGAACGGCCCGCCGCAGGTGATCAGCGTGAGGCGGGGTTTGCCGTCGCGCGCGAAGTACCGCTCCAGCGGGATCTTCGTCTTCCGGTACTCCTCCCGGGCCACCACCCGGTAGGAGCGCTCGCGGCCGTCCGAGCCGGTGGCGGTGAGCCGGTCGCCCCGGTCCAGCTCGCGCAGCCGGAAGAACGCCCCCTTGCCCTGCTCGGCGCTGTCCACGTGCCCGGCGATCACCACCGAGCCGGCGTCGGCCTCCAGCCCCGGGCCGTAGCGGTACCAGCCGACCTGGTCCACGCTGGGTGGCACCTCGAACTCGTCGGTGCGCTCGTTCACACCCACCGGGTCGACGGTGGCGGTGACCCGGATCGGCGGGATGCTCAGCTTCACCGGCGGCACGATCTCGCTGCCTGCGGGCAGCGTGCCCGGGTTCACCGGCACCGAGCCCGCCGCCGAGGCGGCCGGCGTGGGCGTGGCGCTGGACAGGGCGGCCACCTCGTCGCCGCCGACGTCCCCGGCGGGCTCGGACCCGCACGCCACCACGCCCGCCAGGGTGAGCGCGGCGGCGCCGGCGGCCATCGCCGCCAGCGCCCCGCGGTTGCGCACCGTCACCGGCGACCGGCCCGGGCGGTTGCCGCCACCCGCGCACCGCCGCCGACCAGGAGCAGCACGCCGGCCCCGGCCAGCACGTACCACCAGGTGTCCACGCCGGTGCCGGCCTGGCCGCCGGTGCCGCTGGGCACGCCGCCCGGCGCCGAGTGCAGGCCGCTGATGGTCTGGGCGACCACGCTCAGGTTCTTCGCCTCGGCCGAACCGATGGCGTAGACGATGGTGGCGGTGCCCTCCTTGAGGTTCAGGTCGGCCGGGCCGATGGCGACGGTGTCGGTGCCGGCCAGCACCACGTCCGCCTTCACCGCGCCGGCGGCCACGTCGGCCTTGGCCTCCTTCGGGTTGGTCAGGTTCTCGAAGACCGGCTTGCCGCCGGCCCGCACGTCGACGGCCGGGGCGGCGGCGGTGTGCCGGACGATCAGCCGGGCCTTGCCGGCGCCCACCTTGGACACGTCGTTGACGAACGGCGTGATCTGCGGGTTGCCGTCGGCGCTCAGGTGCGCGGCGAGGCTGATGTTCGCCCCGCCCGGCACCGCGGCGTCGTCCACCTTCAGGATCGCCTTGTCGATCGCCTCGCCCGGCTTGGTCAGGGCGATGTCGTACTCCCCCTCGGGCAGGGTGAGCGGGCCGGCCACGTCGCCGGGCTTGAAGTTGTTCAGCGTCTTCTCGCCGTTGACGTACACGTCGACCGGGGTGTCCGGGATGCCGTGGACCACGGAGACCTTCGACGAGGCGGCGTAGGCCGGGCTCATGGTGGCGGCGCCGACGCCGGCGAAGGTGAGGGCGGCCACCGCGCCGCCCGCGGCGACCCGACGGAACATCGCGTACTGCATTGTCTGCCTCCTGGTAGTTCATGCTGATTCGTCAGGCCTGGCTTGCAGAACGGGTTACGCCGGCTCCGTCGCCCCCGGATGCGCCCGGATCCGATTTCTTTTTCCTGTCTCCGGGCGCATCCGTCGGGCCTTCCGGCGACGAAGGAGAGGTGACGAGGGTCGTCACTGACACACCGGAAGAGTGGGGCGAGGGCTGTGGGAGTTACAGTCGGGCATGCCCCACGGAAGGCGAGCCGCCCGGTGAAGGCGGCGAGACAGGGCCCCGAACCGCCGGGCGAGGACGACCTCGCCACCCGGTTCCGCGACGGCGACGAGGCCGCCCTGCGAGAGGCGTACGACCGGTACGGCCGAGCGGTGCTGCACCTGGCCACCACGACGCTCGTCAACCGCAGCGACGCAGAGGACGTGACCCAGGCGACGTTCGTCGCCGCCTGGCTGGGCCGGGAGACGTTCGACCCGGCGAAAGGCTCACTGGTCGGCTGGCTGCTCGGAATCGGGCGGCGCAAGGTGGTCGACCGGATCCGGGCCTCGGCCCGGGAGACGCGCGTGGTCGAGACCGTCAAGCAACTGCCGGAGCCGGTCTCCACCGGCCCCGACCCGGACACCGTGGTCGACCGGCTGGTGGTCGCCGACGAACTGGCCCGGCTCCCCGACGAACAACGCCGGATGCTCGAGCTGGCGTTCTACGACGACCTGACACACCAGCAGATCGCGGCGGTGACCGGAGTGCCGTTAGGCACTGTCAAAAGTCACATCAGACGCGGCATGCAGAGCCTGAAACGCAGATGGGAGGTGGACGGTGCAGCACCTGGACCACGACCGGCTGGTCTTTCTGGCGCTCGGTGAGAGCGAGGCGGCTGACGGCGAGGCCACCCATCTCGACACCTGCGACCACTGCCGGGGCGAGGTGGAGACGCTCCAGCACGTCGCCGGGCTCGGCGCGGGCACCCAGGGTCTGGCCGATCTGCCCGACCCGCCGGAGCACATCTGGCAGGGCATCATGGCCGAGATCCGGGCCGCCGAGGAACTGCCGGCGCTGACCGAGCGGCGCCTGCCGCGCCCGGCCGACCCGGTCGAGCCGGTCGCCGTACCCGCCGTCTCGCGCCGAACGCGGCGGGGCCGGCGCTGGCCGGGGTGGGCGACCACGGCGGTCACCGCCACCGCCGCCGCGGTGATCGGTGTCGCCGGCACCGCCGCGGTGCTCGGCGGCGGCACGGACACCGATCCCGAGCCGCCGGTGGTGGCCAGCGCGCCGCTCGCCGCGTTCGGCTCGACACCGAAGGACGCCTCCGGCGACGCCCGGGTGCTCGGCGACCACCGATTGCATCTGCACGTGACGAATCTCCCGACCGTTCCGGGGTACTACGAGGTCTGGCTGATCGATCCGAACACGATGGATATGTTCTCCGTGGGTACGCTGAGCAACGGATCAGGGGACGCGCTCCTGCCGATTCCCCCGAACGTCGACCTGCGCACCTACACCGTGGTCGACATCAGCGCGGAGCAGTACGACAACAAGCCCGATCACTCCGGCGACAGCCTGCTGAGGGGCACCCTGACGGGCTGATCGGCGGGCCGGCTCAGCTCCCCGGCCCGCCGATCAGCTCCCCACGAGAAAAGGCCGCCGCCCGGATCACCGGGCGGCGGCCTTCTGTCACGCGACGCTCACTTGCGCTTGCGGATTTCCTCGGCGGCCTGGGGGACGA
>NZ_LIVU01000007.1:0-227520 GCF_001905625.1 Micromonospora sp. TSRI0369
CCGGCTCGGCATGCTCGACGGGCAGGCGCTGCGCGCGGCGCGGGTCGTCGTGGACATCGGCATGCACCTGGAGCTGGAGATCCCGAAGGACAACCCGTTCGGCTTCCACCCGGGCGAGCGGTGGACGCCGGAGCTGGGCTGGGAGTTCATGCGGGCGCACTGCCGGGTGCCGGACGAGAACCTGCGCTTCGAGATCGCCACGGCGCTGCAGGAGTCGAAGCTGGAGAACCTCGGCCACCTGGGTGACCGTAACGACCACGACTCGCAGGGCCTGTTCCAGCAGCGCCCCTCCTCCGGCTGGGGCACGGTCGAGCAGATCACCGACCCCGAGTACTCCACGACCGCGTTTCTGAAGGGTCTGAAGCAGGTCGACGGCTGGCAGGACATGCCGCTGACCAAGGCCGCCCAGACCGTCCAGGTGAGCGCCTACCCCGACCACTACGCCCAGTGGGAACAGCAGGCCGCCGACCTCGTCGCCGAACACTGGAACAAGTAAGCACACAAGCGTGAAAGGCCGGCACCCCGAGACGGGTGCCGGCCTTTTGCGTATCTACGAGCCGAGAAGCCGGCCCTGCGAAGGACTGGCCGGCGTCAGGCCGGGTACCCAGCGCTCCACGTGATGCGGATGGTCAGCGCTTCCCGCCCGGAACCCATAGCACGTCGCCGTCCGGATTTGCCGTTCTTGACAGGATAAAGAGCAAATCGGAGAGCCGGTTGAGATACTTTGCCGGCAGGGGGCTGGTCCGATCGGGGTCGTGTGCGACCAGCGCCCATGCCGCACGCTCGGCGCGCCGGGCGGTCGTCCGTGCCACGTGCAGCAGTGCCGCGCCCGCGGTGCCGCCGGGGAGGATGAAGGAGTCGAGCTTGCTCAGGCGCGCGTTGTACTCGTCGCACCAGCCCTCGAGGCGCTC
Source organism: Micromonospora sp. TSRI0369 (assembly GCF_001905625.1). Lineage (NCBI taxonomy): Bacteria > Bacillati > Actinomycetota > Actinomycetes > Micromonosporales > Micromonosporaceae > Micromonospora > Micromonospora sp. TSRI0369. Next base: position 912 of record NZ_LIVU01000007.1, read on the forward strand.
GACGTACTCCTCGGTCACCCGCAGCGGCGGGTACTTCGGGTCCGGCTCCACCGGCGTCGCCAGGTCCGCGCCGACGTCGAACATGTCGTTCTGCACGGACTCCAGCACGGCTCGCAGCTCGTCCGAGAGCTGCCCCAGGGCGAGCGCGACGCCGATCGAGGCGTTGCACTCGTCCACGTCCGCGTACGCGGCGATGCGCGGATCGGTCTTCGGCACCTGCTCGTTGTTGCTCAGCCTGGTCATGCCGGCGTCGCCGGCCTTGGTGTAGATGCGCGTGAGGTGGACGGCCATGACGCACAGCCTACGGATACCGGAACTGACGATCCCGGCCCGGCCGAGCCCGGTAGGGCCGGGGGACGCGGGAGATCCGGCCCTCAACGACGTCGACGTCATCCGGGTACGCGGTGACGCCCGGCTCGACGGCACCGTGCACGTGGTGGGTGCGAAGAACTCCGCGCTGAAGCTGATGGCCGCCGCGTTGCTCGCGCCCGGCCGCAGCCTGATCACCAACGTGCCCCGGATCACCGACATCGCGATCATGGGCGAGGTGCTGCGGCGGCTCGGCTGCGGCGTACGTTTCGGCCCGGACGACCCGGTCGACCCGATGGTGGCCCACGGCGGTGTGGAGCGGTCCCGCTCGGTGCTCATCGACGTGCCGGAACGGCCGGGCGCGGAGGCCGACTACGACCTGGTGCGGCGGCTGCGCGCGTCGATCTGCGTGCTCGGCCCGCTGCTGGCCCGCCGGGGGCACGTGCGGGTGGCCCACCCGGGCGGTGACGCCATCGGCTCCCGCGGCCTGGACATGCACATCGCCGGGCTGGCCCGGATGGGCGCGGAGATCTCCGGTGAGCACGGCTTCGTCATCGCCGAGGCGCCGGACGGGCTGCACGGCGCGGACATCGTGCTGGACTTCCCGAGCGTCGGGGCGACCGAGAACCTGGTCATGGCGGCGGTCCTGGCCCGGGGCGCCACGACGATCGACAACGCGGCCCGGGAGCCGGAGATCGTCGACATCTGCACCATGCTGACCCGGATGGGCGCGCGGATCGAAGGGGCCGGCACATCGACGCTGCACATCGTCGGCGTACCCGATCTGCGGCCGGTCCGGCACGCCACGGTGGGGGACCGGATCGTGGCCGGGACCTGGGCGTTCGCCGCCGCGATGACCCGCGGCGACGTGACGGTGACCGGCTTGGACCCGGCGTACCTGGAGGTGGCGCTGGACAAGTTGGTCGCGGCCGGCGGCCTGGTCGAGACCCGGGGCGACGCCTTCCGGGTACGGATGGACGACCGCCCCCGGGCGGTGGACGTGGTGACGCTGCCGTACCCGGGTTTCGCCACCGACCTGCTGCCGATGGCGATCGGGTTGGCGGCGGTGAGCGAGGGCGGCTCGCTGATCACCGAGAACATCTTCGACGGGCGGTTCATGTTCGCCAACGAGATGATGCGGCTGGGCGCGGAGATCCGTACCGACGGCCACCACGCGCTGGTGTGCGGCCGGGAGCGGCTGTCCGGCGCCCCGGTACGCGCGACGGACATCCGGGCCGGCGCCGGTCTGATCATCGCCGGGCTCTGCGCGGACGGGCTGACCGAGGTCTCGCACGTGCACCACGTCGACCGGGGCTACCCGGACTTCGTGGCGGACCTGCGGGCGCTCGGCGTCGAGGTGGAACGCGGCACCGCGCCGGAGGAGCCGGACCTGGCCATCTGACAGCCGCTGCTTATCCGTCGTTAAGTAGGGTTCTGGCAGACGTTGCAGAACACGGCGAGGGAGAAGCAGATGGCGGGTCGACTCGCGGTCGTCGGTGCCGGGCTGATGGGCTCGGGCATCGCCCAGGTGGCGGCGCAGGCGGGCTGGCAGGTGACGCTGCGCGACATCGACGACGCGGCCACGAAGCGGGGCGTGGACGGCATCCGGAAGTCGCTGACGAAGTTCGCCGAGAAGGGCAAGATCGAGGCGTCCGAGGTCGAGGCGACGCTGGCCCGGATCACCCTGACGACCGAGCTGGAGGCCGCCGCCGACGCGGACATCGTGGTCGAGGCGGTCTTCGAGAAGATCGAGATCAAGCACGAGGTGTTCCGCGCGCTGGACAAGATCTGCAAGGCGGACGCCGTGCTGGCCACCAACACCTCGGCCATCCCGGTGACCCAGATCGCCACCGCCACCGAGCGCCCGGAGTCGGTCGTCGGCACCCACTTCTTCTCGCCGGTGCCGATGATGAAGCTCTGCGAGCTGGTACGCGGCTACAAGACCAGCGACGCGACGATGGACACCGTCAAGTCGTTCGCCGAGGAGATCGGCAAGACGGTGGTGGTGGTCAACCGGGACATCGCCGGTTTCGTCACCACCCGGCTGATCTGCGCGCTGGCGATGGAGGCGGTCAAGCTCGTCGAGTCCGGCGTGATCTCCGCCGAGGACCTGGACACCGCCTGCAAGCTGGGCTTCGGCCACGCCATGGGCCCGCTGGCCACCGTCGACCTGACCGGCGTGGACGTGCTCCTGAACGCGACCCGCAACATCTACACCGACACCGCCGACGAGAAGTTCTTCCCGCCGGAGCTGCTCCAGCGCATGGCCACCGCCGGCGACCTGGGCCGCAAGACCGGCCAGGGCTTCTACTCGTACTGACCGGGCCGTCCCGCCCCCGGCCCGCGCGGCCGGGGGCGGTTCACGTCCGGGGCGGGTCGAGCGCGGCGCCGAGCAGCGCGAACGCGTCCGGGATGACAGCGCCCCAGTAGCCGAAGTTGTGCCGCCCGTCGGCCCAGGCGGCGCGTACCGGCTCCTCGGGCAGCGCCCGGGCCAGCGCCCGGACGTCTTTGAGGAAGTTGTCCTGCCGGCCGCACCAGAGCCCGACCGGGGTGCCGCGCAGCTTCGCCACGCCGGTGAAGACCGCGTCGCCGGGGCTCACCGCGGGGGAGAAGGCCGCCGCCATCCGCAGCCACTTCGGGTACGTCTCGGCGAGCAGCAACGCGCCGAAGCCGCCCATCGACCAGCCCCACACGGCCAGCCGGCTGCTGTCGAAGCCGCGCCGGGCGCACCAGGTGGGCACCTCCTCGCGCACCATCCGCTGCGGGTCGTCGTCACCGGCGGCACGCCAGGACAGCCGCCCCCCGGTGGCGCCCGCGAGCGCGAACGGCGGGGCGCCCCGGCGTACCGCGTCGGTGAGGAAGCGGGCCAGCCCGAACCGGCCGTAGTCGCGCGGAGTGGCCGACGCGCCGTGCAGCACCAGGCAGACGGGCAGGCCGCGGCCGTCGCCGTACCCGTCGGGCACCGCCGTCCAGAAGTCCACCTCGCGGCCGCGCGCGGCGGACGCGATGCGGATCAGCCGTTCGTCGCCGGCCGGGGCGTCCGGCAGGGCCGGCGCCGGTCCCGGGCGGGGGCCGGAGAGTTGCCGGGCGGCCAGGCCGCCGACCACCGCGGCGCCGGCCACGCCGGCGGCGGCGCCGAGCAGGGTACGCCGGGACAGCGTGGGTGCCATGCCGGCGAGTGTGCCACCGCCGGGCGCGCGTTAAGAAGGGGCCCTTTCTCTACCGCAGGCGTTAATAGGGGGCCCTTCCTTACACCTCAGCCGTCGCGCTTGGTGGTCCAGCGGAACGTGGTCAGGCAGAGCACCAGGCCGATGACGCACCAGGCGCCCAGCACCAGCGCGACGGTGCCCAGCTCGAACGAGCCGCCCGGCTCCCGTGCGCCGAAGCTGTCCGGCAGGAAGACCGAGCGCAGCCCCTGGCACATCCACTTCAGCGGGAAGATCGCCGCGACCTGCTGCATCCAGGTGGGCAGGCTGGTGAAGACGAAGAACACGCCGGAGATGAACTGGAGCACCAGCGCGACCGGGGTGACCACCGCCGAGCCGCTGCGGGCGGTGCGGGCCAGCGACGAGATGGCGATGCCGCAGAGCGTGCAGGCGGTGACGCCGAGGACGGAGACCCAGGCGAACGTCAGCCACTTGGCGGTGGTCTGCGGCAGGTCCAGGTCGAACATCGCCACCGAGACGGCGAGCAGCAGCACGGTCTCGGCGATGCCGATGGCCACCACCATGATCACCTTGCCGGCGAACCAGACCCACTTCGGCATCGGCGTACCGCGGTAGCGCTTGAGCACGCCCCGGTCCCGCTCGATCGGGATCCAGATGCCGAGGTTCTGGAAGCTGACGGTCATCAGGCCCGTCGCGATCATGCCGGTGATGAAGTACTGCGTGTAGCTGACCCCGGGCGCGATCTCGTCGCTGAAGATCGCCGCGAAGATCAGGATCATGATGATCGGGAAGCCCATCGTGAACACGACGGACTCCCGGCTGCGCAGGAACTGGGTGATCTCCAGCCGCCCCTGGCGCAGCGCCAGCGCGCCCGCGCCGGACCGCCGGGCCGCTGCGGCGGTGACCGGTGCCGCGGGGTTCGTCGTGGTGGTCATGAGTGTCCGATCATCCGCAGGTAGACGTCTTCCAGGGTCGGCCGCGTCACGGTGAGGCCTGGTACCTCGCCGCCGAAGCGCGCGGCCAGGTCGTACACCAGCGCCGTCGGCGTCGCGGTCTCCGCCGAGGCCGGCGTTCCGTCCGGGGTACGCCAGGAGACGGTCGCCAGCGACTCCTGCCGGTTGCCCAGCCGGTTCGGCGGCGCGACCTCGATCACCCGGCCGGCGGCGATCACGCCGACCCGGTCGGCGAGCGCCTCGGCCTCGTCCAGGTAGTGCGTGGTGAGCACGATCGTGGTGCCGGCGGCGGACAGGTCCCGGATCAGCTCCCAGAACTCGCGCCGGGCCTCCGGGTCGAAGCCGGTGGTCGGCTCGTCGAGGAAGAGCAGCTCGGGGCGGCCGATGATGCCCAGCGCCACGTCGAGGCGGCGCTTCTGCCCGCCGGAGAGCGTGTGCGTACGCGCCTTTGCCTTGGCACCCAGCCCGACCCGCTCGACCACCTTGTCCGGGTCGTCGGCGCCCGGGTAGAAGCCGGAGAAGTGGCGGACCACCTCGATGACGCTGAGCTCGTCGAACTCGCCGGTGCCCTGGAGCACGATGCCGACCCGGGAGCGCCAGCCGGCGTCGGGGTGGGCGGGGTCGGCGCCGAGGACGCGTACCTCGCCGGCGTCGCGCTGCCGGTAGCCCTCCAGGATCTCGACCGTTGTGGTCTTGCCGGCGCCGTTCGGGCCGAGCAGGGCGAACACCTCGCCCCGGTGGACGTCCAGGTCCACCCCGGCCACGGCGACGTTGTCGCCGTACGCCTTGCGCAGCCCTCGCACGGAAATCGCGAGCTCGTTCTCCATGCCGTCAAGTGTGCGTCGTGCGGTCGCCCGTTCCACTGCCGGGTCAGCTATATACGCGAGGTATACACTCGGTGTAGTCTCTGGGCATGACGGTTCCCCTGACCCTGCTCGGGCTGCTCGAACGCGAACCGAGCCACGGCTACGACCTCAAGCGCGACTACGACACCTTCTTCGGGCGCGGCAAGCCGCTGCCGTACGGGCAGGTCTACTCGACGCTGAGCCGGCTGGCCCGCGACGGCAAGGTGGTGGTCGGCGACGTCGCTCCCGGCGCGGGGCCGGACCGCAAGCGCTACGTCATCACCGACCTGGGCGCCACCGAGGTGGAGCACTGGCTGACCGAGCCGGTCGAGCCGGAACCGCACCTGCAGACCCTGCTGTTCACCAAGGTCGTGCTCGCGCTGATGCTCGACCGCCCGGCCGAGGAGTACCTGGACACCCAGCGCGCCGCCCACCTGCGCCGGATGCGCGAACTCACCGAGATCAAACGCAGCGGCGAACTCGTCGACGTGATGCTGGCCGACCACGGCCTCTACCACCTGGAGGCGGACCTGCGGTGGATCGAGACGACAGGCGCCCGGCTGGACGCCCTGAGAAAGGCGGTACGGCCATGAGCCCGATGATCGAGGCACGCGACGTCACGTACGCGTTCGGCGAGACACCCGCCCTGCGCGGCGCGAGCCTCGCCGTGGCGGCCGGTGAGGTGGTCGCCGTGATGGGACCGAGCGGCTCCGGCAAGTCGACGTTGCTGCACTGCCTGGCCGGCATCCTGCGCCCCGACTCCGGTGAGGTCCGGTTCGACGGCGCCCGGATCGACACGCTCGGCGAGGCCGACCGGAGCACGTTGCGCCGGGACAGCTTCGGCTTCGTCTTCCAGTTCGGCCAGCTCGTGCCGGAACTCACCGCGGCCGAGAACGTGGCGTTGCCGCTGCTGCTGCGCGGCGTCCGCCGCACCCCGGCGCTGCGCGCGGCGCGGGGCTGGTTCGAGCGGCTCGGGCTGGCCGGCCTGGAGCACCGCCGCTCCGGCGAGCTGTCCGGCGGGCAGGCCCAGCGGGTCGCGCTGGCTCGCGGCCTGGTCGCCGAGCCGCGGGTGCTGTTCGCCGACGAGCCCACCGGCGCGCTCGACTCGCTCACCGGCGAGGAGGTGATGACGCTGCTGTTGGACGCCGCCCGCGAGAAGGGCACCACAGTCGTCCTGGTGACGCACGAGGCGCGCATCGCCGCGTACGCCGACCGGGAGGTCATGGTGCGGGACGGTCGGGTCAACGCCCCCGCCGGGGTCGTCTCGTGATCGGGCTCGCGCTCCGGCTCGCCGTCGCGGGTGGCCGGGAGGCGCTGGTCCGGCTGGTCGCCATCGCCGCCGCCGTCGCGGTCGGCACCGGGCTGCTGCTCACCACGCTCGCCGGGGTGCACGCCACCGACGCCCAGCTCACCCGCTACGCGTCGATGTACCCGCAGGAGACGGTGGGCGGGTCCGCCAATCCGCTGCTGTGGTCGACCCGGTCCGACTACTTCCGGGGCGATCAGATCGTCCGCGTCGACGTCGCCGCCACCGGTCCGGACGCGCCCACGCCGATCGGCGTCCCTCGTACGCCCGGCCCCGGCGAGTACTACGCCTCCCCGGCGCTGCGGAAGCTGCTGGCCACCACGCCGGCCGACCAACTCGCCGACCGCTACCCGGACCGGGACCTCGGCGAGATCGGGCCGGCGGCGCTCACCTCGCCGGACACGCTGCTCGTCCTGGTCGGCGGCACCCCGGATCAGGTCGGAAGGCTGGACCAGGTCCGGAAGGTCACCCGGCTCGACGGCAACGGCGCCCCGCTGCCGGGGGCGGCTGTGGACCTCATCCTCGGCGTGGTCGCGGGCGGGCTGCTGTTCCCCGTGCTCGTCTTCATCGGCACGGCGACCCGGCTCGGCGCCGCCCGGCGGGAGCAACGGTTCGCCGCGATGCGGCTGGTCGGGGCCACGCCCCGGCAGATCTCGACGGTCGCGGCCGTCGAGGCCGCGCTCGCGGCGGCGGCCGGCGCGGCGGCCGGCTTCGCGGTGTTCTTCGCGTTCCGTGGGCAGCTCGCCGGCATCCCGTTCACCGGCATGCCGTTCTTCCCCGGCGACATGGCCCTCGGTGCGCCGGAGGCCGTCCTGGTGGCGCTCGGCGTGCCGGCGGGCGCGGCGGCCGCGGCTTGGCTCGCGCTGCGCCGGGTCCGGATCTCCCCGCTCGGCGTCACCCGCCGGGTCACGCCCCGGCCGCCCCGGGTGTACCGGCTGATCCCGCTCGCGCTCGGCCTGGCCGGGCTGGGCTTCGCCCTGGTGTACCGGCCCCCCACGTCGGACGGTCAGACCGCGCTGTTCCTGCCCGCATTGCTGCTTGTCATGGTCGGGCTGATCACGGGCGGCCCGTGGCTGACCATGGTCGGCGCCCGGGCGATGGCCGCTCGCGCCAGCCGGCCCGCCGCGCTCATCGCCGCGCGCCGGCTCGCCGTAAATCCGGCCGCCGGGTTCCGCGCGGTGGGCGGGGTGATGCTCGCGCTGTTCGTCACGACGGTGGCCGTCGGCGTGATGGGGACGATCACGTTCGAGCGTGGTCCGGCGCCCCGGGGCTCCCTGGAGGCCGGCCGGCTGTCGATGGTGCTGATGGACGACGCCCCGGCGCCCGGCACGCTGCTGGCCGATCTCGCGGCGATTCCCGGGGTACGCAACCCGGTGCTCGTCCGGGAGAACCCGGTACGCGGTGACGGCCGCGACTCCGGTGTGATCGCCTGCGCGGACATCCCACCCGCGTACGGGCGGTGCGCAGCCGGCGTGAGCGTCGCCGAGGTGCCGCCGGGCCTGATCCCCTGGCGGGAGTCCGCCTCGGCCGACCGGGTCTGGCCGTCGTCCCCCGTGGACCCGGCTGCCCTCGCGGGACTCCCGGCTGATTCGGTAGCGGTCGACGCGGAGGACCCGGTGGCAGTGGAGCGGGCCCGAACGGTCCTCGAAGCCGCGTTCCCCACCTTCTTCGTGGCGCCGAACGTGCCCGGCGACTTCGAGGCTGACTTCGCCGACACGATGCGGGGCTGGCAGCGGCTGGCCGACATCGTCGTGGTGGCCGGTCTCGTGCTCGCCGGGTGCAGCCTGGCCGTGGCAGTGGCGGCCGGCCTCAGCGAACGGAAGCGGCCGTTCAGCCTGCTGCGGCTCAGTGGTGCCCCGGTACGGCTGCTGCGCCGCGTGGTGACGCTGGAGAGCGTGGTGCCGCTGCTGACCGTCGCCGTGGTCGCGGTCGGGATGGGACTGGCCGCCGCGCACCTGTTCCTGCGCGCGCAGATGGGCTACGACCTGCGCATGCCGGGGGCCGGGTTCGCGGCGGTGGTGGCGCTCGGCGTGCTGGGCTGCCTCGCCGTCGTCGCCGCCACCCTGCCGCTGCTGGAACGGATCACTGGCCCGGAGACCGCCCGCAGCGAATGACTCGTACGGTGGGCCGGCCGCACGTCGGCCCACCGGTGCGGGCCTCGGGTTGTGTGGTTTTCCACACTCTCTTTTACTGAACGGTAACTTAAACTCCGGCCATGGACGACGCGACGCCGGGACGGCTGCCGGAGCGGGACCGCCCGTGGGTGATGCGCACGTACGCCGGGCACTCCTCCGCCGCGGCCACCAACGCGCTCTTCCGCCGCAACCTGGCGAAGGGGCAGACCGGCCTGTCGGTCGCCTTCGACCTGCCCACCCAGACGGGGTACGACCCTGACCACGAGCTGGCCTCCGGTGAGGTGGGCCGGGTCGGCGTGCCGGTGGCGCACCTGGGCGACATGCGGGCGCTGTTCGAGGGCATCCCGCTCGCCGAGATGAACACCTCGATGACCATCAACGCCCCGGCCATGTGGCTGCTCGGCCTCTACGGCACCGTCGCCGCCGAGCAGGGCGCCGAGCTGAGCCGCTGCGCCGGCACCACCCAGAACGACATCATCAAGGAGTACCTGTCCCGGGGGACGTACATCTTCCCGCCGGCGGCGTCGCTGCGGCTGACCGCCGACGTGATCGCGTACACGCTGCGCGAGATGCCCCGGTGGAACCCGGTGAACATCTGCTCGTACCACCTCCAGGAGGCCGGCGCGACGCCGGTGCAGGAGGTCGGCTTCGCGCTGGCCACCGCCGTCGCCGTGCTGGACACCGTGCGCGACTCCGGCCAGGTGCCGCCCGAGCGGATGGGCGACGTGGTCCAGCGGATCTCGTTCTTCGTCAACGCCGGGGTGCGGTTCGTCGAGGAGATCGCCAAGATGCGCGCGTTCGGCGCGCTCTGGGACGAGATCACCCGCGACCGCTACGGCGTGGAGAACCCGAAGCAGCGCCGGTTCCGCTACGGCGTCCAGGTCAACTCGCTGGGCCTGACCGAGGCGCAGCCGGAGAACAACATCCAGCGGATCGTGCTGGAGATGCTGGGCGTCACGCTGTCCCGCGACGCCCGCGCCCGCGCCGTGCAGCTGCCCGCCTGGAACGAGGCGCTGGGCCTGCCCCGCCCCTGGGACCAGCAGTGGTCGCTGCGCATGCAGCAGGTGCTGGCGTACGAGTCGGACCTGCTGGAGTACCCGGACCTGTTCGCCGGCTCGCACGTGATGACCGCGCTGGTCGACGACATCGTCTCCGGCGCCCGCGTCGAGCTGGAGAAGGTGCTGGAGATGGGCGGCGTGGTCACCGCCGTCGAGTCCGGCTACCTCAAGAGCGCGCTGGTGGCCTCGCTCGCCGACCGGCGCCGCCGGATGGAGTCTGGCTCGGACGTGGTGGTCGGCGTCAACCGGTTCACCGAGACCGAGTCGTCCCCGCTCACCGCTGCGGGCGCCGAGGCGATCGAGCAGGTGGACCCGGCCGTCGAGGAGGCGGCCACCGCGGGCGTACGCGAATGGCGGGCCGGCCGGGACGCGGCGGCGGTGGAGGAGGCGCTGGCGAAGCTGCGCGCGGACGCCGCCACCACGACGAACCTGATGCCGGCGACGCTCGGATGCGTCCGGGCCGGGGTCACCACCGGCGAGTGGGCGGGCGCGCTGCGCCAGGTGTACGGCGAGTACCGCGCGCCGACCGGACTGGCCGGGGCGGTCGGGACAGCCGGTGACGCGACCCTCGCCGGGGTCCGCGAGCGGGTCGCCGCGACCGCCCGGGAGCTGGGCAGCGGCCGCCTGCGGCTGCTGGTCGGCAAGCCGGGGCTGGACGGGCACTCCAACGGCGCGGAGCAGATCGCGGTACGCGCCCGCGACGCCGGGTTCGAGGTGGTCTACCAGGGCATCCGGCTGACCGCCGGGCAGATCGTGGCGGCCGCCGTGGAGGAGGACGTCGACCTGGTCGGGCTCAGCGTGCTCTCCGGCTCGCACCTGGCCGCCGTGCCGGCGGTGCTGGACGGGCTGCGGGCGGCCGGGCGGGGCGACCTGCCGGTGGTGGTGGGCGGGATCATCCCGGCCGCCGACGCCGAGACGCTGCGGGCGGCCGGGGTGGCCCGGGTGTTCACGCCGAAGGACTTCGCGCTCACCGGCATCATCGACGAGCTGGTCACGGTGATCCGCGACGCCAACGCGCTGGGGTGAAAGGAAGGGCCCCTTGTTAACGCCTCCGGTAGAGAAGGGGCCCCTTCTTAACAACCCGCCGCGGCGGCCCGGGTGGGTCAGCGGCTCTGGTAGGTCATGCAGTCGGCCATGTCCATGTCGGGGCCGACGGTGATGGCCGGGGCGTGACACTCCAGGTCGGCGTTGTGCCGGCAGTCGGCGCGCGAACACGCCCCCACCTGGGCGACCAACTGGTCGAGGCCGCCGCGCACCGGCATCTCCACGAACGTGTGGCAGTGCGCGTGGTCGCTGCTGCCGATCGTGATGGCGAAGGCGTGGCAGTCGTTCGTGTGGTTGTAGGCGCAGGACCGGACGGCGCACTCCTGGACCCGGGGCATCTCCAACGACGCGGTCATCTTCCCGTACCTCCTTGGGTGTCTTGCCCTGATTTTAGAGGTTTCGGGAGTCGGCGCGGGTCAGACGCGGAAGCCGGCCGCCCGGGCGGCGGCGCGCTCCCGTCGCCGCTCCCGGCGGCGGCGGAACAGCCAGGGTACGAAGAACACCAGGCCGAGCAGGAACACCAGCACCAGCACCGGCAGCAGCAGCGCCACCACCGACATGACCACGCTCGTCGCGTCCTCGGCGGTGCTGGCCACCGGCGCGCCCACGCCGGCCGTGGTCGCGTTGATGACCGGCCGGGCGGCGGCCTTGAGCAGGTGCACGCCGAGCGCGATGAGCACGCCGACCACCACCGGCACCCACTGGTGCGTGGAGAAGAACGTGTCCGGGTCGCTGACGGTGACCGTCTCCGAGCCGGCGCCCGCGCCGAACGCGAGCCCGCCGGCGGTCGGACGGACCACCGTCTGCACCACGTCGTTGACGTGGTCGACCACCGGCACCTTGTCGGCCACCGTCTCGACCACGAGCAGGACGGCGAGGATCAGCACCACCCAGCCGTTGCCGAGCCACTGCCAGCCGCTGGGCAGCTCGACCAGGTCGGTGTAGCGGGACAGCAGACCCATCAGCAGGAGGGGGATGTAGGCGTTCAGGCCCGCCGAGGCGGCCAGACCGGAACCGGTGAGGACTTCGAGCACGATCTCAATATGGCACCGGTACGCCAGTGGCGCTCGTCGGCACCCGCCGAGGGCTCGGCTACCCTCGGCGGGTGCGGTTGGTCATTGCGAAGTGCTCGGTGGACTATGTCGGACGGCTCTCGGCTCACCTGCCGCCGGCCACCCGGTTGCTCATGGTGAAGGCGGACGGCTCGGTGTCGATCCACGCGGACGACCGGGCGTACAAGCCGTTGAACTGGATGAGCCCGCCCTGCCGGCTGGAGGAGGCGCCCGGCGTGTGGCGGGTGGTCAACAAGGCCGGCGAGGAGCTGCGCATCACCCTGGAGGAGATCTTCCAGGACACGTCGTACGAGCTGGGCGTGGACCCGGGCCTGCGCAAGGACGGCGTCGAGGCGCACCTGCAGGAGTTGCTGGCCGCGAACCCGGAGACGCTGGGGGAGGGCTTCACGCTGGTCCGGCGGGAGTACATGACCGCGATCGGGCCGGTCGACCTGCTCTGCCGGGACGCGACCGGCGGCGCGGTGGCGGTCGAGGTGAAGCGGCGCGGCGAGATCGACGGCGTGGAGCAGCTCACCCGCTACCTGGAGCTGATGAACCGCGATCCGCTGCTCGCGCCGGTGGCCGGCGTGTTCGCCGCGCAGGAGATCAAGCCGCAGGCGCGGGTGCTCGCCACCGACCGGGGCATCCGCTGCGTGGTGGTCGACTACGACAAGCTGCGCGGCATCGAGCGCGACGAGCTGACGCTGTTCTGAGGCGCTGTCTCAGCGGCCCCGGCCGTACATCAGCTTGGCGATCTTGACGATGCGGGCGATGTCGGCCGGGGTGCGCTCGAACGTCATCGCCGGCAGCAGCGAGCGGGCCCGGCGGCGGGTGACCGACTTGGGGCGGCCGAACTCGCGCAGCCCCTCCTCGCCGTGGATGCGGCCGAAGCCGGACTCGCCGGTGCCGCCGAACGGCAGCGTCGACATGCCGGCGAAGGTCAGCGCCGAGTTGACCGAGGCCATGCCGGAGCGCAGCCGCCGCGCGACCGCCACCGCCCGCGCCCGGCCGAAGACCGAACCCCCGAGCCCGTACGGCAGCGCGTTGGCCCGCTCGACCGCCTCGTCCACGTCGCGGACCCGGTTCACGACGAGCGTCGGGCCGAACGTCTCCTCCTGCACGGCGGCCGAGTCCTCCGGCACGTCGACGAGCACCGTCGGGTGCACGTACGGCGGCTGGACCGCCTCCGGGCCGCCGAGCACCGCCCGGCCGCCCCGGCTCAGTGCGTCGTCGATGTGCCGGCGGATGATGTCGATCTGCGACGGCATGGTGATCGGCCCGAGGTCGGTCCCGTCGGCGCCGACAGTCAGCCGCCCGGCCTTCGCCACCACCTTCTCCACGAAGGCGTCGAAGACCTGGTCGACCGCGTAGACCCGCTCGATGCCGATGCAGGTCTGACCCGCGTTCGTCATCCCGCCCCAGACGCACGCCTCCGCCGCGGCGTCCAGGTCGGCGTCGCTGTCCACGATCATGGCGTCCTTGCCGCCGGCCTCCAGCAGCACCGGGGTGAGCGTCTCCGCGCAGGCGGCCATCACCCGCTTCGCGGTGGCGGTGGAGCCGGTGAACGCCACCTTGCCGACGCCGGAGCGGCACAGCGCCGCGCCGACCGCGCCGAAGCCGTGCACCGCCTGGAACACCGGCTGCTCCGGCACCACCTCGGCGAACCTGTCGACCAGCCACTGACCGACCGCCGGGGTGTACTCGCTCGGCTTGAACACCACGGCGTTGCCGGCCGCGAGCGCGTACGCGGCGGAGCCGATCGGCGTGAAGACCGGGTAGTTCCACGGGCCGATCACGCCCACCACGCCGTACGGCTGGTATTCCAGGTGACCGGTGAACTCGGCGAGGACCAGGCGGGAGCGGACCCGGCGCGGTCCGAGCACCCGCTGCGCGTTGCGGGCCGCCCAGTCGATGTGCTCCAGCGCGGTGAGGATCTCCACGACGGCGTCACCGACCGGCTTGCCGCCCTCGGTGTGCATCAGGTCGGCCAGTTCCTCGATCCGCCGGGCGAGCACGCCGCGCCAGCGCTGGAGCCGGTCCCGCCGGCCGGCGAAGCCGAGCCCGGCCCACCAGTTGCCGGCCTCCCGGGCGCGCTCGACGGCGGCACGCACGTCCGCCTCGGCCGCCAGCGGGAATCGACCGGCCTCAGCGCCGGTGGCCGGGCTGGTCGACACCAGTCGACCCTCGGAGATGAGCGGGGCGCCCGGCACATGCACTGCGGTCATGGCCGAAGTCTAGACCCGAAGATTACTCGCCGGTAGGTGTGGACGGGCCGTACGCTGCGCGGACGATCAGCCTGGCGCATCGACGGAGGTGCCGTCCGAAACGGCGAACGGGAGATGACCGGCCGGGGTCGCGGGGGTGACCGCGCGGTGGTGCAAGCCACTACGGTGAGGTGGCAGGCTGACGCCGCGGGGCGATGTGGGGTGGAGGTCGACTGTCCATGGAGGAGCATCCGGAGCTGATGCCGTTGCTGACGGTGTCCGGCGGGGCGATGCGAGGGCTCACCTTCAGGGTCGGCCGGGACGCGCAGGTGATCGGCCGCGCGCCGACCGCCGACATCGTGCTCGCCGATCCGCACCTGAGCCGGCGGCACGCCACCGTCCGGGCCACGCCCGAGGGGGTGCTGCTCACCGACCTCGGCTCGACGAACGGCACCTGGCTCAACGACACCCGGATCACCGGCAGCGTGCCGATCGCCGACGGGGACGTGGTCCGCCTGGGTCGCACCGACCTGCGCCTCTACGACCCGGGCGTGGCCCGGACCGACCCGGTCGGGATGAGTTTCGGCGCGATGCGCCGCGACCAGCGCCCGACCCTGCCGCTGCCGGTCCCGGCGCCCCGCCAGCCGATCGAGGCGCGCGAGACGCAGCCGGCCGACGCCCACTAGCCCTCCCGGGCGCGCGCCCCCGCCACCCTCCGGCCCTCGGCCCTCGGCCCTCGGTCGATCATGAAGTTGGCGGCGTTCCGCGTCCGATTTGTCGCCGCCAACTTCATGATCGACGCGGTAAGGGGGCGTGCGCCACGTTCGGGCGGTCCGGTGTGGCGGTGGGGCACATGGACCGGGCCCACCCGCGCGTGCCAGCATGCGCGGATGCGCAGCGCACGGCAGACGGTCCAGGCCAACGGCATCACCCAGTCGGTCCGCGTGGCTGGTCCGCCGGACGGCGTACCGGTCCTGCTGGTGCACGGCAACGTCTCCTCCTCCGCCTTCTGGGAACCGCTGCTGGCCCGCCTGCCGGAGACGCTGCGGGTGGTCGCCCCAGACCTGCGCGGCTACGGCGAGACGGACACCGCGCCCGTGGACGCCACCCGAGGGCTCGACGACTTCGCCGACGACGTGGCCGCGCTGCTGGACGTCCCGGGGCTGTTCCCGCCCGGCGCCCGGCCGGTGGTGGTCGGGCACTCGCTCGGCGGCGGCGTGGCGATGCGGCTGCTCGTCGGCCACACCGAGCGGGTGTCCGGGCTGCTGTTGGAGGCGCCGGTGTCCCCGTACGGCTTCGGCGGCACCCGGGACCTTGACGGCACCCCGACCACGCCCGACTTCGCCGGCACCGGCGCCGGGGGCGCGAACCCCGACTTCGTGGCCCGGCTCGCCGCCGATGACCGGGGCGCGGACGGCCCGACCAGCCCGCGCGCGGTGCTGCGTGCCGCGTACGTGGCCGACCCGGCCACGCTGGGCGAGCACGAGGACCTGCTGCTGGAGAGCATGCTGACCACCGTCACCGGCGACGACAACTACCCGGGCACGGCCGTGGCCTCGGCACACTGGCCGGGGACCGCCGCCGGGCGGCGCGGCGTGCTCAACGCGCTGGCCCCGGCCCACTTCCGGCTCGCCGACGAGCTGGTCGCCGCGCCGGTCAAGCCGCCGGTGACCTGGGTACGCGGCGACGCCGACGTGATCGTCTCGGACACCTCGCTGTTCGACCTGGCGTACCTCGGTCAGCTCGGTGTGGTGCCCGGCTGGCCGGGCGCGCAGGAGTGCCCGCCGCAGCCGATGGTCGGGCAGACCCGCGCGGTGCTGGAGCGGTACGCGGCGGCCGGCGGGGCGTACCGCGAGGTGGTGCTCCCGGGCTGCGGGCACAGCCCGCACCTGGAGCGGCCGGCGGAATTCGTCGCCGAACTGCTGGCCCTGGCCGGGGAGAACGCCACCGGCTGAGGCGCGGTGCGTGAAATATCCCACGGCGTCTCGACAACACAGCGTCACGTGGCAGACTCCGGCCCATAACCTTAGCGGCCGTTCATGTCGCGGACGGCGGAGTCGAGCCAGGGGAGGCCGGTCGTGGCGCGGGAGTTCACCAGGGTAGGCGTGGTGGGTCTGGGCACCATGGGTGCCGGCATCGTGGAGGTGTTCGCCCGCAACGGCCTGGACGTCACAGCTGTGGAGATCTCCGAGGCCGCTGTGGAGCGGGGCCGGGTCACGCTCACCGGCTCCACCGACCGGGCCGTCGCCAAGGGCAAGCTGGCCGAGGCCGAGCGGGACGCGCTGCTCGCGCGGGTCGACTTCCGGGTCGGGCTGGACGCGCTGCACAACGTGGACCTGGTGATCGAGGCGGTGCCCGAGCACCTCGACCTCAAGCAGCGGATCTTCGCCGAGCTGGACCGGGTCTGCAAGCCCGAGGCGATCCTGGCCACCAACACGTCCTCGCTGAGCGTCACCGAGATCTCCGTCGCCACCTCCCGGCCCAACCAGGTCATCGGCATCCACTTCTTCAACCCGGCCCCGGTGATGAAGCTGGTCGAGGTGGTCCGCACGGTGGTCACCTCCGCCGACGTGGTCGCCGACGTGGAGGCGCTCTGCGAGCGGCTCGGCAAGGTCGACGTGACGATCAGCGACCGGGCCGGGTTCATCGCCAACGCGCTGCTGTTCGGCTACCTGAACCACGCGGTCGGCATGTTCGAGGCCCGCTACGCCACCCGCGAGGACATCGACGCCGCCATGAAGCTCGGCTGCGGCCTGCCGATGGGCCCGCTGGCGCTGATGGACCTGATCGGCCTGGACACCGCGTACGAGATCCTCGACACGATGTACCGGCGCGGCGGCCGGGACCGCCGGCACGCACCGGCCCCGCTGCTCAAGCAGATGGTCACCGCCGGGCTGCTCGGCCGGAAGTCCGGTCGCGGCTTCTACACCTACGAGCGGCCGGGCTCGCCGAAGGTCGTACCCGACGAGTACACGCCGCCGGCCGGTGACGCCGCGCTCGCCGACGGCGCCCGGGGCATCGCGAAGGTCGGCGTGGTCGGCTCCGGAACCATGGCCACCGGCATCATCGAGGTCTTCGCGAAGGCCGGCTACGAGGTCATCTCGGTGACCCGGGGCGCGGAGAAGTCCGCGAAGGTCTGCGAGGCGGTCAAGACCTCGCTCAACAAGGGCGTGGTGCGGGGCAAGCTCAGCGAGACCGACCGGGACGCCGCGCTCGGCCGGATCACCTGGTCCGCGACGCTGGATCACCTGGCCGACGTCGACCTGGTGGTCGAGGCCGTGATCGAGGAGCTGAGCGTCAAGAAGGCGCTGTTCGCCAGCCTCGACGAGATCTGCAAGCCGGGCGTCGTGCTCGCCACCACCACCTCGTCGCTGCCGGTGATCGACGTGGCGATGGCGACCCAGCGTCCGGCCGACGTGATCGGCCTGCACTTCTTCAACCCGGCGCCGATCATGCCGCTGGTGGAGATCGTGCAGACCATCCGCACCTCCGCCGAGACGTCGGCCACCGCCCGCGCGGTCTGCGCGAAGCTCGGCAAGACCGGCGTCGTCTGCGGCGACCGGTCCGGCTTCATCGTCAACGCGCTGCTCTTCCCGTACCTGAACGACGCGGTGAAGATGCTGGAGGCCAGCTACTCGACCGCCGACGACATCGACTACGCGATGAAGCTCGGCTGCGGCTACCCGATGGGCCCGTTCGAGCTGCTCGACGTGGTCGGCCTGGACGTCTCGCTGGCCATCCAGCGGGAGCTGTACCTGGAGCTGCGCGAGCCCGGCTTCGCCCCGGCGCCGCTGCTGGAGCACCTGGTCACGGCCGGCTACCTGGGCCGCAAGACCGGCCGCGGCTTCCGCGACCACACCCGCCGCTGATCCCGGTCAACGCCCGGCGGCGGTGACGGCGTCTTCCGGGTGTGACATTCGAGGAGTACGTCGGCAGCCGCGGTCCGGCGTTGTTGCGCCTGGCCCGGCTGCTCACCGGCGACGCGCACCGGGCCGAGGACCTCACGCAGGACGTGCTGGCCCGCGCGTACGTGCACTGGCGGAAGATCGCCCGGGTCGACCGGCCCGACGTGTACGTGCGCCGGATGCTGGTCAACGCGAACACGTCCTGGTGGCGGCGGCGGTCCAGCCGCGAGCTGGCCGTCGACACGTTCGCCGACCGCCCCCAGCGCGGCGACCTCGGTGGCGAGGCGGCGGAGCGGGACGAGATGTGGCGGCTGATCCGCGCCCTGCCCGACCGTCAGCGCGCCGTGCTGGTGCTGCGCTACTACGAGGATCTGGACGACGCCACGATCGCCCAGATCCTCGACTGCTTCCCGGTCACCGTCCGCACCCACGCGATGCGGGCGCTCGCCCACCTCCGGGAGCGCTGCGGCGTCCCGACGACAAAGGGGAGCCGGCCGTGACCGACCTCGACCAGCGGATCGCCTCGGTGCTGCGGGAGCAGGCCGAAGGGGAGACAGACACCGGACGCCTGCTGCGCGGTTCCCGCGCGCTCGGCCGGCGCCGGCAGGTACGCCGCCGGGCCACCGCCGGCACCGCGCTCGCGCTTGTCGGCGTGCTCGGTCTCACCGGCGTGATCCGGGCGGACGTGGGTGGGCTGGCCGGGCGGATGCCCTGGACGGCCGCGACGTCGACAGCCGGCGCGCCGGTGCCGCCGAAGGCCGACGGGGTGCCGGCCGCCGACCAGCGTCCCGAACTCGTCGGCACCGACCCGCAGGTGCTGCACCTGGGGGTGGACACCAGCCGGGCCCGCTACCTGCGGTGGGCCGTCTTCGGCTCGAACCGGACCGAGTCGATCCGGTACCGCGTCGGTGGCGGGAAACCGGTGCTCGTCGAGGTGAGCCCGGACGCCCGGGCGGTGGACGAACTCCTGCTCGACGGCCTTCCCGGCGCCGAGGGAGCGATCCCGGTGACGTTCGACGGCAAGGTCCGGGAGTTCCGGGTCGGGGCCGGCGGCGTGATCCGGGCATGGCAGCCGGTTCCCGGCCTGTACGCCCGGGCGAGCATGCTCGGCGGCGACCGGAACGCGCTGGCCGAGGCGGTGCGCGCCATCCGCTGGAACGAGGCACGCCGGTGCGACGCGCCCCTGCGGTTGGGCGCTGTGCCGCAGGACGCCCAGGTGGCAACCTGCGAGGTCGAAGCCGGTGCCTTCCCGGGCGGCCTCACCGTCGTGCTCACGCTCGTGCGGTCGCCGGCGGCGACGATGGAGGTGAGACTGGTCTACGGGGCGCAGATCGCCCGGGACGTCACCCGGGCCGACCGGACGGTGGGCGGTCGTCCCGCCTACCTCTATCCGGACGGACACCAGCTCGAACTGCTCGGCATCCCGAAGGCGCACCTGACCGCCACGTTCGGCTGGCAGTGGCCGGAGGACCCGCCCAAGGGGCAGATCGACTTCACCGAGACGGAGGCGGCGAGCGTGCTGGCCGGGACACGGGTGGCGCAGGACCTGACCGACCCGGAGACCTGGCGCTGATGCCCGTCGGCCGGGCCGCCCGACCTGGGCCGGTCCGGCCGGCGGCCCGTACGCTTGGTGACCGTGAGCCCCCGTCGCAACCGCCCCCGCCGGGACGAGATCGCCGCCGTGGACGCCGAGCGTGCCCGCCACGGCGTGCCGACAGTGCAGCAGTGGCGCGACGGCGACTGGCAGATACGCGCGATCAGCGGCGGCGCATCAGTCAAGACGTACCGTTGTCCCGGTTGTGACCAGGAGATCCGGCCGGGGACGGCGCACCTGGTGGCCTGGCCGGCCGACGACCGGGGCGACCTGACCGACCGCCGGCACTGGCACTCCGGCTGCTGGCGGGCCCGGGACCGGCGTGGCCCGAACCTCCAGCGCGGCCGGGGCGCGCCGCGCTACGGCTGAGCGATCTGGATCACCCGGTTCCCGTCCCGGTGGGCGGTAGGGCCGCCGACACGGGAGACTGGCAGGCGTGAGCACTCCGATTCGCGCGTCGTCGATCCTGCCCGGTCGCCGGGAGGACATCGAGCTGCACACCGCCGACGGGCTGACGCTCGTCGGTGAGCTGGCCCGGCCGCTGGAGGGCGAGCCGTCGGCCACCCTGGTCTGCCTGCACCCGCTGCCCACCCACGGCGGGATGATGGACAGCCACGTGTTCCGCAAGGCGGCCTGGCGGCTGCCCGCGCTCGCCGGCCTGGCCGTGCTCCGGTTCAACACCCGTGGGACCAGCAGCGTCCGCGGCACCAGCGAGGGCGCCTTCGACGGCGCGGTGGGCGAGCGGTTCGACGTGGCCGCCGCGATCGAGTACGCCGAGTTCCACGAGCTGCCCAACATCTGGCTGGTCGGGTGGTCGTTCGGCACCGACCTGGCGTTGAAGTACGGCTGCGACCCGGCGGTGGCCGGCGCGATCCTGCTCTCCCCGCCGCTGCGCTACTCCGCCCCGGAGGACCTGGCAGTCTGGGCCGAGACGGGCAAGGCGCTCACCGCGCTGGTCCCCGAGTTCGACGACTACCTGCGGCCGGAGGAGGCCGGGCAGCGGTTCGCCGCCGTGCCGCAGGCCGAGGTGGTCGGCGTGGACGGCGCCAAGCACCTCTGGGTCGGCGACGCGGAGAAGGCGCTGGACGAGATCGTCCGGCGGGTCGCCCCGGGCGTGCCGCTGCCGCTGCCGACGACCTGGGACGGCCCGATGGAGACCGGTGACGTCAGCGCGTACGCGGACCGCACTGTCGCCGCGTTCGCCGACACCCCGGTGCCCGGCCCGGCCCAGCGGCGCGCCGAGTAGCCGCTCAGCGGGCGTCCTGGCGGGGTATCACCACCTCGCGCAGGATCAGCTGCAACGCGGCCACCGTGGGGATCGCGATGAGCGCGCCCACCACGCCGAGCAGCGACACCCCGAGCAGCGCGGCGAGCAACGCGGCCACCTCGTTCACCGACACCGCCCGGCGCATGATCTTCGGGTAGATCAGGTAGTTCTCGATCTGCTGGTAGATCACGAAGAACACCAGGCAGGCGATGCCCACCGGCAGGTCGGTGGCGAGCCCGACGAGCGTCACCACGACCGCGCCCAGCGTCGCCCCGATCTGCGGGATCAGGTCGGTCACCGCGACCACCACGGCGAGCGCGAACGGGTACGGCAGGCCGACCGCGAGCGCGAACACGAACGTGCTCACCCCGGCCATCACCGCGATGGCGAGCGCGCCGACCATGTACGCGCCGACCCGGGTCAGGATCTCGTCGCCGATCAGCCGGACCCGCTCCCGGCGGGTGCGCGGCACCAGCGCGTAGCCGAGTTCGCGCATCCTGTCGAAGTACGCCAGGAAGTAGATCGTCAGCACCAGCACGGTCAGCAGGCGGAACAGCGTGCCGAAGATCAGTTGCGCCCCGCCGAGCACACCGCCGAGCGCCCGCTCGACGTTGTCCGCGTTCGCCGCCGCCTGGACCCGCTCCATCACGTCGTAGCGGACCACGAGGTCGTTGACAGTCTGATTGCGCCGCAGCTCCTCGACGTAGCCGGGCAACTGCTGGACGAACTGGCCGGACTGGGTCACCACCGGCGGCACCAGGGCCAGCAGGCCGGCGACGATCAGCAGCAGCAGGGTGAGTGTCACCACCGCCACCGCCAGCCCGCGCGGCAGGCCCCAGCGGCGCAACCGGACCACCGCCGGGTGCAGGCCGACCGCGAGGAACAGCGCGATCACCACGAGCACCAGGATGCCCGCGGCGTTGCGCACGCCCAGGAACAGCGCGTACGCCAGCAGCACGCCGAGCGCTCCGGTGAAGCCGATCAGGAAGGCGCTGCGCCGCAGCGGACGCCCCGGCACGCCGAACCGGCCGCTCGGCTCGAACTCGCCCGGCTCGACGTCGACGGGCCGTCCGCTGCTCGTGTCCGTGCCGGATCGCGGGTCGCCGGCGGCGGTCGTGGCGTCGCGCGCGGGTTCCGCCTCGCCGGTGGGGTTCACGGTCGCCGCCTCGTCACCCGGGACGGCGGAACCCTCCTGCGACACCCGTGCCTCCCGGCTCCCGCGCTGCCCGGCTCGCCCGCCGGTGCCGTCCACGCCCGACGCGCGGCCCTCTGCCCGCAGGGTAGTCCTCGCCGTCCGCCCCGACCATCCCACCACCACTTCCCGCCGGGCCGTCCCGCCGGGCCGTCCTGGCGCGGGTCACCCGCCAGGTCGGGGAGGTGGCGTGGTCCGGGTGGGTGGGACGCCGCCACCTCGCCGAAGTGGCGCTGGGCTCGCCAGTTCGGGGAGGTGGTGTGGTCCGGGTGGGTGGGACGCCGCCACCTCGCCGAAGTGGCGCTGGGCCCGCCAGTTCGGGGAGGTGGTGTGGTCCGGGTGGGGCGGATGCCACCACCTCCCCGAGGTGGCGCGGCGGAGGCGGGTGGGTCAGTCCTTGTCGACCGTCACCGTGCTGGGCTTGGCGCTGCGCTCGTCGGTGGTCGGCTTGGTCGGGCGCTTGCCGTTCTCACCGGTGCTGGTGATCTTCGTGGGGGTGGCGCCGCGCCCACCCTCACCCGGTACGGCGGCCACTGTGGGCTCGCCGTCGACGCCCGCTCCGCCGGGGGAGTCCATGGTGGTCACCGGCTCGCCGACCGGCTTCGCCTTGCCCGCGTCGGCGGGCTCGCCGTCACCCTTGGCCGGCCCGGCGCCGTTGGGGACCGCGGTGGCGGTGCCCTTCGCGGCCACCGCCGCACCGCCGCCGGCCGGGGTGTCGCCGACGGTCTCCGCGCCGCTGCTGACCGGCGTGCCCTCGCCCGCCGGCTTACCGTCGTCCGTGGACCGGCCGGTGGAGGCGGCGGTGGCGAGGTCGTCCGGGTCGACCGGGGTGGCGGTGATGCCGGCCGAGCCGGCCTCGCTCCGCAGGTCCGTGAGCTGCCGCTCCAGGTCGTCGGACTCCTGCCGGGACTTCCACGTCTCGGTGCGCAGGTCGGCCAGCTCCTGCTGCGCCTTGGCGATCTCCAGCATCACGCCGGCGAGCTGCTGCCGGCCGGCGGCCACCTCCTGCTGGGTCGCGGCCAGGTGCTGCTGGGTGGTGGCGAGGTGCTGCTGGGTGGTGGCCGCGTACTCCTCGAACTGGCGGCGCGAGGCCGCGACGTGCTCGTCGGCCTTGCGGCGCTGCGCGGTGGCGTCCTCCTCGGCCCGGCGCAGCAGCTCGGCGGCCTCCAGCTCGGCCTGCTGCCGCATGCTCAGCGCGTCGGCCTCGGCGGCCTGCCGGACGTCGGCGGCGGTGCGCTCGATCTCGTCGCGGCGGGTCGTGTACGCCTGCTCCAGCTCCTCCTGGCGCTTGGCGTGCTGCTTGTCCAGCTCGTCGCGGCGCTTGGCGAACTCCTGCTCGGCGGCGGCCCGGCGCTGGGCCAGCTCCCGCTCGGCGCTGTCCCGCCGCTCGGCGACCTCCTTCTCCACCCCGGCCCGCCAGGCGCCCAGCTCCTGCTGGGTCTGGGCGCGGGACTGCTGCACGTACGTCTCGGTCTCGGTGCGCATGCGCTGCACGTACGCCTCGACCTCGGCGCGGTTGCGCTTGCCCGCCTCGGCGGCCTCGGTGGTGAGCCGGTTGGCTTCCGTGCGCGCCCGGCCGCGGGTGGCCTTGGCGGCCTCCTCCGCGTCGTCCACGATCTTCTTGGCCTCGGCCAGCGCCTTGGCGTGCGAAGCCCGGCCGGCCTCGGCGGCGGCGTCGGTGAGCCGCTTGGCCTCCTGCTGGCCCTTGGCGTGCACCTCCTTGGCCGCCTCGCGGAGCTGGCTCGCCTCCTGCTGGGCCTTGGCCAGCGCCTCCTTGGCCGTCTCGCGCAGCCGGGCCGCCTCCTGCTGGGCGCGGGAGTGGATCTCCTTGGCGGTGTCGCGGAGCTGGGTGGCCTCCTGCTGGGCCTTCGCCAGCGCGTCCTGGGCGGTCCGGCGCAGCTTCTCGGCCTCGTCCCGGGCGGCGGCGCGCAGCTTCTCCGACTCGTCCTGCGCGCTCTTGCGCAGCGTCGCCGACTCGTCCTTGGCGGCCTTGAGCGTGGCCTCGGCCTCGGCCTTGCGGGCGGCGGTGTGCCGCTCCTCCTCGGACCGGCGGGCGGCCAGCGCGATCTCGAAGTCCTTCAGCGCCTGGGCGGCCTGCTCCCGGGCCTCCTCGACGATGTGCTCGGCGGCGGCCCGGCGGGCCTCGATCTCCTCGTTGGCGGCGGCGAGGATCTCGTCGGCCTGCTCCTCGGCCATGGTGAGGATCTGCTCGACACGCGGACCGAGGTGCCGGAACGACGCCCGGTCCACCACCGCCGCCTGCTTGCGCACCTGGGCCAGGTCGCGCTGGAGCACCTCGACCTGACCGGCCAGTTTGTGGATCTGCGTGTACGCCTGTTCCCGCTCGGTGGTCAGCGCCGCGATCTCGTGCTCCGCGCGAGCGACGTAGCGGTCGACCTGCCGTTTCTCGTACCCCCGCAGGGCGGACTCGAAGCTGGGCTCCGTCGTCACGTCCCCGCCGAGCGCGAACAGTTCCTCGCCGTGCGACATGACCCCATCCTCACACGCATCCGGTTCTGCTGGGGCGATACGGACGCCCCTTCTGGGAGCTACTTCACCCTCCTGGCGAAACGGGCCCGCACAGCATGACGGCGCGAGGCGACACCGGTCACCCGGCGTCACCCCGCGCCGTGGCTCATGCCCCCGACAGCGGGTGAATCGATCAGCCGGCCGACTCGGCCGTCACCTTCTGCCCGGAGGCGTCGGCCTTCGGGGTCTCGCCCTTGCCGCCGGCCGGGACGCCCGGCACGATGCCGGCCAGGCCGGACAGCATCTGCCCGAGCTGCGAGGTGACCGCGTCCTTCTGGCGGGTCAGGTCCTCGACCTCGCGGCGGGCCGCCTGCGTGGTCAGCTCGGCCTCGGTACGGGCCTCGTTGAGCACCCGCTGCGCCTCGGCACGCGCCTCGTTGAGCGTCTTGTCGGCCAGCGCCTTGGCCTTGTCGACGGTCTCGTTGGCGGTGCGCTCGGACTCGACCCGGCGGGCCTCGGCCCGCTGCTCGATCTCCTTGGCCCGCTCCTGCGCGGCGCGCGCCCGCTGCTCGGCCTCGTTCACCAGCTTCTGGGTCTGCGAGACCTGGGCGGCGTGCCGCTCCGACTCCTCGCGCTCGGCCTTCTCCCGCCGCTCGGCGAGCTGGAGCTCCAGCGCCTGCAGGTCCTTGTCGCGCTTGTCGCGGGCGTCGGTGAGCAGCTTCGTCGCCTCGGCGCGCTTCTCCTCGGCCTCCCGGGCGGCCTTGGCCCGCTGCTGGGTGATCTCCCGCTCGGCGGTGGCGCGCAGCGTGGCGACCTCCCGCTCGACTGTCGACTTCAGCTCGGCCACCTCGTGCGCGGTGACCGTACGCAGCTGCTTGGTCTCCCGGTCGGCGTCGGCGCGCAGCGTGTCGGCCTCGCGGCGGGCCTGCACCCGGACCTCGGCGGCCTCGCGCTCGGCGGCGGTGCGGACGCTGCCGGCCTCGCGCTCGGCGGTGGCCTTCATGGCGGCCGCCTCGGCGCGTGCCTTGTCGGTGATCTCCCGCGCTTCGAGGCGGGCGGCGGAGAGGATGCCCTCCGACTCGCGCTTGGCCTCGTTGCGGTGGTCGTTGGCCTGTTCCTCGGCCAGCCGCAGGATCTGCTCGACGCGAGTGCCCAGGCCGGACAGGGTCGGCCGGCTGTTCTCCTCGAGCTGCTTGTTGGTCTCGGTGAGCTTCTGCTCGAGCGCGCTCTGGCGCTGCTCGGCCTGCCGCAGCCGGCGCTGAGCGTCGTTCATCCGCTGCTCGGCCTCGGCGCGGGCCTGCTCGGACTGGCTCAGGGCGGCGGTGAGGCGGCCGATGAAGTCGTCGACCTGGTTGGTGTTGTAACCGCGCAGGCCGACGGTGAAATCGGGCTGCGAGTTCGCGTTATCGAAGAACGCGAGAGGGGAGGACTGCTGCTGGGGCATTGGGACATACTGGCAGACGCCCCAGGGTGGTTCGCAAGAGCGGTCGGCACCTTTCGCGTCCTGTTTACATGGTCAACTCGGTCGGCCGGCGGGACCGGACCAATTGGCGATCTTGGCAGCTCCCGGGCGGGTCGGGCGGGTCGGGCTTCTGCGGGGAAGGCGGCGCGAAAAGGGCCGCGGGTCGGCACCCGCGGCCCTTTGTGCGTACGCCGGTCGAATGGCGCCCGGGTCGTCCGAAAGGCAATCCGGGACGACCGTACGGTCAGTGACCGCGGAAGCGGTTGATCGCGCTTTCGTGCCGCGAGCGCATCTCGGTGTCCCGGACGCCGAGCCCGTCGGCGGGGGCCAGGCACCGGACGCCGACCTTGCCCTGGTGCGCGTTGCGGTGCACCTCGTACGCGGCCTGGCCGGTCTGCTCCAGCGCGTACGTCTTCGACACGGTCGGATGCACCTTGCCGAGCGCGACCAGCCGGTTGGCCTGCCACGCCTCGTGGTAGTTGGCGAAGTGGCTGCCGACGATCCGCTTGAGGTGCATCCACAGGTAGCGGTTGTCGTACTGGTGCATGTAGCCGCTGGTGGAGGCGCAGGTGACGATCGTGCCGCCCTTCTTGGCGACGTAGACGCTGGCGCCGAACGTCTCCCGGCCCGGGTGCTCGAAGACGATGTCCGGGTCCTCGCCGCCGGTCAGCTCGCGGATGCGCTCACCGAAGCGGCGCCACTCGTCCTGGTCCTGGGTCTGCTCGTCGGACCAGAACTTGAACCCCTCGGCGGTGCGGTCGATGACCAGCTCGGCGCCCATCTTGCGGCACAGCTCGGCCTTCTCCGGCGAGGAGACCACGCAGACCGGGATCGCGCCGCCGTTGAGCGCCATCTGGGTGGCGTAGCCGCCGAGGCCGCCGGAGGCGCCCCAGATCAGCACCACGTCACCCTGCTTCATGTTCGCGCCGTGGTGCGAGACGAGCTGCCGGTACGCGGTCGAGTTGACCAGCCCCGGGCTGGCCGCCTCCTCCCAGCTCAGGTGGCGCGGCTTCGGCATCAGCTGGTTGGCCTTGACGATCGCCAGCTCGGCGAGGCCGCCGAAGTTGGTCTCGAAGCCCCAGATCCGCTGCTGCGGGTCGAGCATCGTGTCGTCGTGGCCGGCGGAGTCCTCCAGCTCGACCGACAGGCAGTGCGCGACCACCTCGTCGCCGGCCTTCCACTTGGTCACGCCCGGCCCGGTACGCAGCACCACGCCGGCGGCGTCCGAGCCGACCACGTGGTACGGCAGGTCGTGGCGGCGGGTCAGCTCGGAGAGCCGGCCGTAGCGCTGGAGGAACTTGAACGTGGGCAGCGGCTCGAAGATGCTGGTCCACACCGTGTTGTAGTTGATCGCGCTGGCCATCACCGCGACCAGGGCCTCACCCGGGCCCAGTTCCGGGGTGGGCACCTCCTGGACGTGCAGCGCCTTGCGCGGGTCCTTGTCGCGGGTGGCCATGCCGTCGAACATGCGGGTGTCCTCGGCGCGCACCACCACGCCCCGGTAGCTCTGCGGCACGGGCAGGCCGGCGAGCCCGGCGAGCTCCCGCTCCGGCTGCGACGAACCCTCCGCCGCCATGATCGCTTCGAGGATGTCCTGCACGGTGACCTCCCGTTAGTCCACACCCGCACGACGCGGGCAGGGGTGCTGCCATCGTCGGCGCCGGTGCGACGGGACCGCCATGTCGGCAATCGACACATTCCGGCACCGGTCGCCGCTGCTGTTCGGGCGGACGTTACTTAACGGTAGCTAAAGCGGGAAGCCCTCTGTGAAAAACTGCATCGGCCGATGAGTGGAGGTGTCCGTGGGAACGTGCAAGCGCGCACTGCCGCGCGCGTTCCCACTTGTTAGGAAGGGCCCCTTCTTAACAGACGTCTGTTAAGAAGGGGCCCTTCCTTGCGCCTCAGGCGGGCTGGACCAGCTCGATCAGCACGCCGCCGGCGTCCTTCGGGTGCACGAAGTTGACCCGGGAGTTCGACGTGCCGCGCCGGGGGGCGTCGTACAGCAGCCGCACGCCGCGCTCGCGCAGCGCCGCACAGGCCACGTCGATGTCCGCCACCGTGTACGCGACCTGCTGGATGCCCGGGCCGCGCTTGTCCAGGAACTTGCCGATCGTGGTGTCCGGGGACAGCGGCGCGAGCAGCTGGACCATGCCGCCGGAGGCGTCCGGCCCGACCGCCAGCATCGCCTCGCGTACGCCCTGCTCGTCGTTGGTCTCGGTGTGCACGCAGCGCATGCCGAACGTGCGCTGGTAGAAGTCGATCGCGGCGTCCAGGTCGCCAACGGCGATCCCGACGTGGTCGATGCGGCGCAGGCCGATGTCTGTGACAAACTCGGCAGCGGGCTCGACGGGGGAGTTCTCAGCCATGACGCTAGTCTGACCGAACAATCGTTAAGGCGTACAGGTCGGCACCCCTCGGAGGCAGGCAATGGCTTCGGTGATCGTCAGCGGCGCGCGGACCCCGATGGGGCGCCTGCTGGGCAACCTCAAGGACCTCCCCGCGACCAAACTCGGTGGCATCGCGATCAAGGCGGCCCTGGAGCGCGCCGGCGTCGCGCCCGAGCAGGTCCAGTACGTGATCATGGGGCAGGTGCTCCAGGCCGGCGCCGGACAGATCCCGGCCCGGCAGGCCGCCGTCGAGGCCGGCATCCCGATGTCCACCCCGGCGCTGACCATCAACAAGGTCTGCCTCTCCGGGCTGGACGCGATCGCGCTCGCCGACCAGCTCATCCGGGCCGGCGAGTTCGACGTCGTGGTGGCCGGCGGCATGGAGTCGATGACAAACGCCCCGCACCTGCTGCTCGGCCAGCGTTCGGGCTACAAGTACGGCGACGTGGCGGTCAAGGACCACATGGCCCTGGACGGCCTCACCGACGCCTGGGACTGCTGCTCGATGGGCGAGTCCACCGAGCGGCACGGCGCGAAGCACGGCATCACCCGCGAGGAGCAGGACGCGTTCGCCGCGGCCAGCCACCAGCGCGCCGCCGCCGCGCAGAAGAACGGGCACTTCGCCGACGAGATCACCCCGGTGGTCATTCCGCAGCGCAAGGGCGAGCCGCTGGTGATCAGCGAGGACGAGGGCATCCGGCCGGACACCACCACCGAGTCGCTCGGGAAGCTGCGCCCCGCCTTCACCAAGGACGGGACCATCACCGCCGGCAGCTCCTCGCCGATCTCCGACGGCGCCGCCGCCGTCGTGGTGATGAGCAAGGCCAAGGCCAAGGAGCTGGGGCTCACCTGGCTGGCCGAGATCGGCGCCCACGGCAACGTGGCCGGCCCGGACAACTCCCTGCACTCGCAGCCGTCCAACGCGATCAACCACGCCCTGAAGAAGGGCGGCCTGAGCGTCGACGACCTCGACCTCATCGAGATCAACGAGGCGTTCGCGGCAGTCGGCATCCAGTCCGCCCGTGACCTCGGGGTCGGCACCGACAAGGTGAACGTCAACGGCGGCGCGATCGCGCTCGGCCACCCGATCGGCATGTCCGGCGCCCGGCTCGTGCTCACGCTGGCGATGGAGCTGAAGCGCCGGGGCGGTGGCACCGGCGCGGCGGCGCTCTGCGGCGGTGGCGGGCAGGGCGACGCGCTGATCATCCATGTGCCGAACGGCGACGAGAGCTGATAGCTGATACCTGTGAGTGACGTACAGAACGCCCCGGCGGCGGCCACCGGCCCGGTGCGCCGCAGCCGGGACGTACCCATGCTTGTCGAGCGGGCCCGCGCGGGTGACCCCCGCGCGGTGGCCCGGCTGATCACCCTGGTCGAGTCCGGTGACGAGGTGTTGCCGCAGGTCGCGGCGGCGCTCGCGCCGTACGCCGGGCAGGCCCAGGTCGTCGGCCTGACCGGCTCGCCCGGGGTGGGCAAGTCGACCACCACCAACGAGCTGGTCCGGGCGCTGCGGGCGCGCGGTCACCGGGTCGGCGTGCTGGCGATCGACCCGTCCAGCCCGTTCACCGGCGGGGCCATCCTCGGCGACCGGGTCCGGATGCAGGACCACGCGACGGACCCGGGCGTCTACATCCGCTCGATGTCCAGCCGGGGCCACCTGGGCGGGCTCTCCGCCGCCACGCCGCAGGCGGTGCGGGTGCTGGAGGGCGCGGGCTGCGACGTGGTGCTCGTCGAGACCGTCGGCGTCGGTCAGGCCGAGGTGGAGGTGGCCTCGCTCGCCGACACCACGCTGGTGCTGCTCGCGCCGGGCATGGGTGACGCGATCCAGGCCGTCAAGGCCGGCATCCTGGAGATCGCCGACGTCTTCGTGGTCAACAAGGCCGACCGGGACGGCGCCGACGCCACGGTCCGCGACATCCAGGGCATGATCGCGCTCGGCGAGCGCGGGCCGGGGGAGTGGCGTCCGCAGGTGGTGCGCTCGATCGCCGCCCGCGCCGAGGGCATCGACGACATCGCCGCCGCGATCGACAAGCACCGCGACTGGCTGGAGCGCCACGGCGAACTGCGCCGCCGCCGGGAGACGCGGGCCGCCGCCGAGATCGAGGCGATCGCGCTGGGCGTCCTGCGCGCGCGGATCGGCTCGCTGCGCGACGGTACGCAGCTCCCGACGCTCGCCGCCAAGGTGGCCGAGGGGGCCATCGACCCGTACGCGGCTGCCGACGAGCTGCTGGCCCAGCTAGGCTCCTGACCCGCCCCTGCCCCCGCCCCCGCCCCCGCCCCCGCCGAGATCTTGGTACGAATCGGCCCCCATGGGGGCCCTTTCGTACCAAGATCTCCACCGCTCCCACCTGGCGGAACGCCGATCTCGCGTGAGGGGAGGCGCTCGCCGAACTTCCGGCCCACGCCACCCCCACAACCCCCGCGATCTTGCAGTTGCGGCCCCGGGGGCGCCTGCTTCGCGGCTTCTGTCGGGGCCGCAACTCCATGATCGACGGTCGATGTACGCTCCCCCGGACGAGGGAGGGTGGGGCGCGTGGAGCACGACGCTACTCAGGAACTGCCGGTGACACCTGGCGTGGTCGCGGGCGGGAGCACTTCGGTCTCGGACGAGGTGGTCGAGAAGATCGCGGTGGCCGCCGCGAAGTCGGTGCCCGGGGTGGCCGAGCTGGGCGGCGACATCGCCCGCTTCTTCAACGCCGTGCTGGACCGGGTCGGGCTGGACCAGGTCGGGGACGCGCGGCGCGGCTGCTCGGCGCACGTCAACGACGGGTCGGCAGTGGTCAACCTCGTCCTCGTGACCGATGCCGGCCACCCGGTGCCGCAGGTGACGAACGAGGTGCGGGCCGCTGTGGCGTCCGCGATCGAGACGTACGGGCTGCGCGCCGCCGAGATCAACATCCGGGTCGACGACGTGGCGATGGGTACGCCCACCGTCTGACGAGCGCCGCCCGGCTCAGTCGTGCGCCGGGCGGGTCAGTTCGATCTCGTCACCCGGCAGCAACTCCACGTCGCCCTCCGGGCCATGGATCTCAAGCACCGGCACGCCCTCGTCCAGCAGCATGGCACGGCGCTCGGCGCCGGTCGGCATCCGCGCGACGACTCTCGTGCCTGCGGGCAGCTCCACCTGCCTGCGTTGCGGCGTCTCCCGGACTCGCGTGCCGAGCGGACGGCTGGTGGTGACGAGCCCTTCCGACCGCAGCAGCGAAATCGCCATCCGGACCGCGTCGCGGCCGATCTGATGCTCCTGGCTGAGCCGCGACTCGCTGCCGACGCTCGCCCCGGGCGGCAGCGCGCCCGATTCGATCTGCTCCCGGATCAGGTCGGCGAGCTGGACGTAGACCGGCGTGTGAGAGCGCGGATCGATGGTCATGACGTAAGCCTTGTGCCCCGGTAGATCTGATCCATCAAGGCTTTATTGCAATGATGGATTGTGGCCATGTTGGATCCTTGTTATGGTCGGAGCGTGTTCGCGCGGTAACCGGCGGACATGACTCCTTCGAGTGCGCTCAATCTCGACTGCCCCGGTGCCGTACCGCGAATTGACGCTGCGGTGGCGGGGCGGGCGGGTCCGCCCGTGCACGGCGGGCGGGTGGTCCCGCCCTTCCAGTCCCTTCGACCACGAGAGGCAGGCGTTCGTGCGGTGGAACCTCCGGTGGCCCGGTCGGCGCGCGCGAGCCGGTCGCGGCACCACCCAGCCGGGCTGCTATCGGGCGGCCAACTACACGCCGTTGCGCCCCTGGCAGGTGCGGGAACGGCGGTTCCGGACGACGCGGCTGGGCCGGCGCGGGCTCGACCCGGCCGAGGTGCACGAGTTCCTCGACCGGGTGGCGCTCGACCTGGCCGACGTCTACCGGGCGCTCGGCGTCAGCCGGGAGGAGACCGCGCGGGTCAGGGACGCGCTGCGGCGCTGGCAGTCCGAGCAGGCGCAGAAGCGGATGAACGCGGGAGCGTACCGTCGATGAGTCCCCGCGAGCGGTTCGTCATCCACCTGCCGGTCGTCGCCGGTGACCTGGCCGGCGCCGTACGCCTGGCCCGGGTCGTGGCCCGCTGGTCGGGCGTGCTCGCCCAGGCCGACCCCGGCGAGACCACCGTCTCGGCCGAGGACGAGCAGGGCGTACGCCATCGGGTCTTCTGTGATCTGCGGATGGGCGACGGTCGGCGCTGCCTGCTGCGGGCCGACCACGACGGCCCGTGCGCCCGCCGGCTGCTCCGGTGACCCGCCGCCCGGCCTGCGCACTCGTCGTGACGGGCGGGGGCTGACCACCGCACGGGTCGATGCACCGTACCGTTGTTCCCAGCGGCGCGAGGCCGCCGTGCGTCGGGAGGTTCGCCATGCCGAAGGGTGTCTCGTTCGCGCCAGTGCGAACCGTGAGGGCGTACGAGGGGATCGTCCGGCAGGTCGAGGAGCGGATCGCCGCCGGGGATCTGCGGCCGGGGGACCGGCTGCCGAGCGAGCGCGAGCTGACGACGCAGTTCGACGTCAGCAGGTCCACTGTGCGCGAGGCGCTGCGCGTGCTGGAGAGCAGCGGCCTGATCCGTTCGCGTCCCGGTGACCCGCTCGGGCCGCAGGTGATCGCCTCGACCGCCTCGGCGATGCGCAAGCTGTTCGCCCGGGTCGTGGACAGCCGGCGGCTCGGTGTGGCGGAGTTGCTCCAGTTCCGGATGATCATCGAGTCGGCGGCCGGTTCCGTCGCCGCCCGGATGGCGTCACCGTCCGAGCTGGACGAGCTGGAGCAGGCGCTGGCGGGCATGCGGGACGCGGTGGCCGACGGCTACGAGGCGTTCAGCGCGGCCGACGTGCGCTTCCACGAGCACGTCGCCCGGCTGTCCGGGAACGAGTTGCTCGTGCTCTGCCTCGACGCGGTCCGGAGCATGGTGCTGGACCTGATCTCCACCAAGCTCGCCGAGGCGCCGGACCGCGAGGCCCTGATGGAGCGCACCCTGGCCCACCACCGCCGCGTTCTCGACGCGATGCGCGCCGGTGAGGCCGACGAGGTCACCCGGCTGACCCGCGAGGAACTGCACCGCTACTACGCCGAGTACGTGCCGGAGGCGCGCCGCTCGATGGTGGACGTATTGCTCTGAATCCGCCTGATGTGGCCTGACCTCGGATGATGCAAGGTCGGCCATTAGCTGAGCAGCTCTTCCCTTCAACTGGTCTGACCAGTAGCCTCCCCCACATCACCGTCGTGTACACGGGGGACTCCGCAGTTGACCAATGCCGCGACCGTCCCAAGCTGGGCGGGAGTCGCAGTGCTTCGCATGGGAGAAGCTCCATGAAGTCGTCCAGATTTGCCGCGCTCGCCGCGGCTGCCCTGGTCTGTCCGGGACTCGTGCTCGTCAGCGGCTCGCCCGCGTCGGCCAATCCCGCCGCCGGCGCGCCGGGCGCCCACAACGCCATCACCGACGTTCCCGGAATCCAGGTCGGCCAGGTTCAGTCCGACATCGCCCCGTACCTGACCGGCACCTCGGTCGTGTACATGCCGCAGATGTCGGTGGCCAGCGTGGACCAGCGTGGCGGTGCCCCCGCCACCAAGGAGACCGACCTCCTCAGCCCGCTCAACTCGAACCCGGGCGTCAACGCGATCCAGCTCGGCGGCAGCAGCATGTACGGGCTGTCCGCCACCAACGGCATCATCCGCTGGCTCGAGGACCGTGGCGAGGGCGTACGCGTCGGCGCCGGCGGCGTCGCCCCGATCGTCCCGGCCGCGGACATCTTCGACCTCGGCCGCGGCGGTGACCCGAAGGCGCGTACCTCCGCCGAGTGGGGTTACCTCGCGGCGCAGGCCACTTCGGACGGTCCGGTCCGGCAGGGCGGCGTCGGCGGCGGCACCGGCGCCCGCGGCGGTGGCCTGCGCGGCGGCGTCGGCACCGCCAGCGTCCACCTCGGCGACGGCATCTACGTCGGCGCCATGGTGATCGTCAACCCGGCCGGCTCCCCGGTCGACCCGGCCGACTGCACCCTGTACGGCGTCAAGTTCGGCATCGGCGACGAGTTCGCCGGCTACAAGGCTCCGAAGAAGAAGGAGTGCAACCCGCCGAGCACCGCCGCCCAGCAGCCGGCGAACACCACGATCGCCGTGGTCGCCACCAACGCGCCGCTGGAGAAGGCCGCCGCCCAGCGGATGTCCGGCAACGCGCACGACGGCATGGCCCGCGCGATCAGCCCGATCCACACCCTGGGCGACGGTGACACCGTCTTCGCCGTGTCCACCGGCAAGGGCGAGGCGCTGCAGATCAACGACCCGGCCGACACCCGTCAGCTGAACGCCATCTTCAACGCCGGCGCCAGCACGCTGGCCCGTGCCATCGCCAAGGCCGTCCTCTCGTCCGAGAGCATCGGCAACACCACCAGCTACTGCGACCGCTACCCCTCGGCCTGCAAGGGCATGAAGCAGCTGAAGCAGTGGCGTACCCAGGGCAACGCCCCGACCGTGACCCCGGAGACCTTCGCCCAGGCGTCGCAGGCGCTGGCGCAGACCCCGGTCCCCGCGCCGCCCGCCGCCGACAACGGCAAGCCCAAGCCCAAGCCGAAGGCTGCTCCGGCCGGCAACACCACTTCGCAGGACTCGCAGAACGGCATGGTTCTCGCCTCCGGTAACGCCGGTGGCCCCAGCGTCCCGACCGGCGTGACCACCGGCCTGCTGGCCGCGGGCATCCTGGGCGTCGGCCTGCTGGGCATGCACCTGCGGGGTCGCCGCCGGGGGCAGGCTTCCGACCGGCTCGCCTGACACGCACCCTGTCTCACCGTCGCGCCGGTAACTAGGCGCACGTGAACGATCGAGGCGGGTTCCGTCCACACCGGACGGGACCCGCCTCGCTGCGTTCGTCAGCCCGCCGCCCCTCGCGGCGCGCCCGGCGTGCGCCTCGTCGATCTTGGACTTGTGGTGGCTCACAGAAGTCGCCACTCGGGCATCCTGGGCGCCACAACTCCAAGATCGGCGGAGTGGGCCGTCACGGGCCGCGCACCTCGAAGCAGGGCAGATGCTGGGCGCGCCGGACGCAGCCGGCCAGGCGTGGGGAGCGCGCCGCCTCGGCGGGTTGCTGCGCCGCGCTGTCGCCGGACTCCAGAGCCGGGCGTACGCAGTTCAGCCCCGGCTCGGCGACGATCGTCGACGTCCCGCGTCCGGGCAACGCGAACCCGGCTCGGCGATGCTCGTGCCGGTGCCCCGGGCGTTGCCCCAGAGGCCGTCGGCCGGCCCGAGCCGCTGCCGGGCCAGCCGGTGTCGGGGCGACCCGAGGCACGCACGCCTGCACCATCACCTCGACGTCCTCGCGCACTGCGGGCCGGCACGCCGACTCGCCCGCCCCGAAGCCCGTCGCCCCGCTGTGCCGGCAGGACCCCGGCTCCCGGGATCCCCCCCCCCGGGCCGTCGATCTTGCGCCTTGTGCCCTGGCGAAAGGGGCGGATCGCCCGCACCGAGGGCCGCGACTGCAAGATCGCGGGGGCCGGGTCCGGCCCGAGCCCGAGGCCTGGAGGGCGGGGGAGCATGAAGAAGGACCTGGTGGGCCGGGGGCCCAACCAGGTCCTTCTTGCGGTGCGTGGAGCTGGATTACTTCTTGGACACCTTGGTGACGTCGAAGGACTGGGTCACCGCGTCCTTCGGGTAGCCCTCGACGCCGTCGCGGATCACCGCCAGGTTCGGCAGCAGGAAGAGCCAGTCGCTGGCCGCCTCCTGCGAGATGACCTTCGCGGCCTCGGCGAACTTCTTGTCCCGGGTCGCCGCGTCCAGGGCCGTGTCGGCCTCGTTCATGAGCTGCGTGACGGCCGGGTTCTTGTAGCGGTAGTAGTACTCCGGCTGGCCGTAGCGGACCAGGTCACGGGGCTCGACGTGCGCGATGATCGACAGGTCGTAGTTGGCCTTGCCGAGCACCTTGTCGAGCCACTGCGGCATCTCGACGTTGTTCTGGGTCACCTTGATGCCGACCTCGGCGAGCTGCGAGGCGACGAACTGCGCCGACGCGCGGGCGTACCCCGGCGGCGGGACGTCCATGGTCAGGGTGAGCCCATTGGCGTGACCGGCGTCGGCGAGCAGCTGCTTGGCCTTGGCGGGGTCGTGCGGGAAGTCGCCGGTGCGGTCCTCGTACCATGGGTCGCTCGGCGGCACCATGCTGCCGATCTTCGTGCCGTACCCGGACCAGACGGTCTTGATGAGCGCGTCGTGGTCGATCGCGTGGCGGATGGCCTGGCGCACCCGGGCGTCGGCCAGCGGGCCCTTGCTGTTGTTCATCGACAGGACGACCTCACCTGTCGTCTTGCCCTCGATCACCTCGAACTGCTTGTTGCCCTTGAACACCTCGAGCAGCTGCGGCGCCTGGATGTTCGCCACGATGTCGAGCTGACCGGAGAGCATCGCGTTGTTCAGCGCGTTGGCGTCGGTGATGTAGCGGAAGACGGCGGTGGCGACCTTCGCCTTCTCACCCCAGTAGCCGTCGTTGCGCACCAGGGTGATGCTGTCGCCCCGGTTCCACTTGTCGAACTTGAACGGGCCGGTGCCGTTCGGCTTCGTCCCCAGGTCGGTGGCGTTCTCCTTGAGCACCACGCCGACGCGGCCGGCGACGTCGAACAGCCAGCTCTGGCTCGGCCGCGACAGCGTCACCTCCACCGTGGAGGCGTCCGGCGACTCGACGGTCTTCACGACCGTCATCTGCGACTTGAACGGGTTCGTCGAGCCCTCCGCGGTCACCCGCTTGAAGCTCCACACCACGTCCTGCGCGGTGAGCTTCTGGCCGTCGTGGAAGGTCACGCCGTCGCGGAGCTTGAACGTGTACTTGGTGCCGTCGTCGGACATCTTCCATTCGCTGGCCAGCAGCGGCTCCACCTCACCGGTGTCCGCGTTCTGGCGCACCAGGCCCTCGTACACGTTGTAGAGCAGGACCTGCGGGATCGCGGCGCCGGCCTCGGCGGTCAGGTCGAGGCTCACCGGCTCCAGGTAGGCACCGAGGGTGACCGTACCGTTGCCGGAACCGCCACCGCCCGTGGTGGTCTCGGAGTCACCATCGCTACTGCACGCGGTCAGAGCCAGCGCCGTGGCGAGCAGCACGGCGGGCAGCGTTATCTTCAGCCGATTCATTCGTGTGTCCCATCGCGAAGAACGCCAAGGGCGCTCGTAGCCTGTGAGGCGGGACACTAGGAGTGTGGTACCCGATGCAAAAGGGCCAGTTCAGCGGGGTCGGCAGGTACCAATCGGCGTCTGACTACCGTGCCACCCGGAATCCGGTGTTGCCGCTTGAGGAGTCAACGGTGGTCCGACTCCGTGCGGCCACGCGGTAACGGTTGCAGTAGGAGTCGTGGCAGAGGTACGAACCGCCCCTGATGACGCTCTCACTTGGTGAGATGCGTCCTCGGCGGTCGCGCCAGGGTTCGGCCGTGAGTTCCCAAACGTTGCCCGCGACGTCGTACAACCCGTAGCCGTTCGGCGGAAACGCGATCACCGGAGAGGTGCCCACGAAACCGTCGTCCGCGGTGTTGACAGCGGGGAAGGCGCCCTGCCAGATATTGCACCGGTGCCGCCCGTCCGGGGTCAGCTCGTCGCCCCAGGCGAAGCGCGCCTGGGACAGCCCGCCGCGTGCCGCGTACTCCCACTCGGCCTCGGCCGGCAGTCGCGTCCCGGACCACGCGCAGTATGCCTCGGCGTCCCGCTGGGAGACATGGACGACCGGATGCTGCTCGCGTCCGGACAGGCCCGAGCCGGGCCCGTCCGGGGCCGCCCAGTGCGCGCCCTCGACCGCCAGCCACCAGGGCGCCCCCGGCACCGCGGCGTCGAGCACGTACGGGCGTGCGGACGGCGCCAGCAGCAGGTGGAAGACGAAGGACCAGCCGTACCGTTCCGCGTCGGTGCGGTAGCCGGCCGACTCGACGAAGCGGGCGAACTGCCGGTTCGTCACGGGTGTCGCGGCGATCTCGAACGGGGCCACCGTCACCGGGCGGACCGGCCCTTCCAGGTCCTCCGGGAAGCCCTCCGGATCGTCGGTGCCCATGAGGAAGGCGCCGCCGGGCAGCGCGATGAGGCGGTCCGTACCCCCCGAACGGACGGCGCTCGCGCCCGACGGCGCGTCGGCGCCGGCAGCGGGCGGGCGTTTCGGCGCGCAACACGGCGACGGCGGGGTGAGGTCCCCGCCGTCGTCCGGTTCAGCCGCTTCGGTGCTCACATCCGTGTTACGCCGGCAGGGCGTCCGCCTGGTACGCGTCCTCGCTGATGGCGGCGGCGACGGCGTCCCCGAAGTCCTCCGTCGACATGCCCATCTCCGGCCCGCGCATGGCGCCCAGGCGCGGCAGCACCGCCTTCACCCCGTCCTCCAGGCTGCGGGCCGCCTCCGGGTGGCCCAGGTGCTCCAGCATCAGCGCGGCGCTGAGGATCGAGCCGGCGGGGTTGGCCCAGCCCCGGCCCGCGATGTCGGGCGCAGAGCCGTGCACCGGCTCGAACATGCTCGGCGCCGACCCGGTCGGGTTGAGGTTGCCGCTCGCGGCCAGGCCGAGACCGCCCTGCACGGCCGCGCCGAGGTCGGTGATGATGTCGCCGAACAGGTTGTCGGTGACCACCACGTCGAACCGCTCCGGCTGGGTGACCAGGTAGAGGCACATCGCGTCGACGTGCACGTACTCCACCGTGATCTCCGGGTACTCCGCCGCGACCTCCTCGAAGGTCCGCTGCCACAGGTCGCCGGCGTAGGTGAGGATGTTCGCCTTGTGCACCAGTGTCACGTGCTTGCGGCGGGTCAGGGCCAGCCGGAAACCGTGCCGGATGAGGCGTTCGACCCCCTTGCGCGTGTTGACCGACTCCTGGGTGGCGATCTCGTCCGGGCTGCCCCGGTGGATGAAGCCGCCGGCGCCGACGTAGGCGCCCTCGGTGTTCTCCCGCAGGATCACCAGGTCGCACTGCTCGGGACGCAGCCCGCCGATGGGCGAGGGCACCCCGGGCAGCAGCTTGACCGGCCGCAGGTTGACGTACTGGTCGAAGGCGGTCCGCAGGTGGATGACCAGGCCGCGTTCGAGCACGCCGGGTGGCACCGACGGGTCGCCGACGGCGCCGAAGAGAATGGCGTCCGCCTTGGCCAGCTCCTGCTCCACGTCCGGCGGCACGACCTGGCCGGTGATCCGCCAGTAGTCCGCGCCGAGTTCGTAGTCTTCCCAGACCAGGTCCAGCCCGAACCGTTGGGCGGCGGCGTCGCACGCCTTGACCGCCTGCGCGGTGACCTCGGGCCCGATGCCGTCGCCGGGCACCAGCGCGATTCGCTGGGCGCTCATTAGTCCACCCCTGTCCGCGTGCAGGAGACCGTCACCTGCCATCGCCCGGCCAAGAGTGGCGGGATCGGGCCCTCCGCAACAGGTCCAGGTCTCCGGCTAGGCTAGTACCAGCGGGACGCGGATGGTGTGCACAGGAGTGCGACGACGGGACGAGGCGAGATCCCCGCGAGACGTGGGGAGGTCGAGATGGCGGATTTCCTGCTGCCGGTCAACCCGCAGAGCACGGTTCCGCTCTACGAGCAGATCATCACGGGGCTCGAGGACGCCATCCTCGCCGGGCAGTACGACGACGGCCCGCTGCCGAGCACGCGCCGTCTGGCCGAGGCGCTGGGCGTCTCCCGGAACACGGTGCTGACCGCGTACGACCGCCTCATGGAGCAGGGCCTGATCGCGACCGTCCCCCGGCGCGGCCTCTACGTCTCCTCCGAAGCGGTGGTCCGGATGCGGGCCGCGCGGCGGACCTCCCGCTCCGCGACGCGGCCCATCGACTGGCAGGCGCGGCTGCCCGAGCCGCCGCCCACCCCCGTGCACCGGGACCCGGCGTGGTCGCGGGCGCCGTTCCCGTTCGTCGTCGGCCAGCCGGACCCCGGCATGTTCCCCACCGGCGCGTGGGAGCGGGCGCAGCGTGAGGCGCTGCGGCAGGACGGGCTGTCCCGGGTGATCGGGGACGCCGGCCAGGCCGACGACCCGCAGCTCGTCCGCCAGCTCTGTGAGCACGTGCTGCCGTCGCGTGGCATCTCGGCCGAGCCGAACCAGGTGATGATCACGCTGGGCTCGACGCACGCGCTGCACCTGCTGGCGAGCGTGCTGGTCCGGCCGGGCAGCGTCGTGCTGGTGGAGGACCCGGGCTACCCCGACGCGCGGACGATCATGCAGATGGCGGGCGCCGACGTGGTGCCCGGGCGGGTGGACGAGGACGGCCTCGTCGTCGAGGACCTGCCGGCCGACCTGCACGGCGCGGAGCTTGTGTACGTCACGCCGAGCCACCAGTACCCGACCGGCGCGACGATGTCGGCGTCCCGGCGGGAGGAGCTGCTGCGCCGGGCCGGCGCGGCGGACGCGGTGGTGATCGAGGACGACTACGACCCGGAGATGACGTTCCGGGGGATGCCCGCGGTGGCGGTGCGGGCGCTGGACGACGAGGACCGCGTCGTCTACCTCGGCAGCTTCAGCAAGCTGCTGGCGCCGGGCCTGCGGCTCGGCTACGTGGTGGCGTCCCCGGCGCTGGTGGAGGCCATGCGGGCCCGGTCCCGCTACGTGCTGCGCCACCCGCCGGGACCCATGCAGCGCGCCCTCGCCCGGATGATCGCCAGCCGGGACCTCGCCCGTCACGTGCGCCGCATCCGCGCCCACTACCAGGGGCTGTACGAGGAGATGGCGGGCGCGATCGAGCGGCACGTGCGCTGGGGGCCGCAGCCGGTGCCGCGCGGCGGCCTGGCCCGGTGGATCACCGGCCCGCCGGGGCTGGACGCCGGGCAGCTCGCGGTCGACCTGCGCCGCCAGGGCGTCCTGCTCGACCCCGGCGAGCCGTACTGGACGACCCGCCCCACCCCGCGTCACCACTTGCGGCTGGGGTACCAGGTGATGCCGCTGGACCGGATCGACGAGGGGGTCCGGCGGGTCGCCGCGGCCGTAGAAGACCAGGTCCGGCCACGACTGGTACCCCCACCGGCCCGGAAACTGGACGTTCCCCTCCGGGGTCGGAGTTCGTAACCTCCGACGCCATGACGTCGGACACCCACGCCTCCCTCCGCGCCGGCCATCTCGTGGACGAGCAAGCCGTCGTGTCGCTCACCCAGGACCTGGTCCGCATCCCCTCGACCTGGGACGCCGCGCAGGGGCGGAGCGAGCAGCCCGTGGCGGAACTCGTCGCGCAGGTCATGGAGGGCTTCGGCTGGCAGCCGGAGGTCACCGAGGTCGTCCCCGGGCGGCCCAACGTCGTCGCGGTGGTGGACGGCGGCCTGCCCGGCCCGACGCTGATGTTCGAGGGGCACACCGACGTCGTCACCGAGGGCTCTGAAGAGGAGTGGACGGTCGACCCGTTCGGCGGCGACATCGTCGACGGGCGCCTGTACGGTCGCGGCTCCGCCGACATGAAGGCCGGTGTCGCGGCGATGATCCACGCGACCCGGGCCGTCGAGCTGGCCGGGCCGTTCCCGGGCCGGATCGTGGTGGCGGCCCTGGTGGACGAGGAGGGCCAGATGCTCGGTGCGAAGCACTTCACCACCACGGCGCTGGCCCGCGAGGTGGACGCCGCGATCATCTGCGAGCCGGAGGCCGAGGAGATCTGCGCGGTCGCCAAGGGCGCGGTCCGCCTGCTGGTCACCTGCACCGGCAAGATGGCGCACGGCGCGATGCCGCAGCACGGCCGCAACCCCGTCCCCGCCGTGGCCGAACTGGTCGCCGCGCTCGGCCGGTTCCAGAAGGAACTGCAGGCCGACCCGGGGGAGCACGAGCACCTCGGCCTGACGTTCCTGACCCCCACGGTCCTGGATGCCGGCTCCGCCGACCAGCTCAACGTCATCCCCGGCCGCGCCGTGCTCGGCGTGGACTGCCGGACCGTGCCCGGTGTCGACCACGCCGCGCTCGCCGCGCGCGTGCGCTCCGACGCCGACGCCATCGGCGCCCGGCACGGTGTCAGCTTCGCCGTCGAGGTCGTCGACGACCGGCCGTGCGCGGTCACCCCGGAGGACCACCCGATCTCGCTTGCCGTGGCGCAGGCGCACGGCGCCGTCACCGGTACGGCGCCCGTCTTCGGCGGTGTGCCCGGCGCCACCGACGGCACCATCCTGTGGCGCGACAGCGGCATCCCGAACGTGGTGTACGGCCCCGGCCCGAAGTGGATCGCCCACCAGCCCGACGAGTACGTCGAGGTCGACGACATCGTCCGCAAGACCAGGGTCTACGCCGAGGCGGCGCTGGCCTTCCTGACCGGCGCCACCGGCGCGCGGGCGGGTGCGGCGTCGTGACCGCGCAGGAGCTGCTGGCCGGGTTGCCCGCCGGACTGCCGATCGGCGCCGGCTGGGCCACCACCGCGCAGACCGCGCCGGTGCGCTTCCCGTACGACGGCAGCACCGTGACCCAGGCGCCCTGGGGTGACCCCGCCGACGCGGAAGCGGCTGTCGAGGCCGCGCACGAGGTCGCCGCGGAGATGGCCGGCCTGCCCGGTCACCGGCGGCGCGCCATCCTCACGACAGTCGCCGCCGAGATCCGCGCCCGCGCCGACGACCTCGCCGAGCTGCTGGTCCTGGAGACCGGCAAGCCGCTTGTCGACTGCCGGGTCGAGGTCGCCCGCACGCTGGTCACGCTGGAGACGGCGGCCGAGGAGGTCGGCCACCTCACCGGCGAGACGGTGGCGCTGGACATGCAGCCGGCCGGCGAGGGCATGCTCGGCTTCTGGGTGCGCCGCCCGGTCGGTGTCGTCGTCGGCATCACCGGGTTCAACTACCCGCTGCTCCTGGCCGCGCACAAGGTCGCGCCGTCGGTGGCGGCGGGCTGCCCGGTGATCGTCAAGCCGGCGCCGAACACGCCGCTGGCCACGCTGGTGCTGATCGACCTGTTCCGCAAGGCGGGCTGCCCGGCCGCCGGTGTCCAGCTCGTCACCGGCGGCGTCGAGGTCGGCAAGCTCCTGACCACCCACCCGCGCGTCGCCGCCGTGTCGTTCACCGGGTCCGCGCAGGTCGGCCACCAGATCGCCCGCGCCGCGGCCCCGCGCAAGGTGCTGCTGGAACTCGGGTCCAACGCGGCGCTCGTCGTCGGCCGCGACGCCGACCTCGACCGGGCCGCGGAAGCAGTCGTACGGGGCGGGTTCTACGCCTCCGGTCAGGCGTGCATCAGCGTCCAGCGGGTGATCGTCGAGGAGCCGGTCCGCGAGGCGCTGCTGGAGCGTCTCGAGCCGCTGCTGAAGACGGTCACCACCGGTGACCCCCGGTCCGCCGACACCCGCGTGTCCGCCCTGGTGGACGAGGCGTCCACCGAGCGGGTCCACTCGTGGGTGGACCGCGCGGTCGCCGCCGGGGCGCGCTGCCTGGCCGGCGGTACGGCGCAGGGCCGGGTGCTGCAACCGACTGTGCTCGTCGACGTTC
Organism: Micromonospora sp. TSRI0369; assembly: GCF_001905625.1. Taxonomy (NCBI): domain Bacteria; kingdom Bacillati; phylum Actinomycetota; class Actinomycetes; order Micromonosporales; family Micromonosporaceae; genus Micromonospora; species Micromonospora sp. TSRI0369. The sequence goes on from NZ_LIVU01000007.1 coordinate 44,594, forward strand.
CCGAGGACGCCGAGTGCTGGGCGGAGGAGATCTTCGGGCCGGTGGTGTGCGTCCGGTCGGTGCCGGACATGGACGCGGCCGTCGAGCTGGTCAACCGGTCCCGCTATGGGCTCCAGGCCGCCGTCTTCACCCGCGACCTGGCGGTGGCCCTCGACGTGGTGCGCCGCCTCGACGTGGGTGGCGTGCTGGTCAACGAGGTGCCCGGCTTCCGTGCCGACAACATGCCGTACGGCGGCGTCAAGGACTCCGGCATCGGCCGGGAGGGACCGCGCTTCGCCATGGAGGAGCTGACCGTGACCAAGATGGTGATGATCAGGCCATGACTCGGAGTGGGAGCACACACGCATGGTGATCTACTTCGTCCGGCGGCTGGCCATCCTCGCGGTGTCGCTGTTCGCCGCGTCGATTCTCGTCTTCACGATGCTGTCGCTGCTGCCGGGCGACCAGGCGCAGGCGATGCTCGGCGTCAACGCCACCCCGGAGGCGCTGGAGGCGCTGCGGGAGCAGTTCGGGACGAACCGGCCGTTCACCGAGCGGTACATGGAGTGGGCCGGCGGCCTGATCCGCGGTGACTTCGGGATCTCGCCGCTCAGCGGGGTGTCGGTCGGCTCGGAGATCTCCGACAAGCTCGGCGTCACCGTGCCGCTCATCCTGGCCGGGATGACGCTGGCGCTGCTCATCGCCGTACCGCTGGGCATCCTCGCCGCGGTGAAGAGCCGCACCGCGATCGGGACGGCGCTGTCGGCGCTGAGCCAGGTCGGCATCGCCGTTCCGTCGTTCTGGCTCGGCATCCTGCTTATCACCGTGTTCGCGGTGAAGCTGCAGTGGCTGCCCGCCGGCGGGTTCACCGGGTGGGACGACTTCGGCGGCGCCGTGCGGGCCCTGCTGATGCCGGCGCTGGTCCTCGGCGTGGCGCAGGGCGCGATCCTGATGCGCTATGTCCGGTCCGCGGTGGTCGAGGTCATGCAGGAGGACTTCATCCAGACCGCGCGGGCCAAGGGTCTCAGCCGCTCGCAGGCGCTGACCCGGCACGCGCTGCGCAACGCGGCCATCCCGGTCATCACCGTCCTCGGTCTGCAACTGGCGACGCTGCTCATCGGCACCGTCGTGATCGAGAACGTCTTCGGCCTGCCCGGTCTCGGCCGGATGCTGCTGCAGGACGTCGGCAACCGCGACCTGCTGAAGGTGCAGGGCACGGTGATGGTGCTGACGGCCGCGGTGCTTCTGATCAACTTCGTCGTCGACGTGGTCTACCACGCGGTCGACCCCAGGCTGAGGAGCAAGGCATGACATCAGTCGCCGACGCCCCACCGGACGCCACCGCCGACGTCGTCGCGGCCGGCCCCGTCAAGCCGCGCCGCCGCTGGAACCTCACGCTGGTGATCGGCGCCGGCCTGGTGGGCCTGGTCGTGCTCACCGCGCTGGTGTCGTTCCTCTGGACGCCGTACGACCCCACCCGGGTCGACCCGTCGCAGACGTTGCTCTCCCCGGGCGGCGAGCACTGGCTCGGCACCGACCACTTCGGCCGGGACATCGTCAGCCAGCTGCTCGTCGGCGCGCGGACCACACTGTTCGTCGGTGTGGTCGCCGTCGCGATCGCCGCGGCGGTCGGCGTACCGCTGGGTCTGCTCGCCGCCACCGGCCATCGCTGGCTCAGCGAGCCGGTGATGCGGGCGCTGGACATCGTCTTCGCCTTCCCGGCCATCCTGCTGGCGATCATCCTGGCGGCGGGCTTCGGCGCCTCCACGCTCACCGGCATGATCGCGATCGGCGTCGCCAACGTCCCGGTGTTCGGCCGCCTCACCCGGGCGGGCGCGATGCAGGTGCTGCAGAGCGACTTCGTGCTGGCCGCGCGCAGCTACGGCCGCCGGGGCGTGGTGCTCATGGTGCGGTACGTGCTGCCCAACATCGCGGCCCTGCTGATCGTCCAGGCGTCGGTGTCGTTCGCGCACGCGGTGCTCGCGGAGGCGGCGCTGTCCTACCTCGGGTACGGCACCCCGCCGCCGACTCCCACCTGGGGCCGGATGCTCCAGGAGGCCCAGAACTACTTCGTCGTGCAGCCGATGCTCGCCGTCTGGCCCGGTCTGGCCATCGCCCTGTCGGTGCTCGGTTTCAACCTCATGGGCGACGGGCTGCGCGACGCCCTCGACCCGCGGCTGAGAGGACGGTGACCGGCGTGAGCGGGCTCGTGGTGGAGGACCTCGTCGTCAAGGTCCACGACATCCAGGCCGTCAAGGGCGTCTCGTTCGAGATCGGGCGGGGCCGCCGGATGGGGCTCATCGGCGAGTCCGGCTGCGGCAAGTCGCTGACCGCGCTCGCCCTGATGGGCCTGCTGCCGCACGGCGTGACGGCGTCCGGGCGGGTGCTGCTCAACGGCCGGAACCTGCTCGACCTGTCCGACAAGCAGATGTGCGCGGTCCGCGGCAACGACATCGCCATGGTGTTCCAGGAGCCGATGACGGCGCTGAACCCGCTGATGCGGGTCGGCAACCAGGTCGCCGAGTCGCTGCGGCTGCACAAGGGGATGAGCCGGGCGGCGGCCTCCGCCCGCGCCGTCGAACTGCTCGAACGGGTCCAGCTGCCCGAGCCCGACCGGACCGCGCGCAAGTACCCGCACCAGCTCTCCGGCGGCCAGCGTCAGCGCGTCGTGCTCGCCATCGCGCTGGCGTGCGACCCGGCCGTGCTGGTGGCGGACGAGCCGACCACGGCGCTGGACGTCACGGTGCAGGCGGAGATGCTGCGGCTGATGGACACGCTGGTGCGCGAGGAGGGCGCGTCGCTGCTGCTCATCACGCACGACCTGCCCGTCGTCGCCAGCATCTGCGAGGAACTGCTCGTCATGTACGGCGGCTCGATCGTCGAGCACGGCGACGTGGCCACGGTGTTCGACTCGCCCCGGCATCCGTACACGGCGGGCCTGCGGGCGTCCACGGTGCTGGAGAGCACCGACGGGAGCGGTCGGCTGTCCACCATCGCGGGCCGCGTCCCGTCGCTCGGGTCGTTCCCCACCGGATGCGTGTACCGCAACCGGTGCCCGCGCGCCGACGACGCCTGCGGCACGGTGCCGCTGCTGACGGCGCCGCCCGGCAGCACCCAGCGGGCGGCCTGCCACCACCCGATCGAGAGCGACCAGCCCTTAGGAAGCGGGAAGGCCAGCGCATGACCACGACCCCGTTGCTGGAAGCCGTCGACGTGGTGCGCGAGTACCGCGCCCCGCGGCGGTCGCTGCGTACGCCGGGCCAGCCGATCCGCGCGCTCGACGGCGTGAGCGTGCAGGTCCACGAGGGCGAGGCGTTCGGGATCGTGGGGGAGAGCGGCTCCGGCAAGTCCACGCTGTCGCGCATCCTCATGGCCCTCGACCAGCCGACCTCCGGCACCGCGTTCTACCAGGGGCAGCGGATCAGTGGCGTACCGGAGCGGAAGCTCGCGTTCCTGCGGCGCGACGTGCAGATGGTGCTCCAGGACCCGATGTCGTCGCTGAACCCGCGGATGCGCGTCGCGGACATCATCGCGGAGCCGATGCGTGCCCTGCGTCTGCCGGGCGACCACCGGGCCCGCGTGGCCGAGCTGATGCACTCCGTCGGCCTGCCCGAGGAGGCGGTGACCCGCTACCCGCACCAGTTCTCCGGCGGCCAGCGGCAGCGCATCGCGATCGCCCGCGCCCTCGCGGCCGGGCCGAAGGTCATCGTGGGGGACGAGCCGGTCAGCGCGCTCGACGTGTCGGTGCGCGCGCAGATCCTCAACCTGCTCACCGACCTGGCCGAGCAGTTCAAGCTGACCCTGATCCTGGTCTCCCACGACCTGTCCGTGGTCCGGTATCTCTGCGACCGGATCGCGGTGATGAACCAGGGCCGGATCGTCGAGACGGGTGACACCGAATCGATCTACTCCGACCCCCAGCACCCCTACACCCAGAGGCTGCTGTCCGCGGTGCCCACCCTGAGCGGCGACCTCCTGGACCGATTCAACAGGAGCAGCACATGAGGTTGGTTGACCGCGTCGCCGTCGTCACCGGAGGCGCCAGCGGCATCGGACTGGCGACCGTCGGCCGGCTCGTCGAGGAGGGCGCGCGCGTCGTCATCGCCGACCTCGACGGCGACCGCGCCGCCGAGGCGGCCGCCGGCTTCGGGTCCGCCGTCGTCGGCGTGGCCTGCGACGTCACCCGGGCCGAGGACTGCCGCGCCGCCGTCGAGACCGCCGTCGAGCGGTTCGGGCGGCTCGACCTCATGCACGCCAACGCGGGTACGCCGTTCACCGGCCCGCTGGACGAGGTGGACCAGGCGACGCTGGACCGCGTGATCGACGTCAACCTCAAGGGCGCGTTCTGGACCGCGCAGGCCGCCGCGCCCGCGCTGATCGAGGCCGGCGGCGGCTCGATCGTGTTCACCGCGTCCCTTCAGGCCGTCATCGCCCGCCCCCGGTACGCGCCGTACACCGCCGCCAAGCACGGCGTCATCGGCCTGATGAAGGCGCTGGCGCTGGAACTGGCGCCGCACGGCATCCGGGTCAACGCGATCGCCCCGGCGGCGACCGAGACGCCGATGCTCTCGGCGTTCCTCGGCGGCATGGGCGACGTGCCGGACAGCGCCCGGGAGAACTTCCGCGCGTCGATCCCGCTGGGCCGCATGGCGACGCCGCGCGACTCCGCCGACGCGGTGGTGTTCCTCGCCAGCGACGAGGCGCGGATGGTGACGGGCCACACGCTCGTCCTCGACGGCGGCACGACGGCCGGCTGAGGCGTACCGTGACCAGTTCGCTGGCGGACCCCCCGTACGAGGGCACGATCGGACGCACCTACCACGAGTCGACGGAGCACTGGAGCGCGCCGCCGTCGGCCGCCGCGGGCACCCCGAACGTGGTGTACGTGCTGCTGGACGACGTCGGGTTCGCCGACTTCGGCTGCTTCGGCGCCGAGATCGACACCCCGACGATCGACCGGCTGGCGGCGTCCGGCCTGCGGTACACCAATTTCCACACCTCGCCGCTGTGCTCGCCGACCCGGGCCAGCGTGCTCACCGGCCGCAACCACCACAGCGTCGGCATGCGCATGCTGTCCAACTTCGACAGCGGCTTCCCCAGTGGACGGGGCCGGATCACCCACGCCGCCGCCACCGTCGCGGAGATGCTCGCCGACGCCGGCTTCAACACCATGGCGGTCGGCAAGTGGCACGTCGCGCCGCTGGAGCACACCACGCCGTCCGGGCCGTACGACCAGTGGCCGCTGGGCCGCGGCTTCGAGCGGTACTACGGCTTCCTGGAGGCCGAGACCGACAACTTCTATCCGGAGCTGGTCTACGACAACCACCAGGTGGACCCGCCGGCCACCCCGGAGGAGGGCTACCACCTCACCGAGGACCTGACCGACCGGGCCATCGGGTTCGTCCGGGACCAGACCTCGTTCACGCCGGAGAAGCCGTTCTTCCTCTATCTGGCGTACGCCGCCGCGCACGCGCCGCACCAGGCGCCGCCGGAGTACCTGGCGAAGTACCGGGGCCGCTACGACAGGGGCTGGGACGTCATCCGCGCGGACCGGCACCGGCGGCAGATCGGGCTGGGCATCGTCCCGCCGGACGCGCCGCTGCCACCGCACAACCCCGGCGTCGTGCCGTGGGACGACGTGCCGCCGGAGCAGCGGCGCCTGTTCGCCCGGATGCAGGAGGCGTACGCGGCGATGGTCGACCACACCGACGCCCAGCTCGGGCGCCTGGTCGACTTCCTGGAGCGGATCGGCCGCCTCGACAACACGATCTTCGTGGTCATGTCGGACAACGGGGCGAGCCCCGAGGGCACGCCGCTCGGCACGCTCAACCCCACCGCCTTCCAGAACCGGGTGCCGGAGAACCTCCAGGACAGCCTGGACCGGATCGACGAGATCGGCGGCCCGCGGGCGCAGAGCAACTACCCGCTGGGCTGGGCGCAGGTCAGCAACACCCCGTTCCGCCGCTACAAGCAGCACACCCACGAGGGCGGGGTCCGGGTGCCGTTCGTGCTGAGCTGGCCGGCCGGTGACGTGCCCGGCGGGGGAGTGCGGACGCAGTTCCAGCACAGCATCGACGTCACCGCGACGGTGCTCGACCTCGTCGGGGTGCGGCCGCCCGCGGTGCGCCGGGGCGTACCGCAGATGCCGCTGCACGGCCGCAGCTTCCGCGACGGGCTGCGCGATCCGGCGGCGCCGCCGTCGCGCGACCGCCAGTACTTCGAGATGTTCGGCCACCGTGGCATCTACCACCAGGGCTGGAAGGCTGTCGCGTTCCACGAGCGCGGCACCTCGTGGGACGAGGACCGCTGGGAGCTGTACCGGATCGACGAGGACCCGACCGAGAGCCGGGACCTCGCCGCCGAGCACCCGGAGGTGCTGCGGCGTCTCATCGAGGAGTTCTGGATCGAGGCGGCCCGCTACGACGTGCTGCCGCTGGACGACAGGGGATTCGCGATCCGGGCCCGGGTGCCACGCCCCGGGTCGGTGCGGGACCGGCTGGTCTTCACCTACCTGGCGGGCGTACCGACGGTCTCCGGCGCGGCGGTGCCGCCGACGATGAACCGCTCGCACGCCATCACCGCGCGGGTGCGCCGCAGCGACGCGGCGCAGGGCGGCGTGATCGTGGTGCTCGGCAACGTCAGCGGCGGGTACGTGCTGCATATCAAGGACAACCGCCTGGTGTACGAGTACAACCACCTCGGTACCCATCACGTGCTGCGGTCCGAGGGCGAGCTGCCGCTGGGCCCGGTGGAGCTGACCTTCGAGCTGACGAAGACCGCCGACTGCCAGGGCGTCGGCCGGCTGTACGTGGACGGCGAGGCGGCGGGCGAGGCGCTGTTCCCGCAGCTGCTGCCGTTCTTCCACGGGTTCGCGGGCATGGACGTCGGGCGCAGCATCCACTCGCCGGTGTCGCCGAGCTACCCGGCCCGGCACGAGTTCTCCGGCGAGCTGGAGTACGTGCGGTTCCGGCTCGCCGCGTCCGAGGAGGTCGGCGAGCCCATCGTGGCGGCGGACGACGTCGCGCCGCGGCCGTCGGCCGGAGTCGGGTTCGAAGTCGTGGACTGACGCGCGCGGCGCGTACGGCGACGGCGCGTGGACGGACCTCGTTGTCCGTCCACGCGCCGTCTGTCTACCGGGGGCCTCAGCGCAGGGCCAGGCCCCACAGCGGGTCCTCCAGGAACCGCCCGACGTGGGCGAGCACCCGGCTGCCCAGTTCCCCGTCCACGAGCCGGTGGTCGAAGGACAGCGACAACTGCACCGTCCATCGGGGAACGACCTGCTCGTCGACGACCCACGGCATGCGGCGCAGCGCGCCGAGGCAGAGGATCGCCGCCTCACCGGGGTTGAGGATCGGGGTGCCGGCGTCCACTCCGAACACACCGATGTTGGTGATGGTGATGGTGCCGCCGGACAGGTCGGCGGGACGGGTGCGGCCCTCCCGCGCGGTGCCCGCCAGCTCGTTCAGGGCGACCGCGAGATCCCGTACGGCCAGGGTCTGCGCGGCCTTGACGTTCGGCACCAGCAGGCCGCGCGGCGTCGCGGCGGCGATACCGAGGTTGACGTCGGCGAACCGGACGATCTCCTGGTTCTCCTCGTCCCACCGGGCGTTGACGTCGGGGTACCGGCGGATCGCGTCCAGCACTGCGAGCGACGCCACGAGTAGCGGGCTGACCTTCACGCCCTGGAAGGACGGGTCCTGCTTCAGCCGGTCCACGAACTCGACGGTGCCGGTCATGTCGACGGTGAGGAACTCCGTGACGTGCGGCGCGGTGAACGCGCTGGCGACCATGGCGGCCGCCGTCGCCTTGCGCACTCCGCGTACGGGCAGGCGCTCGTCGCTCCGGTGGTCGGCCGCCGGCGTCCGGACGGTGGTGTGGTCGAGCAGGTCCTGGCGCGTGATGAGACCGCCGGGACCGCTGCCGCGCACGTCGGCCAGTTCCACACCGAGGTCCTTCGCGAGCTTGCGCAGCGGCGGCTTGGTGAGCACCGGCGGCCGGGACGTGTGCGGCCAGCGGACCGGCTCGGCCGGGCGGACGGACGGCGTGGCGCGGCGTGGCCGGCGGGTCCGCGCCTGGGCGGACACCCCGTAGCCCACGAGCACCGCGGTACGCTCCGCCGCCGGCTCGTCGGCGGTCGGTTCGTCTCCGGTCGGCGGCTCGGCGGCGGGCTCGTCGGCGGGCGTGGCCGCCGGGCCGTCGCCCGCCACCCGGATCGCGATGATCGGCGAACCGACGTCGACGGTCTGGCCCTCCTCGGCGAGGAGGCGGTCCACCACACCGGCGTACGGGCTGGGCAGCTCGACGACAGCCTTGGCGGTCTCGATGTCCACCAGGATGTCGTTGAGGCGGACCGGGTCGCCCGGTGCCACCCGCCAGGTGACGATCTCGGCCTCGGTGAGCCCTTCGCCGACGTCGGGAAGGCGGAACTGCTGAACGGTCATGGATACCTCTCCCTTCAGGCGGCGAGGACGCGGTCGACGGCGTCGAGGATCCGGTCCAGGTCGGGCAGGTACTCCTCCTCGACCTTGGCGGGCGGGTACGGCAGGTTGAAGCCGCCGACCCGCTCGACCGGCGCCTCCAGCGAGTAGAAGCACCGGCTCGTCACCTGCGCGACGACCTCGGCGCCGAATCCGGCGAACGTGGGGGCCTCGTGGACCACCACCGCCCGCCCGGTACGGCGGACCGACTCCTCGACCGTCGCCACGTCGAGCGGGGAGATGGACCGCAGGTCGATCACCTCGATGTCACGTCCCTCCTGTGCGGCGGCCTCGGCGGCGGCGACGCAGGTGGCGACGGTGCCCCCGTACGTCAGCAGCGTCACGTCGGCGCCGGGGCGCACGACCCGGGCGCGGTCCAGCGGCAGCGGCGGCCCGGCGGGTGTCACCTCGCCCTTCACCCAGTACCGGCGCTTCGGCTCGTAGAAGATCACCGGGTCGTCACCGGCGACGGCCTGCCGGATCATCCAGTGCGCGTCGTCCGGGCTGGCGCAGTAGACGACCCGCAGCCCGGCGGTGTGCGCGAAGTACGCCTCGTTCGACTCGCTGTGGTGCTCCACCGCCCCGATGCCGCCGCCGACCGGAATGCGCACGACCACCGGCAGGGCGGTACGGCCGCCGGTCCGGGCCCGCATCTTGGCCAGCTGCGAGACGATCTGGTTGAACGCGGGGTAGACGAAGCCGTCGAACTGGATCTCGCAGACCGGGCGGTACCCGCGCAGCGCCAGGCCGATGGCGGTGCCGATGATCCCGGACTCGGCGAGGGTCGTGTCCACCACCCGGGCCTCGCCGAAGTCCTTCTGGAGACCGTCGGTGACCCGGAAGACGCCGCCGAGGCGGCCGACATCCTCGCCCATCAGGAGGACCTTGTCGTCGTCCTCCATGGCGCGGCGCAGACCGCTGTTCAGTGCCTGACAGAGAGTGAGCATGAAACGAGTTCTCCGATCGGGGCGGGCGTCAGTCGAGGAAGGAGGCGCGGTAGGCGACGAACGCGTCGCGCTCCTCCCGCAGAAGCTGGGGCACGTCGGACAGCACCGTGGCGAAGGCGTCCGCGAGGTCCGGCGCTGTCAGGGCCAGGCACTCCCGGCGGGTCCGGTCGGCGAGTTCGTCCGCCTCGGCCTGGATCTGGCCGAGGTACGCCTCGTCGCTCCAGCCCTCGGCGCGCATCAGCGCCTCGACCCTGGCCAGCGGGTCCCGCGCCCGCCACGCCTGCAGCTCGTCGTCGGTGCGGTACCGGGTCGGGTCGTCCGACGTGCTGTGCCCGCCCATCCGGTACGTGGTGGCCTCGACGATCGCGGGGCCGGCGCCGGCGCGGGCGTGCTCGGTCACCGCGGACGTCACCGCGTACACCGCGAGCACGTCGTTGCCGTCGACCCATTCGCTGCGCAGGCCGAATCCGGCGCCGCGGCGGTGGATCGGCGTGCGGGTCTGCGACGCCGTCGGCGTCGAGATCGCCCACTGGTTGTTCTGGCAGAAGAACACCATCGGGGCGTTGTTGACGGCGGCGATGTTCATGGCCTCGCTCGCGTCGCCCTCGCTGGCGGCGCCGTCCCCGAAGTACGTCACGACGACCATGTCGCTGCCGTCGCGCTGCACGCCGAGGGCGTACCCGGTGGCGTGCAGCATCTGGGCCGCCAGCACCAGCGTGTAGATGTGGAACGAGTACGGCTCCGGGTCCCAGCCGCTGTGTGCGACGCCGCGCCACTGCCGGAGCAGGTCGGCCGGGCCGATACCGCGCCACAGCGCCGCGGCGTGCTCGCGGTAGCTCGGGAAGACGTAGTCGTCGGCGCGTACCGCCGCGACGGAGCCGACCTGTGCGGCCTCCTGTCCGCGGCACTGCAGCCACAGGCCCAGCTCGCCCTGCCGCTGCAACGCGAACGCCTCGTCGTCGAGGCGGCGGGCGAGCCGCATCCCCCGGTACAGGTCGCGGGTGAGGCGGCCGAGGGCGTCGCGGTCGACGTCCACGTCCGGGTGCAGGCGTCCGTCCGGGGTGACGAGCTGGGTCCAGCCCTCGGCGGCGCGCGGAAGGTCGGTGGTGCCGGTGAAGGGGTTGGTGACCGGTGGGTCGGCGAGATCTACGGTAGTCATTCGTCACCTTCTGGGTGCGGGGTCTCCGCGTCGCCGGGGTCGCCGGCCGTCTCGCGGATCTCGGATATGGGACCGCCCGCCGGGGTGGACCCGGCGGGCGGTGATGGGCGTACGTCTAGACCGTGTGCCGGTCGGCGAGTGTCAGCGCCTCGTCGAGGACCGCCAGTCCCGCCTTGGCCTCCGTCTCCGACACGGTGCAGGGCGGCACCACGTGGATCCGGTTGAAGTTGGCGAACACGACCAGGCCGTTGCGCTTGCACTCGGCCAGCACGTCGTTCATCTCCGGCGACGAGGCCCCGTACGGCGCCAGCGGTTCCCGGGTCTCGCGGTCGCGGACCAGTTCCAGTGCCCAGAAGACGCCGAGCCCGCGTACGTCCCCGACGCTCGGGTGCCGCTCGGCGATCTCCCGCAGCCCCGGGCCGAGCACGTCCTCGCCGATCCGGGCGGCGTTCTCGACGATGCCCTCGTCCCGCATCGCGTTGATGGTCGCGACGGCGGCGGCGGTCGCCAGCGGGTGGCCGGAGTACGTCAGCCCGCCGGGGTAGGGGCGGGTGGCGAACGTCTCGGCGACGCGGTCGGCGATCACCACACCGCCGAGCGGGACGTAACCGGAGTTCACGCCCTTGGCGAAGGTGATCAGGTCGGGCGTCACGCCGTAGTGGTCAATGGCGAACCAGGCGCCGGTACGCCCGAACCCCGCCATCACCTCGTCGGCGATGTAGAGGATGCCGTACCTGTCGCACAGCTCGCGTACGCCGGCCAGGAAGCCCGGCGGCGGCGGCATGATGCCGGCGGTGCCCGGCACGGTCTCCAGCACGATCGCGGCGATGGTGGACGGTCCCTCCATCTCCACCACGCGTTCGAGGTGGCGCAGCGCGAGCCGGCTCTCCTCCTCCTCGGTCGTGGCGCCGAACTCCGACCGGTACAGGAACGGGCCGAAGAAGTGCACGACCCCGGCGGTGCCGTTGTCGCTGGGCCAGCGACGCGGGTCGCCGGTGAGGTTCACCGCGGTCTGGGTGCCGCCGTGGTAACTGCGGTACTGGGACAGCACCTTGGGCCGGCCGGTGTGCAGCCGGGCCATCCGGACGGCGTGCTCGATCGCGTCCGCGCCGCCGTTCGTGAAGAACACCTTCTCCAGGCCCGCCGGCGTCCGCTCGGCGATCAGCCGGGCCGCCTCGCTGCGGGCGTCGTTGGCGTACGACGGCGCGATGGTGCACAGCTTGGCGGCCTGCTCCTGGATCGCCGCTACCACCGCCGGGTGCTGGTGGCCGATGTTGGTGTTGACGAGCTGGGAGGAGAAGTCCAGGTAGCGGTTCCCGTCGCCGTCCCAGAAGTACGAGCCCTCGGCGCGCTCGACCACCATCGGGTCGAGCAGGGACTGGGCGGACCAGGAGTGGAAGACGTGGGCGCGGTCGAGTTCGTAGGTGCGGCGTGCGCTGGTGCTCATGGTGGCCTCTCTCCGCTGCTCAGTCGTTCTCGGGGAAGCCGAGGTTGATCCCGCCGTGGCTGGGGTCGAGCCAGCGGGAGGTGACCACCTTGCCGCGGGTGAAGAAGTGCACGCCCTCGGCGCCGTGGGCGTGGGAGTCGCCGAAGAGGCTGTCCTTCCAGCCGCCGAACGAGTAGTAGGCCATCGGCACCGGGATCGGCACGTTGATGCCGACCATGCCGACCTCGACCTCGTTCTGGTAGCGGCGGGCCGCGCCGCCGTCGTTGGTGAAGATGGCGGTCCCGTTGCCGTAGGGGTTGGAGTTCACCAGCTTGAGCGCCTCGTCGTAGCTGCCGACCCGCACCACCGACAGCACCGGCCCGAAGATCTCGTCGGTGTAGACGCTCATCTCCGGCGAGACCCGGTCCAGCAGGCTCGGCCCGAGCCAGAACCCGGACTCGTCGCCGTCGACCTGCACCTGCCGGCCGTCCACCACCAGCTCGGCGCCCGCCTCGACGCCCGCGTCGAGGTACGACGCGACCCGGTCGCGGTGCTCCCTGGTGACGAGCGGCCCCATGTCGCAGGAGCGGCGGCCGTCACCGATCTTCAGGCCGGCAATGCGCTCGCGGATGCGCGACACCAGGTCGTCGGCGACGGGCTCGACGACCACCAGGGCGGAGATCGCCATGCACCGCTCGCCGGCCGAGCCGAACCCGGCGTTGACCGCCGCGTCGGCGGCCAGGTCGAGGTCGGCGTCCGGCAGCACCACCATGTGGTTCTTCGCGCCGCCGAGGGCCTGTACGCGCTTGCCGTTGCGGGTGCCGGTCTCGTACACGTACCGGGCGATCGGGGTGGAGCCGACGAACGACACCGCCTTGACCTCGGGGTGCTCCAGCAGCCGGTCGACAGCCACCTTGTCGCCGTGCACCACGTTGAACACGCCGGCGGGCAGGCCGGCCTGCTCCCAGAGCCGGGCGACGAGCAGCGACGCGGACGGGTCCTTCTCGCTGGGCTTGAGCACGACGGTGTTGCCGGCCGCGATGGCGATGGGCACGAACCACATCGGGACCATCACCGGGAAGTTGAACGGGGAGATGACGGCGCACACGCCGACCGGCTGCCGGATGGAGTAGACGTCGACGTTCGTGGACACGCCCTCGGAGTGGCCGCCCTTGAGCAGGTGCGGGATGCCGCAGGCGAACTCCACGACCTCCAGACCGCGGGTGACCTCGCCCAGGGCGTCCGAGACGACCTTGCCGTGCTCGGCCGTGATCAGCTCGGCCAGTTCCTGCTTGTGCTGGTTCACCAGCTCCCGGAACGCGAACAGCACCTGGGTGCGCTTGGTCAGCGACGAGTTACGCCAGGAGGCGAACGCGGCGGCGGCGGAGGCGACGGCCTGGTCCACCTCGTCGACGGAGGCCAGCGGCACCTCCGTCCGGACCGTACCCAGTGCCGGATCGTAGACTGGGGCCGTACGCTCGGTGACGCCGGCGAACGGCTTGCCGTCGATCCAGTGGGTCACCCGCTCCAGCGGAACGGGAGTGGGCGCGGTGCCGGGTGCTGTCTGGGTCATGCCGGGATCATCTGCGCTTCCCCAGGCCCGGGCAATGGGCACTGTGTCGTTCCCGCCCTGGAGAAGCACACATACTGTGCGCCGGAGCGAGGAGGGAGACGGTCTGATGCCGATGACGGTTCGTGACGTGCTCGAACTGCCGGCGTTGCAGCAGGCCGGGCCGCGTGTCATGGCCGGGCGGGACCGTCTGGACGCTCCGGTGCGTTGGGTGCACGTCGCCGAGATCCCGGAGATCGCCGACCTGCTCCGGGGTGGGGAGCTGGTGCTGACCACGGGTATCGGCCTGCCGCCGGACGACGACGGGCTGCGCCGGTGGATCGACGGCCTGGCAGCGGTCGGCGCGGCCGGGGTCGTGGTCGAGCTGGGCCGCCGGTTCGGCGGGACGCTGCCGGCCGCGCTCGTCGAGCAGGCCCGCAGCCGGAACCTGCCGCTCGTCGCGCTCCAGCGGGAGATGCGGTTCGTGGCGGTGACCGAGGTGGTCCACTCGGTGATCGTCGAGGAGCAGACGGCCGACCTGCTCGCGAAGGACGAGATCCACCGCATCTTCACCGAGCTGTCGGTGGAGGGCGCGGAGCCCCGGCAGGTGCTCCGTGAGGTCACCCGCCTGTCCCGGCGTCCCGCGGTGCTGGAGAACCTCTCCCACCAGGTGCTGGCGTACGAGACCGGCCCGCTGTCGGCCGAGGAGCTGCTCGACCGCTGGGAGACCCGTTCGCGCGCGGTCGAGGTCCCGTCCGGCACCGGCTACGAGCCGCGTTCGGGCTGGCTGGTGACCGGCGTGGAGGCCCGGGGCAACAGGTGGGGGCGGCTGGTGCTGCTGTGCGACCAGGAGCCGCCGGCCCGGACGAGCGTCCTGCTGGAGCGCGCCGCGTCCACCATCGCGCTGAACCAGCTCGTCGCGCGGGACGACTCTTCTGTCGAACGGCAGGCGCGCAGCAGCCTGCTGTGGAGCATCGTCAACCACTCGGCGCCCACCCGGGACGTGGCGCTGCGGGCGCGCGGGCTCGGTGTGGCGCTGGAGCAGCGGCGGCTGCTCGGGGTGGTGGTACGCAGGCGCCGGCCGGGCCTGGGCCCCGGCGTCGAGATGAACGCGCGCCGCCGGGAACTGCTGGACGCGGTGGAGGCGGCGGTGCGCGACTGCGGGCTGGCGGCGCTGGCCGGTGACGTCGACGGGCTCGGTGGCGCGGAGGTCACAGTGCTCGTCGCCCTCACCGACGTCGAGTCCGACGAGGCCGCGTTGCTCGGCCTGTCCACCGCGCTCACCCGGGCGGGCCTGCGGGCCGGGTCGGACGTCGTGGTCGCCGCCGGTTCGGTGGTCAGCTCGCTGGACCTGGCACGGCGTTCGCTGGTCGAGGCGGCGCAGGTGGCCGACGCCACGGCGCACACCGCCGAGCCCCGGCCCTTCTACCGGCTCCTCGACGTCCGCCTCCGGGGCCTGCTGTACCTGCTGCGCGACGACGTGCGCCTGCAGACGTTCGTCGAGCGCGAGCTGGGCCCGCTGCTCTCCTACGACGAGCGGCACGGCACGAACCACGTGGCCCTGCTGGAGGCGTACCTGGTCGAGGGGCGCAACAAGCGGCGCGCGGCGGAGGAGATGTCGCTGTCCCGGTCCGCGCTGTACCAGCGGTTGCAGTTGATCGAACGGGTGCTCGGCGTCGACCTGGATTCGAGCGAGCGGCGCCTGTCGCTGCACGTGGCGCTTACCGCCCGGGACGTCATGCGCGGCGGCGGCGTCTCCGGTTCCGCGGGCTGACGGTCACCTGCCGCGACGCGCCCGTGGGCGCCGGACGGCGTCGCGGGTGGGTGCGGTGTGCATGCTGACGCTGACCACCGGCACCGCGTTCGCGACGCTCTTGCGCACCGTCTCCAGCGACGCCACGGAGGGCGAGCACTCCACGATCATCACCGCCGACAGGTTCGGGCACTGCACGTACTGGACGTGTGAGACCGCGACCCGGCGTGAGTGCAGCACGGACAGCACCTTGAGCAGGCCGCTGGTGGAGTGCCCGGGGCCGAGGTGCACCACCATCGTGCACGTGGCGGCGGGGGACTCGTCGTGCGGCCGGGCGGCCGGGCCGGGCGGCTGGCGATCGACGGTGTCGGGGGTGATGGGGAACGTGGTCATGGGGGCCTCACAGTGTCGAGCCGACAGGGGTGGCTTGGCCGGCGACGCACGCGGAAGGCGTACGCCGCCTAGGTAATCGGCCCGATCGCGATGTGCATGCCCACGGCGGGAGTGTGGCATGTCCCTGCGCCGCCCGGGAGGCTCCGGCGGCAAGCCGTCCGGCACGTGAGACAGGGCCCTGACCTGCGGATCGACGATCGTGGTGGGGCTCGCGCCGGGCGGCGCCGGGTTACCGGCCGGTACGCATGCACTTAAGGATCGTTCAGGATCTCGCTCTACACTCGGGCTTGGGACGACGACTTGAGAAGGAGCTCCGCGCATGGACGCTGACGAGATCGCCGCCGGTCGGGCCCGCTGGCAGGCCCGCTACGACGCCGCCCGCAAGCGCGACGCGGACTTCACCACGCTGTCCGGCATGAGCGTCGACCCGGTCTACGGCCCGCCGGAGGGCACGGCGTACCCGGGCTTCGACCGGATCGGCTGGCCGGGCGAGTTCCCGTACACCCGGGGCCTGCACCCGACCGGCTACCGCGGGCGGACCTGGACCATCCGGCAGTTCGCCGGCTTCGGCAACGCCCGGCAGACCAACGAGCGGTACAAGATGATCCTCGGCGCCGGTGGCGGCGGGCTCTCCGTCGCCTTCGACATGCCGACGCTGATGGGCCGCGACTCGGACGACCCGCAGTCGCTCGGCGAGGTCGGGCACTGCGGCGTCGCCGTCGACTCGGCCGCCGACATGGAGGTGCTGTTCGACGGCATCGACCTGGCCGGCGTGACCACCTCGATGACCATCTCCGGGCCGGCCGTACCGGTCTTCTGCATGTACCTGGTCGCCGCCGAACGGCAGGGCGCCGATCTGTCCACGCTGGACGGAACGCTCCAGACGGACATCTTCAAGGAGTACATCGCGCAGAAGGAGTGGCTGTTCGACCCCGAGCCGCACCTGCGCCTCATCGGCGACCTGATGGAGTACTGCGCCCGGGAGATCCCGCGGTACAAGCCGCTGTCGGTCTCCGGCTACCACATCCGCGAGGCCGGCTCGACCGCCGCGCAGGAGCTGGCGTACACGCTGGCCGACGGATTCGGGTACGTCGAGCTGGGCCTGTCGCGCGGGCTGGACGTGAACACGTTCGCCCCGGGCCTGAGCTTCTTCTTCGACTCCCATGTGGACTTCTTCGAGGAGATCGCCAAGTTCCGCGCCGCCCGCCGCATCTGGGCCCGCTGGCTGCGCGACGTCTACGGCGCCACCAGCGAGAAGGCCCAGTGGCTGCGGTTCCACACGCAGACCGCCGGGGTGTCGCTCACCGCGCAGCAGCCGGTCAACAACGTGGTGCGTACCGCCGTGGAGGCCCTGGCCGCGGTGCTCGGCGGCACCAACTCGCTGCACACGAACGCCCTCGACGAGACGCTCGCCCTGCCCACCGACGAGTCGGCCGAGATCGCCCTGCGTACCCAGCAGGTGCTGATGGAGGAGACCGGCGTGACGAACGTGGCCGACCCGCTCGGCGGCGCCTGGTACGTCGAGGCGCTCACCGACCGGATCGAGGCCGAGGCGGAGGAGATCTTCGCCCGGATCAAGCAGCTCGGCGGCGAGGGCCCGCACACCATCGGCCCGATGACCTCCGGCATCCTGCGCGGCATCGAGGACGGCTGGTTCACCGGGCACATCGCCGAGTCCGCGTTCGTCTACCAGCAGGCGCTGGAGAAGGGCGACAAGAAGATCGTCGGCGTCAACTGCCACACCGGCACCGTGTCCAAGGACCTGGAGATCCTGCGCATCTCGCACGAGGTTGAACTGGAGCAGCGCCGGGTGCTCGCCGAGCGCAAGTCCGCCCGCGACGACGCCGCCGTCACCGCCGCCGTGGCGCGGATGGTCGAGGCCGCCCGCAGCGGCGAGAACATGATCCCCGCCATGCTCGACGCGGCCCGCGCCGAGGCCACCCTGGGCGAGATCTGCGACGCCCTCCGCACCGAGTGGGGCGTCTACCGAGAGCCCGCCCGCTTCTGACCCCCGCTTTGTAAGGAAGGGCCCCTTGTTAACAGCAGCTGTTAACAAGGGGCCCTTCCTCTACCGCAGGCGTTAACAAGGGGCCCTTCCTTACGGGCGGGCTGAGCTGGGGGAGAGTGGTGACTGTCGCCGTCGCGGCTGGTCGGAGATCCGTGGGGTACGTGCGAGACTAGACAACCATGAGCGACCCACGGATCACCTCGTCGATCTTCACCCGCGGCGCGGTCGACCTCAGCGCGCTGCGCACCCCCGCACCTGCCGACACCTCCACCGCCACACCGTCTCCGGGCGGCACACCCGCCGGGCTGCCGGGCAGCCCCGCCGGCTCCGCCGCCGTGATCGACGTGACCGAGGCGAACATCCAGTCCGAGGTGCTCGAACGCTCGCTCACCACACCGGTTGTGGTCTTCTTCGGCGCCGCCGGCTACCCGGAGAGCGACCAGTTCGCCCCGGTGCTGGAGAAGCTGGCCGCCGAGGGCGGCGGAGCGTGGCTGCTGGCCCGGGTCGACGTGCAGCAGCAGCCGCGGCTCGCACAGATGTTCCAGCTCCAGGCGCTGCCCACCACGTACGCCATCGTCGGCGGCCGCCCGATCGACGCCTTCCCCGGCCCGGTGCCGGAGTCGCAGTTGCGACAGTGGCTCCAGGCCGTGCTCAAGGCCGGTGGCGTCACGGTGGCCGAGCCGGAGGACCCGCGTCTCGACGCCGCCGACGACGCGCTGATGAGCGGCGACCTCGACGCCGCCGAGGCGGCGTACCGGAAGATCCTGGCCGAGTCCCCGGCCGACGCGGCGGCGGAGGCGGGCCTGGCGCAGGTCGGGCTGGCCCGCCGGGTCTCCGGCGCGGACCCGCAGGCGGCGCTGGACGCCGCGGCGGCCGCCCCGGACGACGTGGACGCCCAGCTGCTGGCCGCCGACATCGAGGTGCTCAGCGGCCTCGCCGACCAGGCGTACAAGCGGCTCGTCGGCCTGGTGCGGCGCACCGCCGGGGACGACCGGGACCGGGTACGCCAGCACCTGCTCGGCCTGTTCACCATCGCCGGCCCGGACGACCCCGCCGTGGCGTCCGCCCGTCGCGCCCTGGCCAGCGCGCTGTTCTGAGTCAACCCGCGCGGGCCGGCGCACCGCCGGCCCGCCCGACCTCCGAGGACGGGAGCCCATGATGCGCCGGATCGCCGTCCTCGACGCGCCGACGAACCTCGGATTGCGCCCGCCCACCGCCAGCTCCGTGCCCGGATGCGGCAAGGCGCCGGGCGCGCTGCGCGACCACGGCCTGCTCGCCCGGCTGCGCGCCCGCGACGCCGGCTGCCTGACCCCGCCCCGGTACGACCCGGGGGACTGGCGGCCCGGCGACGGCGTCTGCCACGCGCCGGAGATCTCCGCGTACTCGCTGGCGCTCGCCGACCGGATCGGCGCGATCATCGACCGGGGCGAGTTCCCGCTGGTGCTCGGCGGGGACTGCTCGGTGCTGCTCGGCTCCGGGCTGGCCATGCACCGTCTCGGCGAGGCGGTCGGCGGGCGGATCGGCCTGGTCTTCGTCGACGGCCACTCCGACTTCCGGCACCCCGGCAACGCCTCCTACGTCGGCGCGGCCGCCGGGGAGGATCTGGCGCTGGTCACCGGGCGGGGGCAGCCCGATCTGGCCGCCATCGAGGGGCGGCGGCCCTACTTCCGGGACATCGACGTGGTGGTGCTCGGCATCCGCGCGCAGGACGAGTACCGCCTCGACCTGCAGGCCGCCGGCATCACCACCCGGCCGGTGCCGGCGCTGCGCGCCGAGGGCGCCGCCCGTACCGCTCAGTGGGCGCACGAGCAGCTCGTCGACTGCGCCGGCTACTGGGTGCACATCGATGTCGACGTGCTCGACCCGGCGGTGATGCCCGCCGTGGACGCGCCCGACCCCGGTGGCATCGCCTTCGCCGAGCTGGAGATCCTGCTGGCCGGGCTGGTCGACACCCCGCACTGCCTCGGCGTCGAGCTGACCGTCTTCGACCCCGACTACGACCAGGACGGGGCGTACGCGGCCGAGATCGTCAACACGGTGGTGGCCGGGCTCGCCCCGGTCGTCGCGCCGGGAGCGGTGCCGCCCCGGCTGCTGCCGGCCGGGCCGGTCGCGCCCGCGCCCAGGGCCGCCGAAAGCCGGCCGGCGCCCGAGCCGCTGCCCGCCCCGGCAGCGGTGCCGGCCCCGGCGGTGGCGGTGGAGCCGATCGGCCCCGACCCGACCTCCGACGGCGCCGTCGACGACCTCGGCACCGACCCGCTGGGGCCCGGCCTGCTGCGCCGGGCGCCCGCCGGAGACGAGCCGGACCCGGCCCGCTCCGGCATCGACATCGCCTGACCGGTACGCCTCAGCTCGCGGCCAGGCCGCGCAGGAACTTCTCGGCGATCGGCGCCGCCACCTTGGAGCCCGCCCCGCCCTGCTCGACGAAGACGGCGAAGGCCACGTCACCCTGCCACCCGACGAACCAGGCGTGCGTGTTCGCCGGGTTGTTGTCGTACTCCGCGGTGCCGGTCTTGCCGTGCACCGGCTCGCCCGGCACGTCCGCCAGCGCGCTGCCGCTGCCCGAGGTGACCACCCCGCGCATCATCGACTTCAGCGCCGCCACCGACTCCGGCTTGAGCGCCTCGCCGGCCGGCGCGGCCTTGGCCGGCGCCGGGTCGAGCAGCAGCTTGGGCTGCTCGAACTTGCCCCGGGCCACGGCTGCGGTGGCGCTCGCCATGGCCAGCGGGCTCACCAGCGTGGTGCCCTGGCCGATCGCGGCGGCGGCCTGCTCGGTGGCCGAGCCGTTGGCGGAGACCTTGCCGGTGAACGCGTCCGCGCCGAGATCCCACGCGGCCTCCAGGCCGAGCGTGCGGCCGGCCTGCGCCAGCCCGTCCGGGCCGAGCTTCGGCGCCAGCGCCACGAACGCGGTGTTGCAGGACTTGGCGAAGTCGGTGGCGAACGGCACCGCGCCCAGCTCGAAATTGTCCGAGTTCTTGAAGCTGCGGCCCTCGACCGTCGCCGTCTTCGGGCAGTTCACAGTGGTCTGCGGGGTGACCGCGCCCCGGTCGAGCAGGCCGAGCGCGCTGACCATCTTGAATGTCGAGCCGGGCGGAACCTGGGCGGTGAAGGCGAGGTTCTCGCCGGCCGCCCCGGGACCGTTCGCGGCGGCCAGCACGGCGCCGTCGCTGATCCGCAGCGCCACCAGCGCGGAGCGGCGGGTCTGCCCACGCAGCGCGGCGTCGGCCGCGTTCTGGGTGGCCACGTCGATGGTGGTCTTCACCGGCTGACCGGGCTTCGGGTCGTTGCGGAACAGCTCCGTGCCGGTCGGCTCCACCTTGCCCTCCGGCGTGGTCCGCTCGGTGATCACGGTGACGCCGGTGACGCCGCGCAGCCGCTCGTCGTACCGCCCCTGGAGGCCGCCGTGGCCGACCAGGTCGCCGCGCGCGTACCGCTCGGGGTGGGCCTGGAGGTCGTCGGCGGTGGCCTGGTCGACCGAGCCGAGCAGCGCCCGGGCGAACTCGCGGGTCGGCGCCAGCAGGAGCTGCTCCGAGGTGAACCGGGTGCCGGGCAGCTCGTAGATGCGCGGCTTGATCTGGCGGTACGCCTCGTCGCGCAGCGTCACCACATCGACGCGCGCGTCCGGTTTGGCCTCCTTGAGCCGCTTGGGCAGGTCGCCGAGGTCGACCGGCGGGCTGAGCGTGGGGCGGATCGCCTTGAACGCGGTGTCCAGCTTCCGGATCAGGCCCGGGACGTCGTCGATCTCGCCGGGGACGACCTGGACCCGGACCACCGGGCGCGGCGCGACGATCGGCTGGCCGGCGGCGTCCAGCACACCGGCGCGCTGCGCGGGCTCCCGCCGCAGCGCGATCCGGTCGCCGTCCTCCAGCTTCTCGTGCACCACAGCCGGTTCCCAGATCACCTGCCACTGGTCGTCGCCGCCGCGCTTGAGGCGTACCGGATTCTCGTAGGCCCAGCGGGCGCCGCCGGGCAGCGCCCAGCTCACCTTGACCCGGGCGGTGGCGACGTCGCCCTTGGTGGTGATCTCGCCGGTGCGGGTCAGCTCCGGCGGGTTGGCGGCCAGCTCACCGGCGAGCGCCTGGAGCTGCTTGGCCACCTCGCCGGCCGGCACCCGCCCGCCGGTCGGCTGGATGAAGCCGACGGCCTGCAGGTCGCCGGAGCGCCAGCCGCCGAGGAACGCCTCGACGGCCGTTTCCGGGCCGTCGTCCCCGGAGCATCCGGTCAGCGCGCCCGCTGTGACCAGGACGGCGGCCAGCCCTGCGAGGAGGCGACGGCGGGTGTGGCGACGGGGGCGGACGGGGTACGACACGGGCATGAAGCAGTCCCTCCGGTGCTCAACTGCCCTGCACGCTAGTACGGCCCGGCGCTCGCCACCGCCCCGCCACGGCCTCCGGCAGCGCGGAAAGCCCTCTGTGGCAGTGTGATGAACATCGCCAGTCGGGGTACTCCGCGGGCGGCCGACCACGGACCCGCAACGGGTGAAAGGACAGAGTCCCGATCCGGACGTCCGGCCAGTGGTCCGCCGCGGGAGGTACCGCGCGGTAGGGCCTAGGCTGGGCGGCAGAGTGACCCACAGTGCGGTGGGTCGAGGGGAGTGGCACCGATGGACCGGCGTCCGGCGATCAAACCGGGACCCGACCTCCGGCAGGCTGACACCGGCCGGGACGACGACGACAGCTTCGATTCGGCGACCGACGGGGACGGTTTCAGCCGTCTCGACACAGGAGTGACCGGGATGACCGGTTCCAGCATCGACACCCTCTACGACCTGGGCCTGCCGACGCAGGCGCTGGGTGACGAGTCGGAGGACGCCGAGCTGGACGAGCCCGTTCCCAACGCGGAGCGGCTGGTCGCCCAGGCGGTCGCGCTCGCCGGCGACGACCACGACGCGGCGACACTCGTCGACCGCTTCTGGCGGTTCGCGCCGGACGAGGAGCTGATCGGCTTCACCGCCGAGGAGATGCTGGAGGCGGCGCGGGCGCACCGGGACCTAGCCCAGCAGCGGGTACCGGGCGAGCTGAAGCTGCGCATCCACGAGCCGGACGCCGAGCAGCACCACACGGTCGTCGAGATCGTCACGGACGACATGCCGTTCCTGGTCGACTCGGTGACCGCCCTGCTGAACTCCCGTCACCTCGACGTGCACCTGCTGGTGCACCCGCTGGTCGTGGTGCGGCGCGAGCCGCTCGGCCGGCTCACCGAGGTCTCCGCGGACGTGGAGCCGGACGACGCCATCGCCGGTGACCTGGTCGAGAGCTGGATGCGGATCGAGATCGACCCGATCCGTGACCCGGCCGAGCGGGAGGCGCTGCGCCGCGAGTTGCAGCGGGTGCTCACCGACGTGCGCGAGGCGGTCGAGGACTGGCCCAAGATGCGGCAGCGGGCGCTCGCCCTCGCCGACGAGCTGGCCGCCGCCCGGACGTCGGACAATCGCCCGCCGGTGCCGGAGAAGGACATCACCGACTCGGTGGAGCTGCTGCGCTGGCTCGCGCACGACCACTTCACGTTCCTCGGCTACCGGGAGTACCGGCTGGTCGACACCGACGGCGCGCGCGGCGGCGGGCAGGCCCTGGAGGCGGTGCTCGGCACCGGGCTGGGCATTCTGCGCTCCGACTCGCCGGAGGCCCGGTCGCTGAACTCGATGACGCCCGAGGCGCACGAGAAGGTGCTGGAGAAGCGCCTGCTCATCATCACCAAGGCCAACTCGCGTGCCACTGTGCACCGGTCGGCCTACCTTGACTACATCGGCTTCAAGATCTTCAACGAGGCCGGTGAGGTGGTCGGGGAGCGGCGTTTCCTCGGCCTGTTCTCCACCGCCGCGTACCGGACCAGCGTGCAGGAGCTGCCGGTGGTCCGGCGCAAGGTCGCCGAGGTGCTGGACCGCTCGGGCCTGAGCCTGCGCAGCCACTCCGGCAAGGACCTGTTGCAGATCCTGGAGACGTATCCGCGCGACGAGCTGTTCCAGATCAAGACCGACGACCTGTACCACGCGGTGATCGGCGTGCTGCGGATGGCGGGCCGCCGGCAACTGCGGGTGTTCCTGCGCCGCGACGCGTACGGGCGGTTCATCTCGTGCCTGATCTACCTGCCGCGGGACCGGTTCACCACGCAGAACCGGCTGCGTATGCAGGACATCCTGCTGCGCGAGCTGAACGGCGTCGGCGTCGACTACACCACGCGGGTGACCGAGTCGATGCTGGCCCGGGTGCACTTCATCGTGCGTACCGACCCGAACAACCCGCCCGGTGACATCGACGCCGACCTGCTCGCCGAGGAGCTGGCCGACGCGACCCGCCTCTGGGACGACGACTACCGGCTGGTGCTGGAGCGCAAGCTCGGCGACGAGCAGGCCAAGCACCTGTTCAGCCGGTACGCCGACGCGTTCCCGGAGGGCTACAAGGACGGGCACACGCCGTACGAGGCGATGAAGGACCTGGCGAAGCTGGAGCTGCTGGAGGAGCCCGGCCAGCTGGAGATGCACCTGTTCCGCAAGCAGGCGCCGCCGCGTCCGTACGCGGGCCGCGCCGCCGACGCCGACGAGGCGATGGACGTGCGGTTCAAGGTCTACCGGTACGGCGAGCCGATGATGCTCTCCGCCGTGCTGCCGGTGCTGCACTCGCTCGGCGTGAAGGTGGTCGACGAGCACCCGTACGAGGTGGAGCGCGTCGACGGCCGGATCTGGCTCTACGACTTCGGCCTGGAGCTGCCCGAGCGGCACCAGGACCTGGCCGAGGTGCGCCCGCACGTGGAGAACGCCTTCGCCGCCGCCTGGCGG
Source organism: Micromonospora sp. TSRI0369 (assembly GCF_001905625.1). NCBI lineage: Bacteria > Bacillati > Actinomycetota > Actinomycetes > Micromonosporales > Micromonosporaceae > Micromonospora > Micromonospora sp. TSRI0369. The sequence goes on from NZ_LIVU01000007.1 coordinate 69,057, forward strand.
GGTGAGGCCGAGGTGGACGGCTTCAACGAGCTGGTGCTGCGCGCCGGGCTCACGTGGCGGCAGGTCGTCGTGCTGCGCGCGTACGCGAAGTACCTGCGGCAGGCCGGCACCGTGTTCTCCCAGGAGTACATGGAGCAGACGTTCATCGCGTACCCGCAGATCGCGGAACTGCTGGTGAAGCTGTTCGAGACCCGGTTCGCCCCGGGCGCCACCACGCTGGACGAGCGCCGGCAGCGCAGCGCCGAGCTGGTCGACGCGATCGGCGAGGCGCTGGACGAGGTGGCCAGCCTCGACCAGGACCGCATCCTGCGGGCGTACCTGACGCTGATCCAGGCCACGCTGCGCACCAGCTTCTACCAGAAGCCGGTGGGCGGGCGGCCCAAGCCGTACGTGGCGTTCAAGCTGGACCCGCAGGCCATCCCGGACCTGCCCGCGCCGCGGCCCAAGTTCGAGATCTTCGTCTACTCGCCCCGGTTCGAGGGCGTGCACCTGCGCTACGGGCCGGTGGCCCGCGGCGGCCTGCGCTGGTCCGACCGGCGCGAGGACTTCCGGACCGAGGTGCTCGGCCTGGTCAAGGCGCAGATGGTGAAGAACGCGGTGATCGTGCCGGTCGGCGCCAAGGGCGGCTTCGTGCTCAAGCAGAAGCCGGGCGACCGGGACGAGGCGGTGGCCTGCTACAAGGAGTTCATCTCCGCGCTGCTGGACGTCACCGACAACATCGTCAGCGGCGAGATCGTGCCGCCCGAGGACGTGGTCCGGCACGACGGCGACGACCCGTACATGGTGGTGGCCGCCGACAAGGGCACCGCGACGTTCTCCGACATCGCCAACGAGATCTCCGAGGCGCACAGCTTCTGGCTGGGCGACGCGTTCGCCTCCGGCGGCTCGGCCGGCTACGACCACAAGAAGATGGGCATCACCGCCCGGGGCGCCTGGGAGTCGGTCAAGCGGCACTTCCGGGAGCTGGGGCACGACACCCAGACGCAGGACTTCACTGTGGTCGGCGTCGGCGACATGTCCGGCGACGTGTTCGGCAACGGGATGCTGCTGTCGAAGCACATCCGGCTGGTGGCCGCGTTCGACCACCGGCACATCTTCCTCGACCCGGAGCCGGACTCGGCCCGGTCGTGGGAGGAGCGCAAGCGGCTGTTCGACATGCCGCGCTCGTCGTGGGAGGACTACGACAGCGAGCTGATCTCCGAAGGCGGCGGCGTCCACCCGCGTACCGCCAAGTCGGTGCCGATCACACCGCAGGTCCGCGCGGTGCTCGGCCTCGACGAGGACGTCACGCAGCTCAGCCCGCAGGAGCTGATGAAGGCGATCCTCACCGCGCCGGTCGACCTGTTCTGGAACGGCGGCATCGGCACCTACGTCAAGGCGTCCAGCCAGACCAACGCCGAGGTCGGCGACAAGTCCAACGACGCCATCCGGGTGGACGGCAAGAGCCTGCGCTGCCGGGTGGTCGGCGAGGGCGGCAACCTGGGCTTCACCCAGCAGGGCCGGATCGAGTACGCAGCGACCGGCGGCCGCATCTACACCGACTTCATCGACAACGCGGCCGGGGTGGACTGCTCCGACCACGAGGTCAACATCAAGATCCTGCTCAACACGGCGGTGGCCGACGGGGAGCTGGACCGGCCGGAGCGCGACGATCTGCTGGCCCGGATGACCGACGAGGTCGCCGAACTGGTGCTGCGGGACAACTACGACCAGGCGCGGGCGCTCAACAACGCCCAGGCCCAGGCAGCCTCGCTGCTCCCCGTGCACCGGCGGATGATCAACGACCTGGAGCGGTCCGGCGCGCTGAACCGGGCGCTGGAGGCGCTGCCGTCGGACGAGGAACTGGCGGTCCGCACCGAGACCGGGCTGACCCCGCCGGAGTTCGCGGTGGTGCTGGCGTACGTCAAGATCGTGCTGGAGCGCGAGATCGTCGGCGAGGGCCTGGCGGACGAGGAGTGGACGACCGACATCCTGGTCAACTACTTCCCGACGCCGCTGCGGCAGCGTTTCGCCGACCGGATGGGCCGGCACCGGCTGCGCCGGGACATCGTCACCACGGTCCTGGTCAACGAGGCCATCAACCGGGGCGGCATCTCGTTCGTGTTCCGGGTGGTCGAGGAGACGGCCGCCTCGGCGGCGGACGTGCTCCGGGCGTACGTGGTGGTCCGCGAGGTGTTCGGCCTGCGTGACCTCTGGGACGCGGTCGAGGCGCTGGACAACAAGGTCTCGCCCGAGTTGCAGACCGCCGTCTACCTGGACACCCGGCGGCTGCTCGACCGCGCGGTGCGCTGGCTGGTCACCAACCGCCGGTCGCCGATCGACGTGCCGGCGGAGATCGCCCGGCTGCGCGACGGTGTGGCCCGGCTCCTGCCGGACCTGGAACACCGGTTCTGGGGCACCGAGCGGGAGGCCATCGCGGCGCACATCGAGTCGCTCGTCGACCGAGGGCTGCCGCGTGACCTGGCCGAGCAGGCGACCCGCCTGATGTACAGCTTCGGCCTGCTCGACATCGTCGAGACGGCGCAGGCGACCGGGCGGGACGTGGGCGAGGTGGCCTCGGTCTACTTCGTGCTCTCCGACCGGTTCCGGGTGGACGCGCTGCTGTCGAAGATCTCCCTGCTGCCGCGCGAGGACCGGTGGCAGACGCTGGCCCGGATGGCGCTGCGCTACGACCTGTACGCCGCGCTGGCCGCGCTCACCGCCGAGGTGCTCGGCTCCACCCCGGACGACGTGCCACCGGTGGAGCGGGTGCAGGAATGGGAGCAGGCGAACGCCACCTCGATCCACCGGGCGCACCGGGCGATGGGTGAGTTCGACGAGTCCCGCGCCGACCTGTCCGCGCTGTCGGTGCTGCTGCGCCAGATCCGTACCCTGGTCCGGACCTCGGCGGCGGCCTGACCGTTCAACCGAGCGTGGCCCGGTGGTCGGGGAACCGACCACCGGGCCACGGCCGTCTCCGCCCTCACCCGGTCCTCGGGGCGTAGACGACGATGTTGTTCAGGTAGCTTCCGGCCGTCCGGTCGAACACCCCGCCGCAGGTCACCACGCGCAGGGCGGGCACGGCCGACGGACCGTAGACCTGCGCGGCGGGAAAGGCGGTCTTCGGGTACGACCCGACCTCGCGCACCGTGAACGTGGCGGCCCTGCCGTCCTGCCGGGTGACCACTATCGTGTCGCCGGGCACCAGCGCGCCGAGGTTGAAGAACACCGCCGGGCCGAGCTGGGCAGAGTCGACGTGGCCCACGATCACCGCGTTGCCGGCCTCGCCCGGGCTGGCGCCGGGGGAGTACCAGCCGGCCTTCATGGCCTGGTCCAGCGGGGGCACCTGGACCGTGCCGTCCGGATTCGTGCCGAGCGACATGATCTCGGCCTGTACCCCGATGCGGGGGATCGAGATGGTCGTCGGCGCGGACCGGGGCAGCGGGGCGGGGCCGGCCGCGGCCGGGGTGCCCGGGCCGGAGGGCGTCGGCCCGTTGCCGCCCGGCACCGGTTGCCCGGCGGAGCCCGGTGCGGGTTGTGCGGCGGTGGCCGGCGCTGATCCGCCTCCGGCGGCCGATGTCTGTTGCCCTTCGGCGCCCGGGACGGCCTGCCCTGTCACGTCGGACGTGGGCTCCCCTCCGGCGTCCGGGTCGGCGTAGGCGCCGTCCGGATCGGTCAGCGGGCCGGTGGCTACCGGACCCGCCTGCCCGAGCGGCTGCGGCGGGGTGGGCGACGACGGGACGGTCCGGACGGACGCGCCGACCAAACCCGCTCCCACCATGGCGAGCAGGACGACGACGGCCGCGCCGACGGCACGCCACGGTCTCCCGTGACGGCCGCCGGCCCGGGTCGTCGTCCGGTCAGACCAGCTCACCGGCCCGCCGCCGACGCAGCAGCACCAGGCCGCCCAGCGCCGCGGCGCCGATCATGCCCGCCCCACCGGTGGCGAGGTTGCGGTCCACACCGGTGCTCGCCATGCCACCGTCACCGCCGTCGACCCCGCCGCGCGGCAGGACCACCAGCTCACCCTCGCCGCAGGAGCCCTTCAGCTCGTACCGGCCCGGCCGGGCGTCGTGCGAGACGGTGGCCTCGCCGTAGTAGACGAAGTCCTTCCCGTGCTCCCAGCCGTCCTTGCCGTAGTCGCCCTTGTCGTCCTTGCCGTAGTCGCGCTCGGCGTCCTTGCCGTAGTCGCCCTTGCCGTAGTCGCTCTTGTCGTCCTGCCAGGCGCCTCCGCTCGCCTGCCAGTCGTCCTTGCCGTCCTGCCAGCCGTCCTTGCCGTCCTGCCAGGAGCTGTGCTCGTCCTTGCCGTCCTTGCCCTTGTCGTCCGGCCGGCCGCCACGGTCGTCCTTGCCGTGCTCGTCCTTGGCGTCCTTGCCGTACCGGTCCTTGCCGTCGGGGCCGTGCGCGTCCCTGGTCCAGTCCGGCGCGCCCGGCTTCTCCTTCTCCCAGCCCGGCTTCTCCTTCTCCCAGCCCGGCTCGGCGTCCTGGCCGTACTCGTCGTGCCCCTGCCAGTCGCCCGGGTCGACGGCCGTGCCGGCGCCCGCGCCACCCGGCTGCGGCTGCCCGCCCGGCTGGCCGGCCGGCGGCTGAGGCTGGTCCGCCGGAGGCTGCGGCATGCCGTCCCCGCCGGGCCCGTCCCCGCCGGGCCCGTTCCCGCCGGGCCCGTTGCCACCGGGGGCGTTCCCGCCCGGGCCGTGTCCGTCCCCGCCCGGCTCACCGCGGCCGTCCGGACCCTTGCCCTGCTCGTCCTTGCCGTCCGGACCCTTGCCCTGCTCGTCCTTGCCGTCCGGGCCCTTGCCGTGCTCGTCCTTGCCGTCCGGGCCCTTGCCGTGCTCGTCCTTGCCGTCCGGGCCCTTGCCGTGCTCGTCCTTGCCGTCCGGGCCCTTGCCGTGCTCGTCCTTGCCGTCCGGGCCCTTGTCGTCCCAGCCCCAGTCCTCGTCGCCGCCCCAGTCGCCGCCGCGGTCGGCCCACTCGCCGTGCCCGCCGTCACGGGCCGGGTGCAGGTCGACCTTGCCGGTCACCTTCGACCAGACCGTGGCGTGCTTCTGCGGCTCTGAGCAGATCGCGAGCAGTTCGACGGTGTCCCCGGCCTTCACCACGTGCGGCTTGGCGATGACCTTGCCCTCGTCGTGCCCGCCCGCGAAGGCCAATCCCGGGGTGAACACGAGAAGGCCGGCGCCGCCGAGGGCAGCGCCCGCGACCACCTTCCCGAGCATCTTCTTAGCCATGACCAGCGTCTCCATCCCTGTTTCGTCCTGAGCCCGACGTCAGTCGAGCTAAGGCCGACGTTAGACCTTTTCGCGACTTATCCGGGGAAAGATTCGCTTTTAGGAGTTTGTCGAGGTCAGGCGCTGTCCGCGCTGTCCCCGACGCCGCGTGCCGATCGGCCCGACTTCGGCGACCCCGTGACGCGGATCCCGCTCGTGCGGTTCCCGTCATCCCCTTTCGCCGTCGCCGTCGCCGTCGCCGTCGCCGTCGCTGGCGCTGGCGCCGCTCCGCCCGTCCCGTCCCGTCCCGTCCCGGACTGTCGGAGGCAGGGCGCGCCTACGTCGGTGGGTGGAACGTCATGGGTGTCATCGGGCCGTTTTGGCACCCATGGCGTTCCACCCACGCCGGGCGGGCCGCCGCCCGGCGTGAGGGTGGGCGCGGCGAGGTGGGGTGTGCCCGCGGGGGCGGTCGCCGGCGAGCCCGGCTGGGCCGGGCGCCGCCGCGCTGGCGCCGGCCGCGGTCCGGCGTCGCCCCGCGGACGGGGGGTTGTAGGTGGATGAGGGCGAGCGCGGCGGGCCGGCGGCGCACCGGTGGATGGGGCGAACGCGGCGGGTCGATGGTGCACGGGTGGGTGGGTTGAGTGCGGCGGGCCGGCTGTGCGGCGGGCCGGCTGGTGAGGCGCGCGGTGCGTGGGGTGAGTGCGGCGGGCCAGATGGTGAGGTGCACGGTGGTGGGGCGAGCGCGGCGGGCCGGCTGTGCGGCGGGCGTGCTGGTGGGGCGCGCCGGCTGGTGGGCGGGGTCCGGGCGGGTGGTGGGCGGCGGCGGTTGATGGGGCGGGTTCGGGGCGAGCGGTAGGGTGGGCCCCGAGGCGCATCGAGGCATTGCCATGGAAGCGCTCCCATGCAAGAATCGCTGCACGCGGTTCGGGGAGCCACACCGCGAGCTCAGGCGTCGAGGGCAGCCGGTTCACCGGCCGACGTCCGGCTCCATCGGCCGGTCCTGCGGACCGGTCGGCACCACCACCCCCAACGCCCGTCCGGGTCGGGCGTCCCCCGAAGTAACCCGTGGCGCGCACGGTCGTTCCCGCAGGGCGACCGCAGCCGCCATTTGCGCCGGGCCGTACGCGGATCCGGTCTCGCCCAAGGAGATCAGTGGCATGAATCTGTGGAGAAGGCTGTCCGGCCGGAACCGGGCGCTCGCGCTGACCAGCGCCGGCGTCCTGGTAGCCGGTGGACTGGTGACCCTCCCGGTCACCGCGGCGCAGGCCGCCACCCAGTGCAGCGTGACCTATACGACCAGCGACTGGCCCGGTGGATTCACCGGCACCGTGACCATCAGGAACATCGGTGACGCGCTCACCTCGTGGAACCTCGGCTTCACCTTTCCGAACAGCTCGCAGCGGGTGGTGAACGGCTGGTCCGCGCGGTGGTCCCAGAGCGGCCAGAACGTCACCGCGCAGAACGAGTCGTACAACGGGGCGCTCGCCAGCGGCGCCAGCACCACCATCGGCTTCAACGGCTCCTGGAGCGGCAGCAACCCCAAGCCGACCCAGTTCACGCTCAACGGCACGGTCTGCAACGGCGGCACGCCGACCACCAGCACCCCGCCGACGAGCACGCCGCCCACCAGCACGCCGCCGACCAGCACGCCGCCCACGAGCACGCCGCCGACGTCGACCCCGCCGACGTCGCAGCCGCCGCCCGGGCAGCGGGTCGACAACCCGTACGCCGGGGTGAAGGGGTACGTGAACCCCGAGTGGAAGGCCAAGGCCGAGTCGGTGTCCGGCGGCAACCGGGTGTCGAACAACCCGACCGCGGTCTGGCTCGACCGGATCGCCGCCATCAACGGCACGCCGGACAGCAGCTCCAACGGCGCGATGGGCGTCCGTGAACACCTGGACGCCGCGCTCGCCCAGGGCGCCGGCTACATCCAGTTCGTCATCTACAACCTGCCCGGCCGCGACTGCTCGGCGCTCGCCTCCAACGGTGAGCTGGGCCCGGACGAGCTGCCCCGCTACAAGTCCGAGTACATCGACCCGATCGCCGCGATCCAGGGCGACACGAAGTACCGGAACCTGCGCATCGTCAACATCATCGAGATCGACTCGCTGCCCAACCTGGTGACCAACACCTCGGGCAACGCGGGCGGCACCGTCATGTGTGACACGGTGAAGGCCAACGGCGCGTACGTGAACGGTGTCGGCTACGCCCTGGCGAAGCTGGGCGCGATCGGCAACGTCTACAACTACATCGACGCCGCCCACCACGGCTGGATCGGCTGGGACAGCAACTTCGGCCCGGTCGCCGACCAGCTCAAGGCCGCCGCCGTGGCGTCCGGCAGCACCGTCGCCAACGTGCAGGGCTTCATCGTCAACACGGCGAACTACTCCGCGTTGAAGGAGCCGTACGTCAAGGTCACCGACTCGGTGAACGGCCAGACGGTCCGGCAGTCCAAGTGGATCGACTGGAACCAGTACGTCGACGAGCTGTCGTTCGCCCAGGCGTTCCGCCAGAAGCTGGTCTCGGTCGGCTTCGACAGCAACATCGGCATGCTGATCGACACCTCCCGCAACGGTTGGGGCGGCTCCGCCCGGCCGACCGGCCCCGGCCCGTCGACCAGCGTGGACGCGTACGTCGACGGCGGCCGGGTCGACCGGCGCTTCCACACCGGCAACTGGTGCAACCAGGCCGGCGCGGGTCTCGGCGAGCGGCCGCGGGCCAACCCGGAGACCGGGATCGACGCCTACGTCTGGGTGAAGCCCCCGGGTGAGTCGGACGGCTCCAGCAAGGAGATCCCGAACAACGAGGGCAAGGGCTTCGACCGGATGTGCGACCCGACGTACACCGGTAACGCCCGCAACGGCAACAACATGTCCGGCGCCCTGCCGGACGCGCCGATCTCCGGCGCGTGGTTCGCGGCTCAGTTCCAGCAGCTGATGCAGAACGCGTACCCGCCGCTCTCCTGAGGCGCTGCCGTACCACCCGCGGCGGCGGGAGTGAGGCACCGCCCGCGCGGGTTCCCCGGGCCCCTGGTCGACGCCCACGTCGGCCAGGGGCCCCCGGGCGTCCGGGTCAGGGAACCGTGCGCTCGATCGCGGCCCGGCCCAGCTCGTGCAGGTCGCGGCGGGCCCGTTCCAGGTTCTCCGGCGTCATGTCCTGGCCCCGGGCCATCACCAGGTCCTCCGGCTCCCAGGGCTGCTCGGCACCGGTACGGATGCCGTCCGGGGCCGCGCCCGTTCCGGTGCCGGTCGCGCCGGTCCCGGCCGCGTACGGGTCACCGATGATGTTCGGCGAACCGGTGTCGGGCACCGCGCCGTCGGGCTCGGTGAAGGTGGGGTTGTCCGGGTCGGTGCCGCCGGCGCGCAACTGGGGCACCGTGCTGTCGTCGTCCACCGCAGCGGCCACCTCGGGGGTCTCCTCGAGCGGCCGCTCGCCACCGCGGTCACGATCGGTCATGCTGCTGCCCTCCTGTCCCTTTCGCCTGATCCCCTGGGCGTACCCGGTGCGGGCCGCGCCATGCGGACGGTCAGGCATCGTCGCGTCGCGGCTCCGGCGTCTCGGTCGGGCGCAGCCGCTGCCAGAGCAGCATCAGCAGACCGAACACCAGCATCGCCGCACCGGCCCACAGGTTGATCCGTAGGCCCTGCGCCTTCTCGATCTCGGCGGACGTGTCGAAGAGCCCCATCAGGCCGACGATCAGCCCGTACGTGACGAACAGGCCGCCGATCACCCGGCGGATGTCGAACAGCCGGGCCGCCGCCGAGCGCTCCTCGCGTGCGTCCTCGGTCTCGTCGACCAGCGGGTCGTGCGCCTCGCCGCCCTGGTAATTGCGGTCCGCGTCGTCTGTCATGGCGTGCGTCCCCTCCTCTAGAAGACCGGGATGTAGAACAGGGCGGCGAGGATCACGGCGACGACGCCGAGCAGCACCGGGGAGCGGTACCAGGCGGCGTCGCCGGCCAGCGAGTCGTCGGCGAGCGTGGTGTCGCTGAGGCCGTACACCAGCCCGGTCAGCTGGTCGTCGGTCTTCGGCCGGGTCAGCGGCGTGACGATCGCGGCCACCACGGCGACGGTGGCGAAGGCCAGGCCCGCGCCCCAGAAGCTCTCCTCCAGGTCCGAGTTGAAGCTGATCACGCCGCCCTTGTAGAGCAGGTAGGTGGCGGTCGCCACGACCGTGCCGGACAGCAGCGACCAGAAGCCGGCCAGCGGGGTCATCCGCCGCCAGAACATGCCGATGATGAAGGTGCCGAAGAGCGGGGCGTTGAAGACCGAGAAGAGCGCCTGGATGTAGTTCATGATGTTGCTGAACCCGGCGGCGATGAACGCGGTGCCGATACCGATCACCACCGCGCCCACGGTGGCGATCCGGCCCACCTTCACGTAGTGCTCGTCCGACTCGTTCCGCCGGAAGTACGCCTGCCAGATGTCGTACGTGAAGACGGTGTTGAACCCGCTGACGTTCGCCGCCATGCCCGCCATGAACGAGGCCACCAGGCCGGTGACCGCGATGCCGAGCACGCCGTTGGGCAGCAGGTCGCGCATGAGCAGCGGGATCGCGTTGTTGTAGACCAGGTCGCCCTCGTCGGCGCCCAGCCCCTTGACGGTGACCAGGGCGATCAGGCCGGGGATCACGGTGACCGCGGGGATGAGCAGCTTCGGGTACGCGGCGATGATCGGCGTACGCCGCGCGGCGCTCATGTTGCGGGCGGACAGGGCGCGCTGCACCTCGGCGAAGTTGGTGGTCCAGTAGCCGAAGGAGAGCACGAAGCCGAGGCCGAACACGATGCCCAGCCAGTGCGCGCCGAGCGGGTTGTCGGTGCTGCCGGTGCCTTCCCAGGCGTGCAGGCCGGCCTCGCCGAGCTTGGAGTCCCGGACGGCGTCCATCAGGCCGCTCACGCCGCCGACCTTGACCAGGCCGATCACCGTGATCGGCACCAGACCGGCGATGATCACGAAGAACTGGAGCACCTCGTTGTAGATCGCGCCGGAGAGGCCGCCGACGGTGATGTACGCCAGCACGATCACCGCGCCGACGACGATCGCGAACCAGAGCGGCCAGCCGAGCAGCGCCTGCATGATCAGGGCCAGCGCGTAGAGGTTCACGCCCGCGATGAGCACCTGCGCGACCGCGAAGCTGATCGCGTTGAGCAGGTGGGTGGGGCGGTTGAAGCGCAGCCGCAGGTATTCGGGGACGCTGCGGACCTTGGAGCCGTAGTAGAACGGCATCATCACGATGCCGAGGAAGACCATCGCCGGCACGGCGCCGATCCAGTAGTAGTGCACCGTCATGATGCCGTACTGGGCGCCGTTGGCGGCCATGCCGATGATCTCCAGCGCGCCCAGGTTCGCCGAGACGAATGCCAGGCCGGTGACCCAGGCGGGAAGCGAGCGGCCGGAGAGGAAGAAGTCCACGCTGGTACGGATCGCGCGCCGGGCGGCGAAACCCACGCCGAGCACCGTGACGAAGTAGAGCCCGAGGATCAGGTAGTCCACCGCGTTCATGTCCAGACGCAGACCGCCGCCACCCATGCCCGTGCTCCCCTCGTGTGCACTGCTGCCCGGACGTACCCCGATTGCGAAGTTTCATGCCTGCTGTTCGGTCCGGGCGCGACTGAGCCCCGGCCGGGTCGCCGGCCGGGGCTCAGTGGGGTTCAGCGGCGGGCCTCAGCGCCCCAGGACGCGGTCCAGGAAGTCGCGGTAGCCGCGCACGGCGACGCGGAGCTGCTCGGTGTCGGTGGAGCCGGACTCCTGCCAGGCGCCGAGCCGGGTGCGCTGCTCGCGCAGGGCGGTGGAGAGCGCCTCGATCGCCTCCTCGACCAGCGACTCGGCCTCGCCGACAGCGGCGCGCGGGTCGTCCACGAAGCGCAGCTGCACGTCGCGCCAGCGGTCCCGGAAGCCCTGCGCCGCCTCCGGCGCGAACAGCGTCGCGGCGTCGGCCGGTACCGTGCCCGGCGTGGGCCGGTCCGCCCCGCCCAGGGTCGTGCCGGCCGCTGCCGCGCCGGCCGCCGCCGCGGTGGCGGTGTCCGGGTCGACGCGGTCGTGGTGCCGGCCGGCGTCCTCGTCGGTCGCGGCGACCGGCTCGGCGTCGGGGTCGACCAGACCCGGCTCGGCGCTGCCGTACCCGACCGCGCCGTCGGCCGCCGCGTCGTCCCGGACGACACCGTCGGCCTTCGCGTCGTCCCGGACGACGTCGTCGGTCACCGCGTCGTCGGCGTCGGAGTGCTCGGCGTCCCAACGGTCCCGGTCGTGCAGGCGGTCCCCGGCCGTCGGGTCGGCCCGCTCGTCGTCCAGCGCGTCGGTCCGGCCCGGCGCGCCGTCACCTGGCACGGCCGTGTCCTCGTCGCGGGCGTCGCGCTCGTCCTGCGGACGGGCGCTGGCCAGCGCCGACGCGGCGACCGCGTCGCCCACCGTGGCCGCGCCGAACGCCGTCGGCAGCGGCGCCGGCTCGTGGAACGGGGGACGCCCGTCGTCGTCGCGCCGATCCTCGGCTCCCGGCTCGCGGCGATCGTCGGCGACGGCCGGGTCGTCGAAGGTGCCCCGGTCGTCGAGCACGTCCTCGGGCACGTCGGCCCGGTCGGCGTCGTGCCGACCGTCGGCGTGGTCGCCCGGCTGCGGCACCGGTACCGGCGCGGACCGGACGGCCTCGGGGTGGTCCTGCGTGACCTGCTGCTCTTCCTGGCGCATGGCGGCGGCCTCCTCAGCGGCTCGTGACGTCGTGGTCGTGGTCGGGGTGGCGCTGCTCCGGCTGCTCCGGCTGCTGCGTGGACGCGGGCACCGGGTCCTCACCGAGCAGGTCGGCGAAGAGGGCCCGGTAGTGCACGAGCGCCTGCCGGAGGTCCTCGGTGCCGGCCTCACCGCGCTCGTTGCGCTGCCGGATCTCGTGGGCGTCGCGGTAGTGGGTGAGGGTGCGGGCGTGCTCGACGGAGAGGTGGGCGATCTGGTCCGAGAAGTCCCCGGTGGGGTATCCGCGCTCGGCGATCAGGCGGCTGACCAGCTCGTCCGCCTCGCCGACGGTCTCGGCGGGCGAGTCGACGAAGCGCACCTGGAGTTCCTCCCAGGCGGCGGCGTAGCGGGCCCGCGACTCCGGGCTCAGCGGGGTCAGCTCCAGTTCGGCGTGCCGGCGCTCGCGCTCACGCAGCTCACGTTCGGCTGCGCTGCGGCTGTCCTGCTCGGCGACGACCCGGTCGTACTCCGGGCCGAAGCGCTCCCGCAGCGCGCGCCGCCGGCTGGCGACCACGGCGACCGCGGCGAGCGCGGCGATGACGAGGACGACGATGACTATGACGACTACCTGGGTGGACGACATGGCTCCTCCTTCGCACGCTGGTATTCCCTCGTGCGGGTGATCGCCAATCCCGTTGCGCGGCACTTTCCGCCCCGGTCGCGAAAAAGGCGCGTTGTCGCGGTCGCCGTCCGGTGCCGGTCCGGTGTCCGACTGAGCCCGTCGTGCCCGTCTCGGACCGTAGCGAGAGCCGAGACGGCCGGTAGTGCATCCGCCCCGGATTACGTATCCTGCCCAAGGCGTCCGGGCCGGGGCCCGGCGTCGTGGCCGGCGAAACGGCGGCCGCTGCCGGCGCCACCGAGCGACACCTTCCCGGGCGAGGTCTGATTGAACACCCGTGACTGGCCGATCCGCGCCAAGCTGACCGCGCTGGTCATCGGCCCGGTGACCGGGCTGCTGGCGTTGTGGATCTTCGCCACCACGCTCACCTTCGGGCCCGCCCTCGACCTGCTCTCCGCCCGTACCCTCCTCTACGACCTCGGCCGTCCCGGCGAGAGCGTGGTGGCGGAGCTGCAGCGGGAGCGGCGGCTGTCGGTGGTCCAGCTCGCCGGCGGCGGCACCCTGCCGGCGCTGGCCGAGCAGCGGGTACGCACCGACGACGCGATAGTCGAGCTGCGCCGCAAGGTCGACGGCAAGGACCTGCGCGACGTCGCCGACGAGCAGCTCGACGCCCGGCTCGACCAGCTGGTCTCGGCGCTGGACGCGCTGCCCGCCGGGCGCGCCTTCATCGACGACCGGAAGGTGGACCGGTCCGGCGCCGTCGGCCTCTACAGCGGAATGATCGGTTCGGCGTTCCAGGCGTTCGGCGCGATGGCCGCGCTGCCCGACGCCCAGCTCAACCGGGAGGCGACAGCGCTCACCGCGCTGGGCCGCTCCCGCGAGCTGCTCGGCCAGGCCGACGCGCTGCTGGCCGGCGCCGTCACCGCCGGCCGGTACGCCGAGGGCGAGCACGAGCAGCTGGTCCGGACCCTGGAGAACCACCGTTTCCTGGCGGAGACGGCGGTGGCCGACCTGCCGGCCGGGGAGCGGAGCTCGTACCAGCGGTTGACCGAGGCCGCCGGGTTCGTGAAGATGCGCGCCTTCCAGGACACCCTGATCCGCTCGCCCGGGCTGCCGGCCCGGTTCGACATGACCGGCTGGGAGGCCAGTCACGCCGAGGTGTGGCAGAGCCTGCGCGACTTCGAGCTGCGCGGCGCGGACGCCCTCGCCGAGCGGTCGGTGCCGATGGCGACGCGGATCCTCGTCCAGCTCGCCGCCGCCGGTGTGCTCGGGCTCGTCGCGATAGTGGTCTGCGTGCTCGTGGCGCTGCGGGTCGGCCGGTCGCTGGCCCGGCGGCTGACCGGCGTACGCGCTGCCGCGACCGAGGTCGCCGAGCACCGGCTGCCCGACGTGGTCGCCCGGCTGCGCCGGGGCGAGGAGGTCGACGTCGCCCGGGAGGCGCCCGAACTGGACCACGGCGGCGACGAGATCGGCCAGGTGGCGCGCGCGTTCAACGAGGTGCGCCGCACCGCGGTGCGCGCCGCGATCGACGAGGTCAGCCTGCGCCGGGGGTTCAACGAGGTGATCCTCAACCTCGCCCGGCGCAGCCAGGGCCTGGTGCACCGGCAGCTGGCGCTGCTGGACCGGCTGGAACGGCGTACCGAGGACCCGGACGAGCTGGCCGGGCTGTTCCAGGTCGACCACCTGGCGACCCGGCTCCGGCGGCACGCCGAGGACCTGGTCATCCTCGCCGGGGCCGCGCCCGGGCGGGGCTGGCGCCGGCCGGTCGCCGCTGTCGACGTGATGCGCGGCGCGATCTCCGAGGTCGAGGCGTACGACCGGGTCGACGTGGGTGAGGTGGCGCCGGCCGGGGTGCTGGGCCGGGCCGTCGGCGACGTGATCCACCTGCTCGCCGAGCTGATCGAGAACGCCACCGCGTACTCACCGCCGGGCACCCGGGTGGACGTCACCGGCCGGACCGTCCCCGGCGGCTACACCATCGAGATCACCGACCGGGGGCTGGGCATGTCCGCGCCGGCCCTGGCCGCGGCCAACCGCAAGCTGGCCGAGCCGCCCGAGTTCGACCCGGCCGACAGCGCCCGGCTGGGGCTGTTCGTGGTGGCGCGCCTGGCCGCACGGCACGGCGTACGGGTGGAGCTGCGCCCGGCCCGTCCGGCCGGGATCGTCGCCGCGGTGTTCGTACCGTCGGACCTGATCACCGACGAGCCGCCGGTGGGCGCGGACGGCCCCGCCGGGCCGGAGCGGCGGCGCCTGGCCAAGGTGACCCGGTTGAGCACGGTGCCGCGTCCCGGGCGTCCGAACCGGCCGGGACGGGACCGGTCGGAGAGCACAGTGGTCCCGTTGCAGTCCGCGCGCGCCTCGACCGTGGAGCCACCCACCGACGGCGACGGCCTGCCGCGCCGGATCCGGCGGCGCGGCGCGTCGGCGCGTCCGCGCGCGGCGGTCGTGGACGCCCCGGCGTACCGCACGCCGGAGGAGGCGCGCCGGGCCATGTCGGCGTTGCAGGCGGGCACCGCGCGGGGACGCCGGGACGGCTCCCGCGCCACCGACCCGGCGGGTGACGCCGATCCGGCCACCACCGAAAAGCCTGACACCGGTACGCCGTCCGCCACGCCGGGGCCGGCCGTGGAGCCCGCCCTGCCGGTGGCGGAGGACCGAACCGCGACTGAGAGGGACGCCTAGTGGTGTACACGACGCGGCAGAACGCCGATCTCGACTGGCTGCTCGACGACCTGGTGGACCGGGTGCCCGCCGCGCGGCGGGCGGTGGTGCTCTCGGCGGACGGGCTCCTGCTCGGCGCCTCCGGCGACCAGGACCGCAGCGAAGCGGAGCACCTGTGCGCGCTGGCGTCCGGCTTCTCCGGGCTGGCCAAGGGCGCCACCCGGCACCTCGGCGGCGGCGCGGTCCGCCAGACCGTGGTGGAGATGGAGTCCGCCTACCTGTTCGTGACCGCCGCCGGGCAGGGCGCCTGCCTGGCGGTGGCGAGCGACGCCGACGCCGACATCGGCCTGGTGGCGTACGAGATGGCGATGCTGGTGATCCGGGTCGGGGAGAACCTGGCCGCGCCGGCCCGCAGCGGCGGGGGGCCGGCCGATGCGCGCTGACTCCCCGGGGCCGCAGCACGAGTGGCTGGACGCCGACGCCGGTCCGGTGGTGCGCCCGTACACGCTCACCGGGGGCCGGGTGCGCCCGCCGGTGGACGGCTTCGACCTGCTGGCCTTCGTGCTCGCCACCCCTGACGCCGATCCGGCCGGCACGCCCGGCCTCCAGCCGGAGCACCGCCGGCTGATCGAACTGGCCCGCCGGCCCAAGGCCGTGGCCGATCTCGCCGCCGACCTGGACCTCGCCGTGGGCGTGGTCCGGGTGCTGCTCGGCGACCTCCTCGCCCATGGCTTCGTCGCGGTGCACCGGCCACCGGCCACCGCGTACCTGCCCGACGACAACATCCTCAAGGCGGTGGTCAGTGGACTCCGTGCGTTATGACCGGGAGCCGGGGGCGCCCCAGATGCCGCTGGCACTGAAGATCCTCATCGCCGGTGGGTTCGGCGCCGGCAAGACGACGCTGGTCAGCGCGTTGAGCGAGGTGCGGCCGCTGCAGACCGAGGAGGTGCTGACCGGCGCCGGGCTCGACACCGACGATGTCTCCGGGGTGGAGCAGAAGTCGACCACCACCGTGGCGATGGACTTCGGCCGGATCACCATCAACGACGACCTCCAGGTCTACCTGTTCGGCACGCCGGGTCAGGACCGGTTCTGGTTCCTCTGGGACGAGCTGGCGTTCGGCGCGCTCGGCGCGGTGGTGCTCGCCGACACCCGGCGGCTGGCCGACTGCTTTCCCTCCATCGACTACTTCGAGCAGCGGGGCATCCCGTTCGTGGTGGGCGTCAACTGCTTCGAGGGCTCCCGCCGGTTCGGCCTGGAGGCGGTACGCGACGCCCTCGACCTGGACCCGGACGTCCCGCTCGTGCTCTGCGACGCGCGGGACCGGCAGTCCGGCAAGCTGGTGCTGATCTCGTTGGTGGAGCACGTGGCGCGGCAGCGCGGCGAGCCGGTGCCGGTGGGCTGAGCCCGCCCGCCGGGAATCCCGTCGGCCGTCGCGGGACTGATCGGGCACCGTACCGGGAAGCCTCTGGTTGGATCTGCGGAGACAGGACCGACGGAAGGTGGGAGCGGTGACCGGGCAGGACGAGATCGTCCACATCGGCGGCTACACGGCGGAGACGGGCGGGCGGGGCGAGGGCGTCGTCGCGGCCCGGCGGGACCGGGCGAGCGGCGGGCTGACGCCGCTGGGTGTCGTGGCGGTCACCCCGTCGCCGTCGTTCCTGGCCCGGCATCCGGCGCTGCCGGTGCTGTACGCGTGCAACGAGTTGCCGGACGGCCGGGTCAGCGCGTTCCGGGTGGCGCCGGACGGGGGCCTCACGCCGCTGGGCGAGCGTCCCGCCGGCGGGGCCGAGCCCTGTCACCTGGCGGTGGCCCCGGACGGGCGGCACCTGTTCGTGGCGAACTACGGCGGCGGCAGCGTGGCGGTGTTCGGCCTGGACGCCGAGGGCGTGCCGGGGGAGCGCACCGACCTGGTCCGGCACGAGGGCCACGGTCCCGACCCCGACCGGCAGGAGCACGCGCACTGTCACATGGTCTCGCCGGATCCGGCCGGCGGCCCGTTGCTCGCCGTCGACCTGGGCACCGACTCGGTCTACCGGTACGACGTCGACGCCGGGTCCGGCCGGCTGACGCCCCGGGAACCCCGGTTGAGCACCCCGCCCGGCACCGGTCCCCGCCATCTGGCCCGGCACCCGGACGGGCGGCGCGGCTGGCTGGTCGGCGAGCTGGACGCCACCGTCACCGCGTACGACCTGACGCCGGACGGGCCGCGGGAGCGGCCGCGCGTCGACGCCAGTGGGCGGGCCGGGCACGTCCAGCCGTCCGAGGTGAGCGTGGGACCCGGTGGGCGCTTCCTCTACGTGGGCAACCGGGGCGTCGGAACGGTGGCGGTCTTCGCGCTCGACGGCGCCGCGCCGGAGCTGGTGGCCGAGGTCGACACCGGCGGCGAGTGGCCGCGGCACTTCGCGTTCGCCGGGGACCACCTGTACGTCGCCGACGAGCGGGCCGACATGATCAGGATCTTTCGGGTCGATCCGGTCAGTGGAGTGCCCGAGGCGGTGGGGGAACCGGTTCCGGTGCCGAGCCCGACCTGCTTTCTGCCGTGATCGACCGGTCACCGAAACAACAGTCCGGAGTGGACTGGTATCACCCAAAGATAACTGACCAGTAACTTAGCGTATGGGTTAGGTGATCAACTGTTTCTGCTGCGTAACTTTCGTCCGAACGGTTGTGGTGGTAACCCCACGAGGTACGCAAGATGGTCACCGTGTCTGGCCGCCATCGCATGCGTTCCAACCTCCGTGGAGCAGGCGCCGCCGCTGTGGCGGTAGCCCTGGTCGCCGTCGTGGGCGGCTCCTGGTTCGGCTACCAGCAGCTGGCCGGCCCGAACTGTTCGGGCCGGATCGAGCTGTCGGTGGCGACCGCCCCGGAGATCGCCCCCGCGGTGCGTGGCGCCGCCGACCAGTGGGTCTCCGACGGCGCCGCGGTGGGCGGCACCTGCATCGCCGTCAACGTCTCCTCCTCCGAGTCGGTCGAGGTGGCCGCCGCGGTGGCCAGCAAGCACGGCGCCACGCTCGCCGGTGTCGGGCAGGCCAGCGGCACCGCCGTCACCCCCGACGTCTGGGTGCCCGACTCCTCCACCTGGCTGGTCCGGCTCAAGAGCGGCGGCGCCAGCGCGTTCGCGCCGACGAACGGCGCCTCGATCGCGCGCAGCCCGGTGGTCGTGGCGCTGCCCGAGCCGGTGGCCTCGCGCATCGGCTGGCCGGACAAGAAGCTGCGGTGGTCCGACCTGCTGACCCAGGTCACCGCGAGCAAGCCGCTGCGGGCCGGGATCGTCGAGCCGACCCAGGACGCGGCCGGCCTGTCCGGGCTGCTGTCGCTCACCGCCGCGGCCAGCTCCACCGGTGAGTCCGGCTCGCCGAAGGCGCAGGAGGCGATGGTCGGGGCGCTGCGGGCGCTGGCGACGAACCGCTCCTCGCTGCGGCAGGACCTCCTCGCGCGGTTCCCGCGCTCGTCGGACCCGACGGCGATCGCCAACGGACTGGGCGCGGCGGCGCTGTCCGAAGAGGACGTGATCGCCTACAACAGCACGAAGCCGCCGATCCGGCTGGCCGCGCTCTACCTGGAGCCGGTGCCGATCCCGCTGGACTACCCGTTCGCGGTGCTGCCCGGCATCGAGCCGGCCAAGGCGTCCGCCGCCCGGGTGCTCTTCGAGGTGCTGCGTACGCCGGACTTCAAGGACCGGCTGGCCTCGCAGGCGCTGCGCGCGCCGGACGGCAACTGGGGGCGCGGCTTCCAGGCCCCGACGGGCGCACCGAGCCCGGCGAACGGCGGCGCGAGCCAGGTGCCGCCGTCCGGTCAGGGCGGCGCGGCCGACCTCGACCCGGGCGCCATCTCGACGGCGACCACCACCTGGTCGGTGGCCACGCAGTCGGGCCGGATGCTCTGCGTCATCGACGTCTCCGGCTCGATGAAGAAGCCGGTCGCGACGGCGAACGGCGCCAGCCGGGAGCAGGTCACCGTGGCGGCCGCGAGCCAGGGCCTCGGGCTCTTCGACGACTCCTGGTCGATCGGCCTGTGGACCTTCTCCACGAACCTCCAGGGCTCGCAGGACTGGAGCGAGCTGGTCGGAATAAAGCCGTTGTCGAGCAACCGGGGGGCGCTGCAGCGCGGCCTCGCCTCGATCAAGCCCTCCAGCGGCGACACCGGCCTGTACGACACCATGCTCGCGGCGTACAAGAAGGTGCAGCAGGACTGGGAGCCGGGCAAGGTCAACTCGATCGTGCTGTTCACCGACGGCAAGAACGAGGACGACAACGGCATCTCGCAGAAGGAGCTGCTCGACCAGCTGAAGAAGCTGAAGGACGACGAGCAGCCGGTCCAGGTCGTCATCATCGGCATCGGCACCGAGGTGAACCGGGCCGAGTTGGAGTCGATCACCAAGGTCACCGGCGGCGGCGCGTTCGTCACCACCGACCCCAGCAAGATCGGCGAGATCTTCCTCCGGGCGATCGCGCTCCGGCCGCCCGCCCCCCGCTGACCTGGCGCTCAGCGCTACCCTTCCGCCGTACCGGGAAATCCGGTACGGCGGAAGGCTTCCCGGCTCAAAGCGTGGGATGAGAACTGACGGTAATGCGTCCGAATCAATCGGTAACCATAATTGTCCAGGCATGATGACCGGGTGCCTCGACCGCGGGCTCCATACCGGAGCCGGGCGGGGACGGGGCGGTCCTGAGCGAAGTGGGGAGGGCCGGTGACCTCGGCGACGCTGTTGACCCCTGCCACGACGTCGCGACCCGGTGGTGATCGCCCGGGCAAGACGACGCGAGCGGCGGAACGGGCCTACATCCGGGTCCTGGTGGTGCTGGACACCGCGGTGCTCGCGGTGGCCATTCTGGTCGGTTACCTGGCGCGGTTCGGCGACGAGGAGCCGACCGGATCCGAGATCCCGTACGTCGTGGTCGCCCCGGCGCTGCTGCTGGTCTGGCTCGTCTCGCTCAAGGCGATGCGGTGCTACGACGACCAGGTGCTCGGCTACGGCGCGGACGAGTACCGCCGGGTCAGCGCGGCGAGCATGCGGTTGGCCGGCGGTATCGCCATCGCCGGGTACATCGCCGACGTCGGCGTCTCCCGGGGTTTCCTGGCCATCTCCTTCGCCGTCGGCACCGTCGGCCTGGAGGTGGCGCGGTTCGCGGCCCGCAAGCGGCTGCACCGGGCCCGCGACCGGGGCGCCGGCTGGTCGCGCAAGGTGCTCGTGGTGGGCGACACGGCACACGTGCTGGAGCTGGTGCACACGCTGCGCCGGGAGCCGTACGCGGGCTACCAGGTGGTCGGCGCGTGCATCCCGGACGCGCTGCTCGCCCCGGTGCCGCAACGGCTGGGCGACGTGCCGGTGGTCGGCTCCTTCCGGGGCATCCCGGAGGCGGCCACCGCGATCGGCGCCGACACGGTGGCGGTCACCGCCTCCGGTGAGCTGACCGCGACCCGGCTGCGCCGCCTGGGCTGGCAGCTGGAGGGCACCGGGGTCGACCTGGTGGTGGCGCCCGCGCTGACCGACGTGGCCGGCCCCCGTATCCACACCCGTCCGGTCGCCGGCCTGCCGCTGATCCACGTCGAGGCGCCCGAGTTCCGGGGCGCCCGCAAGCTGGTCAAGGGCTTCGTGGACCGGTCGATCTCGTCGATCGCGCTGCTCGTGCTGGCGCCGCTGCTGATCGTGATCGCGCTCGCCATCAAGATCGACAGCCGTGGCCCGGTGCTGTTCCGGCAGACCCGGGTCGGTCAGGGCGGCGAGGAGTTCGGCGTCTTCAAGTTCCGCACCATGGTGGTCAACGCCGACGCGCTGCTCGCCGAGCTGGCCGCGCGCAACGAGACCGACGGCCTGATGTTCAAGATGCGCGACGACCCGCGGGTGACCCGGGTGGGCCGGCTGCTGCGCAAGTGGTCGCTGGACGAGCTGCCCCAGCTCGTGAACGTGCTGCTCGGCCAGATGAGCCTGGTCGGCCCGCGCCCGCCGCTGCCGTCCGAGGTGGCCCGTTACGACGGCGACGTGGCGCGACGCCTCCTGGTCAAGCCCGGCATGACCGGCCTCTGGCAGGTCAGCGGGCGGTCCGACCTGAGCTGGGAGGACGGCATCCGGCTGGACCTGTACTACGTGGAGAACTGGTCGCTGGCCGCCGACCTGACCATCCTCTGGAAAACGTTCGGCGCGGTCATCAACAGCCGCGGCGCGTACTGAGAGGGCCCGGTCAGGGCTGCGGGCCCAACCAGTCCAGGCAGACCACCACCGCGTCGTCCACCAGGTCACCGGCGACGAAGGCCCGCAGGTCGCCGATCAGCGACCGCACCGCGTCCAGCGGCTCCATCGGCCCGGTCCGGCGCAGGAACCGGTCCAGCGCCGCCTCGCCGTAGCGCGTCTGCTCGGTGGTGGCGTCGATGACGCCGTCGCTCACCACGAAGAGCCGGTCACCGCGCTCCAGCTGGAACGTCTGCTCCTGGTAGTCGGTGCCCTCGAACATGCCGAGCGGGAACTGCTTGTCCAGCGCCTGCTCGCTGACCTCGCCGGCCCGCAGCCGCAGCAGGCGGGGCGAACCGGCGTCGACCACAGTCAACGCGCCGGTGGCCAGTTCCAGCTCGATCAGCAGCACGGAGACGTGCTGCTGGCCCCGGTGCTGCGCGTAGATCGCCTGATCGGCCAGCGCGGCCTGGTCGGCCAGGGAGAGCCCGGCCCGGCGCGCGTTGCGCAGCGCGTACGTGGCGAGCGAGGCGAGCAGCGCGGCGGCCACCCCCTCGCCGAAACCGTTGGAGACCGCCAGCCAGAGCCGGTGGCCGTCGTCGGACCAGTCGAAGCTGTCCCCGCGCACCGCGTACGCCGGTTCCAGCTGCCCGGCCAGGCTGAACGAGGGGCGGATCCGGCTGCGGCCGGGCAGCAGCTCCCACTGCATCTCGGCGGCGAGCGTGAGGCGCCGGCTGCGCCGGGCGGTGCCGTAGATGTCGGTGGTCGCCATGACCGCGCTCAGCTCGTGCCCGAGCACCGTGGCGATGGTGGCCAGCTCGCGGCGCGCGTCCGGGTCGGCCGGCACCGGCGACACCTGGAGCACGCCCCGGCGTTCGCCGCGCATGCCCACCGGGAACCAGCCCACCTCGTCGGCGATCACCGGCTCCTGGTGGTCGAAGGCGCGCCAGGCCGGATGGCCGGGGTGGGCGACCGTCGCGCCGTCACCCAGCGGCAGCAGTTCGGCGAGCCGGTAGTCGACCTGGTAGAGCTCGGTGCGACTGATCCCGTACGTGCGCGCCAGCTCGGCGGCGAGCCGGTCCACGATGAGATCCGTCGGCGCGTCCGTCAGAACCCGGCGCGCGCGGCCCTCAGCTCCGCTCATCTTTGCTCCTTTGCACAGGTCGCCGCGCAGGTCCGGGGAGTAGTCTCGGGCCCACCATGACCGAAGAGCGTGATTCCCAGGGACCTGAACCGAGTATGTCCGCCGCCCTGGACGAGGCGGCAGGCACCTTGCTCGCCGTCTGGGAGGCGGCCCGGGAGCGCACCACCAGCCGGCTGTCCAGTGCCCAGCTACGCGCGATCATGGTCGTCGAGCAGTATGACGGCATCAACCTCCGTCGGCTCGCCACCCTCACCGACATGCTGCTCTCCTCCGCCAGCCGGCTCTGTGACCGCCTGGTGGCCGCCGGAATGCTGGAGCGTGAGCCGGGCCGCTACGACCGGCGGGAGATATCCCTGCACCTCACCCCGGCGGCTCTGCGGCTCCTCGCCGAACTGCGCGCCGACCGGCGGCGCCGGCTGGAGCGGATCCTGGCCGGCATGAGCCCGGAGGGGCGGCTGGCGCTGCTGGGCGGCATGCGCGAGTTCGACCAGGTCGGCCGGCGCGGGGAGGCGACAGCGGCCGAGGGCTGGCCGGTGCTGCAACCGTCCGGGGAGTGGATCGGTGACCCGGCCCGCCCGTCCGGGGAGCCGCCGGTGGCCCGTACCGCCTGACTCACCCGTTCGCTGACTCATCCGGCCCGGCGGACGGCCCGCAGCCGCGCCACCACCCGGGGATGCTCGATCAGCGCCCGCTCCAGCGTGCCGAGCACGTCGTCCAGCAGCGCCCGGCCGCCCCGGGACGTCAGCGCCTCCGCCTGCCACTCGACGAAGTCCCGCAGCAGCCGGTCGTCGTCCACCCGCACGGCCGCGACCAGCGCGTCCACCAGGTGCGCGATGCCGGTGGCGACGTCCTCGGCGGTCTCCTCGGGCGGGTCCACCGCGGCCAGCGCGAGCCGGACCAGCTCACGCCGCCGGTGCAGCACCGCGACGTACGAGTCGTCTGGTGGCGGGGGCGGCGCGCCGGTGTGCGCGCCGGCGGGCAGCGGCCGGTCCAGCAGCGCGACGGCGTCCCGGGCGCTGGCGCCCCAGGCCGCCGCGCCGATGGTGGTGGCCCACCGGCCCTGCGGCCCGAAGCCGGGGCCGCCCGCCAGCACCGGCACCCCGGCCGCGCGGCTCGCCTCCACCATCCGCGCCGCCCGGACCAGCCGGTTCGGCTGCACACAGCTCAGCAGTACCGCGTCCGGGCCGGTCTGGTGCAGGTAGGAGACCAGGTGCCGGGCCGGCACGCTGGCGCCCAGGAACGTCACCCGCCAGCCGGCCGCCCGGACCACCTCGGTGACGATCCGGGCGGCCAGCGCGTGCCACTCGCCCTCGACGCAGGCCATCACCACGTGCCCGCGTCGCGGTGGGCCGACGGTCGCGCCCACCGCGCCGACCACGAGCTCGCTGACATGGGTGGCGGCGTGCTCCTGGGCGACGCTCCAGGAACCGGTGAGCCAGCGGCGGCCGATCTCCTGCTGCGCCACCGCGACGAGGTCCACCAGGACGTCCGCGACCGGTACGCCGTCGGCGAGCAGCTCCTGCGCCAGCGCGATCGCGCCGGCCCGGTCGGCCCGGTCCAGGTGATCGAGATAGGCGGCGAGCGTCTCCGGCCCGATCCGGCGCTCCGGGCTCACCCGGCGGCCAGGGCCAGCATGGCGATGTCGTCGTGCGGCTGCCCGTCCAGCCATTCGTCGACGAGTTGGAGCACCCGCTCGACGAGCGCGGCCGGCGGGAGCCCGGCGCCGGAGGCGACCGCCTGGCGCAACCGGTCCTCGCCGAACATGGCCAGCTCGGTCGGGCCGCCCCGGGCCTCGGTCACCCCGTCGGTGTACGCCAGCAGCAGGTCGCCCGGTGCCAGCCGTACCTCGGCGTCGGCGAACCGCGCGGCGGTGAGCGCGCCCACCGGCATTCCGCCCACCCGGACCGTCTCGATCCCGCCGTCGGCGCGGACGACGAGCGGGGCGGGGTGCCCGCCACCGGCCACCCGGACCAGCAGCCCGCCGTCCGGCTCGCGGCGTACCGCGCCGAGCAGGAGCGTCGTGAACTGGGCCCGGCGGGCCGCGTCCGGCGCGTCCAGCAGCGCCCGGTTGAGCAGCTCCAGCAGTTCCCGGGGACGCTGTTCGACGAGGCGCAGCGTCTGCAGCGACTGGCGTACCCGGCCGGTCAGCACGGCCGCGCCGACGCCCTTGCCGCAGACGTCGCCGAGCGCGAGGAGACCGCCCTCGCCGGTGGGGAACACGTCGTAGAAGTCCCCGCCGATGCGCAGGCTGTCCCCGGCGGCGCGGTAACCGCCGGCCAGCGTCATCCCGGGCAGGCGCGGCAGTTCCGGCGGGAGCAGGCTGTTCTGGAGCACCCGTGCCAGGTGGGCCTGCTCGCCGTACAACTCGGCGGCGGCCAGCGCGGCGCCGGCGCGCCCGGCGAACTCCCGGGCCAGCGCGATCTCCCGCTGGTCGAAGCCGGGCCGTTCGGGGCGGCGGGCCAGCACCAGCGCGCCGGCCGGGCCGCCGGCGCTGGGCATCGGGCTGATCAGCACGGTGCCCGGTCGGCCGAAGCCGGCGGGCAGCACCTCGGCCAGGTCGGCCAGCTCGGCGTCGAGCCAGGGACTGGGCTCGGTGCGGTCGCCGTCGAGCGCCTCGACCAGCCCGGGGACGGACTCGACTGTGCGCCAGCCGGTCACGCCGGTGACCGGGCCGGACTCGCCCGTGGCGTACCGGATCCAGTGCGGCTGGTCCTCGGCGGGCGGGGCCGGGCGGTGCACCACCACTGCGACGTCGGCCAGGTAGGGCACCGGCAGTGTCACCGTGGCGCGCAGCGTCTGGTCCCGGTGCAGGGACAGCCCGAGCCGGCTGCCGGCCTGGGCGAGGAACGCGGTCCGGGACCGTTCGGCGAGCAGCGCGTCGGTGCGCGCGTGCTCCTCCGTGACGTCGCGGACGTACCAGGCGCCGCGCTCGGCGGCCAGCGGGCGCCGCAGCCCGCGCAACCGCCGGCCGTGGTGCTCCGTCTCGAACGTGTCCGACCCGGCGCGCGCCGCCTCGGCCAGCGCCGGCACCCGGCACCCGGCCAGGTCGACCCCGGGGGCAAGCTCCGGGAGCAGGTCGGTGGCCATCGCGTTGACCAGGGCCACCACGCCGGCGGGATCGACTGTCACGACCGCTTCGGCGAGCCCGTCCAGCAGTTCCTGGGCGAGCCGGTCGTCAGCCGGGAGCGCGGCCCCGGCCACCCGCCGGGGTCGCTTCCTCCAGGCGTGCCCACCGCCGCTCACCGGCCCCGCGACACCGCCCCGGCGCGCGGCGGTCACCTCAGGTGGCCGGGCGCTTCGGTCAGTCGACCCCTGCGCATGCTGTCGGTGCACTCCTCGCTCGGCGAACAGGTTGCCTGGCGGCAAGAGTACCGAGCGCAGGCACGGAATGCCCGTCCAGGACGGGCCGGATCAGGCGCTCCGGGCCAGCCAGCCCACCGGCCCGTCGACGATCCGGCGGACCACCGAGCCGGCTCCGCCGACCGCGGCGGACTGTGCCCCGAGCACCGCCGGGCGTACCTCGACCGGCGCCCAGGCGGCGGTCAGCACCCGCCGGGAGACCTCCGCCACCACCGGGGGCCGCAGCCAGGGCGAGAGCGGGGCGTATCCGCCGCCGAGCACCACCGTGTCCAGGTCCAGCAGGTTCACCACGCCCGCCACGGCGATCCCGAGGGCGGCGCCGGCGTCGGCCAGGGCGGCGAGCGTGGCCGGGTCGCCGGCGCCGGCCAGGTCGGCGAGGCGGGTGGCGGCGGTGTCGGCGGGCAGCTCCGCGCCGGGCAGCCCGGCCGCGGCCAGGATCGCCTCCTGGCCCGCGTACCGCTCCAGACAGCCCTGGCCGCCGCAGCGGCACGGCCGCCCCTGCGGTTGGACCGGGAAGTGACCGATCTCTCCGCTCCAGCCGCGCGCGCCCCGGTAGAGCGAGCCGTCCAGCACGATCCCGGCGCCGATGCCGATCTCGCCGGTGATGTGCAGGAAGCTGCGGGGGCCGGCCGGTCGCGCGTACAGCTCGCCGAGCGCCGCCAGGTTCGCCTCGTTGTCGACCACGAGCGGTGGCACCCCGTCGACCGGCTCGGCCAGCGAATGCCCGGCCAGCAGCGCCGGCACGTCCACGTCCCGCCAGCCGAGGTTCGGCGCGAGCCGGACCAGGCCGCCGTCGCCGACCAGGCCGGGCACGGCGAGCGACGCCCCGGCCAGCGTCAGACCGTCGCGTACGGCGGCGGCGCGCGCCTCGGCGGCCAGCGCGGCGAGCCGGGCGAGCGCGTCGGCGGGGGAGACCGGGCGCAGGTCGGCACGGCGGACCAGGTGGTGCCGGACCGTGCCGGTCAGGTCGACGACGCAGGCGGCCAGGTAGTCGACGTTCACCTCCAGGCCGAGCCCGGCCGGGCCGTCGGAGGCGAGCACCAGGCCCCGGGCCGGCCGGCCCGCCCCGGTACGCGGCTCCGGCTCCGCCTCGGCGACCAGCCGGCCGGCGATCAGGTCGTCCACGACCGCGGAGACGGTGGCCCGGGTCAGGCCGGTGCCGGCGGCGATCCCGGCCCGGGAGGGCGGCCGGTCGGCGGCGGCGATCCGCCGGAGCACGACAGCGAGGTTCAACTCGCGCAGGCTGCCCTGCCGGACCGCCCCGGCGGTGCTGGCGCTTGTCACCTCTTGACACTGCCACATCGCCGCCATTTAATTCAACCGCTGAACAAATCGCGGACGACACCACCACCTGGAGGTCTGCCATGGCACCCCGTCCCACCCCCGCGGACAAGTTCTCCTTCGGCCTCTGGACGGTGGGCTGGCCGGCCCGTGACCCGTTCGGCGACGCGACCCGTCCCGAGCTGGACGCCGTCGAGGCCGTGCACCGGCTCGCCGAGCTGGGCGCGTACGGCATCACCTTCCACGACGACGACCTGGTCCCGTTCGGCGCGGACGCGGCCACCCGCGACGCCCGGCTCAGCCGGTTCTGCAAGGCGCTCGACGAGACCGGCCTGGTCGTGCCGATGGTCACCACCAACCTGTTCAACCACCCGGTGTTCAAGGACGGCGGCTTCACCAGCAACGACCGCGACGTACGCCGGTACGCGCTGCGCAAGGTGCTGCGCAACATCGACCTGGCCGCCGAGATGGGCGCGAAGACGTTCGTCATGTGGGGCGGCCGGGAGGGCGCCGAGTACGACGTCGCCAAGGACGTCCAGGCCGCGCTGGACCGCTACCGCGAAGCGGTGGACCTGCTCTGCGAGTACGTCGTCGACAACGGCTACGACCTGCGCTTCGCCCTGGAGCCCAAGCCGAACGAGCCGCGCGGCGACATCCTGCTGCCCACCGTCGGCCACGCGCTCGGCTTCATCTCCACCCTGGCCCGCCCGGAGATGGTCGGGCTCAACCCGGAGGTCGGGCACGAGCAGATGGCCGGGCTGAACTTCGCCCACGGCATCGCCCAGGCGCTCTGGCAGGGCAAGCTGTTCCACATCGACCTCAACGGCCAGCGCGGGATCAAGTACGACCAGGACCTGGTCTTCGGCCACGGCGACCTGCTCAACGCGTTCGCCCTGGTCGACCTGCTGGAGCACGGCGGCCCGAACGGCGGCCCGGCGTACGACGGCCCGCGTCACTTCGACTACAAGCCGTCCCGCACCGAGGACATCGCCGGCGTGTGGGCCTCCGCCGAGGCGAACATGCGGACGTACCTTCTGCTCAAGGAGCGGGCCGCGGCGTTCCGGGCCGACCCGGAGGTGGTCGAGGCGCTCGCCGCCGCCCGGGTGGCCGAGCTGGCCACCCCGACGCTCAACCCCGGTGAGGGCTACCGCGAGCTGCTGGCCGACCGGACCGCGTTCGAGGAGTTCGACCCGGAGTCGGTCGGCGCCAAGGGCTTCGGCTTTGTCCGGCTCAACCAGCTCGCCGTCGAGCACGTGCTCGGCGCGCGCTGAGGCGGGCCGCCATGCCGCTCGTCGCGGGGGTCGACTCGTCGACCCAGTCCTGCAAGGTGGTGGTCCGGGACGCGGAAACCGGCGCGCTGGTCCGGCAGGGCCGCGCGCCGCACCCGCCCGGCACCGAGGTCGACCCGCACGCCTGGTGGGAGGCCCTGCGGGCGGCGGTCGCCGAGGCCGGCGGCCTGTCCGACGTGGCAGCCGTCTCGGTCGGCGGCCAGCAGCACGGCATGGTCTGCCTGGACGAGTCAGGGAAGGTGGTCCGCCCGGCGCTGCTCTGGAACGACACCCGGTCCGCCGACGCGGCCGGGGAACTGGTCGAGGAGGCCGGCGGTGGGGAGACCGGCCGCCGGTTCTGGGCCGACGCGACCGGCGCGGTGCCGGTGGCCAGCTTCACCGCCACCAAGCTGCGCTGGCTGGCCCGGCACGAGCCGGACAACGCCGACCGCGTGGCCGCCGTGTGCCTGCCGCACGACTGGCTGACCTGGCGGCTGGCCGGCGCTCCCGGCCTGGACGCGCTGCGCACCGACCGGGGCGACGCCAGCGGCACCGGCTACTGGTCGCCGCGCACCGGCGAGTACCGGCTGGACCTGCTGGAACAGGCGCTCGGGCGGCGCCCGAAGGTGCCGGTCGTGCTCGGCCCGGCCGAGGCGGCCGGACATCTCGACCCGGCGGTGCTCGACGGTGATCCGGGCGCGGCGGGGCGGATCCTGCTCGGGCCGGGCACCGGGGACAACGCGGCGGCGGCGCTCGGTGTCGGCGCCGGTCCGGGCGACGTCGTCGTCTCGATCGGCACCTCCGGCACCGTCTTCGCGGTCGCGGACACCCCTGCCGCCGACCCGAGCGGGGCGGTGGCCGGGTTCGCCGACGCCACCGGCCGGTTCCTGCCGCTGGTGTGCACGCTGAACGCGGCCCGGGTGCTCGACGCCACCGCGACCCTGCTCGGCGTCGACCTCGACACGCTCGGCGAACTGGCCCTGTCCGCCCCGCCCGGCGCCGACGGGCTGGTCCTGGTGCCGTACCTGGAGGGGGAGCGGACGCCGGACCGACCGCACGCCACCGGCGAGCTGAAGGGCCTGACACTGCGCACCTCGACCCCGGCGCACCTGGCCCGGGCCGCGGTCGAGGGGATGCTCTGCGGGCTGGCCGACGGCCTCGACGCGCTGCTCGCCCAGGGCGCCCGCGCCGACCGCATCATCCTGGTCGGGGGCGGCGCCCGGTCCGCCGCGGTGCGGCGGATCGCGCCGCAGGTCTTCGGCCGCCCGGTCACGGTGCCGCCGCCCGGCGAGTACGTGGCCGACGGCGCGGCCCGGCAGGCCGCCTGGGTCGCGCTGGGCGGCGACACCCCGCCCACATGGTCGGTCGGCGACACCGAGGAGTACGCGGCAGAGGCCGTGCCGGCCATCCGCGAGCGCTACTCCCACGCCCGGGGGTAAGGAAGGGCCCCTTCTTAACGCCTCCGGTAGAGAAGGGGCCCCTTCTTAACACGCCCGGCGTTCGGGGGCGGTGTCCCGGATCCGGCCCGCACCTGATTGGCTGCCCTGCATGACGGGCACGAGGATCCCCCGGCGCGGGAACGCGGCACACCGGCTCTACAGCGTCGTGGTCTTCGTGGTGCTCGCCTCGCTGGACAACGTGGCGATCGGCCTGGTGCCCCCGCTGTACGGACCGATCTCCACCGCGCTCGACGTACCCACCCGGATGCTCGGCCTGGTCACCGCCGTCAGCTTCCTGGTCAGCGCGGTGGCGGCGGTGGGCTGGGCGTACGTCGGGGACCGCACCAACCGCAAGCCGCTGCTCATGGTCGGCACGCTGCTCTGGGCCGCCGGCACCGGGGGCAGCGCGCTCGCCGAGGGATACGCGACGTTCCTGGCCGCGCAGTTCGTCGGCGCGGTCGGGCTGGGCGCGGTGGGCTCGGTCGGCTTCTCGGTGGTCACCGACCTGATCTCACCGCGCCGACGCGGCCTGGTGATGAGCTTCTGGGGGCTGTCCCAGGGCGTCGGCACGCTGGCCGGGACGCTGCTCGGCGGCGTGCTCGGGTCGACCGACTGGCGGCGGCCGTTCCTGCTGCTGACCGGCGTGGGTCTGGCCGCGACGCTGGCGTACCTGTTCACCTACGACATCCGGCGCGGGCAGAGCGAACCGGAGCTGGCCGGGGCGATCGACGCCGGGAACGAGTACGACTACCGGATCAGCCGCGCCGACCTGCCCCGGATCCTGGCCCGCCGGACCAACCGCTGGCTGATCCTGCAGGGGCTGACCGCCCAGGCCGCGTTCGGCTCGCTGGTCTGGTTGCCGGTGCTGTTCAGCCAGCGGGCCGAGGCGCAGGGCTACTCACCGGCCACGGCAGTGGTGGTGGGCAGCGTCTTCGCCACGCTGTTCCAGCTCGGCGGTGTGTTCTCGATCGTGGGCGGCCTGGTCGGCGACGCGCTGCAACGGCGTACGCCGAGTGGCCGGGCCACGGTCGCGGCCGTCGGCATCCTCGCGGCGCTGCCGTTCTACCTGGTCCTGTTCTTCGTGCCGATCCGCATCGACGTGCCCGACGGGGCCGGGGCGGGCGCGGTGGTGACGGCGGTGCTGTCCAGCGTGCTGACCGAGCCGACGGTGGGGCTGAGCCTGCTCACCGCCGTGGTGGCGCTGGCGCTGACGTCGGCGAACTCGCCGAACTGGTTCGCGCTGATCGCCGACGTGAACCCGCCCGAGCACCGGGGCACCGTCTACAGTCTGGGCAACCTGGTGAACGGCGTCGGGCGGGCGGCCGGCAACGGGCTGGTCGGGGTGGCGTTCGCGGCGCTGCGTACGGCCTTCCCGCCGCCGATGAACTACGCGGTCGGGCTGGCCGCGTTCCAGCTCTTCTTCATCCCGACCGGGATCATGTACTGGCTCGCGGCCCGCACCTCACCCCGCGACATCGCGCAGGTGCACGACCTGCTGCACGCCCGAGCCGACCGCCTGGAAGGAAGGGCCCCTTCTTAACAGGTGAGTGTTAAGAAGGGGCCCTTCCTCTACCGGAGGCGTTAATAAGGGGCCCTTCCTTACACCCGGAACCAGACGGTGACATCCGTCGGGACCGCGGGGCCGTCGAGCGGCGCGCTCGACACCAGCACCTGCGCGCCGGCCGGCAACGGCGCCGGGTCGGCGCCGAAGTTCGTCAGCACGGTGAGGTCGCCGTTGGTGAACGTGAGCACCTCGTCGCCGGAGGACAGGAACCGCAGCGGTCCCCGGGCCAGCGCGTGCTCGCGGCGCAGCCGCAGCGCGGTCCGGTACAACTCGTACGTCGAGCCGGCCACGCCGCGCTGCCGGTCCAGCGCGTACTCGGCCCATGTCGACGGCTGGGGCAGCCAGCTCGCGTCGGTCGGCCCGAAGCCGTACGACGGGGCGTCGGCCTCCCACGGGATCGGCACCCGGCAGCCGTCCCGGCCGCGCTCGGTGTGCCCGCTGCGCGCCCACGTCGGGTCCTGCCGGGCCTCGTCGGGCAGCGTGGTGTGCTCCGGCAGCCCCAGTTCCTCACCCTGGTAGAGGTAGGCGGAGCCGGGCAGCGCGAGCATCAGCAGGCTGGCCGCCCGGGCCCGGCGCAGGCCCAGCGCGGCGTCCGGCTGCGGGTCGTCCACGCCGACGCCGTTGGCCCGCCCACCGGCGGTGCCGAGCCCGAGCCGGGAGGCGTGCCGGACCACGTCGTGGTTGGACAGCACCCAGGTGGTGGGCGCGCCGACCGAGTCGGTGGCCTCCAGCGATCGGGTGATCACCGCGTACTGGGCCGGCGCGGTCCACGCGGCGAGCAGGTACTCGAAGTTGAACGCCTGGTGCATCTCGTCCGGACGCACGTACCGGGCCAGCCGCTCGGCCGGCTCCACCCACGCCTCGGCGACGAGGATCCGCTCCCCGGGGTACGAGTCGAGCAGCCGCCGCCACTCCCGGTAGATCTCGTGCACGCCGTCCTGGTCCCACATCGGCGGACGGGGCTTGTCCACCTCGCTGCCGGAGAGGATCTCCTGCGGCTCCTGCCAGTCGGCCAGGTCGGCCTGCTTGATCAGGCCGTGCGCCACGTCCACCCGGAAGCCGTCCACGCCGCGGTCCAGCCAGAAGCGCAGCACGTCGAGGAACTCCGCGCGCACCTCCGGGTTGTCCCAGTTGAGGTCGGGCTGGCCGGAGTCGAACAGGTGCAGGTACCACTGCCCGTCGGGCAGCCGGGTCCAGGCCGGGCCCCCGAAGACGCTCACCCAGTCGTTCGGCGGCTCGGCGCCGTCCGGGCCCTTGCCGTCGCGGAAGACGTAGCGCTGCCGCTCCGGGCTGCCCGGCGCGGCCGCCGCCGCTGCTTCGAACCAGCGGTGCGCGGACGAGGTGTGGTTGGGCACCAGGTCGACGATCACCCGCAGTCCGCGGGCCTTCGCCTCGGCGATCAGCTTGTCGGCGTCGGCGAGCGTGCCGAACAGCGGGTCGACGTCGCGGTAGTCGGCCACGTCGTACCCGGCGTCGGCCTGCGGGGACGGGTAGAACGGAGACAGCCAGAGCGCGTCGACGCCCAGCTCGGCGAGGTGGTCGAGCCGGGAGGTGATGCCCGGCAGGTCGCCGATCCCGTCGCCGTCGGAGTCGGCGAACGAGCGCGGGTAGACCTGGTAGATGACCGCCTCGGTCCACCATCCGGTGCCCGGGGCCTGCTGCGTCGCGTGGGTGTTCAGCGCCTTACTCCTGTCTTGGTGGTGCGGGACGAGCAAGTTGGTTCAGTGTGCCCGGGGCGGCGCTGTCGATTCGCGCACCACCAGGCGAGTGGGGAGGATCACCGGGGTCGGCGTCCGGTCGTCGGTGTCGGCGTCGCGCGGCGCGGGCACCGGGCCGGGGTACGGCGCGGCGGCCCGTACGCCCAGCGGGTCGAGCAGGATGCGGGCGGCCAGCAGCCCCTGTTCGGCGGCGGGCTGGGCGATGGTGCTCAGGCCGAGCACACCCGCGAGGTCGTGGTCGTCGATGCCGATCACGCTCACGTCCTG
Organism: Micromonospora sp. TSRI0369; assembly: GCF_001905625.1. Taxonomy (NCBI): domain Bacteria; kingdom Bacillati; phylum Actinomycetota; class Actinomycetes; order Micromonosporales; family Micromonosporaceae; genus Micromonospora; species Micromonospora sp. TSRI0369. The sequence continues at coordinate 102,396 of NZ_LIVU01000007.1, forward strand.
CGGCACGCGCAGCCCGGCGTCGCGCAGCGCGGTGATCGCGCCCATCGCCATCTCGTCGCACGCGGCGAAGATGGCGGTCGGCGGCTCGCCCCGGGCCAGCAGCTCGGCCGTGGCCCGGGTGCCGCCGTCGATGGTGAACCGGGACTCGACGTCGAGGCTCGGATCGAGGGCGATGCCGGCGGCCCGTAACGCCTCCTGGTAGCCGCGCCGCCGGTCCAGGTGCGTGGTGAAGGCCAGTTCGTCGTCCGGGTCCCCGGAGATGTGCGCGATCCGGGTGTGGCCGAGGTCGAGCAGGTGGCGGGTGGCGGTCCGGGCGGCGGCCACGTCGTCGATCCGGACGCAGGGCCAGCCGGGGACCTTGGTGCCGGAGCTGATCGTCACGCCCGGCAGCTCCAGTTTCGTCAGCGCGTGCACGTCGGCCGCCCGCAGCGGGGTGGCGACCAGGATGATCGCGTCCACGCGCTTGTGCAGGCTCGCCGTGTGCAACACCCGCTGGCGGGTCCGCTCCCGGCCGCCGAGGTTGTAGAGCAGCAGGTCGTACCCGCTGTCCTGGAGGAACTCCTCGACCGACTCGACAACTGTGCCGAAGAACCATCTGGTGATCCGGGGAACGACCACCGCGACCGTGCCGGTCCGGCCGCCGGCCAGCCGGCTGGCGCTGGGCGACACCGCGTACTGGAGTTGTTCGGCGGCGGCGAGCACCCGGCGGCGGGTCGCGGCCGAGACCGTCGGCAGGCCCCGCAGCGCCCGGGAGACGGTGGCCGTGGAGACTCCGGCCAGCCGGGCGACGTCGTCAATTCTGGTCATCGTGGGCTCCCCGCTGTGACCCGGGCCCGCCGCCGGCCGTGCCGGCGGCGGGACGCCGGATCAACCCTTGACGCTGCCGGCGAGCAGACCTCGCACGAAGAAGCGCTGGAGGGACAGGAACACGATCAGCGGTACGACGATCGACACGAACGCGCCGGCCGTCAGCCGCTGCCACTCGTTGCCCCGGGTGCCGGCCAGCTCCGCGAGCCGGACCGTGAGCGGAGCGGTCTCGTCGCCGCCACCGGCGAAGATCAGCGCGACCAGCAGGTCGTTCCAGACCCAGAGGAACTGGAAGATGCCGAACGCGGCCAGCGCGGGCATGATCAGCGGCAGCACGATGGTGCGGAAGATCTTCGGGTGGGTGGCCCCGTCGACCCGGGCCGCCTCCATCAGGTCGCCGGGGAGCTGCGAGATGAAGTTGTGCAGCAGGAACACGGCGAACGGAAGCGCGAAACAGGTGTGCGCGAACCACACCTGGGCGAACTTCTGCTCGTCGACCAGGTCCCATGCGGGCATGATCTGCACGCCGGCGACCGTGACGCCGGTGGAGAAGAACCGCAGCAGCGGCACCAGGGCCATCTGCAGCGGCACGATCTGGAGCGCGAAGATGCCGATGTAGACCCAGTCCCGCCCCTTGAAGTTCATCCACGCCAGCGCGTACGCGGCGAGCGACGCGAAGGCCAGGGGGAAGAGCACCGAGGGGATGGTGATCGCCAGCGAGTTGATGAAGTAGCTGGCCAGCTGCCCGGAAGAGCCGGAGCTGAACAGCACCTCCTGGTAGTTCTCCAGCGTGATCTGCGGGTTGGTGAAGAACGTCCACCACCCGGTGGTCTTGATCTCGTTCTCCGGCCGGAGCGAGGAGATGAACAGGCCGAAGGTCGGGATCGTCCAGAGCATCGCGATCACGATCGACACGAGCGTGGCGGTACGGCTGTTCAGGCGCTTGCGCACCCGGGCGCCCCGGGTGGTCGGCTCGGTGGCCTGGGCGCCGACTCCGACGGTGGGCGTGGTGGTGGTCATCTCAGCCCTCCCGCTGCTTGCGCAGGTTGCGGATCTGGTAGATCACGATCGGGATCACCAGGACGAACAGGAACACCGCCAGCGCCGAGCCCTGCCCGTTCTCCTGGTAGCGGAACGCCTGGTTGTACATCTCGGTCGCGATCACGTTCGTGTCGTAGTTGCCGTTGGTGGCGGTCCGGACGATGTCGAAGACCTTGAGCGTGGCGATGGAGATCGTCACCACCACGACGATCAGCGCCGGGCGGATGCTCGGAATGGTGATCCGCCAGAACATCTGCCACGCGGTGGTGCCGTCCAGCCGGGCCGCCTCGACGATGTCGGCCGGGATGGCCTTGATCGCGGCGGAGAGCACCACCATCGCGAAACCGGCCTGGATCCACACCATGATCACGATGAGCAGGAACGTGTTCAGCGGCGAGTCCAGCAGCCACTGCTTCGGTTCTCCGCCGAGGCTCACCACGATCTGGTTGAGCAGGCCGATCTGGTCGCCCTCGCCCCGGTAGGCGTACACGAAGCGCCAGATGATGGAGGCACCGACGAACGAGATCGCCATCGGCAGGAAGATCAGGGACTTGGCCACGGCCTCGAACCGGGCCTTGTCCACCAGGACCGCGTAGATCAGGCCGAACGCGGTGGCCACCAGCGGCACCAGCAGCACCCAGATCAGCGTGTTGATCAGGACCCGGACGATCGAGTCCTCGGCGAACATCCAGCGGTAGTTGTCCAGTCCCACCCAGTTGCTGCTGCTGGAGTCCATGAAGGAGAGCAGCGTGGTGCGGATGGCCGGCACCACCAGTCCGACGGCGAGCAGCAGCAGCGTCGGCAACAGGAAGAAGAACGCGAACGCGCCCTCGCGCTGCTTGGGCCGGCGGGGCAGCGGCGTGCCGCTCACCGAGGCGGCGACCAGTTGCGCCTCCCGGCGCCGGGCGAAGTACGACGGCACCACGTCGAGGAGCAGGAGCAGCCCGCCCACCACCGCGACGAAGGCGATCAGCCCGTACATGAGCATGAGGAACTTCGGCTGCTCCGCCGCGAAGTCGAACTCCATCGACCCTCCTTCAAGGGCTCGGTTACCAGAGGTGGCCCGGTCCGCGTGCGCGGACCGGGCCACCTGCTAGATCACTTCCAGCTTCCCTCGATGTCGTTCAGGACGGAGTTGGTGTCCTTGCCGTTGATCCAGGCCACCATGCCCTTCCAGAAGGTGCCGGCACCGACCGCGGCCGGCATCAGGTCCGAGCCGTCGAAGCGGAAGACCGTCTTCTCGTCCTGGAGGATGCCCACGGAGAGCTTGTCCACCGGGTTCGGCACGTTGTTGATGTCCAGCTTCTTGTTCGCGGACACCCAGTCACCGATCTTGGCGCGGCTGTTGGCGTACTCGCCGGAGGCCAGGTAGGTCTGCACCGCCTGGACCTCGGGACGGTCGGCGAACGCGCCGACGAACTCGCCGCCACCCAGCACCGGCTTGCCCTTGGCAGGGTCGATGGCCGGGAAGTAGAACGCGAAGACGTCGCCGTCCTCGGCCACCTTGGTGCCCTCGGGCCACTGGTTGGCGTAGAAGGACGCCTGGCGGTGCATCGCGCACTTGCCGGTGGTGATCGGCGTGCCGCCCTCCTGGAAGGCGGTGGTGGAGATGCTCTTGACGCCGCCGAAGCCGCCGTTCATGTACTTCTCGTTCTTCAGGATGGTGCCGGCCCGGTTGAGCGCGTCAGCCACCTGCGGGTCGTTGAACGGGATCTGGTGGGTGGTCCACTTGTCGTAGACCTCCGGGCCGCCGGTGCGCAGCAGCACGTCCTCGATCCAGTCGGTGGCCGGCCAGCCGGTGGCGTCACCGGACTCGATGCCGGCGCACCACGGCTTGGTGCCGCTGCCCGCGATCTGGTCGGAGAGCTTGATCAGGTCGTCCCACGTGGTGGGGACGGTCCAGCCCTTCTCCTTGAAGGTCTTCGGCGAGTACCACACGAAGGACTTCACGTTCGAGCCGAGCGGGGCGCCGTAGAGCTGGCCGTTGACGGTGCTGTACTTCAGCCAGTCGGGGGAGTAGTTCTGCTCGGCCATCGCCTTGGTGTCGGCGCCGACCGGCTTGAGCTTGCCCGAGTCGACGAAGCGCTTCAGCAGGCCCGGCTGCGGGATGAAGGCGAGGTCGGGGGCGTTACCGCCGTCGACCCGGACCGGGAGCTGCGCCTCGAACTCGGCGTTGCCCTCGTGGTCGATCTCGATGCCGGTGCAGTCCTCGAACTCCTTCCAGGACTCGTTGAGGCGGTCGGCCTCGATCTCCCGGATCGAGGAGTAGATGGTCACCTTCTTGCCGTCGTGACCCTCGTACTTCTCGTATGCGGCGCATTCGGCCGATCCGGCCTTGTCGCTCTTCTTGTCATCGCCGGTGCCGCAGGCGGCGACACCGAGCGCCAGCCCCAGGACGCCGGCGACCGCGAGCGTCTGGCGCGATCTGGCAAACGCCATGCCGATCTCCTTCCTTGCCGGCGCGTGGGGGGATCGAACCCGCGCCGGTCCGATGGTCGTCCTCACATGTAAGCGCTTGCATCATGTCGGGTCCACCCCTGGCCGGACACGGCCCGGTAACAATCCCGAAACCCTGGTCACGGGGCTGGGTGCGCTCCCACGAATCTTCCCGAGAACGGAACTTTCTGTCAGGATGTCTGCATCATATTGAAGACTTTCAACATGGGAGGCAGTGGATGCGGAAGCGATGGCTCGCCCTCGGGGCGAGCACGGTGGTCCTGGCGGCGACTCTCGTACCGGCCGCGCCGGCGATGGCCGCGCCGACGTTCAAGGTCCCGTTCCCGTGCAACCAGTCCTGGTCCGGCCAGACCCGGACCAACCACAGCCCGGCGAACGCGATCGACTTCAACCGCACCGACGACGCCGGTGACCCGGTGGTCGCCAGCGCGCCCGGGACCGTCGACGTGGTCACCAACCTCGGCGACACCAGCTACGGCAAGTACGTCCGGATCAACCACGGCGGCGGCCACACCACCTACTACGCCCACCTGAGCAGCTTCAACGTCTCCGTCGGGCAGACCGTCGGCTACGGCCGCGTGATCGGGTACGTCGGCACGACCGGCGGCTCCACCGGCCCGCACCTGCACTACGAGCAGCGCATCGACGGCAGCTCCGTGAAGATCAAGTTCAACGGCGTCCAGGCGCTCTACTGGGGCACCAAGACCTACACCAGCGACAACGGCTGCGGCGGGACGAACACCGGCGAGGGCACCGTCAACACGGCCGGCTCCCCGCTGACCGTCCGCTCCGGCCCCGGCACCGGCTACAGCTCGGTCGGCACGGTCGCCGACGGGGCGAAGGTGACCATCCAGTGCCAGACCAGCGGCACCAGCGTCAGCGGCACCTACGGCACCAGCTCGATCTGGGACCGGATCGGCTCCGGCCGGTTCATCTCCGACGCCTACGTCTACACCGGCTACGACGGCTACATCCCCGGCGTACCCCGCTGCTGAGCCCGGCGGGCGCGGGGGCGACCGGCCCTCGCGCCCGGACCGGTCAGGAGTTCAGCCGCCACACCGCGAAGTTCAGCGCGGAGGCGAACGTCACCCACGCCCAGTACGGCAGCATCAGCAGCGTGGCCGGCCGGGAGATCCGCCGGAACAGGGCCACCGTCACGCCGATCGCCAGCCACATCAGCACGATCTCGGCGAACGCCAGCCCGTACGCCCCGGCGCCGAAGAACAGCGGGGTCCAGATCGCGTTGAGCACGAGCTGCACCACCCAGGCCCAGAGCGCGGGGCCGAAACCGGCCCGGCGCCAGACCAGCCAGCCGGCGATCGCGATCAGCGCGTAGAGCACGGTCCAGACCGGGCCGAACAGCCACGACGGCGGCGCCCAGGCGGGCTGCTCCAGGCTCTGGTACTCGGCGGAGGTGCCCTGGACACCCAGCCCGCCGATGGCGGCCGCGGCGAAGGTGGCGGCGCCGAAGCCGAGCAGCGCCCACCACTTCCGGGCGCCGGCCGTCCGCCGGGTGACACTCTGCGACATCTCCATGGTCGAGATGTTTCCGCTCAGCGGGGCGGGCAAACGCCGGCGGACAGGCGCACCCGGCCCCGGACACGCAGACGCCGGAGTCCTCGGGCGCCGACGTTCCGATCCGAGGGGGAGGGAACGTCTTGGCCCGAGGACTCCGGCGCGTCGCGCTTCGGTACGGGTTAGGTGTTGAAGATGCTGACGCCGCCCGGGCCGACCAGCAGGCCGACGACGATGAGGACGATGCCCCAGAGGATCTGCCGGCGGAACAGGGCGAGAATTCCGGCGACCACCAACACGACTGCGAGAATCCAGAGAATCAGCTCCATGGCGGCTGGATACCCGTACGTCCGATCCCGGAAACCTCCCGCTCAGTCCAGATGATCTCCCAGGTGGAAGATGCTGTACGCCTGCTTGATCACCGGGTGCGCCACGTTGCGGACCCGCACTCCGCCCGGCGTGGTGCCGCGCTCGGTGCCGTGGTGGGCGTGCCCGTGCAGCGCCAGCGCGGTGGGCGCGGCGTCGATCGCCTGCCCGAGCTGGTAGCACCCGAGGAACGGATAGATCTCCAGCGGCTCGCCGGCGAGCGTGTCGGGCACGGGGGCGTAGTGGGTGAGCGCGACGAGCGCGTCGCAGTCGAGCGAGAGCAGAGCCCCGGCCAGCGCGTCCGCGCTCTCCCGGGTGGTCCGCACGAACGCCTTCATCTCCGGCTCGCCGAAGTCGCTGGCGCACCGCCCGGCGAACCCGCCGCCGAACCCCTTCACGCCGGCCACCCCGAGCCGCCCGCCGGGGGTGTCCACCACGGTGCCGGTGCCCTCCAGCACGGTGATCCCGGCGTCCTCCAGCACCTTCACCACCTGCGGCACCTGGTCGCACTGGTGGTCGTGGTTGCCGAGCACGGTGATCACCGGTACGCCGACATCGCCGAACTCCTGGGCCACGCAGCGCGCCTCGGCCTCGGTGCCGTGCCGGGTCAGGTCACCGGCGAGCAGCAGCGCGTCGGCGCTGCCGGGCAGCTCCTCCAGCGCCGGCCGGAACCGGCCCACCACGTCCTCGTCCAGATGCACGTCGCCCACGGCGGCGATCCGGATCACCATCGAACCTCCCTCACGGCAGTTCCTCGACCTGGGTGGGCGCCTCGGTACGGATCACCCCGATGTCACTGGTGACCGGCGTGTCCGGGAAGCGCTCGGCGACCCGCCGCAGGATCTCCTCCCGCCGGTGCGGGCTCTCCACCTCGCCGTAGAGCACCAGCCCGCTCTCCCGGCGCACCACTGTGATGCCCTGCTCGGCCACCGAGGGGTCCTCGGCGAGCATGCTCTGGATCTCCGCCTCGACGTACTCGTCGGGTGGCACGTCGTGCGACTGTCCGGTCACAGGGTCTCCCTTCCGCCGGGCACGCCGCCGGGCAGCACGTCCAGCCGGTCGAGCAGCACCAGGAACGCCTCCGCGTACGGCGAGTGCTGCGTCTCCTTCCGTACCCGTTCCCAGTCGATCTGTTCCCGCAGCGAGCGGGCCAGCGGCAGGGCGCGGGCGAAGTCGCAGTAGTGCTGCGAGAAGCTCAGCAGCTTGTGCACCATGAGCTGGCTGGCCGAGAGCACCGGCATGTGGATGGCGTCGACCGGGCGCACGATCGTGTCGGCGAACGTCTCCTCGGTCACCGGCGTCTCGACCGGCCGGTGGATCAGGTCCACCATCCGGTCCTCGTCGTAGACCTTGACCAGCCAGTCCTCCGGCGGGCGCTCGGCGGTGAAGCCGGCCTCGACCAGCGCCTCCAGCGCCCGGTCGACGTCCACCTCCCGGAGCAGGAAGTCCACGTCGTGGTCGCTGGAGTGGCCGCCGTGCGCGTACACCGCGAAGCTGCCACCCAGTGCGAACGGGATCTCGGACTGTTTGAGCACGGCGGCGACCTTCTTCAGCGTGTGCACCAGGGTCTCGTCCCCGCGCTCGGCCATCTGCGGCTCCCTCGTCGTCATGGGCGTTGGGATCACGATGCGTACCCGGCTGGCGCTTTGGTCACACCTGTAGCGGCGCGGTTCCGTCCGCTCGGGCAGGAAAGCGACAAATAGGCGATGTGAGCGTCGGTCGGATAACCTCGAAAAGGTGGCCAGCTCACGGCGAGCGCGGCGCGGCAGGGCCCGACTGCGCGCTGTAGCCCTGATCGGCATCGACGGCTCGGGCAAGACCACCCAGGCGCACCGGCTCGCCCAGGCCCTGACCGCCGCCGGCCACCCCGCGACCTATCACCGCAACGCCGGTGGCCGCCGCTGGCTGGGCCGCATCGCCCAACGGGTCGGCCGTGCGGACGCGCAGCGGCTCGTCGGGCGCGACGGCCTGCTCGCGGTCGAGTCGGCGCTGCGGTGGCTGGCCATCGCGCTCGCGTTGCTCAGCTGCCTGGTCACGGGCCGTACCGCGGTGATGGACCGCTGGTCGTTCTGCCAGTACGCGAGCATCCGGGCGCACGGCGGGCAGCGGTGGGAGCGGCTGGCCCGGGCCGGGTACCGGGTCTTCCCGGCGCCCGCTGTGACGTTCCTGCTCACCGTGGACCCGGCCGAGGCGTACCGCCGGATCGAGCGGCGCGGCACCGACCACGAGAGCATGGAATGGCTGACCGACGCGGACACCGCGTATCGGAGGCTGCCGGAGTACGGCGGCTTCGTGGTGGTGGACGGCAGCGGCCCGCCGGAGGAGGTGGCCCGCCGGATCCGGGCGCACCTGAGCGAGTGGCTGCCCGACGATCCGTCCGCCGGTCCCGGCCCGGCTCCGGGCGGCCCGCCGCGTCCGGCCGGCGGGGCGGGCCGCGACGGCCCGGTGCCGGTTCAGGCCCGGCCGTAGACCGGGATGCCGGCGCCGCTCGTGGGCGCCGACTCGGTGGAGGCCAGGAACCGGATCACGCCGGCGATCTCCGCCGGGGGCACCCAGCGCCGGTGGTCGGCGTCGGGCTGGGCGGCCCGGTTGGCGGGGGTGTCGATGACGCTCGGCAGCACCGTGTTGCACCGCACGCCGCGCTGCCGGTACTCGACCGCGACCGCGTCGGCGAACGCCCGCACCGCGGCCTTGGCGGTGACGTAGCCCGAGGCGCCCGGGAACGGCGACACCGCCGCCCGCGCGGAGACGCACACCACGGCGCCGTCGCCGGTCGCGGCCAGGTGCGGCAGCGCCGCGTGGGTCACCAGGTAGGTCGGGCGCAGGTTGAGCCGCAGCATCCGCTCGAACTCCTCGACCGGGGTCTCGTGCACCAGGCCGCCGGCGGCGTACCCGCCGACCAGGTTGACCAGCGCGCGCAGCGGCGCGGCGGGTTCGGCGGTGGCGACCTCGACCGCCCGCGCGGCCCCCTCGGGGGTCAGCAGGTCCGCCTCGACGCGGACCGGGCCGCCGCCGTCCGTCCCGGGCTCCCGCTGGGGTACGACCACCCGCCAGCCGGCGTCCAGGAAGGCGTCGGTGACCGCGCCGCCCAGCCCGCCCGTACCTCCGGTCACCAGCACCGTGCGTTCCGTCATGGACACACGCTAACCAACGGCCCCACCGGCCGTCCGGCGACCCGGCGGCGGCCGTCCGGCCTGCCTGGTCGAGGCCGTCCAGCCAGATCGGGTCGCGCGACGGCGGACCGGCACGTCGCCCGGCGGGACGGACTCGAGCGGACCGGATGAAGCGGCCGGGCTGCGAGAATGGGATCCTTGGCTCGGGTGGCGGGCACGGAAGACGGTAAATTTCCCGATACGCGGTGTCATGGTTGACGCTCACGCCCTCTGAAAGTAAGTTTCATCCGTGGCGAAGAGTTCGAAGATTTCTGCGAGTCACGAGCCCGGTGGACTGATCGTCCACATCAGCGGCCTGCTGCCCTCGCTGTCCCCGGCCGAACAGCGGGTGGCCCGGCTGGTCGTCTCCGATCCGGCGGACGCCGCCCGGCGCACGATCACCGACCTCGCCACCGCCGCCGAGACGTCCGAGGCGACAGTGATCCGCTTCTGCCGCTCGGTCGGCATGGACGGCTATCCCCAGCTGCGGATCCGCCTCGCTGCCGAGGCCGCCCGCCGGATCGAGCCGCCGGACGCGCGGGTGGTCGGCGGCGACATCCCGCCCGGCGCCGACCTGGCCCAGATCATCGCCACCATCGCGTTCAACGACGCCCGGGCCGTCGAGGAGACCGCCGAGCAGCTCGACCCGGCGGTCTGCGAGCTGGTGGTCGAGGCGATCGGCGCGGCCGGCCGGATCGACGTCTACGGCGCGGGCGCCAGTGGCTTCGTCGCCTCCGACTTCCAGCAGAAGCTGCACCGCATCGGCCGCATCGCGTTCTACTTCCCGGACGTGCACACCGCGCTCACCTCCGCCGCCCTGCTCGGGCGCGGCGACGTCGCGGTCGGCATCTCGCACACCGGCACCACGTCCGACGTCATCGAGGTGCTGGAGCAGGCGCGGGCCCGGGGGGCCACCACCGTGGCGCTCACCAACTTCCCGCGCTCGCCGATCACCGAGGTCGCCGACCACGTGCTCACCACCGCCGCCCGGGAGACGACCTACCGCTCCGGCGCGACGGCCAGCCGGCTGGCCCAGCTCACCGTCGTCGACTGCCTCTTCGTCGGGGTGGCCGCGCGCAGCCGGGCCCGGACCAAGAAGGCGCTCGAAGCCACCGCCGAGGCGGTCAAGTCGCGCCGGGTCGGTCCCGGTCGGAGGCGGGGATGACGGCGGGCCGGGTGGAACGCGACGGCGTGGCGGCGATCCGGCCGGTGGTGCGTGTCGGCGCGCCGACCGAGCGCCGCAACCCGCACAGCTTCGACCTCGACCTGATGTCCACCCGGGACGTGCTCACCGTGATCAACGAGGCCGACCGGCGGGTGCCGGCCGCCGTCGCCGCCGTGCTGGACGAGATCGCCGAGACCGTCGACCTGGCGGTGGCCGCGCTGCGTGACGGACACCGCGTGCACTACTTCGGCGCCGGCACCTCCGGCCGCCTCGGCGTGCTGGACGCGGCCGAGCTGGCCCCCACGTTCAACTCGCCCCGGCACTGGTTCTGCTCGCACCTCGCCGGTGGCCCGGACGCCATGTGGCGGGCCGTCGAGGACGCCGAGGACGACGAGCGCGGCGGCGCCGCCGAGGCCGCCGAGTGCGTACGCCCGGGCGACCTGGTGGTGGGCCTGGCGGCCAGCGGACGCACCCCGTACGTCCTCGGGGCGCTCGCCGCGTCCCGGGAGCTGGGGGCCGGTACGGTGCTGCTCTGCGCGAATCCGGAGGCCGAGGCCGCTGCGTCGGTGGACGTCTTCATCGGGGTGGACACCGGGCCGGAGGTGGTCACCGGGTCGACCCGGATGAAGGCCGGCACCGCGCAGAAGCTGGTGCTCAACACGTTCTCCACGGCCGTCATGGTGCGTCTGGGCCGTGTCTACTCGAACCTGATGATCGACATGGTGGCCACGAACGCCAAACTGCGCGGCCGCATGATCTCGATTCTCGTGGAGGCCACCGGCTGCGCCGAGGAGGTCTGCCGGGTCGCCCTGCGGGAGGCCGACGGCGACCTCAAGACCGCACTCGTCGCGCTCGTCTCCGGTGCCGAGGTGCCGGCCGCCCGGGCCGCGCTGGCCCGCTCCGCCCACCAGGTACGCGGCGCGCTGGCTCTGCTCGCCTCCTGAGCGCTCCGGCCCGCTCTTCCCGCCCGATCCACCCGCCCGGCGCATCCGCCAGGCGGGTGCGACGCGTATCACGTGCGGGAGGGGGACGTTCCCGCCCGTACGGATTGTTCAACGAGGCGGAGGGTAATCCTGAGCATGGCTGAACCGACCGGTCCGCGAGCGCGTATCTCGCAGTGACCAGGATCGCAACGACCCGGTGACGCGGCTCGCTGTGTTCATGGAACAGGCAATGGTGCCATTCCATGGGCGAATAGCGATTCAGCAGCTCCGGCAGGCGTCAAAAGCCGTGTCCGGAAGCCGTCCGAACCGGGCCGGTAACAGGAAACATGGACCGGGCTCTCAGCTAGTACTCAGGCATTCGTGACAGTTTCGACTCACGACATGGAATCCCCGACGCGTCACACCTGTTGTGTAGGTGTCAGCACCTACGGGCACAGCGGAGGTTACGGGGAGGGCTGATGAACGTGGGGATGGCAAGGAACCGGGCAACCGGCGCGAGCGAGGGGACCGTGGCAATCGTGGACAAGAACATCGGCATGCGTACCGACGAGGTCGCCGAGGAGCGGGACCTGGTCGGCGTCTACCTGCACGAGATCTCCCGGACGCCGCTGCTCGACGCCGCCCGGGAGGTAGACCTCTCCAAGGCGATCGAGGCGGGCCTCTACGCCGAGCACCTGCTCGACTCAGAGCGCATCCCCGACGGCGTCGACCGGGAGGACCTGGAGCGGCTGGTCGTCGAGGGTGAGCGCGCGAAGGACCTGTTCATCCGCGCGAACCTGCGGCTGGTCGTGTCGATCGCCCGGCGTTACGTGCGCTCCGGGATGCCCATGCTGGACCTGATCCAGGAGGGCAACACCGGCCTGGTCCGGGCGGTCGAGAAGTTCGACTACGAGCGTGGCTTCAAGTTCTCCACCTACGCGACGTGGTGGATCCGCCAGGCCATCAGCCGGGCGATCGCCCAGCAGGAGCGGACCGTACGGCTGCCCGTGCACCTGGTCGAGGACGTCAACCGGATGCGCAACGTGGCCCGGCAGCTCACCCGTGAGCTGGGCGCCGACCCGGAGCCGGAGCAGATCGCGACCGCCCTCGGCGTGACCGTCGAGCGGGTCAACGAGCTGGTCCGCTGGTCGCAGGACACGGTCTCGCTGGACACGCCGGTCGGTGACGACGGCGACACCAATCTCGGTGACCTGGTCGCCGACAGTGACGCGCCCTCGCCCGAGGAGATCGTGCTCACCGGCCTGGAGCGGCAGCGGATCGAGGGTCTGCTCAACCACCTCGACGACCGGTCCGCCGGCATCATGCGGGCCCGGTACGGCCTGGAGGACGGGCGCGAGCACTCGCTGACCGAGGTCGCGTCGCGGTTCTCGCTCTCCCGGGAGCGGATCCGCCAGCTGGAGATCCAGGCCCTCGGCCGGCTGCGTGAGCTGGCTCGCGCGGAAGGGCTGCAGGCGGCCTGACCTGGTAGTAATTGAGACAACGAACGGCCGGCGTCCGACAGGGGGACGCCGGCCGTTCGCCGTCCGCGTCGATCAGACCCGGCCGTAGCCGGCGATCGACATGATGTTCATACCGCGTTTGCTGACGTTGCGTCCGGCGCTCGGCGCGTCGATGATCTGGCCGTTGCCGACGTAGAGCGCCACGTGCCCGAGCCCGGAGTAGAACACCAGGTCACCCGGTTTCAACTCGCTGCGGCTGATCCGCGTGGTGGCGTTCCACTGCCGTGCCGCGCTGTGCGGCAGCGACTTCCCGGCCACCCGCCACGCCGCGAGCGTGAGACCCGAGCAGTCGTAACTGCCGGGGCCGTCCTGGCCGTAGCCGTAGGGCTTGCCGACCGCGCCGTAGGCGTACCGCACGGCCTTGCCGGCGTCCCCGGAGACGGCCGGAGGCTTGCCCGCCGAGCCGGCGTTGCCGGGCGCCTCGGTGGCCCGCCCGTACGCCCTGCGCCGCATCTCGTAGAGGCCGGCCAGGTCTCCCTCGATCCGCGTCTTCGCGGCCTTGAGCTGCTTGGCCTGCGCCGCCTCGCGGGCGAGCGTGACGTCCAGCTGGGTCTTCTGGTCGATCAGCCGCTGCTGGTCGGCGGTGAAGCTGGAGAGAGTGCGCTGGCGCTGGCGGGTGAGCTGGTCCAGGGTGCCCAGCCGCTCCGGCAGCGTGGCCTGGCCGCCCGGGTCCAGCAGGGCAGCGGCGGTACGCATGCCGCCGGTCTTGTACGCCGTCGCCGCCAGCACGCCCACCTCGGCGCGGCTGCGCTCGGCCTGTTCCTGCAACGGCCCGATGCGGGCCTCCAACGTGGCCGCGGTGGCCTTGTTGGCCTTGATGTCCTCGTTGAGCTTGTTGTAGGACTCGACGATTCGCTCCAGCTCAGTCGAGGACTTCTCGATCTGCTTCGTCAGCTCGGCGGGGGTGGGCTCGGCCCGAGCCACCTGCGCCGGGGCGAGCAGCGCGGCCGAGAGGCCGGCCACCGCGAGCGAGCGGAGCAGCATCCGTAAGGACGACAAGAGCGGAAAGCTCCTCTCCCACCGGTCGCCGGGCGCGTTCGCGACCCGGCGACACCGGCCCGGGGCCATCCGGGTGGATGGCTGTCGACCGGGCCGACCTGCACAACCTAACCCGTGATCGGAGTGGCCGGGAGTTCAAGCAGGGGCGAAAGTTGGCAAAGTGGCGGAAAGTGGCGATGGTGCCGCATGGTGTGTCTCGCCCCATTGGTCGTTCTGGGCGGATGTCGTCAGCCACCGCCACGCAAAGTCAGGACAAAGGCGGAAATCGCTCTCTCTTTCCGGCGGGCCACCCGGGGCAGGCCCGGCGGGCAACCGTCGAAAACCCGAGGTCAGGTGGCGGACCCGCAACACAATGAAGCCCGGAACCGGGATTCCCGCACGGGATCCGCGTCCCCGGGAGGCCGCCGTGCAGACCGACCGCTCCGCCACCCAGCCGCCCCGACCGGCCACGCCCAAGCTGCTCTACGCCCGGCCCGGGATCGTCGTCACCGCCGAGCGCTTCACCGTCGGCCGCAACACCTGGCCGGTGGCCGAGATCACCCAGGTGCGGACCGACCGCGGCCCGCACGACCGGCTCGCGATCCGCGCGGTCGTCGTGTCCGCCGCGATGATCGCCGCGGTCGGGGTGCTGCTCGGCTTCACCGGCGGCCTGCACCGGCTCACCGCCGGGGCGTACCTCCTGCTCGGCGGGGTCGGGCTGGTGCCGCTGCTGCTCGTGCTGATCGGCGACCGCTGGCGGCCCCCGGCGCACGAGCTGTGGGGACGCGTCCGCGGCACCGAGGTGCTGCTGTTCAGCAGCGACGACGAGCGGCAGTTCGGTCAGGTCAGCCGGGCGCTGCGCCGCGCCCGTGAGGCGGCGCGCATGGGCGGCTGGGCCGACCCGCCGCCGGCCGAGCCGTGGCGGCCGCCGCGGTGAGCGGCGCTCAGCCCGCGACCGGCTCCGGGGCACGCGGCCGCTGCTCGGCCGCCACCCACTGGCTCACCCGCCGCTCGGCGTAGAACGAGACGAACGGCACGGTGCCGGCGAGCATCACCAGCAGCATCCGCTTCAGCGGCCACTCGGCCCGGCGGGACAGGTCGAACGTGAGCGCCAGATAGAGCATGTACAGCCAGCCGTGCGCCACCCCGACCACGCCCACCACGCTCGGGTTGTCGAAGCCGTACTTCAGCGGCATGCCGATCAGGACCAGCACCACGAGCGCCACGCCCACGATCCAGGCGATCACGCGGTACCGGGTAAGGGCTCCGCCCACCGTCGTCCGTCCTTCCGCACCGGCCTCAGCCGGGATAGTCGCCGGGCCGGGCGCCCGGATTGGCGTTCAACCAGGATAGATAGCGGTTGTACGCGGCCAGCTCGGCGTCGTCCGCCCCGTCCGCCGGGGCGGCCGGCACCCGCACGACGCGCACCGGACGGCGTACCGCCGGGACGGCGTCGGCCGGCTCGGGGCCGGCGGCGGCCGACGGCGCCGGGTCGCCCGCCTGCTGCGCGTCCGCCGGCTCGGCCCGCAGCGCCTGCCGGACCTCACGCCACCAGACGAAGATCACGAAACCCGCGAAGACCGGCCACTCGATCGCGTAACCGAAGCTGATCGCGTTCCCCCCGACGGCGCGGGTGACCTGCCACCAGCCCAGCCCGAGGCAACCCGCCACCAGCACGACCATGGCCACGTGGCGGACGATCCACGCCGGTGTCCAGAGCCGATTCATGCCCACGAGAGTACCGGGACTCCCCGGGCGTCTCCGACACGGCGTCGTAGCCCGGGCGGTGGTTTGGTGACACGCCCGCTGGGCATCCGAACAGGTGCCAACCCGAACGAGACGAGGGGGCGACGATGACCGAATCGGTACGCCGGGACGCGAGCCCGGAACAGCGGGTCGCGGAGTGGGACGGCGACCACGCCCGCACCGTCGACGGCGAGCAGCTCGGGGTGGACCCGGTGGAGCTGGGCGACGAGGACCTGGTCCGGGAGATGCAGAGCCTGCACCGCACCCGGCTGGACACGCTGCGCCACGCCACCGACTCGGCGCTCGCCAACCACCTGCGGCGCACCGCCGAACTCGAGACCGAGTACCTGGCCCGGCACCCCGGCCGGGAGGTCGACCCGAGCCGGTTGCGGGACGCCTGATGGCCAGCCACGCCGAGCGCGGCATGTCCGCGCCCCCGGAGGTGGTGTTCAACACCGCGACCGACCCGGACCGCTCCTCGGCCTGGCTGCCCGAGCGGCTGCGCAACTCCGGCACGTGCCGGGTCGAGGTCGTCGACGCCGACGACATGCGCGCCCGGTGGAGCGCCGCGGACTGGTCCGCCGAGATCGACGTGGAGCCGGCCGGCGCGGGCGGCGCCCGGGTGCGGCTCGACCTGGCCGGCCCGGACCACGACCTGGCCGACGAGATCCTGGCCAACCTCGACCGCGAGGTGGCCGACAACCTGACCGCCGGATGAGCCCGGCCCGCACGACGAGCACGAGGAGGCCGGGTTGACCGGGAGTGGCCTGAAGCAGAAGGTGGCGCGCCTGCGCCAGGCGTACGCGCCGCACGAGCACCGGCCGCTGGAGGGCTACCTGAAAGCGATGGGCACGTACGCGGGCGTGACAGCCGCGCTCGTCGGCCTGGTCCGGGCGACCGGCCGGCCGGTGCCCGAACGGCCCACGCCGGCGGACGTGGTGCTGCTCTCGATCGCCACGCACAAGCTCAGCCGGCTGCTGTCCAAGGACGCGATCACCAGCCCGCTGCGGGCGCCGTTCACCCGCTACGACCACCCGATCGGCAGCGGCGAGGTGATGGAGCAGGTCCGCGACGAGGGCAGCCCCACCCGGCACGCGCTCGGCGAGCTGGTCAGCTGCCCGTTCTGCCTGGCGGTCTGGGTGGCCACCGGGCTCACCGGCGGCCTGGTGCTGGCGCCCCGGCTGACCCGGCTGGTCGCCACCGCGCTGACCGCGGTGGCCGCCTCCGACTTCCTCCAGATGGGGTACGCGGTCGCCCAGCAGGCGGCCGAAGGGGATCGCCACGAGGCGTGAACCACGGACACGAAAGGGGGCCGGCTCGCCGGCCCCCTTTCCCGTGTCTCCCACCGTCAGGTGGGGGTGGTGCCGTGGTCCTCGCCGGCCCAGCCGCGCGACGCCTCCGGTTCCCGCTCGTCCTCGTCCTCCCCGGTGATGACCTCCCGGTCCACAGCGGTCCGGTCGTGCTCGTTGGCGAAGTCCGGCTCCGGGAGCGTGTCGACGCCCTCCGGAGGCTGGCCGAGCGCCGCCAGGTGCTCGTGGTCGGGGTTGCGGTCGGTCATGTCGCGTCCTCTCGTCGGCGGGGGCTCAGGCGACCGTGCCGCCCAGCAGATCGGCCGCCTCGTCCGCCGCGTACTCGCCCTGGGGGAGCGCGGCGATCCGGGTGAGCAGCTCCGCGGGGAGTTCGGCGGCCACCGCCCGGCGGTAGATGTCCGCCTGAGTGATCCGCTCCTGGCCGTGGTAGATGTCGTCGAGCAGGTCGTCGAGCGGCCGGGTGTCCGGCTGCTCGGTCACGGGCGCGTCATCGGTCACGCCGACCACCTACCCGGCGCCGAACCGGTCAAACTCGCCCCAACCCCGCTCAGGCCCGTGCCGCAAGCGTGGCCCGGCGGGCCTGGACGGCCTGCGCCAGGTGCTCCAGCACCTCGGCCGTGGTGTCCCATCCGATGCAGGCGTCGGTGACCGACTGGCCGTACGCCAGTTCCCGGGTCGGGTCCAGGTCCTGCCGGCCGGGCGACAGGAAGCTCTCCAGCATGATGCCGACGATCCCGCGCTGACCGGCGGCGAGCTGGGCCGCCACGTCCGCCGCGACCAGCGGCTGGTTGCGGTGGTCCTTGCCGCTGTTGGCGTGGCTGGCGTCGACCACCACCCGCTCCGGCAGGCCCGCGGCCCGCAACAGCTCCAGCGCCCCGGCCACCGACTCCGCGTCGTAGTTCGGCCGGCCGCCCCCGCCGCGCAGCACCAGGTGCCCGTCCGCGTTGCCCCGGGTGTGCATGATCGCCGGCGTGCCGGAGACGTCGATGCCGGGGAAGACGTGCGGCACACCGGCCGCCCGGATCGCGTCCACGGCGGTGGCGATGCTGCCGTCGGGGCGGTTCTTCATGCCGATCGGCATGGACAGCCCGGAGGCGAGCTGCCGGTGCACCTGGCTCTCCACCGTCCGCGCGCCGATCGCGCCCCAGGCCACCGTGTCGGCGATGTACTGCGGAGTGATCGGGTCGAGGAACTCGCAGCCCACCGGCAGACCCAGGCGCAGCACGTCGAGCAGGAGCGCCCGCGCGGTACGCAGACCGGTGTTCACGTCGCCGGAGCCGTCCAGCGCCGGGTCGTTGATCAGGCCCTTCCAGCCCACCGTCGAGCGCGGCTTCTCGAAGTAGACGCGCATCACCACGAGCAGGTCGTCGGCGACCCGCGCGGCGGCCTCGCGCAGCCGGCCCGCGTACTCCAGGGCGGCGGCCGGGTCGTGCACGGAGCACGGGCCGACGACGACGAGCAACCGGTCGTCGGCGCGGTCCAGCACCCGGCCGACGGCACGCCGGCCCGCCACGACGGCCTCGGCCAGCGGGGTGTCCAGTGGCAGGTGGTGGTGCAGCAGGGCCGGGGTGGTCAGCGGCACCACACGGTCGATGCGCTGGTCGATGACCCGATGGGCGTCCTGGGACGTGGTCACGGTGGGGATTCCTTCCGCCGACCGTGCCCCCGTGCCGGGTCCGGGGGATCGAGCCGGCTGCTCGCATACGAAAGGGCAGGGAAAAGAATCCCTGCCCGGCCGGCTCGAAGAGGTAAGTGACGTCAGCTCATGGTCGAGTCACCGGCTCCTCCAGCCGGCTGCCTAAACCATCGATACGACCGCGTCACGTCGGCCAGCGTACCCGACGCGCGCCGGAAAGCCCGCTGTCGTTCCGAAGTGCGGAACGCGGGGTATGTGATCGGCATGACCACCAGCCATGACCCCAGTGACCAGGAACGGATCGAGTCCCGAGCGCATCTGCTGCCGGAGGAGGCGGCGGCGGGCAGCGACGACGCCGAGGCGCAGGCCGACGCGATCCTCACCGAGTCCGACATCCGCGAGGCGGACCAGAACGCCGCCCCCGACACGGTGCTGGAGCACCGCACCTCCGAGCAGACCGTCACCCCCGTCGAGCCGCCCGACTGAGCGTCGCGCCCCGGGCCCGGCGGGAACCCCGGTAACTGTCGTCCCGCAACCGGGCCAGCGGGCCGGCCAGGCGCAACCCCGGCGGCACGTTGCCGATCGGATCGAAGGCGAGCGCGGCGTCCTCGGCGGCGCCGCGCTCGTCGTCGAGGCGTACCTCGCCGAACGGCCGCCACCGGCCCACCGCCGAGGCCGCCGCCAGCACCAGCCGGGGCTCGTCGGCCGCGACCGCCGCGCCGGCCTCGGCCAGGCCGCGACCCAGGTCGGGTGACTCCGGGTCGGTCAGCACGGCCAGGAACAGCCGCCGCCCGCCGGCCCGGAACGGCATGATCGACGTGTACGTCCCGGTGAAGCGCCGCCGGGGCAGCGGCAGGTTCCGCAGCACCGGCGCGGCGCCGCTGGAACTGAACAGCAGGTCCACCGGCGGCTCCGGGTCTCGGTGCAGCCGCACCGCCACGCCCAGCACGTCCGGCCAGCGGCCCGGCGTCGGCACACCCTTGGAGAGACGGATCGTGGCCGGCCACCGGCCCGGTGAGTCGAGCAGCGGAACCCCGGCCGGCGGTCCCGGCGTACCCCAGATCCGGGCCTCGCCGCCGAACGTGCGCCCGGCCGGGTGCAGCAGCCGGGCGTGCCGGAGCCGGGCCAGCGCGGCGGCGGCGCGCTCGACGGCGGACGGTGTGGTGGCGGCCATGCCCGCACGGGTACCCCGGCGCGCACCGACGATGCTCCGGCGCGCGTGTCACCTTTCCGCCTCCGAGATCGGATAGCGTCGGTGCCATGCCCGACAGCGGTTTCCCCTGGCCGATCGAGACGACCCGACTGGACAACGGCCTGCGCGTGGTGGTGAGCGAGGACCGCACCGCCCCGGCCGTGGCGGTCAACCTCTGGTACGACGTGGGCTCCCGCCACGAGCCGGCGGGACAGACCGGCTTCGCCCACCTCTTCGAGCACCTCATGTTCGAGGGTTCGGTGAACGTGGCGAAGACCGAGCACATGAAGCTGATCCAGGGCGCGGGCGGCTCGCTCAACGCGACCACCAACCCGGACCGGACCAACTACTTCGAGACGGTCCCGGCCGAGCACCTGGAGTTGGCGCTCTGGCTGGAGGCCGACCGGATGGGCGGGCTGGTGCCGGCGCTGACCCAGGAGACGCTCGACAACCAGCGCGACGTGGTGAAGAACGAGCGGCGGCAGCGCTACGAGAACGTGCCGTACGGCGACGCCTGGCTGCGGCTGCTGCCGCTGCTCTACCCGCCGGGGCATCCGTACCACCACGCGACGATCGGGTCGATGGCCGACCTGAACGCCGCCGACCTGGCCACCTTCCAGGAGTTCCACAGCACGTACTACGCGCCGAACAACGCCGTCCTCACGGTGGTCGGCGACACCACCGCCGCCGAGGTGTTCGCGCTCGCCGACAAGTACTTCGGCGGCCTCGACGCGCGCGCCGACATCCCGGCCGCGCCGGACGGCCGTGCCGTGCCGGCCACCGGCCGCCCGGCGGTGGAGACGGTCACCGCCGACGTGCCCGCCCCCCGCGTCTACGTCGCGCACCGCACCCACCCGTTCGGCACCCAGGGGTACGACGTGACGACGGTGCTGGGCACCGTCCTCGGCAGCGGCCGGGGCAGCCGCCTCTACCAGCGCCTGGCCGACGGTGAGCGGATCGCCCAGCCGGACCTGGTCGGCGCGTACGGGGTGGACCTGGCGCACGCGCCCGCCCCGCTGATCGCCACCGCCACGGCCCGCCCCGGGGTGAGCGCTGAGCGGCTGCGCGACGGGCTGGCCGAGGTGGTCGACGAGCTGGCCACAGTGCCGGTGACCGCGGCCGAACTGGACCGGGCCAAGGCGCTGCTGAGCACCATGTGGTGGCGGCAGATGTCCACGGTGGACGGGCGGGCGGACACGCTCGGCCGCTACGCCACCCAGTTCGGCGACCCGGCCCGCGCGGCCGACCGGCTGCCGGCCTGGCTCGCGGTGACCGCGGAGCAGATCGCCGAGCAGGCCGCCGAGCTGCTCGGCGCCGCCGACCGGGTGATCCTGACCTACCTGCCCGAGGAGAAGTGATGTCGCTGATCGCCACCCGTCCCGGCCCCGGCGCCGCGCGCGCGTACCGGTTCCCGCAGGTGGTCCGGCGGACGGCGGCCGGCGGCCAGGTGGTCGCCGCGCACCTGCCGGGGCAGAACCTCGCCGTCGCGTTGCTGCTGCTCGACGGCGGCGCGGGCCGGGAGCCGGTCGGCAAGGAGGGGCTCGGCGCAGTGCTGGCCAAGGCGCTGGAGGAGGGCACCGCGCAGCGGGACGCCACCGCGTACGCGCTGGCCATCGAGGCGCTCGGCACCGAGCTGGCGACCGGGCTCGACTGGGACTCGTTCCAGGTGAGCGTGCAGGTGCCGGTGGACCGGCTGACCGCCGCCGTGGAACTGCTCGCCGAGGCGGTCCGGACGCCCCGGCTCGACCCGGCCGACGTGCTGCGCGTACGCGACGACGAGGCCACGGCGCTGCGGATGGACTGGGCCAACCCGGGCCCGCGTGCCGACGCGGTGCTGCGGGCCGAGCTGTTCGGCGCGCAGCACCGGTGGGGCCGCCCGCTCTACGGCGACCCGGGCAGCGTGGCCGCCCTGGAGGTGGACGACGTCACGGTCTTCCACTCCGAGTGGTTCATCCGCCCCGGCACACTCGTCGTCGCCGGTGACCTGGATCGGATCGACCTGGACGCGCTCGCCGCCATCGCGTTCGCCGGCGCCGGCGGGGGCCCGGTGGAACGCGGCGGACCGATCGACGTGCCGCTGGCCGGGCAGCGCCGGATCATCCTGGTCGACCGGCCCGGCTCGGTGCAGTCCACGCTGCGGCTCGGTCACCCGTCCCCGCACCGCGCCCACCCGGACCACGTGCCGATGACGCTGGCCGGCACCGTGCTCGGCGGCGCGTTCACGTCCCGGCTCAACCACCTGATCCGCGAGGTGCGCGGCTACACGTACGGGATCCGGGGCGACTTCGCCTCGTCCCGGCGCTTCGGGCGGTTCGCGGTCAGCTCCGGCGTGCAGACCGCGGTGACAGCCCCGGCGCTCGTCGAGTCGGTGGGCGAGATCTCGCGTACCCAGCTGACCGGGGTGACCGAGGAGGAGCTGGAGGTGGCGCGTTCCTGGCGGGCCGGGCAGCTCTCGGTCGAGTTGCAGAGCCCGCGGGCGATCGCCGCGGCCCTGACCACGCTCGTCGTGCACGACCTGCCGGACGACTACCACGCGCGGCTGCGGGAGCAACTGCTCGCGGCGACCGTCGAGGACGTCTCCGCCGCGGCCGCCACCTACCTGCACCCGGAGTCGCTGACCATGGTGATCGAGGGGGACGCGGCGGTCATCCGGGACGAGCTGGTCGCCAGCGGTCTCGGCGAGGTGGCCGACCACACCTGACCGGACGGGGCGGCGGGCCTGTGATTCCCGTCGCCCCGCATCCGCGCGGTGGGAAACGTTTCCCACCCGTGCCGCCCGGCTGGGTAGCCTCGCGGGCATGAGGATCGGCATTGTGGGAGCCACCGGCCAGGTCGGTGGCGTCATGCGGCAGGTGCTGGCGGAGCGCGAGTTCCCGGCGGAGCAGGTGCGCCTGTTCGCCTCGGCCCGGTCGGCCGGGCGCACGCTGCCCTGGCGCGACGGCGAGGTCACAGTCGAGGACGCGGCCACCGCGGACTACCGCGGCCTGGACATCGTGCTCTTCTCGGCGGGCAAGGGCACCGCGAAGGAGCTGGCTCCCCGGGTCGCCGAGACCGGCGCCGTGGTGATCGACAACTCGTCGGCGTTCCGGATGGACCCGCAGGTGCCGCTGGTGGTCGCCGAGGTCAACCCGCACGCGATCGCCGACCGCCCGAAGGGCATCGTGGCGAACCCCAACTGCACCACGATGGCCGCGATGCCGGTGCTGCGCCCGCTGCACGCCGAGGCCGAGCTGATCAGCCTGGTGGTCGCCACCTACCAGGCGGTGTCCGGCGCGGGCCTGGCCGGCGTGGCGGAGCTGGACGAGCAGGTCCGCAAGGTGGCCGAGGACGCCACCGGGCTCGCGTTCGACGGCTCGTCCGTCGAGTTCCCGGCGCCGCGCTCGTTCGCCCGCCCGATCGCCTTCAACGTGCTCCCGCTGGCCGGCTCGATCGTCGACGACGGCTCCGACGAGACCGACGAGGAACAGAAGCTGCGCAACGAGAGCCGCAAGATCCTGGAGATCCCCGGGCTGAAGGTCTCCGGCACCTGCGTGCGGGTCCCGGTCTTCACCGGCCACTCGTTGCAGATCAACGCCCGGTTCGCCCGCCCGATCACCCCGGCCCGGGCCCGCGAGCTGCTCGACGGCGCGCCCGGCGTGGCGCTGCGCGACGTGCCCACCCCGCTGGAGGCGGCCGGCCAGGACCCGACGTACGTCGGGCGGATCCGCGCCGACGAGACCGTCGAGCACGGGCTCGCGCTGTTCTGCGCGAACGACAACCTGCGCAAGGGCGCGGCGCTGAACGCCGTGCAGCTCGCCGAGCTGGTCGCCGCCGAGCGCTGAGGCCGGTCGTCGTCGTGGCCGCCCCCGCGTTACCCCGCCTCGGGCGGCGGGTAGACCGCCGTGCCGACACCGAGAGGGGAGCACCATGACAACGGTCGGAGAGTTCATGACGACCCGGTTGGTGACGATGGACGGCAACGACACGCTCACCGCCGCGGCGCAGGAGATGCGCGACAGCGCCATCGGTGACGTGGTGGTGACCGACGACGGCAACGTGGTCGGAATCGTCACGGACCGGGACATCACGGTGCGGGGCGTGGCCGAGGACATGGACCCCACCGCCACCCGGCTCAACCAGATCACCAGCAAGGACGTGGTGACGGTGAGTCAGTACGACGACGCGGTGGCCGCCGCCGACCTGATGCGCACGTACGCGGTCCGCCGGCTCCCGGTGGTCGACGACGGCCGGCTGGTCGGCCTGATCTCCATGGGTGACCTGGCGGTCGAGCGGGAACCCCAGTCGGTGCTCGCGGACATCAGCGCCGACGACCCCAACAACTGACCTGTCAGACGCGGTGACGCCGGCTCCCGGTTCGGGGGCCGGCGTCTCGCGTCACGCCCGCGGCGCCGCGCTCACCCGGATCGGGCGAGGTTGACCGGGGAACGGGTGGGCACACCGCATCTCGGACGGAAGACCGCAGATCGCGGGAGGAGTCGCCCGGATGGTGGACATGGCCACAAGATTCTTCGAGGACCTGGACCGGCGGGGGTTCGAGCCTCTGTTGGTCAAGACATCCGGAACGCTTCGCTTCGACCTGCACGAGGGCCCGCACACCACGCACTGGCTGCTGGAGATCGACCGGGGCAACCTGCGGGTCCGGCAGGAGGACGGCGAGGCGGACACCGTGGTCGGCACCGAGCCCCGCCTCTTCGCCGAGATGGTCGGCGGCGAGGAGAACGCCATCGCGGCGCTGCTGCGCGGCGACATGACAGTCGTCGGTGACCTGCGGCTGGTGTTGCAGGTCGAGCGGGTCTTCCCCGGTCCGCCGGATTCCCGGGGACCACGTCACACGTTCAGTGGGAGGGACGCCTGATGCCCGGGGCAAACACCGTCCGCATCCTGGACGGCAACACCTTCGTGGTCAGCGAGGACACCGGCGACATCGAGGCCACGCCGAACGAGCCGACGGGTCTCTTCTCGCTCGACACGCGTTACCTGTCGAAGTGGGTGCTCACCGTCAACGGCGAGCGGCTCAACACGCTGTCCTACGACGACCTGCAGTACTACGAGGCCCGGTTCTTCCTGGTGCCCGGCGTGGCCACGCACTACATCGACGCGAAGCTGTCGGTGATCCGGGAGCGGGCGGTCGGCGGCAGCTTCCGGGAGACGCTGACCATCCTCAACCACGACGAGAAGGCAGTGGACCTGGAGATCCGGATGGACGCCGGGTCCGACTTCGCCGACCTCTTCCAGATCAAGGACGAGATCCTGAACAAGAAGGGCGAGCTGTACGCCGAGGCCGAGTCGGACCGGCTGCGCCTGGGCTACCGGCGGGGCAACTTCCGGCGCGAGACCGTCGTCTCCGCCAACCAGCCGGCCCGCTACGACAAACGCGGCTTCGCCTGGAGCCTGCGGCTGGAACCCAACGAGCAGTGGGACGCCGTCATCGACGTGCAGACGTTCGCCATCGGTCCCGGCGGCCGGGACCTGCGGATCGGGCTGCGCGCGCACGGCGTCGAGCGGCTCGCGCTCCAGCAGGACCTGGAGGAGTGGATCAGCCGGGCGCCGAAGCTGAACAGCGAGCACGAGGAGCTCGCCTCGACCTACCGGCGAAGCCTGGTCGACCTCGCGGCGCTGCGCTTCTCGCCGCTGTCGCTCGGCGGGCAGACGCTGCCGGCCGCCGGCCTGCCGTGGTTCATGACCATGTTCGGCCGGGACAGCATCCTCACCTGTCTTCAGGTGCTGCCGTTCGCGCCGGATCTGTCGAGGACCACGCTGCGGATCCTCGCCGCGCTCCAGGGCACCCGGTTCGACGACTTCCGGGACGAGGACCCCGGGCGCATCCTGCACGAGATGCGCTACGGCGAGACCGCCGCGTTCGAGGAGCAGCCGCACTCGCCGTACTACGGCTCGGTGGACGCGACCCCGCTGTTCGTGGTGCTGCTCGACGAGTACGAGCGGTGGAGCGGCGACGGCGCGCTGGTCAAGGAGCTGGAAGTGGAGTGCCGGGCCGCGCTGAAGTGGATCGACAAGTACGCCGACCTGATCGGCAACGGCTACATCTGGTACGAGCGGCGCAACACCGACACCGGCCTGGAGAACCAGTGCTGGAAGGACTCGTGGGACTCCATCTCGTACGCCGACGGCACGCTGCCGCCGTTTCCCCGGGCCACCTGTGAGGTGCAGGGGTACGCGTACGACGCGAAGATGCGCGCGGCCCGCCTGGCCCGGGAGTTCTGGGGCGACCACACGTACGCCGATCAGCTCGAACGTGAGGCCGCGGAGCTGAAGCGGCGCTTCAACCAGGACTGGTGGGTCGCCGACCGCGGCTTCTACGCGCTGGCGCTGGACCCGGACGGGCGCCAGTGCGACGTGCTCAGCTCCAACATCGGTCACCTGCTGTGGAGCGGGATCGTGGACGAGGAACGGGCGTCGAGCGTCGCCGAGCACCTGGTGGGGCCCCGGCTCTGGTCCGGCTGGGGGGTGCGGACGCTGGCCGAGGGCGAGGTCCGCTACAACCCGATCGGCTACCACAACGGCACGATCTGGCCGTTCGACAACTCGTTCGTCGCGTGGGGCCTGCGCCGGTACGGCTTCACCGAGGAGGCGGCCACCGTGGCCAACGGCATCCTCGACGCGGCCACCTACTTCGACGGCCGCCTGCCGGAGGCGTTCGGCGGCTACCAGCGGGAGCTGACGAAGTTCCCGGTGGAGTACCCGACCGCGTGCAGTCCGCAGGCGTGGTCCACCGGCGCCCCGCTGCTGCTGATCCGCACCATGCTGGGCCTGGAGCCGCACGAGGGGCACCTGGCTGTGGATCCGGGCCTGCCGGTGGGCATGGGACGCATCGAGTTGCTGGACATCCCGGGCCGCTGGGGCCGGCTGGACGCGTTCGCGCGGGGCCGGCTCAACATCGACGAACCGGCCGACTGAGTCAGTGCCCGGGCGGCGGCGCGCTGTGCGCCTCGTTCGGCGGCAGCAGGCAGAACTCGTTGCCCTCCGGGTCGGCCAGCACGGTCCAGCGCGGCAGCTCGCGCACCACTGTCGCGCCCGCCTCCAGCACAGCGGCCCGCTCCTCGGCGTCGCCGACCAGGTCGAGGTGGATCCGGCCGGGCTCCGGCAGCTCGGCGGCGGGGCTGATCCACAGGTCCGGCCGGCGGCCGTGCGGGTCGCGCAGCAGCACCGCCTCGGCCGGGGCGAGCGTGCCCTCGGCGAGCTTGACCCGGTCCTCCTCGACCACCGGCAACCCGGTGACCGCGCTCCAGAACGGCGCGAGCAGGTAGGGGTCGCGGCAGTGGATGACGATCGCGGCGAGGTCGGGCATGCCTCGAACCTAGTCGTCCGCGACGGCGGGCAGGACGCTGTCCAGGAACGCGGCGGCCACCGCGCGCAGGTCGGGCCGGTCCAGGTCGAGCGCGTGACCGCCGTCTGTGAGCCACACGTGTACCGGGTGGCCGGCGGCGAGCAGCCGAGCGGTCAGCTCGACCGACTGGGCGGCCGGCACCGCCTCGTCGTCGCGGCCCTGGACCAGCAGCACCGGCACGCCGGAGCCCAGGTGGGTGGCCACTGTCGCGTCGGCGGTGGCCGGGTCGCCCGCGGCCGGCGGGTGGCCCAGCAGGTCGGTCCACGGGTCGTCGCCGGGGGCACGCCGGCGCCGCTGCTCCGGGTCGAGCGGGTCGACCGGCGCCCAGTACGCGAGCACGCCCGCCACATCGCCGGGCCGGTCCACCCCGCGCAGGGCGAGCTGGAGGGCCAGCATCCCGCCCGCCGAGTCGCCGCCCACCAGCAGCGGCGGGCCGTCCGCTCCGGTCCGCGCGGCGCGCGCGGCTTCGCGTACGTCGTCGAGCTGGGCCGGCCAGCGTGCCTGGTGGGAGAACCGGTAGGTGGCCTCGACCACGCGCAGCCCGAGGGATGCGAGCGCCGCGCCGTCCTCCTCGGCGCGGGCCCGCCAGCCTCCGCCGTGGATCCAGAGCAGGACGGCGCGTTCGGTCATGGCGCCATCGTCGCCGCACCCGGCCCGTTGCGCGAGCCCGGTCTGCCGAGGGCAGATCGGCCCTACGGTCGCGTAACCTACTCGGGGTAAAGTTTCGCCATGTCGGAACTCGTGTACCCACCCGTGATCACCGCTGCGAAGACGATGTTCCGCCTGCTCGACCTGCGCCTGGACGTGTCCGGCAGCGACCACGTGCCGCGCAGCGGAGGGGCGGTGCTCGCGTCCAACCACGTGAGCTACCTCGACTTCATCTTCTGCGGCTACGGCGCGCACCCGGCCAAGCGGCTGGTCCGGTTCATGGCCAAGGACAGTGTCTTCCGGCACAGCGTGTCCGGTCCGCTGATGCGCGGCATGAAGCACATCCCGGTCAACCGCTCCGCCGGCGCCGGCTCGTACGCCAGCGCTGTCGGCGCGCTGCGCCGCGGCGAGGTGGTCGGCGTCTTCCCGGAGGCGACGATCAGCCGCTCCTTCACCGTCAAGGACCTCAAGAACGGCGCGGCCCGGATGTCGCAGGAGGCCGGCGTGCCGCTGCTGCCGGTGGCGCTCTGGGGCACGCAGCGACTGTGGACCAAGGGACGCCCGCGCACGCTCACCCGCCGCCACACGCCGATCACCATCATCGTCGGCGAGCCGATGGACCCGGCCGCCTACCCGGACGCCACGGTCATGACCGCCGACCTGCGTACCCGCCTGTCGGCGCTCGTCGACCGGGCCCAGCGGGAGTACCCGGACCAGCCGTCCGGCCCGGACGACACCTGGTGGCAGCCGGCCCACCTGGGCGGCAGCGCGCCCACCCCGGAGGAGGCCGTCGAGCTGGACCGCTCCGAGCGCCGCACCCGCAGCGCCTCCTGACCCCGCGGTCCGCAGCTCGGCTCGGCTCGGCTCGGCTCGGTAGATCTTGGTACGAAAAGGCCCCCATGACGGCCCTTTCGTACCAAGATCTACACAGATCTCATGACGTAGAACGTTCGTCTCATCTAGTGGTGTGCCTCCGTTGCCGAGATCTTCGGCCGCCCACCACGCACATACGAGGAATGGGCCGCCGAGAACGCTCACCTGTTCCGCTGACTGAGGGCAGCCGCACCGCGCAAGGATGCACCTCCATGCCGCAGAGGATGCGCGCTCGAGGGAGGGTCAGCAGGCGGAACCGGGCTGATCGCGGGCCGGGGCGTCCGACCGTGCCCACGGCGACGCCTCGGCCACCGGCGGACGGTAGTAGTCGTCGCGGGACAGGAACTCCACCGGCAGCGAGCCCGGCAGCGTCACAGTGCCGAGCATCGGGCCGGGGGAGGCGGCGACCCGGGTGGTGAGCACGTCCCGCTCCGGCGGGGAGAGGTCGACCAGATCGGGGTTGGCCAGGCGGTATCCGGCCACCGAGCGGCGTACCTGCCGGGCCAGCCCGGTGACCGGCCCGACCGGGCCGCTCAGTGCCAGCGCCGGCTGCCGGATGGTGCGCAGCGCGTCGCAGACCACGCGCAACTCGGCCGTGCCGTCGCCGAGGTCGGCCAGTTCCAGCCGGGACGGCCACTGCCAGCGGATCTGACCGCTGACCAGGCGGGACAGCCGGACCGGACGCCGGTGCCGGGCACCCGTCCGGCTGTCCCGCCCGGGGACCACTGACAACTCGGAGCCACTGCAGACGTACACCAGGCGGCGGTCGGTCACGGTGATCGTCGCCGGCGTGGGCAGCGCCCAGCAGCGGACGTCCTCGGTGGGGCCCAGCAGGTGACCGGCGACCCGCAGCAGATGGTGCCCGAGCATGCGCTCACCCGGCTCGGGCACCAGCGCGTAACGCCGGTCGAGCACGGGACGGGTGGGGTCGGCGTCGGCGTCGAACCGATGCGGCCCGACGAAGAATGGTGCGGCGTCCTCCGGCACGGTACGACCTCCCGGTGACGGTTGGCGGTATCAGGGAGCCTGCCGGATTCGTAGGGTGATTGTCATGACACCTGTTAGGGGGTCGGCCGGTCGGCCGACGCCTGCGACCGGTAGATGCCGATATCTTCCGGTCGGACGAGTCCGTCCTCGATCGCCCGGGCGAGCAGAGCCGCCTTCGTGGCGGCCGGACGCCCCGCTCGGGTGTACTTGATCCGCGCTCGGTCGACGTACTGCTTCACTGTGTGCTCGCTGATCTGCATCCGGCGCGCCACCGACGCCTTCGACATCGACTGGAACCACAACAGCAGCGCCTCACGCTCCTTGTCGGACAGGGCCGGACGATCCGGACGGGCGTCGCCGACCATCGCGCCGGCCAGCGCGGGCGGCACGTACGGCCGGTCGTGCGCCGCCGCCAGCACGGTGGCCACGCAGTGCTCGCGTCCCTCGTGCTTGGCCAGGAACGCCACCGCGCCCGCGTCCAGCGCGGCCAGCATGGTCGGCGGGTCGCTGTGCTCGGAGTAGACCACCACCCGGCGCCCGGCCGCGCTCAGCTCGGCCAGTTTGTCCAGCACCATCCGGCCGTGCAGGCGCAGGTCGAGGAGCACCACCTCGGCGTCGGGCGCGGCCCGCAGTACCTCGTCCGGGTCGTCGCCGGTGGCCAGCACCCGCAACCGCGGCTCGCCGGCCAGCCAGGCACGCACCCCGTCGATCACCACCGGATGGTCGTCCACGATCGCCACCCCGATCGGCCACCCGGCGTTCACGTCCGCCGCCAGCGGGTCTGCGTCCATCTGATCTCCCCGTCCCGCTCGTGCAGGTGTTCCACCGGCCCACCCCCACCGGTCGTTGTCTCGTCCGGGCCGTCGTGGTCCGGTGTCACCAGGCTGACCACCACCTCGTCCGGTCCCGCGACCACCGTCAGCCGGGCCCAGCCCTCGGCCGCGGCGAGCGCCGCCGTCAGCGGGTCGGCCAGCCCTCGCCGGATCTCCACCGGCAGCTCCGGCGGCGTGCCGACCGCGACCAGGTCGATCGGCAGCCCGTTGCGCTCGGCCAGGTCGGCCGCCGCGCGCAACTCGTGCAGCAGCGCGTCGGGCACGTCGTCCGACTCGGCGATGAGCCGGCGCAGCCGGGCGGCGGCCAGCACCGCCCGCCGCCGCACCGCCGGATCGGCCGGGTCGGCGTCGCCCGCCGCCAGTTCGGCGAGCACCTCCTCGGCGGTACCACTGACCAGAGCCAGCCGCTCCTGGCGCTCGGTGCGGGCCCGCTCGGCCGCCTCCCGCTCCGCCGCCACGGCCAGCGCCGCCGCCGCGGTGGCCGCCCGGTCGCGGGCCTGCGCGGTGATCGCCGCCGCGCCGACGAAGACCGCCACCGGCAGGGTGGAGGTGCCGTAAACGTACATCGTGGCCCGGCTCAGATCGGCCGGCGCGGTCGCGCCGTACAGCACCACCGCCGTCATCGCGATCGCGCCGTGCGCGGCGAGCATGACCAGCAGCCAGCGCACCGGCCGCTGCCAGAGCGCCAGCAGGAAGAACCAGGCCAGGCCGCCCCACACCCAGTTGGCGGTGCTGAACAGGAAGCGCTCGCCGGCGCCCGCGACGACCGCCGCGTCGACCACCAGCAGCGCCACGGCCAGGCTCCGGGCCGGGGGCAGCCCGCCGCGCAGCAGCCGTACGCCGGCCCCGACCCCGACCAGCGCGGTCACCAGCCAGCCCACCGCCACCACGGTCGGCGCCGCCATGCCCTGTCCGGCCCGCAACACCGCCGGCAGCGCGACCGCCAGGTGCCAGGCCGCCGCGATGACGATCACGGCGAGCCGGGCGCCCCCGTCGGACGCGTCGGCCACCGCGTGCGCCTCCGGCGGGGCCGTGGCCGGCGCTGGGCGCGTCGCCACCCGCTGCCGGGGCAGCGGGCGCAGCACGGAGTCGGCGGTCACCGCCGTACCCGACTCAGTCGCCATCGGACCACTCCAGCCGAATCCGGGTGCCCGCGCCAGGGGCAGAGGTCACCACCGCACGTCCGCCCACAGTGGCCATCCGCCCGTGGATCGACTCGCGCAGCCCGTACCGGTGGGCCGGGACCGTGGCGGGATCGAAGCCCGGACCGTCGTCGGCCACCTCGACCACGACGGCGGAGCCCTCGCGGGACAGGCGCAGCGAGGCAGCCGCGCCGGGCGCGTGCCGCGCCACGTTCGCGAGCGCGGCGGCGGCGCTGTCCGCGAGCGCCGTGGCGACCTCCGCCGGCAGCCGGCACGGTTCCAGGGTCGCGGCCACCACCGGCTCGGACATCCCGGCGAGGATCTCGCGCAATCGTCCGTCCAGGTCGGCCTCGCCGGCCGCGGCCGCGGACCGCGCTCCCGCCAGGGCGGTGAGGGTACGCAGATCGTGCGCGCACCGCTCGCGCAACGTCGCCGAGTCGGGCACGGCGCCGAGGCCGACCATGGTGAGCGTGCCCAGCACGGTGTCGTGCAGGTCGCGGTTCTGCCGCCGTTCGTCCTCGCGGGCGGCGCGCGCCACCACCGCCTCGTGGGACAGCCGCTGGTAGTCGGCGAACGCGGCGTCGGCGCGGGCGATCCGGCGGCGCATCACCGCTGTCATCACCGCCGCGCTTCCGGTCTGCACCAGCAGCGTGCCGGCGTGCGCCCGCGCCTCGACCGGATTGCCGGCCAGGGTGGCCCCGGTGACGTACGCGGCGGTGACCAGCAGCCCGGCCGGCACCGACCAGCGCGCCGGGGCGGTGGCCTGCGCGTTGATCACCGTGGAGCTGGCGAGTACCGCGATCCAGCTCGCCTCGCCCGGCAGCACCTCCGGCGCGACCAGCCACGGGACGGCGAACGCGGCGGCGGTGGTCAGCGCGACGTCGCCGGCCACCAGCGGGCCGTCGATGCCGTGCCGGAACGCCCGCCACGCGTACCAGACCGACCAGGCGGTGAGCACGACGACAGCGGGGATCAGCAGCGCCACCCGCACCGGCGGCGTCCGCACCGACAGCGCGACCACCGCGCCGACCAGGCCGCAGGTGAGCCGCAGAAGCGCAGGGAACGTCGTGAAGATGAGGGCGAACGCCTCGCCCGCTGGACGGGCCGGGGGAGACCCGGGCAGGGGCATGGCGGCAGCGACCGGCATCGGGGAGATGTCCTTCCGGCAGCGACCCGGCCGGGTCCGCACGGCATAGATTGACGCCGGAGAATAACACGGTTTGTCGGCACTGGTCACCCTTGGTGCTTGACGAGTTTCGCTCCGCCGTAAAGCAGCCGGGGTCCAGTGTCGCGCGCCGCCGAGAAGCGGAGTAGCGGCATCCGGTTTACCGTTGCTCGCGTTTCCTACCCTGCCGGGTATGGCATACCAGCCGGCCATGGTGCCGCCGAAGAAGTCCAAGCGAACCCTGTTCATCGTGCTCGGCGTGGTGCTGGCGGTCTGTTGCTCCGGCGGTGTGCTCGGCGGCTTCTTCCTCTTCCGGGTCGTACAGGAAGCCACCGGCCCGGCCCGGTCCACTGCGGAGACCTATGCCGAGGCAATCGTCGACCGCGACTACCCCGCCGCGTACCGGCAGCTCTGCTCCTCTGTGCGCGACCGGGTCAGCGAGGCCGAATTCGCCCAGCAGCAGTCCTCCCAGCCGGAGTTCACCGGCTACGACATCACCGGGCTGAACGTGTCGAACAACAACGGGCGGGTGAGCGGTTCGACGACCATCCGCTTCACGCCGGCGACCGGCACCAACGTGACCCAGTCGTTCCCGATGGTCAAGGAGGACGGGGAGTGGCGGATCTGCGAGTGAGCCGCTCGCGAGCCTCCGCGCCACGCCTGATCCACTTGTCGCATGACCTCACCTCCCACCACACCGCTCCCGCCGGCCGTCGAGGACCGGCTCGCCCGCGAGCGCAACGTCTGGCTCTGCACGCTGCGCCGTGACGGCTCACCGCACGTCACGCCCGTGTGGTTCGTCTACGCCGACGGCGTCTGGTGGATCGGCTGCGAGGGGCGCAGTGTCAAGGCCCGCAACGTGTCGGCCGACTCCCGCGTCTCGCTCGCCTTGGAGGACGGCGTCCACCCGGTCGTCGCGGAGGGCGAGGCCCGCGTACACCGCGCCGGCTTCCCGCCCGGCGTCGTCGCGGCGTTCGCGGAGAAGTACGGGGGATGGGACATCCGGCAGCCGGTCACACCGGACGGGGATCGGGTGCTGCTGGAGGTGCCCGTCCGGCGGTGGCTGCTCGCCGGCCGGGCACGCTAGTCCCCGGAGAACCCCCAGAAGGAGATCTCGTTCGGGGTACCCGCCTCGTCGTGCAGCACGGCGTACCGGCCGAACCAGCGCTGCTCGGCCAGCGGCTTGAGCGCCTCGACGTGAGCGCGGGTCGGCCTTGCGGCGCCCGCGCGCGCGAGCGCCTCGGCCTCGGTCACCCGCTGGAACGTCCCGAAGTCGGGCTCCTCGCCGTCGGCCAGCACCCGCGACATGTCCAGGATGGAGTGCGTGCCGGACTCCTGCACCCGCTCGTCCGCCCACAGATCCTCCTCGCTGCGGGGACGGTCCGGGAAGTCGGCGGCGGACGCGCCGAACTCGCCCGGCACCGCCCACCAGTAGTCGCCGGCCTCGAAGACCTGTCGGCGTAGCTCGTCCAACGCGGCCTGGGCATCCGGCTGGTACGCCACGAAGTAGGTCCATCCCGATGCGCCCACGCTGCCTCCCGGTGATCCCGCTCGTCGACCGCCATCGTGCGGCGGCGCACGCGATCATGCCCGACACCACCGACGAAACCGGCGGGTCAACGCGCCCAGGATTCCTGTGCCACTCTCTCCGCCATGCGTCTGTCGGCGGGTCTGCGAGTCGGCGCGGTCGTCGCGGGCCTGCTGTCGGTCGGGGCGGCACTGCTCGCCATGCGGGAGGCGTCGCTTCTGTGGGCAGTGGTCACGCTGGCGGCGCTGTGCGGGCACGCGCTCACCGCCTCCGGCTCTCCCCGGGTGAGGTGGCGCGTCGCCGCCGGTGCCGGGCTGTTCGCCCTGGTGACGGTGGCGAACCTGCGCTGGTACGGGGAGCAGGCGGCGGACGCGGGCGAGCCGGCACGAGGGCAGGCTGCGGGGCGGGCGTATCTGCTGGAGAGCTGGCAGGACGGCATGGACCGGCAGCGGCTGACAGCCGGGGGCCTGGCGCTCGGCGTACTCCTGCTGTGGGCTGCCGTGTCGGCGTTGCCGGCACGCGGCGGGCGGCGGGGTGTGGTGACGACGGCCCTGGCGGTCGCCGTGCTCGTCTGGTGCGTGGCGCGCGTGGCGCTGACGCCCGGCGGGCCGCCGCTGCCCGACCTGTTCGCGGCCGTGTGGCCGGCGTTGCTCGCCGCGCTCGTGACCGCCGGGGTGCTCGCGTGGTCCGGACGGCGGGGCGACCGACGCGTGCTTCTCCCGGCGGGGATGGTCCTGCTATCGCTTGTGGCCGTGCGGATCTGCTCGGACCTCGCCGCCACGTGGGCGAGCTGGTGGACCCTGGTCAAGCCCGCCGAGGACGCCTTCCTGCAACCGGGAATCATGGTGAGCGTGGGCGCTTCGGCGGGAGGCGCCCTGCGGGTGTCCCCGGCGGTGGAGACGGCTGTCGCTCTCGGCGGCGTGGGGCTGGCGGTCGTCGGCGCACTGCGCGCCCACCGCGAGACCGAGGGCCGACAGCCGTGTTAGGCCCGGGGCCGCCGCCTACGGGTGGTTGTCGGTGATCGCGATGACCTCGTCGAGGCGGTCCAGGGCGGCCCGGAGCTCGTCGACCTTGGCCTGGATGCGCTCGCGCTCGGCGCGCAGCATGGCCCGCTGCCCGGGGTCGGTGTGTCCGGAGTCCCAGCACGGCAGGAGTTCCGCGATCCGGCTGCTGGTCAGGCCGGCGGCGTACATCTGCTGGATGAAGCGGACCAGCGTGACCGTGTCCGGCCGGTAGAGGCGCTGGCCGGACGGACTGCGCCTGGGGACGAGAAGCCCCTGCTCCTCGTAGTAGCGCACGGCGCGCACCGAGACACCGGCGCCGCGCGCCACCTCGCCGATGCGGATCAGCTCGGGCATGTGGCTCCTCTCACTCCGGTCCGGGGGAACAGCACTTGCCTCTGACGTCAACGTCAGGTTTTAGCGTACCGGGCATGGACATCAACAACTCGGTAGCCCTGGTCACCGGAGCCAACCGCGGCCTGGGCCGCGCCTTCGCCCAGCGCCTGCTCGAACGCGGCGCCCGCAAGGTCTACGCGACCGCCCGCCGGCCGGAAACCGTCGACCTGCCCGGGGTCGAGGTGCTGCCGCTCGACATCACCACTGCCACATCCGTACGGGCCGTCGCCGAGGCCGCCCCGGACGTCACGCTGCTCGTCAACAACGCGGGCATCCAGACCGGAACCGACCTGGTGACCGGTTCGCTGGAGGCGGTCCGACACGAGGTGGAGACCAACGTGCTCGGCCACCTGGCAATGATCCGGGAGTTCGCACCGGCGCTGGGCCGCAACGGCGGGGGCGCGATCGTGAACGTCCTCTCCGCCATGTCGTGGTTCGGGACCAGGGGCGCCGGCGCGTACCACCTGACCAAGGCCGCCGCCTGGGCCATGACGAACGGCGTACGCCTGGAACTCGCCGAGCAGGGCACGCTCGTGACGGCGGTACACCTCGGCCTGGCCGACACCGACATGTCAGCGGGCTGGCCCGTGGACAAGATCGCGCCGTCGGATCTGGCGGACGCGGCGCTCGACGGTGTCGAGGCGGGCGCCGCCGAGGTGCTGGCCGACCAGTGGAGCCGCGACGTCAAGTCCCGGCTGACGCTGAAGCCCGAGGAGTTCAACGCCGCGATGGACCGCGCCCTGGCGGCGCTGGCGGCCTGATCGGGCCTGGCTGTACCGTCCCGGTCGTGGCCGCATTCGACGCGGAGGCCGATCTCAGCGCAGACGTGGGCTTCCGCCTCCTGAGCAACACACCGGTGACCCTCTTCTGGCACATGCCGGTCCTCGACCGGACCACCGGGTGGTTGCGCGATCACGGCTACCAGGTCACCCACCTGGACGCCTCGGGCTGGACGACCGAGGAGGCCATGCACCGGGACGTGGCGGCCGTGCTCGCGTTCCCCGGCTACTACGGGCATAACCTCGACGCCCTCAACGACTGCATGCGTGACGTGGTACGCCAGGAGTACGGCTGGCCGCCCGAGGCAACCGGCCTCGCCCTCGTGTTCACCGGCTACGACACGTTCGCCACGCACTGCCCGAGGTCCGCCCAGATCGTGCTGGACACCATGGCACGGCACTCCCGCCGGGCCGGCCTGTTCGGCCGGCGCCTGATGTGTCTCGTGCAGAGCAACGACCCGCAGATCCGGTTCCAGCCGGTCGGGGCCGTACCCGCGACCTGGAACGACGCGGAGTGGGCGGACGCCGCCCGCCGACCGGACGAGCCCGGAACGGCCGGCCCGGTCGGCGGCCGGCGTGGGCGGGTGGTCCTGGCCGTACGGCGAGCACTTGGCCGGATCCGTCCGAGCCGGTAGGTCCCGGAGCGCAGTGCGTCACGGCCGGGCGGATGGACGCCGGCAGAGGCGTACCGCTCGCCTTCGTCACCTTGCAGCTCGTGGCGCTTCCGATCACCCTGATGCAGGATGCAGCGGTGACCTCGATCTATCGAACCGCCGCGGGCCGGGACGGCATCCGCCAGTGGTGCGAGGAACAGCTGAGCGCGTGGCCGGTCCCGCACGACCGACGCGTGATTCGCGCCCAGGCCGAAGACACTCACGTCGTCTCCGTCGGCGCAGGCCCGGTCACAGTCGTCTTCATCGCTGGCGACCGCTTCAGCGCGGCCGCCTACCTGCCGCTGCTCACTGCCCTGGCTCAGCGCTACCGGGTGGTCGCCGCCGACATTCCGGGCCAGCCAGGGCTGAGCTCTGATGAAGCGGGCACCGCCGGTGGCCGGCTCACCTGGTACGGCTCATGGCTGGGAGAGGTCATCGAGAAGACCACCGCCGGGCCGGTCGTGGTGTTCGGGCATTCGTTCGGCGGCGCCGTCGCGCTCGCCGCAGATCATTCCCGGATTCGGGGCAAGGTCGCCGTGTCTCCAGGCGGATTGTGCCGGCTCCGGATCACACCCCGTGTCCTGCTGGCGTTCCTGGCATGGCTGGTGCGGCCACGAGATGCTTCGAGCCGTCGACTGCTACGCATCCTGTCTGCTCCCGGCCGAGAGCCCCGCGCCGAACTGGTGGAGTGGATGACGCTGGTCGCCCGGAACGCCCGTCCGGTGAGTTCCGATGACCTCGTACCGGCGGCCGCTCACACGATGCCGGTCGTGGTCGCGAGCGGACACCATGACGTGTTCCTGCCCCCGGAACGACTGCGCGCAGGAGCACGACAACGGATCAATGTCGACGCCGACATCCTTCCCGCCGCCGGCCATCTCGTCACCGACGAGCACCCCGACCTGATCGCCGCGCTGGTTGCCCGGCTGGAGGATCAGTGGCGCTGAACAAGCGGGGCAGTCGGTCCATCGTCGTCGGCGGTGACCGCTACCGCTGGCTCGTCCGCCGGAAGCCGACGTACAGCCAGGGTCTGACCTGGTCGCCGCTGAGCTTCGCCGTCGAGCGGGCGGATCTGGCTGACTGCGCCACCCTCGTCGTCCGACTCGCATCACCACGACCGGACAACTGGATGAGCGCCGCGGCCTCTCCGGTGCTCCCTTCGCTGGTCGCAAGCGCCATCGTGCAGGCGCTTGAGCGGGGATGGCAGCCGGAGCGCCCCGGCTCCCCGTTCGTGCTGGACCTCGGCGCTGGTGGGGGCTAAGCCGGCGACCCGGCATCGCATCGGAACGCGGTGGGAGACGCGCGTGATCGCCGACCACCTTGCTCGCGTCCTCGTTGTCGGTCAGCCTCGGTGTCAGCGGGCGGGCTTGGCCGTACGGATAGCTGCCAGTCGAGCGACGTCATTTGTTTCCCCGCCTCGACGGTGATGAAGACTCGGGCGAGCCATCCATCAGGTCTCTCCGCATCTATCTGCGCCGTGGTCCGCGCCTCTCGCCGGCGCCGCCGATGAACCCATGCTTCACCCAAAACCTGACACCTTGCGTCATATTTCTTCAACTGGCTGCGGACGCTCTGCGGCAGCTCCGCGCACCTGACCTTGGTTCAGACGGTGACAGTCTCAAGAGCGGATCTCTGCCGAGGGCCCTCGGCCGGGCTCGGGCTGCTTCGCGCAGTGAGCGGTCAGGGTATGGACGCCTGCCGAACCTGCTCGAAGTGGAACTCGCGAATGAAACAGTCTCGTGGTTGGCCGACCGCGAAAAGCACGCAGTCGATGACCGATCGCGCGGTGAGGTCGCTGTTTACCTGTCGGGGCCCGTCCTGAACGAAGTCCGGCGGAAACAGTGAGATTACCCGGATCCCTTCTGGCCGGAGCCGGTGCGACAGGATCTCAGCGAGTCCGGCGTGGGCATGCTTAGCCGCGTAGAAGGCGGGATGTGCACCCGAGCGGCGGTGTCCCACCTCGCCGCATGCGGAGATCATGTTGACGATGTCGGGCCGCGACGATGCCCGTAACAGCGGCAGTAGATTCTTGGTCAACAACATGGTGCCGGTCCCGCCCGCAGCCATCACGCTTTCGATTCTGTCGTCCGAGACGTCTCCCAAGTCGTCGCCTTCGATGTACGGGGCACCATTGTTGATCAGCACATCGAGGTGCTTCGTCTGTTCGGCCATGGCAGCAGCGAACGCGCGCACCGACTCCGGTACGGCGAGGTCGCAGTGAAATGCATCAGCCCGCCCTGGCCCCCGCTGGCTGATCCCATCCGCAACATGCTCGGCCGTAGCCAGGTCGCGGGCCGAGAGGAATATCTGTGCACCGCGCTCGGCGAAGGCTTCGGCCAGTAGTCGTCCGGTGTCACGTGCGGCACCGGTGATGGCGACGCGCAGGCCGTCAAGATTCATGGCGGAAGTGAAGCATCTGAACTCTGGTTGAGGTCAACAGGACTCGGCTGTACGAATGCCTGTACGGGGGGTGATCGTCCCGACGGGAGCGGAAAGCCGCCGACCTGCGGTGGCGAGGGTGCGCCCGGCAGGATTGGAGGTCAGCGTCGCCCTCATGGTCGTCACCTCCGGGGCGGCGGACGAGTCGGCCTGTTCGCCGGAATTGGCAGGTATCGCACAGCAGTGGGCCGCTGTTTGTGCAGCCGACGGAAGTCCCGTGCGGGAACGCCTATAGTCGGCATGCGTCTGTCCATGATAGACCGCACACCGAGCGAGGGGTGTATGAGTGATCGGCCGGCTGATCTTCCACCCGTCGCTGGTTGAGCGACCGGGGCGCATCCTGCTTATCGCAGCCGCGTTAGCAGTTCCCGGGCTGCTGGCTCTCCTTGCCCGGCTGCTTGGAGAACGTCAGCTGCGCGAGTGGCCCTGCCTCGTTATGTCCTGCCTGTGGGCCCTTTACGCGCTGTACGAGGCGGCCATGCAAGGGAAGGGCTACAACATCCGGGTCGAACTCTTGCTGATCCACCCGGCTCTTACACTCTTGTCGGTCCTGGCATTGAGCGCCACCGCGATCCCTCGCCCTCGTGCGTCTGCGGGTGTGGGTCCGGCTGGCGGGGCAATGTTGGGCGAGTCCTCCGAGCGGACCTGAGCGCCGCGCCGGGCTTCACTGACGCGCGGTGCGCATAACCCCGCCGCCAAGGGAGGCGGATCTCCTCGTCGGGCAGTCGGACGTGGCACACGATTCGGGCTGCGGCTGGCCTTGACTGGCTCAGGCTGCACGAACTGCGGCACGCCTGCGCGACGTTCCTGCTCGTCTCCGGTGCCCCGCCCCGGACGGTGATGAAGGTGCTCGGTCACAGCCAGATCGGGCTGACGAGATTCGACCGGGAGCGGGGAGCCGCCGACCTGTGGTAACGGTGGTGCGCCCGGCAGGATTCGAACCTGCGGCCTTGGGATTAGAAGTCCCCTGCTCTATCCGCTGAGCTACGGGCGCGCGCCGACGGTCGTCGCGCCAAGAGGGTACCGCCGCTCCCCGCCCGCCCGGGGGTACGGGTCGGCGCGTCCGTTCCGCCCCTC
The DNA here is from genome assembly GCF_001905625.1 of Micromonospora sp. TSRI0369. Taxonomy (NCBI): domain Bacteria; kingdom Bacillati; phylum Actinomycetota; class Actinomycetes; order Micromonosporales; family Micromonosporaceae; genus Micromonospora; species Micromonospora sp. TSRI0369. Next base: position 143,070 of record NZ_LIVU01000007.1, read on the forward strand.
AGCGTCCCACGCCGGGGTCCGGAACGGCACCACAGTTCCGGCGGGTCCGGCGCGGGCCGGGCGGGACGCGATCCGTACCCTCGTCGGATGCTGCTCGACCAGGAAACCGAGAACGAGATCGTCTTCGAGCTGTGTCAGCTCCTCGGACGGGCGATCCTTCCCGTCACCGGCTCGGACGGGCCGGGCGCGCCGGCCGGCGTCCTCGGCACCGCCTTCTTCTACAGCGAGCTGGTCGGCGCCACCGACGACGGGGAGATCGCGCACGAGTGGCTGCTCACCGCCGACGCGTTGACCGAGCGGGCGTACGGGGAGATCGGGTTGCGGCCGAGCGTCACCGAGCCGGCCGAGGGGGCGGACGAGCCGATCGAGCTGCCCGGTTTCGCCGACCACTGGCTGCACCTGCCGGAGCTGGGGCTCGCCGCGATGCCGACCGGCGGCCTGCACGGCTGGGCCGACGATCGGGGCTGGCGCTGGCGTACCCAGCAGGTCACCGAGGCGGTGGCCGCGCCGGCCGACTCGGTTGCCCGGATCGGCGTGGCGCCCGCCTCGGCGTTCGTGCTGGCTTTGGGTGCGGGCGAGGACGGGTCGCGTCCGCTGGAAGCGGTGGTCGAGCGGGTCGCCCGGGACGGCGACGAGGTGCGGGTCACCACGGAGCTGCCCGCCGGGTACGTGGGCGCGCCGGTGTTCGCGGTCGAGGCCGGGCCGGACGGCGGACCGGCGCTGCGCTGCCTGGGCGTGGTGCTGCCGTCGCGCGCGGGCGGGCACCCGGTCGCCACGTTCGACCGGATCCGCGCCGCGCTCGCGGCGGTCGTCACCGACTGAAGCGGCGAGGCGGTCCGGCCTCAGCCCTCGGCGGTCGCGTCGGCCGGCCGTCGCGGGGACGGCGGCGTCGTGGGCTCCGGTTCGGTCGGCCCGGCGCGGAGGAACCCCTCCGCCCACCGTCCGACCTCCGCGAAGACCTTCTCGCGTACGCCGGGACTGGACAGCGTGAGGTCGTGCAGCCCGCCGTCGAACCGGGCCAGCGTGACGTGGTGGCCGAGGCGGGGCGCCCAGCGCACCATGTGCTCGACGTCGAGCACCGCGTCGGCGCCGGTGGCGCTGTCGTGCCACTTGGTGCCTCGGAAGCTGCGCGTCGAGCAGGCCAGCAGCACCGGCACCGGGATGTCCAGCCCGGCCCGCAGCCGGCGCTGACCGGCGCGGATCGCGCTGATCCAGCCGGCCCGGACCGGGAACCCGGCCAGCGGCTTCCAGGCCAGGTCGTACCGCCATTCACCCCGGTGGTCGGCGTGCAGGCTCTCGCCGTACACCGTGCCCAGGCCGAACGGCAGGACACGCTGCGGCGCCCTGCGGCCCAGGCGGGAGACGGCGGCCGCGAGGGGCCGGCGGACCATCCAGGGCGCGTTGATGTCGAAGAAGGGGCTGTTGAGCACGATGCCGTCGACCAGGCCGGCGTCGCGGCGGTCGTGCGCCCACAGCGAGATGATCAGGCCGCCGGTCGAGTGGCCCATGGCGAGCAGGGTGTCGTGGCCCTCCTCGGCACGGATGATCTCGGCGGCGGCGTCCAGCTCAGGAAAGTAGTCGCTCAGGTCGCGGCAGAAGTTCGGGGTCTGGTGCGCCAGCAGGCTGCGGCCGTACTTGCGCAGGTCGAGCGCGTAGAAGTCCCAGCCGCGCTCGGCGAAGAAGTCGGCCACGTGGGTCTGGAAGAAGTAGTCGACGAAGCCGTGCACGTAGAGCACGGCGCGACCGGTCGGGCGGTCGGCCCGCCGTCGCACCAGGGTCGCGACCACAGGCCCCTCGTCGTCGGTGCCCAGGTCGATCGTCCGCCGCTCGTAGGGGGCGCCCAGCACGTCCGGTTCCACGACCGCGACGGTACGCCGCCGCGCTACCCGGCGGTAGGGGTGCTGGGTTGTAAGGAGGGGCCCCTTGTTAACGCATCCGGTAGAGGAAGGGCCCCTTGTTAACAACGCCTCAGCGCGGGGACGGCCCGCCCGCCGGCACCGTGCGGGCGGGCCGTGCCAGGATTCAGACGGTTTCGGCGTCCTCGCGCTCGGCGTCCTGCAACGGGGCGACCTCGGGCTGGTCGACGGCGCGCAGGTGCTTGTTGTTGCGCGGCTCCTGCCGGGTCTTCGCGTCGTTGAGCTTGCGGCGCAGGTCGTCCCGGACGTCGTTGAGCGCGGCGTGCAGATCCTCCTCGGTCGAGGTGGTGACGATCTTCTGCCGACCGGCGATCCAGCACTCCAGGGTGACCTTCTGGCCCCGGGCCTCGCGATCCTTGACGGACACCTCCAGCTCGGTGGCGTCGGCGTGGAAGCCGGCGAGCCGGGTGTCCAGGGTCGCGAACTGCTCGGCGATCCAGTTGCGGTCGCCCTGGGAGAACCCGGCGCCGACCCGCAGGCACTCGGCCACGGTCGCGGGGTTCGCCACGGCGCTCATCGCGCTGCCTCGCGGACGTCTCGGAGAAGCATCGGAGCTCCCTTTCTCTCGGTTGATCAAGTACTTACCCAACCGGCGCGATTCCGGAACGCCTGCTTGCCGGCTCCACTCGATCATGCGTCGCCGCAGGTCAGGCGCGTAGGGCCGGTTGACCTAGCAGATCGGGACCTTGATCAGGGCGTTGTCCACAGGGCGGTCCGTCATCCACAGGCACGGGGTGGGCGGGTGGTCCGGGCGAGGCGGCCGGACGACGCTCACCGGGACAAGTCGATCCCTGGGAGGGGCGATGTTCGATACGTACGTCACGATCGTCGGCAATGTGCTGACCGCGCCGGAGTGGCGCCGGACGACCCAGAGCGGAACGCTGGTGGCCAACTTCAAGGTCGCCTCGACCGCCCGCCGGCTCGACCGCGACAGCGGCCGCTGGGTCGACGGCAACAGCCTGCGGGTACGGGTGAACTGCTGGCGCCGCCTGGCCGAGGGAGTCGCGTCCTCGGTGGCGGTGGGCGACCCGGTGATCGTCGCCGGCCGTCTCTACACCCGGGACTGGACCGACGAGTCCGGCACCCACCGCACGCTCTACGAGCTGGAGGCGGTCGCCGTCGGGCACGACCTGTCCCGCGGCCGGGCCCGGTTCCTGCGCAACCAGCCTCGTGCGGCCACCAGCACGGTCGAGGACGCGGAGGCCGAGCAGCGGGTGCACGGCGAGACGACCGAGCCGGTGCCCGACGGGCAGGCCCCGGCCACCTTCGACGACCGGCCCTTCGACGACGACTTCCCGCCCCCGGAGCACGGCGGCGGCCGGGTCGGGCTCGTCGGCACCGTCGAGCGGGTGGGCGAGCCCGACCCGTTCGACGACCGGCCCGGTGCGCGGCAGGCCACCGGCTTCGACCCCGGTTCGGGTGGCCCGGCAGCGGAGGAGGACGAGTTGGGCGACGTGGCGGACGACGGGCCGGCCCCGGCCGAGGACGACGAACTGGGCGAGGTCGCAGCGCCGGAGGTCGGCGGACCGGGTGGTTCCGGGCCGGGTGAGGGCGAGCCGGGCGGCGCGAGCCCGGGCGGGACCGCGTCGGGGCGCCGGAGCCGGCGACGGACCCCGGTGCCCGCCTGACAGTCCCTTCGTCCGACGGGGGCGCGGGGTGGTGACATCGGCGTCACCACCCCGCGGTACGACTAGGCTGGCCGGCCGGAGGTGGTGACGGGTGCGGCAGGCGACCGCCATGGCGAACGCGACCGGACTGGTGGCGGGCTACGCGCTCGACGCGTTGCTCGGTGACCCTCGCCGGTGGCATCCGGTGGCCGGCTTCGGCCGGGCGGCTGGTGCGCTGGAACAGCGGCTCTACCGCCCCGACCGGTCGGCGGGCGCGGCGTTCACGGCGGTGGCGGTCGGCGCGCCGGTCCTGCTCGGCGCCGCCGCCGCGCTGGCGACCCGCCGTCATCCGGTGGCCCGGGCCGCGCTGGTCGCCGCCGGCACCTGGACGGTGCTGGGTGGGCGCACGCTGCGGCACGAGTCCCGGGTGATGGCACGGGCGCTGGGCCGGGCCGACCTGCCCGCTGCCCGGGCCCGCCTCGGCAACCTCTGCGGGCGGGACCCGTCCGCCCTGGACGAGTCCGAACTCGCCCGTGCCACGGTCGAGTCGGTCGCCGAGAACACCTCGGACGCCGTGGTCGCCCCGCTGGTCTGGGGCGCGGTCGCGGGCCTGCCCGGTCTGCTCGGCTACCGGGCGGCCAACACGCTCGACGCGATGGTCGGCCACCGCTCGCCCCGGTACGTCCGCTTCGGCACCCCGGCGGCCCGGCTGGACGACGTGCTGAACCTGGTGCCGTCCCGGCTGACCGGGTTGCTCACGGTGGCGGTCGCGCCGGCCGCGCACGGGGACCGCGCCGCCGCCTGGCAGGTGTGGCGGCGGGACCGGGCCGACCACCCGAGCCCGAACGCCGGTCAGTGCGAGGCGGCCATGGCGGGCGCGCTCGGCGTCCGGCTCGGCGGGCGCAACGTCTACTTCGGCCGGGCCGAGACCCGGCCGTTCCTCGGTGACGGTCCCCGCCCCGAGGCGCGGCACCTGAAGCGGGCCGCGCGGATCTCCGGCGCGGTCGGCGTGGCCGCGCTCGGCCTGGCCGCGCTCTACCCGGTGACCGTCGGGCGCCTGGCCGGAGCGGCCGGACGGGCCTCGCTGGGCGTCCTCGGTCGAGCGGCTCGGGACTCCGCTCCGGCGGCTCGCATCCAGGGTCGGGCGGCTCGCGTCCCGGGTCGGGCGGCTCGCGTCCCGGGTCGGGCGGCTCGCGTCCCGGGTCGGGCGGCCGAGGCGTGGAGCGGGGGCCAGGCGCACGGGCACGGGGAGAGCGTGCGGTGAGCGGCGGGCTGCTGGTCGCCGGCACCACCTCCGACGCCGGCAAGAGCGTGCTCACCGCCGGCATCTGCCGCTGGCTGCGCCGCCGCGGCGTCCGGGTCGCGCCGTTCAAGGCGCAGAACATGTCCAACAACTCGGCCGTCGTGGTCGGGCCGGACGGTCGCGGCGGAGAGCTGGGCCGGGCCCAGGCGATGCAGGCCGCCGCCTGCGGGCTCGACGCCGACCTGCGGTTCAACCCGGTGCTGCTCAAGCCGGGCAGCGACCACGCCAGCCAGGTGGTGCTGCTCGGCGAGGCGGTGGACACGGTCACCGCCGGCAACTACCAGGAGGTGCGGTCCCGGCTCGCCACCACCGCGTACGCGGCGCTGACCGAGCTGCGCGAGGAGTACGACGTGGTGATCTGCGAGGGCGCGGGCAGCCCGGCCGAGATCAACCTGCGCGACGGGGACTACGTCAACATGGGGCTTGCGCGTCATGCCGGGCTGCCGACGATCGTGGTCGGCGACATCGACCGGGGCGGCGTGTTCGCCTCGATGTTCGGCACCGTCGCCCTGCTCGACGCGGCCGACCAGGCACTGGTGGCCGGATTTGTCGTGAACAAGTTCCGGGGCGACCGCGGGCTTCTCCAGCCAGGGCTGGACATGCTGCGCCGGGTCACCGGCCGTCCCTCGTACGGGGTGGTGCCCTGGGCGCTGGACCTGTGGCTGGACGCGGAGGACTCGCTCGCGTACGGGCGGGTGCTCGGCCGGCCGCCCGCGCCCCGGGGCACCGACTGGCTCGACGTCGCAGTGGTGCGGCTACCCCGGATCAGCAACGCCACCGACGTCGAGGCCCTCGCCACCGAGCCGGGGGTGCGGGTACGCCTCACCGTCGAGCCGGCCGAACTGGCCGCCGCCGACCTCGTGGTGCTCCCCGGCACCAAGTCGACTGTGGCCGACCTGGCCTGGCTGCGGGAGACCGGCCTGGCCGACGCGGTACTGGCGCACGCCGCCGCCGGACGGCCGCTGCTCGGCATCTGCGGCGGGTTCCAGATGCTCGGCCGGGCGATCCACGACCGGGTGGAGAGCCGCGTCGGTGACGTGCCCGGCCTCGGACTGCTGCCCGTCGAGGTCACCTTCGAGCCGCGCAAGACGGTCCGCAGGGCCGAGGGCACCGCCGCCGGAGACGTGCCGGTGCACGGCTACGAGATCCACCACGGCCGGGTCTCGGCCGCCGACCCGGGTCTCGCGCCGCTGCTGCGCTACGCCGACGGCACCGGCGAGGGCGCGCGCCTCGGCGCCGTGTACGGCACGCACTGGCACGGCGCCTTCTCCTCGGACGCGTTCCGCCGCCGGTTCCTGACCGAGGTCGCGGAGGCGGCCGGACGCACCGGCTTCAAGGTCGCGCCCGACACGTCCTTCGCGGCGGCCCGGGAGCGGACGCTCGATCTGCTGGGCGACCTGGTGGAGGAACACCTCGACACGGACGCGCTGTGGCGGCTGATCGAGTCCGGCCCGCCGCCCGGACTGCCGTTCGTGCCACCCGGCGCACCACCGCGTTGAGGCGCCGCCCGAGCCAGCCGGGGCACCCGGCGTCCGAGGACCGCCCGGCGTCCGAGGAGCGCGTGGCGTCCGAGGAGCGCGTGGTGGCCGTGGAGCGCGGGGCTCAGTAGCGCACGTCGGCCGGGCGGTCGGACATCGGCAGCCCGGCCTCCCGCCAGCCCTGCACCCCGCCGATCATGTCGGTGGCCTGCCGCAGCCCCAGCGTCTGAAGGCTGGCGGCGGCCAGACTTGAGCTGTACCCCTCCCGGCACACCACGACGATCTCGCGGTCGTACCCGGTGGCCTCGGGGATGCGCCAGGCGCTCGCCGGGTCGAGCCGCCACTCCAGCACCGTGCGGTCGATGACGATCGCGCCGGGCAGCTCACCCTCCTCGCGGCGCTGCGCCTCGGTGCGCGTGTCGATAAGCAGCGCGCCGCCTCGGACCGCCTCGACGGTCTCGTGCGGAGTGAGCCGGCGGAGACCGGCGCGGGCCTGTTCCAGGAGGGCGTCGACGCCCGGACACATCACGTCATGGAGCACCCCCCGATGATGCCCAGCGGCCCGCGCCGCCGCTCGCCGAAACGGTCCGCCCGGGTCGCAGGTTCCAGCGGACGGGGGAACGTTAGCGTCGGTCGGGTGAACGTCGCAGTGATCGAGGCGTACGCCGGGTTGGCCCGCCGGGTGCTGACCGGGCCGGCGCGGTTGGGGCGTACCCGGCTGGTCTCAGTCGACGGGCCCAGCGGCGCGGGCAAGAGCGTGTTCGCGACGCGCCTCGCGGACGCGCTCGCGGAGCGGGCGGGCGGCGTGCGCCCGCCGCTTGTGCACACCGACGACCTGCTCGACGGCTGGGACGACCAGCTCACGTTCTGGGCCCGGCTGGAGGAGCAGGTGCTCGGCCCGGTGCGGGCGGGCCGGGCGGGTGGCTACCGCCGGTACAGCTGGGTGCGCCGGAGCCTCCTGGACCGGGTGGTGCCGGTGCCGGCCGGTCCGGTGCTGATCGTGGAGGGGGTGAGCGCCGCCCGCGCCCCGGTGCGCCCCGAGCTGACCCTGTCGGTGCTCGTCACCGCGCCGGCCGAGCTGCGGTTGCGCCGGGCGCTTGCCCGCGACGGCGCGCAGATCCTGCCGGAGCTGCGCCGCTGGCACGAGGGGGAGCGGGCGCACTTCGCCGCCGACGGCACCGCGGCGGCGGTGGACCTGGTGGTCGACGGGGCGCCCGCCCTGCCGCACGACGCGGACCGCTACTACGTGCGGGTGGGGCGGCGATCGGGCTCGGGCGACGTGCCGGGGTAAGGCCAGCATACGATTCCGCTCATGACCACTCCGATCCTCTCCGAGTCCGAGGTGCGCGCCGCCGTCGAGCGGGAACTTCCCGGCGTCCGCGCCGACCTCGAGCGACTCGTCCGCATCCCGGGCATCGCCTTCGAGGGCTTCGACCACTCGCACGTGGAGCGTTCCGCCGAGGCGGTGGCGGAGCTGCTGCGCGGCTGCGGCCTCGACACGCGGATCGTCCGGTCCGGCGGCCAGCCGGCCGTGATCGGCACGAAGGCGGCCCCGCCCGGCGCGCCCACCGTGCTCATGTACGCGCACCACGACGTGCAGCCGGTCGGCGACCTGTCGCTGTGGGAGTCGGAGCCGTTCGAGCCGGTGGAGCGCGACGGCCGCCTCTACGGCCGGGGCGCCGCCGACGACAAGGCCGGCATCATGGCGCACGTCGCCGCGCTGCGCGCGTTCGGCGACCGGCTCCCGGTCGGCGTGGTGCTGTTCATCGAGGGCGAGGAGGAGTACGGCTCGGACTCGCTGGAGCGGCTGCTCGCCGAGCACCGCGACGACCTGGCCTCGGACGTCATCGTCATCGCCGACTCCACCAACTGGGACGTCGGGGTGCCGGCGCTGACCACCTCGCTGCGCGGCGTCGTCAACTGCTTCGTGGAGGTGCGCACGCTCGACCACGCGGTGCACAGCGGCATGTTCGGCGGCGCCGTGCCGGACGCGCTCACCGCGTTGGTGAAGCTGCTCGCCACGCTGCACGACGAGGCCGGCGACGTCGCGGTGGACGGGCTGGTCGGCCGCGAGGGCGCCAGTGTCGACTACCCGGAGGACCGGTTCCGCGCCGAGGCCGGCCTGGTCGACGGCGCGGAGCTGTTCGGCACCGGCCGGATCACCGACCGGCTCTGGACCAAGCCGGCGCTGGCGATCCTCGGCCTGGACGCGCCGGCCACCGGCGAGGCGCCGAACGCGCTGGTGCCGTCGGCGAAGGCGAAGCTGAGCGTACGGCTGGCGCCGGGCGAGGACCCGAAGAAGGCGTACGCGGCGCTGACCGCGCACCTGGAGCGGCACGCGCCGTGGGGCGCGCAGGTGTCGGTGACGCTCGAGCACGACGGCGCGCCCTGCGTCATCGACGCCTCCGGCCCGATGTTCGACGCGGCCCGGTCGGCGTTCAAGGCGGCCTGGGACGGCACCGACCCGGTCGATATCGGGGTGGGCGGGTCGATCCCGTTCATCGCCACGTTCCAGGAGATGTTCCCGCAGGCCGCGATCCTGGTCACCGGCGTGGAGGACCCGCACGCGCGGGCGCACGGGCCGAACGAGAGCCTGCACCTGGGCGAGTTCGCCCGCGTCTGCCTGGCCGAGGCGCTGCTGCTGGCCCGGGTGGCGGAGGCCGGAAACCGCGCCTGAGGTGTCGAAACCGTAACTTCGGGGCCGATGTCGGAGTTTGTGGTGTGTCGACGGGCGGGGTGTTATAGCCTTTCGAACATGCGTACGAACGACGAGATTGAGCGGCTTCAGGCCGCCGTCCGTGCTCTGGGGGACGTCGACGTCTCCGCGTGGTCCGAGGACACGCTCAAGGAACAGATCGGCGAGCTCTCCGCCGCGCTGGTCACGCTCGACGCGCTGCTCACCCGGGTCGCCGAGGGCGTGCGCGGCCGCGGCCTGCGGATCGAGGAACCGGTCTCGGCCTGACCGGCCGCCGGTGGCCCGGCCACCCGTGTGGTGTGCCGGGTCGCCGGATCGGCCCCGGTGTCGCTGGTGGCTGGCAGGATATGGGCGTGCGTTTCGCGGAGCTGGCGGCCACCTCGGCCGCGGTCGGCGCCACCAGTGGCAGACGGGCCAAGGTGGAGCTGCTGGCCGCTGCGCTGCGCGGGCTGGAGCCGGGCGAGATCCCGGCCGGCGCCGGCTATCTCGCCGGCGAGCTGCGCCAGCGTCAGACCGGTGTCGGCTGGGCCGGCCTGCGTGACCTGCCCCCGCCGGCCGCCGAGCCGACGCTCACCGTCACCGCCGTCGACGCGGCGATCGAGGAGATCTCCCGCGTCGCCGGCTCCGGTTCGCAGGCCCGGCGGCGGGACCTCGTCGGCCGTCTGTTTGCCGCCGCGACCGCCGACGAGCAGCGTCTGCTGACCGGCCTGTTCCGGGGCGAGCTGCGTCAGGGCGCGCAGGCCGGGCTGCTGACCGACGCGGTCGCCCGCGCCGCCGACGTACCGGTCACGGCCGTCCGGCGTGCCCTGCTCCTCGCCGGTGACCTGCGCGCCGTGGCGGTCGCGGCGCTCACCGGCGGCGCTCCGGCGCTGGCCGGGTTCGGGCTCCAGGTGGGCCGGCCGCTCGCGCCGATGCTGGCGCAGAGCGCGCCCTCTGTCGACGAGGCGCTCACCGCCACCGGCGTGCCGGCGACGGTCGACGTGAAGCTCGACGGCATCCGCATCCAGGTGCACCGCTCCGGCCCGGACATCGCCGTGTTCACCCGCAGCCTGGACGAGATCACCGGCCGGCTGCCCCAGGTGGTGGCCGCCGTGCGCGCGCTGCCCGCCCGCGAGCTGGTGCTCGACGGTGAGGCGATCGGGCTGGACGCGGCCGGCCGGCCGCTGCCGTTCCAGGAGACGTCCAGCCGGGCGGCCCGGCGCGCCACGCCCAGCACCACCGGGCCGACGCAGGTCGCGCCCGCAGTGCTGGCCGCCGCCGAGCGCACCGGCGAGCCGGTGCTCACGCCGTACTTCTTCGACCTGCTGCACCTCGACGGCGCCGACCTGATCGACGCGCCCGGGCGGGAGCGGTGGGCGGCCCTGGCCGGCGCGGTCGACGCGTCGCTGCTCGTCGACAGGGTCGAGGTGGACGACGCGGAGCAGGCAGCCACGGCGTTCGCCGCGGCTGTCGACGCGGGTCAGGAAGGCGTGGTCGTGAAGGATCCGGCCGCACCCTACGACGCCGGCCGGCGCGGCTCGGCCTGGGTCAAGGTCAAGCCGCGGCACACGCTCGACCTGGTGGTGCTCGCTGTCGAGTGGGGCAGCGGCCGGCGCGAGGGGTGGCTGTCGAACCTGCACCTCGGCGCCCTCGACCCGCGAACCGGCGAGTTCGTCATGCTCGGCAAGACGTTCAAGGGGCTCACCGACGAGCTGCTGCGCTGGCAGACCGAACGGTTCCTGTCCCTCGCAGTGGAGAAGGGCGACTGGGAGGTGCGGGTCCGGCCGGTGCAGGTGGTCGAGATCGCGTTCGACGGGGTGCAGACCAGCAGCCGCTACCCGGGCGGCATGGCCCTGCGCTTCGCCCGCGTGCTGCGTTACCGGCACGACAAGACGGCCGCCGAGGCGGACACCATCGACGCGGTCCGCGCCATCCACGCCGGCCGGATCACCGGCTGACCGGTCCGGCTCAGGCGGACGTGGGGGCGGCCGGCTCGGCGGCCCGGTCCACCGGCTCGCCCGGCTTGTCCAGCCCGGCGAGTCGCCGGGCCTCGCGGCGCGCCACCCAGCCGTAGCCGAACAGGCTCATCACCGCGAAGATCCACCACTGCCACACGTAGCCGAAGTTCTGCCAGTTGTTCGTGTGCCCGATCTGCACCGCCTGGAAGGCCGGGTCGGCGGCCGGCGTCTGCCCGTCGAGCAGCACGTATCCGCCGGTCACCGGATAGGGGAGCTGCTCGGCCAGGCGGGGGATGTCGATGCGCCGGGCCTCCAGCTTCCCGTCGCGCCGGCCGACCCCGCCCCCGCCGCTCTCGCTGGCGACCACCCGGCCGGTCACTGTCACCTCGCCGTCCGGCGCCGCCGGCACCTGCGGCTGCACCATCGCGCCGGCCCCCGGCGCGGGCGGAATCCAGCCCCGGTCGACGAGCACCGCGCTGCCGTCGGCGAGCACCAGCGGGGTGAGCACCTCGAAGCCGACCGTCCGGTCGACGGTCCGGCCGCGGATCAGGACGGTGTTCGTGCTGTCGTACCGACCGGTGGCCGTGACCCGGCTCCAGGTCAGCTCCTCGGCCGGAGCGGGACCGACGGCACCCGCGCCGCCGGTGGGCGCGGGCAGCGCGTCGCGCAGCGGCGCGGGCGTCATGGTGGCTCCGGCGTCGATCCGGTCGTTGATCGCCGTCCGGCCCCGGTAGCGGTCCAGCTGCCAGTTACCCAGGAACACCATCACCGTCGCGGCGGCGAGCGTCAGCGCGAGGTAGCCGAGCCAGCGCGGGGTCAGCAGGAACCGGTACACGTTGGCCAAGGCTACCCGTATGAGCGATGCCACTCGCCGTCGCCGGCCAGAAACGGCGGTACGCGCGGACCTCCGCGGGCCGGGCCGGGCGGGTATGGTCACGCGGGCGGAAACCACCCACATCAGGAGTCGATGATGACCGACGTGCCGCGCGTCGTGCTGAGTGCGCCCTCCTCGGGGCACGGCACGGGCGCCGTCTCTCTCGGCCTGCTGGCGGCCCTCGCCGACCGGGATATCCCGGTGGCCGGTTTCAAGGTCGGGCCGGACCAGGTGGACGCCGCGTACCTCGGGCTCGCCGCCGGCCGCCCCGGGCGCACGCTCGACCCGAGACTGGTCGGCCCGGAGCGGATCGTCCCGCTCTTCGCGCACGGCGCGGCCGGAGCCGGGTTCGCCCTGGTGCAGGGGACGATGGGCCTCTACGACTCGGTCGCCGGGCGGCCGGAGAGCGAATCCACGGCGGCGGTGGCCACCGCGCTGCGCAGCCCGGTGGTGCTCGTGGTGGACGTGGCCGCGATGGGCCAGTCGGTGGCCGCGCTGTTGCACGGCTTCCGGGCGTACGACGACGAACTCTGGCTGGGCGGCGTGATCCTCAACCGGGTGGCCTCGCCCCGGCACGAGGCGCTGCTGCGCGAGGCGCTCGACGACGTCGGCGTGCCGGTCTACGGCGCGCTGCGCCGGCACGAGCTGCCCCCCGTCCTGCCCGCCCGGCGGCACGGCACCGGTCCCGTGGTGCTCGGCGACGCCGACGCCGAACGTGGCGTGCGCCGGCTCGGGGAGGCGGTGGCCGCCACCGTCGACCTCGACCGGCTGCTGGTGCTGGCCCGGTCCGCCCCGGCGCTCACCGTCCAGGCGTGGTCTCCGGAGCCGGCCGACGTCCCGCCGGCGTCGGCGGAGCGCCCGGTGGTCGCGCTGGCCGGTGGCCCGGCCGGCGCCTACAGCCACCCGGAGGTCGCCGAGCTGCTGCGCGCCGCCGGCGCCGAGGTGGTCACGCTCGACCCGCTGCGCGACGAGGCGCTGCCCGCCGGGGCTCGGGCGCTCGTCGTCGGCGGCGGGTTGCCCGAGACGTACGCGGAGCAGCTCTCCGCCAACCGCCGCCTCTGCATCGCGGTGGCCGAGCTGGCCCGCTCGGGCCGCCCGGTGATCGCCGAGGGGGCCGGCCTGCTCTGGCTGGCCCGGGAGCTGGACGGCCTGCCGATGTGCGGCGTGCTGGACGCGGTCGGCACGGTCCGGGACGGCCTGGTGGTCGGCTACCGCACCGCCACGGCGGTCACGGACAGCGTGGTGGCGCCGGCCGGTACGACGGTGACCGGGCACAAGCAGCACGCCGCAGTGCTGACGCCGCGTGCGGGTGAGCGGCCGGCCTGGCGCTGGGAGGGCGGCAACCCGGAGGGTTTCGTCCGGCAGGCCGTGCACGCCTCGCAGCTCGTGCCGCACTGGGCCGCGCATCCGGGCGTCGCGGCCCGGTTGGTGGCCGCCGCGCTGGCCCCCGTGCCCGCGCCGGCCTGACCTGTCAGGTGACGGCCCGCCCCGCCGCAACGTCGATCAAGGAGCTCGCGTCGGCGGATCAGGCGATCCGGACGCAAACTCCTTGATCGACTACCCGGGCGCACCCCCGGGCGGATCAGGGCGGGTCAGCCGACTATCTGGTCCGAGGGTGGGGTGAACTGGCGGGTCGGCTGGCCCTTCAGCGAGTCCCGCAGGGTCTGGGCCACCGCGTTCACCGGGATCTGCGACTGCCCGTCGCCCACCGCGTTGAACGGATTGTCCGGGTCGGCGATGAAGCTCGCCGCCGCCAGCTCCGGCGTGTAGCCCACGAACCAGGCCGACCGGGTGCTGTCCGTCGTACCCGTCTTGCCGGCGACCGGCCGCCCCACGGTGCCGCGGACGCTGTCGGCTGTCGACCAGCCACCGCAGCTTCCCTTGGCCGGGGTGTCGCCGGTCGGGCACCGCGCCGCGTCAGTGGCGGCCCGGGCCGCGTCCGCGTTCACCACCTGCCGGCACCGGGGCTTGGCCACCTCTCGCTGCACCCCGCCCGCTGTGGTGTACGTGGCGGGCGTGCCGTCCCGGTTCATGATCGAGTTGACCGGGATCGCCTCGCAGTAGCGCCCGTCGGCGGCGATGGCGGCGTAGGCGTTCGCCATCTCCAGCGGGGTGGCGTCGGAGACGCCGAGCGTGAACGCGCCCCACTTCTTCACCTTTGCGGGTGACGCCTGGTCGCGGTCCACGTCGGTACGCCAGCGCAGCCCCAGCTGCTCGGCCAGGTGCACCCCGGCGTCCGCGCCGATCTTCTCCTCCAGCTGGACGAAGTACGTGTTCACCGACTTGCCGAAGCCGGACCACATGGTCTGCCGCCCGGTCATCGCGCCGCTGGCGTTCGACGGCGCCCATCCGTCGTAGACGGCCGACTTGTACGTGTACGGCGAGTCGTACGCGGTGGACAGCGGCATCCCGGCGTTGAGCGCGGCGAGCATCGGGAACATCTTGAACGTCGAACCGGCCTGGTAGCCCGGGAGCGTCCCGCCGCCGAGCAGCGGCGCCACGGTGTTCGGGTAGTTGGCCTTGACCTTCGGGCCGGCCTCCGGGTTCGAGCTGTTCGGGTTCTCGGCCAGGTCGAGCGAGTAGTTCCGGTTCACCGCCATCGCCTTGATCCGCCCGGTGCCGGGCTCGGCGACCACGATGCCGTTGGCGAACGGGCTGCCGGTGTTGTCCTTGGCGCCCACGTTCTTCTCGGCCGCCGCCTGGGTCTTCGGGTCGACGGCGAGCACGATCCGGTAGCCGCCGCGGCGCAGCTTGTCCATCCGTTCCAGCCGGTTCTCGCCGAACGCGGGCTGGGAGCTCCACCAGTTCTTCAGGTAGTCGCAGTAGAAGCCCCAGCTGCGGTGCCCGCCGTCGATCGCGGCGCAGTCGTTCGGCGGGTCGGTCAGCTTCAGCTTGATCGGCTGGCCCTTGGCCGCCGCGGCGGCGTCGGGTGACAGGTATCCGAGCCGGGCCATGTTGTCCAGCACGTAGTTGCGCCGGGCGGTGGCGTCCTTCTGGTCGGAGGTGATCGGGTCGTACTCCGACGGCGACTTCACCAGCCCGGCCAGCGTGGCCGCCTCGACCGGGGTGAGCGTGGCCGGGGTCTTGGAGAAGAAGATCTGCGAGGCGGCGTAGATCCCGTAGGCGCGGTGGCCGAAGTACGCCGAGTTGAGGTAGCGCTCCAGGATCTGTTCCTTGCTCAGGTGCTTCTCGATGTCCATCGCCATGCGCATCTCCTTGACCTTGCGCAGGCTGGTCTGCTGAGTCGCCTCCTGGACCTCCTTGGGCGTGGTCGCGCTGTCCCGCAGCGCCATCCGCACGTACTGCATCGTGATCGTCGAGGCGCCCTGGGAGACGCCGCCGGATCGGGCGTTGGAGACGAAGGCCCGCGCCACGCCCTTCGGGTCGACGCCGTGGTGCTGGTAGAAGCGGTTGTCCTCGGCGGCGACGATCGCCTGCTGGATGTTGGGCGACATGCTCTCGATCTTGGTGTACTGCCGGTACTCCTCGTAGAACATGGTCAGCACCGTCTTGCCGTCCGGCGCGTAGACGTACGAGGTCTCGGCCGGCAGCGCGGTCTTGAGGATGTTCGTCTTCTGTTCCATCGCGTGCGCGGTGGCCTTGGCCCCGAGGCCGGTGACGGCGACCAGCGGGTACAGCGCGGCGGCGACGACGATGCCGGCGATCAGCCCGGCGCGGAGGAGAGGAACGAGACGGCCAGCGGAAGCAAGGGGACGATTGCTCACGGGGTCAAGCTATGACATTTCCGATTCGGAAATGAGAAGAACTCATAAACTGGCGGACCGTGACGCGACCCACGCCGGGATGCGCTGTCCCGGGCGGCGGCTTCCCGGCAGGATCGCGGACATGCCCGCAGCACCGACCGGAAGCGCCGCCGCGCTCGACGAGCCCGACCTGGGCCACCACGGAGACGCCGAGGCCACACCCGGCCTGGTCGACCTGGCGGTGAACGTGCGCCGGGCCCCGATGCCGGACTGGCTGGCCGACCCGGTCACCGCCGCGCTGGGCGACCTGGCCGCTTATCCGGACCCGGCGCCGGCCCGCGCCGCCGTCGCTCACCGGCACGGGCGACCCCCGGAGGAGGTACTTCTCACCGCCGGGGCCGCCGAAGGCTTCGTGCTGATCGCCCGCGCCCTGTCCGGCGCCCGCCGCCCGGTGGTGGTGCACCCGCAGTTCACCGAGCCGGAGGCAGCGCTGCGGGCCGCCGGGCACCGGGTGGACCGCGTCCTGCTCGACCCGGCCGACGGCTTCCGCCTGGACCCGGCCCGCGTCCCGGACGACGCCGACCTGGTCATGATCGGCAACCCCACGAACCCGACCTCGGTCCTGCACCCGGCGGGCACGATCGCCGCGCTGGCCCGTCCCGGCCGGGTGCTCGTGGTCGACGAGGCGTTCGCCGACACCACCGCCGCGCCCGGTGTCGACGGCGAACCCGAGTCCTTCGCCGCCCGCCGCGACCTGCCCGGCCTCGTCGTGGTGCGCAGCCTCACCAAGACCTGGGGCCTGGCCGGGCTGCGGATCGGCTACCTGCTCGGCGACGCCGCGCTGATGGCCCGGTTCGCCGCCGCGCAGCCGCTCTGGGCGGTCTCCACCCCGGCGCTCGCCGCCGCCACCGCCTGCGCCACGCCGGCCGCCGTCGCCGCCGAACGCGCCATCGCCGCCGAACTCGCCGCCGACCGCGACCACCTGGTGGCCCGCCTGTCCGGCCTGCCGGGGGTACGCGTGGCGGGGCGCCCGGCCAGCGCCTTCGTGCTGATCCACCTCGCCGGCGCGGCTGAGGTGCGGGAGCGGCTGCGCGCGCTCGGCTGGGCGGTACGCCGGGGCGACACGTTCCCCGGGCTCGGCCCGGACTGGCTCCGGATCGCGGTACGCGACCCGGGCACCACGGACGCGTTCATCAGGACGCTGGCAGGGATCCTGGAGGCATGATGCTGGAGTCCACAGTCGCGGCGATCCGGTCGCTGGACGAGGCCGCCATGGCGGCGGCGCGCGAGTTGCAGGGCCGGCTGACCAAGCCCGCCGGCTCGCTCGGCGCCCTGGAGCCGCTCTCGGTACGCCTCGCCGGGTTGGCCGGCGCCTGCCCGCCGCCGCTGCCCGAGCCGGCCGCGGTGGCGATCTTCGCCGGTGACCACGGCGTGCACGCCCAGGGCGTGACCCCGTGGCCGCAGGAGGTCACCGCCCAGATGATCGCCAACTTCCTGGCCGGCGGCGCGGTCGTCAACGCGTTCGCCCGCCAGGCCGGCGCGACGGTCACGGTGGTGGACGTCGGCGTGGCCACCCCGATCCCGGGCGCCGAATCCGCCGACCCGGCCGGACCGCGTCTGGTGTCCGCGAACGTCCGCCCCGGCACCCGCGACATGACGGTCACCGCCGCGCTCACCCGGGACGAGGCCCGCGCGGCGCTCGAGACCGGGATCCGGGTCGCGGGCGAGCTGATCGACGCCGGCGCGGGCATCCTGCTCACCGGCGACATGGGCATCGGCAACACCACCCCGTCCGCCACGCTGATCGCCGCGTTCTCCGGCGTGGACGCCGAGGCGGCCACCGGCCGGGGCACCGGAGTCGACGACGAGACGTACGCCCGCAAGGTGGCGGTGGTGCGCGGCGCGCTGGCCCGGCACCAGCCCGACCCGGCCGACCCGCTGGGCGTGCTGGCTGCCGTCGGCGGGCTGGAGCACGCCGCGCTGACCGGCCTGATCCTCGGCGCCGCCGCGCGCCGGGTGCCGGTGCTGCTCGACGGCGTGATCGCGGTGAGCGCCGCGCTCGCCGCCGCCGCGTTCGCGCCGGACGCGGTGGGCGCCATGGTCGCCGGGCACCGCAGCGCCGAGCCGGGCGCCACGGAGGCGCTGCGGCACCTCGGCCTGGAGCCGCTGATCGACCTGGGGCTGCGGCTCGGCGAGGGCACCGGGGCGCTGCTGGCCCTGCCGGTCGTCACCGGCGCGGTCCGGGTCCTGCACGAGGTCGCCACGTTCGACTCCGCCGGGGTGGCGGAGAAGTGACCGGACCGACGTCGCCCAGCCCGTACCCCCTGGGGTTGCGGCTGGACGGGCGGCGCGTGGTCGTCGTGGGCGGGGGAGCGGTCGCCACCCGGCGGGTGCCGGCGCTGCTCGACGCCGGCGCGGACGTCCTGCTGGTGTCGCCCGAGCTGACCCCGGCGCTGCGCGCCCACGTCGACGCCGGGCGGCTGCACTGGGAGCCGCGCCGGTTCGCCCCCGGCGACCTGGACGGCGCGTGGCTGGTCCAGGTGGCTGTGGACGACCGGGCCGCCGCCGCGGCGGTCAGCGCCGCCGCGGCCGAGCGGCGGATCTTCTGCGTCCGCGCCGACGACAGGTCGGCGGCGAGCGCGTGGACCCCGGCCGTGACCCGGCACGGCCCGGTGACGGTGGCGGTCCTCGGCGGCGGCGACCCCCGGCGCGCGATGGCCGTCCGCGACGCCGTCCGCGAGTTGCTCGTAAGGAAGGGCCCCCCGTTAACGCCTCAGGTAGAGGAAGGGCCCCCTGTTAACACCGGCGGGCGCGTCGCGCTGGTCGGCGCCGGGCCGGGTGACCCGGAGCTGATCACCGTGAAGGGATGGCGGCTGCTCACCGAGGCCGAGGTGGTCGTCGCCGACCGGCTCGTGCCCGGGCTGCTCCTGGACGAGCTGCGCCCCGACGTCGAGCTGGTCGACGCGTCCAAGATCCCGTACGGGCCGTCGCGCGCCCAGGAGGAGATCAACCGGATCCTGGTGGACCGGGCGCGGGCCGGCAAGGTGGTGGTGCGGCTCAAGGGCGGCGACCCGTACGTCTTCGGCCGCGGCGGCGAGGAGCTGCTCGCCTGCGCCGAGGCGGGCGTGCCGGTGACAGTGGTGCCCGGGGTGACGAGCGCGGTCGCGGTGCCCGAGGTGGCGGGCGTCCCGGTGACCCACCGGGGCGTGGCGCACGAGTTCACAGTGGTCTCCGGGCACCTCGCGCCGGACTCGCCCGCGTCGCTGGTGCGCTGGGAGGCGCTGGCCGGGCTGCGCGGCACGCTCGTGATCCTGATGGGGCTGAAGAACCTCGCCGCGATCGCCGCGACCCTGATCGCGCACGGCAAGCCGGCGGACACCCCGGCCGCGGTGATCCAGGAGGGCACCACAGCGGGCCAGCGGACGCTGCGCTCCACGCTCGCCACTGTCGCCGCCGACGTCGAGGCCGCCGCGCTGCGCCCGCCCGCGATCGTCGTGGTCGGCGACGTCGTGCACGCCCTGACCCCCCACACCCCAGCCTGACCCGCCCGCCCGCCCGCCCCCGCCCGCCCCCCGACGCCGCCCGGCCCCGCCGATCTTGCACTTGGTGCCCGCCAGGTGCCCGTTACAGCCCATTTGCCGGGGCAGCAAGTGCAAGATCGCCGGGCCGGGACGGGACGGGCCGGGACGGGCCGGGTGGGGTGGAACGGGGAGGGCGGCGGGGGACCGTGGGTCTCCCGCCGCCGTCCAGGCGCTTCGGTCAGGTCACTGCTTGAGCATGTTGTCCAGCAGCAGGGCGCAGCGGATCAGGCCCAGGTGGCTGTACGCCTGCGGGTGGTTGCCCAGCCCGCGCTCGGCCAGCGGGTCGTACTGCTCCGGGAGCAGCCCGGTGGGCCCGGCCGTGTCGAGCATCTGGGTGAACAGCTCCTCGGCATCGCTGCGGCGGCCGGTGCGCAGGTACGCCTCGATCAGCCACGACGTGCAGATGTGGAAGCCGCCCTCGCGGCCGGGCAGGCCGTCGTCCCAGTGGTACCGGTAGACGACCGGACCGCTGCGCAGCTCCGCCTCGATCTTGAGCACGGTGGAGAGGAAGCGCGGGTCGTCGCCGGCGAGCAGCCCGGAGATGCCGATCCACAGCGACGAGGCGTCCATCTCCTCGTAGCCGTAGGCCACGCTGTACGCCTCGGCCTCCGGGTGCCAGCCGTGCTCCAGCACGTTCGAGGCGATCCGGTCGCGCAGCTCGACCCACTCGGGCCGGTCCTCGCCGCCGTGCTGCCGCACCACGTGCAGCGCCCGGTCCACTGTCATCCAGAGCATGACCTTGGAGAAGACGTGGTGCCGCGGTGGGAGGCGCGCCTCCCAGATGCCGTGGTCGGGCTCGTGCCAGCGGCGGCGTACCGCCTCGACCATGTTCTCCAGGACCCGCCACTCGTCGTCGCGGATCGAGCCCCGGGCGTCGGCCACTGCCGCGATCAGGTCCGCGACTGGGCCGAACACGTCGAGCTGGAGCTGGTGGTTGGCGAGGTTGCCGACGCGTACCGGCCGGGAGCCGGCGTACCCGGGCAGCGTGTCGATGACCGCCTCGGCGCCCAGCTCGAAGCCGTCCACCGTGTAGAGCGGGTGCAGCCGCTCCGGGTGCCCGCCGGTGCGCTCGACGACGCCGTCGATCCAGCGCAGCAGCCCTTCGGCCTCCTCGGTGGAGCCGAGGTCGACAAGCGCGCGGGCGGTCATCGCGGCGTCGCGCAGCCAGCAGTAGCGGTAGTCCCAGTTGCGGACACCGCCCAGTTCCTCCGGCAGCGAGGTGGTGGCCGCGGCGAGGATCGAGCCGGTCGGCTCGTGGCAGAGCCCGCGCAGCGTCAGCGCGCTGCGGGCGACCAGGTCCCGGGCGGTGGCGGGCAGCCGCAGCGAGGCCACCCAGTCCTTCCAGGGCTGCTCGGCGGCGGCCTGCCGCTCGTGCAGCGGCAGCCGGTGCGGTTCCAGGCTCTGCGTGCCGAAGCGCAGCTCCAGCACCACCTGGCCACCGGCCGCCGACAGGTCGACCACCGCCTTCGCGGTCTCGTACCCGGCGTCGTTCGTGACCTCCCACTCGACGCCGGGGGAGTGCAGCGCGACCGGCTCGTTGGAGCCGAGCACCAGCAGCCCGTCGTCGAGCGGCTGGAGCTGCACCGCCACCTGACCGAACTCGGGGCGCGGCGCGAACTCGACGCGGGCCCGCCCGGTGCCGCTGAGCACCCGGACCAGTGTCGAGTCGCCGCTGACCACGGCCGGGTCGTCCGGCGTGGTCTGCCGTACCGGCAGGTCGAGCCAGTCGGTCACGGTCAGGCCGGACCAGCGGGTCTCCACGGTCATCGTGTTGCTGCGGTAGCGCTGGCCCAGCGGGATGCCGCCGCGCTCGGGGCCGACCGTGAAGTGCCCGGCCGGGCTGCCGCCGACCAGGTCGGCGAAGATCGCCGCCGAGTCGGGCTTCGGGTGGCACAGCCAGGTGATCTTGGCTTCCGGCGTGACGAGCGCGACGGTACGGCCGTTGGCGAGCATCGAGTGCCGCTCGATCGGCACCGCCCGCTCGCCGAACAGCCAGTGCCGCCGCGTCTCCAGCAGCAGACCCAGCGCGCGGGCCGCCTCGATCGGCTCGGCCACCCGGTAGTCGGCCCGGGTCTCCCCGGGGCCGATCTTGATGCCGACGTCCGGCCCGGTCAGGTTGCCGAAGGCGTTCTCGTCGGTGACGTCGTCGCCGATGAACAGCACCGCGCTGGCGGCGAGCTGGGTACGGAGCTGGTCGACGGCGGTGCCCTTGTTGGTGACCACCACCGACAGCTCGATGACTTCCTTGCCCTGGGTGACTGTCACGCCGTCCCAGGTCGCCGGTCCGCTGCGGACCGCCTCGACGGCCCGGGCGGCGACGTGCGGGTCGACGCCGCGGGTGTGCACGGCGACGCTCGCGGGCTTGCGCTCCAGGCGGATGCCCGGGTGCTCGGCGGCGATCTCCCGCAGCGCCTCGCGGAGCCGGTGCCGGACCGCGATCAGCTCGGGGGTGAGGCGTTCGACGAATCCGATGTCGAACTCCGAGCCGTGGCTGCCGACGAGGTGCACCTCGCTTGGGAGCCGGGAGAGTGTGGCCAGGTCGCGCAGCGCGCGGCCGGAGACGACCGCGACGCTGGTCTGCGGCAGCGAGGCCAGGGCGCGTACCGCGGCCACCGACTCCGGCAGCGGCACGGCCTTGCTCGGGTCCTCGACGATCGGCGCGAGCGTGCCGTCGTAGTCGCAGGCGACCAGAAGCTGCGGAACCCGGGCGATGCGGCCGATCGCGGCACGCAGTTCGGGATCCAGCACGCCGCCGTGGGCGGCGGCGAGGGCGGGCGAGGTCACGCAGCCTCCGTATCTCCGACGCCGAGCTCGCTGAGGAACGACTTGGCCCAGTGGCCCACGTCGTGGCTGCGCAGATGGCGTTGCATGACGCGCATCCGGCGGCGGGCTTCGGGCTTTTCGACATGCACGGCCCGCAGCAACGCGTCCTTCACCGCGTCCGGGTCGTGCGGATTACACAGGAACGCCTGGCGCAGCTCGGTGGCAGCGCCGGCGAACTCACTGAGCACGAGCGCGCCGCCCTGGTCGGCGCGCGATGCGACGTACTCCTTGGCCACCAGATTCATTCCGTCTCGCAGCGGGGTCACCATCATGACGTCGGCCGCGACGTACATCGCGGCCAGTTCGGAGCGACTGTACGACTGATGCAGATAATGCACTGCAGGCACGCCGACCCGGCCGAATTCACCATTGATCCGGCCAACCTCGCGTTCCACCTTCACCCGAAGTGCCTGGTAGTGCTCCACACGCTCGCGGCTGGGCGTGGCGACCTGCACCATAACCGCGTCGGGAACTGTCAACTTTCCGTCAGCAAGGAGTTCGCGGAAGGCCTTCAGGCGGAGTTCGATGCCCTTGGTGTAGTCGAGCCGGTCGACGCCCAGGATGATGGTCTTCGGGTTGCCCAGCTCCTCACGGATCTGCTTGGCACGGGCCTGGATCGCCGGGTCCTCGGCCAGCCGCTCCATCTCCTTGGTGTCGATCGAGATGGGGAACGCGCCGGCCTTCACCTGCCGGCCGTCGACCTGGATCATCTGGCCCTCGTAGCGCAGGCCGAGCAGGTGCCGGGCCAGGCGGACGAAGTTCTGCGCCGCCAGCCGCTGCTGGAATCCGACGAGGTCCGCGCCGAGCAGGCCGCGCAGGATCTCGGTGCGGAACGGCATCTGCATGAACAGCTCGATCGGCGGGAACGGGATGTGCAGGAAGAAGCCGATCCGCAGGTCCGGCCGCAGCTCGCGGAGCATCGCCGGCACCAGCTGGAGCTGGTAGTCCTGGACCCAGACCGTGGCGCCCTCGGCCGCCACGTCGGCGGCGGCCTCCGCGAACCGGGCGTTGACCAATCGGTACGCCTCACGCCAGCGCCGCTTGTAGGCGGGCGTCTCCACCGCGTCGTGGTAGAGCGGCCAGATCGTCGCGTTCGACTGGCCCTCGTAGTAGCGCTCCAGTTCCTCGGCGCTCAGCGGCACCGGGTGCAGCCGGATGCCCTCCAGGTCGAACGGCTCGGGCGCGGCGCCGGTGCCGCCGGCCCACCCCACCCAGGTGCCCTGGTGCTCGGCCAGCACCGGGTGCAGCGCGGTGACCAGCCCGCCGGGGCTGCGCCGCCACTGCCGCCCCTCGGGTGTGCTCACCTCGTCGACCGGCAGGCGGTTGGCCACTACGACAAAGGAGCTACGGACGGTCACGATCGGCCACCTCCGGGTACTGACGGGTCCACCGCGATGAGCGTACTGAGCGTAGCTGCGGCCTCTGTTGCCCCGTGCCGGAGTTACCTACCCGTCCCAGAACCGCCGAACCCACCGCGTGATCTTGTCGACACCGGTGGCTCAGAGGTCGATGATCGGCCACTCCTTGGGCAGCACTTCACCGAGCAGTTCCCGCCGGTCGGTCACGATCGGCACGAGGGGGTTGGCAGCAGCCTCCATGGCCAGCTGCGCGAGATCCATCCGCCCGGTCATCCGCCGCGACCAGCCTCCGAGGTAGGCGCACATGTCAGGTTCCACGGGGGTGATCTGCACCTGCGGCAGGGCGGCCAGCAGTTCCAGAAACTCCCACTGCGGGGCCGTGGCCTGCTGATGGGCATGCGCCAGGCAGAGGGCGGGCACCAGCACGTCACGCGCGTAGTCGGCGGCCTCGGCGATCCTCGCACCGACGTCCTTGGCGCCCGAGGCATAGGCCAGCAGCGCGGCCGTGTCGAGCGCCAGGCCGAACTGCGTCACCGGCGCGCCTTCGCCCTGGCCGCAAGGACCTCCGACTGGAGCCGGGTGGCCTGCTCACGAAGCTCGGGCGTGATGCTCGCGGTGAGCTGCTGCATCTCCGCGTGGGCCCGGGCCACGTCCTCGTCGGTGATCGTGACACCGGCGCGAGCGAGCAGCACCCGCGTCTGCTCGCCGGCCATCTGCCGACGTACGGCGCGCGCCACGAAGGCAGACACGTTCGGCTCCTTGGCCAGCCGCTCCGCGACGTCGTCCGGCAGGCTCACGGCGATCTTCTTGGTCATACGACAAGGCTATTCAGTCATACCCGCGCTGGCAACGAGGCGCGCCGCCGTACCGTTGGGGTGGGGTGATGTGGGCGTGGCGGTCCGTACCTGTCAGGATTGACGGCGGCGTGCGTGCGGCCGGCTCCCGGCCGGCGGCGGCGGGCGGAGATCGACGCCCGCGCCCCGCACCCGACAAGCCCGCGATCGCAACCGACGGAGGTAGCCCGCACCGTGGCCCAGTTCATCTACGTCCTGGACAAGGCGCGCAAGGCGCACGGCGACAAGGTCGTGCTCGACAACGTGACGCTGAACTTCCTGCCGGGTGTCAAGATCGGGGTGGTCGGTCCGAACGGCGCCGGTAAGTCCAGCCTCCTCAAGATCATGGCAGGGCTGGACCGGCCCAGCAACGGCGAGGCCCGGCTCATGCCCGGCTACTCCGTCGGCATGCTCGCGCAGGAGCCGCCGCTCAACGACGCCAAGACGGTCCTCGGCAACGTCGAGGAGGCGGTCGCCGAGACCAAGGCCAAGCTGGAGCGGTTCAACAAGATCGCCGAGCAGATGGCCACCGACTACTCCGACGAGCTGATGGAGGAGATGGGCAAGCTCCAGGAGGACCTGGACGCCGCCGACGCGTGGGACATCGACTCCAAGCTCGAACTCGCGATGGACGCGCTGCGCTGCCCGCCGCCGGACGCCGACGTCACCACGCTCTCCGGTGGTGAGCGCCGCCGGGTGGCGCTGTGCAAGCTGCTGCTGGAGGCGCCGGACCTGCTGCTGCTCGACGAGCCCACCAACCACCTGGACGCGGAGAGCGTGCAGTGGCTGGAGCAGCACCTGGCCAAGTACGCGGGCACCGTCCTGGCGATCACCCACGACCGGTACTTCCTGGACAACGTGGCCAACTGGATCCTGGAGCTGGACCGCGGCCGGGCCTACCCGTACGAGGGCAACTACTCCACCTACCTGGAGAAGAAGGCCGCCCGGCTCTCCGTCGAGGGGCGTCGCGACGCCAAGATGAAGAAGCGCCTCTCCGAGGAGCTGGAGTGGGTCCGCTCCAACGCCAAGGCGCGGCAGACCAAGTCCAAGGCCCGTCTGGACCGCTACGACGAGATGGCCGCCGAGGCGGAGAAGACCCGGAAGCTGGACTTCGAGGAGATCCAGATCCCGCCGGGCCCGCGCCTGGGCAACACCGTCATCGAGGCGCAGAACCTGACCAAGGCGTTCGGCGACCGGGTGCTGATCGACAACCTGTCGTTCTCGCTGCCCCGCAACGGCATCGTCGGCATCATCGGCCCGAACGGCGTCGGCAAGACCACGCTGTTCAAGACGATCGTCGGGCTGGAGGAGCCGACCAGCGGCTCGGTCCGGGTCGGCGAGACCGTCTCGCTGTCGTACGTCGACCAGAACCGGCAGGGCCTGGACGGCGACAAGACGGTCTGGGAGGTCGTCTCCGACGGGCTGGACCACCTCATGGTGGGCAAGGTCGAGATGCCGTCCCGCGCGTACATCGCGGCGTTCGGCTTCAAGGGGCCGGACCAGCAGAAGCCGACGAAGGTGCTCTCCGGCGGCGAGCGCAACCGGCTCAACCTGGCGCTGACGCTCAAGATCGGCGGCAACGTGATCCTGCTCGACGAGCCGACGAACGACCTGGACGTGGAGACGCTGTCCAGCCTGGAGAACGCGCTGCTGGAGTTCCCCGGCTGCGCCGTGGTCATCTCCCACGACCGGATGTTCCTGGACCGGGTCGCCACGCACATCCTGGCCTGGGAGGGCGACGACCAGAACCCGGCGAAGTGGTTCTGGTTCGAGGGCAACTTCGAGGCGTACGAGAAGAACAAGATCGACCGCCTCGGCGCCGAGGCCGCCCGGCCGCACCGGGTGACCTACCGCAAGCTCACCCGTGACTGACCGCTTCGTCTACCACTGCGCGCTGCGCTGGTCCGACCTGGACGCGTACGGCCACATCAACAACGCCCGCTTCCTCACGCTCTACGAGGAGGCCCGGGTGGCGATGATGTTCGCCGGCGGCCGGGCGTGGGGAGTGGGCTCGTTCGCCGACGGGGTGGTCATCCGGCGGCACGAGGTCGACTACCTGCGCCCGGTCGACTACGCGCTCGGCCGGGCCAGCGCGGAGGCGGCCCCGACCGTGCGGATCGAGCTGTGGGTGGACCAGATCCGCAACGCCTCGTTCTCGGTCGCCTACGAGCTGTACGACGGCGACACGCTGGCCAGCACCGCCCGGTCGGTGCTGGTGCCGTTCGACCTCGCCGCCCAGCGGCCACGCCGGATCTCGCCGGACGAGCGCGCGTTCCTGCTCCGCTACGCGCCGGGGCTGACCGGATGACGACCGGGCACGGGCTGACCGGGGTGGCCGACGCGGGCGCCTTCCTGGCCCGGCTGGTCCGGCTCGACCCGGCCACACTGGTCCGCCTGCGGCCGGTGCCCGGCGCCGGACGTACGGCCCTCTGGGCGCGGTTGCCCTGGGGGGTGCTCGTGGTCCGTACCGTGCCCGGCGACGCCCCCGGGGACGTCACAGTCGGGGCGGCGGAGTTGCTCGCCGAACTCACCGCCGGGGGCGCGGCGCTGCCGGTACGCCGGGACGACGGCTGGCGCTGGCAGTTGCCGCCGGGCGCGAGCCGGGCGGTGGAGTCGCTGCC
This sequence comes from Micromonospora sp. TSRI0369, assembly GCF_001905625.1. Taxonomy (NCBI): domain Bacteria; kingdom Bacillati; phylum Actinomycetota; class Actinomycetes; order Micromonosporales; family Micromonosporaceae; genus Micromonospora; species Micromonospora sp. TSRI0369. Next base: position 169,800 of record NZ_LIVU01000007.1, read on the forward strand.
CGGCTCGGAGCTGCGCCGGATCGCGGAGGCGGCGGCCGGGACGCTGCGCGAGGCGGCCACGCACGGGGTGGCCGGCCGGGCGGTCGGCCAGCGGGTGCTGCGGGACGCGCTGCTGGACCACGTGGCGGTGGTGGTAACGCCGGACGAGGACCCGCGGACGCCGGTGGAGGTGTCGCAGCGGCTGGTGCAGGGCCTGGTCCGGATGGGTTTCGCCGGCAGCGGCGAGGACGACGTTCAGGTGCGGGCCGCGGGCCGGTGGGTCGGGCTCGTCGGTCCGTTCGGCGCGGTCTGGTCGCGTACTGTCGCCGATCTTGCACTCAGGCCGACACCGGGTCGTCCGAACGTATGACCCGTCATCGTCCTTCCGGTTTGGGGCGGTCGTTGGGGGGATGCCTCATGCCGTCTGTCCGGGTACCGTCCTTCCTCGGATCCAACGCACCGTAGGCGATTGGATCCGCTGGGGAGTGAGGTGCGCGAGCGATGCCGTGGTGGTCATGGCGCCCTGGTCCCGCCGCTGGCGGCGAACCGGAGACTCGAAGCGGAGTCACAGTGGATGACACCATCCGGGTCGGACCACCGACCCCGCGCCAACCGGGAGACGACGCGCCGGCACCCGAGCGCCCGGCTCTGGCCGACATGCCGGCCACTGTCGCCCCGGTCACCCTGAGCCGGGTCTGCGACGCGCTCGACCTGCTGGACGTGCGCTACCTGGCCGACGGCGACGGCAACCTGCTGGCCATGTGGGAGCGGCACGCCGTGCTCGTCGCGCTGGAGGGCCCGGAGGACGAGATCCTGGTGATGCGGGCCCGCCCGCACGCGACCGTCCCGCCGGACTGGGCCGACCGGGCGTACCGGGTGGTGAACGAGTGGAACCACACCCGCCGCTTCTGCAAGGCGTACATCGGCGACCCGACCGAGCGCGGCCAGCTCCCGATCTACGCCGAACTCCAGGTCCCGCTCGGCGCCGGGGCCCACGACGCGCTGCTCGTCGAGATGCTCGACTGCGGCGCCGCGGTCGCCACCACGTTCGTCGACTGGCTGCACGACGAGGGCGCGCTGCTCTGAGAGCCGGGCGGCTCAGCCGGCGGCCGGGTCCTCCATCACGTTCACCATGAAGTAGGCGGCCCGCTCCAGGTAGTCCCAGAGCGCGGCGGCGAGCTGCGGCGGCAGGTCCAGCGCGTCCACCGCCCGGCGCATGTGCAGCAGCCAGGCGTCCCGCTCGACGGCGCCGATCCGGAACGGGGCGTGCCGCATCCGCAGCCGGGGGTGCCCGCGCTGCTCGGAATAGGTGTGCGGGCCACCCCAGTACTGGATGAGGAAGAGGGTCAGCCGGTCCGCCGCCGGGCCCAGGTCCTCCTCCGGGTACATCGGCCGCAGCACCGGGTCCTCGGCGACGCCGGCGTAGAACTCGTCCACCAGCTTACGGAAGGCCGGTTCACCACCGATCGCCTCGAAGAGGGTCATCGACTCGCCTGGGGAAGTCACGCTTCCATCCTGCCAGGTACGGCCCCGCAGCCGCGCCCGCCCGCAGGGCGGCGCGGATCACGTCACCGCGTGCCGGCGCCGCCCGTGCTCGCGGCCCCGGTCGCCCGCCGCCGGGCCCCGCGCGGTGTGCGTGGGCGCGAGGGGGTCCGCTGACGACTCGGCGCGGGCGGCCGCGATCGCCGCGTCGATGGTGCGCGGCCGGGGCCAGGCGAACGCCGCGACGAGCATGAGCAGCACGCCCGCCGCGCTCCACGTGCCGACCACCGACGGGACGGAGAACCGTTCGGCGAGGGCGCCGGTGGCGAGCACCGCGGCGCCCTGGATGACCTGGGTGCCGGTGGCCATCACCCCGAACGCCCGGGCCCGGTAGCCGTCCGGTAGGGCCTGCACGAACAGCCCGTTGGCGACCGGCACCAGCCCGGCGACCGCGAAGCCGCACGCGGCGGCGAGCAACGCCACCACCGACGGGGTCGGGTCGAGGAGCGCGGGCACGAGCACCGCGGGCGCGATGACCATCAGCGGCCGCATCAGCGCCAGTCGGCGCGCCGGGGCGATCAGCCGCCCGATGATCAGCCCGCCGAGGACGTACCCGACCGGACCGGCGGCCATGATGACCGCCTGGGCGGTACCGGCGTCCATCGTGCCGTCGGTGCGTTCGGCGGCCCAGCCGGCGGCCAGCCCTTCCGGGACGATCGAGAACAGCATCGCGCTGAACACCAGCATCGCGATGGCCCGCAGCACCGGCCGTTCGAAGACGATCCGGAAGCCCTGGCCGGTCTCCCGCAGCAGGTGGCTGCGGTGCTGCGCGGTCATCGTCGACGGCCGGTCGCGTACGCCGACGCGGACCAGCAGGGCCGACAGGGCGAAGGTCGCCGCGTTGACGAGCAGCGCGGCGTTCGGATTCAGCGCGGCGATGGTCGCGCCGATCAGGTAGCCGACCACCTGGGCGGCCTGGGACGCGCTGGTGAACGCGGACAGGCCCACCACCAGCCGGTCGCCGGTGAGGATCTGCGGCATCACCGCCGAGCGCGCCGCCTGGCTCGGTGGATTGGCGAGCGTGGCCAGGAAGATCAGCGCGAGGATCGACCAGGCCGGCATGAACGGCATGGCGACGAGCAGCATCAGCGCCATCCGGATCAGGTCGCAGATCACCATGACCCGGCGGTAGCGGTGCCGCTCGGCGAGCGCGGAGAGCAACGGGCCACCGAGCAGCCAGGGCAGATAGCTGACCGCGAAGGCGGCGGCGGAGAGCGCTACCGATTCGGTCTCGCGCAGCACGAGCACGGTGACCGCGGCCTTGGCGAGATAGTCGCCGACCCAGGAGAGGATGTTGGCGGCGAACAGCGCCCGGAACTCCGGCTGACCGAACACGTCGCGGAAGGTGGCCGGGCCCTCCTGTGCGGGTCGCTCGTCGGACACCGTCGCCTCCATCGTTCCTGGTCGACCACTTGTGATGGCCCGACCGGGAACCGTCGTCAGATCAACCGATCAGCGAGGACACGAGCACGCTCCCCGGTGGAGCGTGTTCACCGGATTCTGCCCGATCGTCTGACAACTGGCTAGGGCGAACGGATTGATCGTCGCATCTCCGACTGAACCGAACGGACGATACCCGAGGGGCCGCGCGGAGCGCGACCCCCGGAAAATAGTCCGGCTTGTCCGGCGACTCAGGTGGGTCCGCTGGTACCCGTGCCCTCGGTCGCGGGCTGCGTCGGCGTCTGCGGCGGCAGCCCGGGGAAGAGCCGGGCCGCCGCGATCCGCGCGGTGATACCGGAGTTCTCCAGCGCCTCGGCGAGGCGGCGGCGCAGCTCCCGGCCCACCGCGAACTGCCCGTCCGCGGTGGTCTTGACGACGGTACGGATCACCGCGCCGTCCACGGTGATCTGCTCGACGCCGAGGACCTCCGGCGCCTCGACGATCTTCGGCGCCAGCTCCGGGTCCAGCGCCACCGACGCCGCCGCGGTACGCAGCACAGCTGTGGCGTCCTCGGTGCCGGCGAAGCCGATCGGCAGGTCTACCACGACCAGGGCCCAGCCCTGGCTCTTGTTGCCGACGCGGACGATCTCCCCGTTGCGGATGTACCAGAGCACCCCGCGGCCGTCACGGACCGTGGTCACCCGCAGTCCCACCGCCTCCACCACGCCCGTCGCCTCGCCGAGGTCTACCGTGTCACCGACGCCGTACTGGTCCTCGATCAGCATGAACAGGCCGGCGATCAGGTCCTTGACCAGGCTCTGCGCGCCGAAACCGAGCGCCACACCGGCGATGCCCGCGCTGGCCAGCAGCGGGGCCAGGTCGAAGCTGAACTCCTTGAGCACCATCAGCAGCGCTATCCCGAAGACGAACGCGGTGACCATGCTGCGCAGCACCGACCCGATCGCCTCGGCCCGCTGCCGCCGCCGCTCCGGCACGAACTGGTCCGGGTCCGGCGTGGCGCTGGGAATCCGCTCCCGCAGCGGGCGGAGCATCGTCGGCACCGCGCCGTCGGTGGTGGTCCGCACCAGCCGGTTGATGGTCCGGTGCAGCGCCCAGCGGGCGGCCACCGCGAGCAGCAGGATCAGCGCTACCCGCAGCGGCTTGAACAGGATCCAGTAGCTGCTCTCGGCGAACCAGGCGGAGTCGGTGACCCGGTACACCCACTCGCAGGAGCTGCTGCCCTGGCAGTCCGGCCGCCGGTCGGAGACGGCGGACAGCAGGGCGGAGATCAGGTCGGAGAGATTCACAGTGCTTTCGTACCGCACGCGCCGCGCCCGTCCGGCGCGGACCCACCGTCGGCCGGGCAACCCGCCTTCCTTCCTGCTCCGTTGTACCGGGGGGCGGCAAAAACGCCCCGGCCCGCACGGGGGCCCCGCGACTGGCCGTCCAGCTCGCAGTTGGGCGGAGCAAGGGGAAAAGCGACATGACGGAGGAGCTCTTAGGCGCGCGCCGATCCTGGTCCCGTCGTCAGGTGCTGACGGTGGTGGCGGCGGCGGCCGGCGCCGCGCCGCTGGTGGCGACCGGCACGGCGAGGTGGTCGGCCGAATCGCCTGTCAGGTTCCGCAGCGACCCGTTCGAGATCCGCGACCTGCCGCAGGGGCAGCGGCCCTACTACAGCGGCGTCCGGCTGCCGATCGTCGACACGGGCACGCACGACGAGCACGGCGTACGCATGGCGCTGCTCACCGGGAAGCTCTACGACCATCCCGTCGCCCAGGCCCAGTACGGCATCAACCTGCTGGAGAGTTACCGGGTCACCGGCGAGCAGGTGTACCTCAAGCGGGCGATGACGCAGGCGCAGCGCCTGATCGACAGGCGGGTCGTCCGCCGGGACGGCTGGTTCTACCCGTACCGGTTCCGGCACGCCATGCACCGCGGCACCGACGTCTACGAGACGCCGTGGTACTCGATGATGGCCCAGGGCCAGGCGATGAGCCTGTTCGTCCGGCTGGCGCAGATCGTCGGCGACCGCACCCACTGGCGTCAGGCGGCCGACGCGACGTTCGCGTCCTACCTGCTCCCGCCGGTGGCCGGCCAACCGTGGGGGGTGTACGTCAAGGACGGGCTGCTCTGGCTGGAGGAGTACGCCCACCCGACCCGGGTGCGCGGCGACCAGACCTACAACGGGCACATCTTCTCGGCCTTCGGACTCTGGGACTACTGGAGCCTGAGCCGCGACGCCCGGGCCAGGCAGATGCTCCAGGGGGCGATCACCACCGCCCGGGACGCCCACCGGCTCGTCCGCACCCGCCAGTGGCGGAGCAGGTACTGCCTCACCCACCGCAAGGACGCGGGCATGTACCACTCGACGCACATCATCCAGCACGCCGTGCTGCACGCGATCACCGGCGACCCGACCTTCGCCGGGATCATGGACCTGTTCTACTCCGACCACCCCACGTACGGGGTGTCCGGAACGATCCGGCTCGCCCCCGGCGACCACGTCGGCTACAAGTTCGACGCGGCCGGCACGGTCCTGGACCGCAAGCGGATCTCCCTGACCAGGCCCGCCGAAACGGCCTCCACGGAACGGCACAAGGTGATGCGGCAGACCGGCATCTGGTACGACATCAGCGAGGGGAGCCTGAGCGGTTACCTGGTCAAGGAGATCCCCGGCCGGTCGTACCAGGCCGGGAGAGCGGCCCCGATCGGCTACCGCATCCCGCGCTCGGCAGTGGTCGTCGCCGCGCCCGGCAGGGCGTACTCCCTGGACGACGCCGGGAAGGTGACGGCGGTGACCGCCGGCCTCGCCGTCGGCGACACCGTGACTGTGAATCTGCGCGCCGCCCTCGACGGCGTCCAGCACTACCGTCTGGACTCCGGCGCCCACGCCGGCCAGTGGGTCCGGCTCGACACCCTGCGTGGCGTCGGCACGGCGTAGAGCGAGGGGCGCGAACCGCCCCGATGCGGGTGATCCGGCGGGCCGCTTGCAGATTCGTGCGTGCAATCGAGGGCGCGATCAGGGACTATTGGCGCAACGGACGTCGGTGATCCGGCCGGCGTCGGAGTCGTTCCGCGCTGTTCGCGGGCGGTTCCGGCGCGCAGGCGGCGGGAGCGGCTGGACCGGGAGGGTGAGCGCGATGCCTGACATACGACCCACGGCGGGCTCCGGTGCGCTCGTTCTCAACGCCACCTACGAACCCCTGTGCGTCGTGTCGGTGCGTCGTGCCGCGATCCTCGTCCTCTCCGCCAAGGCGATCTGCGTGGCCGACGGCGAGGGCGTCCTGCACAGCGCGCGCAACGCGTTACCGGTGCCCTCGGTGGTACGCCTGACCCGCTACGTCCGGGTGCCCTACCGCACCCACGTCGGGCTGTCCCGGCGGGCCGTGTTCGCCCGCGACGGGTGGCGGTGCGCGTACTGCCGGGGGCCGGCGGAGACCATCGACCACGTCTTCCCGCGCAGCCGGGGCGGCCGGCACGCCTGGGAGAACGTGGTCGCCGCCTGCGCGCGGTGCAACCACACCAAAGGCGACAAGACGCCGGCCGAGCTGGGCTGGCGGCTGCACCGCCTGCCGGCCCCGCCGAAAGGGGCGGCCTGGCGGGTCCTCGGGCACCGCGCGCCCGACCCGCGCTGGGCGGACTGGCTCGACCTGCGCGAGCCCGAGTCCGAGGCGGCCTGACCGGCGCGCTCAGCGCGCCTTGACCAGCGAGGCGTAGACGACCAGGTTGTCCGCGTACCCGGTCTCCCCGCCCACCCAGCGCCCACCACAGGTGATCAACCGCAGGTTGGGCCGGCTGAAGTCGCCGTAGACGTCCTCCACCGGCAGCTTCTCCTTGCCGTACCGCTCGATCGAGGTCACCTCGAACACCGCCACCGAGCGGTCCTCGCGGGTCACCTCGATCCGGTCGCCGTCGTCGAGGTTCTTCAGCCCGTGGAAGACGGCCGGACCGGTGGTGGTGTCGACGTGCCCGACGAGCACGGCCGGGCCGTACTGGCCGGGGGTGGGGCCCTGGTCGTACCAGCCGACCTCGCCGGCCCGGTCCACGTCCGGCACGTCGATGCTGCCGTCCGGCGCGATGCCGACGCGGTGCACCGGCGCGCGCAGGTCGAGCTTGCCGATGCTCAGGTCCGTCGGTGGGCTGGCCGGCAGCACCGGGAACTTCTTCGGCGGCGGGCGCAGGCCGGCGACGATCCGGTCCGGCAGCACGCTGACCCCGGTCACCCGTTCCAGTCCGAGCATGGCCACGATCAGCGCCATCACGCTCGCCACCACGAGCACCGGGACGCCCGGGTGGCGGCTCGGCGCGTACCGGCGGGTGGTCGTGGCGGCGCGGGCCGGGACCGGCCCGGACCGCGGGTCGGCGGTGGTGACGCTGGCCGTGAAGGCGTGCCCGGCGACGTGGGCGAACCGGCGCGCGGCCCGGGACGTCAGCCGCAGCGCGGCCCGGAGCCGTTTCGCGCGCTCCGGCGACCGGCGGCCGGCGGCGCGACGGCGGGTGCGGTCCGCCGCCGGGCCGGCGCGGTCCCGGCGGCGCGATGAGCGGGCCATTGCGGCGCCTCGTCAGACGCGGTTACCGGTCTTGCGGCGGGCACTCACGCCGGCCACCACGGCTACCGCCACCAGACCGCCGACCAGCAGCAGCGAGCCCGCGCCCCGGCCGCCCGCGACGCCCCCGCCGCCGGTCGCCGGCCCCTTGCTCGGCTGCGCCATGTTCAGCACCGTGAGCATGGTCGAGGCGGTGTTGCCGTTGGAGCAGTCCAGGTTCACCGGGTAGTCGCCGGGCGCCTTGTTGCCGGGCACGGTGACCGAGCCGGTGAGGAAGCCGTTGTCGGGTCGCAGCATCACCCGCCCGAAGGCGTCCGAGGTGACCTGGGCCTGGCGGTTGTTGCTGTTGTCGCAGCCGGCCCGCAGGTTCACCCGGGAACCGGCCTGGACGCTGTTCGGCGTCACCTCGATGAACACGCTCTCCCCGGCCCGCGCCGGTGGCGCGGTGGTCAGGACGAACGCCGCGACCAGGCCGAACAGACCCAGTGCGGACGACAGCACGCGGTGTGACAGGAGCCCTCGCATGGTTCCCCCCTCCCGGCGCGACGGTGCGCCGGACCCACTGACGGGCAGCGGCGCCTGCTTTCCCGGAGGGCGGGGGAAGCTAACGAGGCGCCTTCACCACGGGATGCCAGGCCAGCGGGGTGGAGAGCACCATCGTGCTGGACGGCTGGCCGTACGGGGCGAGCCGGTCGATGACCTCCTCGAACTCGCCCATGTTGGTGGCCGCGACCTTGAGCATGCTGCACGCGTCCCCGGTGATCCGGTGGATCTCCATGATCTCCGGCCAGCCGGAGACATCGGGGTCGTTGAGGATGCAGCGCGCGCCGTAGCAGGACATCCGGATCAGGGCGAGCACTGTGCGTCCGGCCCGGGTGAGGTCGACGTGGGCGTGGTAGCCGGTGATCACGCCGGACTCCTCCAGCCGCCGCACCCGTTCGGCCACAGCGGGCGGGGACAGGTGGACCCGGCGGGACAACTCGCTGTACGAGAGCCGGGCGTCGGCCTGGAGCTCACGCAGCAACGCCCAGTCCATGTCGTCCACGCGGGGACCTTCCTTCCGTAAAGGGAGCGACGCGAGATGGTTTCAGTTCGCGAGGTGAGACCACCATACCGCCGTTGAACAGGCATTCCATTCGGCCGCCCACCAGCGGGATCATGACGTCTACCCCGCGCACGGACGGAGAACGACTGTGGAACAGACGACGGCGGTGCGCCCGGTAACCCCCCAGGAACGGGCGGCTCGGGCGGCACGCAACGGCGGCGAGCCGACGCTGGAATTCGCCGAGCGCGTGCCGTACGACGCCTACGTACGGGCCAGCACCCTGCACCGGCTCCAGGAGCCGCTCAGCGACGACCCGGGCGAGATGTCCTTCCTGATGGTCAGCCAGATCATGGAGCTGTACTTCGGGCTGACCTGCCACGAGCTGCGGCACGCCAAGCGCGAGCTGCGCGAGGACCGGATCTGGGAGGCGCTGGCCCCGCTGCGCCGGGCCGCCCTGCACCTGGAGGGCCTCAACGCCGCCTGGCACGGCCTGCGCTGGATGAGCCCGGCCGACTTCAACCGCTTCCGCGACCGGCTCGGTGAGGGCTCCGGCTTCCAGTCCGCGATGTACCGGCAGCTGGAGTTCCTGCTCGGCCTGCGCGACCGGGCGCTGATCCGCCCGTTCCGCCGGCAGACCGACGTGTACGACGAGCTGACCGCCGCGCTGGCGACGCCGAGCCTCTGGGACGAGGTGGTGGCGCTGCTGGCCCGCAAGGGCTTCGACGTGCCGGCCGAGCTGCTGGAGCGGGACGTGAACGCCGAGCACGAGGCGCACCCGGCGATCGAGGCGGCCTGGGTCCAGATCTACGGCGACAGCGGCCCGGACAACCACCTGCGCCTGCTCGGCGACGCGCTGACCGAGATCGCCGAGGAGTTCGGCGACTGGCGCTGGAACCACGTCAAGGCCGTGCAGCGCACCATGGGCGCCAAGGTCGGCAGCGGCGGTTCCGCCGGACTGGCATGGTTGCAGCGCAGCATGGCCCGGGTGGTCTTCCCGGAGCTGTGGTCGGCCCGCACCGCGATGTGACGAGAGAGAACAGCATGCACACCCCCGAGAACGAAGCCCTCCGCCGCGACGCCGCCGACCCCGGACACCGGCACCTGTTCCACATCCCGCCCGCCGACGGCGGGCGCTACCCCGACACGGCGTACCTGGCCGGCAACTCGCTCGGCCTGCAGCCCCGGGCCACCCGGGACGAGCTCCTCGCCGACCTGGACGCCTGGCAGCGCCTGGGCGTGGAGGGGCACCTGGAGTCGGAGCGGCCCTGGCTGCCGTACCACGAGCTGCTGACCGCGCCGGCCGCCCGCCTGGTCGGCGCGCTGCCCGCCGAGACCGTGGTGATGAACTCCCTCACCGTCAACCTGCACCTGCTGATGGTGAGCTTCTACCGGCCGGCGGGCGAGCGCACCCGCATCGTCATCGAGGACAGCGCGTTCCCCTCGGACAGCTACGCCGTGCGCAGCCAGGCCCGCTTCCACGGCCTGGACCCGGACACCACTGTCGTGCGCCTCAAGCCGCGTCCCGGCTCCGACACGCTCGGCACCGAGGACGTGCTGGACTTCCTGTCCCGCGAGGGCCACACCGTGGCGCTGCTGATGCTCGGCGGCGTGAACTACCTGACCGGCGAGCTGATGGACATCCCCACCATCACCGCCGCCGGGCGGGCCGCGGGCGCGGAGGTCGGCTGGGACCTGGCGCACGCCGCCGGCAACGTCCCGCTGGCGCTGCACGACTGGGACGTCGACTTCGCCGCCTGGTGCTCCTACAAGTACCTCAACTCCGGCCCGGGCGCGCTGGGCGGCGTCTTCGTCCACGAGCGGCACCTCGGCGACCCGTCGATCCAGCGCTTCGAGGGCTGGTGGAGCACCGAGGCGGCCACCCGGTTCGAGATGACAGCGGTGTCCCGGCCGCCGGCCACCGTCGAGGCGTGGCAGATCTCCAACCCGCCGATCTTCGCGATGGGCCCGGTGCGTACCTCGCTGGAGCTGTTCGACTCCGTCGGCATGCCGGCGCTGCGCGAGCGCAGCCTGCGGCTCACCGCCTTCCTGGAGCAGCTGCTCGACGAGGTCACGCCGGGGCGCCCGCTCACAGTGGTCACCCCGCGCGACCCGGCGCGGCGCGGCTGCCAGCTTTCGGTGCGGATCGGCGTCGGTAGCGCCAACGAGCTGACCAAGCGGCTGCGGCACGAGCACGGCGTCGTCGCCGACGCCCGGGAGCCGGACATCGTCCGGTTCGCCCCGGTGCCGCTCTACTCGACGTACCACGACTGCTGGCGGGTCGCCGAGGCGCTGGCGGCGACGTTTGAGAAGGAGGGGTCATGACGGAGCGCGACGAGATCGCTGTGGTCGGCGCCGGACTGGCCGGCTGCCTGCTGGCCTGCTACCTGGCGCGGCGCGGCTACCCGGTGGCCCTCTACGAGCGGCGGCCCGACCCGCGTGCCGGCACCGCCGAGCGGGGCCGCTCGATCAACCTGGCGCTGTCTGAGCGCGGCCTGGACGCGCTGCGCCACATCGGCCTGGAGGACGAGGTGATGGCGGACGCGCTGCCGATGCGCGGCCGCATGATCCACCCGGTCGAGGGTGAGTCGGAGTTCCAGTCCTACAGCGGCTCCGGGGACCGGGCGATCAACTCGATCAGCCGGGGCGCGCTGAACAACGCGCTGCTCGACGCCGCCGCCGCGTTGCCGAACGTGCGGGTCGCGTTCGACCACCGGCTGGTCGGCCTCGACCCGCTCGGCGGCGAGATGACGTTCGAGACCCCGCAGGGCAAGGTCACCGCCGCCGCCTCGGTCATCCTCGGCGCCGACGGCGCCGGCTCCGCGGTGCGCGGGCAGCTGCTCGCGTACGGGGGAGTTACCGAGAGCCTCGACTTCCTCGACTACGGCTACAAGGAGCTGACCATCCCGCCGCTGGGCGGGGAGTTCGCGCTCGACCCGGGCGCGCTGCACATCTGGCCGCGCGGCACCTCGATGATGATCGCGCTGCCGAACCCGGACCGTTCCTTCACCTGCACGCTGTTCTGGCCCACCCACGGCACGCGCAGCTTCGCGTCGCTGAGCAGCCCGGCGGCGATCGAGGGGTTCTTCGCCACCCACTACCCGGACCTGGTCCCGCTGGCCCCCAACCTGGTCGACGACTACCAGCACAACCCGGTCGGCCTGCTCGGCACGGTGCGCTGCACGCCGTGGCAGGTGGCCGGGAAGGTCGGCCTGATCGGCGACGCCGCGCACGCCATCGTGCCGTTCTACGGCCAGGGCGCGAACTGCGCGTTCGAGGACGTGGTCGAGCTGGACCGCTGCCTGGACGAGTGCGACGACGAGTGGGCCGCCGCGCTGCCGCTCTACCAGCACCGCCGGCAGGACAACGCGGAGGCGATCGCCCGGATGGCGCTGGCGAACTTCGTGGAGATGCGGGACAAGGTCGCCTCACCGGTGTTCCGCACCCGCAAGCAGGTCGAGCACGCGCTGGAGCGCGTCCTGCCCGGCCGCTACGTCTCCCAGTACGAGCTGGTCTCCTTCTCCACCACCCCGTACGCGCAGGTGCGCCGCCGGGTGCGCGCGCAGTACGCGGTCGTCGGCGCGGTCGCGGCCGGCGCGGTGGCGCTGCTCGCCGGTGGGGTCCGCGCGGCGCTGGGGCGGCGGCGATGACGCTCTGGGATCCCCGGCTGATGGCCGGGCACGCGCCGGACGGCCCCGGCCTGCTGCGCAACTTCGTCGGCGGCGAGTTCGTCGACGCCGGCTCCCGGTTCACCAAGCGCAGCCCGGTCACCGGCGAGCCGGTGTTCGAGGTGGTCGAGGCGTCGCAGTCCACGGTGGACGACGCGGTGGCGGCCGCCCGGGCGGCGCTGCGCGGCCCGTGGGGCCGGATGGGGGAGCGGGAACGGGCCGAGGTGCTGCGCCGGGTCGCCGACGAGCTGGAACGGCGCTTCGACGACCTGGTGGCCGCCGAGGTGGCGGACACCGGCAAGGCCATCTCGCAGGCCCGGACGCTCGACATCCCGCGCGGCGCTGCGAACTTCCGCGCGTTCGCCGAGATCGTCGCGACCGCGCCCACCGAGTCGTTCACCACAGTCACCCCGACCGGCGGCCGGGCGCTCAACTACGCGGTCCGTAAGCCGGTCGGCGTGGTCGCCGTGATCGTGCCGTGGAACCTTCCGCTGCTGCTGCTCACCTGGAAGGTCGCCCCGGCCCTGGCCTGCGGCAACGCCGTGGTGGTCAAGCCCAGCGAGGAGACCCCCGCGTCGGCCACGCTGCTGGCCGAGGTGATGGCCGCGGCCGGCGTGCCCGACGGCGTGTTCAACCTGGTGCACGGCTTCGGCCCGGGCTCGGCCGGCGAGCACCTGACCCGCCACCCGGGCGTGGACGCGATCACGTTCACCGGCGAGTCGGCCACCGGCAGCGCGATCATGCGGGCCGCCGCCGACGGGGTGAAGGCGGTCAGCTTCGAGCTGGGCGGCAAGAACGCCGGCCTGGTCTTCGCCGACGCCGACCTGGACGCGGCGGTCGCCGGCTCGGTGCGGTCCAGCTTCACCAACGGCGGCCAGGTGTGCCTGTGCACCGAGCGCATCTACGTGCAGCGGCCGGTGTTCGAGGAGTTCACCGCGCGGCTGGCCAAGCGCGCCGACGAACTGGCGTACGGCTGGCCGCACGACGAGGCGACGGCGAACATGCCGCTCATCTCGCACGGGCACCGGGACAAGGTGCTCGGCCACTACGCGCTGGCCCGCACCGAGGGCGCCGAGGTCCGCGCGGGCGGCGGGACGCCGCGCTTCGGCGACGGCCGCGACGGCGGGGCGTACGTGCAGCCGACGGTGCTCACCGGGCTCGGCGCGGACGCCCGCACCAACCAGGAGGAGATCTTCGGCCCGGTGGTGCACGTCGCGCCGTTCGACGACGAGGACGAGGCGTTCGCGCTGGCGAACGGCACCGACTACGGCCTGGCCGCGACGGTGTGGACGCGGGACGTGGGCCGGGCGCACCGGGCCGGCGCCCGGCTCGACGCGGGCATCGTCTGGGTGAACACCTGGTTCCTGCGCGACCTGCGGACCCCGTTCGGCGGGGTGAAGGCGTCGGGTGTCGGCCGCGAGGGCGGCGTGCACTCGCTCGACTTTTACTCCGAACTCACAAACGTCTGCGTGGATCTCACATGAGCGCGAAGACCGGCGCGGGCGCGCGTGGTGGGCAGAATGGCCGGAATCCCCAGCGACGTAAGCGAGGAACCGCCATGACCGTGGACATCGAGGCCGCCAACCGGGAACTCGCAGTGGCCCGGCAGGAGGGCAAACCCTGCCCGCCCCTGCGCGGCCGGCTGCTGCCCGAGGGCGACGTCGAGGCCGCGTACCAGGTGCAGCAGGTCTACACCCGGCAGCGGCTGGGCAAGGGGCACCGCCGCGTCGGCGCGAAGATCGGCCTGACGTCGCGGACCGTGCAGGAGAGCTTCGGCGTCTTCCAGCCCGACTTCGGGGTGCTCTTCGACGACATGGCTGTCGGCGACGGCGTCGAGGTGCCGATCGGGCGGCTGCTCCAGCCGCGGGTGGAGGCGGAGATCGCCTTCGTGCTCGGCGCGGACCTGCCGGACGAGCGGGTCACCACAGTCGACCTGATCCGGGCGGTGGACCACGTGCTGCCGGCCATCGAGATCGTCGACTCGCGGATCGCCGACTGGGACATCTCCATCGTCGACACGGTGGCGGACAACGCCTCCAGCGGGCTGTTCGTGCTCGGCACCGCGCCCCGGCGGCTCGCCGACGTGGACCTGCGGCTGTGCGGCATGGTGCTGGAGCACGCCGGTGAGCCGGTCTCGGTCGGCGCGGGCGCGGCCTGCCTCGGCAATCCGCTGCACGCGTTGCAGTGGCTGGTCGGCACGATGGCCCGCGCCGGTGACCCGCTGCGCGCGGGCGACGTGGTGCTCTCCGGCGCGCTCGGGCCGATGGTGCCGGTCACGCCCGGCGCCGCGTACGAGGCGCGCATCTCCGGGCTCGGCTCGGTGCGTACCTGTTTCTCGACGGAGGGAACGTCATGACTGTCGGAGTGGCGGTGCTCGGGTCGGGCAACATCGGCACCGACCTGATGATCAAGGTGCTGCGGCTCAGTGAGAGCCTGCACATGGTGGCGATGGCCGGCATCGACCCGGCCTCGGACGGTCTGGCCCGGGCCCGCCGGCTCGGCGTGACCACCACCGCCGAGGGCGTCGACGGGCTGGTCGCGCTGCCCGAGTTCGCGGACGTCCAGCTCGTCTTCGACGCCACCTCGGCGGGCGCGCACAAGCGCCACGACGAGGTGCTGCGGGCGCACGGGCGCACCGTTGTCGACCTGACGCCGGCCGCGATCGGCCCGTACGTGGTGCCGCCGGTGAACCTCGACGAGCACCTGGGCGAGCCGAACGTCAACATGGTGACCTGCGGCGGGCAGGCCACGGTGCCGATCGTGCACGCGGTCGGCCGGGTCACCCCCGTCGCGTACGGGGAGATCGTCGCCTCGATCGCCTCGAAGTCGGCCGGTCCGGGCACCCGGGCCAACATCGACGAGTTCACCGAGACCACCGCCCGGGCGATCGAGGTGGTCGGCGGCGCCGAACGCGGCAAGGCCATCATCGTGCTGAACCCGGCCGACCCGCCGCTGCTGATGCGCGACACGGTCTACTGCCTGTGCCCGGACGCCGACGCCGACCGGGGCGCGATCGCCGCCTCGGTGGCCGACATGGTCAAGGCCGTGCAGGAGTACGTGCCCGGCTACCGGCTCAAGCAGGACGTGCAGTTCGACCCTGTCGACACGTACGCGCCGGTGCTCGGCCGGCACTTCACCGGCCTGCAGGTGTCGGTGTTCCTGGAGGTCTCCGGCGCCGGGCACTACCTGCCCGCGTACGCCGGGAACCTCGACATCATGACGTCGGCCGCGCTGCGCACCGCGGAGCGGCTGGTGGCGCTGCGCGCGACGGAGGTGAGTGCGCGATGACCGACCTCTACATCCAGGACGTGACGCTGCGCGACGGCATGCACGCCATCGGGCACCGCTACACGGTCGACCAGGTGCGTACCATCGCCGCCGCGCTCGACGCGGCCGGTGTGGCAGCTGTCGAGGTGGCGCACGGCGACGGCCTGGCCGGCTCCAGCGTCAACTACGGGCACGGCGCCGCCGCCGACGCGGACTGGATCGCCGCCGCCGCCGAGGTGCTCACCACCGCCCGGCTCACCACGCTGCTGCTGCCGGGCATCGGCACCATCGCCGACCTGAAGGCGGCGAAGGCGCTGGGCGTGACAAGCGTCCGGATCGCCACGCACTGCACCGAGGCGGACATCTCGGCCCAGCACATCGCCTGGGCCCGGGAGAACGACATGGACGTCTCCGGGTTCCTGATGATGTCGCACCTCAACGACCCGGCCGGGCTGGCCGCGCAGGCCAAGCTCATGGAGTCGTACGGCGCGCACTGCGTCTACGTCACCGACTCCGGCGGGCGGCTGCTGATGTCGGACGTGGCGCAGCGCGTCGACGCGTACCGGCAGGTGCTGGAGCCGGAGACGCAGATCGGCATCCACGCGCACCACAACCTGTCCCTGGGCGTGGCGAACAGCGTGCTGGCGGTCGAGCACGGCCGGATCCTCGGCGACGGCCCGCTCGGTTCGCCGTCCGGGCGGACGGTCCGGGTGGACGCGTCGCTCGCCGGCATGGGCGCGGGCGCGGGCAACGCGCCGCTGGAGGTCTTCGTCGCGGTCGCCGAGCTGCACGGCTGGAAGCACGGCTGCGACGTGTTCGCGCTGATGGACGCCGCCGACGACCTCGTCCGCCCTTTGCAGGACCGGCCGGTCCAGGTGGACCGGGAGACGCTCTCCCTGGGGTACGCGGGCGTCTACTCAAGCTTCCTGCGTCACGCCGAGCGTGCCTCGGCCAAGTACGGCGTGGACGTCCGCTCGATCCTGGTCGAGCTGGGCCGTCGCCGGATGGTCGGCGGCCAGGAGGACATGATCGTGGACGTGGCACTGGACCTGGCCGGTAAGGAGGCCGTGAGCGCGAGGAGTGAGCCGGGTTTGCGAGCCCCGCAGTCGCGAACGAAAGGTGGCGCAGCATGATCGGGCCGGACACCGCCGGCATCGCGGAGAAGCTGGGCGCGGCGGCCGACACCGCCACCGCGATCCCGCAGCTCGCCGCCGAGACGGGCCTCGACGTGGACGCCGCGTACGCGGTGCAGACCGCGCTGGTGAAGCGCCGCCTCGACCGGGGCGAGCGGCTGGTCGGCCTGAAGATGGGCCTCACCAGCAAGGCCAAGATGGCCCAGGTCGGCGTGGACGAGGTGATCTGGGGCCGGCTGACCGACGTGATGCGGGTGCCCGACGGCGGCGCCGTCGACGTCGGCGACTTCATCCACCCGCGCGTCGAGCCGGAGGTGGCGTTCCTGCTGGACCGGCTGCCCGACCCGGGCGAACCGGTCGGCTCGTTCACCCGGGCGGTACGCGCGGTCGCCCCGGCGATCGAGCTGATCGACTCCCGGTACGCGAACTTCACCTTCTCCCTGCCGGACGTGATCGCCGACAACACCTCGGCCGCCGCCTTCGTGGTCGGGCCGTGGTCGCCGGTGCCGGACGGGCTGGACAACCTCGGCGTGCTGCTGGAGATCGACGGGCGGGTGGCGCAGGTCGGCTCGACCGCCGCCATCCTCGGCGACCCGCGTCGCGCCCTGGACGAGGGCCTGCGGCTGGCCGGCCGGCACGGCGTCCGGCTGCGCAAGGGCTGGGTGTTCCTGGCCGGCGCGGCCACCGCAGCGGTGCCGTTGCGACCGGGCGCACACGTGCGCGCCACTGTGGAGAAGCTCGGTTCCGCCTCCCTGAAGGCTCTCCCATGACCGCCCGCGTGGTGGCCGGGAAGGCCGTGCCGCGGGGCGCGTTCCCGCACGTCAAGATTGCCGGCGGATTCGTCTACGTGTCCGGCACGTCGTCGCGCCGGCCGGACAACACGTTCGCCGGCGTCGCAGTGGACGAGCTCGGCACCACCGACCTCGACATCCGGGAGCAGACCCGGGCCGTGATCGAGAACATCCGGGACCTGCTGCGCACGGTCGGCGCCGACCTGACCGACCTGGTGCAGGTCACCAGCTACCTGGTCAACATGAACGACTTCGGTGGCTACAACCAGGTGTGGGCCGAGTTCTTCGACGCCACCGGCCCGACCCGGACCACGGTGGCCGTACACCAGCTTCCGCACCCGCATCTGCTGATCGAGATGCAGGCCGTCGCCCTACTTCCGTCGGGAGGTTCCCATGAGTGAGATCGCCGAGCCGTTCAGCTTCTCCGGCTGGATCGGTGACAACCAGCACCTGCTCAAGCCCCCGGTGGGCAACAAGGAGATGCTGCCCGGCAGCGACGACTTCATCGTCATGGTGGTGGGCGGCCCGAACCAGCGCACGGACTTCCACGTCGACCCGTACGAGGAGTTCTTCTACCAGGTCAAGGGCAACATGCACGTCAACCTGATGCTCCCCGAGGGGCCGCGTACGGTGCACGTGCGCGAGGGGCAGATGTGGATGCTGCCGCGCAACACCCCGCACTCGCCGCAGCGTCCCGAGGCCGGCTCGATCGGCATGGTGATCGAGCGGGTCCGCGAGGAGGGCACGCTGGAGAAGTTCCAGTGGTACTGCCTCGAGTGCCACCACAAGGTGCACGAGGTCGAGTTGCAGGTCCGCGACATCGCCGCCGACCTGCCCCCGGTCTTCGCCGCGTTCTACGCCGACGAGAAGGCCCGCACCTGCGACAACTGCGGCGCGCTGCACCCGGGCAAGGGCTGACGCGTGCCGGTCGTGGACGTGCACACGCACGTCGTACCGAAGGGGTGGCCGGACCTCGCCGCGGCGTGCGGCGGGTCCGGCTGGCCCTGGCTGCGAGTGGACTCCGAACGCGCCGCCATGATCATGGTGGGGGAGACGGAGTTCCGGCCGATCGGCGCCCAGTGCTGGGACGCGCCGACCCGGCTCGCCGACATGTCCGCCGACGGCGTGGACGTGCAGGTCGTCTCGCCCACCCCGGTCTTCTTCAGCTACGACCGCCCGGCCGACCAGGCGGTCAAGGTGGCCCGGATCTTCAACGACCTCACACTCGAGGTCACCGCGGCCGGCGGCGACCGGCTGGTGCCGTTCTGCCAGGTGCCGTTGCAGGACGCGGACGCGGCCTGCGCCGAGCTGGACCGCTGCCTGGCGGCCGGGCACGCCGGGGTGGAGATCGGCAACCACGTCGGCGACCGCGACCTGGACGACGCGGGCATCGTGCAGTTCCTCACCCACTGCGCCGAGGTCGGCGCGCCGGTCTTCGTGCACCCGTGGGACATGCCCGGCGGCCCCCGCCTGGACCGGTGGATGGCCCGGTGGCTGACCGGGATGCCGGCCGAGACGCACCTGTCGGTGCTGGCGCTGATCCTCGGCGGCGTGTTCGACAGGGTGCCGGAGACGCTGCGGATCTGCTTCGCGCACGGCGGCGGCAGCTTCCCGTTCTGGCTGGGTCGCGCCGACAACGCCTGGCACCGCCGCGGCGACCTGGTACGCGGCGCGTCGAGCGCGCCGCCCAGCTCGTACGTGGACCGGTTCCACGTCGACTCGGTGGTCTTCGAGCCGGCCGCGCTGCGGCTGCTCGTGGACACCATGGGCGCCGAGCGGGTGCTGCTCGGCAGCGACTACCCGTACCCGCTGGGAGAGCGGCCGGTGGGCCAGGTGGTGCACCGGGCGGACTTCCTCACCGACGAGCAGCGGGCCGCGCTGCTCGGCGGCAACGCGCTGCGGTTCCTCGGCCGCTGAGGCCGGCGCGGGTGCGTCCGTCGTCGCCCTAGAGTCGACGGACGCACCCGGCGCTGTTCAGGGCAGGCCGGACGTGTCGCCCGGCCTCCCGGCCACCGGCCCGGCAGGATGGACGGCATGGCCGAGCCGCACGACCTGACCGCGCTGGAGCAGGCCGCCGCGATCCGCCGGGGCGAGCTGTCCAGCCTGGAGCTGGTCGAGCACCACCTGCGCCGGGTCGAGGCGCTCGGCGACACCGTCGGCGCGTTCGTCACTGTCACCGCCGGGCACGCGCGGGCGGCGGCCCGGGCGGCCGACGCGGTCCCGGCGGCGGACCGGCATCCCCTGCACGGGGTGCCGACCGCGATCAAGGACCTGACGCTCACCGCCGGGGTACGCACCACCTTCGGCTCGGCCGCCTTCGCCGACTTCGTCCCGCCGGTCGACGCCGACGTGGTCCGCCTCCTGGCCGAAGCCGGACTGGTCAGCGTCGGCAAGACCACCACCTCCGAACTGGGCTGCTCGCTCTACTCAGAGGGGCGGGTCGCGCCGCCCGCCCGCAACCCGTGGGACCTCGCGTACACCGCGGGCGGCTCCAGCGGGGGCGCGGCCGCGGCGGTCGCCGCCGGGCTGGTGCCGGTGGCCCAGGGCTCCGACGGCGGCGGCTCGCTGCGCATCCCGGCCGCGCTCTGCGGCCTGATCGGCTACAAACCGAGCCGGGGCATGGTCTCCGGTGGGCCACTCGGCTTCGGCGGCTTCGGGCTGCCGGTGAACGGGCCGATCGGCCGTACCGTCGCCGACGTGGCCGCGATGCTCGACGTGCTGGCCCGGCCGGTGCCCGGCGAGCCGTACCTGCCGCCGGCCGCGCCCGCCGGCGGCTACCTCGGCGTCGCCCGGTCCGCCCGCGCCACCGGGCCCGGCCGGCTGCGCGTCGGCCGCTTCACCACGCCGATGCTCGCCGACGAGCCGGTCCACCCGGACTGCGTCGCCGCCGTCGACCGGGCCGCCGCGCTGCTCGCCGACGCCGGGCACGAGGTGGTCGACGTTCCCGCGCCGCTCGGCCCCGAGGCGTGGCCGCTGTTCGAGACCCTCTGGTACGCGCTGGCGGTCACGCCGGTCCCGCCCGACCGGGAGAGCGAGCTGCTGCCGCTGACCCGGTTCCTGCGTGGCCGCGGCGCGGCGCTGGGCGTCCCCGCGCTGATGGCCGCGCTCGGCGAGCTGCAGGCGCAGGTACGCCTCGGCGTGCGCCGTACCGCCGGCTGTGACCTGCTGCTCTGCCCGACGCTCGCGGCCCCGCGGATGCCGGTGGGCGCGCTCGCCGCCCTCGAACCGGCGGAGGATTTCGACAGGCAGCGGCGCTTCTCGCCGTACTGCGCGGTCTTCAACGTCACAGGCGATCCGTCCGTTTCGCTGCCGGTCGGACGGACCGCCGACGGCCTGCCGGTCGGGGTGCTGCTCACCGGCCGGTA
The DNA here is from genome assembly GCF_001905625.1 of Micromonospora sp. TSRI0369. Classification (NCBI taxonomy): domain Bacteria; kingdom Bacillati; phylum Actinomycetota; class Actinomycetes; order Micromonosporales; family Micromonosporaceae; genus Micromonospora; species Micromonospora sp. TSRI0369. Next base: position 190,514 of record NZ_LIVU01000007.1, read on the forward strand.
CGGCGACGACGCGACATTGGTCGCCACTGCCGCGCAGCTTGAGCACTCGAGTGGCGGATGGGATCAGCACCCCGCAATCTGGCTGGCCACCGACTCCGCTAACGTGAACATCACAAGTGAGGTGGGGCGCGGCCGGTCCTGACCGGTCACCCGACCCGAACCATTCCTGGTCTCTCTTTCCGCCTGGGGGCGTTGGGATTGTCTGTTACCGAGACGTTGGTGGTCTTCGTCGGCATCCCGGCCGCCGCGGTGCTGCTGATCGCCGGCCTCGCGGCCGTCGGCAGCCGTGGCAACGGTGGCGGCGCCAAGCGCTACCGGCCGGGCCGGCCCTTCGACTTCACTCCGGTCTGGTTCCTGGGCCGTCCGGAGCAGCTGGCCGACTCGGCCGGCACGGCGCTGGCCGCCGGGGCGCAGGCGCCGGCGTTGACCAGCCGCAAGCAGGAGCAGGCCGGCCGGGAGGCGCCGGCCGGTGGAACCGGAGGCGCAAGTGACCGTTGGTGAAGCGCGGCCCACGACGGGGACGGACACTCCGCCCGACGTGCTGGACGGACCGTTCTCGACCCGTCAGCTGCTCCGCATCGACGAGGCGCTGCGCCTCGCCGACCAGGGCACCGGCCTGGTCTTCTCGGTCTACGTCGGCGGGCTCGACGAGCCGATCCGGGAGCACGCCGAGCGGCTGCACCGCCAGCTCGCCGAGCCCGACCGCTCGGTGCTGATCGCGGTGTCGCCCAACCAGCGGCAGCTGGAGGTCGTCACCGGCCGGTACGCGCGCAAGCGCATCCCGGACACGTACGCGAAGCTGGCCGCGCTCTCCATGGTGGCCGCCTTCGGCGGCGGCGACCTGGCCGGCGGTATCATCCAGGGCCTCGACCAGCTCGCCAGTCACGCCGGCAAGGGCTGACCCGCCCCGCACACGACGAAGCCCGGCCCGCGCACCGCGCGGGCCGGGCTTTTCCGTGTTCTCGGCGGGAGCCAAGCTTTTCCGTGTTCTCGGCCGGGGGCCGGCGTGGGCTCCCACCCACGCCGGCCCCCGTACCTCTGTTCAGGCGGTGCGGGCGTCGCGCTCGCGGGCCTTCAGCGCGCGGACCACGCCGTCGCGGCCCTCGGCCACCAGCCGCCGCAGCGACGCCGGCCGCCCGTCCTGGGCCAGCCACGCGTCGGTGGCCGCGACCGTGTCCTCCTCGACCAGGTGCGCCGGGTAGGCGAGCTGGACGAACTCCTGCGCCGGCTCGCTGTCACGCTGCGCCCACACCTGGTCCACGGTGGCGAAGTACCGCTCCCGGTACGGCGCGGTCAGCTCGACCTGCGCCGAGTGGGTGAAGCCCTGCAGCAGCGCCCGGTTGCGCCAGTTGGGCAGTGCGTCCGGGCCGGTGAGCAGCGCCCACACCGCCGCCTTGTTCTCCTCGGTCGGCACCAGCGCGTGCGCGTACGCGGCCTCCCGCTCGCCGCTGGCGGTACGGTCGGCGGCCAGTTCCGCGTCCACGTCGGCGGCACCGGCCGCGCCGTTGGCCACGAGCGACTGCAGCACGGTCCAGCGCAGCTCGGTGTCGACGGTCAGCCCCTCCGGCACCCCGTTGCCCTCCAGCCAGCCGCGCAGCGTCGCCAGATCCTCGCCGGAGCGGGCCGACGAGGCGTACGAGCGGGCCCAGGCGAGCTGGAAACCGCTGCCCGGCTCGGCGGCGGCCAGCGCGGTCCGGGCGGTACGGGCCAGGTCCGCCCAGCCGGTCGGCGCCCACGCCGGGTCGGCGTAGAAGGTGAGCGCGGTGGTCGCCTGCCGCAGCGTGGCCGTGACCAGATTGATGTCGGTCTCGGCGGTCAGCCCGGCCAGCACCAGCGCCACGTAGTCGCGGGCCGACAGCTCGGCGTCGCGGGTCATGTCCCAGGCGGCCGTCCAGCACAGCGCCCGGGCCAGCGACGAGTCGAAGCCGGCGATGTGCTGCACCACGGTGGCCATCGACCGCTCGTCCAGCCGCAGCTTGGCGTACGTGAGGTCCTCGTCGTTGAGCAGCAGCACATCCGCGGCCGGCTTGCCGTGCAGCGCGGACAGCTCGGTCAGCTCGCCGGTCACGTCGGTCTCGATCAGCTCCCGGCGCACCAACCGGCCGTCGGTCAGGTCGTACAGGCCCACGCCGATGCGGTGGGTACGCAGCGTCGGGTAGCCCGACGGCGCCTCCTGCCGGACCACCACCCGCTCGTACGTGCCGTCGGCGCCGATGGTCACCTCCGGGCGCAGCGTGTTGACCTGCGCGGTCTCCAGCCACTGGGCGGCGAACTTGCGCAGCTCCCGGCCCGAGGCCGTCTCCAGCTCGGAGAGCAGGTCGTCGAAGGTGGCGTTGCCCCAGGCGTACTTGCCGAAGTAGGCGCGCAGGCCGGCCAGGAACGGCTCCTCGCCGACGTACGCGACGAGCTGCTTGAGCACGCTCGCGCCCTTGGCGTACGTGATGCCGTCGAAGTTGACCTCGACCGCCTCCAGGTCCGGCATCTCGCAGTAGACCGGGTGGGTGGAGGAGAGCTGGTCCTGCCGGTAACCCCAGTTCTTGCGGATCGACAGGAACGTGGTCCACGCGTCGGTGAAGCGGGTGGCGTGCGTGTTGCACCAGTGGCTCGCCCACTCGGCGAACGACTCGTTGAGCCACAGGTCGTTCCACCAGCGCATGGTGACCAGGTCACCGAACCACATGTGCGCCAGCTCGTGCAGGATCGTGTTGGCGCGCTGCTCGTACTCGAAGTCGGTGACCTGCGAGCGGAAGATGTAGTGCGACTCGGCGTGCGTGACGCAGCCGAAGTTCTCCATCGCGCCGGCGTTGAAGTCCGGCACCCAGAGCTGGTCGTACTTGGGCAGCGGGTAACGCACGCCGAACTTCTCGTGGAAGAAGTCGAAGCCCTGCGTGGTGATCAGGTGCAGGTCGTCGGCGTCCATGTGCGGGGCCATGCTGGCCCGGCAGAAGTAGCCCATGTCGATGCCGTCGTGGCTGCGGCGCACCTCGTGGTACGGCCCGGCGCAGAGCGCGGTGATGTACGTGCTCATCCGCTCCGAGACGGTGAAGTGCACCGTCTTCAGCCCTTCGCCGGCCGCCTCCTCACGGGCCACCGGCATGTTCGACACGACCCGCCAGTGGTCCGGCACCGTGGCGTGCCAGGTGTAGACGCTCTTCAGGTCGGGCTGGTCGAAGCAGGCGTAGACCTTCTGCGCGTCGGCGGTCTCGAACTGGCTGTAGAGGTAGGTCTCGCCGTCCACCGGGTCGACGGTGCGGTGCAGACCCTGCCCGCTGTTGGAGTAGCCGAAGTCGGCGTCGACCACGAGCACGTTCTCGGCGGCCAGACCGGTCAGCGTGAGGCCCTTCTCGGCGGACCAGCCGGACAGGTCGACCGGCTCGCCGTTGAGCGTGGCGGAGCGCACCGACTCGGCGGCCGCCTCGATGAAGGTGGTGGCCCCCGGCTCGGCGCAGCGGAACCGGACCTCGGTCACCGAGCGGAACGTGCGACCGGTGGGCTGCACCGCGGTCGACAGGTCAAGGCTGATGTCGTACCCGGTCACCTCGAGCAGGCGGGCCCGCTCGGTCGCCTCGACCTGGGTCAGGTTGCGCACTCCCGGCACGTTCGTCTCCATCCCACTCGTCTCGCCGCGCCCCGCGGCACCGGTCTTTCCCGGCCCGCTCGTGACGGTCCGCTGAGAACCGAGTCTTCCATGCACGGACCGCTCTCGGTGGTCGAGGTCACGCTCTCATTCCGGTACCGGTCGATACGGCAGGGGGTGGAGGATCGGGGGTGACCGTGCCGGGTCCCCGGCGCGGACGAAGTCGTGAAGGGATGACACCGTGACCGAACGTGTCACCGCGGACATGTGGTTCGACCCGCTGTGCCCGTGGGCCTGGATCACCTCCCGTTGGCTGCTCGAGGTCGAGCAGGTCCGGGACGTGGACATCCGGTTCCACGTGATGAGCCTGTCCGTGCTCAACGAGGGCCGGGACCTCCCGGAGGAGTACCAGGACCTGATGGTCAAGGGCTGGGGTCCGGTGCGGGTGTGCATCGCCGTCGAGCAGGCGCACGGCGCCGAGGCGCTGGCGAAGCTCTACACCGCGATGGGCACCCGGATCCATCTCGGCAAGGAGGAGCTGGGCCGCGACATGCTGGTGGGCGCGCTCACCGACGTCGGTCTGGACCCGGCGCTCGCCGACGCCGCCGAGTCCACCCAGTACGACGACGCGTTGCGGGCCAGCCACGAGGCGGGCATGCGGCCGGTCGGCACCGAGGTCGGCACGCCGGTGGTCCACGCCCCGGGCCCGGACGGCGGGCAGGTCGCCTTCTTCGGCCCGGTGATCACCCCGGCGCCGAAGGGCGAGGCCGCCGGCCGCCTCTGGGACGGCGTGCTGCTGGTCTCCGCCACCCCCGGGTTCTACGAGCTCAAGCGCACCCGCGAGCAGGGCCCCATCTTCGACTGACGCGGTGCAAGGAAGGGCCCCTTCTTAACGCCTCCGGTAGAGGAAGGGGCCCTTCTCAACACCCCGGGCCCTCGCGACGCCGCGCCCCGAGCCCCCGCGCCGCCCGTCACCGGGCCGGTGCGGGGCTCGTTTCACCGGGTGTCCCAGCCGACGGCCCGCGCGGGGCCGCACCACGGCAGCTCCTGGAGGCGTTCCCATGGCTAAGCACCGCCGCATGTCCGACTACGCGCCGCAGCAGGCGGCCGAGGACTCCGGTGCGACGTACTGGTCGGTGACCGAGAGCGACTGGCCGGCCGGCCCGGCCGAGGTGGCCGACCTGCTGGCCCCGCCGATCGTGGTCGGTGTGGCCCGGGTGGTGGCCACCTCGCGGATGACGCCGCCGGCCGAAACCGTCCGGCCCGGGCGGGCGCCGTCGCGGACCGGCGCCGCGGCCCACCCGGCCGCCGCGGGTGCGACGACGGTACGCCTCAACGCCGGCTCCCGCCCCGCCGCGCCGGCCCGCCGTCCGACCCCGGGCCGGCACCGTAACCCCACCGCCTGAGTCGCCCTTCCCGGTGTTAAGAAGGGGCCCTTCCTCTACCGGAGGCGTTAACAGGGGGCCCTTCCTTTCACCTGGTGGTAAGCGGGTGAGTCCGGCGGCGGGGGCGATCGGGGCCCGGGTAGCGTCAGCGGACATGACGGTCGTGCATCCGATCACCCGGGCCTGGATCACCACTGGCGGCACCGGCGCGCAGAACTACGACGAGTTCGCCGACGACGCGGAGATCACCTCCATCGTCGAGGCGAATCCGCACAGCGCTCTGGGCATCGAGATGCCCCACCGGGCGCCGGGCAGCCTCGGGAAGTCCTTCCTCGACGCGCTGCCGGACGCGGTGGCCCGCCTGGCCGAGGCGAAGGCGGACGGCAGCTACACCCCGGCCGAGCAGGTCGTGGTGCTCTACCGGATCAGCGCGCCGGGCGAGGAGAGCGCGTACGGGCTGTGGGCGATGGTCGACACCGACCAGATCTCCACCCGCGCCGACGAGCCGGGTCTGGTGATCCGCAACGAGGACGTGTTCATCGCCAAGGTGCGCGAGCGCGTCGCCCTGGCCGAGGCGATCGGTCACCTGCTCTCGCCCGTACTGCTGCTCCAGACCGGCAAGGGCGACGAGCTGCACGCCGCGCTCGCGGCGGCGACCGAGGCGGCCGGGGCGCCCGCCGCGACCGACGTCGACCAGTCCGGTCGCACGCACGCCATCTGGCTGCTCGGCCCGGGCCCGGCGCAGGACGAGCTGACCGCGCTCGCAGGCGGCGGGGACCTGGTGGTCGCGGACGGCAACCACCGCAGCCTGGCCGCGCAGACCGGCGGGTTCCCGCGCTTCCTGGCGGTGGTCACCACGCCCGCGTCGGTCGCCATCCAGCCCTACAACCGGCTGGTCAGCGAGCTGACCACCACGCCGGACGAGCTGCTCGACCGGCTGCGTGCCGCGGGCGCGGAGATCACCCCGGTGGACGGGCCGGTGGACGTGCCGGCGACCGGCGGCGTCGTGCGCCTCTACCTCGGCGACCGGGGGTACGCGGTGACGCTGCCGCACGTCGGCGCCGGCCGGCTGGAGAACCTCGACCACGCGCTCGTCGAGCGTCTGCTGCTGCGCGACGCGCTGGGTCTCGACCCGGGCGACAAGCGGATCACGTACGTGGGCGGCGACTACCCGGCGAGCTGGCTCGTCGGCGAGGTCGACGCCGGCCGGGCCGAGCTGGCGGTGCTCGTCGCGCCGGTGACCGTGGACGACTTCGTCGCGGTGAACCTGGCCAGGGAGAAGATGCCCCGCAAGAGCACCTGGTTCACCCCGAAGGCGCGGGCCGGCCTGGTCGTGGCCGAGCTGCCGCACTGACCGTGTGACGTACCGCCTCCGGGCCGCCGCCGGTGCGCCGACCCGGAGGCGGGCCTGTCAGACTGCGCGGTATGCGCGTCTACCTGGGATCCGACCACGCCGGTTTCGAGTTGAAGGTGCACCTCGCCAACCACCTGGCCAAGCAGGGCTACGAGGTGGTGGACGTGGGTCCGCACGCCTTCGACCCGGACGACGACTACCCGGCGTTCTGCCTGCACACCGGCGACCGGGTGGTCGGTGACCCGGGCAGCCTCGGCGTGGTCATCGGCGGCTCCGGCAACGGCGAGCAGATCGCCGCGAACAAGGTCTCCGGCGTCCGGGCGGCGCTGGCGTGGAACGTGGAGACCGCCCAGCTGGCCCGCGAGCACAACGACGCCAACGTCGTCGCGATCGGCGCCCGCCAGCACACGCTGGACGAGGCGACCGCGCTGGTCGAGGCGTTCCTGACCACGCCGTTCTCCGGCAACCCCCGGCACAGCCGGCGCATCGAGCAGGTGGCCGCCTACGAGCAGAGCCGCAAGCTGCCCGAGCTGCCCGCCTGACCGGACGCCGCCGGGCTCACCGCCCGTTGCGGGGCAGCTCCTCGCGGGGCACCCAGTTGCGCCGGATCAGCACCACCCGCTCCTCGGCCGCGGCGAGATCGTCGTCGGTGGGGCGGGCGGCGTCCCGTGCCCGCAGCGCGGCGGTGACGCTCACCTGCGACGAGCCGGAGCCGACCAGCCCGCGCAGCCCGCGCTCGCCCTCCTCGGCGGGCGCGGCGCGGCGCGCGCGGGGCTCCGGCTCGCCCGGCCGGCCGACGCGCGGGGACCGGGGCGTCACGTCGTCGTGTACGGGGGCGGTGCTGGCGGTGGTCGCCCCGGCTGTGTCGCCGGTGCCGGGGGTGTCGACCGGGGTGCCGCTCTCGCCGTGATGCCGCAGCCGCCGTCGCCGTCGCTCCGCCTCACCCATTCCCCGACCGTACCCTCCCCACGGCCACCCGCGCGCCGCTCGCACCCCGCGCTGCCCCACACACGCTCCCCGGCGCACCCGACCGAGCCAGCCCTCCGCCGATCATGGAGTTGTGGTGCCCGGAGTGCCCCCTGAGCGAGGTATGTGAGGTGCCACAACTCCAAGGTCGACGAGGCGCGCGCCGACGATCACAGACGGTCTCCCGAAGGCCCCGCTGCTGCCAGTGCTCCCTGCTCGCGCCAGCACGATCATGAAGTTGGCCGGAACAAACCGGACGGTTTGCGCCGCTAACTTCATGATCGGCGGGCCGGGGCGGGGCGCGCGCCCTCGCGCGCGGGCGGTCAGAAGACCTCCATGGGGGAGGGGGCGCGGTGCCAGCTGAACGCGGGGGTGAGCGCGGTCAGGGTGTGCGGGACCAGCTCCCGGACGTGCCCGGCGGCGGCCAGCGCGGACGGGTTCGCGCCGCCGAGGTACAGCTCGCCGAGAGCGCGTACGTCGCAGGCCAGCGCCGCGGGGGCGGTGGTGGGCGTGCACTGCGCGCCGTCGGGCCCGCCGACCAGCCGCCAGCGGCCGGTGTTCTCCTTCAGCAGTTCGTCGGTTACCTCGATCACCACGTCGACGTCGGTGGCGTAGCGCCGGGCGGCGAGCGCGGCCGGCACGTCCACCACCCGTACCCAGAGCGCGTCGGCGAGCTGCGGGGAGAGCTGGCGGGGCTCGTCCACCAGCCGCAGCAGCGGCTCGTCCACTGCCGCGATCGGGAACGACAGCCGGCGGGTCAGGTCGACCGAGAGCAGCAGCCGCCACAGCGCCGTGTACGCCTCCGGTGTCAGCGCCACCACTTCGCCGACATGCGTCTCGGCCTGCGGGCCGGTGGCCGAGGAGCTGTCCTTCGTCCGGTAGAGCGCGTACCCGTCGAGCCCGCCGGGGCCCTCGTGCAGCAGCACCCGGCGTTCGGTGGCGCCGCCCCGGTGGGCCTTGATGTCCGCCAGCAGGTACGACCACCAGCGCTCGTCGCGGCGGGACCAGCCGGGACGGTCGGCGCGTGCCTGCTCGTACAGCCGGGCCAGCTCGTCCCGGTGCGCGTCCGGGCGGTCCAGTCGCAGCGTGCCCTCGGCGGACGTCGGGGCGGGCAGGCGCAGCCCGGTGGTGTCCACGGACAGCACGTACCGCGGGGCCGCCGACCCGTAGCCGAAGCGGGGGTAGATGCGGCTCTCGCTGGCCCAGAGCACCGCGATCGGTTCCCGGCCGGCGTCGCGGACGTCCCGCAGCTGGCGGCGCATCAGCGTGGTGAGCAGGCCGCGCCGCCGGTGCGTGGGTGCGACAGCGACCATGGTCACGTGCGCGGCCGGCACGTGCGCGCCGGGTACCGCGAGCTCGCGGCTGAACGCGGCGGCGTTTGCCACGACCGTCCCGCCGTCGCGGACCAGTAACGACCGGTCCGGCTCGAAGATCGGGCGTTCGAGCGCCTGCACGTCGGGGTCGAGATCGCCGTGGAAGGCCAGCGCCAGCAGCGCCGCGATGTCGTCGAAGTCCTCAGCCCGGGATACCAGCACGTCGTTCACGGCACGTGTGTATCGCACCGTGACGGGGGTCGGCACCCTATTTGCGGGCTGGCTACCCTCGGAACCGAGGCCGGAATCGGTCGAGGGGGAGGACGAAGATGGCGGACCAGACACAGCCGTGGGCCGAGCGCACCGTGGAGGTGCCGCCCCAGCCGGGGGTGGTGCCCCCGCAGCGGGACGCGTTCCAGCGCGGGGTGGCGGCGGTCGGTCAGCCGCGCACGCCGCGTACGCCCCGCACCGAGCAGTTCCCCACCGTCGAGCAGCACGGCGACTGGGCCGGTGAGCCGGCGCCGCGCCGGCCGATGAGCTGGCATCTCGCCCAGGCTCGCAAGGGCGGGGAGCTGAGCGCCGCCGGGGCCCTGTTCGCGTTCGTCTGCTGGGGCATCTGGGCGATCTCCGGGCGGGGCAACCTGATCGCCCCGCTGCTCACGTTCGTGCTCAGCCTGCTCACCGCGGCCGGCCTGTTCGCGCTGGCCCGGCTGCTCGGGCGGCTGATCCTGGAGCGGCAGTTGGGCCGGGTGCGCCGCAGCGCCAAGGGCGCTCACCTGGTCACCGCGTTGTTCCTGGTCGGCGTGGGGGTGGCGTACCTGCAGCAGACCGAGTGGGTGGTCTCCGCCTGGAACTGGGTGACAGGCGTCTAGGTGACTGTCGTCCGTCCGGCGCACGCCGGACGGACGACAGGGGACGTCGGCGTCAGAAGGTGGTCGTTGCGCCGGCCGTCTTGCAGGCGGCGTTGATGTCCTTGCTGGCCTTCTCCATGGCGGGGTTGTCGGCGGCGGTGCCCGGGTCGGGCGCCGAGCCCGCCTTGCCGGCCTCCGCGCCGAACTCCTTCAGGGCGGTGGCCGCCTCGCCGTCGCCGGCGGTTCCGGCCAGCTTGGTCACCCGGTCGCCGAGTTCGGTCAGGATCGCGCCGGTCTCCTTCGTCAGGTCGCCGCCTCCCTGCACGACGGCCATGAGCTTCGTCCGCATGTCCTTGTTGATCTTTTCTGCGGCGGTGCAGAGGTCCTTGTCGCTCACGGCGGCCGACGACGGCGAGGGTGCCGCCGTGGAGGGGACCGCGGAGGCCGACGTGGCCGCCGGCCCGGCCGTGGTCGAGGGCTTCTCGTCGCCGCACCCGGCGAGGGTCAGCACGGCACAGGTCAGGAGGATCGGGAAGATCCGGTTCGATTTCACGCCTGCGCACGCTAGTCGACGGCCGTCATTGATCAAAGTCGGTTTGCCCGGGTCGGTCCTGGGATGCGCGGGCGGGACGGCATCTCGCCGCCCGCCCGCGTGCCCGGCCGCGGTACGCCGCGGCACCGGTCGTCTCTCCACCAGGACCGTGTTGCCTTACCCCGCCCCACGGGCTTCATCCGTCGCCCGTTGGGCTGAGCGGCCGCCGCCCACCGCCGTGGGCGGCCGTTCAGCGAGCCGGGGCGTGCTTCCGGCGCACCGGACCCGTCCGGCCGTCGTGCCGCCGCGCCGCCGCCGCGCAGCATGACGGCATGGGCGCGTATCGATCAGCGTACGAGCGGAGCATCGCCGACCCGGCCGGCTTCTGGCGGGACGCGGCGGCCGACATCGACTGGGTCATCCCGCCGGAGCGCATCCTCGACGAGGAGGCAGCGCCGCTGTACCGCTGGTTCCCCGACGGGGTGCTGAACACCTGCCACAACGCGCTCGACCGGCACGTCGCCGCCGGGCGGGGCGACCAGCCCGCGCTGATCCACGACAGCCCGGTGACCGGCACGGTCCGCACGCTCACCTACGCCGAACTGCTCGCCGAGACGGCCCGGTTCGCCGGTGCGCTGCGCCGGCTCGGCGTCGGCCGGGGCGACCGGGTGCTGCTCTACCTGGCGATGGTCCCGGAGGCGGTGATCGCCATGCTGGCGTGCGCCCGGATCGGCGCGGTGCACTCGGTGGTCTTCGGCGGCTTCGCCGCGCACGAGCTGGCCGTCCGGATCGACGACGCGCGGCCGAAGGTGGTGGTGGCCACCTCCTGCGGCATCGAGGCCGACCGGGTGGTGCCGTACCACCCGATCCTGGCCGCCGCGCTGGACGAGGCCGCACACTCGCCGGAGCGCTGCGTGGTGGTGCAGCGCCCGCAGGAGCCCGCCCCGCTGGTGCCGGGCCGCGACCTGACCTGGGCCGAGGTGATGGCGGACGCGGAACCGGCGCCGTGCGAGCCGGTGGCCGCCACGGATCCGCTCTACGTCCTCTACACCTCCGGCACCACGGGCCGGCCCAAGGGCGTGGTGCGGGACAACGGCGGGCACGCGGTGGCGTTGCGCTGGTCGATGCGCAACGTCTACGGCATCGAGCCGGGCGACGTCTTCTGGGCCGCCTCCGACGTGGGCTGGGTGGTCGGCCACTCCTACATCGTGTACGCGCCGCTGCTCACCGGCGCGACCACTGTGCTCTACGAGGGCAAGCCGGTCGGCACCCCCGACGCCGGTGCGTTCTGGCGGGTCGCCGCCGAGCACCGGGTGGCCGCCCTGTTCACCGCGCCCACCGCGATCCGGGCGATCCGCCGCCAGGACCCGGACGGCGCGCACATCGACCGGTACGACCTGAGCGCGCTGCGTACCCTCTTCCTCGCCGGTGAACGGCTGGACCCGGACACCTGGGCCTGGGCGGGGCAGCGGCTCGGCGTACCCGTTGTCGACAACTGGTGGCAGACGGAGACCGGCTGGCCGGTGGCGGCCAACCCGCGCGGCCTGGAGCCGCTGCCGATCAAGCCGGGGTCGCCGACGGTGCCGGTGCCCGGCTACGACGTGCGCGTGGTCGACGGCGCGGGCCGGGACGTGCCGCCCGGCACGGACGGCTCGATCGTCATCCGGCTGCCGCTGCCGCCCGGCTGCCTGCCCACGCTCTGGGGTGACGACGAGCGGTTCGTCCGCTCCTACCTGTCCACGTTCCCCGGTCACTACCTGACCGGCGACGGCGGCCGGTTCGACGAGGACGGCTACCTGTACGTGATGGGCCGCACCGACGACGTCATCAACGTGGCCGGGCACCGCCTGTCCACCGGCGCGATGGAGGAGGTCCTGGCGACGCACCCGGCGGTGGCCGAGTGCGCGGTGATCGGCGTGGCCGACGCGCTGAAGGGGCAGGTGCCCAGCGGGTACGTGGTGCTCAAGGCCGGCGCCGACGTGGACCCGGACGCGCTCGCCGCCGAACTGGTCGCGCTGGTCCGGCAGCGGATCGGCCCGGTGGCCGCGTTCCGCCGGGTGACTGTGGTGCCGGCGCTGCCCAAGACCCGTTCCGGGAAGATCCTGCGCCGCACCATGCGGGGCCTGGTCGAGGGGCGCGACGAGCCGGTCCCGGCGACCATCGACGACCCGGGCGCGCTCGCCGTCTTCCGCGACCTCGGCACCGCGGACCGAGACGGGCAGGGCTGACGCGGTCCCCGGCCGGACTTCCACCGGCCGGGGACCGCCTGCCCTCAGCGCCGGACCGGGTTGCTCGCCGCGTAGTCGCGGGCCACCCGGACCAGCTCCACCAGGCCGCCGGCGTACTCCTGCGCCTCGCCGTGCGCCTCGTCGAACGGCGGCTGGAAGCCGACGCCCTCCCACTGGCCGGTGGCCTCGTTCCACCTGTCGTTGCCGACCTCGAAGTCCCAGGCGAAGATGCCCAGCTCGTAGTAGAGCTGGTCGGCCGAGTTGCCGGCCGCCGAGTAGAGCACGTCGGCGACCGGGCCGGTCTGCGACGGCCAGGTGACGGTGCCGCGCTCGGCCGCGATGGCCCCGACGATGCGCCGGGCGCTGTCCAGGAACAGCGTCGACTCGTCGATCGACGGGCGCGGCAGCGTGACCCGCCCGTCGGCCCTGTACGCCCCGGGCGGCCACATGAAGTAGCCGCCGTAGGAGTGCACGTTCATCGCGAACCTGATGTTCGGGTGCGCCTTGGCCAGGTCGATCACGTTGCGGCTCTCCGGCTCGGACAACTCCGCCGTGCCCGCGTAGTTGCCGGCCAGGCAGTTCGTGCTCGCGCCCACGTACCCGTCGAACAGGGATCCGACGGTGTAGTTGCGGTTGACGTCGACGCCCCACATGTTCCGGTACTTCGGGTCCCGTGCCTCGCCGGCGCAGTGGTTGACCAGGTTCTTGCGCTGGAAGTTGTAGTCGTGGAACGAGTAGTTCGCGCCGTCCGGGTTGACCGTCGGGATGACGAACACGTCCACCTGCTCCAGCAGCTTGCGGGTCGCCGCGTCGGTCCGGGCGTTGGCGAGCAGCCGCTCGGCGAACTCCAGCGTGACGAGCGGGGTGGCCCACTCGCGGGCGTGCTCCTGCGAGTACGCGAGCACGCCGATCCGGGAGCCGTCACGGTGCTTGCCGATGCGCAGCGCCTGCACCGTCCACGGCCGGGCCGGCACCTCGGTGCCCTGCAGCCCGTCGTCGAGGCGTACCGGCCCGGCGACCGGCATCGGCAGCCCGGCCGAGCCTTCCTCCACTGTGGCCCGGAAGCGGGCGCCGCGCGGCGCGTTGATCAGGGCGGCGACGTCGTCGGTGGTGCTCGTCACAGTGCCCGCCCGGTCGGTGGCCAGCGAAATCGTGAGTACCCGGTCCCGGTAGCGCATGCTCAGCGGCCGGTTCGGCCGGCCCGGGTCGACGGTGCGTACCTGCACGCCGTTCATGCCCTGGTCACCGAAGCGGACCGACTCCACCACGACGGCGGCGGCCGCCGGGTCGCCCAGGTACGCGGCCGCGTTGCGGCGGTACCCCTGGGTCTTGTTCGGCAGGTCGATGACGTCGACCAGGTCGCGGTACTGGCGGCCGAGCCGGGCGATGCGCGCCTTGATGTCCACCGGCGTCAGGTACGCGTCGATGAAGTCCTTCTGGTAGCCGGCCGGCTGCGGCGGCGGGGTCGCGTTCGGCCACAGCGACGGCGTCACCGGCCGGCTCGTCCCGCCCAGGCTGGAGGTGGCGGTGAACTGCACCGGCCGGCTGGGCACCGGCTGCGGCAGCGCGTAGTGGTACTGGTACTCGCCCGAGTCCTCGAAGCGGTACAGCGGGAACGAGCCGGTGGCGCCGTCGGCCGTACGCCAGGTGACGGTGATCTCCACGTCCGGGTCGTCGGTGGCGGTGGTGGCGACCTGGGCCTGGACGAACGTCCGCCCGCCGGTGGTCCACCAGTACGCCTGGAGGAACTGGAGCGTGTCGACAGCGGTGGCGGCGCCGCTCGTCCGCAGCCCGGCGCGGGTGCGCTCCTGGGCGGCGCGGCGGCTCTCGGCGATCCGCCGGGTGCCGTCGTCGGCCCGCTGCACCACCTGCAGGGCGGTGGCGCCCTGCCGGGTGAGGTCGGCGAGCTGCCGGCCGGTGAGGACCAGGTCGGCGATCCACTCGCCGTCGCGGGAGCGGGGACGGTTGGCCAGGTCCGCGCGGCCGGCGACGAGGCGGTCGAGTTGGGCCCGGTCGGCCAGCTGGACGCGTACCAGGGCGGTCTCGGCGGGGGAGAGCGTGATCGCGGGGGCGGCCGGCGCGGCGGCGCCGGGGCCGGGATGGGACAGGACAGCGGCGATCAGGATGCTTGTGGTGGCGAGCGCGGTCCACCGTCGTCGGACGAACACGGGGCCTCCTGACGAACGTCGATCTCTCTGCCGTTCACACCAGTCGAGGCATCGATCGCTGTCAAGCTCACTTCCGGTCAGCCGGCGAACCGGTACAACCGGAACTCCTTGTCCGCGCCGCACACCAGCATCTCCGTGTTCCACGAGCAGGACTCGCTTCGGATCTGCTTCAACTGCCCCATCTCGACCGGCTTGCCGTCCACAGCCGTCCCGGCGAGGACCCGGTCGTCCTCGTACGCGCTCGGCGCCTCGGAGAAGATCAGCAGGTTGCCGGCATCCAGCCGGACCGCGAACCCGTCCCGGTCCCGCAGCACCTTCGCCGTGCCGTCCGGCGCGAACAGCGTCACCGCGTCCGGCGAGCCCTGCACGGCCAGCACGTGCTCACCGACCGGCACCAGCGACTCGGCGCGCGGCGCCGCCCACTGCCGGGTGCCCTCACCCTCGGTCGCCGCCACCACCCGGGTGCCGTCGGCGCCGCCGGCGGGCGTCTCCAGCAGGCACACGCGACGTTCCCCGCAGGTGACCAGATCCTTCACCCGGCCGCCCTGCTCCGGCGCCTCGTACAGCACGCTGGGCGTACCGAGACTGCCCAGGTCGTAGGAGAGCAGCCGCAGGCCACGATCGTCCTCCGCCACGTACAGCCGGTCGTCGCGGGCGGCCATCGGATCGTCGAGGCCTGCTACGTTGCCCCGGTCCTTGACGATCTTCCCGCTGCGCAGCTCCAGGACCCGGACCGAGCGGTCCGCGCCGACCTGCACGAGCCGGTCCGCCTTCCCCGCCCACGGGACGAGCGGTGAGCCCTCGGCGTTCCCGGGCCCGTCCAGCGCCGCGCCGGTGCCGACCGGCAGCACCTTCGTGCGCGCGTCGCCGTACTCGGTGCGCGGGTTGCGCCGCTCCCACCGCTGCCGGCCGTCGTCCAGCCGCAGCCCGACCAGGCGCTCGCCGGCGCGGTCGACCCGGACCACCGTGTCGGGCCCGAAGAACAGCGCGTCGTCGCGACCCACGTCGGTCCGCCAGCGCTGCATGCCGGAATCGCCGTCGAGCACCGCGAGCACGCGCGGGGTGCTGCCGGTGCCCTCGCCGAGGACGAGCAGCCCGTCGGGCAGCGCCCGGATCCCCGCCCACCGCTGCGTGGCCGCGTCGGTCCGCTTCTCCCAGACCGTCGTGCCGGTGGCCGCCTCGACGGCGCTCACGTGGAGGTGGCCGTCGGGCAGCGACCGGACCAGATAGGAGCGGTTCCCGAGCGTCGCGGTGAACATCTGGCCCGTCCGCGTGTCACCGGCGGGCACCGTCTTCACCAGATCGGCGGTGTGGAAGTCCAGCGCCGGGTGCCGGTCCCGGAACACCCAGAGCAGCACCGCCGCCGCCACGGCGACGACCACGAGACCCGCGCCGAGCGCGATCCACCGGCCGCGCCGTGGCCGGCGGCCGCCGGGCCGGACACCGTTCGGCGCGGGGGAGAAGGGCGTTCCGGGTACGCCGGACGGCCGGCCGCCGGGCGGGGGCGCGGACGGTCCGGGTACGCCGTAACCCGGGTACGGCGGAACCGGACCGTGGGCGGCCGGCATGTGGTCGTACCTCGTGGGCTGGGGCGGAACCGGGCCGGCGAGCGGCGTGCCGTCGTACCTGGTGGCGGGGGTCTGCGGGACGGGCCCGTCGGCGACCAGCGTGCCGTGCGGGCCGGCGGACGCCGCGTCCGGACCGCCGAGGGGCGCGGTCGGGTTCGTCCTCGTCGCACCGGCGGCGACCGTGGCGGCGCTCGCCGTGTCGGTGCCGGCCCCGCCCGGGGCCGGCGCGGGCCCTGTCGGTTCGGGCTGCGTGGGCGCGGGCTGGGCCGACGCGAGCTGGGCCGGCACGGCGGGGCGCCCGGACCGCCGGGGCAGCGGCAGGTCGGTGAGCGCGCCCTCGGCGACCGGCATCTCCGGCTGCTCCAGCACCGTCGGCGCGATGCCCAGCTCGGCGTGCAGCAGCCGGGCCACCAGCGGCACCCGGGTCGACCCGCCGACCAGGAACAGGCCGCTGAGCTGTTCCGGGCGCAACCCGGCGGCGGCGGTCACCTCGCGGGTCTCCGTCACCGCCCGGGCCAGCAGCGGCGCGGCCAGGCGTTCGAAGTCCTCCCGGGTCAGCGGCACCGCCGCCTCCACCCCCGGTACGGCCACCGGCGCCACCAAGGCCCGGGACAGCATCTCCTTCGCGCCGCGCACGTTGTCCCAGAGCTGCTGGCGGTCCCGCCGCTCGGCGGTGGTCGTCGGATCGGCCAGCCGGGCCCACTCGCCCGGATGGACCGGGCCGACCAGCTCGCCGAGCCGTCCGAGCAGGGCCGCGTCCAGGTCGAGCCCGCCGAGGTCGGGGATCCCGCCGGTGGCGATCAACTGGAAGCCGGAGTCGCCCCACGGGTCGGCGCCCTCGTTGCGCAGCACCGCCACGTCGAGCGTGCCGCCGCCGAAGTCGAACACCGCCACCGAACCGCCCACCGGCACCGGCCGGCGCAGCACCTGCGTGAAGTAACGCGCCGCGGCCACCGGCTCGCGCAGCAGGCGGGTGCCGGGCGCGATCGGCCCGGCGAGCGTGTGCTCGGCCGCGGCCGGCCAGCCGGCGAGTTCCAGCGCGTCGTGCAGCACCTGACGGCGGGCCGGCGTCCAGGCCGCCGGGTGCGTGACCACCGCCGGGGGCAGCATCCCGACCGCCGCTACCGCCGCGTCCGCGACCGCGCGCAACGTCGCGGCCAGCAGCTCCGCCGGCCGGTACGCCCGCCCGCCCAGCTCGACGGTCTCCTCGTCGACCCGGCGCTTCGGGTTCGGCTCGTAGGCGGCCGGGTCGGCCTGGGCCAGGCGCTGCGCGTCCCGCCCGACGTGCAGGTGACCGTCCGCGTCGGCGTACACGCCGGAGGGCAGGATCGGATGGCCGTCGACGAGCACCGGCCGGGTCCGCCCGTCCGGCCAGCGCAGCACCGCCACCGTGTTCGAGGTGCCGAGGTCCACGCCGAGGGCGAAACCGTCCTGCTGGCCTGCCATCCGCGGCTACCTCCACCACCCGACGAGGATGTCCGGCCCGCATCGTACGCAGGCCGCGCCGCCTCGCTGTTCACCCGGCCCGGGGGAATGGACTGGCCGGTCCGGCCCTGCGCCGCATACCGTCGCCGTCATGAGGGTGATCTCCGTCAACGTGGGCCGACCGCAACCGAACCCGTGGAAGGGCATCGGGGCCACCGGCATCGACAAGCGGCCCGTGGACGGCCTGGTCGCCGTCACCGCGCCCGGACCGAAGGGCACCGGCGCCGTCGGGCTCGCCGGCGACCGGGTCTACGACGTGGCCCACCACGGCGGCGCCGACCAGGCGGTCTATGCGTACGCGCGGGAGGACCTCGACCACTGGGAGGCCGAGCTGGGCCGCCCGCTCGCCGACGGCTGCTTCGGGGAGAACCTGACGACCACCGGGCTGGACGTCAACGGCGCGCTGATCGGCGAGCGGTGGCGGATCGGCCCGGACCTGGTGCTGGAGGTCACCTGCCCGCGCATCCCGTGCGGCACGTTCCAGGGGTGGCTGGGCGAGCGCGGCTGGATGAAGCGGTTCACCGAGGAGGTACGGCCCGGGGCGTACCTGCGGGTGGTCACGCCCGGCAGCGTCGGGGCCGGAGACCCGGTCGAGGTCGTGCACCGGCCCGACCACGACGTGACGGTGGCGCTGGTGTTCCGGGCCACGACGCTGGAGACGGAGCTGCTGCCCCGGCTGCTGGTGGCCGACGCGCTGCCCGAGGAGGACATGGCGCGGATCCGCCGCCGCCTGTCCTGACCGCGCCCGTCAAGGGTGTCCGCGTCCGGTCCGCCGCCTGGCCGCCACCACCAGCCCGGCGGCGGCGAGCGCCGCCACCGTCACGCCGCCGACGATCCACCAGGCAGGCGGTCCCGCGGCCCGCGTCCGCTCAGCCGTGGCTACGGACGGCGTGGTGGCCTCCGCCGGGCCCGACAGCTCGCGGATTCCGGCGCACACGCCGGTGGCGCCACCGGACGAGTTCACCCGGTACCGGGTGCCGAGGCGGAAGGCGTAGCCGCAGGCGGCCTCGCCGGGCGAGACGCGCAGCGTGAGGCTGTTCCCGACCTGGGCGCCGCCCTTCTCGACGGACTCGACGGTGAGCCCGACCCCGCGGTCGGTCACCTGCGAGACGGTGCCGACGACGATGCTGTCGGCGCGGTCGTCCTGTTCGGTGGTGGACCCGACGCACGAGCACGCCCAGGCGGGTTCGGCCGGTGACATGACCACGACGAGGCCGAGAGCTGCCAGTGCGACGACAAGCAGGGCACGAAGTCTCATGACCGCTTCGACGTCGTCCGATCCGCTCGGGTTCCGCGCCGCTTGACGTCAACCGGACTTCAGGTCGGACGCTACCGGGTGTGCCGAACTCTGTTCTCGACGAGGCGTACGAGCGCGTGCGCCACACCGGTCCCGAGCGCGACGGGTGGCTGTCCAACCACGTGCCGATGGCCGCGGAGGCGCTGGTCCGCCACGGTCACGGGCGGGCGGTGCACCGCTGGATCGACGCGTACGCCGACCGGCTGGAGGAACGTCCACGTGGCATCCGGCGCATCGCCGCCGACGAGTGGCGCGACCCGCTCGGCGACCCGGTGCGTACCGGCGACTGGCTCGACTTCTTCGACCGCGAGCTGGCCGGCGAACCGTGGCGC
The DNA here is from genome assembly GCF_001905625.1 of Micromonospora sp. TSRI0369. Classification (NCBI taxonomy): domain Bacteria; kingdom Bacillati; phylum Actinomycetota; class Actinomycetes; order Micromonosporales; family Micromonosporaceae; genus Micromonospora; species Micromonospora sp. TSRI0369. The sequence continues at coordinate 209,570 of NZ_LIVU01000007.1, forward strand.
GACGTGCTGGCCCGGTGGTGGCCACGACTGCTGCCGGGCATCGCCGCCGGCGCCACCCACGGCGTCATCCGGGTCGGCCACGTCGTACGCGCCCTGCTGGACGCCGAGACCGGACCGCGGGTCACCGAACTCGGCCACGGGCTCGCCTACTGGGCCGCCCGCTGGCAGCCGCTCGCGCCGCCGGGCGCCGGGCCGTACCCCGCGACCGACGCGCGGTCCGCGCTCGACGCGGTGCCCCGCGTACCCGATCAGCGGTTCGGCATCCGGTCCCGCCTGGCGCAACTGGCCGACCTGACCCGGTGGCCGGCCGTGGCGGCGGCGGTGCCCGGCGACGCGGCCGACGGCGCGTCCACCCGGCTCGCGGCGGTCGTCGACGCCGCCGTGCTCCGGCACGGCACGCACGGGTACGCCGCCCCGGTCATGCTCGTGCACGCGGCGACCGCGCCGAACGCCGTGCTGCGTGCCCTGCCGGCCCTGCCGCCGACGCTGTGGCAGCCGAGCCTGTCCGCCGCCTGGGCGGCGACCGCCGCCGTCACCGCCGCCTACGCACCGGCCGAGGCTCGTGCCCTCCCGCCGGCCGCCGGGCCGGAACTCGGCGAGGTCGTGGCGCGGGCGCTGGACACCGGGGACGCGCACGCGATCAAATTCACCGACACCCTGAGCGATGCGTACGCCCGCGGCGGCGACCCGGTCCTGCTCGCCGTCGCCGCCCGATCCGTCGAGCAGATCGCCGCCGACTGACCACCTGGAGAGCCGATGACCCCCGACGACGAAGCGTTCCTGCGCCGCGCCGTGGAACTCGCCGACCGGGCCGGCGCGTCCGGCGAGCGGCCGTTCGCGTCGCTGCTGGTCGGCGCGGACGGCACCGTCCTGATCGAGGACCACAACACGGTGGTCTCCGAACGGGACGTCACAGCGCACCCGGAGCTGAAGCTGGCCCGCTGGGCCGCCCGGCAGCTCGCCCCCGAGGCCGCGGTCGCCACCACCATGTACACCAGCTGCCAGCCCTGCCCGATGTGCACAGTCGCGATCAACGCGTCCGGCCTCGGCCGGGTCGTGTACGCGCTGTCCACCGAGCAGTTCGAGCAGGTCAAGCCGGCCACCCCGGCGCCGCGCCCGGTGCGGTACGACGGACCGGCGCTGTTCGACGAGGCGCGCTGGCCGATCGAGGACCACTACTAGGAGGCGGGTCCGGCCCCCGCGCCGGGCACCGGGGATGGCGCGTGATGGCTACGCTGAGCCGCACTACTTCAGGGGGTGGGCCGGTGCGGCATCGGCTGCGGCACGTCGCGGTGGTCCTGCTCGGCGCCCTGCTGCTCGGCACTGTCGGTCTGGCCGCCGGGTCCTGGTACGGCGGCCGGGGTGCCGTACCGGTCAGCCTCGACAAGGCGCTGAGCGCGGCCCAGGAACTGCTCCCCGGGACCGAGCCGATCGGCTCGATCACCGCGCTCGGCTACCGGTACGGCGTCGCGCTGGCTACCGACGACCTCGGCAGCAGCGAGGTCGAACTCCAGTACGGCGGCGGTGCGGACTGCGCGCTGTCCGAGCGGCTGCGGGTCGCCGCCGAGACGCGGGGGTGGCGGGAGTTCCGCGACGTGCCGGGTTCCCGGTGTGACGGCTGGCGGGCCGAGAGAGACAGAATGTCGCTCACGCTCACCCATCTGGCGTACGGGCCGAGGCTGAGCATGGAACCGGCCGCTCCCCGCGGGTTCCTCGCCGCCACGATCACCGGCACCCTGCTCGGCGCCGCCGCCGGCGCGGCCCTGTTCTGGCTGCTGGCGCGGCGACGGCCGCGCGTACCCCGGCTGGTGGGTGTGCTGGTGACTGTCGCCCTGCTCCCGGGCGCCGCGATGACATGGACGGACCTGGCCACGGACGGGCTCGCCGAGCCGGTGTGGCCGCTCTGGCAGTCGCTGGCGCCCGTGCTGGTGCCGGCCTCGCTCGTGCTCCTTCTGGTGCTCGTGATCGTTCTCGCGAAGCGACAGAAGCCGGCCGTGCCCGCCGCCGATGCGAAGCCTGCCGTGCGGGCGGGCAGCCCGGGTGCCGGCTGACGGCACCGCGGGGCCGGTATCGTGCCGCGCGTGACGAGCGCCGACTGGCCCGACGTACGCGAGCGGCTGGCACGACTGGCCGCCGCGCCCGGCGCTCGTGAGGTGTTCGGTGCCGCGAGTCACGGTTGGCGGCTCGAACCGCCGCTGCGCGCCGGGGAACTGGCCGAAGCGGAGGCCCAACTCGGAGTGGAGCTGCCCGGCGAGTACCGGTCCTTCCTGCTGGAGGCGGGGCGAGGCGGCGCGGGGCCCGCCTACGGGCTCTTCCCGATGCGCCGGCTCGACGGACTGTGGCAGTGGGAGGGCGACGGCGCCGACCTCACCGACCGCGGCACGCTCGGCCGGCCCTTTGCGCATGTCGAGCCGTTCAACCCGGCCGACGGTCTGCCCGGCCCGCCGGTCGAGGACGACTACTCCTCGGAGGAGGAGTTCAACGCGGCCGAGGACGCCTACTGGGAACAGCACGAGGCCGTCGTCTTCGCGCCGGAACACTCGGTCGGCCTGCTGTACCTGTGTCACGTCGGCTGCGCGCTGCGGGAGGCGCTTGTCGTGACCGGTCCCGCGCGCGGCCGGATGTGGGCGGACGACACCGCCGCGGACGGCGGTTTCCAGCCGCTCGACGACCACGACGGCACGCCGCTCGGCTTCGCCCGCTGGTACCGGCGATGGCTGGAGCAGGCAGAGGGTCAGGTCGCTCAGTCAGGGTGGCATTAGTCGAACCACTGTGGCTCTAGTCGAACCACACCACCAGGCGCACGCCGTCATCGCCGAAACGCTGCCCGAGCGCGCGCATGACGGCGAACACGTGCTCCCATCCGGTGCCCGGCCCGAGCACGTCGTGCCGGGTCGTCACCGGTCCGTACTCGACGGTGACCCCGCCCGCGTCCCAGCGACCCGGCGCCGCCTCGACGGGCGACGCGCCGGCCGGGGGAACGCCGTACTTGTCGACGAACGCGCCGGGCCATTCGTCGTCCACCCGGAACCTGCGCAGCAGCGGCGGATCTTCCACTCGCAGGAGCCCGCGAGCAAGGGGCACGACCGACATGTCGAGGTCGCGCAACTCGGCCCAGGACACCCAGCTCGCACCATGAACGGCCGAGTCCAGTTGCCTGTCCTTCTCATGGCTGCCACGTACCGCGCTCGACACGTCCGCCGGGAGGCCACGCTCAGCCGCGACCGGCTCCCAGCGGAGCCAGTTCCGTACGCCGAAAAGGCAGGCGAAGGCATCGTCGTCGTCGTTCAGGTAGAGCGGGGCGATCGGCATCAGGCACACCCACGGCTCCCACTCGTACCAGTCCTCATCCGCGAAGGGGTGCCGGACCTCGACGAAGCCATAGATGTCGGTTCCCACGGCGACAGGCTAGTGGATGCGGCCAATCCCGCTATCCAAGATAGTCGTCCTATATTGCGAGACGCTGGAGCTATGCTCAACGGGTCGTCAGGAATTCGTCCGGGAGGCTGGGCTGCAATGGTGAGTGCCGAAAACGTCTACACACACGGGCATCACGAGTCGGTGCTGCGGTCGCATCGCTGGCGGACCGCGGAGAACTCGGCCGCCTACCTTTTGCCCCACCTCGCCCCGGGCGCGTCACTGCTCGACGTCGGCTGCGGTCCGGGCACCATCACCGCCGACCTCGCCGCCCGGGTGACGCCCGGCCGTGTCACCGCCGTCGAGATGAGCGCCGAGGCGCTGCAGCTCGCCCAGGCCGAGGCCGTTGCACGCGGCCAGGACAACATCGACTTCGCGGTCGCCGACGTGCACTCCCTCGACTTCGACGACGACACCTTCGACATCGTCCACGCCCACCAGGTACTCCAACACGTGGCCGATCCGGTGCAGGCGCTGCGCGAGATGCGGCGGGTCTGCCGCCCCGGCGGCCTCGTAGCCGCCCGGGACAGCGACTACTCGGCGTTCACCTGGTTCCCGAGCCTCCCCGCGCTCGACGAATGGCTGGCCCTGTACCAACGCGCCGCCCGCGCCAACCGCGGCGAGCCGGACGCCGGCCGGCGCCTGCTCTCCTGGGCCCGCGCCGCCGGCTTCGACCACGTCACCGCCACCGCGAGTACCTGGTGCTTCGCCACCCCCGAGGACCGCCAATGGTGGGGCGGAATGTGGGCAGAGCGGATCCTGCACTCAGACCTGGCCCGGCAGCTCGTGAGCTCGGACATGGCCACCGAGGAGGATCTGCGCCGCGTCTCCCTGGGCTGGCAGGAGTGGGCCGCGGCGGACGACGGCTGGTTCGTCATCCTGCACGGCGAGATCCTCTGCCGCGCCTGACGCCCATGCGGCCAGAGCAGCTAATGGCCCGGGTGAGTGACCGGCCCAGGATCAGGGGAAGCAGCCTCTGACCTGGGCCGGAGGCTGTTGGAGCGGGCGACGGGAATCGAACCCGCACCGTCAGTTTGGAAGACTGAAGCTCTACCATTGAGCTACGCCCGCGTGCGCCCCACCACGGCAGGGCGCGCCGACAGCGTACCCAATCCCGGTAGACGTCGCGAAGCGCATACCCCGCGGTCGCCGCCGACCGTCAAGATCGCCACCACTTCGGCGAGGTGGCGCCTTCCCGGGCCCTCGGACCCAGCCACTTCCCCGAACTGGCGCCCGACACCGCCCGGCACCGCCCGAGACCGCCGCGCCGCGCCCCGGTCACCCGCGCGGGGGACCGGACGGCATACACTCTTCGTCGCCACGGGGTGTGGCGCAGCTTGGTAGCGCACTCGCTTTGGGAGCGAGGGGCCGTGGGTTCAAATCCCGCCACCCCGACTGTCGTTCGCGACCGGGTCGTCCCGGGAACCGCCGGTTTTTCCGCGCGGTGCCCGGGCCCTGCCGATGCCGTCGGCCGGCTCGCCTACACTCGATGCGCGCAATCACGCCCCAGAACCAACACCCAGATCCGTCAAGGAGTACGCCTGTGAAGAGCACCGTCGAGACTCTGAGCCCGACGCGCGTGCGGCTCGCCATCGAGGTGCCGTTCGTCGAGCTCGAGCCGAGCCTCAAGAAGGCGTACCGGGAGATCGGCCAGCAGGTCCAGGTTCCCGGCTTCCGCCGGGGCAAGATCCCCGCTGCCGTCATCGACCAGCGGGTCGGCCGGGGCACCGTGCTCAACGAGGCGGTGCAGGAGGCCATCCCGCAGAACATCCTCGCCGCGGTCCGGGAGCACGACCTGAAGACGCTCGGCCGTCCCGAGGTCGAGATCACCGAGTTCGCCGACGGCGACTCGCTGAACTTCACCGCCGAGGTGGACGTCCGGCCGGAGATCACCCTGCCGGACCCGGCCACCATCGAGGTGACCGTCGACGAGATCGAGATCGCCGACAGCGAGATCGACGAGCAGATCAACAGCCTGCGCGAGCGGTTCGCCACGCTGAAGACCGTCGAGCGGGCCGCCCAGGAGGGCGACTTCGTGCAGATCGACCTGAACGCCACTGTCGACGGCGAGGAGGTCCCGGGCGGCTCGGCGAGCAACATCTCGCACGAGGTGGGCAGCAAGCAGCTCCTGCCGGGTCTGGACGAGGCGCTCGTCGGCCTGGCCGCCGGCGACGACACCACCTTCACCACGCAGCTCGTCGGCGGCGACTACGCCGGCCGCGACGCCGACGTGGCGGTGACCGTCCGCACGGTCAAGGAGAAGGAGCTCCCCGAGCTCAACGACGACTTCGCGCAGATGGCCAGCGAGTTCGACACCATCGACGAGCTGCGCGCCGACCTGCGTGAGCGGGTGACCCGGAACAAGCAGGTCGAGCAGATCTACGCCGCCCGCGACAAGGCCCTGGAGCAGATGGTGGCCGCCGCCGAGGTGCCGGCGCCCGAGGGCGTCGTCAAGGAGGAGGTCGAGAGCCGCAAGGCCGCGATGGTCGACCAGCTTGAGCGCATCGGCGCCTCCCTGGAGGAATACCTCGCGGCGGAGGAGAAGACCGAGGAGCAGATCGACACCGAGCTGACCGAGGCGGCCACCGACGGCGTCAAGATCCAGCTCCTGCTGGACACCCTCGCCGACGCCGAGGACGTGCAGGTCTCCGACGACGAGTTCGGGCACGAGATCGTGCACCGCGCGCAGCGCGCCGGCATGGCCCCGCAGCAGTACTACGACCAGCTGGTCCGCTCCGGCGCCGCCGCGGCCGTCTTCGGCGACGTCCGCCGGGGCAAGGCGCTCGCCGCGGTGATGGAGAAGATCAAGATCAAGGACTCGGCGGGCAACGAGGTCTCCCTCGACGCGCTGCGGGCCCAGAACGAGGCCGAGCACGACCACCAGCACTGATCGTCGGGGGTGTCGGCCGCCGTCCCGCGCTGCGCGCCGGGAGGCGGCCGAAACCCTTTCCGGGGTACGCCGTGCGGGTGACTGCGCTGAGAGCGAACAGTGCCCCGACCGGGAGTACGCCTCCCGGGTGAGCGGTTAGTGTCGGGTAGGACGGTACGGAGAGCGAAGGGCTGCCATGACCGACATGCACATCCCCAAGAAGTCGCTCCGGGTGAACGAGGCCCGCGGTGGCGACTCCATTGGCAACCTCGACGACTCGGTCTACAACCGGTTGCTCAAGGAGCGGATCATCTTCCTGGGCAGTGAGGTGAACGACCAGGTGGCCAACCGCATCTGCGCGCAGCTGCTGCTGCTCGCGGCGGAGGACCCGGACCGCGACATCTTCCTCTGGATCAACTCGCCGGGTGGCTCGGTCTACTCCGGCATGGCGATCTACGACACGATGCAGTACATCGACAACGACGTCTCGACCGTGGCGATGGGCATGGCGGCCTCCATGGGCCAGCTGCTGCTCTGTGCCGGCACCAAGGGCAAGCGGTACGCCCTGCCGCACGCGCGGATCATGATGCACCAGCCGTCGGGTGGCCTCGGCGGCACCGCGTCGGACATCGCGATCCAGGCCGAGCAGATGCTCTACACCAAGCGGATGTTCCAGGAGCGGGTCGCGTTCCACACCGGCCAGGCCCAGGCACAGATCGAGGCGGACTCGGACCGTGACCGCTGGTTCACCGCCCAGGAGGCCATGGACTACGGCTTCATCGACAAGGTGATCATCGGGGCCGCCCAGGTTCCGGATGGCGCCGGGACCCTGAGCTGACCGAGGAGCTGACGATGACCGACCTGAGCCTGCCGCCCCAGTTCGCGGCCGTGCACAACCGCTACGTCCTGCCGTCGTTCGTCGAGCGCACGTCGTACGGGATGAAGGAGTCCAACCCGTACAACAAGCTCTTCGAGGACCGGATCATCTTCCTCGGCGTCCAGGTGGACGACGCGTCGGCCAACGACGTGATGGCCCAGCTGCTGACGCTGGAGGGCACCGACCCGGACCGCGACATCATCATGTACATCAACTCGCCCGGTGGCTCCTTCACCGCCATGACGGCGATCTACGACACCATGCAGTACGTCCGCCCGGATATCCAGACCGTCTGCCTCGGGCAGGCGGCGAGCGCGGCGGCGGTGCTGCTCTCCGCGGGCACGCCGGGTAAGCGGATGGCGCTGCCCAACTCCCGGATCATCATCCACCAGCCGGCCACCGAGGGCGGCTACGGCCAGGGCTCGGACATCGAGATCCAGGCGCGGGAGATCCTGCGGATGCGGACGCAGCTGGAGGACATGCTGTCCCGGCACTGCAACCGCCCGATCGAGCAGGTCCGCAAGGACATCGACCGTGACAAGATCATGACGGCCGAGGAGTCCAAGGAGTACGGGCTGGTAGACACCATCCTGACCAGCCGCAAGAAGGGTCTGCTGGCGTCGCACGCCGCGGGCTGAGCCGCGTGTGGTCGGAGGTCGGTCGGGGTATCGTTCCCGGTCGACCTCTGACACACCGGTTTTGGGGGTCGGAGAAAACCCGGCCACCGGGTAACGTCGGGTCTGTACCGCTCCGCCGGTCGGATCGGGTGGATCCGACAGCATGGTGGAACGACAGGACGGACGGGCGCTCCGGCGTTCGCAGGTCAGGGCCGGCTTCCGGCCGATGAGTGCAGGGAGAACGTAGGTGGCACGGATCGGTGACGGCGGCGACCTACTGAAATGCTCGTTCTGCGGCAAGTCGCAGAAGCAGGTCAAGAAGCTCATCGCGGGCCCTGGCGTCTACATCTGCGACGAGTGCATCGATCTCTGCAACGAGATCATCGAAGAGGAGCTGGCCGAGTCCGGCGAGGTGAAGTGGGAAGAGCTTCCCAAGCCGATGGAGATCTGCCAGTTCCTCGACAACTACGTGGTCGGTCAGGAGCAGGCCAAGAAGGCGCTCGCCGTCGCGGTCTACAACCACTACAAGCGGATCCAGGCCGAGGCCGCCGGCGCCCCGGGCTCCGGCACCGACGGGGTGGAGCTGGCCAAGTCCAACATCCTGCTGCTCGGCCCGACCGGCTGCGGCAAGACCCACCTGGCGCAGACGCTCGCCCGGATGCTCAACGTCCCGTTCGCGATCGCGGACGCCACCGCGCTCACCGAGGCGGGCTACGTCGGCGAGGACGTCGAGAACATCCTGCTGAAGCTGATCCAGGCCGCCGACTACGACATCAAGCGCGCCGAGACGGGCATCATCTACATCGACGAGGTCGACAAGATCGCCCGTAAGTCGGAGAACCCCTCGATCACCCGTGACGTCTCCGGGGAGGGCGTGCAGCAGGCGCTGCTGAAGATGCTCGAAGGCACTGTCGCCAACGTGCCGCCGCAGGGCGGGCGCAAGCACCCGCACCAGGAGTTCATCCAGATCGACACCACGAACGTGCTGTTCATCTGCGGTGGCGCGTTCGCCGGGCTGGATCAGATCATCGAGGCCCGCACCGGCTCCGGCGGCACCGGCTTCGGCGCCCGGCTCCGGTCGGTCTCCGAGCGGTCGACCGACGACATCTTCAGCCAGGTCATGCCGGAGGACATGCTGAAGTTCGGGCTGATCCCCGAGTTCATCGGCCGGCTTCCGGTGATCACCAACGTGCGCAGCCTGGACCGGTCGGCCCTGGTGCGGATCCTCACCGAGCCGCGCAACGCGCTGGTCCGGCAGTACCAGCGCCTGTTCGAGCTGGACGGCGTGGAGCTGGAGTTCGAGCAGCCCGCGCTGGAGGCCATCGCCGATCAGGCCATGCTCCGCGGCACCGGCGCCCGTGGCTTGCGGGCGATCATGGAAGAGGTTCTCCTCTCCGTGATGTACGAGGTGCCGAGCAACCCCGACGCCGCACGGGTGCTGATCACCCGCGAGGTCGTGCTGGAGAACGTCAACCCGACGATCGTGCCCCGCGAGTTCACCGGCCGGCGCCGGCGGGACCGCGAGGAGAAGTCGGCCTGACCGCCGTCGCGACCGCGCCCGGGTCAGCTCGGGCGCGGTCCGCGTGAGCGGGTCCGCCGGTCCCACTCGCCCGACGGGGTGACCACCACCATCATCAGGCGTACCGGCTCGTCGCCTGCAGTGCGGTAGCCGTGCTCCCGGTCGGCGTGGAACTCGACAGTCTCGCCAGCGCGCACCTCGTGGTCGACGCCGTCGACGGTGACTGTGGCGGCGCCGTCGAGCACGTGCAGGATCTCCCGGGTGCCGTGGGCGTGGTCGGGGGAGCGCAGCACCTCGCCGGGTTCCATCCGCCAGTCCCACAGCTCGACCAGGTCGGGTTCGCCGAGACCACTGAGCAGCCGCGCCAGGCCGCCGTGCGGGCCGCGCCACAGCACCGGCGCGTCATCGGCCGCGCTGATCCGTACCGTGCTCTCCTCGGCCGGCTCCAGCAGCCGGGCGATGCTGACGCCGAACGCGTCGGCGACCCGGCAGAGCGTCCCGATGCTCGGGTTGGTGCGGGCGCCCTCGATCTGCACGAGCATGCCCTTGCTGACTCCGGACCGGCCGGCCAGTTCCTCGAAGGACCAGCCGCGGGCGGCTCGCAACTCACGTACCTGGCGGGCGACCGCCGAGGTCACCGCGCCGACCCGTCCGCTTGCGTCGGTCATCACACTGTCCTTCACGGTCACTATTGTGGTACGACTGCGGGGTGCTCCCCATTGTCCTCGCCGCCGTCTCGGCGCTCGCCTTCGGCACGGCCGACTTCTCCGGCGGCAAGGCGTCCCGGTGGGCCGACCCGATCGCGGTCACCGTCGTGTCGCAGATGCTCAGCCTTCCGCTGTTGGTCGTGCTCGTCCTCGTCGTGCCCGGCACCCCGAGCGCGCTCGACCTGGGCTGGGGACTGCTGGCCGGGGTGGCGGGCGCGGGCGGGGTCATGCTGCTCTACCGCGCGCTGTCCACCGGCGTCATGGCCGTCGTCGCGCCGGTCACCGCGATCACCGCGGCGATCGTGCCGATCGTCGCCGGCCTGGTCCTCGCCCATTCCCCCGGCGCCGTGGCGCTGGGCGGCGCCGGGCTCGCCGTGGTCGCCATCGCGCTGGTCAGCCTGGGGGAGCGCGGCGCCGCGCGCCGCGTCTCCGGCCGCGTCCTGGCCATGGCACTCGCCGCGGGACTGCTCTTCGGCGTCTTCTTCGCCCTGCTCGGCCAGGCCGACGAGAGCGCCGGCATGTGGCCCGTGCTGGCGGTACGCGTCAGCTCCGTCGCGTTCGGCCTCGCGCTCGCCGCGCGCACCGGCACACGCCTGCGCCTCGGGCGGCGGGTGCTCGGCTGGGCCGCGGCCGCCGGCCTGCTCGACTCGGCAGCGAACGCGCTCTTCCTCGCCGCCGCCGGACGCGGTCACCTGAGCGTGGTCGCCGCCATCGCCTCGCTCTACCCGGCGAGCACCGTCCTGCTCGCGCTCGCCGTCGACCGGGAACGGCTCCGGCCGGTGCAACTGGCCGGACTCGGCTTCGCCGCCGCCGCGCTCGTGCTGTCCAGCGTCTGAGCCCTGTCGTCCGCCCGCTTCCGCCCGTACCCTCGGGTCATGCGCGTCGCCGTCTGCCAGCTCAACGCCCGCGACGACCGGGCGGTGAACCTCGCCGCCGCCGAGGCCCTGCTGGTCAGGGCCGCGGCGGCCGGCGCCGACCTCGCCCTCCTCCCGGAGTACGTCGACTACCTCGGCCCCGCCGACCGGATGCCGCCGGCGGAGCCGGTCGACGGCGAGGTGGGGCGGTTCTTCGCCGAGGCCGCCCGGCGGCTGGGCATGTGGGTGATCGCCGGCTCGTTCCACGAGGCCGGGCCGGACGCCGCGCACACCTGGAACACCTCGCTGGTCTTCGACCGCGAGGGCGCGCTCGCCGCCGCTTACCGGAAGATCCATCTGTACGACGTGGAGATCCCCGGTCGCGTCTCCTACCGGGAGTCGGCAACCGTCGCGCCCGGGGAGAAGCCGGTGGTGGTCGACGTCGAAGGACTCCGGGTGGGCCTGTCCATCTGTTACGACCTGCGGTTCCCCGAGTTGTACCGGCAGCTCGCGACCGACGGCGGCGCCGAACTGCTTGTCGTGCCGGCGGCCTTCATGATGCACACCGGGCGGGACCACTGGGAGGTGCTGCTGCGGGCGCGGGCGATCGAGAACCAGTGCTTCGTGGCGGCGGCGGGTCAGACCGGCGACCACGATCCGGGCCGGACGTGCTTCGGCCGGAGCATGGTGGTGGATCCGTGGGGGACGGTGCTGAGCCAGGTCGCCGACGGCCCGGGACTGGCGGTCAGCGACATCGACCTGGAGCGGCTGCGGACCATCCGCGCCGAGCTGCCCAGCCTGGCCAACCGCCGGCTCTGACCGCGGTCAGCTCCCGAAGAGCAGGCCCAGCGCAGCGATTCCGGCGATCGCCGCCGCCGTGACCAGCAGGGCGGTGGTCATCCGGGAGGGACCGCGCCGGGCCAGGCGCTTCACCGACAGCAGGAGTACGGCGAGCACACAGGCCCCGATCACCAACTGCCAGAACGGCAGCAGGAGGCCGAGCACAGCCTCCTCGGCGAGTGCCGGGAACCGGGACGGATGATCCATGCGGACCACTCTGACACGGGACCGCCGGCGGGGGATCCCTTCCCCGGGTGCTTTCCGGCCGCTACCGGCTCCGCCCGCTCCGGTCGGCCAAATGACGATCATTGATTTGCCTTCCACGGCCGGTCCGCGTAACTTTCTCTCTGCACGCGGGAGGCCGGGCAAACCGGCCGAGAACGGGCGCCAGGCTGGTGGCGGCAACGCCGAGCCAGACTGAGATTCGGGCGGTGCTCGACACTCCGGGACACGGAGTTGCGAAGGCGAAGCCCACCGGGTAGAGTGCGAAAGCCGGCAGGGAGCCGGGCGGGTGGTCGCGAGAGCGACGCCGGCCGGTCCGCCGAAACCCACGAGAGCCACGAACGCCGGAAACGGCGAGCGTCAGCGTGGGTCTGGTCGAACCAAGTTGATCACCTCAAACATGAGGTTGACGACGACAGTGAGACCGAGTAGGTTGGAGAGGTTGCCCCAAACGGGGGCTCCGCAGCGCGGGGTTTCTGGTTGGTGTGTGGTTGTTCTTTGAGAACTCAACAGGGTGCTTGTAAAGCCAGTGCCAATTGTTTTATACCCCGGACTGGTCAGGCTGTTGTCTGGCTGGTTGGGATTCCTTTGGCAACACTTTTGTTGCCAGGTTGATTGCTGTTCGACAAGTTTTTGTTGGAGAGTTTGATCCTGGCTCAGGACGAACGCTGGCGGCGTGCTTAACACATGCAAGTCGAGCGGAAAGGCCCTTCGGGGTACTCGAGCGGCGAACGGGTGAGTAACACGTGAGCAACCTGCCCCAGGCTTTGGGATAACCCCGGGAAACCGGGGCTAATACCGGATATGACCTTGCACCGCATGGTGTTTGGTGGAAAGTTTTTCGGCTTGGGATGGGCTCGCGGCCTATCAGCNCTGGTTGGGATTCCTTTGGCAACACTTTTGTTGCCAGGTTGATTGCTGTTCGACAAGTTTTTGTTGGAGAGTTTGATCCTGGCTCAGGACGAACGCTGGCGGCGTGCTTAACACATGCAAGTCGAGCGGAAAGGCCCTTCGGGGTACTCGAGCGGCGAACGGGTGAGTAACACGTGAGCAACCTGCCCCAGGCTTTGGGATAACCCCGGGAAACCGGGGCTAATACCGGATATGACCTTGCACCGCATGGTGTTTGGTGGAAAGTTTTTCGGCTTGGGATGGGCTCGCGGCCTATCAGCTTGTTGGTGGGGTGATGGCCTACCAAGGCGACGACGGGTAGCCGGCCTGAGAGGGCGACCGGCCACACTGGGACTGAGACACGGCCCAGACTCCTACGGGAGGCAGCAGTGGGGAATATTGCACAATGGGCGGAAGCCTGATGCAGCGACGCCGCGTGAGGGATGACGGCCTTCGGGTTGTAAACCTCTTTCAGCAGGGACGAAGCGTAAGTGACGGTACCTGCAGAAGAAGCGCCGGCCAACTACGTGCCAGCAGCCGCGGTAAGACGTAGGGCGCGAGCGTTGTCCGGATTTATTGGGCGTAAAGAGCTCGTAGGCGGCTTGTCGCGTCGACCGTGAAAACCTGGGGCTCAACCCCAGGCCTGCGGTCGATACGGGCAGGCTAGAGTTCGGTAGGGGAGACTGGAATTCCTGGTGTAGCGGTGAAATGCGCAGATATCAGGAGGAACACCGGTGGCGAAGGCGGGTCTCTGGGCCGATACTGACGCTGAGGAGCGAAAGCGTGGGGAGCGAACAGGATTAGATACCCTGGTAGTCCACGCTGTAAACGTTGGGCGCTAGGTGTGGGGGGCCTCTCCGGTTCCCTGTGCCGCAGCTAACGCATTAAGCGCCCCGCCTGGGGAGTACGGCCGCAAGGCTAAAACTCAAAGGAATTGACGGGGGCCCGCACAAGCGGCGGAGCATGCGGATTAATTCGATGCAACGCGAAGAACCTTACCTGGGTTTGACATGGCCGCAAAACTGTCAGAGATGGCAGGTCCTTCGGGGGCGGTCACAGGTGGTGCATGGCTGTCGTCAGCTCGTGTCGTGAGATGTTGGGTTAAGTCCCGCAACGAGCGCAACCCTCGTTCGATGTTGCCAGCGCGTTATGGCGGGGACTCATCGAAGACTGCCGGGGTCAACTCGGAGGAAGGTGGGGATGACGTCAAGTCATCATGCCCCTTATGTCCAGGGCTTCACGCATGCTACAATGGCCGGTACAATGGGCTGCGATACCGTGAGGTGGAGCGAATCCCAAAAAGCCGGTCTCAGTTCGGATCGGGGTCTGCAACTCGACCCCGTGAAGTCGGAGTCGCTAGTAATCGCAGATCAGCAACGCTGCGGTGAATACGTTCCCGGGCCTTGTACACACCGCCCGTCACGTCACGAAAGTCGGCAACACCCGAAGCCGGTGGCCCAACCCTTGTGGAGGGAGCCGTCGAAGGTGGGGCTGGCGATTGGGACGAAGTCGTAACAAGGTAGCCGTACCGGAAGGTGCGGCTGGATCACCTCCTTTCTAAGGAGCACCATCCACCGAAAGGTGGCATGGAGCCCGCACCGCCCGAATGTGGTGGTGGGGTGCTCAGATGGCGGAGACACTGGCAAGTCGGTCGTCGGCAACGGCCGCGGTTTTTCTAGTACAGCTGCTCTTCGGGGTGGTGGGAACGAGACCGTGGTGCGGCTGGTGACGGATGTAAGCACCCTGTTGGGTCCTGAAAGAACAACCCGGGTGGTTGTCTTTCAGAGCCTTGAGATGCCCCGTGTGGACTGTGTTCCGGGGGGCGTAAGGCGCCAGGCGCGGCCTGGTCTCGCATACCGCCGGCGGTTAGCTGGGTTTCTGGTGTGGGGCTTGTGGGTTGTGGGTTGGTTGTTTGTTGAGAATTGCACAGTGGACGCGAGCATCTTTGTGGTCAAGTTGTCAAGGGCGAACGGTGGATGCCTTGGCACCAGGAGCCGATGAAGGACGTGGGAGGCCGCGATAGGCCTGGGGGAGCTGTCAACCAAGCTGTGATCCCAGGGTGTCCGAATGGGGAAACCCGGCATCAGTCATGTGATGTCACCCGCACCTGAACACATAGGGTGTGTGGGGGGAACGCGGGGAAGTGAAACATCTCAGTACCCGTAGGAAGAGAAAACAAATAGTGATTCCGTGAGTAGTGGCGAGCGAAAGCGGATTGAGGCTAAACCGGCTGCGTGTGATACCTGTCAGGGGTTGCGTGGTCGGGGTTGTGGGACCCTGCTCAACAGACTGACATCTGTTGGAGAAGTTACAAAGCCAGTGGTTAGTCGAACAGTCTGGAATGGCTGACCGTAGACGGTGATAGTCCGGTAGGTGAAAGCTGCTGGTCTTCTGTGGGTGTTCCCGAGTAGCGGCGGACTCCTGAAATCTGCCGTGAATCTGCCAGGACCACCTGGTAAGCCTAAATACTTCCTGGTGACCGATAGCGGACAAGTACCGTGAGGGAATGGTGAAAAGTACCCCGGGAGGGGAGTGAAATAGTACCTGAAACCGTTCGCCTACAATCCGTCGGAGCCTTGCGGGGTGACGGCGTGCCTTTTGAAGAATGAGCCTGCGAGTTAGTGGCATGTGGCGAGGTTAACCCGTGTGGGGGAGCCGTAGCGAAAGCGAGTCTGAATAGGGCGTTTTTAGTCGCATGCTCTAGACCCGAAGCGGAGTGATCTAGCCATGGGCAGGCTGAAGCGCGGGTAAGACCGCGTGGAGGGCCGAACCCACCAACGTTGAAAAGTTGGGGGATGACCTGTGGTTAGGGGTGAAAGGCCAATCAAACTCCGTGATAGCTGGTTCTCCCCGAAATGCATTTAGGTGCAGCGTCGCGTGTTTCTTGCCGGAGGTAGAGCACTGGATGGTCTAGGGGGCCCACAAGCTTACCGAAATCAGCCAAACTCCGAATGCCGGTAAGTGAGAGCGCGGCAGTGAGACTGCGGGGGATAAGCTTCGTAGTCGAGAGGGAAACAGCCCAGATCACCAGCTAAGGCCCCTAAGCGTGTGCTAAGTGGAAAAGGATGTGGGGTCGCATAGACAACCAGGAGGTTGGCTTAGAAGCAGCCACCCTTTAAAGAGTGCGTAATAGCTCACTGGTCAAGTGGTTCCGCGCCGACAATGTAGCGGGGCTCAAGCACACCGCCGAAGCTGTGGCATTCACATTTTAACTTCGTGCCTCCTTGATGGGGTATGCAGGTGTGTGGATGGGTAGGGGAGCGTCGTGCCGGGGGTGAAGCAGCGGGGTGACCCAGTTGTGGACGCGGCACGAGTGAGAATGCAGGCATGAGTAGCGAAAGAAGGGTGAGAAACCCTTCCGCCGGATGACCAAGGGTTCCAGGGCCAGGCTAATCCGCCCTGGGTGAGTCGGGACCTAAGGCGAGGCCGAGAGGCGTAGTCGATGGACAACGGGTTGATATTCCCGTACCCGCGAAAGAGCGACCCTGACGAACCTCGTTGTGCTAACCACCCGAACCGCCGGAGGTCTTCGGACCAATGGTGGGGAGCGTGGGAACCTGGCGGGTAGTAGTCAAGCGATGGGGTGACGCAGGAAGGTAGCTGAGCCCGGCCGGTGGTTGTGCCGGGGTAAGCGTGTAGGCCGGTGTGTAGGCAAATCCGCACACCATTAGGGCTGAGACGTGATGCCGAGCCGATTCAGGTGAAGTCAGTGATCCTATGCTGCCGAGAAAAGCCTCTAGCGAGTTCTTAGCGGCCCGTACCCCAAACCGACACAGGTGGTCAGGTAGAGAATACCGAGGCGATCGGGCGAACTGTGGTTAAGGAACTCGGCAAATTGCCCCCGTAACTTAGGGAGAAGGGGGGCCGGAGACGTGAAGCCCCGCGCGGGTGGAGCGTTGTATGGCCGCAGAGAGCAGGGGGAAGCGACTGTTTACTAAAAACACAGGTCCATGCGAAGAAGTAATTCGATGTATATGGACTGACGCCTGCCCGGTGCTGGAACGTTAAGGGGACCTGTTAGCTCTTCGGGGCGAAGCGGAGAACTTAAGCGCCAGTAAACGGCGGTGGTAACTATAACCATCCTAAGGTAGCGAAATTCCTTGTCGGGTAAGTTCCGACCTGCACGAATGGCGTAACGACTTCCCCACTGTCTCAACCACAGGCCCGGCGAAATTGCATTACGAGTAAAGATGCTCGTTACGCGCGGCAGGACGGAAAGACCCCGGGACCTTTACTATAGCTTGACATTGGTATCTGAATTAGCTTGTGTAGGATAGGTGGGAGCCGGTGAAGTCCATACGCCAGTATGGGTGGAGGCAATCTTGAAATACCACTCTGGTTGATTTGGGTATCTAACTTCGGACCGTTATCCGGTTCAGGGACAGTGTCTGGTGGGTAGTTTAACTGGGGCGGTTGCCTCCTAAAGGGTAACGGAGGCGCCCAAAGGTTCCCTCAGCCTGGTTGGCAATCAGGTGTTGAGTGCAAGTGCACAAGGGAGCTTGACTGTGAGACTGACAGGTCGAGCAGGGACGAAAGTCGGGACTAGTGATCCGGCACTGGCATGTGGAAGCGGTGTCGCTCAACGGATAAAAGGTACCCCGGGGATAACAGGCTGATCTTCCCCAAGAGTCCATATCGACGGGATGGTTTGGCACCTCGATGTCGGCTCGTCGCATCCTGGGGCTGTAGCAGGTCCCAAGGGTTGGGCTGTTCGCCCATTAAAGCGGTACGCGAGCTGGGTTTAGAACGTCGTGAGACAGTTCGGTCCCTATCCGCCGTGCGCGTAGGATACTTGAGAAGGGCTGTCCCTAGTACGAGAGGACCGGGACGGACGAACCTCTGGTGTGCCAGTTGTCCCGCCAGGGGCACGGCTGGTTAGCTACGTTCGGAAGGGATAACCGCTGAAAGCATCTAAGCGGGAAGCTCGCTTCAAGATGAGGTATCCCACCCACATTGTGGGGTAAGGCCCCCAGCTAGACGACTGGGTTGATAGGCCGGAAATGTAAGCCCGGTAACGGGTTCAGTTGACCGGTACTAATAGGCCGAGGACTTGACTACCAAGCTGCTACGCGTCCACTGTGCAACTCTGAACACACAACAACCCACGGTTGTTTGATATGTTCATAGAGTTACGGCGG
>NZ_LIVU01000008.1:0-220203 GCF_001905625.1 Micromonospora sp. TSRI0369
AGCCGGTGAGCGTGAGCGTGCAGGGTGACAAGCTGATCCCGCACGGTGTGCAGGGCACCCAGTCGCGCATCGACCTGAACGACGAGCAGACCGCGAATGTGAAGGCGATCATCGCGGCGACGAAGAAGGCCGGCATGGACGAGCGCGCCGCCGTCGTCTCGATCGCCACGGCGCTGCAGGAGTCGAAGCTGGAGAACCTCGGCCACCTGGGTGACCGTAACGACCACGACTCGCAGGGCCTGTTCCAGCAGCGCCCCTCCTCCGGCTGGGGCACGGTCGAGCAGATCACCGACCCCGAGTACTCCACGACCGCGTTTCTGAAGGGTCTGAAGCAGGTCGACGGCTGGCAGGACATGCCGCTGACCAAGGCCGCCCAGACCGTCCAGGTCTCGGCCTACCCGGACCACTACGCCCAGTGGGAGCAGCAGGCCGCCGACCTCGTCGCCGAACACTGGAACAAGTAAGCACACAAGCGTGAAAGGCCGGCACCCCGAGACGGGGTGCCGGCCTTTTCGCCTGTCCGGACCCGTCCGGGTGAACCGGGCGCGGTAGCCGGGGTGGGCGCGGCAGCGGCGGGGGTTGGATGCGACACATGGACGAGGTGGACGTCGCGGCACTACGGCAGGCGTACGACGAGCTGCTCGCGGAGATCGACGCGGGCGGGTTCGGGCCGCCGCCGGAGGGTCAGTTGAGCGCCGATCAGATCGTGGCGCACCTCGCCGCCAACGACGAGCTGATGAGCGAGGCGACCGAGGCGGTGCTGGCCGGCTCGCCGTTCGCCTACTACGACCTGGACACCATCCACCGCCCCCAACTGGACGCGCTGGTGTCCGAGTGCGGCGGGTTGGACGGCCTGGCGGCGCTGTTCCGGGCCACCAGCCAGAAGCTGTGCGCGTTGGCCGAGCGGCTCGGCCCGGCGGCGGAGACGCCTGTGGACACGGTGCTGCGCGAGGGCTTCGACCTGGACGTGGACGACTCGCTGCCGTGGGGCAGGGCCCTGGACCTGCACATCCGCGTGCACCTGCCGCTGCATCTCACCCAGCTCCGCGCCCTGCGCCGCCAGCCCCACCTCGCCTGACCGCGAGACCGCCCGCCCGCCGATCGTCACGCCGCCGATCATGCAGTTGTGGCAGTGGACAACTCCGACACGTCCGGCCTTCCAGGCGCCACAACTCCAAGATCGGCGGGAGCAGGCGAGGGCGGGGCAGCGGGCGAGGGCGGGGCGGGGGACGCCGCGGGGGAAGGGCGGCGGAACGTCCGGCGGTACGCGCTCGGTGCCACGCCCACCCGGGCGTGAAAGTGCTGGCGCAGCGCGGCGGTGGTGCCGAAGCCAGCGTCCCGGGCGATGCGGTCGACGCTCAGGTCAGTGGTCTCCAGGAGTACCCGGGCGTGCTCGGTGCGCTGCTGGAGCAGCCACTGCGCCGGGCTGAGCCCGGTCTCGGAGCGGAAGTGCCGGGTGAACGTGCGGACGCTCATCCGCGCGTGCGCCGCCATCTCGCGCAGCGCCACCGGCTCGTGCAGGCGTTGCCGGGCCCACTCGCGGGTGGCGGCGGTGCCGTGGTCGGTGCCCCGGGGCACCGGCCGTTCGATGTACTGGGCCTGCCCGCCGTCGCGCCACGGCGGCACCACGCAGCGCCGGGCCGCCCGGTTGGCCGCCGCGCTGCCGTGGTCGGTGCGGACGACGTGCAGGCACAGGTCGATGCCGGCGGCCACCCCGGCCGAGGTGAGCACGCGTCCGTCGTCGACAAAGAGAACGTCGGGGTCGAGCCGTACGCCGGGGTGCAGCCGGCGGAAGCGCGGCGCGTACGCCCAGTGGGTGGTGGCCGGACGGCCGTCGAGCAGACCGGCGGCGGCCAGCACGAACGCGCCGGTGCAGATGGACATGACGCGAGCGCCCCGGGCGTACGCGGCGCGCAGCGCATCGGCCACCTCGGCGGCCATCGTGCCGCCGAAGAGCGGCGCGCCGGAGTGGATGCCGGGGACGATCACGGTGTCGGCGGTGTCGAGGAGTTCCAGGCCGTGGTCGGGGAGCACCTGGAAGCCGGCGCTGCTGCGTACCGGGTGCCCGCCCGGAGTGCAGGTCGTGACGGCGTACAGGGGAGTGCCGTCTACGGTGCCGGCGGCGCCGAAGACCTGGGCCGGGGTGCCGAGGTCGAGCGCCACCACGCCGTCGAGGGCGAGGACGGCGACCCGGTGCGGTACGGACATGGCCCGATTATTGCGCACGATGGCTTTCCGGCCACTCGTCGCCGGGGCCATCCCGGTCCGAGACTCGGCTGGTGACCCGATCCCGCCTGCATCCGGCCTGGCTCGTCGCCGCCGTCGCCTTCGTCGCGCTGGTCGGCGCGGCCGGCTTCCGGGCCACCCCCGGCGTGCTGCTGCACCCGCTGCACGCCGAGTTCGGCTGGCCGCTGGCGACCATCTCCGCGGCCGTCTCGGTCAACCTGCTGCTGTACGGCCTCACCGCGCCGTTCGCCGCCGCGCTGATGGACCGGTTCGGCATCCGCCGGGTGGTGGCCGGGGCACTGGTGCTGGTGGCCGCCGGCAGCGGCCTGACCGTGGGGATGACCGAGAGCTGGCAGCTCCTGCTCTGCTGGGGCGTCCTCGTCGGGCTGGGTACCGGCTCGATGGCCCTGGCGTTCGTGGCGACGGTGACCGGGCGATGGTTCGTCA
This sequence comes from Micromonospora sp. TSRI0369, assembly GCF_001905625.1. Classification (NCBI taxonomy): domain Bacteria; kingdom Bacillati; phylum Actinomycetota; class Actinomycetes; order Micromonosporales; family Micromonosporaceae; genus Micromonospora; species Micromonospora sp. TSRI0369. The sequence continues at coordinate 2,674 of NZ_LIVU01000008.1, forward strand.
AGCGCCGCGGCCTGGTGACCGGTGTGCTCACCGCAGGTGGGGCGGCCGGGCAGCTCGTCTTCCTCCCGCTGTTGGCGGTGCTGGTGCGCGACCACGGCTGGCGCACGGCGGCACTCGTCGTGGCCGGAGGCGCGCTGGCGGTCGTACCCCTTGTGGTGTGGTTGTTGCGTGAGCACCCGGCGGACCTGGGGCGGCCCGCTTATGGCGCGACCGAGGTCGTGCCGCCGCCGCGGCCGGAGGGCGGCGCGGCGGCCCGGGCGGTCGGCGCGCTCGCCGCCGCCGCGCGGACGCGGCCGTTCTGGCTGCTCGCCGGTGGTTTCGCGATCTGCGGCGCGACCACGAACGGCCTTGTGGGTACGCACTTCGTGCCGGCGGCGCACGACCACGGCATGCCGGAGACCACCGCGGCCGGGCTGCTCGCCCTGGTCGGGCTCTTCGACATCGCCGGTTCGATCGCCTCCGGCTGGCTCACCGACCGGGTCGACGCCCGGCTGCTGCTCGGCGCCTACTACGCGCTGCGCGGGGCGTCGCTGCTGGTGCTGCCGAGTCTGTTCGCCGGGTCGGCCCGGCCGAGCATGCTGGTCTTCATCGTCTTCTACGGGCTGGACTGGGTGGCCACCGTGCCGCCGACGGTGGCGCTGTGCCGGGAGTGGTTCGGCGCGTCCGGGGCGGTGGTCTTCGGCTGGGTGTTCGCCGCGCACCAGTTCGGCGCCGCGCTCGCGGCCACCGGCGCGGGCCTGGTCCGGGACCGGCTCGGCGACTACGCGCTGGCCTGGTACGCGGCGGGCGCGCTGTCGGTCGGCGCGGCCGGGCTGTCGCTGCTGCTGCGGCGCCGTCCCGCCGACGAGCCCGCGTTCGCGCTGCCGGTGGTCGCGGGCCGGCGGGCCTGGAGCTACCGCGGCTGACCGGCCGGAGTCACCGGGGCTGACCGGTCAGCCGACCGCCCACTGCTGCTCGGGAGCGCCGCTGCACGGCGCCTGCTCCAGCTCGCGGCCGGGCTCGGTGCCCGCGTCGTCGACCTGGGCGCACTTGCCGCTGTGCACGGCCACCAGCAGCGCCACGCCGTCGCCGGCCTGCTGGAGCCGCCACTGCTGGTTGGCCTGCCCGTTGCAGGACCACTGCTGCACGTCCGCGCCGTCGTCGGTCTTCGCCTCGTTGACGTCCAGGCACTTGCTGCTCGCGGCGTTGACGAGCAGGTAGGTGTCGTTCGTGACCGGCGTGACCACCCACTGCTGCTCGGGGCCGCCGGTGCAGTCGGCGAGCGCGGCCTGCGCGCCCTCGGCCTCGTCGCCGGTCACGCCGAGGCAGCGCCCGGACGGCACGCCCCGGAGCACCTTCGGGGTGGCCACCGGCGCGGCGGGCGTTGTCGGCGGCGCGCTCGGTGAGGGCGACGACGACGGCGTGGGCTCGGCAGTCGGTTCCGCGCTCGGCTCGCTCGGCGCCGCGGTCGGCACCGCTGCCGCCGGCACCACCGGCCGCTCGTTGCCGCCGCCGAGCACGCCGGTGGCGAAGAAGGCCCCGAGGAGTACGCCCGTCGCGCCGACGCCCAGCGCGATCCGCATCAGCGGGTCCTGCGGCAGCCGGAGACCACGGGCGCCACGGGCGCGGCGGGCCCCGTAGACGGTGCCGGACGGGTCGGAGTGCGGGTCGGCCATGGGGGCATAGTGACCCACCGGGGCCGCCGGGTGCCAGTCGAGCCGGTGTCAGTCGACGACCCGGACGTCCTTCCAGAACGCCACCCGGTCGCGGACCATCTCCGCCTCCGGCTTCGGGTCGCTGTAGTACCAGACGGCGTCCGGGCTGGTCGCGCCGCCGTGTTCGAGCGTGTAGTAGGAGGCGGTGCCCTTCCACGGGCAGACCGTGTGGGTGTCGGAGGGGCGGATCAGGTCCTCGCGCAGGGCAGTACGGGGGAAGTAGTGGTTGCCCTCGACCAGCACTGTGTCGTCGCTCTCGGCGACGACGAGGTCGTTCCAGACGGCTTTCGGCATGTCCTCCACGCTATGCCGCCGTCCGCCCACCGGCCACCGGTCAGCGCGTCGGCTCCTCGTCGGTCACGTCGGCCACCGTCGCGTCGAGCGCGGCCAGCGCGGCGTCCGCGTCGACAGCGACGGCGAGGCCGTGCTCGCCCGCGCCGAGCGTGATCTCCCGGCCGCGCAGCCGCTCGTCGGCGACCACCGGCCAGGCGGTGCTGGACCCGAACGGCGTGATGGTGCCGCGCGCGTATCCGGTGGCGTCCTTCGCCGCGGCGGCGTCCGGCATCGACAGCCGGCTCACCCCGAGCAGGGCGCGCAGCTTCGGCCAGGAGATCACCCGGCCGCCGGGGGCCAGCACGAACAGCAGGTCGCCCTCGCCGCGGCGGACCACGATCGTCTTGACCACGTCCGGCACCTCGACGCCGCGCGCCGCGGCCGCCTCGGCGAGGCTCGCCACCGGCCCGTGCCGGATGACCCGGTACGGCAGACCGGAGTGGTCGAGAGCGGTCAGCGCGGGATTCGCCATGGCGGTCACGGTAACGCGAGTGTCGACGGCGTGTCGGCGAGGCCACCGTGGACGTCCCACGAATTGTCGTACCCGAGCGTAAGGTGATCTCATGCACGCTGTCCGTGATCATGAACGGGCGGTGGACACGCTGCGGCGCTCCTACGCCGCGGTGCCCGCCGGGGAACCCGTACGGCTGGCCAAGCAGACCTCGAACCTCTTCCGGCCCCGCTCCGCGCCGCGTACCCCGGGTCTGGACGTGAGCGGCCTGACCGGTGTGCTCGCCGTCGACCCGGCGGCCCGCACCGCCGACGTGCAGGGCATGTGCACCTACGAGGACCTGGTCGACGCGACGCTGCCGCACGGCCTGATGCCGCTGGTCGTGCCGCAGTTGCGCACGATCACGCTGGGCGGCGCGGTGACCGGCCTGGGCATCGAGTCCACCTCCTTCCGCAACGGCCTGCCGCACGAGTCGGTGCTGGAGATGGACGTGCTCACCGGCGCCGGGGAGATCGTCACGACCCGGCCCCGGGGCGAGCACGCCGACCTGCACCGGGCCTTCCCCAACTCGCTGGGCAGCCTCGGCTACGCCACCCGGCTGCGCATCGAGCTGCAACCGGTCCGCCGGTACGTGGCGCTGCGCAACATCCGGTTCACCCGCCTGGAGGAACTGGTCGACGCCGTCGGCGAGGTGGTCGCCAAGGGCGCCTGGGGCGGCGAGCCGGTCGACGCCATGGACGGGGTGGTGTTCAGCCCCGGCGAGTCCTACCTGGTGCTGGGCACGTTCACCGACGAGGCCGAGGGCGGCCCGTCCGACTACACCGGCCAGGACATCTACTACCGCTCGCTGCGTCGCCGCACCCGGGACACGCTCACCGCGTACGACTATCTCTGGCGGTGGGACACCGACTGGTTCTGGTGCTCGGCGGCGTTCGGGGTGCAGCATCCGGTGGTGCGGCGGCTGTGGCCGCGGCGCTACCGGCGCAGCGACGTCTACCACCGGATCGTGCGGCTGGAGCACCGGCACCAGGTGGCCGCCCGCGTCGACAGGTGGCGGGGTCGCCCGGCGCGCGAGCGCGTGGTGCAGGACGTGGAGGTTCCGCTGGACCGCACGCCCGAGTTCCTGCGCTGGTTCGCCGCGAACGTGGGCATGACGCCGGTCTGGCTGTGCCCGCTGCGGCTGCGCGAACCCGCCGGCCCCGGGTCGGCGAAGGCGTGGCCGCTATATCCGCTCCAACCGGGCGAAACGTATGTGAACATCGGCTTCTGGGGAAGCGTGCCCATCGCGGCGGGCGCCGCCGACGGCGACGTCAACCGGCAGATCGAGCGCATGGTGTCGGAGGTGGGCGGTCACAAGTCCCTCTACTCCGACGCGTACTACGACCGGGGCGAGTTCGACCGGCTCTACGGCGGGGACACCTGGCGCGCCGTGAAGGACCGCTACGACCCGGACCACCGACTCACCGGACTGTACGAGAAGGCGGTATCCCGAGCATGAGTCTGACCGACCGAACACCCGGGGCGGCGAGCGCCCCGGCCGGCCCGCCGGCGGGCGGCCGGCATACCGGACCCACAGTCGCGGACGTGGTCCGCGCGGTCACCACCGGCGACCTGCCCGTCCGGGTCACCGGCTACGACGGCAGCACGCTGGGCCCGGCCGACGCCGGGATCACCCTGGCGATCCGTACCGAGCGGGGCCTGTCCTACCTGCTCACCGCGCCGGGCGACCTGGGCATGGCCCGGGCCTACGTCAGCGGCGACCTGGGGCTGGAGGGGGTGCATCCGGGCGACCCGTACGAGGCGCTTCGGGTGATAAAGGACGAGGTGTCGCTGCGGATGCCGGCGGTCGCCGAGGCGCTCGCGCTGGTCCGGGGCCTGGGCTGGGAACGGCTGCGCCCGCCGCCGCCCCCGCCGCAGGAGGCGGCGCCGCGCTGGCGGCGGCTGATGACCGGCCTGCGTCACTCGCGTACCCGGGACAGCAGCGTGATCTCCCACCACTACGACGTGTCGAACGCCTTCTACGAGAAGGTGCTCGGGCCGTCCATGACGTACACCTGCGCGGTCTTCCGCAGCCCCGGCGACACCCTGGAGGAGGCGCAGCGGGCCAAGTACGACCTGGTCGCCGGCAAGCTGGCGCTCAAGCCGGGGATGCGGCTGCTGGACGTCGGCTGCGGCTGGGGCGGCATGGTCCGGCACGCGGCCCGCGAGTACGGCGTCAAGGCCCTGGGCGTCACCCTGTCCCGCGCGCAGGCCGAGTGGGCGCGGGCCGCGATCGAGCGGGAAGGGCTGAGCGAGCTGGCGGAGGTGCGCCACCTCGACTACCGGGACGCGCCGCGCGAGCAGTTCGACGCGATCTCCTCGATCGGGCTGACCGAACACATCGGCGTGCGCAACTACCCGGCCTACTTCGGCGCGCTGCGCTCCCGGCTCAAGCCCGGCGGGCGGCTGCTCAACCACTGCATCACCCGCGCCGACAACCGGGCCCCGCACCGGTCCGGCGCGTTCATCGACAGGTACGTCTTCCCCGACGGCGAGCTGGCCGGTCCGGGCCGGCTGATCAGCGAGATCCACGACGCCGGGTTCGAGGTGCACCACGAGGAGAACCTGCGCCAGCACTACGCGATGACTCTTGCCGGCTGGTGCCGCAACCTGGTCGAGCACTGGGACTTCTGCGTCGGCGAGGTCGGGCCGGGCACCGCCAAGGTGTGGGGGCTGTACATGGCCGGTTCCCGCCTGGCGTTCGAGCGCAACGGCATCCAGCTGCACCACGTGCTCGCCACGCACAACGGCCCGGAGGGGGTGAACGGGTACCCGCTGCGTCCGGACTGGACGCCCTGACGCGACGTACCGACGAGAGGCCGCGCGGACCGCGCGGCCTCTCGTCGAAGCCATTGACAAAGAAGTTTTGTACGTACAAACTGATTTTGCCATGAGAGACGTCCTGTACCTGGAACAGCGCGAGCAGGCCGAAGTCCTGCTCAAGCCGCAGCGCATCGAGGTGCTGCGGCAACTGGCCGAACCCCGCACCTGCACCGAGGTCGCGGGCCGGCTGGAGCAGACGCCGCAGCGCGTCTACTACCACGTCAAGCAGCTCGTCGCGGCCGGGCTGGCCGAGCAGGTGGCGCAGCGGCAGGTGCGCGGCATCACCGAGGGCATCTACCAGGCCGTCGCCCGGTCGTACTGGCTCTCGCCCCGCCTGGTCGGCCGCATCGGCGGCGCCCGCCGGGCCCGCGACGAGCTGAGCCTCGGCTACCTGCTCGACCTCATGGAAGAGGTGCAGGCCGACATCGCCGCGCTGGACCGCGCCGCCCCCGAACTGCCGTCCATCGGCGTCTCCGGCGAGATCCGGGTGCCCGCCGAGCGGCGGCAGGAGTTCCTGCACGACCTGCAGACGACGCTGCAGGACCTGTTCACGCGCTACGGCGGCGCCGAGGGGGACGCCTTCAAACTCGCCGTGGCCTGCTACCCGAAAGGCGACAAGCATGAGTGAGCCGATGACCATCCGCGCCCGCCTCGCCGCACCGGTGGCGACCGTCCGCCGGGCCCTGACCGACCCCGCCGAGCTGCGCGTCTGGCTCGCCGAGCACGCCGAGGTCGAGCTGCCCCGGCGGTACGAGTTCTGGGGCCGCTACACGCCCGAAGGTGACGCGCCACACCAGCGGCTGCTGCACGTCGACGACCGGACGCTGCGCTTCGCGTGGACGCTCGACGGGGTGGAGACCACCACCGAGTTCGAACTGGAGCCCGACGGCGACGGCACCCTGCTCACGCTGCGGCAGAGCCACTTCGACTACGCGGAGGCGATGAGCGGCAGCAGCATCCGGGGCGTGCTCCAGACGTACTGGTACCTGGCGATCGCCCACCTCAACGACCACCTGGACGGCCGGCCGCTGCTGCCGCGTACCGACTTCACCTCCGCCGACCTGCGCGGCGAGGTGGTCATCGACGCGCCGATGGACAGGGTGTGGACGTCGCTCACCGACTCGGCACAGGTCACCGCCTGGTTCGGCTACCCGATCGGCGTCGAGCCCTGGGAGGGCGGCCGGTACGCGATGGGTGGCCTCGACGCCGGTGAGGCCGCGAAGGTGTTCGACGTGACGCCGGGGCGGGCGCTGTCCATCGACTGGGGACCGGTCGGCGTGACCTCCTGGGAGCTGGCGGAGACCGACGGCCGGACGAAGCTGACGTTCGTGCAGTCCGGCTTCGACGAGGGCAACCCGCCGTACGCGGCCTGGAGCGGCAACGTGGCCGGGTGGGCCGAGCTGCGCCGCTTCCACGAGGTGCCCGACTGGCAGCCGATCTGGGTGTAAGGAAGGGCCCCCTCTTAACGCCTCCGGTAGAGGAGGGGGCCCCTTTTAACACGGACCCCGGGTGGGTAATGCCGGGCGATGTTCTTCATCTTCGGGCTGCGCACCAAGGTCGTCCGGTCCGGCGTCGTCACCGAGGTCTGCCGCAACTGCGGCAACCAGGCCGCCCAGGTGATCACCCGCCGGGTCACCAAGTTCAGCCTCTTCTTCGTCCCGTTGATCCCGCTGCGCACCCGGTACGCGCAGCAGTGCACGTTCTGCGGCGCCGAGTACGACATCTCCCGCGCCGAGGCCCAGCGCCTCCCGGTCGGCTGACCGTGACCCGTTTCCTCTACTGGCTGATCGGTCGGCAGCCGGCCGCCCCGATCGCCCCGCCGGTGCACACCGCCGCGCGTCCGCCCTGCACGCCGGGCCGCCGGCACCGTCGCCGGCGTCGTCCGGACGCGGGCGCGCAGTCGCCCCGCGCGCCCTGGAACCGTTCCGCCGGCCGGTGACCGGGCGGTCCCCCTGTGTTAACAAGGGGCCCTTCCTCTACCGGAGGCGTTAAGAGGGGGCCCTTCCTTACACTTCATCGGGTGGAAGATCGGCTGGCACGGATCCGGGGTGGTGGACCGCCGCGGCGGCACAACGCCCGCACCATCGCCGCGTTGACCGGCAACCCTGGCTGCACCCGGCGCGCCGTGCTGGACAGCGCGGGCGCGGACAAGCCGGCGCTGGCCGAGCGGCTCGGCTTCCCGGCCCGGTTCGGCCAGTCCCGCTTTGCGATCACCCGGGGCAACGCGTTCGAGGCGCAGGTGAAGGCCGACGGCGGGGCGGAACTGCTGCGCCTGGTCGCGGAGCGGCTCGGCGTACCGGTGCCGGAGGGCGCGACCTGGACCGACCTCGGCGCCGACGACGACCGGCCGGAACGGTCGCGGGCGGCGCTGACCGCGAGCGGCGACGGCCCGGCGTTGTTCGACCACCCGCTGCTCGGCCTGGACGTGGCCGGTACCCGGGTGCACCTGGAACCGGACCTGGTCGCCGCCCGGCTGGCCGGCCGGTTCCACGTCGTGGAGATCAAGTCGTTTCCGGTGATCGACGGGCAGGCCGACCCGGGCAAAGTCGCCGCCGCCGCGATCCAGTCCGCCGTCTACGTGCTGGCGCTGCGCGAACTGCTCGCCGCCGAGGGACGCGACCCGGAGCTGGTGTCGCACGAGGTGGTGCTGGTCTGCCCGCGCGACTTCGCCAACCAGCCGGTGGCCAGCCTGCTCGACGTGCGCCGGCAACTGCTCGTGCTGCGCCGCCAGCTGGCAAGGATGGCCCGGGTCGAGGACCTGCTCGCCGCCGTACCGGCCGGGTTCACAGTCGATCCCGCGGCCGATCCGGCCACGCTCGCCGCCGCGCTGCACGAGGTGCCGGCCCGCTACGCGCCGGACTGCCTGGCCGCCTGCGAGCTGGCGTACTTCTGCCGGCACGAGGCGCGCGGGCAGACGGGCGCGCTGGGCCGGCCGGTCCGCGAGGCGCTGGGCGGCGTCGAGGAGGTGGCCGACGTGCTGGCGCTCGCCGAGGGTTCGGCCGCTCCCGAGCCGGAGCAGGCGGAGGCCGCCGCGCTGCTGCGGGCCGCCGCGCGCCTGCGCGCCGACGCCCTCGCCGGGCAGACCGCATGAGTACGCTGCGCGCGCTCGCCCGGGCGCAGGCGGTCGCCTCCGGGCGGGCCCAGCCGGTGGCCACCGTCCGCCACCTGCACCTGTCGGAGCGGCCACTGGTGGTGGTGCCGCTCGCGCTCGCCGGTGAGGCGAACGCCCCGCTCGCCGCGATTGTCGGCGCCGCGCCCGACGAGGCCCGGCTGCTCGTGGTGCCGCAGCCACGCAACCGGGACCAGCGGTTCGCGTTCGCCGCCGAGCTGGCCGCGATCGTGCTGCCGTACCTGGACGAGTTCCGTGACCTGACCGAGGCGGTACCGGTGGACCGGGGCCGCGACGTCCGCCACCGGTACGCCGACGCGCCGCAACTGCTGGTGCCGAACCCGGCCGGGATCACGTTCCTGCGGCTGTTCGGGCGGTCCACCCGGTTCCGCCGTACCGACGGCGACTATCCGGTGCATCAGTCGGTGCCGATGCTCGGCCGCTGGCTGACGTTCTTCGCCGAGCGCGCCGAGCAGCCCGGCTCGTCGGCGCTGCTGGCGCTGACCGAGGCGCTGACGTTGCACTGGGCGACCGGGCAGAGCACTGTGGAGGATCTGCATCTGCCGGCGGTGCTGGGCTGGCTCGACCCGCCGGCCGGGTTGACCGGCGCCGAGGCGGCGGCCCGCGCCGAGGACCCGGCCCACTGCCCGCCGGCCGGGCCGGCCACCGACCCGGACTTCGACAACCGCCGGCTCGCCCCGGCGATCGAGGCGTACACCCGGGCCGGGGACGACCCGGTCGCGCGCGCGGCCGCGTACGACGAGCTCGTCGGTCTGCTGCGGGACCAGCTCGCGCCCACCTGGGAGCTGATGTGGCGCGGCGTGGGGCTGTTGCGGACGCTGCCGGCCGGCGCGCGGGTGGCCGGCCGGTGGGCCGGTGACCGGGACGCGTTCACCGCGCACGCCGAGCACGTCGACGCCGGGGGTGGTCCGCAGCCGCGGCGTGACGGCGCGGTGGCGGCGGCGCTGCGGTTGCAGCGGCTGGAGCGGGCGTCGACCGCGTGGGCGGTGCAGCGCGCCTACGACGATCCGCTGGTGATGGCCGAGCACCGGCTCGCCGGGGAGGCGTTCGTCGGCGAGGTGACGCTCGCCGACCCGGCGCGGGTGGACGACTCCGGCAAACGGCCGGTGCTGCGCCCGCGCATCCAGGTGGTCACCACCGAGCCGGTGCCGATGCCGGTGGGCGCGAGACTGTTCTCGCCGCAGCGTCCGGCGCAGAAGGCGACTGTGGTGTTCGTGACTCCGGGCGCGGACGGCAAGACCGAGGTGGTGCTGGAGCTGTCCGGCGGGATGGGCCGGGGGCTGACCGCGCCGCCGGGCAGCGTCCCCGAGGTGGGGGAGCGGATCTGCCTGACCAGCCTGTCGGACGTTTTCCTGCCGGGCGGTGCGTTCCCCGCGCCGGAGGAGACACCGTGGACGCACGGCGGGCCGCCCGGCACTGCCGCCGCGCCGCAGGACCCGGCCCCGGCGGAGGACTGGTCCTGACCTGTCGCGGCACTCGCGGCCGCCTGGGTACGGTCCGCTGACCGACAGCCGTCGACTCTGGCGGCGGCCCCCGGCGCTGACTAGGCTTGCGCCGTCCGTCGTCCTGCCCTCGCCGTCGAGGGTGCACGTCTGGAAGAGAGCCGGAGCGCATCGTTGTACCCCAGCTCGACGTGAGCCTCGCCGCCGCGGCGCCGGCCCGTCATCCGCTCGCCGGCCGTGTCGGACTTGCCGCGGCCGCCGTCGCCGTACTCGGGGAGACGGCCTGGCTGGTCGCCCGGCTGCCCGGCGCGGCGCTGGTCAGCGACCTCGGCGCGGTGGCGGTGTCGAGCCTGGCGGCGGTGCTCTGCTTCGGCGCGGCACGACGCCACCCGGTCGCGCTACGCCGGTTCTGGGAGCTGCTGGCGGCCACCATGGTCCTCGCCGCGCTCGGCCGTACGGTGTGGACAGTCGAACGCCTCGGTGGGCTCGGCCTGCCGCACACGCCGCTGATCGCCGGACTGTTCGCCGCCGGCATCGTCACCGGCACCGCCGCCCTGCTCAGCTTCCGCGCCGGCCCGCGCAGCCTGATCGGCCGGGCCCGCACTCTGCTCGACGGGGTGATCGTCGGGCTGGCCCTCATCCCGATCGGCTGGGTGGTGGTGTTCCAGGAGATCACCGAGGCCGGCCTGGCCGATCCGATGCGCACGTTCGGCCTGCTCTACCCGATGTTCGACCTGATGCAACTGACCATCCTGGTGGCGGTCGCCGGCCCGGGCCGGCCGATGTGGCGGGCGCTCACCGTGATCGGGGCGGGCCTGGCGATCCGGGCCGGCGCGGACGCCGTCTACGTGTCCCTGGTCGCGCACGGCAACTACACGCCCGGTCACCCGGTCGACATCTGCTGGCCGCTGAGCTACCTGCTGGTCGGCCTGGCCACCCGCTATCCGCCGCCGGTCGACGAGGACGGCGAGGACGACGTGGTCGAGTCGCCGCTGCCGCCGTGGTGGCGGGTGGCGCTGCCGTACCTGCCGGTGGGCGGCGCGATCGTCGCGGTCATGCTGTCGCGGCGGCCCAGCGGGCAGACCCCGCACGTGGTCTTCGTCGGCATGATGGCCCTGCTCGGCGTGCTGGCGCTGCGCCAGGGGCTGGCCGCGAACGAGAATCTGCGGCTGGTCGGCCGGCTGCGCCGGCTCGCGTACTCCGACCAGCTCACCGGCCTGCCGAACCGGCTGACGTTCGTGCGGCGGCTGCGGCGGGCGTTGCGCGGGGGCGGGCCGGTCGCCGTGGTGCTGCTCGACCTGGACGGCTTCAAGCAGGTCAACGACAGGTTCGGTCACGCCGCCGGGGACCGGTTGCTGACCACCACCGCGGAGCGCATGCGGGACGCGGTCGGCCCGGACGGGATGATCGCTCGGCTGGGCGGCGACGAGTTCGCGGTGCTGGTGGCCGGGGAGCGCCCGGTGCCGCCCGAGCGGCTCGCGATCCGGCTGCTCGCCGCACTGGAACCGCTGCCCGGCGAGGAGGACCTCGGCGTCCACCCGTCGGCGAGCATCGGCATCGCCGAGTACGGGCCGCAGCACACCTCGCACACCGACCTGCTCCGCGACGCCGACATCGCCATGTACGCGGCGAAGGCGGCCGGCAAGGCCGCGTACCGCACGTGCACGCCGGAGCTGCGCGAGTCGGCGGTGAGCCGGGCCGAGCTGATCGCCGACCTGCGCCGCGCGGTGGACGAGGGCCAGTTGCTGATGGAGTTCCAGCCCATCGTCGACCTCGACACCGGCGTGGTACGCAGCGCCGAGGCGCTGGTGCGCTGGCGGCATCCCCGGCTCGGCGTGCTCACCCCGGCCCGGTTCCTGCCGCTGGCCGAGGAGACCGGGCTGATCGTGGCGATCGACAGGTGGGTCATCCACGAGGCGTGCCGGGCCGCGGCGACCTGGCGCGCGAACGCGCCGGAGGTGACAGTGGCGGTCAACATCGCCGCCGCTCACCTGTGCCGGCCCGACCTCATCGCCACTGTCACCGGCGCGGTCGCCGCGGCCGGCCTGCCGCCCCGCGCGCTCACCCTGGAACTCACCGAGTCCGCGCTGATCGAGGGCAGCGAGTCGGTGCTGGACCGGCTGTCCCAGCTGCGCGACCTCGGCGTCCGGATCGCCATCGACGACTTCGGCACCGGCTACTCCTCGCTGAGCTACCTGCACCGCATCCCGGCCACCGAGTTGAAGATCGACAGGTCGTTCGTGTCCCGGCTGGACGCCGGTGACACCCGCGCGTACGCCACCGTCGAGATGGTGAACCGGCTGGCCGGCGCGTTCGACCTGGCAGTGGTGGCCGAGGGGGTGGAGACTGTCGCGCAGCACGCGGCGGTCACCGCGATCGGCTGCCGGCAGGGCCAGGGCTGGCGGTACGGCCGCCCGGCGGCCCTGCCGGACCTGCTTCCCGCGTTGTCCGGGGCGGGCGCGGACCGCTGACCGGCCCGCCCGGGTGGGGGCCGAAGGTCCCGGACAGGCAGGGGATTCGACCCTGCTCACGGGCGGTACGCGCCGTCATGATTATTCTCGTCAGCCAGACGAATACACCCTCCACACGGGAGTCAGATATGAAGCGACGGACGCTCGACCTGCTGTTCAGCATCGGTGGGCTGGGACTGGCGGTCCTGCTGCTCGTCGTCGGCGTCGTCCTGACGACGAACGCCAACTTCGCCAACGACTACGTACGTTCCCAGCTCGGCGAGCAGAACATCACCTTCACCCCGGCGGACAAGCTGTCGGACGAGGAGAAGAAGTCGGACTGCCTGCGCGAGTACGCCGGCCAGAAGATGACGACCGGCAAGCAGGCGGAGTGCTACGCCAACGAGTACATCGGCCTGCACCTGAAGAACATGGCCGGCGGCAAGACCTACGCCGACCTGGGCGAGCCGCAGAGCGCGCTGCGCGAGCAGGTGGCCCAGGCCGAGCAGAGCAACGCCGCCAACCTGGCCGACCTGCAGAAGCAGCTCGCCGAGGTGACCGCACAGCGGGAGACCGTGTTCAAGGGCGAGACGCTGCGCGGCCTGCTGCTCACCTCGTACGGCTTCAGCGAGTTCGGCCGCAAGGCCGAGCAGGGCGCCCTGGCCGTGTACCTCGGCGCGGGCCTGCTCCTGCTGCTCTCCGCCGCCGGCCTGGTGCACGCCTTCCGCACCCCGCCGACCGCGACCTTCGCCGCCCCGGAGAAGGAGAAGGTCACCAACTGACCGCACCGACGACGCCCCCGGCCGATCATGGTCGGGGGCGTCGTCGTGTTTGCGGCTTGACCCTCACGCAGCGGGAGGCGGCAGCCTTGGTCGCGGAAGGGAGGGAACCATGGCGTACACGGTGGGGCAGGTGGCGCGGGCGGCCCGGGTGACGGTCCGGACGCTGCACCACTACGACGAGATCGGGCTGCTGCGGCCCAGCGGGCGCACGCCGGCGGGCTACCGCCGCTACGACGACGCGGACCTGGACCGGTTGCAGCTCATCCGCTACTACCGCGAGCTGGGGTTCCCGCTTGAGGAGATCGCCGAGATCCTGGACGACCCGGACGCCGACCCGGCGGCGCACCTGCGCCGGCAGCACGAGTTGCTGTCCGGGCGGATCGGGAAGCTCCAGGAGATGGTCGCGGCGATCGAACACGCGATGGAGGCGAGGACGTTGGGGATCCAGTTGACGCCGGAGGAGCGGTTCGAGGTGTTCGGGGACTTCGACCCGGACGAGCACGCCGAGGAGGCCGAGCAGCGCTGGGGTGACACCGAGGCGTACCGGCAGTCGCAGGAGCGGGCCGCCCGCTACTCGAAGGAGGACTGGCTGCGCAACAAGGCGGAGAACGAGGAGTGGGGGCGGCGGTTCGCCGCGCTCATCGACTCGGGCGCGCCGGCTGACGGCCCGGAGGCGCTGGCGCTGGCCGAGGAGCACCGGCAGCTCATCACGAAGTGGTGGTACGACTGCTCGTACGAGATCCACACCGGTCTGGCCGACATGTACGTGGCCGACCCGCGGTTCACCGAGTACTTCGAGACGCTGCGGCCCGGGATGGCCGCGTACCTGAACGAGGCCATCCACGCCAACGCGATCACCCGGTCCTGACGGGGGTTCGTGGCAGGATGGCCGGCATGCTCATCGTCGCCGGCACCCTCTACGTCGATCCGGCCCGGCGGGACGCCTACCTGGCGTCCTGTGAGGCCGCCGTCCGCGCGGCCCGGTCCGCGCCCGGCTGCGTCGACTTCGCGGTCAGCGCCGACCTGGTCGAGCCGGGCCGGATCAACGTCTACGAGCGGTGGGAGTCCGACGAGCAGTTGCTGGCGTTCCGGGGCTCCGGCCCGGAGGCCGAGCAGGTGACGGAGATCCTCGGCGCCGAGGTGCACAAGTTCCGCATCTCCGGCGTCGAGGCTCCCTGAGACGTCGCTACAGGAAGACGTCGAGCAGCAGGACGCCGAGGAAGCCGACCACCGAGATGATCGTCTCCATCACCGACCAGCTCTTGATGGTCTGCCCGACGGTCAACCCGAAGTACTCCTTCACCAGCCAGAAGCCGGCGTCGTTGACGTGCGAGAAGAACAGCGACCCGCAGCCGATGGCCAGCGCCAGCAGCGCCACCTCGGGGCCGGCGAGCGTGTCGGCCAACGGCGCCACGATGCCGGCGGCGGTGATGGTGGCGACGGTGGCCGAGCCGGTGGCAACCCGGATGCCGACCGCCACGAGCCAGCCGAGCAGCAGCGGCGAGAGGTTCGCGCCGTCGGCGGCGTTCGCGACCAGGTCGCCCACGCCGGCGTCGACGAGCACCTGCTTGAAGCCGCCACCGGCGGCGACGATCAGCAGGATGCCGGCGATCGGCGGCAGTGAGCCGCCCAGAAAACCGGAGACCTGGGTACGGCTGAAGCCGGACCGGTAGCCGAGGAAGATCATGGCGAAGATGACGCCGGCGAGCAGGGCGATGATCGGGGTGCCGACGATGTCCAGCGCCTTGCGGCCGGCGGTGTCCTCGGCGAGTGTCAGCTCGCCGATCGCCCGCAGCAGCATCAGCACCACCGGCAGCAGCACGGTGACCACCGCCGCCCACAGCGCCGGGGAGCGGCGGGACCGCCGGCCGGCCGGTTCCTCGATGGCGGCGCCGGGGCGGCCGGTGCCGGGGTTGAGCAGGTCGTCCTCGGTGACCAGGTCGCCGTCGGCGTCGGCCCGGCCGTCACCGGGACGGGTCGGGCTGCGGTCGTCAGCGGCGGCGTCCCGCCGGATCGGCAGCAGCTCCGCCGGGGCGGTGGCCGGCACGTACCGGGCGATGAAGTTGCCGAAGACCGGACCGGCGATGATCACCGTGGGGATCGCCACCAGCAGGCCCAGGGCGAGCGTCTGACCGAGGTTGGCGCCGAGCGCGTCGATCGCCACCAGCGGGCCGGGGTGCGGCGGCACCAGGCCGTGCAGCACCGACAGGCCGGCGAGCGCGGGAATGCCGATCTTGATCAGCGGGACATTCACCCGCAGCGAGACGAGCAGCACGATCGGCACCAGCAGCACCACGCCGACCTCGAAGAACAGCGGCAGGCCGATGAGCGCGGCCACGCCGGCCATCGCCCAGGGCAGCGCCGTGCCGGAGACCCGGCCGACCACCCGTTCCACGATGCCGTCCGCGCCGCCGGACTCGGCCAGCAGGCCGCCGATCATCGCGCCGAGCGCGATCAGCAGACCCACGCCGCCGACTGTGGAGCCGACGCCGCCGCTGAACGACGTGACGATCTTGTCGACGGGTACGGCGGCGACCACGCCGAGCACGGCGGCGCCGAGGATCAGCGAGAGGAACGGGTGCACCTTGCCCCACGCGATGAGCAGCACGACAGCGGCGATGCCGAGCAGGGCGGCGAGGACGAGTTGGGTGTCACCGGCGTTCGTGAGCGGTTCCGCGGGAGCAGCGAGCAGTGTGACCACGGCGATCACGCCCTTCGGTCGTCAGCGGGGAGGTGCTGTCGGTGGCGGTTCCGGCGGCAGGCTGGGCGCCATCCGCCGCAGGGACGCGAACGTGGGCACGAGCGCGTCGTACAGCTCGGAGAAGAGGGGGAGCAGCGCGGCGTACGTGGCGGCGGAGGCGGGATCCGGGTGGACCGTCTCCTCGATCCGGACCAGATCGGCGGCGACCTCGATCGATCCGATCAGCCCGAGCGCCTGCATACCCAGCAGCGCGGCGCCGAAGCCGGACCCCTCGTGCCCGGCGGGGAACCGCACCGGCATGCCCAGCGCGTCGGCGAGGATCTGCCGCCACAGTGGGCTGCGGGCGAAGCCGCCGCTGGCGCGGACCTCGCGTACCTCGTTGCCGGCCGCCCGGACCGAGGCGAGGACCAGCGCGAGCTGCTGGCAGACGCCCTCCAGCGCGGCCCGGACCAGGTGCGCCCGGCCGTGGCCGTGGGTCAGCCCGACGTACGCGCCGCGCGGCAGCGCGCTCCAGTGCGGCGCACGCTCGCTCAGCAGGTACGGCAGCATGATCAGCCCGCCGGAGCCGACCGGCGCCTGGGCGGCCAGGTCGAGCAGTTCCTCCTCGGCGTGCTCACCCAACTCCGGGGCGAGCGCGTCGTTCGCCCACTGGAGGACGATCCCGCCGTTGTTGATGGCGCCGCCGACCACCCAGCGGTCCTCGGTCAGCGCGTAGCAGAACACGCCGCCGAGCGGGTCGACGCCGGGGCGCTCCACCATCACCCGCATCGCGCCGCTGGTGCCGATCGAGCAGGCCACCACGCCGGGGCGTACCGCGCCGAGGCCGAGGTTCGCCAGCGGCCCGTCGCCGGCGCCCACCACAAGCGGGGTGTCCGCCGGCAGCCCGGTGGCCCGCGCCGCCCCGGCGGTGAGCCCCGGCAGCACGTGGGTGGTGGGTACGAGCTGGGGAAGCTGCTCCTCGGTGATGCCGGCCAGGCGTAGCGCCTCGGCGTCCCAGGTCAGCCGGTGGATGTCCATCAGGCCGGTGGCCGAGGCGACCGAGTGGTCGGTGACGAGCGCGTCGGCGAGCCGCCGCAGGACGAGGTCCTTGATGCCGACCCAGTGCGCGACCCGCTCGTGCAGCTTCGGCTCCTGCTCGGCGAACCAGACCAGCTTGGGCAGCGGCGCCATCGGGTGCACCGGGGTGCCGGTGCGCCGGTGCAGCGCGAGCCCGGACGGCACCGCCCGCAGCCGCTCGGCCTGCGCGCTGGCCCGGGAGTCGGCCCAGGTGATCGACGGGGTCAGGGGGGTGCCGTCGGCGTCCAGCCCGATCAGGCTGTGCATGGCGGTGCTGAACGACAAGCCGGCCACCGGTACGCGCAGCTCGTCCACCACCGCGCGGATCACGCCCAGCACTGCCTGGTGGATGAGGTCCGGATCCTGCTCGGCCCAGCCCGGGTTCGGCTCCTCCAGCGGGTAGCCGATCGAGTGGCTGGCCAGTTGCCGGCCGGTGGTGTCGAACGCGACGGCCTTGGAGCTGGTGGTGCCGATGTCCACTCCCACCACCACGGCCGGGTCGCCCACCGGTGCACCTCCTCGCCGCCGGGGGCCGCGGTCCGCCCCGCTGTTGCGGCTGACGTTACCCACGTGTCCACGCGCCCGCATGACGAAGCGGGACCGCCGGAGACCGGTGGCACGGAACGTGAATCGACGCGGGAGTTTCCGCCGATTGTGGAGGTCAATCAGCCGATCGGTCTAATTGGTGACTTTCGCGTGTCTTCGTACCCCTGCCGGATCGTTGACATGAATGACACCCCGATTGGTGGGCTCGCGCGGCGGAGGAGTCGGCGTGGCGAAGACTGATTCGACGGGTTCCACATGGCGGTACCGGTGGGCGCACCGGCAGAACGAACGGCGGCAGCGGGCCTTCCGCGCGGCCGACGAGGCGTGGCGACGCCGCGACGACGAGCTGCGCCGCCTGCGTACGCTCGCGGTGTCCTTCCACGGCTCGGCCCAGGCCGGCGTCGGCCTGCCGATGGAGCTGGCCCCCGGCGAGGTGGTCTTCTGGACGCTCCCGGCCGCGCAACTGGTGGAGGTGCGGCACACCGCCGTGCTGCCCGCCCCCGAGCTGACAGTCGACCCCGACCCGCCCGTGCTGCGCCCACGCCGCCCGGAGGGCGTCAAGGTGGTCGACGCCGGGCTCGCGGTGCTCACCAACCGCCGGCTGGTGCTGCTCGGCGGGCGCGGCCGGCGCGACTGGGCGTACGGCCGGATGACCGGCCTGTCCCACGACCCCGGCGCGCCGGTCACCCTGATCCAGGTGCTGGACCGCCGACGTACCTCCGGGTTGCTGCTGCCCACCGGCGCGGTGGCCGACTTCCGGTTCACGCTCACGCTCGCGTTCGCCGACGCGATCGAGCAGCGCGCCGCGGTCGTGGCCGAGCTGGACGAGCTGATCGAGGAGCACGCGGCGGAGCGCCCTCAGCGGCCGCCCGTGCTCACCCCTGCCCAGGCCCGGGTCTCCGCACTGGTGCCCGGCGGCCGGCGCACAGTGGCGGTCGGCGTGGCGCTCGCGCTCGTCGTGCCGGCGATGCTCTTCGAGTCCAACCCGCCGACCCGGGCCGGCTCGGAGCGCGCCGTCGCGGCCACCCCGGCGGCCACCGGAACCCCAGCGCCGCCGCAGGTCGCGCCCGCCGTCCAGGTCCGGCCCACGACCAGCCCCGAGCCGTCGCGCGCCCGTCCCGCGCCGCCGCGCGGCACGCCCCAGCCGCCGGTCGAGCGCCGCTGCGGCGCCCCGGTGAACCCCTTCGGGTACGACTTCTGCGGCGGCCAGCGGATCCGCAGGCCGGCTGCCGGGGTGTGCGACTGGTTCGAGTGCGTACCCGGGTTCTGGTCCGATCGGGGCTGGCTGGTGCAGTGCCGCGACGGCTCGATCAGCCGTACCGGCGGCCAGCGCGACGTGTGCGCCGGGCACAAGGGGCTGCGCCGCACCGTCTGGCGGTGAATCCGCTCGCCTCCCGTAGGGGTGCCCGGATACCGTCCGGCCGTGTCCCGCACCGTGTCGCTGGTCCTGCTCGACTCCGCCGGCCGCCCGCTCGGCGCGCTGCCGCCGTTCGACGTGCCAGAGCCGTGGTGGCAGGAAGCCGCCTCGATCGTCGACACCGTCCGGCGTCGCCACGGTCTGGAGGTCGCCGTGCTGCGGCTGCTCGACGCCGACCGTCCCGCGCCGCCCGGCGGCCACGTCCGCTACCTCGCGCAGACCGCCGACGCGCCCGCCGTACCCCTGGAACCGGTTGCCGTGGACCTCGCGCCGCACCCGTTGCGTCTGCCGTGGGCGCAGGCCGGCGGCCCGGACCGCAGCGTCGGCTGGGCGGCGGGTGAGCTGCGCCGGCTCGGCCGCCCGGTGACGGCGGTGGCGCAGCAGCGCACCTGGAACCTCTCCGCCATCTGGCGCCTGGACACCGCCCAGGGCCCTACGTGGTTGAAGCAGCTCCCCCCTTTCGCCCGCCACGAGCCCATGCTCCTGGCCTTCCCCGGTGATCAAGGAGTTGGTGTCGGTGACGATCTCCCTGGCGACACGAACTCCTTGGTCAACGGGCCGAGGGTGCTCGCCGCGGACGGGGAAGGGCGGATGCTGCTGGAGGACGTGCCGGGACAGGACCGGTACGGGGCCGGGGAGGGGGAGCGCGCCGCCGTCGCGGCCGGGCATCACGTGGTGCAGCGGCGGGCGTGTGGGGTCGTCGGTGAGCTGGTCGCGGCGGGGGTGCCGGATCTGCGCGGGGCGGGGCTGGCGGACTGGATCCGCGAGCGGCTGGCCGGGCACGACGTGTCGGCGGCCGCCGGCCTGCTCGACGGGCTCGACTACCGGCTCCGGCAGGTCCGTGACTGCGGCATGCCCGACACGCTCGTGCACGGTGACCTGCACCCCGGCAACGTGCGCGGCGACGGGCAGCGGCGGGTGGTGATCGACTGGGCGGACTCGTTCGTCGGCCACCCCGCCTTCGACATCCTGCGCCTGACCGAGGACGTCGACGCGGACGCCGCCGCCCGGCTGGTCGACGCGTGGGCGCGGCGCTGGCGTACCGACGCGCCCGGCAGCGACCCGCGCCGGGCCGTCGACCTGCTCGGGCCGGTCGCGCCGCTGCGGCTGGCCGCCGTGTACGCGATGTTCCTCGCCGCGATCGAGCCGAGCGAGCACCCGTACCACGTACACGACGTGCCGGCCGCGCTGGCGCGAGCGGCGGCTACTCCCTAGACCCGGCGGACCGGGATCCACAGCTCCGCGTCGGCGGTGCCGCCGTCCTCGGCGACCCGCACCCGCGAGATCTCCGGCCCTGGGCGGGCCTCGTACGGGTTGGACGGGAACCAAGACGTGAACACGGCCCGCCACAGGTGCTGCACCGCCACCGGGAACGCGCCGGAACTGGAGAACACTGCCCAGTCACCGGCCTCGACGGGCAGGCTGCGCAGGTCGCCGGGCACCTCCGCACCGGTCACCGCCGCGTACCAGTAGTCCAGCTCGGCGCCCTCGTCGCGGGAACCGGCCAGCTCGGCGCTGACGTTGACGATCCCGCGCGGCTCCTGGTCGGACAGCGCCTCAATGCGGCGTACGGTGGCCGGGTCGATGCCCCTGACGAACGCCACGATGTGCGGGTTCATCCCCTCGTGGACGAGCGGCACCCGCGCCGTGAGACCGGCGAGCCGGAAGGCGTCCTTGGTCACGATCCGGTAGTCCATGCTGGTGTTCCCTTCGACGACGAGCCGGAAGGACATCCGGGGCTGGGACCGCAGCACCGCCCCGGTCTGCCGGGCCTGTGTCGGCCCGACGCCGTGCACGGCGCGGAACGCGCGGGCGAACGCCTCGTTCGAGCCGTACCCCCAGCGGACCGCCACGTCGAGCAGCGACTCCCGGCCGGCGAGCACGTCGGCGCCCGCAAGCGTCATCCGGCGACGGCGGACGTACTCCGACAGCGGCAGCCCGGCCAGCGCCGAGAACAGCCGGCCGAAGTGGTGTTCCGACACGCCCGCGACCCGGGCCAGCGCGGCCACGTCGAGCGGCTGGTCGAGCCGCTGTTCGAGGTGGTCCAGCGCGGCGTTGAGCCGATCCAGCACCCGTTTCTTCCCTCCTGGTGACGCCTTCGACGCTAGGTTCCCGGACGCCCACCGACCCGATCACACCGGACCCGGTCCGGTCGCCTCATCGACACTGGCGAGCGTGTCGCATCATGACGTGGTGATCTTTCGGAAGCGGCACCGCAACAAGAAGAAGAGCCGGGACTGGTGCAACTGCGACGTGCCCACCTGTGACGGGCCGGGCTGCTGCGACCTGGGCCTCTTCTCGATGCTGCTCACGCTCGGCTCGGTGACCGCCGGCGTCGTCCGGCGGCCCGCCGTGGACCGGGCCGGCCGGGCCGCCATCCTCGGTTACCGGCGCTGGCTGTCGCACCGCTGGCCGGCGACCTGCCGCTACACGCCGACATGCAGCGCGTACGGGCTCGCGGCAGTGGAGCGGTACGGACTGGCGGTGGGCGGTCGGATGGCCGCCGACCGGGTACGCCGATGCCGCCCCGACGTGCCGCACGGCACCCACGACCCGGTGCGCTGAACCCGCTCGCTGCGGGGCCGCTTGTCTCGGGGCCGCGCGGACGTGTCGTCGCCACGTCGGGGAGGTGGCGGCGTCCCGGTGCGCCGGATGCCGCCACTCCGGCGATCTGGCGTCGATCAAGGCGCTCGGCAACGGGTGGCGGTCAGCCGACCGTGGTGGGGCCGCCGAAGACGACCGGTACGCCGGGGGAGTAGAGCACGCTCACCGGCGGCCCGTCCGGCGCGGGCAGGCCCCCGGCGGTGACCAGTTCGTCGTCCAGGTGCAGCAGTTCGGCACGGTGCAGCGGCCACTGTGGATGCCAGTTCGGCACGTGCAGGGTGCGGCCGTACGCGCGGGTGTGCAGACCCCAGCGGGCGGTGAGGAAATGCTCCAGCGGCGTCGGCTCGGCGATCGGCGCGCCGACGCGTACTGTCATCCGGCTGGACGCGCCGGACGGACCGGGCCAGCGGCGGCGGCACCGGTAGGTGAGCGTGTCGCCGGAGCGGTCCAGCCGCATCGCCGACCACTTGTACGGCAGGCGCAGGCTCAGCTGGGCCACCAGCACCGGCACCAGCCGGGACGCGTCGAGCGAGCGGAACACGACAGCGCGCCGCCCCGAGCCGTCGACCGAGTAGAGCCGGACGTTCGTCTCCCAGAAGGTGCCGAAGTAGGGCACGCCCGGACCACGTCCGAGCCCCAGCCCGACCATCTGGAACCCGATCAGCCCGACGTAGGTGAGCCCGTCGAACGTGTCCGGCCGGGTGCCTGCGGGCAGCAGCGGCGCCACCCGTTCCGGCGGAACCGCCCAGTGCAGAAAGGTGAGGTCGTGCCAGCCCTGCGCCAGCCAGGCCCGGCGGATGGCGCGTACCGGAGCGTGCTCGACCGGTTCGATCTCCACCGGTCCATCCTGTCTCGCCGACGCAACCGGACTCACTCCGGACGGTGGCAGACCGCCTCGACGTTGTTGCCGTCCGGGTCGCGGACGAACGCGCCGTAGTAGGCCGCGTGGTATTCCGGCCACTCCTTCGGCGCGTGCAGCACCTCCGCGCCGGCCGCCACCGCCGCGTCGTGGAACGCCCGTACCGTGGCGCGGTCAGTGGCGGTGAACGCGATGTGCACGGGCACCGGCGTGGCACCGGCCGGGGCGGGCTCCACCCAGAAGTCTGGCGCGTCGACGCCGTAGCCGATCGGGCCGGGCTCCATGAGCCGGCGCCCGCCCAGCGGGGCCAGCACCGCGTCGTAGAAGGCGCCGCTCGCCGCCAGGTCGCGCACCGCTACGGAGAAGTGGTCGAGCACGTCGCCTCCCTGCGATCGTCGATGACCACGCCAGGCTACGAACCCCCTACGACAATTCCGCCGGGCCGGGCGCGCGCCGTCGCCGGGCGGTGTCCGTGACGATCAGCAGGCCGGGCACCGCGCCGAGCAGCCAGACCACGCCCACCGGCCAGTGGATCATCTCGCCCACCGCACCTCGGATGTCCGGCACGTCGCCCACCACGTAGGACGCCTCCGGGTCCGTCGTGCGGCAGTCGAGCGTCCACCTACCCGGAGTCGGCACCCGCACGGTCGCCACCCAGGCATAGGTGGCGGCGTCGCCGCCGTAGTCGCCCGGCGCAACGGAGACCGGCTCGGCCGCCCGGACCTCCGAGTCGTCGCCGGTGAGGCGGCAGTCCGGGTCCGCCGGGGAGAAGCCCACCGCGAAGATCGCGTACGCCCCGGCGGCCGGCGCCGTGAACCGTCCCGTCGACGCCGTGTAGGGACCGACTCCGCCGTACTCCCGAGGGGGTTCGCCGATCGTGCTGTCCTCGGCGCCGAGCCGTACCGTGCTCTGCGCCAGCAGCGCGCCGAACACGACGGCGAGCCCGCCGATCAGATAGCCGCGCCGCGACGCCGGGCCGCCACGGCGGGGGTGACGCCCGCCGACGGCGTACCCGATCAGCGCCCCGGCCACCGCGAGCGCCGCGCCGCCGAGCAGCGCCCGCCCCCAGCGGGCCTCGCCGGTCAGCGGAACCACCCACCGGAAGAAGGCCAGCGACACGGCGAGAAGCACGGTCGTGACCAGCGTGGACACGCCGACGGCAGCGGCGGGGCGCCGGGGTTGGCGGGCCGCCAGCGCGGCGGCGAGCACCGGCGCCGCGAGCACGGGCCACCACAGCGCGGTGGAGACCGGCTGGTCCTCCTCCCACCTGTGGGTCCACTCGAAGAGGATCAGTGGCGCCGGTACGGTCGCGGCCAGCCAGGCGGTCAGGACTCCGGGACCGGGCAGCCGCAGGCTCATCAGCCGAGTCTCGGGCACCCGGATCATCGACGAAAGTCCGCGAGCCGTCCGAAAGGGATTGCTCACGCAGCGTAGGATCGCGTGCGACACAGCCGAACACACGGGGGAAACGATGTTCGAGCGCCTGGGCAGATTCGTCGTGGGCAAGGCGTGGTGGGTGATCGGCGGCTGGGTCGTCGCCGCAATAGCGATCATCGCCGCCAGCCCGTCACTGAGCGACATCACCTCCGCGGACCAGGAGAGCTTCCTGCCGCGCTCCTACGAGTCGGTGCAGGCCACCGAGCTGGCCGAGAAGTCGTTCCCGCAGGCCGCCACCGCCACCGCCACCGTCGTGGTCAAGCGCGGCGACGGCAAGCCGCTCACCCCGGCCGACGAGGCGCGCGTGGGGCAGCTCGCCGCCGCGCTGAAGGCCCGGAACATCCCGCAGACCTCCGGCTACCTGACCGGCCCGCAGGCCGTCGCGCCGGACAAGTCGGTGCAGGTGGTCACTGTCGGTCTCGACGCCGACAGCCCGGACGACCCGGGCCTGCTCGACGCCGTACGCGATCTGCGTGCCGCCCTCGGGCCGGACCTGGCCGGCAGCGGCCTGACCGCCGGGGTGGCCGGCGACGTGGCGAGCTTCGTCGACAACGAGGACACGTTCAACGACGCGTTCGCGGTGGTCGGCGTCGCCACCATCATCCTCATCATCGGGCTGATCCTGATCATCTTCCGCAGCCCGATCGCCGCGCTGCTGCCCGTGGTGGTCATCAGCGTCGTCATGTCCGTCACCACCGGGCTGGTCGCCGCCGCCGGCAAGGCGTTCGACCTCAACGTCAGCCAGGACCTGCAGACCATCCTGCTGATCGTGCTCTTCGGCATCGGCACCGACTACATCCTGTTCCTGCTGTTCCGCTACCGGGAACGGCTGCGCGCCGGTGACGACAAGCGCACCGCCATGGTCGTCTCGGTGCAGCGGGTCGGCGAGGTCATCACCTCGGCCGCCGGTGCGGTCATCGTGGCGTTCCTGGTGCTGCTGCTCGCCTCGCTCGGCTTCTTCGGCTCGCTCGGCCCGGCGCTCGCCATCGCCGTCGGCGTCATGCTCGTCACCTCGCTGACCCTGATCCCGGCACTGGTGTCGCTGCTCGGCCGGTGGGTGTTCTGGCCGTCGAAGGCGTGGCAGCGTCCACCGAAGGCGACCCTGTCCCGGCGGCTCGGCGCCGCCGTCGGCCGTCGCCCGGCCGTCGTCGCAGCCGCCTCCGGTGTGCTGCTCGTCGCGCTCGCCGCCGGGGTGCTCGGCTACAAGGCCGACTACGACTTCAGCGCCGGCTTCCCGCAGGACACCGAGTCTGCGCGGGCCGCCCAGGACCTCCAGCGCGGCTTCGCCGCCGGGGCGCTCGCGCCCACCGAGGTCTACCTGACCACCGGCAACGGCACCCCGCTCACCGACCAGCAGGTGAACGACTTCGCCGCTGCGTCGGCCAAGGCGCCGGGCGTCGGGCGGGCGCAGCCGCCGGAGCGCAGCGCCACCGACCCGAGCGTCGCCCGGATCAGCCTGCTGCTGAACGAGAACCCGATGTCCAACGAGGCGATCACGCTGGTCCGCGACGACCTGCGGGACGCGCTGCACGCCGCCGCGCCGCCGGGCACCAAGGCCCTGGTCGGCGGCGCCACCGCGATCTTCGCGGACATCAACTCGGCGAACAACAGGGACCTCTCGGTCATCCTGCCGGTTGCCGCCGGCCTGATCGCGCTCATCCTCGGGTTGCTGCTGCGCAGCCTCGTCGCGCCGGTCTACCTGGTGATCGCGGTGCTGCTCAACTTCGCCGCCACGCTCGGCGCGACCGTGTACGTGTTCCAGGGGCTCCAGGGCAACCCTGGCGTCACGTTCCAGCTGCCGATCATCCTCTACCTGTTCGTGGTGGCGATCGGCACCGACTACAACATCCTGATGATCGCCCGGCTTCGCGAGGAGGCGCGCGAAGGCCACGAACCGCACGAGGCCGCCGCGATCGGGGTGGAACACGCGGGCCCGACAGTCGCCGCGGCCGGGCTGATCCTGGCCGGCACGTTCGGGGTGCTGATGCTCGCGCCGATCTCGTTCCTCCAGCAGATGGGCTTCGCGGTGGCGATCGGGATCGTGCTGTCCGCGTTCGTCATGTCGATGTTCTTCGTACCGGCGCTGACCGGGCTCATCGGCCACAAGGCGTGGTGGCCGGGGCACGGCGACGAACGGCCCAACGGCGGTGGCGGCGGCCGGCACGCGGCGCCCGAGCCGGCCGACGCGGCGCCGGTCTGACTGTGACCCGCCCCGGCGCGGCTCAACCCTCGCCGGGGCGGACCAGCCCGCTCTCGTACGCGATCACGACGAGCTGCGCCCGGTCGCGGGCGTTCAACTTCTGCAGCAGCCGGCTCACGTAGGTGCGGGCGGTGTCGGGGCTCAGGAACAGCGCCTGCCCGATCTCCGTGTTCGACCGCCCGGCGCCCACCTGCGCGAGCACGTCCCGCTCCCGCGCGGTCAGTCCGGCCAGCCGCGCCGGGTCGGTCACCGGCGAGCGGGCCGCCGCCGCGAGCACCCGCCGGGTGACGGCGGGGGACAGCAGCGCGTCGCCACCGGCCACCGTCCGGACCGCGTCCCGCAGGGCGTCCGGCGCGGTGTCCTTGAGCAGGAAACCGGCCGCCCCGGCGCGGATCGCCTCGAACAGGTACTCGTCGTCGTCGAACGTCGTCAGCATCACCACCTGCACGCCGTCCAGCGTCGGGTCGGTCAGGATCCGCCGGGTCGCCTCCAGCCCGTCCCCGCCCGGCATCCGGACGTCCATCAGCACGATGTCGGGTCGCTGCTCGCGTACCACGGCGAGGCCGCTGCGGCCGTCGCCCGCCTCGCCCACCACCTCGATGTCCGGCGCCCGGTCGAGCAGCGCGCGCAGGCCGGTCCGGACCAGGTGCTGGTCGTCGACGAGGACGACGCGGATCGGGTTCACGCGGCCACCCCCGCCAGCGGCAGACTGACCGCCACGCGGAAACCGGCGCTGCCGGTTTCGACGGTGCCGGTTTCGGCGCTGCCGGTTTCGACGGTGCCGGTTTCGCCAGTGCCGGTTTCGACGGTGCCGGTTTCGACGGTGCCGCCCAGGAGGGCGACCCGCTCGGCCATGCCGCGCAGGCCCTGACCCTCTCCGTCCGTCCGCACGGCGGGTGGGCCACCGCGACCGTCGTCCACCACTTCAAGCGTGAGCCGCCCGGGCGTGGCGCGGACCGTCACGGTGACCCGGGTGGCTTCCGCGTGGCGCAAAACGTTCGTCAACGCCTCCTGCACGACCCGGTAGACGGTGCTGCCCACCACCGCCGGAAGCGTGTCCACCGGCCCCTCGACGCGCAGGTCCACAGCCAGCCCGCCGCGGCGTACGCCGTCCACGAGCGCCGGGATCTGGTCGAAGCCGGGCACCGGCTCCCGTGGTCCGGGTTCGCGGCGCAGCGTGCCGAGCGTGGCCCGCAACTCCGCCATCGCGCTGCCGCTCACCGACCGGATCGCGGCCAGCGCGCTCTCCGCCTGCGCCGGATCGCTGTCGGCGAGCGCCTCCCGGGCGACGGCGGACTGCAACGTGATCACCGACATCGTGTGGCCGAGCGTGTCGTGCACCTCCCGGGCGATGCGCAGCCGTTCCGCCTCGACCTGCCGGGCCGCCTCCCGGTGCCGCTCCTCGTCGGCCGCGACCGCCTGCCGGATCAACGCCGCCCGCAGCGACCTGCGGTTGCGTACCGCGTCGCCGAGGGCGATGACGGCGAGCAGCAACGCCGCCTCGGAGCCCAGCTGGGTACCGACGACGACGCCGATGTCGTCCCCCTCGGCCAGCCGCGCGACCACCGACACGGCCAGCAGGCTCCCGGCGACCACAGCGGCCGGGGTCACCCGCCCGCGTTCGGACACCCGGTAGAGCACGGCCGCGGCCGGGGCGGCCACCCCGACCGGCGGCAGGTCCAGCGCGTAGTACCCGAGAATGGCGACCGCCGTGGCCAGCAGCGCCGGCACCGGCCACCGCCTGGCGCACAGCACCAGCCCGCCGAGCCCCGCGCCGAACAGCACGGCGAGCGCCGCGCCGCCGGCAGCGGGCCGCTCGGCCGCCACGGCCACCGCGACCAGGCCGAGCGTGGCCGCAGCGAGCAGCGCGTCGGCGCGTGCGGGTGAGGTGTCGGGCACGCTTCGAGCCTAGGTCCGCGCGGCCCCTCGCCGCTGTCGTCCGCAGGCGTCAGGGACAACCCCGAGGCGTACGCCGAGAAGCGACAACCGGTCGCGCGGCCACGCGGACGACGGCCGCCGGCTGCCGACCTAGCGTCGATGGCGTCCCCAATTCGTGAGGAGAACCCTCGTGGTACGCACAAGACTGACCTGGATCGCCCTTATTGCGATGGTCTGGGCGGCAATGATGTCGTTCGGCGGGGTCGCCGCCGAGACCGTCATGCTCTACCCGAACGTCTTCAACGACGCGCCCGCCTCCCTCGACCGGGCACGCGAGTTCCTCGTCCACGGCGGCCCACACGACTACTTCCCGCCGCTGGGCGCGTCGGTGATCCTGAGCAGCGTCGCCGCGATGCTGCTCACCTGGCGCGACCGGCGGCTGCGCTGGTGGGTCGCCGGTGCCACAGCAGTCTTCGTCGTCTGCGAGTTCCTGTTCTCGGCTGTCTTCTTCTGGCCGCGCAACGAGATCATGTTCGTGGACCCGGTGGGGACGCACTCGCCGGAGTACCTGCGGCAGGTCGCGGCGGAGTTCGTCGCCGGGCACTGGGTGCGCTTCGCCGGAGGGGCGGTCACCGCCGTACTGGCGTTCGTCGCGCTGCTGAAGTTCGTGCGCGCGACCGCGCCGGGCTCGGCGTCGGCGTCCGTAGGGGCTTCCGCGTCGGCTTCTGTTCCGGCGTCGTCTTCGGGTTCTTCGGAGGTGACGCGATGAGCGGGGCCCGCCGTACCCTCGGGTTCTCCTGGCCGGCGCTGGTCGCGCTCGCCGCGCTGGCCGCCCCGCGCGTAGCTCTGCACGACCTGGACGTGGTGCCGGAGGGCACGATCGTGGCCGCGCTGCTGGCGATCGGGCCGCCGCTGTGCTGGGTGGCTGCCGTGCTGTGGCGGCGGCCGCCGCGCCCGTTCCTGACGCTTGTCGTGGTGGGGGCGCTGTACGGGGTGTTCCTCGCGGTCGGTCACCAGGTGTTCTGGGACTCGTCGCTGGGGATGGACGCGCCGGGGCTGGCCGGGCTGGCGCCGGGGGCGCGGGAGGCGTTGTTGCGGGGTGCGGCGGTGATGTCGAGCCTGGTCACCGGGACGATGGTGGGCGTGGTGGCCGGGGTGGTAGCGGTGCTGCTTGTCCGGGTGCTGCCCGCGCCGCCTGACCACTCTCGCCGACCCGCATCTCCCTAATCTGTACAAGTGGCCTTTGCCGCATGGCGGGACGGGCGGCGGTCATGTCAAACCGGTCAGTGAATTGCTGACGACCGAGGGCTCCCGCTTGTGGGACTTCGCCGGGTAGGGTCCGGAGACCGCCATGGGGAGGTCGGTCGATGTACGTGTTGTCGCGGCACTTATCGCAGACGAGCCGGAATTCGTAGTGCTTCCATCCGCACCAGACTGACCGCTCGGATCTTCGAACCTGCACGATCAACGCAAAGGGTCCACATGCTGTCCCGCTCGACGTCCTCGGACGAACTCCCGTCGGTGATCCTCGACCGGGCCACCGCTCTGGTCGACTACCTCTTGGCCGTACGAGCCCAGATCGAGAAACCTGCCCGGACAGTGCCGCCGGCCGATGCTTTCTGGCAACACAACCTGCCCATCCACCCGGACTGCCGAGTCGGTGTCTCTCCAGACGGCAGCAGCTGGTTGCAGGTGGGCCTACCGGCAGCCCCGAAGCCCTTGCGGGCACCGGTGGAGTTCGCGCCATATCTCGCTGGCCAGGTCTCATGGGAGACGGAACCGCGTCTGGTGGGTGACGACGACACGGTCGAGCGATTCACCACTGGATTTGAGAAGTGGCGGGAACGCGAATGGCGCCCGTGGGCGGAGCAGGCGGGGCGTACCGAAGCGGTCCGCCTGTTGCATCGAAGTCTCTTCGATCTCAAGCACCGCTTGGACATGAACGCTGCCACCCAGGAACTTGTCTGGGGTCACGGGATCCTACGTGTGGAAATCGGCTCCCATCGAGTGCATTATCCGCTGGCGGTCGCGCCGGTCGGCATCGAGTTCGATGCTGATCGATCAATCATCCAGGTGGTGCCGCAAGGGCCGGCACGTCTTCAGACGGACCCACTCACTGGCCTCGATGAGCGGTACCTCAGCCAGCTCCTGGGGCTGGCCGGCCCAGGCGGGCAGCTTGACCTGGACATCTGGGACGACCTGAGCCGGCTGGAGTTCCTGGAACGGGCGCTGCGTCGACTCGGCCTCGACCCGACCGTCCGTGCCGGCGGCGCACCTGCCCCGGCCGGGCCTTACGTCCATGACACCGGCGTGCTCTTCGTCCGGCCCCGGCAGCGGATGCTCCGGCGATTCCTCGAGGAGTTCCGGGCGCGTCTGCTCGCCGGAGACACCGCGGCCATCGGGGCGCTGGCGGCCATCCTCGCTCACGAACCGAGCCGCCTGGAGATGCCGCACGACCAGCCGGAGCGGTGGGTGCCTCTCGGCGAACGCCTGCTCATGCCGCTGCCCACGAACGAGGCGCAGGAGTCCATCGCGCGCCGCCTCGCGCAACACCGGAATGTCGCCGTGCAGGGTCCACCCGGCACGGGCAAGACCCACACCATTCGCAATCTGATCTGCCATCTCATGGCTCACGGCAAGCGGGTGCTTGTGGTGGCGCAGAAGGAGGACCCTCTACGGGTGCTGCGGGACGGGTTGCCCGCAGAGATCCAGTCGCTCTGCTTGGCTGTTCTCGGCCGGTCCACGGATCAGCTCGTCCAGCTTCAGCTGGCCGCCCGGGAACTCTCCGATCGTGGCGCCACGCTCGACAAAGGTATGGAGCAGCAGCGCGTGGACCGGCTGCGCCGGCAGCTCGAAGAGACCGAGCGTGACCTGGGACAGACTCTCGGGGCGTTGCGGACGCTGGCTGAGAACGAGTCGGTGCACTATGAGATCGACGGCGTCCGGCTATCGCCCAGCGAGTTGGGCGGTTGGCTGCGGGAGCGCGCCGAGCGATACGGCGACATCCCCGACGAAATCCCGCCGCACCTCGCCCCGCCGCTGACCGTCGAGGAATTCACCGAACTGCTCGACATCGCTCGACGTACCCAACGTCAGGATCGGGCCCAAGCGCTGCGGCACCTTCCGACCGTGGCCGCGCTGCCCTCTGCGGCTGCCCAGCTGGCCGCCCGGCGCGACCTCACCATTACCCGTGCCGAGCTGGACCAGCTCGCCGCCGATGGGGTGCTGCTGGCAGAGGTACGCGCGCTTGGTCGGCCGATGCTCGACGAGCTCGGCCAGCAGTTGCGGCAGGCCCACGCCATCCTCGCCCGCCGCGAGGGCGCTTGGACGGACAGACTGGCCAAGCTGCTTCAGGCCGACCCGAACTGGCGGGCCATGTGGGAGGACCACGTCGCCGCCTGTCAGCGGGCGTTGGCCGAATTCGGCCAGGCGGCCAGGGTGGTCGCGGCGCACCGGGTCCACGTCCCGGAAACGCATTTGGCCGAACCACGCCGGCTGGTGGCGCAGCTCGGCGAGCTGCGGCAACGCTTTGCCGCCGGTAAGGGTGTCAGCAAGCTCTTCCAAGGTGCGCTGGCGAAGCTCGCCACCGACTGCCGCATTGATGACGAGGCCCTACGCGGCACCGCCGATGTCGATGTGGTGCTCGCGTGCCTGCACCTGCGGCGATTGCGGCAGGAGTTGGATACCCGATGGGCCTACTGGCGTGGCCCGCTCCAGTTGCCACCGGCAGCCGGTGAACAGTCCGAACTATGGGTGGGTGGGCTGCTCACCGACGCGGCGACCGCCCTCGATTGGGACCGGCGTGGATGGCCCACCCTCCACGCCACCGTCCGGCGGTTGGTGCCCCGCGCTGAGCAGGTCGTCGACGTGAGCCGCCTGGCCGCGCTCACTCACCTGGTGACCCGATCAGCGACGGTCTTCGAGCACGATCGAATCCTCGCCGAGGAGCGGGGTCTCGACGCCGCGCTCCAAGTCGGCATGTCCGACACCGAGGCCAGTGAGCTGTGGCGACTGCTGGACCAGAGCAGGCAGGGCGACCTGTCGGGCTGGGACGGCATCCTCGACGAGGTACGACGACTGGCCGGGCTCCGGCCCGAGGCACAACGATTCGCCCAGCTCACCGACCGGCTCCGTCCCGCCGCCCCTGCCTGGAACGCCGACATCGATGCGGGCACTGCGACCGCGCTGACCGGCACCGGGGAGGACTGCCTGCATCGATGGCAGTGGCGCCGCGCCCAGACCTGGTTCGACACCGTCGTGGGAGGCGTCGACCCTGTCGCGCTCGGACGCCGTGTCGAACAGACCCGGGACCGGATCCGGCGCCTCACCCAGGAGCTCGTCGTGGCCTCCTCCTGGCTGGAGGTCTCCAAGGCGCTCGACGACCGTCGGCGGGCCGCACTGGCCGACTGGACCACTGCCCTCCGAAAGATCGGAAAGGGTACAGGCAAGAACGCGGCTCAGTGGCAGGCTCACGCCCAACGCGCGATGAGCGCAGCGGTCGACGCTGTCCCGGTGTGGGTCATGTCCGTCGACCGGGCCATCGAGCAGTTCGCCAGCGGGGCGCACTTCGACGTGGTGATCGTGGACGAGGCGTCCCAGGCCGACATGTTCTCCCTGCCTGTGCTGAGCCTCGCTGAACGTGCCGTTGTCGTCGGCGACGATCAGCAGATCGGCCCGCAACTGTCCTTCGTCGGCACGGTCGCCGGCCTGATCAACTCGCATCTGGTCGACGTACCGTCGGCGGAGCACTTCGACCCCGAGAGCAGCCTCTACGATCACGCTGTCCGTCGATCCCCGGAACGTATCCTGCTGACTGAACACTTCCGGTCCGTACCGGCGATCATCGGCTTCTCCAGCCACACTTACTACGGCGGCGAGATCGAACCGCTGCGGACCGATCGCCCTCTGGGCATCGGCGAACCGGTCGTCGCGGTGCACGTTCCCGACGGCATTCGGCAGGACCTCTCCACGTACGGCAACGTCAACGTCGCCGAGGCGGAAGCCCTCGTCGCACAGGTCGTGGCAATCGTCGCCGAACCTGCGTACGTGGGCCGCAGCATCGGCGTGGTCAGCCTGCTCAGTACCAGCGGGCAGGCTCTCTACCTGCTCACCCGGCTCCGGGAGGAGATCGGCGAGGAGGAGATGGAGCGGCGGCGGCTTCGCGTTGGCGACTCCTACACCTTCCAGGGCGACGAGCGCGACATCGTCCTGGTCTCGATGGTCGTCGAGCCGCACTCCGGGCCGGTCTCGCCCTTCACCAAACGGGACCACCACCGGAGGGTGAACGTCGCCGCCTCGCGCGCCCGTGACCAGCTGTGGGTCTTCCACTCCGTGCAGCCGACGGACCTGAGGGAGGACGACGCGCGCGGACTGCTGCTCACCTACTGCCAGAACGTCAACGCCGTGGAGGAAGCGTACGACGACCTGGAGCGGCGCTGCGACAGCGACTTCGAACGTGAAGTGCTGCGCCGCATTCTGCGCCGCGGCTACCGACCGCTTGCCCAGTTCCGCATTGGCGGCTACCGGATCGACTTCGTGTTGCCCGCGCCGGACGGCCGACGTCTGGCAATCGAATGCGACGGCGACGCCTACCACGGGCCGGACCAGTGGGAGAGCGACATGCGCCGGCAGGCGGTGCTGGAGCGAGTCGGCAACTGCGTATTCGTGCGAATCCGGGGGAGCGTGTTCAGCCGGGACCCGGAGGCCGCGCTGGAGCCGCTGTGGCAGCGCATCGACGAACTCGGCATCGTTGTTCCCGAGCCTACCGGGGAGCCTTCCCGGGACCTGCCGGTTAATGCGACACCTGGCGGCGGGGGCGAGTCGATCGAGATCGGGACCGGTCTGCGGGTGCCGGATCAGCGTCCGCGAACCGATGAGAGCGAGAGCCTTTTTGGCGGGGCAGCTGGAAGTGCGGCGAAACCGGCGAACAGTGGTGTTCCAACTGCGACCGAGGCGTCAGTCGAGCCGGCCGAGGACGCTTCCAGGGCAAGTGGCGAGCAAGGCGTACCAGAGGCTGCCGAGGATGAGGACACGGCATCTGTGCCGGAACCCACAGGCCATGGGACGCCAAGCCTCAGGCCTGAAGCCGTCGATGTTCCTGAGGCTCACTTGGCCGTCGCTTTACCCGTCGTTCCGACGGTGGTCGTGACTCCCGCGCAGAAGTTGCCCGATCCGGCCACGTCGCTGGTCCGCGGGCGCCAGGACGAGAGCGGTCTGGATGAGTGGGTGCCTCCCGGCTACCGCAGCATCGCCTGGCTTCGTCCCTACGAGGCGATGGCTGCCCTCGAAAGCTACCGACACGGCCGTGACACTCCCATCCGTCATGCCGGCAAGGTTCTGGGCTGGGCCCGGCACCAGGGTGGCACCTCAACCGAAGCTCGCCCCAACCGAGCAGATGTGCGCATCGAGCGAGCCGAGGCCGGCGGGCCGCGCTTCGTCTGCTGGGTACGCCAGAACGAGGCGGAGGCCGTCGTCCGCACGGCGAGCACAAGGAAGGACAGCCCCTGCGACACCGACGACGGTCGGAGGGAAGGGCTGGTTCAATACTTTGCCCCGACCAGCCCGGCTGCGATCCGGAACCGAAGCGTCACCCGTCTGCTGCGCTCATCCTGGGAGGAAGCTGCACCCCGCCGCAACCAGAAGGCGTCTGTGGACGAGGTGCAGGTTCCAGCCGCCAGCGTGAATCCTGAGGGAGCCAACAAATCCGAGCCCCGTCCTGCCGTGCTGCAGAGGACGGGCGGGGATGAACTCGCTGGGTTGCCGGCGACGCCGGGCGAGAGCCATGGACGACAAGGCGGAGCTTTCAGCCCGTCGGTGGCTCCCGGAATCCGCGCCGTGGATCGGCGCAGCCTTGAGGCACGCTTCCATCGGGAGATGGTCCGCATCTGTCAACGGGCGAGGGACGAGGTCAGCTACCACCCGAGCCTGTTGCTGCGCCTGGTGACGGAGAAGGGCGGACTGGCCAGCGTGCGACAACTGCTACACAATCCGGCGGTCTCCGATGGCTTCACCGCACTGTGGGAACGGGGACGAGTTGACCTCACGGCTGAGGCACTCGCACTGCGTCCGGAGTTCCACGCCCTGTTCACTGAGCAGGAACTGACAGTCGCCCGCAGCCGTGTGGAAGCAGCATCGTCGTGATGCTGAGTGACGCTGAGATGTCTGCCGTCCCTGCCCATAACAGGACGGCAGAAACTTCAGCGCTCTCCCTCAGCCCAGCGGACGGCCCCGGAGCAGCCTCGTCGAACTCAGAAAGCGCGTGGCCTGTTCGCTGCCTGGTTGGAAATACTCCACCAGTCCGGCCACCTCGCCGTTTGGCCCAGTCACCGCGACGGAACGCTTCTCAGCCGAAGCCTGGGTGACGCTGAACGCCTCATGCTCTCTGATCCAGCAGGCGATCCGCTCACTCTGGCCACGGGTTCTCACCAGCTTGACGTTGGCGTTGAGGTCGAGAGCCCTCGTCGAGGCCTCGTCCACGTAACGAGCCCAGCCCGTGATCTCATCACCGTCATGCACGGGTACATCGGCGTGCAACTGGTACGCCAGGACGGCGGCTTCCGCCTCATGGGGACGAACCCAAGCGACGCTGCGGTACCCCGCAGGCACCGGCACCCAGGCGGCCGACGAATCCTCGTCCGGTCCTCCGTCGCCGCGAACAGCGTCTTTCGTGTTCACAGAATTGCCGTGCAGATCGTCGGCGTGCGGCGCGGCGTCACCTTCAGGGTCCGCTGACGTCGGCAGGTCGGCTTCGACCAGGGAGAGCTTGAACGCCTCCGACCGGCTCTCGGCGGTGGTCTGGCTAGTCCAGTTGTCCCGCTGACGTGTCCACACCTGCTCGAGGAGCGCCGCGATGTCGTCGTCGCCGCGCTGCCGGTAGGCCGCCAGGATGCGTCGAGGCTTTGCGTCTTCAGGAAGGTCGACTGCAGTGGCCAGGGCAGCCTTGGCGGCCTCCACATCGCGGGTGTCTGCGGCACCGACCAGTTCAAGAGCCTGGGTCAACGGATCCGTGCCGGGCGCAACCGGCTCACGGACCATAAGGCTGAAGCGGCCGTACGGCTTGAACTCGAGAAAGGCGTTCTGCCCCTCCCTGGCCTGCAACTGGTCCAGGAACCTCTTGATGGTGCCGCTGGCGGGCTGCAGCCCCGTCCAGCGGATGCTTTGGGTGCCGAGATCCGAATCGAGCTCAACCACCTCGCCCTGCACACATCCGACGAGGCTCGCGACACCTGACGGCAAAGGGAAGCCGGATCCACGGAGGTGATCACGGGTGATGACAATGCGGAACTTCCACACATCGCCATGTCGGAACAGCCTGCGGGTCGCGCTTGGGGCTTTGCGGGGCGCTGCTGGAGATTCCCGGCGCCGTACGACGCGACCGGTGATCTCGTATTCGCCGTTGCCCGCGTAGGCCTGGACACTGCTTGGTGACACGTCGAACCGGTTCGTGATCGACTCCACCAACCGGCTGAGTTCGATCTGCCCGCCGGCTGCAGCGAGTTCGAGACCGATCTGCTGGCGGATCGACGTGTACTCCTCCACCTCCCAGCTCGCCAGTCCCCACGTCGCCCTGTCGGTCCTGACGAACCGATCGTCGCTGCCGAGCACGTTGGTCAGGCTGCGGATGGTGGCGTCTCGGCCCATTTCCTGGTGCAACTCGGCAGCCTGAAGCGGTTCACCCGTCGCTGCCAGCAGGCTCGCCGCGTGATCGTTGAGGGATCGCGTACGGGTCAGGATCTGGTCGTTGTACACGACGTAGCCGCACCAGTTCAGCCATGCGAGCAGCTCCGCCTTCGGCATCGCGGTGGCGGAGGTGGCCGCAGCGAGGTCGACAAGACCGTGCTCGGTCGCGAAGTCCTCGAGCAGGATCCGGGTCTGCTCGCGTGCGGCGCCCACATCGGGAGCTGCGGCCCACCCGTCACTGACCTCGAAGTAATCGTCGAGGCGGTCGAGCACCAGCCATAGGGGCACCTCAACACCCGGAACATCACGGGCGAGATCGGGGTGCAGGGTGATCAGTCGGTCAAGCGCAGCGATAGGTTGGATCTCGGCACGGAGACTGGCCAGCAGGTTTCCGATGCTGGTGCCGAAGTGGAAGGTACGTGCCAGTAGTTCCTTGAGCCGGACTTCGATCTGGCGCACCCGCTCGCGGGAAACGTCGAAATCAACCGCGAGTTCAGCCAACGTCCTCGGTGGCCTGCCGAGGAACCGGTCACGGAGGATCTGCAACTGCCGCTCGTCGAGCTCGGACAGGAAGGCGGTGAACTCCAAGACCGGGTCAGGACTGGCGCCATTGGGCACCATGTCGGCTGCCGTCAGGGAGTTGAGCCGCAGTGCCACTTCCTGAATCTGCTCGGGTGCGCCGTCCTCGATGACGACCTTCAGCAGAGACTGACCGCTGCGTCGCCGAAGATGGTGCCATGCGGCAAGCTGAGCCAGGTCCTCGAGCAGCTGAGCCTGTGCCGGTGGCAGGCTCACTGTTGATGCACTCGTGGATGGAGTGTGTTCTGCCCTGACGTCGATCTTGGGCAGGTCGCCGGACCGGATGATGGCAGCGGACACCAGCGCTGCGACAACCTCCTCCACAGTGCCCTGGCCCGTGCCGCGGACATCGTACAGGTCCTTCACCGACAATGGCTCAAGCTCGGCGACGGTCTGCACCTGAAGTCTATGGAAGGCTGTCCGCGCCCTGGCTCCCGTCGTGAGAGTGGCAAGCGGCATCCGTCCGGGCACCGTCGGGAAGCTTTCTCCGAAGGTCGCGTCCAGATGCCGGGCCAGAAAGAACCGGGCCAGGTGACGGCAGAGCACTTCGTGTTCGGCCATCATTGTCGTCACAGCAGGTGACTCGGTGAGCCACCAGTCCGGAGATGGGGTGAGATCAGCCAACTCCCGTGCTGTGGCAGGCGTGTGATGGGCAAGCCAGGGCAGCACCCGGGTCCAGAGCGCGTCGTGATACGCCTCGGGAGGGAGATCCCCGAACGGTGCGCTGGTCACAGTGGTCCTCTCATGCTCGTACGCTGAGCGCCGATGTCAGGGCTTGCTTTTGAACCCGAGCCGCTCTGCCTCGGCCATCACCCGCATTGCCTGCGCTGCCTGCTTGTCACTGATTGTCCAGCTATGGTTGACGTATCGGCCCACGTTGTCAGCCAACTGCCGCTGCCACGGCTGGAGATTGCTGGTCTCCTTGGCCCATCGCGCCAAGGCGAACCATTCAGGGGCTGGAATCGCCAGCACCAAGGACACATCACCGCTGGTGCTGTCAGCCGGGTCTGTCGGTGTGCTGTCGTCGAGTGGCTGATCGGTCAGCTCCGCCGCGAGGTCGTCGGGGACCGTCCACGGGATGGCGAGCACGGCCTCCCAACAGTCCGGGCGCTTCGCCCACTCGCCGATGTTGGTGCCTCCCCTGAGGGGGTTGACGATCACCTCGCGGACGGGCGCGCACAGGTCATCAAGCGCGGCGGCGAGCGCAGGCGACAGGCGCTGCTCCCGCCAGATGCGGTCCAGGTCCACCCGTCGATTGGTGGCCTCCGCCAGCCGCGCGATGGAGTACGAAGTGATGTTGATCTTGTAGCCGCCGAAGTCCCTCGCCGCGACGATCTTGTCGGTGGCCTTGAACAGGATCGCTTTGGCGAGCAGGCGCTGTGCGTAGCTGATGTTGACGTCCGGAGCGTTCTCACCCATACGCACCATGAGCTCGCGGAAGTTCTTCTCGGCCCCTCGGCTCACCAGGTAGGGAAGACCGCCCCACGAGTGGATGAACTTGGCCGCGTCAGCCTTGGTGAACTTCTGGCCGGTCGGATGCAGGCTCTTGAACTTGCGCTGGTTCGCGGGGGTGCGTTCGCGGGCCAGGGCGTCGGTGTACTGCCCTCGGGCACGCTCGTAGAACCACTTCGTCTCCTGCCCGCTTCCGTCCGCTGCCGGTGCCCAGAGCGATCGCGTGACCTGCTCGATGGCCACGTGGAACGGGTGGTTGGAGCTGAAGTCGACGACCGTGACCTTGTTCTGGGTGTTCGAGTACTTGGAGATCTCCGGAACGATCTCCTGCAGGCGGTCGGGGGAAACCCGGGTCAGTTTCATCTGTACGTGGACCCGGCTGAGATCGGCCTTGTCACGCGTGTGCGCGTAGTGGATCGAGGCCGTGGTCTGACCGCCGTTGACGATCTGCAGATCGTGGATCCTGCTGATCGCCTGACCGCCACCGGGCAGCTCAGTGAACTCGACGGTCGAAGCGGTGGCGGTGATGCCGTTGTTGTAGGCCAGAAAACGGTCCGGGTTGGTCAGGAGGGTTTCCCGGATGCCCTTGTTGACCCCACCCTTGGTCTGCAGGAACGACCGGACATTCAGCTCCAGCAACCGTGTGCCGTGCCGACCGTAGAGGTCGGCCAGATCCTGTCCCGGAATGATCGCCAGGAAGACAGAGTAGTTGCGGTCGGTCTCGGGCGTGGCGAGGCAGGGGAGCGGCGGATTGAACTCGACCGCGATCGGCTCACTGAGCGTCCCCGAGGACGCCAGGCGGTGGAGCCGGGTGAGGTCCCAGACCTCATGGGTGACGGTGAGACCGTCCAGCTCGCCGGGCGGCAGCGTCGAGACTGCGCTGACGGTGTCCGTCAGGAGGAACAAGCGGATCCGCGGAGCGTCGGGCAGAGCCTTCTGGACCGCGACGCACATGTCATGCACGTCAGACGATTCATCAATGTCCTTCGCCAAGCCATCACGGCACTTGCGGACGAAGGTCTGCAGGCGCTTGAAATGTCCCTCGGCCTGGCTCCGGGTCAGGCGACCCTCCTCCGGCTGAAGGCTGAAGTGAGTTATGAAGAGATCCAGGGTCCCGAGGGACTCGTTCATCCCGTAGCCGTTGACCTCAAGACCGATCGCCTTGTGGTACGCGGTGAAGGTGTTTTCCACCTCGCCGGCCTGCTCCAACTCATCCAGCACACGGCGGGTGAAGGTGTCTGGAGCGGTGGCGTTCTCCGCCTCGGCTGTCGCGAGCACGTCGGCGACGAGTTCCTGTGCGTAGGCCGACAGGCTGCTCTGGCTCATGCCTCCCCCTTGACAATGCTGGCGACCCGCTCAGCGGGGACACCGTACTGGTCCAGTCCGACAGTGCTGATTCGGTAGCGGCAGCCCCCGACCCCCGACCGTAGGTCACCCTCGGTGATTCGCGGAAAGTCGCCAGTGACGTGCCAGAAGTGCGTTTCGCGGACCGTGTAGCGGAGCTCGTCGTACAGATGCCGGTGTTCGGAGAGGTAGCCGGCACGGATGAGCAGATCATCGATCTCCGCTCTCACCACCGCCGACGGTGACGCCTCCCTGAGAGAGTCGACCACGGCGTTGAGCGACTCGCCGGAGCCGCCCCGGCGCTCGTCCAGTTCGAGGTAAGCCAGCAGCAGGAGATCCGTCCCGGTGTCATCGAGCTGACGCTCGCTCGCAATGACGATGGTCCGAGGGCTTCTTCCTGTTCCGGTCTTGACCTCAATGGCACAGGTCGTCAGTTCGAAGTCCTGATTCGTTCCCATCGGCCCGCGCCAAGCCGACACCGCCTCCTGAGGCGGCAGGACCGGACACAGGTGGTCGCGTAGGACGACCAGTTCCCCGAACAGGCCTCGTCGTGCCTCTTCACTGAGCCCCGTGTCACGGATGGACTGGAGGAGATGACGCCAGTGTTCGAAGCGCTCGATGGCCGCAGCCAGAGCCTCAGCGGGACCCTCCGCCGCGTGCGCGGTCGTGGCCACGTCGGCAATCAGCGGATTGAAGACCTCCCGCCGTTCATCCGCTGTGAGAACGACCCGAAGTTCGGTGCTCCCGTCAGGAGCCGTCGCGAACTCGATCCCAAGGCCTCGGGTGCTGGGCAATGACGGATACCGTTGGGCCACCGGCTGGCCGGCAGATGCCGGCACCCGCAAGAGGAGCACGCGCCTCCCCGTTGGCTGCTGGACCGCCAAAAAGATGTCGTGTCGCGATCGTGGAAACAGACGCCGGGCGACGATGCCGTACGGGTGATGCTCAGCCTCGAGGGGCGCCCAGTCTTCTTCTCGGACCTTCACTCGTCCGGATCCTCGTCATCGAAGAGATCGATCTCCAGCTGCCTCCAGACGTCATTGACGACGTACTCGGTCTCGGTCGGATGCTCCGAGAACGGAAAGCTGATCGCGAAGCCCACCAAGGGAGGAAGGTCCACGTCAGCTTTGGCCTCAGGATGCTCGATCGGGTAGATCAGGAGCAAGGGCTCCTGCACCGGCCGGAACCTCCGCAGCGGCTGCCCTGTGGGAATGCTCGGCTCCTTGAACTCCTTCCCCTTGCGGTCGGTTTCGAGCCGACGAGCTGCGCTCGTCGCTTCCAGAGCGCGTGTCCGAAGATCCTCGGGCAGATCCCTGCTCTCGTCTGCTGGACTGAGCACGCGCTTGATGGTGTGCCGTCCTGGCTCCGCTTCCAAGCCTTCGGGACGGGAACGGGTCACGAGGCGAAGAGAGTGGGTGCCAATCGTGCGCAGCTTTCCGGTAGGCGTGCCCACCAGCCGCACCGTCCAGCTCGACAGTTCGCGCACAGCGATGCAGCCACGGATGTACTGCGCGATGAGCGCTGGGCGCACCCGGTAGGAACCGCGGTCGGAGATGTATCCGTCGAGGAAGCCGTCGATGATCTCCGTGGGCGGCACGCCCCGCCAGACCAGACTGGTCCCGTCGGTTTCAGGACCGCTTTGCTGGTCTAGGCCGGTGATGAAGCGTTCGAGGATGTCGAAGTTCCGCCGGACGGCCTCGGGATGCAGGCTGAAGACTGTCGTCTCAGGAAGCGCCCCGGAATAGCTGAGCCGCACCTTGACGCCGCGTCGCATCTTGTTGGCGGCGGTGACCGCCAGTCCGGCCGGAGAAGCGCGAACGCGCAGTCCGAAACTCTCCGGCGTCTGGCCCAGGCGCGCCATCTCCGCGAAGTCCTGACGGAGCTCGTTGTCCGCTGCTGTGATCTCCCCGTACGAGTTGAAGAGCTCCGGCGTCGTGTACAGCCTGCACAGGTCCTCGTAGCCGGGGCGGTAGCCGAACCAACGGCCCATCTGGAGCAGTGTGTCGTACATACTCGACGCGCGAAGGTAGTAACTCACACTGAGGCCCTCGAGCGTCAGCCCACGGGAGAGCTTGTCCGCACCGACGGCGATGACGGACAGCCCGGCCTTGCGCTTCTCGTAGTATTCGAGCGCGTCGCGGGAGGTGCCGTTGACGGCACGGACATCGATCTTCCGGAGAGCCGGTCGCAGCTCCTTCTCAACGTCGGTCCATTGAACCGGCGAGGCTTCCTCGGCCGGAAATATCGCACTGGTGGTGGCGAAGTCCCTCTCCCACAGGTCCCGGAGTTGGCCTAGCACGTGGGCCGCCTCGCCGCCCATGCCGTCGCGGAGCCGGTCACGCATCAGGCTGACGTACTCGTCGATCTGGTCGCGGATCCGGTTCTGCACGCTGACGAACCGCGTGACGTGGATGAGCATTGAGTTGTGCTGGGTGCCCTGTCCCCGTACCCGACGGGCGGCGCAGGTCAGGATGAAGGCATCGATCGCTTGGCAGAGCGACGGGGGAAGCTCCTCGGGCGGCATCCACTCCTTTTTGTGCCGGGGGGGCATCCAGACCTCGTGGTCATGGACGGGGCGGAAGATCGGAAGTGCCTTGATTCCGTCCTCGTCAGGGTCCGTGGCGCTGAGCCCGAACACCCGTTCCGGTCCGAGGTAGTTCGAGGGCGCAGGCAGGCTCTCGATGAAGCTTTCGGGGAACAGGTCCAGCCCGAACGTGTCGTGGTCCGCCTTCGGCTTGATGTAGATGTTGGCGAAGGGCGTTGCGGTGTACCC
Organism: Micromonospora sp. TSRI0369; assembly: GCF_001905625.1. Lineage (NCBI taxonomy): Bacteria > Bacillati > Actinomycetota > Actinomycetes > Micromonosporales > Micromonosporaceae > Micromonospora > Micromonospora sp. TSRI0369. Next base: position 45,343 of record NZ_LIVU01000008.1, read on the forward strand.
GACGTAGACCGCCTTGTCGAAGCTGTTGAGCAGGTGCCTGATCGAGCGGTTGATCGTCGAGGGGTCGGTGTCGTCGTCCTTGGTCGTGTCGACGGATGCGTGATCCGCCTCATCGTCGATGACGAGGAGAGGAATGTCCCGCACGACCTTGGACTTGCCGTCCCCAACGGGCACACCCTCAACCTCGACGATCCACTTGCGGACGTTTTCAAGGATGCTCTTGTGCTTCTTGATCACCAGAACGACGGGGTAGTCGCCGATCGGCAGGTTGAGGTTCCTGGCTATCTGCTGCTTGAAATCCCCACCCTCCGCACTGTTGGTCAATGAGGCGATCTTCAGGCGCTTCACGCCGGGCATCACTCCGACACCGATGCGTGCCGTGTTCGTCGCCTCGTCGTAGCGCTGCTGGTACTGCGTGTCGAAGCCGAGCAGGCCCTCGTCGACCCGAAGCTGGGTCTGACTCCGGAGGCTGTTGTGGATGCCTGCCAGGATGACGATGAGCTTGTAACCGGCGTCCGCCGCCTTACAGGCCATGCCGATGTAGTTGCCGGTCTTACCCGACTGCACCTGGCCGACCACCAGGCCGGTACGACGCCAAGCGCCCGGGCGCCGCGGATCCTCGATCTGGCGAAGGATGCGGTCCGTGCTCTGGTCCAGCCGACGGACAACCCTCGGCGGCATAAGACGCACATCCTCGAGATACCGGCGGTAGCGGTCCCAGAAGTCCCAGCTGCGCTCCAGCTGAGCCTCGGTAAGCCACTCAATGTGGTTGCGATCGTCTTTCAAGCCGACCGAGTCGTCCTGCCACACGGCAACCCGCGACTCGATTTCCTTCAGCAGGACGTCCCGATCAAGCAACTGTCCGCGGGACTGCTGCATCAACCAGATCGGATCGACGCTTTCCGAGATCTCGTCGTGCGTGGCCTGACGGTCCTGAGGCAGCATTGCGAGCACCAGCCGGATCGCCTGCTGCATCGCGTCGTCGTTTGTCTGCGTCTGTGCAGTCATGTGGCCCTCCCCGTTGGTCTGATGGTGCGGTCGGCGGCGACAGGGCCGTCAGCGTTGTTGCCAGAAGCCGTCGAACTGGTCGAAGGGCGGCATCAGCGCAAGTCGTTCCTTCGCCTCGCGCGGTGTCCGGCCTTGAGCTACGAAGGCGGCGTAGATACGGTTCGCCACGTCGCCCACCTCCTTCGGTACCGCTCCGAGGAACGGCTCGGGGTCGTCCGCCACGTCACCCTCGTGCATGATCCGCAGTGCGGCCACGGGGACCGTCTCCTCCAACAGTCGGATCAGCGCTTTGGCGTCAACGGCGGCATCAGGTCCACCCTGCAGCACCTCCCGTACCAGCGGGTGGTCGCGGTTGATGCGGCACCGGATGTTGCCATCGCGCTTGTCCACCCGCCATGCGTAGATGAACTCCGCGCCGTGCTCACGGGCAGCAATCCGACCGCGATGGCTGAGCACCTCTGCCGCCCTGCTGCGGGTGGCGGTACCGATGCGTTGGAGATGGCGCCGGACACCCACCGGGGGCACAGCCGTGGACTTCCGCACGTCGATGGCCCATTCGGCATCCGCCTCGGCGGGGACGTCCACGACGATCCGCGCAAGGTTGTAGCGCTCGTCGCGTCGGAAGCCGCGGATGCCGAGCCAGTCGCCGGCGAGGATCAGTCGATCCCGTCGGTAGACGTAGAAACCCTGCTGGTCGAGCCATCCGGCGGGACCGGCGGCCTGTTCCTGCTGCTCGGAGTCCAGCTTCTTGGGATGAGGCAGGATGAACGGCTCGATTCGCACAGTGTGCGAACCGACGGGCAGCTCTTCGGCGGGAAGTCTTTGAACCGACGGATGGCCAGTGAGGAACGGATCCCACGCCTTCACCGGCGTGCCGTTGACCGTTATCGTGATCCGGTTCCGGCCGGACAGGAAACGGGCGAAGACCATGCCGAGGTGCTCCTCCACCCGGGTCGTCTCGGTGTAGAACTGCTTCTGCGCGCGGGTGTCCTCCACCGCCAGGCCATCGACATCGAACCGGTGCAGGCTCCGCCAGATGACCGTCGTGCCAACGCCCCCGTCCGGCCGCAGTTGGGCCAGTGTCTGAGTGGTCTCGTCATCGGTGCCATGCAGCAGGCGCCACTCGCTGGTGGCGGACACGACCGCCAAGTCCCAGGTGCGGACAGCCTCGGCGCCGGCCTCGGGTCTTGTCGCAACCGTGAGCCGAGCGGCCTGCGAGAACGAGGCGCTCTTCAGGCCCATACCGAAGCGACCCAGATCCTCAGAGGCCCGAGCCGCGAAGGAGCCCCGCGCGGCGACGGTCATCGCGCTGACTAGGTCTTCGGTCGTCATGCCTCTGCCGTCATCGGCGACCGCGACCCACGATGCGCGGCCCGCCCAAGTGAAGTAGACATCGATACGCCGAGCGCCGGCCGAGACGCTGTTGTCAACGAGGTCCGCCACGGCAGCCTCGACGCTGTACCCGAAGGACCGGAGCGAGGTGATTGTCCCGGCGGGGTCGGGGTTGGCGATGTCGTAGCTCAAAGCAGGTCGGCTCCAGTTGGGCACGGAGCTCGGGGCGCCGCACGTCGCATTCGTTGCTGTCCGACGACCATCTATCCCTCGCGACGGTGTGAGAGTGACCGATGGCGGACAGCGCGAGTATAGGGAGGTGATGCTCCTCTCATGCGGTGCATCAAGATCGTTTCCTGCGTTTCTGGTCGACCTGCCCCTTTTGCCCATAAAGCTTCTACCCGTACGGATGGTCGGTTGCTCAGGTCAACGGTCGGGTTGACAGCAGCGCTGAATGCTCCGGCGGTGTGTCGGGACGGGCTATCGTCGCCGCAGGCACCCTGGCGGTAACCTGCCTGATCGTGACCAGTGAAGACCAGCCCGCCGCCGCACCTGTTCGTCGCCGTGGGTACGGGGTCAAGCTGGTTCGCGGTCCTTTCGTCCGCCTCGCTGCTCACCCTGACGCCTGCTCGGAGCCGGAGGAGCTTCTTGCCTTGGCGTCGAGGCTCAGGGCCGACGGCGGCCGGCTGGCCGCCGACCTCTTCAGCGGTGCTGGCGGCCTGAGCCTGGGACTGGAAGCGGCCGGCTATCAGGTCGTGATTGCAGTGGATCACGACGAGGAAGCGATCGAAACCCACCGGCACCATCACAGCGGGTTGAGTGTCGACTGGGACCTCGGCGACCCGGAGCGGGTCCGGCAGGTGGCTGAACTCATCAAGGCGGCGGGGGTGGAACTCCTCGCTGGCGGTCCTCCCTGCCAACCGTTCTCCAAGGCGGGACGCTCCAAGATCAGGCACCGTGTCCGTCATGGGCTGCGCGACCCGTACGACGAGCGTCGGGACCTGTGGCGCTCCTACCTTGAGATCGCTCGCATCGCCCGCCCTCAGGCTGTTCTGATGGAGAACGTGCCGGACATGGCACTGGACAAGGAGATGTTCATTCTCCGGACCATGGTCCATGAACTCGAGTCGATCGGCTACTCGGTCGAGGAGCGTTCGGTCGAGACCTTTCGCTATGGGGTTCCGCAGTTCCGCCAGCGGCTCATCCTGGTGGCGCTCCGTGACGGTGTGGCCTTCACCTGGCCCCAGGAGCAGCGCGAGCGGGTGACCGTTTGGAATGCCATTGGGGACCTGCCGGAAGTGGAAGGCGGATGGCGGCCGGCGGGCGGTGCCGAGGGCTGGAGCGATTACGACCGACCGCACAGTGAGTTCCAGCGGCGCATGCGGAAGTCGGTGCCTGAAGCCGATGCGAACAAGATCTTCGACCACATCACGCGACCCGTCCGTGAAGATGACGCTCGGGCCTTCGAGGCGATGGACGCCACCACGAGGTACCGGGATCTTCCGGACGAGGTCAAGCGCTACCGCGAGGACATCTTCGACGACAAGTACAAGCGACTCGATGAGAACAACCTGTCCCGCACGATCACCGCGCACATCGCCAAGGACGGGTACTGGTACATCCATCCGCGGCAGAACCGCACCATCACAGTTCGTGAGGCGGCACGACTGCAGACGTTCCCGGACTGGTTCCGCTTTGCCGGGCCGCCATCGGCGGCGTTTCGCCAGATCGGCAACGCAGTTCCCCCGCTGCTCGGGGAGCACCTCGCCGGTGCTGTCCGTGCAGCCCTGGACGATCCGCGACCCGTGCCCGCGACGACGCAGGAGATCGCTGCGCTTCTCGCCGTCTGGTTCGACAGCGCCGCGGTCCGCGGCCTGCCGTGGCTGAGGGCGGAAAGCCGTTGGCAGGTGATTCAGGCCGACATGCTGCTGGACCGGGCGCCTGCGGAGGTGGTGCGCTTCATCTGGCCTCTTCTGGCCCGCTGGCGTGAGCCGCAGGAGACCGTCCTTGCTGAGGCCGAGCTGCTGGAGATCAGCAAGTGGGCCGGGCGGCCGGGCCGAGCCGGAGCGATCCTGGAGCTGGCCGGACGGCTCGCCGACAACCCGGAGCTGCTTCAGGATGACGACCAGCTCCGGCAGGTCCCGGGGCTCACCGAAACGGTGGCCGATCTCGCGATTCTCGTGGTTCCGGCCCATGGCGACGAGGACTCAGAGGAGCCTGTCCTCGTGACGAAGGGCGTACTTCGGGTTGCGGCCCGCTTCAGCGGTGATCCCGTGGATCGCCGGAATCGACTCACGGACGGCCGCTTGGAGATCGCCCGGATGATCGGCGCGGACTTGGACGCCCGGCGAGCCCATCTGGGGCTGGTCGAGCTGGCAAACAGCCTGTGCCGACCGGTGGAACCGGAGTGCAACGCCTGCCCGCTCCAGAAGCTCTGCTCGGAGTCGCGCGCGGATCCGCTACGGCTCTTCTGATCCCGGTCGGGCAGCGGCTCACGGCTCCAAGCCCAGCGATTGGGCGATCTCCGGGGCCTCCTTGCGCAGCGTCGCTGCGATCCGCTGCCAGGCGGCCCACTCTCCGGACTGCATCGCCGCAGCTCTCAGAGCGAGCCCTGCAGTCGCCGCCGACTGGGTCGCGGACCGCACGTCGGCGGTGGTGTTCAGATCCGGAGGAACGGGCTTGTTCTTCACGCGCGCGCTCTTACGGTAGGCGTCGTTGGCGTAGACGCACAGCTCGTTGACCGGGGCCTCGAGCATCTGACGCAGCTGCGCCGGTAGCGAGACCCGCATCTTCGCGACGTTGATGTTGAAGGCCGAGTCGAGGTCGGTGCTGAAATCCAGCGAGGCCCGGGCCATCTTGGTGTGCTCGTCGATGCCACGAATGGCGCTCCAGCCACCCCATTGCACCAGCCGGTCGGCACGGTAGACGTAGAGCCCTTGCTGTCGGTTCCAGTTCAGTGGCCCGGACAGCCGCTCGAATTCGCTTGGACTGGAGAATCGGTCTCGGGACGGCAGGATGAAGCGACGCAGGTCAACGTGACCGGAGACGTCACCTACGGTGATTTCGAAGCGCTGCGCGGGCAGCTCGGAACGGCTCTCCTCGTCAGGAGCAAAGGGGTTCCACGGACGAACCTTCTGACCGTTGACGGTGATGACGATCGGAGCCCGTCCGCTCACCCCCTCGATGAATCGATGAAATACGACTCCCAAGTGTTCCGCCGTCTTCGTCGCCAGCGCTTCGAGACGCCGGCGCGCCCAGCCTCCCTCGGGGCGGTTCTCCGGAAGCACGCGGTCGAGGTTGCGCCAGAGGACGACAGTCCCCGTCCCTTCGGCCAGCCACTGGCGAGCTCTGGCGACATCCGGATCCGCGCCAGGGTCGACCACCACCCACTGGTCCCACTCCTCGACTATGTCGAGGTCGAGAACTCGGGCTGAGGTACGCACGACATCGGGGTTGCTCCGGGAGATCACGGCCACCGAGCGGCACTGCGACAGGGACGCGGTCTTCAGCCCAAGCCCGTAGCGTCCGAGCTCACCAGCCTTGTACGTCCGGCGTGTGCCCAGCCGGAGTCCCTCCAGCAGCGCTCCGGGAGACATGCCGCGTCCGTCGTCGGCGATGTATACCCGCGTCTTCGACCCAGCGAACTCGATCATCACCTCCACTCGCGACGCGCCGGCGGCGACGCTGTTGTCGACGATGTCGGCCACTGCGGTCGGAAAGTCGTAACCGATGTCGCGCAGCGAGTTTGTCAGGCGTGAAGCTGAGGGTGCGACATCGAACCACGCCTTGCCGGGCATCTGCCCACCTCCGTCAGCTCGTCCCTGGTGACGACCAGGATGTCACAACCTACGTCATGATCTTGAGGAAGGCGGCGGTGTCCCCAGATGCCGCCATGTCTGCTCCAACTCATCCGCCACGGCCGCAGGGTCTTCGTGTTCCCAGAAGTGCCGAACCTGCCAGCCCAGTGCCGTCAGTTCCGCGTCCTTCTCCCGGTCCCGTTCGACGTTTCGATGCAGCTTCGCCTGCCACCACTCACGGTTGTTCTTCGGCATCACGCCGTGCTTCGGACATTGGTGCCAGAAGCACCCATCAACGAAGACCGCCAGACGCACTTTGGTGAAGGCGATGTCGGGACGTCCTGGCAACGCAGGATGGTTGATCCGGAACCTCAGACCGCGGCGGTGCAGTTCTCGACGGATTAGCAGCTCGGGCTTGGTGGAGGCCCGGCGCATCCGCTTCATCTGTTTGGAGACCGCTTCACTCAACGGGGCAGGCCGACGCGCGGGTGGCCCTGCAGAGCCGTTGGTCATCGCCGTCCCCCGTACCTCGTCGCGGCGACCGTGTTTCCTGCACGCGTCATCCCTATCACTCGTGTCGGACAATCCTATGTCAACGACTGCTGAATTTCGGCTCTGGCACGCATTGAGCCATTTCCATCCTGCGTAGCTGTTGGGTTCGACGTGGTGCAGGACGAGGACGGCTTGAACGATCGCGGTGGCTCGGCGTGGGCAGCAGCGCAGCTTGATCAGGATCTTCCAGGTTTTGAGTGTGGCGATGGCTCGTTCTCGCGGGCGCGGATCTTCGCGTGGGTCCGGTTCGCGGCCTTCTGCCTGCGTGACAGCTTCGGCCGGAAGCGGCGTCGCTTGAACGGCGTACGCACGCTGCGCCGGGCGCCCTGGTAGCCCTTATCGGCGAAGGTCATCACGTCCGCGCTGGTCAGGGCGTCGATGATGCCGTGATGGCGGGCGGCGGTCAGGTCGTGTGCCCAACCGGGCATGCCGGTGATGCCCACACGCGCCGGCCGGCTCCGTCCGCGATGACCTGCACGTTCACGCCGTGGCGTTGCTTGCCGCTGTAGTAGGGCCTCTGATCGGCGACCGGTCGATCGGGATCAGCGTGCCGTCCAGGATCGCGTACGCCAGCAGCCGGATGCGTCGCATCGCGGTGTCCAGGTCGTCGGCCGCCGAGCTGAGCAGGGCTATCACCTCTTGGACGTAGCGCCAGGCGGTGGCGACGCCGATCTCGAAGCCGGCCGCGAGTCAGGTGTAGGTGTCGCCGTTGCGCAGATGGGCCAGAGCCAGCAGCGCCTGCCGGCCGGGCTCAAGGCGTCGCCACCGGGAGCGGCGCTGTCTACGGTGGCCGCGGATGCGTTCGGCGAGGTGGTCCAGGGTGCGGCTGGACAACGGAATCGTGGCGGCGTAGGACAGCATGGCGAGGCTCCCGGTCGGGCTTCGAGTCTTGGTCGACAGCTGTCCTGCCTGGAGCCTCGCACTCATCGATCATCGGGCCCGCAACACCCGTCCTGGGCTGCAAGATCAGCTTGGAAAAGGCTCATTAAGAACCCCTCAGTCGGCGACTTCCGCTGCTGCACTTCGATACAGGTCGAGTATTGCCGGCATGAGCAGCGGAGACGCGGCCAGCGTTTCCTGAGATGTGCTGTCGTGGGCGTTGCCCTGTCGATCCACCACGAAAGCTCCGGCCTCGCGCGCGATGATGATGCCGGCTGCCATGTCCCACAGGTGGTTCGAGAGGGTGATCGCGGCGTCCAGCCGCCCCTCCGCGAGCCAGGCAAGGTCGAGTGCGGCGCTGCCCGTCATGCGCACGCGTTGAGCCCGCGAAGCGAGCTGGGCAGTCAAGGCCAGCCTCAACGCGTTTTTGGTCTCGGCGCCAGCTCCGACTGCGTAATCACCGATGGCGACAATCGCGTCCTTCAGGAGGTCGACTTTGCTGACCGTTATCCGCTGCCCGTTGGCCTGGGCGCCGCAGCCCTCCACGGCGGTGTATAGCGAGCCCAGGAACGGTAGCTCGATCATGCCCAGCACTGGATTGTTCTGATGCACGAGTGCCAGCGAGACGGCGCACATCGGCAACCGGCGGAGGAAGTTCGCGGTGCCGTCGATAGGGTCGAGTACCCAACGGAGGTCGGCTCGGCCGGAGTCCCCTTCCTCCTCACCGAGGAAGCCGATACCGGGCGTCTCCGCTGCCAGGAAGGCGCGGACATCCCGCTCGATCGCGAAGTCGAGTTCGGAGGCGACGTCGCGGTCGCCTTTGAGGGTGAGTACGCCGGGAGATCCCTGCCGCATGGCCCGAGCAGCTCGCCGAACGGCCTCGGTCGCGACGGGTAGGAGGTCCTGGTAGGTGCTCACAGCGCCTTGCCACGCTGCCAATGCGACTCGAAGAACTGCTCGAACACCTGGTAGAGCCCGGATCGGTGTACGTCGCGCCGAATGACGAAGGCGGGTGAATCCACCCCTCGACTGTCGGCCAGGTAGGGCTGCGCCACGCACTGATCATCCACGAGCACGATGTTGAAGCGAAGAGTCTCGTCATAGGTGGCCAACTCCATGCGAGTCTGGAGCTCGCCGGGTAAGCGCTCACGGACTCGCAGCAATGTCTCCACGTTGAGTTTGGTGAGCGCCGCGAGCTGCCCGGAGACGAATCCCTCCTCCGCCTCGCGCGCCTGGATCGCTGTTCCCGCCGGATCCAAGAACAGGCATCGGGCGTGGGTGCCGCCTGCCAGGAGCGCTTGCCAATGACGGTCCGCGTAGTCCTGGCAGAGCATGTTGAGAGACAACCCGATCGCTCGGACGCGACGCGCGCCGTCTAGGAGACGGTCTGCGGGCAGGTGAGCGGTGAGCTGAGATCGGCTCGGATAGACCGCGATCAGGCCAGCCAGGTTGTCGGCCGTCGGACCGAGCAACACGTCAAGCGCCAAGAGGACGTCTCCCGGCGGTGTTTCCGTCGTCTCCCAGCCGACGACGCGTTCGGCCGTTGGACTCCACCCGAGGACGGTGCCGAGCAGGCGAGCGAAGGCTTCTGGCGACAGCCCGGCAGCGTTCCGGCCGTCCGCCAGGCGTCGCCGCGCCGCAGCCGCGAGATCGGAGGAGACTTCTGACGCCACGCGTCCCGCCTGGTTCCGTTGGGCCGAGGCAAAGCGGCTGCGAACGTCCTCTGCTGCCGTACCGAGTGCCGTGTCGAGCGCGGCCTGCATCTCCGGCCGGGGGCAAGCTGCGTCCATCGCGGCCTCCCACTTGGAGACGGTTCGCTCGGCGACGCCGAGGTGTGCGGAGAAGTCTCGGATGCTCATCCGCAGGGCCTGCCGTAAGGCTCGCGTTTCCCGGCCCGTCCACCTCTGCACTGTCGTCATTCGCGCCGCCCTCGATCACGCGTAGTTCAGACCTGAGGCAGCGTAGTCCGCATCAGTGCGGTGCAGTTACCGCTTTGGTGCAGTGCGTAGTCATGTTGTGCGACGGCGGTGCTGACGAGGCTGGACGCATGGCCCGGGGCGGGTGCCGGGCTCCGGTGGTACCGCGTCCCCCGATCGCGGCTCCCGCCGTCCCCGCCCGCTCCGGCGCCACTCCACAAGAACCGACCCGGAGGCGCCAGCCGATGTCCGCCGTACTCACCGACTTCCCCGTCCTCACCCCGGTCACCGACGAGGATCTGCTCGTCGCCGCGTTGGCCGTGCGCGTCCACGTGCCCGAGCACTGGCCGCAGGGACCGCTGTGCCGCAGCGAACGCGTCCCGTACCCCTGCCGGCTGGCCCGGTGGGGGAGGGCGACGCTCGCCGCGGCCGGGCTGCCCGACGACGCCGTGGCGGCCGGGATGGTGGCGTCGTGATCTACGTGACCGGGGAGCGGGTGCAGGCGTACCAGGTGCGCAGCGCCGTCTTCGACACCCGCTGGCGCGGGCTGGACCCGGCGCAGGTGCACGACTACCTGCGTCGGGTCGCCGACGAGATGGACCGCCTGCACCGGGAACTGACCACCGCGCGCACCGAGTCGGAGCGCGTCCGTCAGGCCCTCCGGCAGTGGCAGTCCCGCCACAACGGGTGCCGGCGACGCGGCCAGGATGACTGAGCCGCGCTGGATCATCCACCTGCCGACCACGCTGACCAGCCAGGACGCCGCCGCCGACCTGGCCGCCGCGCTCGCCCGGTCGCTCGGGCACGTCGACGTCGTTGATTTCGGCGAGACCACGCTCAGCGAGGAGGACGCCCAGCACCTGCGGCACCGGGTCTGGTGCGACCATCGGCTGCCGGAGGCTGGCCGCTGCGGGCTACGGGATGGTCACGCCGGGTCGTGCAGGGCGACGGAGCTGCGCTGACGCCGGTACCGTCCCCGACGTGCTGGACACCGAAGGACTGCTGGCCGCGTTCACGCCGCCCCGCCCGTACACGATGGCGGTCGTCGCCGACGCGCCGGCCGCGCCCGGCGTGCACCTGGTGCTCGACGGTGGCGTGGTGGTCTACGTCGGCTACACCGGCAACCTGCGCTCCCGGCTGCGGCAGCACCTCACCGGCAACCGCGACTCGTCGGTCCTGCATGATCAGGTCGGCCAGCTCCTCGACACGCCCGGCCGCGCCGCTACCCGCGACGACATCGCCGGGTGGCTGGGGCGGCGCGAGGTCCGCTGGCTGGAGACCGACCACCCCGAGGGTACGAAGGACGCGCTGGTCCTGGCGTTGCGTCCCCGCTTCAACCGCCAGGTACCCCGGCCCCGCTAGGTGTCGGATCGCGCCGCGCGCAGCGCGTCCACCACCACAGCCCAACGGCTCGGCGACATCTCTTCCGGCGTCCGCAGTACGTCCCCGTCGTGCACCACCACCCCGGCCTCACGCAGCCTCACCAGGTTCGGCCGGTACGCGGGGTGCGCGGCGAGCACGGCTTTGACCTGGGGGAACACCTGGATCGGCAGGCCGGCGCCGAGCAGCTCGTTGAGGATGCCCAGGGCCAGCGTGTCGCTCGCGCCGGTCGCCCATTTGTTCAGCGTGTTGAACGTGGCCGGCACGACCGCGGCGACGTCAGCCGGCGGGTGCGGTTCGGGATCGCAGGGGCGGCGCCACTGCGCACGTACCGGATATCCGGTCTGGTCGGCGAGTGCGTCACAGTCGAGCCAGCTCGCGGCGAGCGGTGTGGCGATCAGACATACCCGCCACCCGTCGGTCATGAGCAGCTCGACGAGTTCGCCGATCCGCTGGGCCGGGGGAGCGGCGCAGACGATGAGGTAGAGCACCGGCGCTTCACTCATGCCCGCAGTCTTACCCGGCGCATGTTAAGAAGGGGCCCCGCCTCTACCGGAGACGTTAAAAGGGGGCCCTTCCTTGCACGAAGCGGAGCAGGTGATCCAACGGGTGCTGCGGGACCTCCGGGAGGGGGCGCACCGGGGCGTCGTGGTGGACTCGCCGCCGGGCGCCGGGAAGTCCACCCTCGTGGTCCGCGCCGCGGTCGAGATCGCCGCTACCGGTGACCCGCTGATGATCGTGGCGCAGACCAACGAGCAGGTGGACGACCTCATCGACCGGCTCGGCCGTAGGGCCCCGGAGCTGCGCGTCGGGCGGCTCTCCGCCACCGACTACCGGCCCACCGAGCGGGTCACCGGGCACCCGGCGGTGCGGGTCGCGGCGAAGGTCGCCGACCTGGGTGGGCCGGCGGTGACCATCGGTACGGCGGCCAAGTGGGCCACCGTCACCGAGGGAAGCTGGCCGTGGGCGATCGTGGACGAGGCGTACCAGATGCGCGCGGACGCGCTGCTGCGCGTGGCGGGGCGGTTCGAGCGGGCGCTGTTCGTCGGCGACCCGGGGCAGCTCGACCCGTTCTCGACTGTGGAGACGTTCCGCTGGACCGGGCTGACGTGGGATCCGATGCAGTCGGCGGTGGCCACGCTGCTGCGGCACAACCCGGAGCTGCCGGTGCACCGACTGCCGGTGTCGTGGCGGCTGCCCGACTCGGCCGCGCCCGTGGTGTCGGCCGCGTTCTACCCGTTCACCGGGTTCCGCGCCGGCACCGGTCCGGCCGACCGGGTGCTGACGTTCACCGAGCCGGGCCCGGGTGACGCCTACGACGCCTCGGTGGAGGTGGCCGCCGCGACCGGCTGGGCGTTGCACGAGCTGCCGGCCCGGCACACCGTGCGTACCGATGGGGAGGCCGCCGCGGCCTGCGCGGAGCTGGCGCTGCGGGTGCTGGCGCGCGGCGCGGTCGCGGTGAGTGAGGCCGCGCCGAGCGGCGCGCCGGTCACCGCGGACCGGATCGCCGTCGGGGCCGCGCACCGCGACCAGGTCGCGGCCATCCGGTCCCGGCTGGGCACGGCCGGGGCGGGCATCACCGTGGACACCGCCAACCGGCTCCAGGGCCGGGAGTACGACGTGACGATTGTGCTGCACCCGCTCTCCGGCCGACGCGACGCGACCGCGTTCCACCTGGAGTCGGGGCGGCTGTGCGTACTGGCGTCGCGGCACCGGCACGCCTGCGTGGTGGTGGCCCGGGCCGGGATCGGTGAGCTGCTCGACGCGTACCCGTCGACCGAGCGGGTGCACCTGGACGTGCCGGTGAAGTTCCCGGACGGCTGGGAGGCCAACCAGACGGTGCTGACCCACCTGGACGCGCACCGGGCGTGACGGGGGGCCGTCGCGGCATGTCGGGCAAACCGTTCGGATCTTCCGGCGGTCGAGGGCGGTGGGCACGATGGCCGGATGTACCCTCACGACCCGTATCAGCAGGATCCGTACCAGCAGCAGTATCCGCCGCCGCAGTACCCGCCGCAGGCGTACGCGCCGCAGCCGGAACAGCGGACGAACAGGTGGGCGATCGCACTGTGGGTGGCCGTGCCGGCGCTGCTGGTGATCCTGTGCTGTGCCGGCTGTGTCGCGTCCGGGTTCGCGGGCGGGTTCATCGACGGGTTCAACGAGGGCTATTCGTCGTCGTAGGCGTACCTCGGCGCGCGCCGCTGGCGGCGGTGCGTTAGACATGGATCATGACCGCGAGCGTGCTGCCCTGGCTGGGTGGGGGTGTGGTGGCCCTGGCGGCCGGGTTCCTCGCCGCGTTGCTGCCCCGGCGACGCGCCCGCGCGCAGGGCCGGCGCGTCGCCTGGTCCTCGGCGCGGGCGGCGATCCACGACGCCACTGTGAGCCGGGACGCGTCCCTGACGGCGGTGCCGGAGGCGGAGCGGCTGCTGGCCCGGGCCGAGCTGCTCGCCGCCGGGCGGGGCGGCGCCGACGCGGCCCGGGCCGCGGCCGAGCACGCGCGCCGGGCCGACGAGCTGTGGCGGGCCGGCCGGTGACCGCGCCGAGGTTGCCGGTGCGCCGGGAGCTGGTGCGCTGGTCGCTGCTCGCCGCCGCGGCAGCAGTGCTCGTGGTGTTCCTGGGGGCGCAACGGCAGAGCGTGGAGGTCAGCTACGGGCGGTCCCCGTCGGCGGGCGCGCTGCCGCAGGAGGGGTCGGCCGGGGAGCTGAGCGACGCGAGCGTGCCGTCGGTCGAGGAGATGACGGCGCTGGTCGCGGCCGAACCGGTGGTACGGCTGCCCGGGGCGGTCGCGCGTTGGGACGAGCAGCGGGTACGGGCGGCCATCGGTGACCGGGGCACCCGGATCCTGGTCGCCCCTCCGGGTCTGGACGAGGCGGAACGCCGCCGGGTCAAGGACGTGGAGAGCGCCGAGATCCGGATCGTCGGCACCGAGGTCAGCGGCGGGCTCTACGTGGCCTCGCCGGACGACCTGCCGGGCTGGCGGGCCCGGTTCGCCACCCGCGACGTGACCGGCCCGCTGCTCACGCTGCTGGCCACGCTGCACGACCAGCCGACCCCGCCGGACCGCGACGACCTGCGCTGGCGGGAACCGACCGGCGCGGAGCTGGCCCCGATGGTGAGCGCGTTGCGCGCCACCGGCCGGTACGTGGGCTCCGGCGCCACGCTGACCAAGCTGCCGGAGAAGGCGGCGAGCAGCGCGTTCCCGGACGGGGCCTGGTTCGTGGTGCTGCCCGCGCAGCCGTACGGGGAGCCGCTGCCCGCGTACGGGCCGGCACTGCACCGGCTCGCCCCGGACCAGCCGCTCGTGGTGATGTACGGCGACTGGATCGAGTACCACGGTCCCGGTGCGGCGGAGTTCGCCGAGGTGGCCGGCGCGAGCTTCTACGCCCAGTTCGGCAGCCGGCTCGGCCGGTACGCCTATCCGCAGCAGAACGTGCTCGGCACGTACCTGGGCCAGGTGACCGACGTGCGGTACGCGGGGCTGTTCGACCGTCCGCTGCCGTACCGGCCGTTCGACCCGCTGCGGGTGGCGCTGCCGGCATTGCCCTGGATCTTCGCCGCCTGCGTGGCCGGTTTCGTGGTGCTGTCGATCCGTACCGTGCGGGGGAGCGGTCGCCGTCCGGCCGACGTCGGTCCGGGCGGTACGCCGGCCCGGCTGGCCGGGCTCTCCGCGCTCGCAGTGGAGCTGTCGCTGCTCACCGACGCCCGCACCGACCCGGCGCTGGTGCGGGGCGTGGGCCGGTTGCGGGCGGCCCGGGACGCGCTGGACGAAGGGCTGCCCGACCGGCACGTACGCGAATTGCTGGCCGACGCGGCGGCCGAGCTGGACGGCGTGGCCCGGGACGTGCGGATGCCCGGCTACCGGCCGGACGTCTACCTGCGGGCGAGGCTGTCGTGAGCGGCGTCGCGGCCCGGCCCGCGCGGGTGTCCGCCCGGCGTGGCGCGGCGGCGACCGGTCCGCGCCGGCTGCTCGGCCGCCTGGTCGGCACCGCGTTCGGGCGGGCGACGCTCGCCTGCCTGGCGCTGGCCGGCTGGGCGCTGTGGACCGGCGGCATCCTGGACGGGCCGGTCGCGCGACAGGTGCGTGTCTCGTCGGTCTACGCCGCTCCCGGGGTGGACCTGGACCGGGCCGCCGCCGAGCGGGTCATCGGCAACCGGCGGCTGGTGGTGCTGATCATGGAGCCGGGCGCCGACCTGCGCGAGGCGTGCGCCGACACCAAGCGCGCCGCCCAGGGCACGTTGGTGCTGGCGATGAGCCGCGACGGCGAGGACTGGGACACCTACGGCTGCTCCCGGCTCGGCGGCGACGGCGCCAAGGACCTCGGCCGGGCGATGGTTGCCGAGACCACCATCGGCCGGGGCGCCGACGCGTTCGTGGACCGGCCGGTCGAGGCGCTGAAGGTGATCGTGCTCAACTACGACCGGCTGGTCCGGGCCGGTCTGGTGCCGGACGGGGCTCGTACCATCAGCCCGTCGCTGCCCCGGTACCTGCTGGCCGGTGGCGCGGTGACCGGCGTGGTGGCCGGCGCCGCGGTGCTCTGGTTCGGCGGTCGCCGGGCCGGTCGCCTGGCGGACGCGCGCCGGGCCGGGCGGGACGCGCGCGCCGACGAACGGGGCGCGCTCGGCGCCGCCACCGCGGTGCTGGCGCAGCAGATCATCGACCTGGACGGGTACGCCGGTCCGGCCGCCCCGGCGCACCGGCGGCTGGCCGCCGACTACGTCGGCCTGCTCGACGAGGTGTCCGAGGTGGACGACGACGCCGAGGCGCTGCGCCGGCTCCGGGAGCGGGTCGAGGAGCTGAACCGCCGCGCGGCGGATCTCGCCGACGACGCCGCTTCCGGCCGGGGCGCGGATCGCGCAGGTGGCCGCAAGCAGGACAAGCCGCCGGGCGGCAGGTCGGCGGGCGGGCGGCCGGACAGGACCGTGACCGGGCGGCCCGGCCGGACGGCGGCCGGCACGCCGGGGAAGGGCCGGACGCGCGGACGGGGCCGGCGGTGACCCGCCGACCCCGTCGTCACTGCGTCGTCAGCGCTGGGCGCCCACCGTCGCGGCGGCCGGCCAGCTGCCGGTGAAGACCTGGGCGGGCGTCGCGCTGCGGGCGGCGAAGCCGAACAGCGAGTCGACCCGGGAGGCCTCGGCGGAGCTGGGGTACGGGTTGGTGCAGCTCGTGCCGGCGCTGCCACCGGACATCAGGAGGGCGCAGTTGCCGTTGTAGTTGTCCGGCAGGCCGAGGATGTGGCCGATCTCGTGCGTCATGATGCGCAGTGCCGAGTACTGCTGGGCCTGGTTGTAGTCGATCACCACGCGGCCGTTGCCGAGGCTGGTGCGCTGGGCGTACGAGCCGCCGCCGTAGGTGTAGGTGATCCGCAGGTTGGACCCGCACTGGGCCATGTTGATGTTGTTCGTGTAGTTGTTCCAGATCGCCGCCGCCTGCACCGCCGTGTTGGCGAACGGGCCGGCCTGGCTGATGTTGTAGCAGACGTTGCGGACGGCGGCGGAGGCCGGAGCCGGGTTGACGGCTACCGCACCGAGCGCTGCCAGCGTCGCGGCCGCGAGGGTGGCGAGGATCCGGGACAGCTTGGGCTTACGCATGGTTCACACTCCTTGGGATGGGGGGTGAGCGGAACGCCGCCAGCCTATAGATAGGCATTCATCGATATCAAGTGTTGCGGTGAACTGACCGGGCTCGACCATCCGTACCCCTGGTCGTGCGGACCACGGAGCTGGTGACCTGTCCCGGCGAGTCGCGCGACCGGCTCGGCCCGGTCGCCGTGCGCGAGGCGGTGCACCGCTGGTTGCGGCTCATCGCGGCGGACGCGGAACTGGCCCCGTGCCTGGTCGGGGTCGACCGCCGCTGAGCGAGGAGCAGCGCTGGCGCGTCCTGGACTATCTGGCCGCCGCGCTCTGGACGCTCGACCTGCCGCCGGCGGCGCTCGTGAACGCCCAGCGGGCCGTCGCCGGACTGCTGCGCGCCTGACCGCGCGCCCGCGCGGCAGCACAGGAATGGTCATTCACGCCGCCGGGTATCCCCGGCATTCCTGTCAATCTCCCGTCACGCAGGGTGTTTTCCTGATCGCTTCCGGTCGATAACGTCGGGCCACTGCCGTCGACGAAGGGCCGACGATGAACGACAACGGACACCTGCTCGACCGTCGGCGACTGCTCGCCGGCGCGGCGGCAGCCTCGGCGGTCACAGTGACCGGCCTGGCCGTCGCCTCCACCCAAGCCGCCGCCGCGGCGGCGCCCGCCCGTCCCGCGACGCCGCTGATCGCCCGGGACCGTATCGCCACCGCCGCGCTGCGCGCGCCCGACGGCTCCGCGCTCGCGGTCGGCGTCCAGACCGACTTCCACGCACGGCTCGCCGCCTGGCTGGCCTTCTGGTCGGCGAACTCGCCGCCGGCCTGGAGTACGCCGGTGCAGGTGGTCGCCCGGATCGAGCCGGCCGGCGACGCGCTGGTGCTGCACGCGATCCGGCACCGCCGCGACGACGAGCTGCACGCCGGGTTCACCGCCGGCCGGCGCGACGCCACCCACCTGGCCACGCTGGCCAGCCTGCATCACCACTTCCCGAGCGTGCGGGTCCGGCCGGACGGCACGATCCGGGTCGCCGACGGACCCGCCGGGTTCACCGGCGCCCCGGAACAGGTCGCCTTCGCGGTCGCGGCCTGCCGCGAACTGTGGGGCGACGCGGCGGCCACCGCCGACCGCTGGGCGGCACACGCCGCCCGGGTGCTCGCCCGCGCCGGGCAACGCACCGACGCCGCCTCGCACGCCGGCTGGGCGGCCTTCACCCGCACCAGCCTGCGTCGCGGGCTGGGCACCGAATCGTACGAGTGACCGGAGGAAGCACATGGCCCGCAACGAGTTCCGCTTCGTGGTCGACGGTGTCGACCTGAGCGCCGAGCAGCAGACGCTGATCGCCGCGGAGATCCAGAAGGCCGGCCTGGCCGCGCTGCGTACCGCCGACGCGAGGCTGACCAACCCGCTGACCGTCGGCCACGGCAACATCAAGCTGCGTCCCGAGTGGTACGGCCTCTGGGTCATCGACGGCCCGTTCGCCCAGGACCTCGGGCAGAAGATCAACGACATCGGGTTCTGGATCCAGCGGTGACCGACGCCGCCCGGCCGGCCGGCGCGCCGGAGCGGATGTGCCCGAGCACCCCGGCGTCGAACGCCACGGTGTTCCTCGGCATGATCACTCCGGCGGGCCGGGTGGCCTACGTGACCCCGGCCGTACCGGCCGAGGTGGCGCTCGCCGGGCTCGGCGACTCCGACGAGCCGGTCGAGGCGCGGGTCCGGCTCGCCGGTCCGTGCGTCACCTCGTCCTGCGGCTTCTGGACCGGCTCGCACTGCGGGCTGGGCGCGCGGATGGCCGCCTCGTACGCCGAGACCGCCCCGCCCGCCGAGGAGGCGCTGCCGAAGTGCGCCATCCGGCGCACCTGCCGGTGGTTCGCCGAACAGGGACCGTCGGCGTGCCCGGCGTGCGCGCACGTGGTGACCGACGCGCGGACCTGATCGCCGTCATCTTGTCGGACCCCTCGACTAGCGTCGGGAGGTCATGGAGCCGCGGTTCGGCGAGGGAATCATCGGGCGGGAACACCCCGCGGCACTGTTGCGCGCCGAGGTGGCCCGGCTGACCGCGGGCCACGGCGGCCTCGCCCTGGTCACCGGCGAGCCGGGCATCGGCAAGACCACACTGGTCTCGGCCACCGCCGACGAGGCCCGGCGACGCGGGGCGCTCGTGCTCGGCGCCGCGTGCTGGGACTCCGACACCGCACCCGACTACTGGCCCTGGCTCCAGGTGCTGCGCCGGCTGGCCCGGTCCGCCGGCGACCCGTCCGGCGCCCGGGAAGCAGTCGACGCCGGGCTGGCCGCCCTGCTCGGCGAGCGCCCCGCCGGGGAGGGCGACGAGCCGGGGGACGACGGTGACCCGGCGGGGGACGACGGCCGGGCCGAGTTCGACAGGCACGACGCGGTGACCGCGGCGCTTGTCGCCGTCGCGCACTACCGGCCGGTCGTGGTGGTCCTCGACGACCTGCACTGGGCCGACCCGGCGTCGGTCCGGCTGCTCCAGTTCGTCACCCGGCACACCTGGTTCGAACGGCTGCTGTTCGTCGGCACCTACCGGGACGCCGAGGTCGAGTCCGGCGAGCATCCGCTGCGACCGTTGCTGGTGCCGCTGAGCGCGAAGGCCACCACAGTCACGCTCACCGGTCTCGGCCGGGACGAGGTGGCCGCCCTGATGACCCGCACCGCCGGTCGCGAGCCGGGCGCCGACCTGGTCGCCGAGGTGCACAGGCGCACCGGCGGAAACCCGTTCTTCGTCGAGCAGACCGCCCGGCTCTGGCACACCGACGGCCTCACGGACACCATCGCGCCCGGCGTACGGGAGGTGGTGCGCCGCCGGCTCGACCAGCTGCCCGCCCCGGTGGTCGAGGCGCTCACCGTCGCCGCGGTGCTCGGCCACGAGTTCGACAGGGGGACGGTGGCGGCCTGCGTACCCGCGCCGGTCGCCCAGGTCGACCGCATGCTCGGCCGAGCCGCCGCGGCCCGGCTGGTGCTGCCCCGCGGCGGCGGGCGGTTCGTCTTCGTGCACGACCTGGTCCGCGAGACGCTCTACGACGGGCTCGCCGCGGACGCGCGGCGGGCCCGGCACGCGGGCGTCGTCCGGGCCGTCGACAGGTCCGACGCGCTCGCCGACGCGCTCAGCCCCGCCCACCTGGCCCGGCACGCGTGGCTGGCCGGCGCCGAGCTGGACCCGGTACGCGCCGGTGACCTGCTGGTCACAGCCGCGCGGGACGCCGCCGGCCGGATCGCCGTGGACGAGTCGGTCCGGCACTACCGGCGGGCACTCGAGCTTCCCGGCGAGCCCGCCCCGCGGGTCCGGCTGCTGCTGGAACTGGCCGGGCTGCTGCACCACATCGGGCCGGCGGAGGAGGTCGAGCGGCTGCTGACCGAGGCCGCCGTGCTGGCCCGCCAGGCCGACGACCCCGGCGTGCTGACCCGGGTGGCGCTCACCGCGCACCGGCGGCACTCGGCCATCCGGCGCCGGCTCGACGTCGACGACCTGGTCCGCGAGGCGTACCGGCGGTTGATCGGCGAGCCGGATCCGGAGCGGTCGGTGCGCAGCCTGGTCACCGACCTGATCACCGCCACCGAGACGCTCGCCCGGCACGGCCGGGACGACGAGGCGCTCACGTTCAGCCTGTGGGCCCGCCACGACACCACCTGGGGGCTCGGCACCGCCGAGGAGCGGGCCCTGGTGACCGCCGAGATCCGGGAGGTGGCCCGCCGCGGCGGCGACCGGGAGACCGAGCTGTGGGCCACCGCGCTGCGCTGGGTCGCGCTGCTGGAGCTGGGCGACCCGGGATACCGCCAGGAGCTGGCTGCGTTCGTGGCCGGCGCCCGGCAGGGCGAGGTCCCCCGGCAGCGGATGGCGGCCACCATGGACAGCGGCATCATCGCCGCGTTCCGGGGCGACCTCGCCACCGCCGAGGAGTGCTTCGCCGAGGTGGAGAGCCACCCCGAGCCGGAGCACTCCGACCACGCCTTCATGACGTACCACATCCGCTGGTCGGTGCTGCTTCTCTACGGCCGGGTCGCCGAGGCCGAGGCCCTGCTCGACAAGGTGGGCGCCGGCCATCCGCAGGCCGAGCTGCTCCGGGCGATCACCGCCGCCGAACGCGGCGACACGGACGCCGTACTGGGACTCACCGCCGGGATCGAGGCCGCCGGCGCCACGTACCCCCGGTCGGTGTCGCCGCTGTGGCTGCGGCTGCGGGCCCAGGCGGCGGCAGTGGACGGCGACCCGGACCGGTGCGCCGAGGCGCGGGCGGCGCTGACCCCGCACCGGGGGCGGTGGATGGCCGCGCTGTTCGGCTGCGACATCGCCGGCCCGGTCGACCTGTGGCTGGCCGCCGTGGACGCCGCCCAAGGCAGGTGGGACGACGCGGTCGCCGGTTACACGGCGGCCCGGGACGCCGCCGACCGGCTGGGCGCCCGCCCCTGGTCGGTGCTGGCCCGGGCCGGGCTGGTGGCCGCGCTGACCGGGCGCGGCGGGCCGGGCGACGCGGCCGAGGCGCGGCGGCTGCGCGCCGCGACGGTGGCTGAGGCGGGGGCGCTGGGCATGAGACAGGTGCCCGGCCGGCTGGTCCCCGTCCGGGCGGACTCCCCGGCGGTGGTGGTCTCTCCGCTGGCCGCTGTTCGCCCGGCGGTGTCCGCCCCGCCGGAGTTCTGCCCGGACGGGCCGGTGTGGCGCCTCGGGTACGGCGGTGTCGTGGTGCACCTGCCCGACGCCAAAGGGCTGCACGACCTGCGGTTGCTGTTGAGCCGGCCCGGAACCGACGTGCCCGCGGTCGAGCTGCTCGACCCGGCCGCCGGCCCGGAACTTGTCGCTGCCCGCAGGCTCGGCGCCGACCCGGTGCTGGACGACGAGGCGAAGGCCCGCTACCGCCGGCATCTGCGGCGGCTCGACGACGAGATCGATCGGGCCGCCGTACGCCACGACGAGCGGCGGCTGTCCGCGCTGGACGCCGAGCGGGCCGCTCTGCTCGACCAGTTGCGTACCGCCGCCGGGCTGGCCGGGCGCAGTCGCCGCCTCGGTGACCAGGCCGAACGGGCACGCAAGGCGGTGACCGGGCGGATCCGGGACACGCTGCGCCGCATCGACGAGCGGCATCCGGCGCTCGCCGCCCATCTGCGCGAGTCCGTCACCACCGGCGGCACCTGCCGCTACCTGCCGCCCGAACCGGTGTCCTGGCGGCTCTGACCGGCCGGCACGCCGGGGTGGCGGGGTGCGGACCCCACCACCCCGGCGGACCGGGTCAGTGGCGGTTGTAGCGGTACATGGTCAGCGTGCCGAAGACGGCCACGAAACCGGCGCTCCAGAGCAGCAACCACATCGTGTTCGTGGCGTCCATCGAGCCGGCCATCGCCGCGCGGACCGAGGCGACCAGGTGGGTGATCGGGTTGACCTTGACGAACGCCTGCAACCAACCGGGCATGGTGGACGGTTCCACGAACACGTTGCTGAGGAACGTCAGCGGGAACAGCACCATCATGCTGACCCCCATCACCGACTTCTCGCTGCGCAGCACCAGGCCGAAGAACGTCCACACCCAGGAGAACGCGAACGAGAAGACCACGAGCAGCCCGATCCCGGCCAGCACCCCGAGCAGCCCGCCGTCGGGACGGAAGCCGAGCACCAGCCCGACCGAGAGGATGACCACCGCGGCGAGCACGTAGCGCAGCACGTCCCCGAAGATCATCCCGACCAGTGCCGCCGGCCGCCAGACCGGCAGCGTACGGATCCGGTCGAAGACGCCCTTCTCGATGTCGTTGTTCAGCCCGACCCCGGTGTACATGGTGATCATCACGACGCTCGTGACCATGATGCCGGGCAGGAAGAACTGCAGGTACGCACGCGGGCTGTCGGCCAGGGCGCCACCGAACAGGTACGTGAACATCAGCACCATGATGATCGGGAACGCGGTCACGTCGAACAGCTGCTCCGGCACGTGCTTGATCTTCAGCAGGGCCCGCCAGCCGAACGTCAGCGACGCGGCGAGCGGACCCGGCCGGGCCGGCCGTTCGGCCGGGGCGAGCACAGTGGCGAGCGCCTCGGCGGACGGGACGTAGACGGACGGCGGGCGCCCGGTGGTGATAGCGGTGTCGCTCATCGCGCCGCCTCCAGCTCGTCGTCCCGCTCGTCCGCCGGGACGGCCGGGTGGTCGGTCAGGGCCAGGAAGACCTCGTCCAGGCTGGGCTGGCCGAGGGAGAAGTCGTCCACCACGATGCCGGCGCCGGCCAGCTCACCGAGCGCACGGGCGGCCTGCGCGCTCGCCTCCAGGTCGGTGCCGTCCTCGCCCACCCGGGCGGTCAGCGCCACCGGATCCGTGTCGAGCTGCACCGGTACGCCCAGTGCCGCCCGCAGCACCTGTTCGGCCTGGGGCCGCTGCCCCGGATCGCGCAGCCGGATGTGGACGCTGCCGGAACCGACCGACGACTTCAACTCGCCCGGGGTGCCCTCCGCGATCACCCGGCCGTGGTCGACCACCGCGATCCGGCCGGCGAGCTGGTCCGCCTCGTCCAGGTACTGCGTGGTCAGCAGCACTGTGGTGCCGTACGCCACCACCGCCCGCACGATCGCCCACACCTGGTTGCGGCTGCGCGGGTCCAGCCCGGTGGTCGGCTCGTCCAGGAACAGCAGATCCGGGGTGTTGAGGATGCTCGCGGCGATGTCGATGCGCCGCCGCATCCCGCCGGAGTACTTCTTCACCTGCCGCCCGGCGGCCTCGGTCAGCCCGAAGGCGGCGAGTAGTTGGTCGGCGCGGTTCCGGGCGCCCGCCCGGCTCAACCCGAGCAGCCGGGCCAGCAGAATCAGGTTCTCCGCGCCGGTCAGGTCCTCGTCCAGCGAGGCGTACTGGCCGGTCAGGCTCACCCGGGAACGGACCGCGTCGGCGTCGCGCACGACGTCGTGGCCGAAGACCCGGGCCGTGCCGCCGTCGGGGCGCAGCAGCGTCGCCAGCACCCGTACGGCTGTGGTCTTGCCGGCGCCGTTGGGGCCCAGCACCCCGTACACGGTGCCGGCGGGCACCCGCAGGTCCAGCCCGTCGAGCGCCCGCGTCGTACCGAAGGACCGGACCAGGCCGTCGGCCTCGACGGCCAGGCCGGTGTTCCGGTTACTCATGAATCACTACCTCTCCTCGTGGATGGTGCTCAGCAGGCGTACGGCCGCGCCGACCGCCCCTCCCGCGACGCCCGGCCCCACCGGCGCAACTCGTCGTACGCGACGTCGATCGCCTGTTTCAACGAGGCCGGGGAGCTGTGGTTGTACTCCGGGGTGACCACCACGAACGCCCGCCGGCCTCACCCCGGAGACGCCAGAAGGCCCGCCAGATCGGATCTGGCGGCGGCTCCCGGCCGCAAGCGGTGGGCAATCGACCGGAAACCGGGGTTATGCGCCTTTCCGCGGAACTCCGCCGAAAGACCTGTCGCGGACAGTGCGAGGCGTGCCGGTCGCCATATGCTGCGCCGGCATCCGACGCACGGGGGGCGTGTCCCGGTTGTGGCTACGCGGGCGCCTCTCCGTGCATTCAACCGAGAGGGGTTCTGCGTGTCCATCGCCCGAAGAGTCTTCGCCGCGCTCGCCGTGGCGGCTCTGGCCGTCACCGCCTCACCCACCGCCGCCGGCGCGGCCGAGGACCCCGCCGGTGTCCTCCACCTGACCGTGACCGCGCCCGACGGCGCTCCGGCTCAGGGCACCGTCACCGTGGTGGCCGCGGACAGCAGCTACGACGTCAGCCTGCTTCAACTGGACGAGTCCGGACAGCTCAGCGTCGCGCTGCCCGGCAACGACTACAAGATCGCCGTCAGTCCGGCGTACGGCGATCCCGACCAGCCCGACGACGCGCTGCGCCAGTGGGTGCCGGGCCGCACGAGCTGGGCGCGCGCCGGGACGGTCCGGGTGTCCGCGGGGGACACGACGGACGTCGCCGAACGGCTGCTCGCCCCCAGCTCGTCCACGGTGCGGGCGCGCGACGCGGTCACCGGCGCCCCGGTCGGCGGCGTCTGCGTGTTCGTCGACGCCCGCCGCAACCCGTGCGGCGACGCCGAGGTGACAGTGCCGCCGCTGGTCCCCGGCCCGCAGGAGGTTCGGGTCTACACCGAGGGCGATTCCCACCTGCCCCGCTACGCGACCGTGACGGTGGCGGCCGACGGCAGCGGCGTCGCCGTGGTCGACCTGACCCCGGCCGCGCACGTGGTCTCCCGGGTGGTC
Organism: Micromonospora sp. TSRI0369; assembly: GCF_001905625.1. Lineage (NCBI taxonomy): Bacteria > Bacillati > Actinomycetota > Actinomycetes > Micromonosporales > Micromonosporaceae > Micromonospora > Micromonospora sp. TSRI0369. The sequence goes on from NZ_LIVU01000008.1 coordinate 69,981, forward strand.
GACGCCGCCACCGGGGCGCCCGTCGCCGGGGCCTGCGTGACAGTGGCGCCCGCCGGCACCGGCGAGCTGCCGGGCGACCCGGGACGGTACTGCTCCGACGCCACCGGGGCGGTCCGCCTCGACCAGCTCGGGGCCGGCTCCTGGAACCTGTTCGCCCGCCCCGCCGGCGGCTCGCCGTACGGCGCGCAGTGGGTCGGCGCGACCGGCGGCACCGGTGACGCGAAGCAGGCCCGGGTGGTCACGCTCCGCGCCGGGCAGACGGTCACCGTCCCCGCGATCCGGCTCGACCGTGCCGGCGTCGTCACCGGCACCGTGACCAGCGCGGCCACCGGTACGCCGGCGACCTCCGGCAGCGTCACGCTCGCGCCGGTGTCGGGCGGCTCGTCACCGTGGGGCACGGAGCTGGACGCGCAGGGCCGCTACCGCATCGACTGGCTCGGCCCGTACGCCTGGCCGCTGCTGTTCACCACCGCCGACAACGCCACCCAGTGGTCCGGCGGGTTCGCCCTGCGGGGCAAGGCCGAGCCCGTCACCGTCCGGGCCGGCGCCACCACTGTCTACAACCTCGCCCTGCGCCGGGGTGTCCTGGTCACCGGCCGGCTCGTCGACCCGGAGGGCCGCCCGGTGGTCGCGGAGCTGACGGTGCGCAACGCGCGTACCCGTGAGGTCATCGGCCGGACGTCCGACCGCGACGGCGAGTACGCGCTGCGCGTGCTCGGCCCCCAGCCGGTAACAGTGGCCTGGCTCTGGACGCCGCCGTTCGTCAGCTACGCCGGCTGGTACGACGGCGCGGCCCGGGCGGCCGACGCCACCGAGGTGACAGTGCCGGGCACCGGCAGCCTGCGGCTGGACGTCCGGGTGAGCCGGTTCCCGGCGAGCTGAGCGACACCTCCGGGCCGGGTGGCGCGCCGCCACCCGGCCCGGGCGGGTCACCCGGCCGTGTCCAGCCGGGTCCGCTGCTCCGGGGTCAGCTCCAGGTCGACAGCGCCCAGGCTCTCCTCCAGCTGCGCCACGGAGGAGAAGCCGACGAGCGGGACGGCCGGGATGTCGCCGCCCATCAGCCAGGCCAGCACCACCTGGTTGACTGTGGCCCCGGTCTCGGCGGCCACCGCCCGCAACGCCTCCAGCCGGGCCGGGGTGGCGGGCACCGCGTACTCCTCGCCGAGCCGTTCCGGCCTGACGTACGCGCCCTTGAGCAGCGGCGAGTACGCGACCAGCGTGAGCTGCGGCTCGGCCCGCAGGTAGCTGAGCAGGTCCGGGCCGACCCAGCCGACGTCGCCGTCCCGGTCCAGCTCGCTCGGCACGTCCAGACGCCGGGGCAGGTAGCTGCGGTGGTACTGCAGCACCTCGTACCCGGGCAACCCGGCCGCGGCGGCGAGCGCCCGCGCCCGCTCCACCCGCCAGGCGCGGTGGTTGCTGGCGCCCAGCAGCCCGACAGTGCCCTCGGCGACCAGCTCGGCGAAGCCCTCCACGGTCTCCCGCAGCGCAACCGTGTGGTCCTCGATGTGGGCGTAGAGGAGGTCGATCCGGTCGAGCCCGAGCCGCTCCCGGCTGCGTTCGGCGGACTCGCGGATCACCTTCGCCGACAGCCCTTCGGGGTTGTCCACGTAGCTGGTGCCCGGGGCGAGCGGCCGGGCACCGAGCTTCGTGGCGATGACCACCTCGTCGCCGACCCCGCGGCTGCGCCGCCAGCGGCCGAGCAGTTCCTCGCTCTCGCCACCCTGGCCCCCGTTCTGCCAGAAGGCATAGTTGTCCGAGGTGTCGATGAACGTGCCGCCGGCCTCGACGTAGCGGTCGAGGATGGCGTACGAGGTGGCCTCGTCGGTGGCGGTGCCGAAGAGCATCGCGCCGAGGCTGAGCACGCTGACCTTGCGGCGCGTCGCAGGGTCGGTGCCGATGGTGCGGTAGCGCATGGATTTCCTCCCCGTCGGAGCTTTGCCGGTCACCCTGCCCCTTCGAGTGCGCGCGAAGTCAAACGTCGAAGGGCCCCGGTTCCCCGGGGCCCTTCGGTGTGCGGCGGTTCAGCTCGGGATGTAGTCGAACTCGTCCGGGTTCGGGCCCGTCCGGCCGGCCTCGCCCCGGTCCAGCGAGGTGAGCCGCTCCATCGTGGTGTCGTCGAGCGTGAAGTCGAAGATCGCGAAGTTCTCCTCGATCCGCTTCGGGGTGGTCGACTTCGGGAACACGATGTCGCCGCGCTGCACGTGCCAGCGCAGCACCACCTGCGCCGGGGTCCGGCCGACCTGCTCGGCCACGTCGACGACCGTCGGGTCGTCGAGCACCGCGCCCTGCGCGATCGGTGACCACGCCTCGGTGAGGATGCCGTGCGCCTTGTCGTACGCGCGCACCTCCTCGTTGCCGAGGTAGGGGTGCGCCTCGATCTGGTTGACCGCCGGCACCACGTCCGTCTCGGCGGCCAGCCGCTCCAGGTGCGCGACCTGGAAGTTGGACACGCCGATCGACCGGACCGTGCCCTCGCTCCGCAGGTCTTCGAGCACCTTCCAGGTGGAGACGAAGTCGCCGTCGTAGCGGGTGGGCAGCGGCCAGTGGATGAGGAACAGGTCGAGGTAGTCGAACTTCAGTTCCCGCAGCGTCTGCTCGAACGCCTTGCGGGCGTCGTCCGGGCGGTGGAAGCCGTTGTTCAGCTTGCTGGTCACGAAGACCTCGCCGCGGTCCAGCCCGGAGGCGCGCAGCGCCTGGCCCACCTCGGCCTCGTTGCCGTACATCTGGGCGGTGTCGATGTGCCGGTAGCCGACCTCCAGCGCGGTGCCGACCGCCCGGGCGGTGTCCTTCGGCTCGATCTGGAAGACGCCGAAGCCGAGCTGTGGGATGGAGTTTCCGTCGTTGAGTGCGATGTCCGGAACGCTGTTGGGGGCCATGAGAGTCTCATCTCCGATCGTGCGGTGCCGGGGCGCGTCCGTGCCGACCGCCCCGGCCGTGCCAACCGGATGTCTCTACCCGCTCGCCACGCTTCCTCACATCGAGGACGAGCGTCAACTCCAGATCGACCGGGCCCACTCCGGGTGGTCGACGAACGGGTTGCGGTTGCCCTGCCAGCGTTCGTGGATCCGCTGGTTGCGTCGCTGCTCGAAGGTGTCCGGCGGGTCCTGGTCGTTCCAGGCCAGCAGCTTCGACAGCCGCCCGAGCCGGGGCGCGGAGCCGTTGGAGACCGAGTCGTTCGGTTCCAGGTCCGGCCAGCCGTCGCCGCCCTCGTACCGGATCGCCATGTAGAGGATCATCCGGGCCACGTCGCCCTTCACCGCGTCGCGCGGCTCGAACGAGTCGGCGTCGGTGTAGCAGCCGGGCGCCTCGGCGACCGTGCCGCCACCCGCGTCGAAGTCCTTGTTGCCGCGCAGCGAGTTGACCGACACGTCCTCCGGCCGCAGGTGGTGCACGTCGGTGCCGGGGCCGGTGGCGGTGCCGAAGTCGCCGTGCGACTTGGCCCAGACGTGCTCCCGGTTCCAGTCGTTCGCACCGCCGCCGTTGCTGGTCTTGCTCTGTGACCGTCCGCTGTAGAGCAGGATCACGTTGGCCGGGTTGGCCGGGTCCTGATCGGTGTCCTTGAGCGCGTCCCACACCTGGTCGTAGCTGAGCTTCGTCTGCACCCGGATGATGCCGTGCAGCGCGGTGCGCAGCGCCGGCCCGGTCTTGCCGGCCGCGGCCGCGTAGTAGGCGTCGGGCGTGCCGGTCGGCGCCGGGGTCGCGGTGGGGGAAGGGCTCGGCGTGGCGCCGCCGCCGAGGGCCATGGCTGTCGGGTTCTTCAGCCCGCCGTGACTGAAGTACGCGGTCAGCGCGCCGGTCGCGGTCACCTGCCGCCCGCGCAGCGACGGGTTGGTGAGCAGCCCGAAGGTGCTCCGCCAGGCGGCCGTGACCTGCACGTACAGCATCCGGGCTGTGCCGGTCTCGCCGGCCTGGTCGGCGATGGCGATCGCGGTGTCCGCGGTGAAGCCGGACCTGAGCACCGTGTTGGTGGCGGTGGGCTGGCCGATGACGTAGCCGGTCACGGTGGCGGTCCGGCCGTCCTGGGCGGCGAGCGCCTGCGCGACGGTCAGTGTGGTCGCGGCCGAGGCGGCGCCGGTGACCCCGAGCGGGATCGCGACCGCGACGGCGAGCACGACCGCCGCGACCATCCGCCCGGGTCGCGAGCGGGTGACGCGCTTTATATTCATGATCAGCGATGTTAGTCGGATCGGGGTGAACTGCGGGAGGTCAGCGGGCCAACTTTTCGTCCCGGCCGGCCTCGAACAGCACCGGCCACGGCCGGGCCGCCGGGGCGAGGAGCGCCGTCCCGCCCGGTTCGTCTGGCGCGGTCAGCGTCTCGGTGGCGAGGTGGCCGAACATCGGCGCGGCCGGGTGCGCGGCCCGGATCGGCCAGGCCGCGGAGATCCGCCGGACCAGCGGCGTGCCGGTGATCGGTCGCCAGGCGATACGCGGTTCCCGGCGGGCCAGCGCGGCGGGCTCAACGGCGACCGCGCCGCCGGTGAGCAGCAGACCGAACAGGAACTCCGGGTTGCGCGCGGGGCGGACCCGGGCCGGGGCGAAACCGTGCTGCCGGCACACGGTCAGCAGATGCTCGTGCCAGCCGGGCGCGGTGGCCGGTGGCGCGGTGACCAGGTCCATGCCGGCCAGATCGGCGAGCGCGATCTCCCGCGGCCGGGCCAGCGGCGAGGCCCGGGGCAGCAGCACACCCACAGGTACGTCCACCGGCTCACCGAAGCGCAGCCCGGCCCCGTCGACCGGATGGTGCAGCAGGCCGACGTCCAGCCGCCCGTCCGTGAGCATCCGGTGCTGCTCGGCGCTCGTCAGTTCGTGCAGGTCGAGGGCGAGCCCGGGCGCGCGGGCCGCGAGCGCGTCGAGCAGCGCGCGCAACGTCACGGCCGGGGTCTCCGGGGGTACGCCGGCGCGCAGCACCCCGAGCGCGCCCCGGCGGACCCGCTCGGCGAGGTGACGCAGCCGGCGTTCACCGGCCAGCAGTTCGTCGGCCTCGCCGAGCAGCAACTGGCCGGCGGTGGTGAGGCCGACCTGGCGCTGTGACCTGTCGAACAGGGTGACGCCCAGCTCCCGCTCCAAACGCTGGATCGACTGGCTCAGCGGCGGCTGTGCCATGCCGAGCGTCTCGGCGGCCCGGCCGAAGTGCAGTTCCCGGGCGACCACCACGAAATGCCGCAGGTGCCGCAGCAGGTCCATCCGGGCACCCTAGCGTCGCCGCTGGTTACCGTGTCGGCGTGGATGTGGCGGAACGGGTCGGGGAGATCTTCGGGCGGGCCGGGGTGCGGGGTTGCCTGCACGTCGTGGACGTGGACGACCCGGCCGGCGGTGAGGTGGCGCTGCGCGCCGACGAGCAGATAGTCATCGCCTCCATCTTCAAGATCATGGTGGTGCTGGAGTTCGCCCGGCAGGCAGCCGCCGGCCAGCTCGACCCGACCGAACGGGTGCTTGCCGGTGCCGCCGACCGGCTCGGCGGCTGGGGTGTGGCCGGCTGCGCCGACGACGTGGAGGTCTCCCTGCGCGACCTCGCGTACCTGGCCATGTCGGTGAGTGACAACACGGCGGCCGACCTTCTGCTGCGCCGGGTCGGGGCGGACGTGCTGCCGATGCTGGCCGCGGAGCTGGACCTGCCGCGCACCCGGATCGTCGGCGGCCCCCGGCAACTCGTCGAGACGATGCTCTCCGACGTGGGCGCACGCACCGAGGCGGACTTCGCGCGGATCTTCCCCACCCTGTCGCCCGAACGGGTCCGCGCGATGCGGGTCTTCGACCCCGAGTACACCAGCTCCAGCACCGCCCGGGAGCTGACCCGGCTGCTCCGTCTGGTGTGGCGGGACGAGGCCGGCCCGGCGCCCGCGTGCGCCATGGTCCGGGAGTTGATGGCACGGCAGCTCTTCTGGACCCGGCTGGCCGCCGGTTTCCCGCCCGGGGTCCGGGTCGCCGGGAAGACCGGCACCCTGCCGGGACTGCACCTCGAAGCGGGCGTCGCGGAGTATCCCGACGGTCGCAGGTACGCGATAGCGGTGGCGGTACGCGCTGAACGGCTTGCCGCCCGCCGGATCGATGTGGACCTGGCGATGGGGGAGGCGGCCCGGACCGCTGTCGAATCCTTGCGTTGATGCAGGCCGAGCTCTCGGCCTGACCTGCGGTGATATCGGTCCGGATATCGGCTGTTGCGCTCGTCGATCTTGGACATCGGCGCCGGCGGGGTGGTGGTCTGGTCCTACCGATCACCGATCCCGAACGGGGAGGACGACACATGCCCGAGAACCAGCCGTCCGGCTACGCCCGCCGTCGACTGCTACGCGACACCGCAGTCGGCGCCGCCGTCGTCACCACCGCCGGACTCGTCGCCGGTGCCCCGGCCCGAGCCGCCGGGCCGAACCCAGTTGCCGCGCCGAGCCGCACCGCCGGCGGCACGCGCCGCCGCGGCGCAGTGAGCTTCCGCTGGTGGGGGACCTCCGGCTGGCGGATCGACATGGGGGACCGGACGGTGCTCGTCGACCCGTACCTGAGCCGGTACGACACCGGGCTGTTCCGGAAGCCGTTCAACCCCGACACCCGGCTGACAGTGGCCGCCGACGTGGTCGACCGGCTCGCCGACCGGGCGGAGAACATCTTCGTCACCCACACCCACTGGGACCACTTCAACGACGTGCCGCACATCGCCGTCCGGACCGGTGCCCGGGTCTTCGGCACGCTCACCGCGTACCACCTCGGCCTGGCGTACGGGCTGCCGACCGGGCAACTGGCCCCGGTCAAGGGCGGCGAGGTGCTCGACTTCGACGGGTACACGGTGGAGGTGGTCGGCTCGCTGCACAGCCGGAATCCCACCTGGTCGATGGCCTTCCCGGGGGTACGGGTCAGCCCGCCGCCCCGCCCGGAGACGATCGCCGACCTGCCCGAGGGCGACACGCTGGCGTACCAGATCCGGATCGACGGCGGACCGTCCGTGTTCTTCATGGGCGCCAGCGACTTCGACGAGCGCAAGCTGAGCGGACTGGCCCCGGACGTCGCGATGGTCGCCTCCGCCGCCACCACGGCGACCGCCGACTACGTGCCCCGGCTGATGGCCGCGCTGGACCGTCCGAAGGTCGTGGTGCCGGTGCACTGGGACAACTTCGAGACGCCGCTCACCAACCCGCCGACTGTCGCCGACAACGACCGGGAACGTCTGGACGCCCTCGTCGCAGAGGTACGCCGGGTCTCGCCGCGCAGCCGTGTGCTGGTGCCCGAGTACCACACGGCGTACCGGTTCTGACGGCGTCGCTCAGGCGGCGGTGAGGTCGCGCAGGGCCAGCACCGACCGCCAGTTGCGGGCGGTCGCCACCACACCCAGCTTCTTCTCCAGGTACGCGGCGGTGAACTTCGTCCGCCCGTAGCCGCCGGCCGGGAAGTGCAGGTGCGCCTCCCGGCCGATCACCTCGTACTCCATCGTCTCGCCCGGCGGCACGGCCAGCTCGCGGACCCGCGCGGCGGCCGGCGCGGCCGACAGGAACACCACGAGCACCCGCGTGTGGTCGTCCTGCCGGCCCGCGTACGGGCTGGCGGCGGCCACCGCGGCCAGCTCGTCCCCGTCGCGGACCAGCACCGGCACCCGCAGGCCGAGTTCGTCGGCGAGCCGGTTCGCGATGCCCTCGGCAAGCGTCTCCGCCCGGGCCGGTGGGCTGGTGAAGACCACGTTGCCGCTCTGCAGGTACGTCGTGACGTCGGTGTGTCCGAGGTCGGTGACCACGCGGCGCAGGTCGGCCATGGCCAGCTTGTTGACCCCGACGTTGACGGCCCGCAGCAGGGCGGCGTACCTGGCCATCGGCCCTCCTCGACTCGTGCTCGGGGCCGACCCTACGTCAGGAGACCGACAGCCGGGCGTAGACGTCGCCGGAGCGACCGGCCGGGCGGTACGTCTCCAGCAGGCGCACCAGCCCGGCCGCGTCCAGCCAGCTCTCGCTCGCGAACCGCATGGTCTCCACCGGCGAGTAGTTGTAGCGGTACGCGCCCAGCCGTTCCACCAGTTCCAGCGCCTCCAGCGCGGCGTCGTGCGCCGGTGGCAGGTACTCGAAGGACAGCCCGCGCACCGGATGGGTGAGCCCGGACAGCACGTCGACCTCGAAGCCCTCGACGTCGACCTTGCAGAACGCCGGTACGCCGTGCCGCGCGACCAGGTCGTCGAGCGTCACCACCGGCACCTCGATCGACCGGTCCCAGCGGACCCCGGCGAAGCTCGGGTCGGCGGTGACCGACTCGATCCAGGACGACGACATGGTGGACACCGTCGGCGTCGCCGACGACAGCTCCAGGCGCGCGCTCCCGGACCGCGCCCCGACCGCCGTCGGCTCGATCACCACGTCGGCGTCCCGCCCGAAGCCCAGGCGCAGCACCCGCAGGCAGTCGGGCTGCGGCTCCACCGCGACCACGCGCGCGCCCAGCCGCCGCCAGGTGCGGACCCGGCCGCCGACGTGGGCGCCGATGTCGAAGGCGAGGTCGCCGGGGGAGAGGAACTGCCCGTAGAGCTGCCGGGCACGCCGGTGCTTGGCCGGCTGACCGTGGTAGACGGCCAGGGAGCGGGTGATCCCCCAGGCCCGCGCGAGCATCGTCACGACATCCCTAACTGTGAGTGGTGGACTGCGGTCCGAACGCCCGCAGGAACCGGTCCCGGAACGACTCCATCGGCCAGACCGGGGCCTGCGGGTCGGGGTTGAGCCCGTCCTGCCAGCCCCATCCGGCGATGCGGTCGAGCACTGCCGGGTCCTTCGCGACGACCGTGATCGGCACGTCCTTGCCCGCGCCGTCACCGGTGATCGCGCGGGCGGGCTGGTGGTCGCCGAGGAACACCAGCACCAGGTTCTCGTCACCGTACCGCTGCACGTAGGAGATGAGCGTGCGCAGCGAGTACACGACGGCCTGCCGGTACGCCTCCCGCGTGCCCTCCGCCGAGCGGTCGGCGCGCGCAGTCCCCTTGTACACCGAGCCGTCGCCGATGTCGTCCCAGTCGACAAGGGGCGGCACCGGCGTCCACGGCAGGTGACTGGAGAGCAGCGGGATCTCGGCCATCACGGGGGTGCGCCCGGGGCCGCGCTCGCGGCGCTGGAACGCCGACAGCGTGTACTGGTCCGGTGGCGAGGAGAAGCTGAACAGCGGTCCTCGATAGCCGAGTTCCTTTGCGCCGTACAGCGTGTCGGGCTCGAAGAAGGCCGCTTCCGGCCAGGCCCGGTTGAGCGCCGGCATGACGAGCGAGGTCCGCCAGCCGGCGCGCTTGAACGCGCCGTTGAGGGTCATGTGGTCGCTGCGTACCAGGTTGGTGTAGCGCAACTGGTTGTCGGTCCGGATGCCGCTCATCAGCGTGGCGTGCGCGAGCCAGCTTCCACCGCCGGTGGTGGACGAGGTGAGGAACGCGCTGCGGCTGCAGTAGCCGGCCGCGCGCAACTGCCGGGTCCCCTCGTCGAGGACGGCGTCCACCTCCGGGGCGAGGTCCGGATCCTCCAGCGCGACCCGGCCGTAGCTCTCCACGAACGTGAACAGGACATCCTTGCCGCGCAGCGCGGTGAGCATCTGCTCACCCGGCACGTCCCGGAACGGGTCACCGGCGAGCTGCGTGCTCAGGGTCTCCTTGTCGTTCAGGCCCGCCCGCACCTGCCGGGCGCGGTCGAAGACGTCGGCGGCCACAGTGTCCGCGGCGACCGGGACGCCGGGCACGATCTGCGCGCCGAGCACTGCGCAGACCACCCAGGCGGCGGCGAGCGCGGTGACGGCGCGCGCGGTCACCCGGCGGTGGGCGGCCGCGGCGCGGGCCAGCCGCCGCGCCGACAGCGTCACCAGCACCGGTACGGCGAGGGCCGCGACCACGGCCAGGGCGATCGCGCCCACCTCGGCGGCCCCGCCGTACGACTCGGACAGGAACTCCGCGCCCGCGCCGAGGAACGTCCAGTCGGCGATCAGGTCGAAGCGCCGGTCGAGCACCATGGAGAACCCGAGATCGGTGACCTTGAGCACCAGGATCAGGCCGAGCAGCGCGCCGAGCAGCGTGGCCACCACCCGGCGCGGGCGTGCCGGCAGGACCAGCAGCAGGGCGACGGCGAGCAGCCCTTCCACCGGGATGCGGAGCAGCGCGCCGAAGGTGAGCCGGTTGACCTCGCTCGGCGCGACCAGGGCGACCAGCACGAGCACGCCGGCCAGCGCGGTGACCGTCGCGCCGAGCAGCCGCCGGGCGTTCCATGCGCCGGTGGCGCCGTCACCCGGGTCGCCGGTCCCGCTGCCGGTTGCGGCGCCGTTCGGGCTGCTGTCGCCGCTCTCGGCCGAGACGGAGGCGCTGTCCGGTGTGCTGTCGCCCGTGGGCGCGGTGCCGGCCGGGGCGTCGGCGCCGTCGGCCGGCCGGGACACGTCGGTCACCGGCGCCGCCCGCCGACCTCGGCGGGCTGGCGCACGATCCGCGTGCCCGACGTCCACTCGGACCCGTGGCCCGCCGGTGCGGGGGAGACCGGCGCGGCCGGCAGCACCCGCGGCGCCGGCCGTACCCGGTGCCGCCACAGCCAGCCGACGTCGCGTCCGAACGACTCGACCAGCAGCGCGAGCGCGCCGAACACCACAGCGAGGGCCAGCGGCCGGGGCAGGACGCCCGCCGCCACCACAGTCAGCGCGATGCCCTGGGTGGCGGCGACCACCTTGCGCCAGTAGCGCGGCGGCAGCGAGCCGCGCATCCACGGCAGCACCCAGCCGGCGGCGACGAAGACGTACCGCATCGCGCCGATCACCAGCACTCCGGTGCCGACCTGGTCGGCGACGTACCCGCAGAGGACCAGGACAAGGAAGGAGTCGACCTCCATGTCGAACCGGGCGCCGAGCGCGCTGGTGGTGCCGGTACGCCGGGCCACCTGCCCGTCGACCCAGTCCAGTGAGAGCGCCACGGCGGCCAGCACGACCAGCACCGGCACCGCGATCGGCCCGCGGAACGAGTCGACTGTCAACGCGGCCACCCCGCCGGTGAGCGTCGCCCGGGTGAGCGTCACCCAGTCGGCCGGCCCGAGCCGGTCCGCGCCCGAGCGGCGCAGCCCGTATCCGAGCGCCGCGACCGTCACCACCCCGAAGAGCAGACCGGCCAGCCAGCCGTACGCGCTCAGGCCGACAGTGCCGGCCAGGGCCGCGAGTACGCCGACCTGGAGTATCGCCCCCGCGAATGGATCAGTTCGAACTGCGGACACCATGCCTCCGAGGTAGACGTCACGTATCACACCTGTGTACGGAGAACATGCCCGAACGGTTCGTTCTGATACCGGGAACGCGCCAGCAGTTCGGCGGTCGCCACACTCTGTCAACTTGCACGTAAGTGCGTACTTCCGTACTTTGACGGCATGGCAAGCGTGGAGGAGCGGCTCGCGGCCCTGGAGGCACAGGTGGCCCGGCTGGTCGGCGACCGGGCCGGGGCCCACCCGGAGACCGAGGTCACACCGGAGGACGTCTTCTGGGCGCTCGGCGGCCTGAAGCGGCGCCTGCCCGCCGACGGCGCCGGCGCGGTGCTCTACACCGGCACGGTCCGCACCGGGGACCGGAACTACGACTGGCAGTACGGCGCCACTGTCGACGACCTGCTCGACGACGACTGGTCGGCGCAGGCCGGCACGCTCACCGCACTGGCCCATCCGGTGCGACTGCGGCTGCTGCGGGAGATCCTCGGCGGCCGGCACGGCACCGCCGAACTTGCCGACCTCGACGGTCTCGGCACCACCGGCCAGCTCCACCACCACCTGCGGCAACTCGCCGCCGCCGGCTGGCTGCGCAGCAGCGCGCGCGGGCGCTACGACATCCCGCCCGAGCGGGTGGTGCCGCTGCTGGCCATCCTCACCGCCGCCCGCCGCTGATCGACGAACCGGAAGGCAGGACCATGCGTACCCCGACCGTCCTCACCGTCGTCGCCGGCCTCGTCGCGGCGACCGCGGCGGCCGGCCTGATGCCCAGGCCCCCGGAGCTGGGCCGGCGGCAGACCGGCGACGCCGACCTGGCCGCGACCGCCCGGGCCGCTGCCGGCGACCCGGAGGGCCTGCGCGGCCTGGCGGTGGCAGTGGTCGACGGTGGCCGGGTGCGCGTGGCCGGCCTCGGCGACCGGGCTCCCGGCGGGCCCGCCGTCGAGCCGGGCACCCCGTTCGAGATCGGCTCGATCGCCAAGCCGCTCACCGGCATGCTCCTGGCCCACCAGGCGGCGGCCGGGGTGGTCCGTCCCGACGACCGGCTGACCGCTGTCCTGCCCGGCGTGACCGGCCCGGCCGGCGAGGTCACGCTCGCCGAACTGGCCAGCCACCGGTCCGGGCTGCCCCGGCTGCCGCTCGACTCACCGGGCGCGATGCTCAGCACCTGGTGGGCGGCGTCCACCGCGGGGAACGCGTACGCCGGCAACGACGTGGACCGGATCGTCGCCGACGCCCGGGGCGCCGAGCCGGACGACGACCGTGGCGCCGTCTCCTATTCGAACTTCGGCGCCGCGCTGCTCGGCCAGGCGCTGGCCGCGCGGGCCGGCGTCGGCTACCCGGAACTGGTCGGGCGGGACGTGTTGCGGCCGCTCGGGATGGCCGCGACGGTGGTCGCCACCGAACCAGGTCACCTGCCGGGCGACCGGGCCGAGGGCGCCACCGCCTCCGGCCGGTCCGCCGACCCGTGGCTGGGCGCGGGCTACGCCCCGGCCGGCGTCGGCGTCTGGTCGACCGCCGAGGACCTGGTCCGGCTCGTCGCCGCGATGCTCGCCGGAACGGCACCCGGCGCCGACGCCGCCACGCCCCGCTTCGACGCCGGGGACGACAGCCGGATCGGCTACGGCTGGTCCACCAGCCGCCACCACGGCCGGGAGATCGTCTGGCACAACGGCGGCACCGGTGGCTTCCGCGCGTACGTCGGCTACGACCGCGCCGCCGACCGGGGCGTGGTGGTGCTCGGCAACACCACCCGGGACGTGGACCCGATCGGCCTGCGGCTGCTCGACGTCAGGGGTGCGGCGGCAAGCGAGTCGACCGGCCTGGACGGCTGGATCGGCGCCGCGCTCGCGCTGACGCTCACCTTCCTCGGCGGGCTGTCCCTGTGGAGCACCGCCCGGCGCGGAAAGGACCGGGTCACCGTGCTCTCCGACGTCGTCTGGGCGGTGGTCTCCCTCGGCCTCGCCCATCGGTTCGGCGACTGGTCGGTGGTGCCGGGCTGGCTCTGGCCGCTCGGCACCGCGCTGGCCGGGGTGGCCGTGGTGCCGGCCGTCCGCCGGTGGCGCGCGTTGCCTGTCGTCGCCGGGGGCCCGGCCTGGCGGCGCTGGACCGGCGCGGCGCTGTCCGCCGCCTTCGCCGGGCTGGCCGTGGTGGTGATCCTCACCTGAGCGTCGGGCCGGCCGGCCCTCTCCCGGTCGCGGCGCCGCTACCGGGACGGCTGTCGCGGGACCAGCCGCCAGTACTGCCGCTTCCGCTCGTCGCGGACCACGACGCCGAGCCGGGCCAGCTCCCCGTGCAGCTCCCGGGTCTCGGCGTCGTGGCCGCCGTCGAGCGCCCGCTGCCGGGCGCGCAGCAGAGCGTCCGCGCCCGGCGGCAGGTCGGGCAGCCCTTCGACCCACCTCCGGTACGCGTCCCGGTGCGGGTCCTGCCCGGTCCACGGCCAGCCCTGCCGGGTGAACGCCGCGCGCAGCCGCTCGGCGTCCAGGTCGGACTTCTCCCGGGCCAGCTCGCCACCGGCGCTGTCCAGCAGCACCAGCGCCGCACCGTCGACGAACACACCGGCCACGTCGGCGCGGGCCACGTCCCGGCCGTGCCCGTCGCGGTGCAGCCGTACCGTGCGGTGCCCGACCGTGACGGTCAGCCGCTCGCGGACCGCCACCAGCGCCACGAACAGGCCGCCGAGCAGGCCCACCCCGGCCCCGATCGGGTACGCCCGCTCGTCCGGCCACCCGTCGAGCAGCTCGAACAGGCCCTGGAACGGGAACCAGGGCAGCCCGGCGATCCAGCCGGACAGCGCGGTCAGTCCGGCGCCCAGTCCCGCCCCGAGCAGCGGGAACCCCGCCCACATCAGCACCAGCTCGCCGGGCCCGCCGTCGACCACGACGTCCTCACCGAGTCCTCGGGCTGCCACGGTCACGACACCTCCCGGCGCAGCGTGCGGACCAGACCGGCGGCCAGCGGCAGGAGCACCCAGACGGCCAGCGAGACGCCGAGCCGGCCCCACTGCCCGCCGGTCATCTCGGCGCCGAGCAGCGGCTCCATCGTGTACGAGGTGTCGAGCCAGCGGGCCGGCGCACGCAGCGCGGAGATCATCGCGGCGAGCAGGCTCCACACCGTTGGCAGCAGCAGATAGGTGACGATCGCCAGCGGCGTGTTCAGCAGCAGCAGCCCGAAGGCAGCGCCCATCAGCACGCTCGCCACCTGGAACACGGCCGCGTGCGGCAGCAGTTGCCAGTCGAACGTCCAGGCCCCCGCCCCGCCGGTGGCGCGGGCAGCGAGCGTGCCGACCGCGGCGACCGCGAGGCTGACCAGCACCGACGCGAGCGCGGCGAGCACCACAGCGGCGAGCTTGGCGACGATCACCCGCTCCCGGCGGGGCACCAGCGCGAACGTGGTGAGCGCGGTGCGCTGCGACCACTCGCCGGTGATGGAGAGGATGCCGAGCACCGGCAGCAGCAGGCCGACCGGCAGCAGCGACGGGGTGAAGAAGGCGGTGAACGTCTGATCCGGCGCGTCGAGGACGAACAACTGCACCACCACGATCACGGCGGCGATCAGCCCGATCGCGATCAGCAGCCATCGCCCGGCCCGGGTGTCGGCGAGCTTGCGCAGCTCCACGGCGGTCAGCCGGGCGAGCGAGGGGCCCGCGGCGACCGCTTCGTGCCGGGCCGGGGCGGTGGGAGCGGCTGTGGTGGTCATCGGACTGCCTCCTTGGTCGACGCGCCGGCGGTGAGGGTGAGGAAGAGTTGTTCCAGACCGCCGCTGCCGGCCGGGCGCAGCTCGGTGAGGACCAGTCCGGCGTCGGCCGCGGCCTGCCCTACCTCGCCCGGCTCGGCCCGGACGACGAAGCCGCCGTCGGTTCCGGCGGACGCGGGCAGCGCGGCCCGGTCCAGCGTCAGGCGCAGGGCGTGCGGGTCGCGGGCGCGTACCAGCGTGCCGGCGCCCGCGAGCAGCTCGTCCTTGCCGCCCTGGGCGACCACCCGGCCGCCGCCGATCACCACCAGCCGGTCGGCCACCGCCTCCACCTCGCGCAGCAGGTGCGAGGAGAGCAGCACCGTGCCGCCCCGGTCGGCGAAGTCGCGCAG
This sequence comes from Micromonospora sp. TSRI0369, assembly GCF_001905625.1. Lineage (NCBI taxonomy): Bacteria > Bacillati > Actinomycetota > Actinomycetes > Micromonosporales > Micromonosporaceae > Micromonospora > Micromonospora sp. TSRI0369. Next base: position 85,225 of record NZ_LIVU01000008.1, read on the forward strand.
CAGGCCGCGCATCCAGAAGATCCCCTCCGGGTCGAGGCCGTTTGCCGGCTCGTCCAGGATCAGGACCCGGGGGTCGCCCAGCAGCGCCAGCGCCAGGCCGAGCCGCTGCCGCATGCCCAGGGAGTACGCGCCGACGCGGCGCCGGGCGGCGGTGTCGTTCAGCCCGACCCGGTCGAGAGCCGCCGCCACCCGGCCCCGGTCCACGCCCATGGTGCGGGCGGCGAGCGTGAGCGCCTCCCGTCCGGTGCGCCCGGCGTGCTGCGCCGACGCGTCGAGCAGTACGCCGATCTCCCGCCCGGGGTTGGGCAGGTCGCGGTAGGGGCGGCCGGCGACGGTGGCGCCGCCCGAGGTGGGCGGCGTCAGCCCGCAGATCATCCGCATCGTGGTGGACTTCCCGGCGCCGTTCGGCCCGAGGAAACCGGTCACCGAGCCCGGTTCGCACCGGAACGTGACGTCCTCGACGGCGGTGTGCGGGCCGTACCGCTTGGTGAGGTGGTCGACTTCGATCATGCCGTCGAGCCTGCCGGGGCCATCCGGTCACGCGCTGCGGCCGGCGGTCGGCGCTGCCGTCGACCTCGGTTCACCGCAGACGTCGACTTTGGTAGCTGGTAGCCGGTCCGGACGGCTTCCTAGCATGGGTGGGTGACCAGCGCCGCCGTACCCGATCATCCCTGGCTCCTGCCGGGCTCCCTGACGCCCGCCCGGACCGCCCGGCGGACGCCGCGCGACTGGTTCGTCGACAGCCTGCTGTTCGTGGCCTCGCTGCTCTGGGTGCTGATCGCCCACGGCGACGTCACCAGCGCCAGCCCGGAGTTCGGGCTCAACGCCGGTCCGGACTGGCTGGAGGAGGTCGACCTGCTCATCGGCCTGTGGATCAGCGGGGCGCTCTGGCTGCGCCGGCGCTGGCCGGTCGGGCTGGCGCTGGCCACCGCGCCGCTCATGTTCTTCTCGGTCACCTCCGGTGTCGCGTTGCTGATCATCATGTTCACCGTCCTGGTCCACCGGCCGCTGCCGGTGGGCCTGGCGCTGGTGGCCTGGCAACTGTTGAGCCTGCCGGTCTACCTCGCGGTCCGGCCCGACCCGACGCTGCCGGTCTGGGCCTCCGCCGTGTGGACCGGGCTGTTCATCTGCGTGGTGGTGGCGTGGGCGCTGTTCGTCCGGGCCCGCCGCCAGCTCGTGCTGTCCCTGCGGGACCGGGCCGAGCGGGCCGAGGCCGAGCAGCAACTCCGGCTCGACCAGGCCCGGCAGCTCGAACGCGGCCGGATCGCCCGCGAGATGCACGACGTGCTCGCCCACCGGATCTCCCTGCTCAGCCTGCACGCGGGCGCGCTGGAGTTCCGGCCGGACGCGCCGCCGGAGGAGGTGGCGCGGGCCGCCGGGGTGATCCGGGCCAGCGCGCACGCCGCGCTCCAGGACCTGCGCGAGGTGATCGGCGTGCTGCGGGCCGAGGTCGGCTCCGAGGCCACGCCGGAACGGCCGCAGCCCACCCTGGCCGACGTGCCCGCCCTCGTGGCCGAGAGCCGCGATGCCGGGGTACGGGTCGGGGTGATCGACGAGGTGACCGAGGCGGAGGCGGTGCCCGCGGCGATCGGGCGCAGCGCGTACCGGATCGTGCAGGAAGGGCTGACCAACGCCCGCAAGCACGCGCCCGGCGCGGTGGTGACGGTCCGGCTGGCCGGTGGCCCGGGAGACGGGCTGGTGGTGGAGATCAGCAACCCGTGGCCGGTGGGCAGCCCGGCCACCGCGATCCCGGGCACCGGCACCGGCCTGGTCGGGATCGCGGAACGGGTCACGCTCGCCGGTGGCCGCCTGGAACACGGGCGGGACGCCGACGGCACGTTCCGGCTGACCGCCTGGCTGCCCTGGGCGGCGCAGTGAGCGCCCCGGTGCGGGTGCTGATCGTCGACGACGACCCGCTGGTCCGCGGCGCGCTGTCGATGATCCTCGGCGGCGTACCCGACCTCGCGGTGGTCGGCGAGGCCACCGACGGCGCCGAGGTGCCCGAGGCCGTCGCCGCGCACGCCCCGGACGTGGTGCTGATGGACATCCGCATGCCCCGGGTCGACGGGCTGGCTGCCACCGAGGCGCTGCGTGCCACCGTCGACCCGCCCGAGGTGCTGGTGCTCACCACCTTCGACGCCGACGAGCAGGTGCTCCGGGCGCTGCGCGCCGGGGCGAGTGGATTCCTGCTCAAGGACACCCCGCCGGCCGAGATCGTGGCGGCGGTACGCCGGGTCGCGGCGGGGGAGGCGACGCTGTCCCCGGCGGTGACCCGCAAGCTCATCGCGCACGTCACCGGCGCCGCGCCGGCGCCCGGCCCGGACCCGAAGCGCGAGCGGGCGGTACTGCTGCTCGACGGGCTCTCCGAACGGGAACGGGAGGTCGCGGTGCTGCTCGGCCGGGGCCGGACCAACGCGGAGATCTCCGCCGAGCTGTTCATGAGCGTGGCGACTGTGAAGGCGTACGTGTCGCGGCTGCTCACGAAGCTCGACCTGAACAACCGCGTGCAGGTGGCCCTGCTGGTCCAGGACGCCGGCCTGGTCTGACGCACAGACACTCTCATTCGTGATAGTTCCAAGAATGAGAGTGTCGGCTCTGACGCATGCGTCTCCTGCCGACCGACAAGGCGGGAGCGGTGTCACCGCGCTCGGGCCGGCCGAACTGCTCGCCGCATGGCGGGATTGAACTGCTGCCGTCATCCGGCCGTACCAGTGGTCGAGGATGTGGTGCGGCCGTTCTGCCGCACCGCTGCCGAGCTGCGGGAGGCCTGCCGTGCGAGTTGGTGAGCAGTCGACGGATCCCATCGACCAGATCCTGGGCGAGGTGCCGGTACCGGCGCCGTTGACCCCTGAGGACGTCCGCCTCGCGGTCCGGGCGGTGGTGGTGCACGCCGCCGAGGAGTGGCCCGCGGGGCCGAAGTGCCGCAACGACGGTTCGTCGTTCCCCTGCCGGTTGCATCGCTGGGGCCGGCGCGTGCTGGAGACACACGGTCTCAACGACCGCCAGATCGACGCGCTGATCCGGCACGGCAACCCGTTCGTGCACGTGCCCTTCCCGTTCGTGCTGACCGGACCGTCCGGCGCCCGTCCGGCTCCCGGGCAGGTCGCCCGCCCGGCCGGTCAGGTGGCACGGCCCGGCGTACCCGGTCAGGCCGCGCGGCCCGGCGTGCCGGGTCAGGCCGGCCGCCCTGTGCCCGGACAGCCGGCCCGGGCGGTGCCGGGTCAGCCCGCCCGCCCCGCCGCCGCGGCCCAGGCGGCGCGCGGTCCGGTTCCGCGGGTCGCAGCGCCGCCGGTGCGGCCAGGTCCGCGGCCCGTCGCCGGGCGGTCGGCTCCCGCCGCCCGGCCCCGCTGGCCCCGGGCGAGCTGACGCCCGGCGCCCGGTTCCGGTCGCGTGGACGCCCCGTCGCGGAGTGGCGTCGTGCGTGCCGGAGCATGCCGACGGCGGCCCGGCCGGGGAGCCCCCACCCCCGGACCGGGCCGCCGTCACCGCATCACTTGACTCCGCAGTCCGGTGCGGACCAGCCCTTCGTGTTCGACGACTTATCCCGGTTGTTCTCCCGCCGCGAGTCGACGTGCGTGTGGTCGTCGTGGTCCGGGTAGCCGGGGCCGTAGATGCCGCTGAAGCCCCGGCTGCGGGCCGAGCGGGCGATGTCGCAGAGGCTGCGGTGCTTGGCGATCAGGTCGGCCGCGTTGCCGTAGAGGTGCTGGCTGTCCGCGGCACCGCCGACCTGCCGGTTGCAGGCGATGCTGCGGAACCCGCTGGTCACGTAGAGCGGCTTGTCGCCGAGGCTGCGCCGCAGCGCCTCCAGCTTCCACATGGTGCGCAGCGCGTTCTCCCGGGTGGCCGACGCGGAGAGCGGGCCGCCGGCCCACCCGCCCTTGCCGCAGCCGTTGTCCAGCTCGGTGTAGCTGAAGTGCTTCGGCGTGCAGTCGCTGTCCTTCTGCAGGTCGTAGATCCTGGTGAACGTCTGCGGCCCGGCCACGCCGTCGGCACGCAGCCCGTAAGCGGTCTGGAAGCGCTTGACCGCGGCGGCCGTCTCCGGGCCGTACACGCCGTCGACCCGGACGATGCCGCCGTACGCGGCCCAGCCGGCCACCCGGATCTGGAGCTGCCGGACGTCGTCGCCGGAGCTCCCCTGCGACAGTGTCCGGTTCCAGGTGTAGCAGCCGTCGGCATGCGCCGGTGGTGCGGCGACGACTGTCGCCACGGCGGCCCCGGGCAGGGCCAGCGCGAACGCGACCGCCGCCCGCTTCAGGGTGTTGACGCGCACAGAGTCCTCCCGATGTCAGAGCGAACTGGGCTTGGGACGGGCACATCGACCGGTACGTCCCGTCCCTCTCACCGTGACAGGTACGAGGATTCTTCGTGGTGATTAGCCGAAATTGTTCTCACTTCAGATGGTTGCTGGATATTGGCTGGGAATAGTGCCTGTTTGCGAATGCGCTGCCGGGTGTCGCCCGTCGGAGGTGAGCGGTAACGTCTGCTCCCGGACCGGGCGGCGACCTCGACGGGCGGGGAGGTGGGCGTTGGCGCGTGGCGGCGTGTTCTGCGTCGAGGGGCAGTGGCACCGCGACCTCAACGAACGCGGGTCCGTCCTGCCCACGCTCGACCTGCTGGAGCGGCTCGGCCGCATCCGCTACATCCACAAGGACGCGGCCACCCGAGACGAGCTGTTCTACTTCGTCGACAGGTGGCTGCTCAAGCAGTACGCCGACCACCGGGTGGGCTTCTTCGCCATGCACGGCGAGCCGAGCCGGCTCTGCCTCACCGACTGGGACTCGGTCGAGCTGTCGGACGTGGCCGAGCGGATGGCCGGCCGCTGCGAGGGCCGCCGCCTCTACTTCGGCAGCTGCTCGGTGCTGCGCGCCTCCGACGCCACGCTGCGCGAGTTCCTCGACGTCACCGGCGCGGCTCTGGTCTGCGGCTTCACCCGCGAGGTGGACTGGGTCGAGTCGGCCGCGTTCGAGACGGTGCTGCTCGACGTGCTCGCCAACGGGCAGCGGCACAACGCCGCCGAGTTGCGGATGCGCTCGGCGCACTGGGCGCCGCTCGCCGCGTACCTCGGTTTCCGGGTGATCTACGCCAACGGCCGTGCCTGGCGGCCCTCGGCCCGACCGCGCGTGCCGGAGCAGGTCACCGCCCAGCGGGCCGGCGGCCGTCCGCGCTGAGAACGATCGACCGGCCTGGTAGAACCGAGGCATGGCACGCAGCATCGCGAAGAACACCCGGGTCGACCGGGACGCCCTGATCGAGTTCCTCCGCCCTCGCCACCACGTCGTGCTCATGACCACCCGCTCCGACGGTCGCCCGCAGTCCTCCCCGGTGGCCTGCGGTGTCGACGCCGAGGGCCGGCTGGTGATCTCCACCTATCCCGAGCGCGCCAAGGTCGCCAACATCCGCCGCGACCCGCGCGTCTCCGCGTGCGTGCTCTCCGACGACTGGAACGGCCCCTGGGTGCAGGTCGACGGCGTGGCCGAGGTGCTCGACCTGCCCGAGGCGCTGGAACCGCTGGTCGAGTACTTCCGCAGCATCTCCGGCGAGCACCCGGACTGGGACGAGTACCGGTCGGCCATGGTCGCGCAGGGCAAGTCGCTGATCCGCGTCACGATCGAGTCCTGGGGTCCGATCGCCACCGGCGGCTTCCCGGCCCGGCTGGCCGACTGAATCAGTACGCGCCGGATCAGTACGCGACGGTGAAGCGGGCGTTGCCGAACCGGGGATTCTCGATCTCGTCGACGATCGCCACCGCCAGGTCCTCGTAGGTGAGCACCGACCGGCCCTGCGCGTCGGTCACCGGCTGGTCGGTGCCGGTGCGGTAGTGCCCGGTCCGCTCGCCCGGGTGGAACTCCAGCGGCGGCGGGGAGACGTACGTCCAGGTCACCCCGTCGGCGCTGGAGCGGTAGAACTCCAGCGCGTCGGCCTGGCCGTGCGCCGAGTCCCGGTACTCCTCCGGGAAGTCCGGCTCGTCCAGGTAGCGGGTGCCCTTCGGGGTGAGCAGCGTCGAGCCGCCGCCGACGTGGATTACCCGAGGCGGGTCCGGCAGCTCACGCAGCGTGTCGACGAGCGTTCGCGCGGCGTCGCGCCACAACTCCCGCTCACCGCCGCCGATGGCCACCACCAGCACGTCCGCGTCCTGCGCCAGTTCGCGTACGCTCCGCGCCGACGTGGCGTCGCCGGTCACCGTGCGTACGCCTGGCGGTAGGTAGCTGACCGCCTCCGGACGCCGCACCGCCGCTGTCACCCGGTGCCCCCGCTCGACCGCCTCGGCGGCGATCCGGGAGCCCGCCGTCCCGCCGGCGCCGAACACGACGATGTCGCTCATGCCTCACAGGCTAGGCAGCCCACCGGTCGGCGGCGGGAGTTCCGCCGAACCGGCTCAGTCGACGAGCGACGAGTAGACGAGCTGGCGCAACTGGCTGCGCAGCGGGTACGTGCTGGACGGCATCAACTGGGTGAACAGCAGCGCGGTGACCTCCTCCACCGGGTCCACCCAGAACGCGGTGCTGGCCAGGCCGCCCCAGTAGAACTCGCCGACGCTGCTGGGCACGCGCGACGGCACCGGGTCGAGCACGACGGCGAAGCCCAGCCCGAAGCCGATCCCGTCGAGGATCGTCTCGGCGAAGCCCTCCGGCGAGAACGAGGCCAGATCCCGGTTGCCGGGCAGGTGGTTGCGGGTCATGAAGCGCACCGTGCGGGGCCCGAGCAGGCGCACCCCGTCCAGCTCGCCGCCGCGCAGCAGGAACTGGGTGAAGCGGTGGTAGTCGGCCGCCGTGGAGACCAGCCCGCCGCCGCCGGAGTGCCACGTCGGCTCCGCCAGCGCGGCCCGGCCCACCCCGTCGGCGCGTACCGCCTGGCCGGTGGCCGGGTGCGGGGCGTAGAGCGCGGCCAGGCGCTTGGCGTCCGCCGCGTCCACCCACCAGCGGGTGTCGGTCATCCCCAGCGGGCCCAGGATCCGCTCGGCGAAGAACGCGTCGAGCGACTGCCCGGAGATCACCTCGACCAGGCGGCCCAGCACGTCGGTGGAGACGCCGTAGTTCCAGCTCGTGCCGGGCTGGAACAGCAGCGGCAGCCGGGCCAGCCCGGCCGACGCCGCCGCCAGGTCCGCGCCCGGCGGCACACCGAGGTCGAAGCCCGCCGCCCGGTACAGGCCGTCGACCACCGACACCTGGGCGAAGCCGTACGTGAGGCCGGCGGTGTGGGTGAGCAGGTGCCAGATCCGGATCGGCTCGACCGCCGGCACCGTGTACGGCTTGAGCACCGAGCCCCGGTCGTAGACGCGTACGTCGGCGAACTCCGGCAGCCAGCGGCTGACCGGGTCGTTCAGCTCGAACCGGCCCTCCTCCCAGAGCATCATCGCCGCGACCGAGGTGATCGGCTTGGTCATCGAGTAGATGCGCCAGAGCGTGTCCGCCTCGACCGGCGTGCCGGCCTCCCGGTCGCGCAGCCCGTACGTCGAGGAGTGGGCGATCTCGCCCCGGCGGGTGACGACGATCTGCCAGCCGGCGAGCCGGCCGTCGTCGACGTACCGGGCGAAGTGCTCGTCGATCCGCGCCAGCCGGGCGGGATCGAAGCCGACACGGCCGGGGTCGGTGCTCACGGTGACACTCACGACCGCGAACCTACCCGCCGGTACCGCGGCCGGGAAGTGTCACTAGGGTCGGTGGCATGCCGGAGCCGGTCGAGGACGTCACCTACCGCCAGGAGGACTGGTACGCCGAGGAGTTGGCCGACCGGCACTTCGTGCGGTGCGAGTTCTTCCACGTCGACCTGACCGAGGCGGTCAGCCGGGGCGCGGTCTTCACCGACTGCGTGTTCGGCAACGTAGCCTTCAACGCCTCCCGGCACACCGACTCGGCGTTCACCAGGTGCTCGTTCAGCAAGTGCAACCTCTTCGAGGCCGAGTTCACCGGCTGCAAGCTGGTCGGCAGCACGTTCGACCGCTGCGACCTGCGGCCGTTGCGGATCGACCGGGGCGACTGGTCCTTCGTCACGCTGGCCGGCGCCGACCTGTGCGGGGCGCGGATCACCGACGTACGGATGCGGGAGGTCGACCTGAGCGGCGCCGACCTGACCGGCGCGACGCTGACCGGCACGGACCTCTCCGGCGCGCAGCTGCACGCCGTCAAGCTGATCCGGGCCGACCTGCGTGGCAGCGACCTGTCCGCGCTCGACCCGACGTCGGTCGAGCGCTCCGGCGCGCGCATCGACCCGGAACAGGCGATGGTGCTGGTCCAGGCGCTCGGTTTCCAGGTGGGCTGAGCCGCCGGGGAAAGGCGCCGCGGGTTGTCAGGTTTCCGGGACACACTCGGAGGCATGACATGGTGGTCCGATCTCGTGGCGGCCGAGCCCGACTTCGCGGCGCGGGTACGCGCCCGGTTCGCGGTCCGCAAGCACGGCACGATGGCGACGCTGCGGCGGGACGGCTCGCCGCGGATCAGCGGCACCGAGTTCGACTTCGGCGACGACGGGCAGCTGCGGCTGGGCAGTATGGCCGGCGCGGTCAAGGCGCTCGACCTGCGCCGCGACCCCCGGGTGGCGCTGCACAGCCCCACCGAGGACGCCCCGCCCGACGACCCGTCCACCTGGGACGGGGACGCGAAGATCGCCGGGCGGGCGCACGAGGAGCCGCCCGCCGAGGACGGCTCGCACAGCTTCCGGATCGAACTGACCGAAGTGGTGCTCACCCGGGTGGGCGACCCGCCCGACCACCTCCTGATCGAGAGCTGGCACCCGACCCGAGGCCTGCACCGCCGCACCCGCCACTGACCGCCGCCCCCGCCCCGCCGCCTCGCGCGCCCCGCGCCCGCCAATCCGCGTTGATCATGAAGTTGGCGGCATTCGACGCCCGATTTGTCGCCGCCAACCTCATGATCGACGGGGCCGCCGAGGGTGGGCGCGGTCCGCGCGTCCGGGTCGTGGGAGATCTTGGTACGGAATGGCCCCTATGGGGGCGCAAAGCTTCCAAGATCTCTTCCGGTGGGGTGCTCGGAGTCCGGGAGGCGTGGGAATTGCGGTAGTGGATGCCTTCTCCAAGATCGCGTTCTGTGTCATTCTCCCTACGGCGAGCCACGGGGCCGGGCCGCTCGCCGCCGGTGGCCGAGGGAGGGTCGGTGGCTGAGGACGACATCGCGCGTGCCGGGATCCGGGTCGGGGGCTGGCTGCCCACGCCGGACGACGCGGCCGCCGCGCCGGAGCGCCCCGTCGGTCCACGCCGCCTACCTTGGGACACGGTTCCAGCCAAACCCCCGCCGGACGGCGACCACTCACCGTCCGACCAGGACGATCCGGAGCCTCCGGCGGACCTGGATCCGCCCGGTACCGCTGTCTGGCCGCCTCCGCGCACCGCCGGCCCACCCGCTCCCGACCTTCCGGCCGCCGGCCCGTTCCCGGTCGACCCGACCGCACCCGGTCCACCTGCGCCGACTCCGCTCGTTTCCGGGGTGGCTGCGCCGGTCGGCCCCGAGCCGCGTCCGAACCCGCCCGGCGGCCGGGTTCCGCTGGTCGGGCCGGCTCCGATCGGACTGCACCTGTCCGCTCCGCCGCCGGTCCGATCGGGCGCCGCGCACGATTCCTCCGAACCTGGTCCGCCGCAAGAGGCCGAGGTGGAAGCGAGACCGGGCCGCCACTCCGCCCGGGAGAGCCTCCCGGCGCGCCTCGCCGACCTGGCCCGCGGCCTCGGCGACCTGGCCGGCAAGCTCGGCGACCTGGCCGGCAAGTTCGGCGTCCGGCTGCGCGCCGTGGCCCGGACGGCGAAGAACCGGCTGAGCCGGACTCCCGGCCCGGCCCGGCCACCGGCGGATGCCCCGGCCACCCGGGTCGCTGCGGCCCGGGCGCGGCGCCGGCGCCGCCGCGCCGTGCTGGCGGCGGTGGCCGTGACCGGGCTGGTGGCGGCGTTGACATACGCGGTCCGGTCACCCGCGCCGCCCCCGTTGACCCGGGAGACCGCGCCCGTGGCGGCGCCGAGCGATCAGGCGCCGGTCGCGCCGGTTCCCGGCGACCCGGTGTCGCCCGGCGAGCCGCTGCTCGACCTGAAGCTGGAGCCGCTGCCCGAGTCGCTGTCGCTCACCGTGCTCGGCAAGCGGGACTGGCGGCACTGGGGTGGCACCGGGGCGGACAGCGTCCAGCGCAAGCTGCGCGGCACCGGCGAGATCCAGGACCCGGGCGGCGAGCGGTTGGAGCACAACGCCGGGGTGACGGATCTTCAGTGGATGGACGGCGTGCCGACGGCCCGGGAGGAGGGCACCCGGGCGGGTGTATTCCAGCGGGGCGCCGGCAAGAGCTTCACGCTCGCCGTGACCGGGAGCGGGGATCTGCGTACCGTCCGGCTGTTCGTCGGCACGTTCTCGGCCGGTGCGCGGCTCGACGTGTCGCTCTCCGGCGGCGGCGATCCGGCCGTCCAGGAGGTCGCCCTCGCCGCCGGGGACCGCTTCTACCAGTACGTCATCCGCTTCCGGGCGCCCCGGGAGGAACGGTTGCTGATCACCTGGCGCGCCCTGACGGTGACCGGCGGGCACAACGACGGGGTGGCGTTGCAGGCGATCACGGTAAGCTGAGCCGCCCGGCTCCCGGCGTTTGATAACGAACTGGAAACGCCCGTCGGCTGACATATGGCGCAAAGAGCCGCCCGGTGACACCGTGAAGCCCGTCGCGCTCCGGTCGTTCCCGGCGTCGTGACCGGAGCGGAGGGTGTGGTGGGCCAGGAGGACCGTTCGGGTGCCGGCCACGGCTCGCACCGCCACGGCCTTCCGCGTACCCGGTCCGCGCTGCGGCGGCTGCGCCGCCGACGACGGCTGATGCTGGAAGGGCTCGCGGCGTTGCTCTGCCTCGCGGCGCTGGCGTTCTACCTCGGAGTCGAGCGGCACGACGCGCCACGCGCGGAGCACGCCCGGCTGCCGGCCGCGCCGCCCGGCCGGGTCGGGCTGCCGAACGAAGCCGACGACACAGTGGTCAATCCGGGGTTGCGGCCCCGGCAGCGGCCGCCGTCGCCGAGTCCGACACCGTCCACACCCCCACCCAGTCCCACACCGCCCACGGTGCCGCCGACGGTCGCGGTCAGCCGCGCCGAGGTGCCCGCCACCGTCGACCTCACCGCCGTGGGCGCCACCGACTGGGTCCATTGGGGGCTCACCGGCGCCGACCGGACGGTCCGCAAGCGGGGCGGCTCCGGCGAGATCCGCGACGAGGGCGGCCGGGGGCGGCGGCAGAGCTTCAGCAACAACCCCGAGGCGTACGCCTGGCGCGACGGAAACCCGGTCGCGTCGGCGAGCGGCACCATGTCCGGCGTCTACACCTGTCACCGGGGCAGCGGGTTCAACCTGGCGGTGGCCGCCGACGGGCAGCAGCGCACGGTGCGTCTGTACGCCGGGCTCTGGATGGCCCGTGGCCGCCTCGACGTGCGGGTCTCCAGCGGCGGCCCGACCACCACGCTGCGGATGGAGGATCCGCACACCGCGCTCACCACCGAGTTCACGATCAAGTTCCGCGGGCCGCGCGGCGCGAAGCTGCTGATGAACTGGACGGTGGAGGAGCCCCTCGGGGACTGCGGCAACGTCAGCCTCCAGGCGGTCGCGCTGCGCTGAGCGGGGACAGTTTGTCCGTCGCGTGACCGGCCGGGCGTCGTAGGTTTCCGTTGTTCCCGTCCGACCATCCTCTGTGGAGGCACGACCGATGACCGGCCCTGCTCCCGTCGCCCCCGCCTGCCCTCGCGCCGACGGTGACGTCCTGCGCGAGATCCCGATGCCGCCGTACGTGACGGTCGAGGACGTCCAGTTCGCGGTGCGGGCGGTGGTGGTGCACGCGCCGCGGGCCTGGTCGGGCGGGACCATCTGCCGCAACGACGCCAGCCCGCACCCGTGCCGGCTGCACCGCTGGGGCCGCCGCGTGCTCACCCTGCGCGGGCTCCCGCCGGCCGAGATCGACGCGCTCGTCGAGCGGGGTGACCCCGCCGCCGGCCCGCAGCCGCACCGCCCCGGCGCCTAGCACCGGGGCGGTACGGTCCCGGTCAGCAGAGTGCCGGCTTGACCCAGGAGCACTCCCGTCCCTCCGGTACGCGCGGCGACTCCGGCGCGGCCGGCACGGTCCGCCGGGCGGCGGCCGTCTCGCTCTCGGTGTACCCGGCCAGGGCGATCGCGATCTGGTCCTCCAGACCCTTCACGGACGAGGTCAGGTAGTTGTTCAGCACGATCGAGAACGCCAGCAGCCGGCCGTCGGCGTTCGTGACGTAACCGGAGAGCGCTGACGCGCCGGTCAGGCTGCCGGTCTTGGCGTGCACGTTGTTCGCGGCGGCGGTCCCGCCCATCCGGCTGCGCAGCGTCCCGCCGACGAGCCGGTTCGCGTTGCCGGCCACCGGCAGCGCGGCGTACCAGGTGGCGAACCAGGGTTCGGCGCGGACCTCCGAGAGCAGCGTGACGAACTGGGTGGGCGGGACGAGGTTGCGCCGGGACAGTCCGGAGCCGTCGCGCTGGCGCAGCGTGCCGGTGTCCACCCCGGCGTCGCCCACGTACCCGCTGATCGCGGAGAGCCCGGCGGCCCAGGTGCCGGAGCCGGAGAGCACCCGGCCCAGCTCCTTGGTGAGCACTTCGGCATGGCCGTTGTTGGAGAGCTTGAGGAACGGCACCATGAGGTCGGCCAGCGGCATCGAGTCGTGCCGGGCGAGCGGCTTCGCGGTGTCCGGGGTGGCGGTGCCGAGCACGGTCCGCCCGAGCACCCGTACGCCGTGGCGGCGCAGCGCGGACCGGAACACGTCGGCCGCGTACCCGGTCGGCTCCCAGACCGTCACCCAGTCGCGCTCGGTGGCCGCGCCGAGTGCGATCTGGCCGGTCACCACCACGGTGTTGCCGCCGTGCTCGCGCTCGAACGAGATGGTGGTCTCGCCGTCGGCGACGGTCTCGGCCCGGTTCTCGATGCGCAGCCAGCCGTTGTCCGGAGTCATGGTGATCTTCGGGCGGGCACCCGCCCGTGTTCCCGGCGCGGCGTTGACGATCAACGTGCCGGCGTCGTAGTCGGTGTCCGGGGCCACGGTGAGCGCGGACACCTGGGCGGCGTAGTAGTAGGGCTCGTCGTCCCAGGTCCAGTCCGGGCCGAGCCGGTCGCTGTCGTACCGGGTGTCGTCGGCGACCAGGTTGCCCGCGACGATCCGTACGCCGGCCGCGGCGACCTGCTCGGCGAGCCGGTCGTAGTCGGCGGCGAGGATGGTCGGGTCGCCGCCGCCGCGCAGGTAGAGGTCGCCGGAGAGCATTCCGGCGTGGCGCGGCCCGTCGGCGCTCACGTCGGTGGTGAAGCGGTGGCCCGGCCCGAGGAGTTCCATCGCCGCCGCCGAGGTGAGCAGCTTGGTGTTCGAGGCCGGGATGAGCCGTCGCGTCCCGTTGCGGTCGTACAGCGTGCGGCCGGTCGTGGTGTCGACGACGACCACGCCCGCCTGCGCCCCGTCGAGCCGGCTGTCGGCGAGGATCGCGTCGATGGTGGCGTGCAACCGGGTCTGCGCGGGGGTGGGCGCTTCGGCCGTGGCGGTGGTGGCGCCGGCGGTGGCCGCGGTGGCGACCAGCACCAGCACCGCGAGCGCCCGGGGAAATAGGCGACGATGCATGTGCCGATGCTGCCATGGAGATTTCCTGCGGGAAAGACTCCGGTGTGAAAGGTTATCGCCAGGAGACGTGGCGGCGCTGTGCGCCGTCCCTGCCCCCAGCCTAGGGATTCGCCGGGCCGAGGGAGGGAAAAGACCTGTACGTGGGCCTTGTCGCCCACGCGAATCCCGACATCCAGCCATGAGGAGTTCAGCGATGCTGACCATGACCGACAACGCCGTCCTGGTGATCCGTGACCTCGCCGCCCAGCAGGACGTCGCCGACGCGGGCGGGCTGCGCATCGCCGCCGACACCGAGGCCGGTTCGCTCTCCATCGAACTGGTGCCGGAGCCGGTGCGGGGCGACCAGGTGGTGGACACCGAGGGGGCGCGCATCTTCCTCGACTCCGACGCCGCCGAACTGCTGAACGACACCGCGGTGGACGCGGTCGTCGACGACGAGGGCGTGGTGCAGTTCGGGTTCACCGAGAAGGAGTGAGTCAGCCGGCGCGGCGGGACTCTCCGCCACGCGGCGAGCGGCCGGTGCGTCCCCGTTCCGGGGCGTCCGGCTCGGCCCACCACGCCCGGCCGCGCTGGTCCCGTTCCGGTCGGACCAGTGCGGCCAGCACCTGCGCCAGGTGGTGGGAGGTGCTCCACGCGATCCAGTTGGCCGGCGAACCCGCGCCCGCGCCGCGCCGGGCCCGCCGGACGATCTCGTGGTCGCCCCAGGAGAAGCCGGCTCCGGCGGCCGGCCAGTGGGGAGCGGCAGTCACGGTGCGGCAGAGGTCGGCGAAGCGCTCGTCGCCCCGCCCGCCGCGCCGCGACCAGCGGTAGACCCACCACGCGTCGTCGGTGGCCCAGCGCAGGGTGGGCACCCGGTCGCCCGGTTCGTCCGCGCCGCGTACCGCGCAGCTCACGCCGTAGTCGCCGTACCCGAGGTCCAGGTCGGCCAGGCGCTGCCAGAGCGACCAGTCGTAACGGTCCAGCCGGACCGGCTCGTCCACCGGGAGCCGGGACAGGGTCGGCGGCATCCCGCCGGCCGCGACCGTCACCGAACGCCAGGCGTGCCGCCGGGCCCAATCCGCCGCGCGCCGCACCCGTGGCTCGGCCAGCCGGATGTCGGCCGTGCAGCACACGTCCCCCGCGTCGAGCAGCAGGTCGCACTGCTCCGGTACCAGGCCGGTCAGCCGCCACGCCCGCTCCGCCGCCGCCGTCGCCGCGTCCGGCCCGCTGCGGTCCGGCCCGGTGCGCAACCGGACGACCGCGTGGCGCGTCCAGGCCCGCGCCGCAGCGCCGTGCGCGGCCAGCCGCCGGTCGCTGTCCGCGAGACCGATGACCGGCACCAGCGGTACGCCCCAGCGGGCCGGATCGTGTTCCGGGGCGTCCGGAAGCGCCGACACGTCGACGGCGGGCAGCAGCTCGCCGGGCAGTCGCGCGAGCGAGTCCACCATGGACGGCGCGTCCGCCGGAACGTCGAGAACCGGTGCGAGCAGCGCGGCGGAGGATCCGTCGAGATGGGACAACGCCTCCAGCTCACCACGCCGCGCGGCCAGCACCGGGCGGTAGACCGGGTCCGCCGGTCGGCCTCGGAGCGACTGCACCATACTTTAATGTAGCCAGCCGATTGCTCTGCGTTACCACTTCTGCCCGGTGCCGGATCCGGCCGCCGATGTCGCTGCGGCCTGCGAGGCGGGGTCGCGGATCGCCGGCACGGCAGACGTTTCCGCAGCTCAGAGGCGTCCACTGTCCTTGATCGGACAGTTCCGCGGCTGGTTGCCAAGCGGTGCGCCGACATAGCGTCGGAATCACCGAGGGGGACCGCCGACGATCGCCCGGACGCGCACGAACGCCTCCTGCCGGCGTACCGGCGGGAGAGAGGATCACCATGCCCAGCCGCAGAGGTAGGAGGGAAACCACCGGCCAACCGATCCCGAGCATGAGGGAGGCCGCGCGTGCCGACACCGAGATCAACTCGTGTGCGGCCCTGGGGCTGCCGGCCACCGCCCGCGTGCTGTTCGCGGTGGTCGACGCCAACGGCACGCTGGTACGCGGGCTCGGCGCCACCTCGGCCACCCGGCTCGCCGCCGGGATGTACCAGGTCGCGTTCGACCAGGACGTCGCCGCGGCGGCGTACGTCGGAACCGTCGGTCCCGGGAAGCCCGGCGGGCTCGCACCGCAGGGCGTCATCACCGTCGCGCCCCGGTCCGGCATCGCCAACGCCGTCTTCGTGGAGACGCACGGCACGAGCGGCCACGCGGACCGCCCCTTTCACCTGGCCGTGCTCGCCTGACCGGAACGGGCGCGCAGACGAGCGCACGGCGCCGCACGACCTCCGGTCGTAACGTCGCCGCGCTCCGGCCGTCTCCCACCGCCGCAGCCGTACAGGCGGTACGCCAGCGGGGACTTGGCTCGACCGGCCCGTCCCGCACCGGTCTTGTCGGCAGCACATGCCCCTTCCGACGGGATCCAAACCCGGCCGGCGTGGGGAATTCCACCATCTGCGACTCCCGGCGTGGCGGGCGTGCGTACGGGGTATGAGCGGGCCATGGAGCATTTCACGATCGCCACAGTCGCCGAGAAGAGTCCCGACTTCCGCCGCGTGCTCTGGACCGGGGAGCACACCCAGCTGGTCATCATGACCATTCCGCCGGGCGGCGAGATCGGCGAGGAGGTCCACGAGGGCATCGACCAGATCCTCACGTTCGTCAGCGGCACCGGCGAGGCCCGGGTGGCCGGGGAGAAGAAGGAGGTCGTCTCCGGCGACCTCGTGGTCGTCCCGGCCGGCACGAAGCACAACTTCGTCAACACCGGGCCGAACCCGCTGGTGCTCTACACCGTCTACGGCCCGCCGGAGCACGCCGACGGCGCGGTGCACAAGACGAAGGAGGAGGCGGACGCCGCCGAGGAGGCCGGCGAGGACGAGCCGCCGACGTCCTGACGCCCGGTGCGCACGTGTTAAGCGGGGGCCCCTGCTCTACCGGAGACGTTAAGAAGGGGCCCCTCCTTGCACCAGGCCCGGGTACTTCAACCCGGCGCCGGTGTTCAGCACCACCACGCGCTCGCCGGGGCGGATCCAGCCACCGGCCCGCAGGTGCCGGGCGGCGGTCAGGCAGGCCGCGCCCTCCGGGCAGAGCAGCAGCCCTTCCCGGGCGGCGAAGTCGCGCAGGTCGGTGAGGATCTCCGCGTCGTCCACAGCGATCGCGGTGCCGGCGCTCTCGCGCAGCGCGGACAGGATCAGCTCGTCGCCGAGCGGGGCGGGCACCGTGATGCCGAAAGCGACGGTGCGCGCGTCCGTCCACGGGGTGATCCGGTCCTCGCCGGCCGCGAACGCCCGGACGATCGGCGCGCATCCGGTGGACTGCACCGCTACCAGCCGGGGCAGCCGGTCCTCCACCCAGCCCAGTTCGCGCAGCTCGTGCAGGGCCTTGTGGATGCCGATCAGCCCGACGCCCCCGCCGGTCGGGTAGACGATCACGTCGGGCACCTGCCACCCGAGCTGCTCGACGATCTCGTACCCCATGGTCTTCTTGCCTTCGAGGCGGTACGGCTCGCGCAGCGTGCCCGCGTCGAAGATCCGCCCGTCCGACCCGGCGATCAGCTCGGCGATGTCCCGGCCGGCGTCGTTGATCAGGCCGTCGATCAGCCGCAGATCCGCGCCGGCGGCGAGGCACTCCTCCCGGCAGATGGTCGGCGCGGCCAGCGGCATGGCGATCGTCGCGCCCATTCCGGCCCGCGCCGCGTACGTCGCCCAGGCCGCCCCGGCGTTGCCGTTCGTGGGCATGGCGATCCGCTCCACGCCCAGCTCCCGGGCCCGGCTCACGCCCACCGACGCGCCGCGGGCCTTGAACGACCCGGTCGGGGTCAGCCCCTCGTCCTTGACGATCAGATCCGCGATGCCGATCTCGTGGCCGTACGCGGGCGCGCGCCACATCGGCGTCCAGCCCTCGCCGAGCGTGGTGACGCACCGGGGATCGGCCACCGGCAGCAGCTCCCGGTAGCGCCACAGGTCGGCCGGGCGCAGCCCGAACTGCTCCGGGGCGACGGTGGCGGCCACCGCGGCGAGGTCGTAGCGGGCCAGCAGCGGCGAGCCGCAGCCGCACAGGTTCTGCAACACGTCGGCCTGATGTTCACGGCCGCAGCGCGGGCACTCCAGGTGCGTCAGGTGCACGGTGGTCCTCAGCTCGCGTCGATGCTCAGCCAGTGCCGGCTGCGCCGGCCCGGCTCGTACGGGGAGTCGAGGCGTTTCGCCACCACTCCCGGGAGGCCCTGCTCACGGGCGGCCCGCAGGGCGTCCGCACCGACTCCCGGGAACCACGGCGGAGTCTGCCAGTGCGGACCGGCGAGCGCCAGACCGTCGAGCAGGTCACGGCGTTGCGCGTACGGCACGTCGAGGCTCAACACGCCCTCCAGCCAGAGCAGGTCGACGGCGAGGAACTGCCCGTCGCGCCGGGTCGGCGGCCGGACCCGCCCGGCCGGGTCGATCCGGACCAGCACGCCGTCGAGCACCGCCTCGGCCGGGGCCAGCGCCTCGGCCATCGCCCGCAGCCAGGGGTACGACCCGGTGACCTCGTTGTCGTCGCCGTCGAGCAGCCGCAGCCGGCCGCCGGAGACGTACGCCATCGCGCGCACACCCGCCCAGCGCAGCTCGTACCCCCAGGCGGCGGCGTCGCGCGGCAGCCGCCCACGCTCGGCGGGCAGCATCGGGCGGACCAGCTCGGGCATCGGCGTCCAGCCCTCCGGCGCCGGGTCGGTGCGCCTGATCATCCAGTCCCGGCCCCGCCCGCCGGTGGCGAACAGCACGTACCGCCCCTTCGTGCGCTCGCCGTCGAGCACCACGATCACCTCGTCGTCGCGCCACTTCTCGGCCCGGTAGGTGCCGGTGTCGTGCACTGTCATCCGCCCGCCGCCGTACTCGCCGGCGGGGATCTCCCCGTGGAACGTGAGGTATTCCATCGGGTGGTCCTCGGTGTGCACCGCGAGGTGGTTGCGGCCCGGGTCGCGGGGCAGGCCGCGCGGCACCGCCCAGGAGGCGAGCACGCCGTCGTGCTCCAGGCGCAGGTCCCAGTGCAGGCTGCGGGCGTGGTGCTGCTGGATGACGAAGCGGGGCGCGCGCCGCGCGGACCGCTTCCGGCCGGACGCCCGCTCGGGCACCGGTTCCGGGGTACGCGCGGCGTCCCGTTTCCGCCGGTACTCGTCCAGCCGGTCCGCCATCCCCGCATCCTCCCCCAGACGTGCCGTGCGCGCCGGGATGCCGGTGTGTGTGCGACGAACCGGGGTAGAACGGGGGACATGGACAGCGACCAGCCCACCCTTCCGCTCACCGGTGACGTCCGGATCCCGCTGCTCGGCTTCGGCACGTGGCAGGCCACCGGGGAGGCCGGCTACGAGGCCGTGCTCAACGCGCTGGACGCCGGTTACCGGCACCTGGACACCGCGACGATGTACGGCAACGAGAAGGAGGTGGGCCGGGCGGTCAAGGAGAGCGGGCTGCGCCGGGAGGACGTCTTCATCACCACCAAGCTCCCGCCGGACCGGGTGGGCCGGGAGCGGGAGACGATCGAGGCGAGCCTGGCCGCGCTGGACACCGACTACGTCGACCTGTGGCTGGTGCACTGGCCGCCGTCCGCGCCGGGCGACAGCATCCCGGTGTGGCGGGAGATGCTCGCCGCGCGGGACGAGAACATGGCGCGCACGGTCGGCGTGAGCAACTACTCGATCGGGCAGATCGACGAGCTGATCCAGGCCACCGAGGAGACGCCGGCGGTCAACCAGATCCGCTGGAGCCCGTCGCTGTACGACAGGCACATCCACGCCGCGCACCGGGACCGCGGGGTGGCGGTGGAGGGGTACAGCCCGTTCAAGACCAGCGACCTGTCCGACCCGGTGCTGGTCCGCATCGCCCAGGCGCACGACGTGTCGCCGGCCCAGGTGGTGCTGCGCTGGCACATCGACCACGAGATCGTGGTCATCCCGAAGTCGGTCACGCCGGAGCGCATCCGGGCCAACTTCGACGTGTTCGGGTTCTCGCTGACGGCCGAGGAGATGCGCGACATCGACGCGCTCGCCGGCTGACGCTCGTACCGGGAAGGGGCGCGGTCCGTGCGGACCGCGCCCCTTCGTCACGCGCCGGTCAGCCGCGGGCGCAGGTGGAGCCGTTGAGCGTGAAGCTGCTCGGCGCCGAGTAGCTGCCGTTGAGCGTCGCCTGGTAGCCGAAGGTGGCCGACGCGCCGGGCGACAGGGTGCCGTTGTAGTCGGCGTTGCGCGCGGTCACCGCGGAGCCGCTCTGGCTCACCGTGGCGTTCCACGCGTTGGTGACGGTCTGCCCGGAGGGCAGGTTGTAGTTGAGCGTCCAGCCGTTGATCGTGCCGGAGCCGGTGTTCTTGACAGTCACCTCGGCGGTGAAGCCGTTGTTCCAGACGTTCGCGGCCCGGTAGGTGACGGTGCACGACGCGTTGCCCGACGGCGGCGGCGTGGTCGGCGCCGACGTGGTCGGCGGCGGGTTGGAGCCGCCGGTGTTGACGTTCTGCGAGAACGAGTTCACCGCCAGCCCGACACCACCCTGCCACGGCTCGAAGCCGGCCTGGATGCTGGTCAGGTACCAGTCGTTGGTGATCGCGCCCCGGTTGCGGGTGTCGTTGATGAACGCCAGCGCGTCGAAGCTGAAGCTGGGGATGGCCGACGGCGACAGGTACGAGATGACGTTGTTCGAGCCGTTGCTGCCGCGCCAGACCTCCCAGGTCCGGCCCGCGATGTTGGCGGTGCCGACCGGAGAGCCGATGGGCTGGATCGAGCCCTGCCGGTTGAGCCAGATCATGATCTCCATCTGGTTCACCCCGTCCCGCTTGGGCGACGGGTCGAGCCAGATGTCGTACGACGCGTTGAAGATCGCGCCGCTGACGTAGTTGTAGCTGATGCTGGACGGGGCGCTGCTGATGTTCTTCACCTGCACCGGCAGGTTCGTACCGGGCGAGCAGTTGGTGTAGTGGCAGCCCACGAAGATCGACGGGTAGGCGACCGGCGCCCCGTTGGTCGGCGCGGAGCCGTCCGCCCGGGTGATCGAGAAACCGGTCGAGGTGACGTTGATGCACTGCTGGGCGCTGGTGCCCCAGCGGTTGTTCTGCACCACGTACTTGCCGCCGATGGTGGTCGAGCCGTACTGCTCGCAGATCTGCGTGTCGGCGGAGGCGGTGCCGCCGAGCGCGACGGCGACGATCGTGCCGGCGGCCAGCAGGCCGGCCGCGGCGAGGGCCCTGAGTGGACGCTTCATGATGCTCCTTGACTCGGCGCGGGGACGGCGCCGGTTCGGTCGGTGATGCGGACGGGAGCGCTCCCACGGTGCAGGGAATACATTTACATGTCTCGAATCATTGCGCAAATGCGCCGGGCTCGTTAACGCTCCGCGTCCGGCCGGTGGCACGACCGGCGGCCGCCGCCGCCCCCTTCCCCCAGATGGAGGCGGGATTCCTGCCGGTGGGACGGGGTGCGCCGCCGACCGGCGGCCCGCGCCAGGGCGAGCGGACACTTCCGCCGCCTGGTTGCGGCGAGTAATGTCTTGCCTCCAACGCGTGCCGTTCCCCTCCGGAGGCGTAACCCACCATGGGTGGTTCACCCCTGCGCGTCCTCGTCGTCGGCGCGGGCATCGCCGGCCTCGCCGTGGCCCGGGCGCTTCGCCTGGCGGGGTTCCGGCCCGACGTCACCGAACGGCTGCCACCCACGGAGTCGACCGACACCGGCCTCTACCTACCGGGCAACGCGGCCCGGGCGATGCGCCGGCTCGACCTCGACGGCCCACTGCGCCCGCTCGGCCAGGTGATCCGCCGGCAGCGCTTCCTCGACGCCGCCGGGGCGCCGCTGTGCGAGGTCGACCTCGACGCGCTCTGGGCCGGAGTGGGGGAGTGCCGGGCGCTGCCCCGGGCCGAGCTGCACCGGGTGCTGCTCACCGGCGCCGGCGGCGCGGTCCGGCACGGCGCCGAGGTCAGCACCGTCGACCCGCTGCCCGGCGGCGTGGCGGTCGGCTTCACCGACGGCACCAGCGCGGAGTACGACCTGGTCGTCGGCGCGGACGGGCCACGCTCGGCGGTACGCACGCTCGCCGCGCTCGGCGGCCCGCCCCGCCCCGCCGGACACGTCGTCTACCGGGCCCTGGTGCGCGGCGGCCCGCGGATCGTCGACTGGACCGCCCTGCTCGGCCAGCGGGCCGGGTTCCTGGTGGTGCCGCTCGGCGCCGGGCGGCTCTACTGCTACGCCGACGAGGCCGGTACGGACCTGCCCGCCGACCCGCTCGCCCGGCTGCGCGAGCTGTTCGGCTCCTACGGCGGCCCGGTGCCGGAGGTGCTGGACGCGCTGGAGACGGTGTGCGTCGAGCGCACCGAGGAGGTCGAGCTGGGACGGTGGTTCCACGGCCGGGTGCTGCTCGTCGGTGACGCCGCTCACGCCACCGCGCCGACGCTCTCCCAAGGTGCCGCAATGGCGCTGGAGGACGCCGTCGTGCTCGCCGAGTCGCTGCGCGCCGCCGGCAGCGTCGACGCCGCGCTGCTGGCGTACGAGAGTCGCCGCCGTCCGCGTACCCGCTGGGTGCGGGACCGGACCCGGGACCGCAACCGCACCCGCGACGTGCCGCCGGCGCTGCGCGACCCGTTGCTGCGCGGGCGCGGCGGACGGATCTTCCGGGAGCACTACCGGCTCCTGACCGGCCCGCCCTGACGGGTGGGAGATCGTAGCCGCCCACCCCACGCGGCGGGGCCACCTACCGGGGACTATCCTCCTTGCGGATGACGGCTGCGCCGATGACCAGCGCGCCGAGCGGGACAACCAGAACCGGAGGCCACTCGTGACCACCGTCGCACCCAAGCCGGTCGTGACCCGGCCCTGGCCGGTCCGGGAGCCGGTCAAGGGGTCGGCCCTCGCGCGGCTGTTGCGCACCACGGACGCGAAGCAGATCGGGATCATGTACATGGTCACCGCGTTCGTGTTCTTCATGATCGGTGGCCTGATGGCCCTGATCATGCGCGCCGAACTGGCGCGGCCGGGCCTGCAGTTCCTGTCGCCCGAGCAGTACAACCAGCTCTTCACGATGCACGGCACGATCATGCTGCTGTTCTTCGCGACGCCGATCGTGTTCGCCTTCGCGAACTACGTGGTGCCGCTGCAGATCGGCGCGCCGGACGTGTCGTTCCCCCGGCTGAACGCCTTCGCGTACTGGCTGTACCTGTTCGGCGGCACGCTCGCCACCGCGGGCTTCATCGCCCCGGGCGGCGCGGCCGACTTCGGCTGGACCGCCTACACGCCGCTGAGCACCGCCGACCACGCCCCGGGCGTCGGCGCGAACATGTGGGTGGTCGGCCTGGCCATCTCCGGTCTGGGCACCATCCTCGGCGCGGTCAACCTGATCACCACGATCCTGACCCTGCGCGCGCCCGGCATGACCATGTTCCGGATGCCGATCTTCACCTGGAACATGCTGGTCACCAGCCTGCTGGCGATCCTGGTCTTCCCGCTGCTGGCCGCCGCGCTGTTCGCGCTCGCCGCGGACCGCCTGATGGGCGCCCACGTGTACGACCCGGCGACCGGCGGCCCGATGCTGTGGCAGCACCTGTTCTGGTTCTTCGGTCACCCCGAGGTGTACATCATCGCGCTGCCGTTCTTCGGCATCATCAGCGAGATCATCCCGGTGTTCTCCCGGAAGCCGATCTTCGGCTACAAGGGCCTGGTGGCCGCCACCATCGCCATCGCCGCCCTGTCGATGAGCGTCTGGGCGCACCACATGTTCGCCACCGGCCAGGTGCTGCTGCCGTTCTTCAGCTTCCTGAGCTACCTGATCGCCGTGCCCACCGGTATGAAGTTCTTCAACTGGATCGGCACCATGTGGCGGGGCCAGATCACCTTCGAGACGCCGATGCTGTTCTCGATCGGCTTCCTGGTGACCTTCCTCTTCGGTGGCCTGACCGGTGTGCTGCTGGCCAGCCCGCCGCTCGACTTCCACCTGCACGACTCGTACTTCGTGGTGGCGCACTTCCACTACGTCCTCTTCGGCACCATCGTGTTCGCCGTCTTCGCCGGCATCTACTTCTGGTTCCCGAAGATGTTCGGCCGGATGCTCGACGAGCGCCTGGGCAAGATCCACTTCTGGCTCACCATGATCGGCTTCCACACCACGTTCCTGGTGCAGCACTGGCTGGGCAACGAGGGCATGCCGCGCCGGTACGCCGACTACCAGGCCATCGACGGCTTCACCACGCTGAACACGATCTCCACGATCGGCGCGTTCATCACCGGTATCTCGACGCTGCCGTTCATCTGGAACTGCTGGAAGTCGTACAAGACCGGCCCGGTGGTCGAGGTCGACGACCCGTGGGGTCACGGCAACTCGCTCGAGTGGGCCACCAGCTCGCCGCCCCCGCTGCGCAACTTCGACCGCATGCCGCGCATCCGCTCCGAGCGGCCGGCCTTCGACGCGAAGTTCCCCGAGCTGGCCGCCGGGCAGAGCCTGGCCGGCCCGCCCGAGGGTGGCGCCAAGCCGCTGACCAGCGAGGTCAACGGTGGCGCCAGCTACCAGGAGGACACCGCAGGCAACCTCGACCAGCGCTGAGCACCACGCCGCCACGTCGAACCGGGCGCCGCACTCCCTGACCGGGGGTGCGGCGCCCGCCCTTTTCCCCGTTCCCATTCCTGTCCCGTCTTCGCCCGCCTGGCCCCGCCCGCCTGTTCCCGCCCGCCTGTCTCCGCCCGCCTGTCTCCGCCCGCCTGTCTCCGTTGATCATGAAGTTGGCTGTACTCCGTGCCCGATTTGTCGCCGCCAACCTCATGATCGCCGGGGTGGAGGGAGGGACGCGGCACCAGTTCGGGGAAGTGGTGGTGTCCGGGGTGCGTGGACCTAGCCATCTCCCCGTACTGGCTTCGCACCGCATCGAGTGCGCCGGTGATCAAGGAGTTTGTGTCGTCTCGTTGCGCCTCCGGAGACGCCAACTCTTTGGTCAACTCTTGGACAGGTGGGTTCCGGCCAGGGGGTGTCACGCGGGCACCAGCTCGGGGGAGTGGTGTCCGGGGCCTTGGACCTAGCCATTTCCCCGTTCTGGCTTCGCCTTGCCTCGGGTGCGCCGGTGATCAAGGGGTTTGTGTTGTCTTGCCCGGCCTGAGGGGACGCCAACTCCTTGGTCAACTTCTGGGGTGGTGGGGTGGGGTTCGGCCAGGCGGTGTCGCGCGGGTGCCAGTTCGGGGGAGTGGTGGGTGCGTGGACCTAGCCATTTCCCCGTTCTGGCTTCGCCTTGCCTCGGGTGCGCCGGTGATCAAGGGGTTTGTGTTGTCTTGCCCGGCCTGAGGGGACGCTAACTCCTTGGTCAACTTCTGGGGTGATGGGGTGGGGTTCGGCCAGGCGGTGTCGCGCGGGTGCCAGCTCGGGGGAGTGGCGGTGTTCGGGGTGCGTGGACCTAGCCATTTCCCCGTTCTGGCTTCGCCTTGCCTCGGGTGCGCCGGTGATCAAGGGGTTTGTGTTGTCTTGCCCGGCCTGAGGGGACGCCAACTCCTTGGTCAACTTCTGGGGTGATGGGGTTTCGGCCAAGGGGTGTCGCGCGGGTGCCAGCTCGGGGGAGTGGCGGTGTTCGGGGTGCGTGGACCCAGCCACTTCCCCGAACTGGCTTCGCCTTGCCTCGGGGAGGGGAGGCACGGACTCCTTGATCATGCCGGGTGGGTCGGCGGAGGGCGGGGACTTCGGCTGAGGGCTAGCGGGAGGCGAGGGCCAGGTCGGGGTCCGGGGTCGGGGCGGGGACCGGGGTGCGGCGGTGGCGCAGCTCGATCGGGAGCACCACCAGCGCCACCAGCGCGCCGATCGCGCCCGTGACCACGAAGCCCCAGACGGGCGCGGAGGCGTCGATCACCGCACCGGCCAGCGGTGCGCCGAGCGCGATGCCGACTGTCACGGCGGAGCCGTGCAGGCCCATGGCCAGGCCGCGTACGGAGGGCGGGGCCAGCCGGCTGACCGCGTCGGAGGTGGACGCGAGGGTGGGGGCGCAGAGCGCGCCGGCCGGGATCAGCGCGAGACAGAGCAGCCACCAGTGCGACCCGCCCAGCCCGACCGGGATGGTGGCGAGGCTCAGCGCCGCCATGAGCGCCAGCGGGGAGAACGAGCGGCGTACCGCGCCGTAGGCGAAGCCGCCCACCAGTGAGGCGACCGCCCAGGCGGCCAGTACGGCGCCGGTCCAGCCGATCTCGCCTCCGGCGCGGAGCACGGCGACCACTGCGACGTCGGTGCCGCCGAGCACCAGCGTGCCGGCGAGGCTGACCGCCAGCACGGCGAGCAGGCGCGGGGTGAGCCATTCGCGGCGGTGCACCGGCCGCTGCGGCCCGGCCTGCTCGTCGGCGGCCCGCACCGGCGGGTTGAGCAGCCAGAAGCAGATGCCGGAGCCGACGATCCCGGCGCCGACCGCCCAGAGCGTCAGGCGCGGCGTGACGGCGGTGGCCAGGGCGACGGCGAGCGCCGGGCCGACCATGAACGACAGCTCCATCGCGATCGAGTCCAGCGCGTACGCGGGTCGGCGCTTCTCCACCGGCACGAGCGCGGCGATCGACTGGCGGATCATGGAGAAGATGGGCAGCGCGAGCAGCCCGGCGAGGAACGCGGCGGGCAGCAGCACCGGGTACGGCAGCGTGGGCGCGGCGGACCAGAACAGCGCCTCGGCGACGGTGGTGAGCGCCAGCACCGGCCGGAGCCCTCGGCGGTCGATGAGCCGCCCGAGCAGCGGGGCGCCGACCGCCGCGCCGATGGTCGACGCGGCGCCGACCAGGCCGGCGGCGCCGTAGCCGCGGCCCAGGTCGAGCACCACGTAGAAGGTGAGCGTCACCCCGGTGGCGGTCAGCGGCACGCGGGCCAGCACC
The DNA here is from genome assembly GCF_001905625.1 of Micromonospora sp. TSRI0369. Lineage (NCBI taxonomy): Bacteria > Bacillati > Actinomycetota > Actinomycetes > Micromonosporales > Micromonosporaceae > Micromonospora > Micromonospora sp. TSRI0369. The sequence goes on from NZ_LIVU01000008.1 coordinate 111,656, forward strand.
GACACCAGCAGCAACGATCGGAGACCGGGTAGGGCGAGCGCCTCCCGGTAAGGCTTCAAGTTCACGACGGACCGTACCTCCGGCGCCATCCTGGGGCCGGGGTACGACAGCCGCAAGCGATTACCCGGTCAAGCGGCAGTGATCACAGGCTCGCCCACCATGGTCACCCCGGCGCCGTCGAGCGCCCGCAGCGCCACGTCGAGCGTGTCCGGCGCGACCGCGGCGGTCAGGTCCAGCAGCACTGTGGTGTGGAAGCCCTCCCGGGCGGCGTCCAGCGCGGTGGCGCGCACGCAGTGGTCGGTGGCGATGCCGACCACGTCGACCCGGTCCACGTCGTGCCGGCGCAGCCAGTCGGCCAGGCACTCGCCGTCGGGCGCGTGCCCCTCGAAACCGGAGTACGCGGCCGCGTGCTCGCCCTTGTGGAAGATCGTCTCCACCCGGTCGGTCGCCAGCTCCGGGTGGAACTCGGAGCCGGACGTGCCGACCACGCAGTGCCGGGGCCAGGAGTCGACGTAGTCCGGCGGGTCGCCGAAGTGGGCGCCCGGGTCGACGTGGTAGTCCTTCGTCGCGACCACGTGGTCCCACCGGTCCGGTTCGGTGGCGAGCAGCCGGGAGATCCCGGCGGCCACCCCGGCGCCGCCGCCGACCGCGAGGGAGCCGCCCTCGCAGAAGTCGTTCTGCACGTCCACGATGATCAGGGCGTTCGCCATCGGGTTCCTCCTCAGCTCGCGGGTACGACGGTGACGGGGACGGCCGGATCTCCGGCGGAGAGCTTGAGCCCCTCCCACGGGATGGAGATCAGGCACTGCCGCAGGTGGTCCCGGGAGTCCTCCAGGGTGGGCAGCTTCGCCGGCTCGCCCGACACCACGTACGAGTGCTGGAGCAACCGGTCGTTGGGCTGCCGGTCCGGCACGCCCTGCGGCACGATGATCTCCTCGGTGGCGGTGCCGGTGGGCTTGTGCCGGCGTACCGCGACCTTCCGGCCGCCGATGGTGGCCTTGTGCTCGGAGCGCTTGACCACCGGCCGCCCCTCCACCTCGACCAGCTTGTAGACCAGGCCGGCGGTGGGCGCGCCCGAGCCGGTCACCACAGCGGTGCCGGCGCCGTACATGTCCACCGGCTCGGCGGCGAGCGAGGCGATGGCGTACTCGTCCAGGTCGCCGGAGACGATGATCTTCGTCTCGGTGGCGCCGAGCGAGTCCAGCAGCTCGCGGGACTGCTGGGCGATCACCGCGAGGTCGCCGGAGTCGATCCGGACTGCCCGCAGCTCCGGACCGGCCACCGCGATGGCGTTGCGGATGCCCTGGGCGATGTCGTACGTGTCGACCAGCAGCGTGGTGTCCTTGCCCAGCGTGGCGACCTGGGAGGCGAACGCGGCCCGCTCGTCGTCGTGCAGCAGCGTGAAGGCGTGCGCGGCGGTGCCGGCGGTGGGGATGCCGTAGCGCTGCCCGGCGGCCAGGTTGGAGGTGAACCGGAACCCGGCCAGGTACGCGGCGCGCGCGGCGGCGACGGCGGCTTCCTCGTGCGCCCGGCGGGAGCCCATCTCGATCAGCGCCCGGCCCCGGGCGGCGGTGACCATCCGGGCCGCGGCGGCGGCGACCGCGCAGTCGTGGTTGAGCACCGACAGCACGAGCGTCTCCAGCACCACGCACTCGGCGAACGTGCCGGACACGGTGAGGATCGGTGAGCCGGGGAAGAACAGCTCGCCCTCGGCGTAGCCGTCGATGTCGCCGGTGAACCGGTAGTCGGCGAGCCACTGCGCGGCCCGGTCGTCCACCACGCCGGTACGGCGCAGGAAGTCGATCTCATCCGGGTCGAACCGGAAGTCGCGGATCATCTCGATGAGCCGGCCGGTTCCGGCGACCACCCCGTACCGGCGCCCGGCCGGCAGCCGCCGGCTGAACACCTCGAAGACGCAGCGTCGGTCGGCCGTGCCGTCACGCAGCGCGGCGCTGACCATGGTCAGCTCGTAGTGGTCGGTCAGCAGCGCGGGGCGAAGGGTGCTCACCGCTCCAGCCTAGAGTTCAGTCCGGCTCCGTGCCGTCGTGCCCCGGCATCGACCGCAGCGCGGCCCGCAACTCGCCGCGCCCGGCGACGCCGAGTTTGCTGTAGACGCGCTGGAGGTGGTTCTCCACAGTGCGGGTGGACAGGAACAGCCGCTCCGCGATGGCCCGGCTGGTCACCCCGTCGGCGGCGAGGCGGGCGATCTCCCACTCCCGGTCGCTGAGCGTCGGGCGGAGCAGCCGCAGCGCCGGGGTGGAGATCTCGTCGCAGCGGCGCAGCAGGTCCGCGAGGCGTTCCCGGACCGGCCCGGTGGTGCCGGCGCGGGCGTTCCGCGTCCGGTGCAGCGCCATCGCGGTCGCCTCGGCGGCGTACACGGTCAGCTCGCGGTCGGCGAAGCCGTCGGCGACGGCCAGCAGGGCGTCCGGGGCGCCGTCGGCGACGGCCCGGCCGAACCGGGCGACGAGCGGCGGCAGTACGCCGTCGACCTGCTCGGAGAGTTCCGCCAGGCGTTGCGCCACTGTGCGCCGCCCACCGTCGGTGCAGGTCGGGCCGACCGGCGCGTCGGCCTGGTCGAACCGGACCAGGTCGAGCAGGACGAGCAGCTCGTGCCCGGCCAGGCCGTCCTCGCGCAGCCGGTCGGCGAGCGCGCACAGGTGCTTGGTGGCCGCCGGCAGGTCGCCCGTCGCGGCCTGGACCGCGCCCCGGGCCTGCTCCAACCACGGATAGAGCACTGCCATGCCGGGCGCGTGCGTCCGGTCCGCCTCGGCCATCGCCTCGGCCGCGTGCGTCGCGTCCCCACGCAGCGCGGCGGCCTGGGCGCGCTCGGCGTGCGCCAGCCCGGCGTACACGCGGCTGGTGGCGAGCACCGCGCACGCCTCCAGGCTGGTCCGCAGCGCCTCGTCCCCGCGCCCGCGCAGGCGAGCCGCATACGCCTGGAGGATGGCCAGGTAGCCGGTGCCGAGCCGGAAGTCACCGGCCCCGGCCAGGTCGGCGAACTCGTCGGCGACGATCGCGTCGATGCCGGCCAGGTCGCCGGAGAGCGTCAGCCGGGTGCCCCGGGCCAGCTCCATGGCGAGCTGGAGGTAAGGCATGTCGGCCCGCCAGCACGCCGCCTCGGCCTGCACCCGGGCGATCGCGGTGGCGCTGCGCTGATACTGCCCCTGGGCGGCCTGGAGGTGGGCCAGCGTGCAGCGGGCCAGCTCCCGGGCGGCCATCGGGGCGGCCGGGCGGTCGAGCACCTCCTGGGCCAGCCGGACCGCGACGTCGATGTCGAGCCGGTGCAGCCGCATGGTGGCCTCGAACGCCCGGACCCGGGCCCGGTCGGCGGGGTCGCTCAGCTCCTCGCCGCGCGCGGCGATCTCCTCCACAGTGGACTCGCGGTTGAGCCCCCAGTAGCTGACCATGCCCCGGACCGTCAGCCACCGGCTGCGCCGCCGCTCGTCGTGGATCTCGCCGGCGACCTGGTCGAGCACGCGGATCGCCTCGTCCGGCCGGTCGCCGAACATCAGGATGGTGGCCAGCAGTTCCGCCGCGTCGGTGCCGCCGCCGGCCTCCAGCGCGGCGCGGGCCAGCCGGGTGGCCAGCGGCACGTCGTACCGGCCGAACGCCTGGACCGCGGCGTCGAGCAGCTGGGCGACGTCCTGCGCCGTACCCGAGTCGAGCCGCCACACCGCGACCCGCAGCAGGTCGTCGCGGCGGCGCGTGCCGACCTGCTCCAGCAGCCCGGCGAGGGTGGCCTGCAGACGGCGGGTGCGGCTGACCGGGCAGTGCCGGCGCATCACCTCGCCGTAGAGCGGGTGCGCCAGGCGGACGTTGAGCCGCCGGTCGTCGTGGATCAGGGTGATGAGCCCGCGCTCCTCGGCCGCCTCCACGTCCGCCGGGTCGACCGCCCGTTCCAGCAGTTGCAGGCCCAGCGGCTCGCCGAAGGCGACCAGCTCGACGACGGCCCGGACGCCAGGGGTGAGCTGGCCGATCCGGGTGTCGATCAGGTCGGTGAGGCTGGGCGCCAGCTCCAGCCGGCCGGTCCAGGTCCAGATCCCGTACGTGCGGCGCAGCTCGTCGTCGGCGGCCAGGACCAGCTCGCGGAGCAGCAGCGGGTTGCCGGCGGAAAGCTGGAAGAGCCGGTCGGAGGAGCCGGCGTCGACCGGTCCACCCAGGATGGCGGCGAGCAGCCCGGTGGTCTCGCTGCGGCCGAGCGGGCCCAGCTCGACCAGGTCGACCAGGTCGTCGGTCCAGAGCGCGCGGATCGGCAGCGGGATCTGCTCGCCGTTGCGCAGCGTCCCGATGACTGTGGCGTTCTCGGAGCGGGCGACCAGATGCACCAGCGCGGCCGAGGGCGGGTCGAGCAGGTGCGCGTCGTCGATGGCGAGGACGACGGGCCGGCCGGCGGCCTGTTCCTGGAGGACGTCCACGGCCCAGCGCAGGATCCCGGCGGGGGAGAGCCCCTGCGGCTGCGCGGCGGGCAGCACCTGGACGAGCCCACCGAAGGGGAGCGCGGCGGTGGTGGCACTGGCCGAGATGGACCAGATGGCGTACCGCTCGGGGGAGAGTTCGGAGACGCCCTCGCGCAGCAGCCGGCTCTTGCCGACCCCGGCGTCGCCGCTGAAGAGCAACCCGCGCCCCTCGGGTCGGCCGATGGTCGACAACAGACGGTTGAGTTCATCTCTACGGCCGACGAACTCCCACCTACTCATCGGGGCAGCATATCGACCGTGTTCCGTCCGCGTGCAGACCGTTACGCAGTGAAGTTGAGTAATCTGGCCATTACCCCTGAGTATCGGAGGTGTTCGCTGTCGGATGGCCGACAGCCGTACTCTTCCGACAGCCCCTGCAACCAGGGAACAGTCGCGACCGGCACCCCGGTCGCCTGACCGGGAGGCCACCTGATGACGCCGGGTCCACTCCCCTCGGTCGACGTGCCCGACCCGCGCCGGCAGGCCGGGCCGCCCGGGTGCGCCCCGCTGCCGACCCGGCTCGGGGTGACCACGCCCGGGCCGGGCGATCCGATGGCCGTGGTCGTCGCCGGCCCGGCCGGCGCGGGCCGGCGCGAGGTGATCGCCGGCCTGCTCGGGATCGACTCCGCGACGCTCGCCGTGCCCGCGGGAAGCAACCTGCTGGTCCAGCACGCCGACAAGGCGACCCGCGCCGCGTACGTGCCGGGCTACCGCCAGCCGCACGCCTACGGCACCCACCCGCTGACGACCGGACCGGCGCTGGCCCGGCCGCCACGCCGGGTCGAGCTGAGCCTGCCCGACCCGCTGCTGCGGCACTTCGCGGTGGTCGACACGCCGGACACCGGCACGCTCGGCGTCGCCGGCGGCCGGGTGCTGCGCGACGCCGTCGGCCGGGCCGGCGCGCTGCTCTTCGTGATCTCCGCCGACCAGGCGTTCAGCGCGGCCGAGCTGCACCTGCTCGCCGAGGTGGCACGCGCCCGGGTCGAGGTGTTCTTCGCCGTCACCCCCGGCACGACCGGCTGGACCGCGTCGGCCGAGGGCCCGGCGGCGGAGGACGCGGGCCCCGCCGTACCGTCGCCGGGGCGGGCCGGTCCGTCCGGGCCCGCCCGCCGGTTCGACCCGGTGTCGGTCTCCATCGAGGCGCACCGCGCGGCGCTGCTGGCCGCGGTGCCGGCGCTGACCCCGGCCCGGTGGTTCCCGGCCCGCCGGGCCGAGCTGCCGCACCTGCGGCGTGCCCTGGTCGGCTGGGCGGCCGACGAGGGACTGCGCCGCGGCAGCGCCAGTCCGCCGGTGCCGCCCGGCGCGCACGGCCGGGTGCCGGTGCTGACCGGCGTCGAGCCCGGCGAGCTGGCCGACCGGATCGACAGAGAGTCCCGCGCCTGTGCCCGCCGGATCCGTCAGCACCTCGCCCTGGAGCTGGCGAACATCCACCTGCGGGTGGTGCAGGAGATCGTCTTCGGGGTCGGCTGCGCCGGCCTGCCGCAGATGCTCGACCGCGAGCTGGAGGCGCTGTCGCTGCTCGCCACCGCCCAGTGCGACGAGGCCGTCCGGGGGCTCGTCGACGACTCCGCCGCCCGGGTCTTCGGGGCGCCGCTGGCCGAGGGCGTACGCGGGCGGATCGCGCACGCGGTGCGCTGGAGCCTGGCCGACCATCCGGACGGCCCGGAGCTGGACCGGGTCCTCCTGGTAACCAGCACGGCCGGGGTGGCCGCGCTGAGCGGCGAAGGGGCCCTCGACGCGCTGGCCGGGCTGCCCGGCGGGCAGCGGGACGAGCTGCTCCCGCCCGTCGGCGTGGCGCTCAACGGCGGCTGCTGGCAGCACTGGCGGGCGGCCGACAACAACGACCCGAACGCCGCCCGGTCCTGGGCCCAGCGCGCGCTGCGCGAGGTCGAACTCGAACTGTCCCGCGAGGTGTCCCGCCGCTTCGAGGTGATCCGTCTCTCGCTGGGCGGGGTGCTCGCCGATGCTGTCGACCACGGCATCCTGCTGGCCTGAGCGGCTCGCCGCCGCGCGGCGGACCGGGCTCGCGTACGCGGCCCGGGCGGGCCACGACGACCGGCGCGGCGTTCCGGTTCATCGGTTCACCGGATCCGGTGGCACGATGGGGGGCATGGCGGCTCCACAGGTTGCGCCGGTCGAGACGCCGGACACCGAAGAGGTGCCGGTCTCCGACCGGCCGTGGGTGACCATCGTCTGGGACGATCCGGTCAACCTGATGACGTATGTGACCTGGGTGTTCCAGAAGCTCTTCGGATACAGCCGGGAGAAGGCGGAGCGGCTCATGCTGGACGTGCACCACAAGGGCAAGGCCGTGGTGTCCACCGGCGCCCGGGAACGGATGGAGCACGACGCGGCGCAGCTGCACGCGTACGGCCTCTGGGCGACGGTGGAGAGGTCATGAGCATGTTCCGCCGCCGCGGCGACCACTACGTGGCCACGTTCGCCGTCGACGAGGTCCGGGTGCTGCGCAAGGTCGCCGCCGAGGTGGTCGGGCTGCTGACCGACGGCTTCGACCACGGTGACCCGGTGGTCGGCCGGCTCTTCCCCGACGTCTACCCGGACGACGACGCCGGCACCGCCGAGTTCCGCCGCTACACCGAGGGCGACCTGAAGACCGGGAAGATCGACCAGGCGGGCGCGATCCTCGCCGCCCTGCCCGACGGCGACTCCGGCGGCGAGGTGCGGCTGGACGCGGAGGCGGCCGAGGCGTGGCTGCGCGCGCTCAACGACGCCCGGCTGGCGATGGGCGTACGCCTGGAGATCAAGGACGGCACCGACCTGGGTGAGGAGCTCGACGACGCGGTCGCCGAGGACCCGGGTTCGTCCCGGGTGTTCCAACTGTCGGTCTACGCCTACCTCGGTTATCTCCAGGAGTCCCTGCTCAACGCGCTCATCGACTGAGTGGTGACGGTTGCCACCTCGCCGCCCGGCAGGGCCAGGGGCTAGGCTGGTGGCGTGCTGAGCATCGACCGGTCGATCATCGACGCGATCGTCGCCCACGCGCGTCGGGACCACCCGGACGAGGCGTGCGGCGTGGTCGCCGGCCCCGTCGGCAGCGACACCCCGACCCGGCACATCCCGATGGACAACGCGGCCCGCTCCATGACCTTCTACGAGTTCGACTCGATGGAGCAGTTGCGGGTGTGGCGGGAGATGGACGACCGCGACGAGGAGCCGGTGGTCATCTACCACTCGCACACCGCGACCGAGGCCTACCCGTCCCGCACCGACGTCTCCTTCGCCGGCGAGCCGGGCGCGCACTACCTGCTCGTCTCGACCCGCGAGCCCGACACCGAGGAGATCCGCTCCTTCCGGATCGTCGACGGCGTGATCACCGAGGAACCGGTGAAGATCGTGGATGCCGCCGTGGACCCGAACGCCGTCCAGTCCTACATGTTCGGGCAGAGCCCGGCGACGGTCGACTACGAGTGTTCCGACCGCTGATCTTCAGCGCCGGCACTTTCCTTTTCCCGTCACCTGGCACGATCCCGAACGAGGAGCACGAGACATCATGGCCATCGAGGTTCGCATCCCCACCATCCTGCGCAGCTACACCGGCGGCGCGAAGGTCGTCGAGGGCAGCGGCGACACGCTCGCCGACCTGATCACCGACCTGGACTCCCGGCACGGCGGCCTGAAGGCCCGCCTGGTCACCGACGCGGGCGTGCTGCACCGGTTCGTCAACGTCTACGTCAACGACGAGGACGTCCGCTTCCTCGGCGCGCTCGACGCCAAGCTCAACGACGGCGACAGCGTGACCATCCTGCCGGCCGTGGCCGGTGGCGCGTTCGGCTTCGCGGCCGCCGCGGCGATCGCCTCGCACGCGGTCTCCACGCGCGCCGCCCGCTGAGGGGCCCGCGATGGCGCGGTACGACAGCCTGCTCGACGCGTGCGGCGGCACCCCGCTTGTCGGGTTGCCCCGGCTCTCGCCGACGGTCCCCGCCGGGGCGCCGCCGGTGCGGCTCTGGGCCAAGCTGGAGGACCGGAACCCGACCGGCAGCATCAAGGACCGCGCGGCCCTGTACATGGTGCGCGCGGCCGAGGAGGCCGGCCGGCTCCGTCCCGGTGACACGATCCTGGAGCCGACCAGCGGCAACACCGGCATCTCGCTGGCCATGGTGGCGAAGCTGCGGGGCTACCGGCTGGTCTGCGTGATGCCGGAGAACGTCTCCACCGAGCGGGTGCAGCTGCTCCGGATGTACGGCGCGGAGATCATCTTCTCGCCGGCCGCCGGTGGCTCGAACCAGGCCGTCGCGACCGCGAAGCAGATCTCCGCCGAGCACCCGGACTGGGTGATGCTCTACCAGTACGGCAACGAGGCGAACGCCCGGGCGCACTACGAGACGACCGGGCCGGAGCTGTTGCAGGACCTGCCGGGCATCACCCACTTCGTGGCCGGGCTGGGCACCACCGGCACGCTCATGGGCACCGGCCGCTTCCTGCGGGAGAAGGTCGACGGCATCCAGATCGTGGCGGCCGAGCCGCGGTACGGCGAGCTGGTCTACGGTCTGCGCAACATCGACGAGGGCTACGTGCCCGAGCTGTACGACGCGGGTGTGCTGTCCCGCCGCTTCTCCGTGGGCACCCGGGACGCGGTGCTGCGTACCCGGCAGCTCGTCGAGGTGGAGGGCATCTTCGCCGGGTTCTCCACCGGCGCCATCTTGCACGCCGCGCTCGCTGTGGCGCACGAGGCGGTCCGCGACGGCCGCCGCGCCGACGTGGCGTTCGTGGTCTGCGACGGCGGCTGGAAATACCTCTCGACCGGGGCGTACGGCGGCACTCTCGCCGACGCGGAGGAGTCGCTGGAGGGTCAGCTCTGGGCCTGACGGCCCGCGTTCGGTCCGGCCGGTGGTGTCTCCGCCGGCCGGACCGCCGCGCCTGTCCGGAGCAGACGTGTATGGGTGTCACGTTGATGACAACTTCCGGCAGATGATTCTTGCCCGACCATGGCGACGCGTAGGCTGCGCAGCGTGGCGAGCGCGTCGGTAGAGATCATCGGCGGAGTCGCCGCCGGCGCGTCGACTACTCATCGTGAGATCGAGGCCACCGGATGAGACTGACCGTCCTCGGCTGCGCGGGCAGCTTCCCGGGCCCCGAATCGCCCTGCTCTGCCTATCTCATGGAAGCCGAGGGCTTCCGGCTCCTGATCGACTTCGGCGTGGGGTCGCTCTCCACGCTCCAGCGCTATGTCGGGCTGCACGCCCCCGATGCCATCCTCCTCACCCACCTGCACTGCGACCACATGTTCGACGCGGTGTCCTACGTGGTGGTGCGCCGGTACGCGCCGGACGGCCCGTACCCGCCCCTGCCGATGTACGCCCCCTCCGGCGCGCCCGACCGGCTGGCCGCCGCGTACGGGCAGGAGGAGGGCTCGGTGGAGGACGTCTACCAGTTCTACGGCCTCCAGCCGGGCACGTTCCCGATCGGCCCGTTCAGCGTCACAGTCGACCGGATGAACCACCCGGTCGAGACGTACGGGGTGCGGCTGGAACATGACGGGCGGGTGTTCTGCTACTCCGCCGACACCGCGCCCTGCGAGGCGCTGCTGCGCCTGGCCCAGGACGCCGACGTGTTCCTCTGCGAGGCGAGCTACATGGACGGCGTGGAGAACCCGCCGGATCTGCACCTGACCGGCCGGGAGGCGGGCGAGGCGGCCACCAAGGCGGGCGTGGGACGGCTCCTGCTCACCCATCTCGTACCCGCATGGGGCAGCGAGTCGCAGACGGTGGAGGCGGCGGCCGGGGCGTACGCCGGGCCGCTGGACGTGGTGCGGCCCGGCGCCTGCTACGACGTCTGACGTCGGCGGCCGTCGGGCGGACACCCGCGGACGATCCGATCACCGCACCGCATAGGGTGCAGGCATGGCGCGACCTGACGGGCGGCAGCCCGACCAACTCCGACCGGTGACCCTGACCCGGGGCTGGAGCACCCATCCGGAGGGTTCGGTGCTCGTCGAGTTCGGCGCGACCCGGGTGCTCTGCACGGCGAGCGTCACCGAGGGGGTGCCGCGCTGGCGCAAGGGTTCCGGGCTGGGCTGGGTGACAGCCGAGTACGCGATGCTGCCCCGGGCCACGAACACCCGCTCCGACCGGGAGAGCGTGCGCGGCAAGGTCGGCGGGCGTACCCATGAGATCTCCCGCCTGATCGGCCGCAGCCTGCGCGCCTGCGTGGACCTCAAGGCGCTCGGCGAGAACTCGATCGTGCTGGACTGCGACGTGCTCCAGGCCGACGGCGGCACCCGTACCGCCGCGATCACCGGCGCGTACGTCGCGCTGTACGACGCGGTGACCTGGCTGGCCGAGCGCAAGGCGCTGGCCGGCAAGGTGGAGAAGGTGATGCACCGTTCGGTGGCGGCGGTGAGCGTCGGGGTGATCGGCGGCGAGCCGATGCTCGACCTCTGCTACGCCGAGGACGTCACCGCAGAGGTCGACATGAACGTGGTCTGCACCGGCGCCGGCGACTTCGTCGAGGTGCAGGGCACCGGTGAGGCGGGCGTCTTCGCCCGCGACCAGCTCGACGCGCTGCTCGACCTGGGCGTGGCGGGCTGCCTGGAACTGGCCGACGCGCAGCGGAAGGCGCTCTCGTCATGAACAAGGTCCTGCTCGCCACCCGGAACCGGAAGAAGCTCGTCGAGCTGCAGCGCATCCTGGACGGCGCGCTCGGCGCGCACCGGATCGCGCTGCTCGGCCTCGACGACGTCGAGGAGTACCCGGAGCTGCCGGAGACCGGCCTCACGTTCGGCGAGAACGCGCTGATCAAGGCGCGGGAGGGCTGCCGGCGTACCGGCTTGCCGACCATCGCCGACGACTCCGGGCTGGCGGTGGACGCCCTGAACGGCATGCCCGGCGTGTTCAGCGCCCGCTGGTCCGGCCGGCACGGCGACGACCTGGCCAACCTTCAGCTCGTGCTCGACCAGGTCGGCGACGTGCCGGACGAGCACCGGGGCGCGGCGTTCGTCTGCACCGTTGCGCTGGTGCTGCCGGGCGGCAAGGAGCACCTGGTCGACGGCCGCCAGTCCGGCCGGCTGCTGCGCGCGCCGCGCGGCGAGGGCGGCTTCGGCTATGACCCGATCTTCCTGGGCGACGGGCAGAAGCGGACGAACGCGGAGCTGACGCCCGAGGAGAAGGACGCGGTCAGCCACCGCGGGAAGGCGCTGCGGGAGCTGGCCAAGCTGGTCGCGAAGGTGCTCCCGCCCGCCACCTGAGATCAGCCGAGCGGGCCGATCTCCCGTTCGATCGCCGCGCGCAGCTCGGGGCCGCGCACCACGTCCCGCGCCGCCTCCATGAGCGGCGCGAGGAACACGTCCGGGCCCGGCTCGCCGATCGTCTCGCCGAGCGTGGCGAGCGCCGCCCGCCCGGCCGGTGACGGGGTCAGCGGCGCGCGCAGCTGGAGCCCGCGTACGGCCGACAGCAGCTCCACCGCGAGCAGGCTGGTCAGGTTGTCCAGCACCGTGCGCAACTTCTTGGTTGCCGCCCAGCCCATCGAGACGTGGTCCTCCTGCATGCCGCTGGTGGGCAGCGAGTCGATCGAGGCGGGCGCGGCGAGCCGGCGGTTCTCCGCCACGATGCCGGCGGCGGTGTACTGGGCGATCATCAGCCCGGAGTTCACCCCGGCGTCGGGGGACAGGAAGGCGGGCAGGTCCCGGGAGCGGGTGACGTCCAGCAGCCGGTCCACCCGGCGCTCGGCGATCGCGCCCACCTCGGCGGCGGCGATGGCCAGGTAGTCGGCGGCGAAGCCGAGCGGTGCGCCGTGGAAGTTGCCGGTCGACTCGACCCGCCCGTCCGGCAGCACCACCGGGTTGTCCACCACGGAGAGCAGTTCCCGGCCCGCCACCACCTCGACGAAGTCGAGCGTGTCCCGGGCCGCGCCGGCCACCTGCGGGGCGCAGCGCATCGAGTACGCGTCCTGCACCGCGTGCGCGAGGTCGTCGCGGTGCGAGTCCATCACCGCCGAGCCCTGCAGCAGCCGGTGGATGTTCGCCGCCGAGGCGGCCTGGCCGGGATGCGGGCGGATCGCGTGCAGCTCGGGCAGGAACGGCCGCTCCGAGCCGAGCATCGCCTCGATTGCGAGCGCGGCGGTCACGTCCGCCATGGCGAACAGGTGCCGGGCGTCCCGCACGGCCAGCAGCAGCATGCCGAGCATGCCGTCGGTGCCGTTGATCAGCGCCAACCCTTCCTTGGCGGCGAGCGACACCGGCTTGAGCCCGGCCCGGCGCAGCGCGTCGGCGGCCGGGAGTCGGTCCCCGGCCGGGCCGAGCACCCAGCCCTCACCGAGCAGCACCAGCGCGCAGTGGGCCAGCGGCGCCAGGTCGCCGGACGCGCCGAGCGAGCCGTGTTCCGGCACCCACGGGGTGACGTCGTGGTTGAGCAGGTCCACGAGCGCCTCGGCGACCAGCGGGCGTACCCCGGAGCGGCCGAGCGCCAGCGAGCGGACCCGCAGCAGCATCATGGCGCGTACCACCTCGCGCGGCATCGGCGCGCCCACCCCGGCGGCGTGCGAGCGGATCAGCGCGTGCTGAAGCTCGGCCCGGCGCTCCGGGGCCACGAACGTGTTGGCGAGCGCGCCGAATCCGGTGGACACGCCGTACACCGGCCGCCCGGCGGCCTCGATGCGGTCCACGATGGACCGCGAGGTGGCCATCGCCTCTGTGGCGGCCGGGTCGAGCACGACCTTGGCGGTGCCGCGGGCCACCGCGAGCACGTCGGCGGGGGTGACCCCGGTGGACAGGACGGTCACTGTGGTCATCGCGGCACTCCGTTGTGCAGAACCTGGCGGATCAGTGGCACCCCCGGCCGGTAGGCCAGGTGCAGGTGGGACGGGGCGTCGAGGATGATCAGGTTGGCCCGCGCCCCGGGCGTCAGCCGCCCCACGTCGGTGCGGCGCAGCGCCGCCGCCCCGCCGGCGGTCGCGGCCCACACCGCCTCCGCCGGGGTCATCCGCATCTCGCGTACGGCCAGCGCGACGCAGAACGGCATCGACGACGTGTACGACGAACCGGGGTTGCAGTCGGTGGCCAGCGCCACCGTCACGCCCGCGTCGAGCAGCCGCCGGGCGTCCGGGTACGGCGACCGGGTGGAGAACTCGGCGCCCGGTAGCAGCGTGGCGACCGTCTCCGAGCCGGCCAGCGCGTCGACGTCGGCGTCGGTCAGGTGGGTGCAGTGGTCGACGCTGGCCGCGCCCAGCTCCACGCCGAGCCGCACGCCCGGCCCGGGGCCGAGCTGGTTGGCGTGCAGCCGGACGCCCAGACCGGCGGCCTGCCCGCAGGCGAGGATCGCCCGCGCGTGGTCGGCGTCGAACGCGCCCCGCTCGCAGAACACGTCGATCCAGCGGGCGTACGGCGCGGCGGCGGCCAGCATCGGGCCGCAGACCATGCCGACGTAGTCGTCCGGGCGGTCGGCGTACTCGGCGGGGACCACGTGCGCGCCGAGGAACGTGGTGTCCGCTGTGAACTCGGCGGCGATCCGCAGCGAGCGGGCCTCGTCGGCGACGGTGAGGCCGTACCCGCTCTTGATCTCGACGGTGGTGGTGCCCTGCCGCAGCATCTCCGCGCGCAGCCGGCCCACTGTGGCGCGCAGGTCGTCGTCGGACGCCGCGCGGGTGGCGCCGACTGTGGTCCGGATGCCGCCGCCGGTGTAGGGCTCGCCGGCCATCCGGGCGGCGAACTCGGCGGCCCGGTCTCCGGCGAAGACCAGGTGCGCGTGGCTGTCCACGAAGCCGGGCAGCACGGCCGCGCCAGCGGCGTCGATCCGCCGGTCGGCGGCGGGCGCGTAGCGGGCCGACCCGATCCAGGCCACCTGGCCGTCCTCGACCAGCAGCGCGGCGTCGCGCCGGATGCCCAGCGGGTCGCCGGGCCGGCCCTCGTTGGTGACCAGCTCGCCGATGTGGTCGACGAGCAGGCTGCCGCGCGTCACGAGTCCTCCTTCGCGGTCACCGCCGTGATCGAGTCCCGCAGCTCGGTGGGCACGTCCACGGTCAGGTGCCGGCCACCGTCCACCACGGGCCGGCCGTCCACCACGACGCTCGTCACGTCGGCGGCGGTGGCGGCGAAGAACGCGCCGACCGGCGGCACCCCGGCGGTCCGGGCGCTGTCCAGCCGTACCGTGACCAGGTCGGCGCGCTGCCCGACGGCGAGCCGGCCGGCGTCGCCCCAGCCCAGCGCGGCGTGCCCGCCGACGGTGGCGGCGGTGAGCAGCTCGACCGGCGTGAAGTGCCCCCGCCTGCGGGTACGCAGCCGCTCGTCCATCTCCAGCGCGCGGGCCTCCTCGAACAGGTCCACCACGGCGTGGCTGTCGCTGCCGAGGCTGAGCGGGCTGCCCGCGTCGGCCATCCGCCGCACCGGGCCGACCCCGTCGGCCAGGTCGCGCTCGGTGGTGGGGCAGACGCACACCCGGGTACGGCTGTCGCCGAGCAGCGCCACGTCGGCGGCGGTCGGGTGGGTGGCGTGCACCGCCGTGGTGTGCGGGCCGAGCACGCCGTGGTCGGCCAGCAGCCGCGTCGGGCTGCAGCCGTGCACCGCCCGGCAGGCGTCGTTCTCGGCGGGCTGCTCGGACAGGTGCACGTGCAGCGGCAGCCCGTTGCGGTCGGCCCAGCCGGCCACGGTGGCGAGCTGCTCGGCGGGGACCGCGCGCACCGAGTGGATGGCCGCGCCGAGCCGGACGTGCTCGTCGGCCGGGCGGAACTCGTCCACCCGCGCCGCCCAGCGCAGCGCGTCGCCGTCACCGAAGCGGCGTTGCGGCCCGGTCAGCGGCGCGCCGTCCACGCCCCCGGCCAGGTACGCGGTGTCCAGCAGCGTGAGCCGGACACCGGCGTGCGCGGCGGCCTCCACGAGCGCGGCGGACATCGCGTTCGGGTCGTCGTACGGGGTGCCGCCGGGACCGTGGTGCAGGTAGTGGAACTCGCCCACGCAGGTGATCCCGGACAGCGCCATCTCCGCGTACACGGCGCGGGCCAGCGCCAGGTAGGTGTCCGGGTCGAGCCGGGTCGCTATCGCGTACATCAGGCTGCGCCAGGACCAGAAGTCGCCGCGCCCGTCGTGGGTGCGCCCGCGCAGCGCCCGGTGGAACGCGTGCGAGTGGGCATTGGCCAGGCCGGGCACCGTCAGCCCGGGCAGGCGTACCGCGTCGCCGAGCACCTCCACCCCGGCGGTCGGCGGACCGTCGACGGTCAGCGGGGTGACAGCGGTGAGCCGCCCGTCGGTCGCCTCGATCAGCACGTCCCGGGTGGGCTCGGCGCGGTCGGGCAGCCAGGCGTACTCGGCCAGCCAGCGGGTCAGCGGCATGCCAGCTCCTCCAGGACCCGGGCCAGGGCGGTCACCCCGGCGGCGCAGTCGGCGTCGGTGGCCGCCTCGGCGGGGGAGTGCGACACACCGGTCGGGTTGCGCACGAACAGCATCGCGGTGGGCAGGTGCGCCGCCAGCACCCCCGCGTCGTGCCCGGCGCCGGTGGGCAGCACCGGCGCGCCGAGCAGCGTGACCAGCCGGTCGGCCAGCCCGCCGTCGAACGCGACGAGCGGGGTCGCCGACTCCTGGGTGCAGGTGAGCGCGGTCCCGTCCCGGCCGGCCCGGTCGGTGGCCTTGGCGCGTACCGCCTCGACCAGACCGTACAGCGTCTCCGCCTCGGCCGCCCGCGCGTCCAGCCAGCCGGTGACCCGGGACGGGATCGCGTTCGTGGCGTTCGGCTCGACCGACACCCGGCCCACAGTGGCGTGCGCGTCGCGCAGCCGGGCCTCCTTGTTCGCCGCCAGCACGGTGAACGCGTAGGTGAGCATCGGGTCGCGGCGGTCGGCCATCCGTGTCGTACCCGCGTGGTTGCCCTCGCCGGTGAAGTCGAACCGCCACCGGCCGTGCGGCCAGATCGCTGACGCGACAGCGACCGGCGCGTCCTGGTCGACAAGCGCGCGGCCCTGCTCGACGTGCAGCTCCACGAAGGCCGCGAAGCGGCCGAGCAGCGCCGGGCCGGCGCCCGCCGGCTGCTCGCCCAGCGCCTCGGCGAAGGTCGTCCCGGCCTGGTCGCGCAGCCCGGCCGCGCGGTCGACGTCGATCTCGCCGGTGAGCAGCCTCGACCCCAGGCAGGGTACGCCGAACCGCGCGCCCTCCTCCTCCACGAACGCGGCCACCACCACCGGCCGGTCCGGGGTGACGCCCGCGGCCCGCAGCTCGTCCACGGCGAGGAACGCGCTGACGATGCCGAGCGGACCGTCGTACGCGCCGCCGTGCGGCACCGAGTCGAAGTGGCTGCCGGTCAGCACCGCGCCCCCGGCCTGCGGGTCGCCCCACCAGGCGAACAGGTTGCCGTTGCCGTCCTCGGAGACCGGCATGCCCCGCCGGTCGGCCTGCTCCCGGAACCAGCCCCGCAGCGTCAGCTCCGGCTCGGTGAGCGCGTAGCGCAGATAGCCGCCGCTGCCGGCGTCCCGCCCGACCGGGGCGATCTCGTCCCACAGCTCCCGGAACCGGTGAGGAAGGGACCCTTCACATGCAGAATGCGTTAACAAGGGGCCCTTCCTTACTCGGCCATCGGGACGCGGACGCCGGTGCGCTCGGCCACCGCGCGGGCGTCGTCGTAGCCGGCGTCGACGTGCCGGATGACGCCCATCGCCGGGTCGTTGGTGAGCACCCGCTCGATCTTCTGGCCGGCCAGCTCAGTGCCGTCGGCCACGCAGACCTGGCCGGCGTGGATGGACCGGCCGATGCCGACCCCGCCGCCGTGGTGGATGGACACCCAGGACGCCCCGCTGGCGGTGTTGACGAGCGCGTTCAGCAGCGGCCAGTCGGCGATCGCGTCGGAACCGTCGGCCATCGCCTCGGTCTCCCGGTAGGGGCTCGCCACGCTGCCGCAGTCCAGGTGGTCCCGGCCGATCACCACCGGCGCGCTCAGCTCGCCCGAGGCGACCATCTCGTTGAACCGCACCCCGGCGCGGTCCCGCTCGCCGTAGCCGAGCCAGCAGATCCGCGCCGGCAGGCCCTGGAACGCGACCCGCTCACCGGCCATCCGGATCCACCGGGCGAGGGACTCGTTCTCCGGGAACAGGTCGAGGATGGCCCGGTCGGTGGCGGCGATGTCCTTCGGGTCGCCGGAGAGCGCGGCCCACCGGAACGGGCCCTTGCCCTCGCAGAACAACGGCCTGATGTACGCGGGTACGAAACCGGGGAAGTCGAACGCCCGCTCGTAGCCGCCGAGCTTGGCCTCGCCCCGGATCGAGTTGCCGTAGTCGAAGACCTCCGCGCCCGCGTCGAGGAAACCGACCATGGCCTCCACGTGCTTGGCCATGGACGCCCGCGCCCGGTCGGTGAACTCGGCCGGCTTGGCCGCCGCGTAGTCCCGCGCGTCGCCCGGGTCCACCCCTTCCGGCACGTACGACAGCGGGTCGTGCGCGCTGGTCTGGTCGGTCACGACGTCGATCGCGACGCCCCGGCGCAGCAGCTCCGGGAAGACTGTGGCGGCGTTGCCGACCACGCCGACGCTGAGCGCCCGCCGGTCCCGCTTCGCCGCGAGGGCCCGCTCGATCGCGTCGTCGAGCGAGTCGGCCACCTCGTCGAGGTAGCGGTCGTGCACCCGCCGGTCCAGCCGCGACCGGTCCACGTCCACGACCAGGCACGCGCCGCCGTTCATGGTGACCGCGAGCGGCTGCGCCCCGCCCATCCCACCGCACCCGGCGGTGAGCGTCAGCGTGCCTGCCAACGTGCCGCCGAAGCGCTTGGCGGCCACCGCGGCGAACGTCTCGTACGTGCCCTGGAGGATGCCCTGGGTGCCGATGTAGATCCACGAACCCGCGGTCATCTGCCCGTACATGGTCAGGCCCAGCGACTCCAGGCGGCGGAACTCCGGCCAGGTGGCCCAGTCGCCGACCAGGTTGGAGTTGGCCAGCAGCACGCGCGGCGCCCACTCGTGGGTGCGCATCACGCCGACCGGCCGACCGGACTGCACGAGCATCGTCTCGTCGTCGCGCAGCTCGGTGAGCGTCCGCACCAGCGCGTGGTACGACGGCCAGTCCCGGGCCGCCTTGCCGGTGCCGCCGTAGACCACCAGGTCGTCGGGGCGCTCGGCCACCTCCGGGTCGAGATTGTTCATCAGCATCCGCAGGGCGGCCTCCTGCGGCCACCCCTTCGCGGTGCGGGTGACGCCGCGGGCGGCGCGGACGGGCTGGTGCATCTCGTACTCCTCTCAGCCGAGGAACAACTGGCGGCGGGCGGCGGACGACTCGAACGCCTCGAGCCGGTCCTGGGTCTCGGCCGGTGCGGCGTCGCAGATCGCCTGGAGCACCACCATGGCCAGGGTCATCGGTGCGGTGTGCAGGTCGAAGACCAGGTCGGCGCCGACGGCGGCGGGCAGCACCACCTGGGCGTGCTCGGTGGCCGGGCTCACCGGCGAGTCGGTGATCGCCACGACCGTCAGGCCGGCGTCCCGCGCCTCGCGCAGCGCGTCCAGGGTCTCCCGGGGGTAGCGGGGCAGCACGAACGCGAGCAGCGCTGTCGCACCGGCAGCCACCGCCTGGTCCAGGCGGTCCACGAGCATGCTGCCGCCGTCGTCGAGCACCCGCACGTCGGGGTGCACCTTCGCGGCGAAGTAGGCGAAGTAGGCGGCCAGCGGCGCGGCGGCCCGCAGCCCGAGCACCGGCAGCGGGCGGCTGGCGGCGAGCAGCTTCCCCACCTCGGCGACCCGGCCGGCGTCGGCGAGCTGCTCGGCGAGCCGGTCGAGGTTGTCCCGCTCGGCGTGGACCGCCCGTTGCAGCGCGTTGCCGGCGCCGTCCTGGTCGGCGGCGCCGCGCGCGCCCAGCTCCCGCAGGCGGCGGCGCAGCGCGGGGTAGCCGTCGTGGCCGAGCGCCATGGCGAACCGGGTCACCGAGGGCTGGCTGACGCCGGCAAGCTCGGCCACCTCGGCGGCGGACAGGTATGCCGCCGCGTCCGCGTGCCGCACCAGGCAGTGCGCGATGCGGCGCTGCGTCGGGGTGAGCCGTACGCCGTGGAAGAGGTCGAGCAGGCGGTCAGGGGAGGCCGCACCGCTTTCATTCACGAGCTGACTCTATGCATGAAAACTTTCAGAGCGCAAGCGTCGCGCGACCGCAGGGAGGTCCGATGAGCGTGCTCTCTGTACTATCCGCACGGCGGGTGAGCAGAGGAGTGGGGCATGCAGCCGGAGGGGCCGTACAGGTTCACCGAGACGTTGGGCGAGTGCCAGGTCGGCCGGGCATGGGCGGCTCTCGACGGGCAGGACCGCCCGGTCACCGTCGCCGTCCTCGAGGGTGCCGCCGCCGGTGACCAGCGCTGGCGGGAGGCCTTCGCCAACGCGGCGAACGTGCTGGCACAGACCCCGGGCGGCCACCGGTACGCCAACGCCGACTTCGCCGCCGCCGAGCCCTGGATCGCGTACCCGTCCGAAGAGGAGGGCGCGGCCGAGCGGCTGTTCCGCAGCCTCGGCATGGACTACCAGCGCATCCCGACGGCCGAGATGCTCCCGCCGCCCCCGGCCGCCGCCCCCGTCTCCGCGCCGCCCCAGTTGCCGTGGGTTCCGCAGCCCTGGGCGATGGCGGCTCAGCCGATCTCCGGCGCGCCGATGTCCCCGGCCGCCGTCTCCGCGACGTCCGGGGTTCCCGCGACGTCGGCCGTCTCCGCGCCACCCGCTGTCGCCTCGGCGCCGGTGGCCACCGATCCGCTGGATCCGTCCGGCGGACGCCGGATCGCCCCGGTGCAGCCGAAGCCGAAGCGGCGCGACTGGATCTCGATCGTCGGCGCCCTGGTGCTCACCCTGGTCGCCGGCACCGCCGGGTTCTTCCTGGGCGCGGGGCGCGAGAAGGAGGCCGCGACGCCCACGCCGTCGGCCAGCCCTTCGCTGCCGCCCTACGAGGCTACGCAGCTCGCCATCAACAAGGCCAAGTTCGAGGGTGAGCTGGCCCCGCTGGTCGAGCCCTGGCTGACCCGGATCGGCGGCTGCACCGTCTACGACCAGCCGGGCGCCCCGAAGCTGCCGGCGGACGAGAAGGGGCACGTCTTCTGCCACTACGGCGGCGCGTGGCTGCACTTCACGCTCTACCCGGGACAGAAGCAGAAGGACACCGCGCGGGCGTACCGCCAGCAGCTCAACCTCGCCGGCGGCTCGCTGGCGCCGGGGCTGCGCGAGGCGAGTACCACGAAGGGCGGGGTGACCGGCAAGCCCGGCAACTACGTCGAGTACGCCTTCGAGGGCGAGGACGGCCGGGCGATCTGTGGCGTCTGGTGGGACCCCGACGACATGCAGGGGGCCTTCTACATCGAGACGCTCTGCAAGGACGGTGTGGACGGCAACTGGGACGCCCTGCGCGACCTGTGGCAGCGCGGCAGCTGACCGCCGCGCCGCGTCATGCCGTGCTGATCCGCGCGACCGGTTCGACCCCGCCGGTGACCTGCTCGACGCGGTAGGCGGCGAGCGCCTGCCGCCAGGCGTCGACCTCGTCGCCGACGACGTGCGAGCGGATCAGCCAGACGCGCGCCCCGTCGCCGCGCTCGGCCGCCAGTTCGACCGCGTGCCGGAGACTGGCCCCGACGGCAGTGGTGTCGTGGCCGGGCACCACCACGACGTCGGACCGGTCGGGCATGTCGACCCACCAGCCCACCGTGTTGCCGTGCGGCACGACCAGTTTCAGCCGCTCGTGGCGGGAGTAGAACGCGAACCCGTACCAGGCCGCGTTGTTCATGACCACGACGTCGTTCGGGAGGCGGTGCCGGGCCACGTACTCGGTCGCCGAACGCACGTCCGTGACGGCGATCGCCGTGTAGTAGAGCCCCGGCTCGTTCCCGTCGAACCGGTACCAGTGGTTGTTGCCGGCCGCGTACCCCCCGAGCAGGACCGCGCAGACGGCCGCGGCCAGGACGGCGGGCCGCACGCGGGGGAGCCGGCGGCAGGCCAGGTCGGCCGCGCGGCTCGCCAGCCCGGCGACCCCGATGCCGGCCACCGCCGCGGCGGTGACCAGCAGGAAGTGCGAGGTACGCAGCTCCAGCAGCGGATAGACCTTCGCGACGCCGACAATCGTCGCGACCACCGGCAGGAGTATCACGGCGACCGCGGCGGCGGGCCGGCCGCGCCTGCGGAGCGTCGACGTGCCGGCCACGAGCAGGGCGACCACCACCAGCCCGGGCGCGCCGACCACCGGCATCAGCGTGTCGATCTGCCGCGCCAGGTAGCCGGGCAGCTCGGTCACGCCGGGGAAGTTGTCGGCCCAGAACTGCTGCATGGGCACGTTGCGGCCCTGCATCGAGATGCCGAAGTAGACGCCGGTGAGGACCAGACCGGCGTTGAGCCCGGCCACTGTCACCTCGACCAGGCGTAGCCACTGCCGCCGGACCGCCGTGACCAGCAGCAATCCGCCGAACGCGCACGGCGCCACGATCGCTGTGACGTGGCTGACCAGCATGCCGGCTGCGACGGCGGCGGTGAGCACGTTGAGCCGCCGGCGCGACCACCGCTGTTCGACCCAGGCGACCAGGGCGAGCACGCCCACGGCCACGGCGGCGTCTGCGGTGTACTGCTTGAGATCGTGGCGCACCTGCTGGGCGGGGAGCAGCAGGACCGCCGCCGCGCAGGCCGCGCCGGCCACCACGCCCCGGCCGGGCGTCGACCACCGCAGCGCCCGGCCGAGACCGTACGCCGCCACGACCGCGAGCCCCTGGAACGCCAGGGTGACCAGCCGCAGGTCGTCCGGGTCGGGTACCAGCCGCAGCAGGAGGCTCCAGCCGAGCGGACTGGACGACGTGGTGACCGGCAGATCGCCCAGCGGGAAGCGGACGGACAGGGCGACCCACGCCTCGTCGAGCCAGTACGGCGCGGCGAGCATGGTCTTGACGTCGTGCAGGATCGGCAGGAGGCACAGCAGAGCGAGGACGGCGGTGCTGTCCCACAGGATCGGGCGGGGCCCCGGCGGGCGGTCCACCGCCCCGCCGGTTCTGTCCACATCGGCTGGTTCCACCCGTGCGACCACGCAGATCCCTATCCCCGCCTGCCGACCGGCCGTCACCCTAACCCACCACTCAGGTGCGTCGACAGGCCCGGACCTGCGGGCCCGCGTCCCCGGCCCCAGGGCTGGTGCCGATCGGCCACGGCTGATCCGTACGATCGTGCGGTGCGCGTGTTGGCTGACCAGATCAGGGGCGTGGAGCGCAGGGTGCTTCACCTCGGCCTCGGCCTTGTCGTTCTGGCGGCCGGGTTCCTGCTCACGGGCAGGTGGCAGCTCGCGCTCGGGGTCGGCGTCGGCGCCCTGCTCGGCTGGGTGCTGACGGAACCGGTCCGGATCACCTGGACGGTCTTCGTCATCGCGTTCGCCGTCCCGGTGACCATCGACGTCGGTTATCCGACGAATCCCTCGTACGCGCTGCTGCTGCTCCTGTTCCTCCTCGCCGCGTGGGGGCGGGTGCTGCGCGCCGAACGCGACGGGTGGCCGCCGAAGGCGCTCGCGGCGGCGCTGCTGCTTCCGGCGTGCGCGGTGCTCGCGGGGCTCGTCCACTGGCACGGGGTGAAGCCGATCGCCGTCGGCGTCGCGCCTCTGCTGTGCTTCGGCGTGCTGGCCTGGCACCTCGCGGAGGAGGCGCGGCACGACCGGCGTACCGTCCTGCGGATCGCGGAGGCCCTCACCTGGTTCAGCGTCGCCGTGGCCGTGTTCGCCAAGTATCAGACCGCTTCCCGGAGCTGGCCGATCTTCGACCAGTTCGCGTACGACTGGACCTACACCTCGGCGTTCGACGCGACCCGGGCGGTGGGCCTGTCCGGGCACCCCATCATCTACGGCACGTTCGCCATGGCGATGGTGCTCGTCGCGCTGACCCTCCGGGGCCGGTTCTGGTACGTGCCGGTCGCCGCCAACCTCGTCGGCCTGGTGCTCTCGGGCACCCGCAGCGCCTGGGTGGGCACGGTTCTCGCCCTCGGGCTCTGGCTGTTCCTCCAGTGGCGGAAGGTCAGCTGGCGCGGCCTGGGCAGCGCTGCCGCCATCGCCGCGATCACCTGGGCGCTCGTGGCGTTCAGCCCGCCCGCCCTGCTGCCCGACACCACCGCCTCGACGCCGACCGGGCAGGGCACGGCCACCGCCGCCGTCCCGCCCCCGAGTCCGGCCGCCCCGGTGGCGAGTTCGGCGGCGCCGGCTCCCGAGTCGCCCGCGTCCACGCCGAGCCCGGCCGCTCCGGCGCCTCCGACGGCGAGTTCCGTGGCGCCGGAGCCCAGCGCGCCGGCCCCGGCGGCGCCGACCGGGAGCGCCGTGGACTCCGTCGACGTGGCGGGATCACGGATCTCCGACCCGGCCAGCGCCGACGCCCGCTTCACGCGCATGAGCGTGGTCTGGGACGGCATCACCCGCGACTGGTCCACAGTGGTGTTCGGCAACGGGCCGGAAGCCAACGTGCGGTTCCTGGAGAACGTCGGCATCGGCGACGGTCAGGCCCAGGTCTTCGACAACACCTACCTGACGTTCTGGTACAACTTCGGCCTGATCGGACTGGCCTGCCTGCTGGCGCTCCTGGTGCTGCTCTACCGGCGCCTCCGGTCGCTGCCGGCCCGCCTCCTGCTGGTCGGGTTCGCGGCCCAGATCTTCTTCTTCGACGTGTGGCTGTGGCTGGGCGCCGTGGCCGTGCTGCTCCTGGCGGTCGCGCTGGGCGCCGCCGACAACCCGTCCCTGTCGGCGCGGGCGCTGCCGCTGCCCCGTCGCCGGCGACCGGGCACGGAAGCCGCCGTCCCGGCCGCCGCGGGCCCGCGCTAACCGGCGGCGGGCGCGGCAGCCGGATCCGGCTCGACGTCCGCCGTGCGCCCGGGCCCCGGACGCGAGGCGGGACCGTCGTGGCCCGGCGGATCGTCGGACGGCTCGCGCAGCGCGGGCGGCGTCCAGTCCTTTCCCCGCAGCGCCGGCTTCTCGACCAGGTGCCAGGAGAGCATCGCCAACCCGAGGCTGAGCAGCGCGCTGAACAGGAAGAAACCGGCCACGCCGAGGGCCGGCAGGCCGATCTTGGCGAGCACCTGCTGCACCACGAACGAGTAGATGTAGACCCCGTACGAGTAGTCGTTGTCGCGGCCGACGCGGTGCAGCATCCGCGGCAGCCGCACGGCCAGCCAGAGGACGGCGTACGCGTAGGCGAGCAGCGCCGGGGCGAAGAACGCCCCCGCGACGGCGTTCGGCCCCGGGCCGACGAAGTCGCCACGCGCGGCGAGCCAGCCGACCGTCCCGAGCGCGAGCACGCCGAGCAGGTCGTTCATCGGCAGCCGGTCGCGGTACAGCTCGGCGGCCCCGCCGGCCAGGAACATGAACCCGTACCAGAGCAGGTAGGTCTTCTCCAGCGTGCCGAGCATCGGCAGCGGACCGATGGCCCCGCTCGTCCAGACCGCCGCCCCGGGCTGGAGATGGTTCCAGCAGAGGACGCCGAACACCGCGACCACGGCGAGCAGCGTGAGCCAGCGGAGCTGCCGGCGCAGGACGGTGAGCGCGGCCAGGACGGCCACCGCCAGATAGCAGTAGATCTCGTAGGCGAGGGTCCACAACGACCCGTTGATGGTGTTCCCGCCCTGCCAGTGCCAGTACGGCGTGTCACCGCGCAGCAGGTCGGCGATGCCGAACTGCCGCAGCCCGCCCCACCAGTTCTGCCGCAGGTAGTCGAGCACGCCGCCCGGGCTGCGCCACAGCCCGTCGACAGTGCCGTGGCGGTCCAGGTACAGCAGCGGCGCGACGACCAGGCCGGTGAACAGCAGGCAGACCCACAGCCCGGGCCAGATCCGCAGCGCCCGGTGCCACAGGAAGCGGGGCACCGAGTTGCGCCGCGCCGAGCCGACGACGAGGAACCCGGAGATCGTGAAGAAGCCAGCCACCGCCAGCGCGCCCAGGTCGACCCGGTGCAGCAGCGGACGCCCGAACCCGAGCGCGGCGGTGTGGGACAGCACCACGGCCAGCGCGAAAGCGAGTCGCAGGGCGCCGAATCCGTTGGCGCGCCCGTGGTACGCCGTAGCCATCGGCTGCGACACGAGCGCACGCCGGACGGCGGTCTTCAGGAGGGGAAGCACGCGGACCGCCCCGGCTCAGCCGGCCACCGGCGGGCGGGGCGCGGGCACCCGTGAACCGATCAGGCCGGCCGCCCGCTGATGCCGGCGTGCGGCCGGCGGCAGGCCGACCAGGAACTCGGGGAACATGCCGAAGAAGATCCGGGCGCTGCGCAGCTCCAGCGTGTGCGCCGGCGACCACCGCACCGAGTTCGTCGCCCGCGCCCAGTGGTGGGTCCAGCGCACGTCACCGAGCAGAGCGACAGGGAAACCACGCTGCCACGCCCGCAGACCCAGCTCGTGGTCCTCGTAGTAGAGGAAGAAACGCTCGTTCCACCCACCCAGCTCGACGAGGTCCGCGGTGCGTCCGGCGACCGCCGCCCCCATCAGCCAGGCGACGTAGCGGACCTCACCCGGCTCCGCCACCATCCGGTACGACGCGTGCAGGCGGGACAGCGGCCACAGCTTCCGGTTGCCGAGCTTCGCGGTGGCGTACGGGAAGCCACGCCCGTTGGGCTGCGGAGTTCCCCCGGTCGTGAGCAGTTGGGGCGCCACCAGGCCGCCGTGCGCGTCCAGGTGCCGCGCGAGCACGTCCAGCCCGTCCGGGCGGACCTCCAGGTCCGGGTTCGCGAAGAGGTGGTACCTGCCGCCGGCCTCGTGTAGCGCGACGTTGTTGGCCCGGGAGAAGCCGACGTTCTCCGGCAGCGGGATGACCCGGGCGCCCAGTTCCCGGGCCACCGCGGCGGAGTCGTCGGACGACGCGTTGTCCACCACGATCCACTCGTACGGCTTCTCGCCGCGCCAGCAGCGGCGCAGCGTGTCCGCCGAGTTGTAGGTGACAGTCACGACACTCCACGGGTGTCCCGTCATCACGCTCTCCGAACTGTCAGATAGCTGAGCAGAGTCGCGAAGCCGAACCGCTTGCCGGTCCACTGCCGGCGGGCGGCCGGCCCCTGCCGCAGGCCGTGTCCCACGCCGCGCAGGAACGGCCGCAGCAGCCCTTGGCGGACCCGCCGGGCGGCGAGCGCGACGTGCGCCAACGCGAGGACCGGGAGCGCGACGAGCAGCAGCGGCCAGGTGAGCGTCCGCGCCGCGACCAGGAGCCGGTTGCGGGCCAGGAGGAACGCCCGGAATCCCTGGAGCCGGTCGTCGCCGTCGACGCTGTGCCCACCGGCGTGCGGGAGCATCAGATCCAGCGCCCGGGTACGAACCCCCGAGGCGTAGAGCCGCAGGGCGAGGTCGGCGTCCTCACCCCAGGCGAACAGGTGCTCGTAGAACCCGCCGAACCTGCGGTACAGGTCGGTGGGGAAGACCGCCGCGCCGCCGGACGGGCCCAGTGGCGCCCGCGCCGTCGTGGCGGACCGGTCGATGAACAGCGAGACCGGGTGCAGGTCGATGCCCACGTACTCGCCGCCGTGCATGGCCAGACCGACCGCGACCGGGGCGCCGGGGTCCTCCGCGACGGTGGCGCAGATGCGGGCCAGCGCGCCGTCGGGCAGCCAGACGTCCGGGTTCAGCAGCAGCACGTGGCCGGTGGTGGTGGCCGCGACGGCCCGGTTGCAGCCGGCCGCGAAACCGGGGTTGGACGAGTCGGGGAGGTACCGGTACCGGTCGTGGTCGAGGCAGCCGGCGATGATCTCCGCGCAGCCGTCGCCGGGCCAGTTGTCGGCGAAGACGAACCGCACCGGCAGCCCGTCGGCGCTGCGTACCCAGGTGGGCAGCGTCTCGGCGAGCATGCCGGCGGACCGGTAGAGCACCGTGACGACAGTCAGTTCCACGGCGGTCACCGCAGCGACCGGTACAGACTCTGCCAGCGCGTCACGCACCGGTCGAAGGCGTACTCCTGGGCGTACCACTCGGCCACGGCCTGCCGCTCCCCGGCGGGCCCGGCGTGGGCCAGCGCCTGTCGGACGGCGGCGGCCAGCGCGGCGGGGCTGAGGTCGGCCCGGACGGCGAGCGTGCCGGTGGCGTGCCTGGTGACCTCGGCCAGGCCGCCGGCCCCGGTGTGCACCACCGGTACGCCCAGGGACAGCGCCTCCAGCGCGCTGAGCCCGAACGACTCGACCCGGGACGGGACCAGGAGGCAGTCGACGCGCCGGAGGAAGTCCGCCGCGCTGACCCGCCCGACGAGTTCCAGGTTCGGCCGGGCCGCGATCGGCAGCGAGCCGGCGCCGGCGACCTTGACGTCCATCTCCGGCAGGTGCGCGGCGGTCTCGGCCAGCAGGTCCGCGCCCTTCTCCCGCTCCAACCGGCCCAGGTAGCCGACCACGGGCCGCCGGCCGGGCGCCGGCGCGTCGGCGGGCTTCGGGCCGG
Source organism: Micromonospora sp. TSRI0369 (assembly GCF_001905625.1). Classification (NCBI taxonomy): domain Bacteria; kingdom Bacillati; phylum Actinomycetota; class Actinomycetes; order Micromonosporales; family Micromonosporaceae; genus Micromonospora; species Micromonospora sp. TSRI0369. Next base: position 139,401 of record NZ_LIVU01000008.1, read on the forward strand.
GCCAGTCGGCCGGCAGGGGGTTGGGAATCAGGTGGATGTTGCGGACGCGCCCCCGCTCGCGCAGCTCGGTGGCCTCGAACTCGGACACCGCGACTGTCGCGTGCGGCCGGAGGCGGCGCATCGCCAGGTCCAGCGTGATGTTGGACTGGATGGCGGCCTTCTGCTGCCACGACCCGGCGGTGTCCCGGTACTGCCAGAGGCTGTTGTGCAGGGTGACCACGAGCGGAGTGCGGTCCAGGCTGAGCGCGGCCCGCGCGTGCATGGCGGCGGACAGCAGGTGGGCGCAGACCACGTCCGGCTTCACCTCGCGGACGAGTCGACGGATCTCCCGCGCGTAGCCGAGGTCGATCCGGCTGGTCGCGCCGAGCCCGACCCACGGCACTCCGGCCTCCCGCAGCGACCGGCCCACCTCGTCGTCCGAGGTGGCGGCGACCACGTCGACGCCGGTGCGGGCGTGCGCCGGCACCAGTTCGGTGAGCATCCGTTCCGCGCCGCCCAGCTGCCGCCGCCCGGCGCCACCTGTCGTGCAGACGAAGAGCACCTTCACGACGCACGCAGTCCCGCGACGGCTCCGCGCGCTATCGCGCGGCGCACGGAGTCGCGGCCCACCGCCGCCCGCAGCAGGATGCCGCAGACGTACGCGGTGGCCGCCACGCGACCACGGCGGCCGCCCAGGTCCCGGCTGGCCCGGATGAACTCGCGGGTACGCCGCTCGGAGATCTCCTCGGCCGACCAGCGGCGCTTCGCCGTCGCGTCGTCCTCGTGCATGATCACGGCGTCCGCCACGTACGCCAGCCGTTTGCCCTGCCGCCGCACCGCCCAGCACAGCCGCATGTCCTCGGAGTAGAAGAAGGACGTCTCGTCGACACCGCCGATGGCGTCGAAGGTGCTACGTCGCAGCGCGACGAACGGCCCGGTCAGCCAGTCCGCCTGCTCCGGGGGCGCGACGATCCGCAGGCGCGGCACCACGAGGCTCAGCCCGGTGGCGTGGCCGAGCCCGACCCCCATGGTCAGGAACCGGCCGCCCTCGGTCTGCGGCACGCCCTCCGGCGTCACCACCGCGGGAAAGGCGGCGCCCACCTCCGGGTCCTCCAGGGCCGTGAGCAGCCGGGCCACCGCGTCGTCGCGCACGACGATGTCGTTGTTGGAGAGGATGACGTTCGCCCTGCTGGTGTGCCGTACGCCGAGGTTCATGCCCCGGGCGTACCCCAGGTTCGAGCCGGACTGGACGTAGGTGACGCCCTGCTGGGCGCAGAACTCGCTCAGCGCCTGGCGGATCTCCGCCGAGCTGCCGTTGTCCACGACGACGATCTCGGCCTCGGCGGGCAGTGACAGGACGCAGGCGCGGGTGCGGTGGAAGTCCTCCCAGGCGAGAACCACGATCGAGACGTCCATCTCACACCATCCCAGGATTCGGCGGCTGCGCTCGGCGCAGGCTCGCTCTCGACGCGAACGCGTGTACGGCGTAGGCGAGCGAGGAGGCGACCGCCGCCCCGACCACACCGGCCCACGGGATGACGCCGAGGTATGCCGGTATCGCGACCGCAGACGTGACGACGGCGACCACTGTGGTCGCCTTCTCGCCCCGCCGCTTCAGCAGCAGGGCGCTCCAGCTCTTCCCGGCCGCCGTGGCGAGCGAGCCCGGCAGGAGCAGCAGCCCGAGGAGCCAGGCGTGCCGGTACTCCGGCGCCAGGAAGCCCAGCACCCCGAGCCCGGCGATCGCGGCCAGGGCGATCGGCAGGGCGGCCCTCACCACCGCCGGCGTCGGGTCCGGCCCGTCCCCGCCGTCCCGGTCGGCCAGGATGCGCTGCGCCCGCACCACGGCGCCCGCCTGCGCGAACTCCAGGGCAGCGACCGCCAGCGCGTAGACGCCGAGCGGACCGGCCCCGGCGAACCTGGCCACCAGGACCTGGTTGAACCGCAGCGTCATCATCTGCGCGAAGATGCCCAGGTGCAGGCTCCCGACCGCGAGCAGGTCGGCCCGGTAGTCCGACCCGGTCGAGGTGGGCGCCGGGGCTGCCCCGGCCCGCCGCAGCCGGACCAGGATCAGGCCGCACACGGCGAAGGCGCTGAGCCACTGGACCCCGAGCCACACCATGCTCCACAGGCCGCCGTCGAGCCGGCCGGCGGCGTAGAGGGCGGCGTAACCGGCGACCAGGACCGCGCCGCTCGCCGCGCGCATCGCGTAGACCAGCCGGAAGCTGCGCTGCCGCAGGGCGATCGACGAGACCGTGTTGAACACGGTCAGGCCCACCGCGGACCCGACGCCGACCAGATAGGCGCCGACCCCCGCCGCCGCGGTGAGCAGCGCGGCGGCGACACCGGACAGGAGTACGGAGACGCCGAGGATCGCGACCAGGTACGCCCGCCCGCGGGACTGCACCCAGCCGGCCGGGCGCGAGATGAGGAAGGTGTCGAGCGACAGCCCGCCGACGGCCGCGCCGAGCGTGGCGCTCACCATGTTCGCCGACAGCTCGCCGCGCTCCGCCGCGGGCAGCGTCACCGACATGACCGCCGCCAGGCCGGTCAGGCCCAGCGCGCCGAGATAGAGGCGCTCGGGCGCGACGAGCCGCCGCAGCAGACCGGCCGCCCGGCGCCGCGACGGAGGTGTCGTGCCGGGGTCCGACGGGGACTGAGCAGCGTCGACCAGCGAACCGCCTGTCACTCGTCTCCCCCAAACGGTGCGGCACCGGTACGGGTACGTCGAGTACCACGTCGCTGGCATTTTCTACCCGAATGACCGGTCAGCTGCAATCAGCCTTCGGGCTCCACCTGGCCGGGTCGGGACCGGCCACGAACGACAGGCAACTGCGGTAGCCGGGCAGGAGCCCGGCCGTGCGGGCGTCGGCCAGGCTGGGCGCGGCGGCGTCCCGGGCCGACAGCACCGGCGCCTCGACCGGCCAGTCGATCGCCAGGTCCGGGTCGAGGGGATGCACAGTGTGCTCGGCGCCCGGGTTGTAGGTGGTGGAGCAGAGATAGCTCAGCGTGGCGTCGTCGGTCAGCGCGCAGAAACCGTGCCCCAAGCCCTCGCTGAGATAGACGGCACGCCGGTCCACGTCGTCCAGCCGCACCGCCTCCCACCGCCCGAACGTCGGCGAGCCCACCCGGATGTCCACCACCAGGTCGACGACGGCCCCGCGTACGCAGGTCACGTACTTGGCCTGGCCCGGCGGGACGTCGGCGAAGTGGATGCCGCGGACCACGCCCCGCGCGGAGACGGACAGGTTGCCCTGGGCGAGCCGCAGCGGATGCCCGACCACCTCGGCGAGCCGGTCGAACCGGTACCACTCCATGAACAACCCGCGGGAGTCGCCGTGCTGTCGGGGCGTGATCTCCCAGGCCCCCTCGATGCTCAGCGGCCGGATCTTCATCGGTCGGTCCCGCTCGGGCCGCCCAGCAGGCCCAGCAGGTATTCGCCGTAGCCGCTGCGGGTCAGCGGATGGGCGAGCACGCGCAGCCGCTCGTCGTCGATCAGCCCGGAGCGCCAGACCACCTCCTCGACGCAGCCGATCTTCATGCCCTGACGCTCCTCGATCACCCGGACGAACTCGGCGGCCTGCATCATCGAGGTGAACGTGCCGGTGTCCAGCCACGCGGTGCCCCGGTCCAGGACCGTCACCGTCAGCTCGCCCCACGCCCGGTACGTCTCGTTGACAGCGGTGATCTCCAGCTCGCCGCGCGCGCTCGGCGTCAGCTTGCGGGCGATCTCGACCACCCGGTTGTCGTAGAAGTAGAGGCCGGGCACCGCGTACCGGGACCGGGGACGGGCCGGCTTCTCCTCGATCGACAGCACCCGGCCGTCGGCGTCGAACTCGACCACGCCGTACTCCTGCGGGTTCGCCACCGGGTACGCGAAGACCCGGCCGCCCGTCGGCTCGCCGTGCTGGGCGAGCTGCCGGCCGAGCCCGACGCCGTGGAAGATGTTGTCGCCGAGGATCAGCGCCACCGACTCGTCACCGATGAAGTCCGCGCCGAGCAGGAACGCCTGCGCGATGCCCTCCGGGCGGGGCTGCTCGGCGTACGCCAGCCGCAGCCCCCACTGGCTGCCGTCACCGAGCAGCCGCTCGAACTGGGCGCGGTCCTCCGGCGTGGTGACGACAAGGATCTCCCGCACCCCGGCCATCACCAGAGTGGACAGCGGGTAGTAGACCATCGGCTTGTCGAACACCGGCATCAGTTGCTTGGAGACGGCCCGGGTGATCGGCCACAGCCGGGACCCGGTGCCACCGGCGAGAAGGATTCCACGCACTCGCGGAGACTACCCGTGACGCCGCCACCACCGTGGCCCTTCGACGTCCCGCCTGTGCTGCTCGTACGGCGTAGACTCCTCGACCCGTGAGGATCCTCGTCACCGGCGGCGCCGGCTTCATCGGGTCGGAGTACGTGCGGATGCTGCTGGGCGTGCCCGGCGGCGACGCGGCCGGGGTGCCCGCGGCGGCGCCCACGGCGCTCACCGTGCTGGACAAGCTCACCTACTCCGGCAACCTGGCGAACCTGGCCCCGGTGCGTGACGACCCGCGCCTGTGCTTCGTCCGCGGCGACATCTGCGATCCGGCGCTCGTCGACGAGGTGGTGCCCGGGCACGACGTGATCGTCCACTTCGCCGCCGAGTCGCACGTGGACCGGTCCATCACCGGCGCGGCCCCGTTCGTCACCACGAACGTGCTCGGCACCCAGACGCTGCTGGACGCCGCGCTGCGCCACGGCACCGGCCGGTTCGTGCACGTCTCCACCGACGAGGTGTACGGCTCGATCGACTCCGGCTCCTGGACGGAGAACTGGCCGCTGTCGCCGAACTCGCCGTACTCCGCCTCGAAGGCCGGGTCCGACCTGCTGGCGCTGGCCTACCACCGCACCCACGGCCTGGACGTGGTGGTGACCCGCTGCTCCAACAACTACGGGCCCTACCAGTTCCCGGAGAAGGTCGTCCCGCTGTTCGTGACGAACCTGCTCGACGGCGGCACCGTGCCGCTGTACGGCGACGGCGGCAACGTGCGCGACTGGCTGCACGTGCACGACCACTGCCGGGGCGTGGCGATGGTGCAGGAGAAGGGGCGGGCCGGCGAGGTCTACCACATCGGCGGCGGCACCGAGCTGACCAACCGGCAGCTCACCGAGCGGCTCCTGGCGGCCTGCGGGGCCGGCTGGGACCGGGTCGTGCCGGTCACCGACCGCAAGGGCCACGACCGCCGGTACTCGCTGGACATCACCAAGATCAGCAGCGAGCTGGGGTACGCGCCGAGCATCGACCTCGACCGGGGCCTGGCCGAGACGGTCCGCTGGTACCGGGACAACCGGGCCTGGTGGGAGCCGCTGAAGACGGCCGGGCACCCATGACCCGGGTGCTCGTCACCGGCGCGGGCGGCATGCTCGGACGGGACCTGCTCGCCGTGCTGCGGACCCGGCCCGACCTGTCGGTCACCGCCGCCACCCGCGCCGGCCTCGACGTCACCGACGCCCACGCGGTCCGGGACGCGGTGGGCGGGCACGACGTGGTGCTCAACGCCGCCGCGTGGACCGACGTGGACGGCGCGGAGACGCACGAGGCGGACGCGACGGCTGTCAACGGCGACGCGGTCGCCCACCTGGCCCACGCCTGTGCCGTGTCCGGCGCGCGCCTGGTGCACGTCTCGACCGACTACGTGTTCGCCGGGGACGCCGTCGAGCCGTACCCGGAGGACGCGCCGACCGGCCCGGTCAACGCGTACGGGCGCGGCAAGCTCGCCGGGGAACAGGCGGTGGCCCGGCTGCTGCCCGAGACCGGGTACGTCGTGCGTACCGCCTGGCTCTACGCCACCCACGGCCGCAACTTCGTCACCACCATGCTGCGGCTGGCCGCCGAACGCGACCGGCTCGACGTGGTGGACGACCAGCGCGGGCAGCCCACCTGGTCGTACCGTCTCGCGGAGCGGCTCGTGGCGCTGGCCGACGCGGCGCTGGCCGGCGACGCGGCGCCCGGGACGTACCACGGCACCGCCGCCGGCGAGACCACCTGGTACGGCCTGGCCCGCGCCGTGTTCGCCCTGCGCGGCCTGGACCCGGACCGGGTCCGGCCCACCACGAGCGACAGTTTCCCGCGCCCGGCGCGGCGCCCCCGCTACAGCGTGCTGGCGCACGGCCGGTGGGCCGCGGCGAAGCTGCCGCCGCCGGGGGACTGGCACGCGGACCTGGCCGAGGCGCTCAGCCTCCCCCGCCCCGGAACACCTCGCTGACGGTACGCAGCACGATCTTGATGTCGAGCCAGAGCGACCAGTTCTCGACGTAGTAGTTGTCGAACCGCGCCCGGTCCGAGATCGGCGTGTCCCCGCGCAGGCCGCTGACCTGGGCCAGCCCGGTGAGCCCGACCGGTACCCGGTGCCGCATCGCGTAGGTCGGATACTCCACCGAGAACTTCTCCACGAAGTACGGCCGCTCCGGGCGGGGCCCCACCACGCTCATCTCACCGCGCAGGATGTTCCACAGTTGCGGCAGCTCGTCGAGCGAGGTGCGCCGCATGAACCGCCCGATCGGCCCGACCCGTTGGTCGTGCGCGATGGACCAGGTCGTCTGCGACTCGTGCTCGTCCTCCGGACGCATGGACCGGAACTTGATGACGTGGAACGGCTTGCCGTACCGGCCGATCCGCTCCTGCCGGAAGAACACGCCACGGCCGCCGTCGAGGAACGTGGCGAGTGCGCAGAGCAGCAGCAGCGGGCTCAGCACCACCAGGGCGGTCACCGCGAACACCACGTCCGAGGCCCGCTTGACCCGCCAGCGGGGACCGGTGAGCGTGGTGTCGCCGATCTTGACGATCGGGATGGCGCCGATGTGGTCGGGGTAGCCGCCCTGGCCCCGCGAACCCCACAGGCGCGGCACCGCCCACAGGTCGCACCGCGAGCTGGCCGGGCGCAGCAGCGACTCCATCAGGTCCGACTCGGAGCAGTCCGGGTCGGCGATGACCAGGACCTCGCACTCCAGCATGTCGGTGAGCTTCTCCAGGTCGTCGATCGTGCCGATCAGCGGCACCGCGCCCATGCGCGGCCGCGACGGGGCGTCCACCGCGCCGACGAACCGCAGCCCGTACTGCGGATGGCGGCGCAGCAGCCGGGCCAGTTCCCCGCCGATCGGGCCGCCGCCGACGACGATGGTGTTGCGCTCCACCCACCGGCGCTTGCGGGCCAGCAGGACGAGCCGGCAGTTCAGCGCGCGCCCCACGACCACCAGGCCGGCGGAGAACGCGACGCCCTGGACGAAGCCGCTCACGTGCGGCACCGAGTCGTGCCGCAGCGCCGCGATGATGGCCACCACCGCGCCGGAGGCCAGCAGCCGCCCGCCGAGGCTCGGCAGCTCGTCCAGGATGCTGATGTGCCGGCGGGGCCGGTACAGCCCGCCGGCCGCGAAGAAGCCCACTGTGAGGGCCGCGTTGGCCAGCGTGCCACGCCAGTAGTTCTGGGTCAGCAGCAGCGGTGCGAGCAGCGCCGCGACGTCGATGGGCGCGGTCACCATCCACGCGCGCACCCATCGCGTACGCGTCGAGGCCCGCGACCCCGCGTAGGGCAGGACCGTTGTCGTGTCCAGGCCGCTGTTCATCGGCGGGTCGTTCGACGGCGGGTCGTTCGACGGCGGGTCGTTCGACGGCGCGGCCGGATGCTCGAACGCCGGAAGGCGTGGCATGGTCGATCCTCCCCCGTGACGCCGCCGGCCCGGATACGGAGACCGACGACGATCGCAGGATACGAGCGACCCCGCCGCGCCGCCACCACCGGCACGGCAGATCGACGTCCTACTTTCCGCTCATGGCGAGAATCTCCGGGACCGAGTCGCGGCGAACCGCGTCGAACAGCGTCTTCGCGCGCGCCGGATCCGGGAACACGACGCTCTCGCTGCCGACGCGGCCCGTTCCCTTCACCGGGCAGGTGAAGAACGTCAGATTGCCGCTGCGCAGCCCGCGCATCTCCATCGCGAGGTCCACCAGCGACAGTGACTTGTCGACAGCCACCGAGTCCGACGTGGCACGGACGAACGAGTTGAGCTTGGCCGGGTTGGTCATCACCCCGCCCGAGGCGGCCTTGTCCAGAATGGCCTTGATCACCTGCTGCTGGTGCCGGATGCGGGCGAAGTCGCCGTCGGGGAAGGCGTGCCGTTCCCGCGCGTAGTCCAGCGCGGCTGCGCCGTTCATGGTCTGCCGGCCCTTCTCGAAGGTCCGCGTGCCGGCGAGCGAGTAATTCGTGCTGAAACCCTTCTCCACGTCGATCTCGACACCGCCCAGTGCGTCGATGATCTCCTTGAAGCCGGCGAAGTCCACCATCGCCACGTTGTCCACCCGTACGCCGCTGAACTTCTCCACCGTCTGCACCATCAGCGGCACACCACCCCAGGCGTACGCGGCATTGATCTTCGCGTCGCGGCCGCCGCGGCCCTCCTTCGACTTCGGGACGGCCGTCCAGGTGTCCCGCGGGATCGAGATGAGCTGGGCGCTCGACCGGTCCTTCGGCAGGTGGGCCAGGATGATCGTGTCGCTGCGCGAGCCGCCGGTGCTCTCCGGGTCGCGGGAGTCGCTGCCCAGGATCATGATGTTCATGGCGCCCTTGACCTCGACCTGCGGGCGCGACTCCTCCGGTACGCCCTCGAAGGCGTCGACCCGTTCGATCGACTTGTCGACCGAGCGGTAGTAAAGACCGCCGGCCAGCGCGCCGCCACCGGCGAGCAGCACCATCACGAGCAGCACGATCAGGGCGATCCGCCGGCCACGGCGACGCCGGGGCGCCTTCTGCCGAACCGGCTCGCCCGGCTCCACATCGGAGAACCCGGGGCGGGCGTCGGAATCGGCGAGCTGATGGCGATCTGACATGCTCCGATGCTACTGATTCGCGCTGCGCCACGGGGGGACCCTCGTGCCCCGGGCGGGGATCGCGGCGCAGCCCGGCGGGCGGGCTGACCCGGTGCCGGGCCTTGCCGGGAGGAGCGCCTCGGATCGATGATGGTATGACGGCCAGGTCGACCGAGGAGTCGAGATGCAGGTTATCCACCAGCCCCGGGTGGCGTGGGACGCGGCCCGCGTCATCGGCGCGGCGGTCCACGACGAGGAACTGTTCCACTGGCTCTACCGCGTACTCGGCGATCTGCTCGGCCCCGCCACATGGGCGGCCCTCGACGAGACCCGCGACCGGGTCCGCTGGTCCGGCGACGACCGGATCCCGGTCGAGACCGGCGTGTGGCGTGTGCGCCTGGAGGACTCGCTGCGCGGGCGCCCCGACCTCGCCGACGAGCTGGCCGGCATCGTCGCCACCGCCCGCGCGGTCCGGCCGCACTAGCCTCCGCGCCGGTTTAGCTTTCGCTTAGCTCGCTTGTCCGGCGGCACGCCGGTCCGGCAGCATCGACCGGCGTGACCGACGGCACCGCACCCCACCCGCCGACCGACGACCGCGCGCCCGCCACCGCGCCCGGTCGCCGTGCCGCCACGCGCCGCCGCCGGCTCGCCGCCGCCGGTCTGGTCACCGTCGCGGCGGCGGTCGCTGTCGCCCTCGCGGTACGCGGCGGCGCCGCCCCCGCCTGCGCAGCCCCGCCTCCACCCGCCGGCGTCCCGGTCCTGGCGGCGCTTCCCCTCGGCGCCGCCCCGCCCGTCGGTGGGGCCACCCGCAGCGGCAAGGCCACCTTCTACGACTCCGCCGGCGCCGGCGGCAACTGCTCCCGACCCGCCGCCCCGGCCAACCGGATGTACGTCGCGTTCGGCCCGAGCGAGTACGCGGCCGGCGCTTCCTGCGGCGGGTTCCTCGACGTCACCGGCCCGCGCGGCACGGTCCGGGTGCTGGTCATGGACCAGTGCCCGGAGTGCGCCCCGGGCCACCTCGACCTGTCCGCCGAAGCGTTCGCCCGGATCGCCGACCCGGTGCAGGGCGTGGTGAAGGTCAGCTACCGGGCCGTGGTGACCCCGCCGCTGTCCGGGCCGCTCACCTTCCGCATGAAGGAGGGCTCGTCGCAGTGGTGGTTCGCCGTGCTTGTCGGTGACCATGGCAATCCGCTGCGCTCGGTCGAGGTCCGGCAGAACGGATCGTGGCGCGCGGCCCAGCGGCAGGACTACAACTACTGGCTGATCGAGTCCGGTGCCGGCCCCGGCCCGTACACGATCCGGGTCACCGACGTGTACGGCAACCGCGCGACCGCCACCGGCGTCCGGATGCTCCCGGGCCAGGTGCAGCGCAGCACGGTCCGGATGTACGGCGCGAAGCCCGCCCCCACCACACCGACCCCGAAGAAGCCCCGCCCCACATCCCCGACCCCGTCCACCCCCACCCCCACCTCGACCCCGACCGCATCCACCCCCGCCGCCCCCACCTCAGCCCTCACGGACCCCCTCGTGCAGGCAGCCGCCGCCCCACCCACCCCCACTAGCTGCGCCTAACCCTCACCCCACGGTCCTCAGGACCTCCGCCCGCGCCCTCGGGCCCCGCCCCGCGCGCCGCCCTCGCCCGCGCCCTCACCCCGCCGATCTTGCATTTGCGGCCCCTCGGATGCGGCATTCGCACCTTTCGCCTGGGCCGAATCGGGTCTGTGGATCTAACGGTGTTTCCGGCCTGACCCGCCAGGCGTTGTGCCTGGTGAGGAGGGTGCCGTGATGACCGCGACACTGAACGACCAGACCGGACGCAGGAAGCGGCCCGAGCCGTCGGCGGAGGCGAAGGCCGCCGCTGAGCTGGTCCGGGCCGCGAAGGAACAAGGGCTGTCGTTGACCGGCCCGGACGGGCTGCTCAAGCAGTTGACCAAGACGGTCCTGGAGACCGCGCTCAACGAGGAGATGACCGATCACCTCGGCTATGCCAAACACGAACCCGACGGCGCCGGCTCGGGCAACATCCGCAACGGGACCCGGCCAAAGACGGTGCTGACCGACGCGACTGGGCCGGTGCAGATCGACGTGCCGCGGGACCGAGCGGGCACGTTCGAACCGCAGATCGTGCGCAAGCGGCAGCGCCGGTTGTCGGGGGTCGACGAGGTGGTGTTGTCGCTGTATGCCAAAGGGTTGACGACCGGGGAGATCTCGGCGCACTTCGCCGAGATCTACGGGGCTTCGGTGTCGAAGGAGACGATCTCGCGGATCACCGACAAGGTGATCGAGGAGATGACCGACTGGTCGCACCGGCCCCTCGACGAGATCTACGCGGCGGTGTTCATCGACGCGATCGTGGTCAAAGTCCGGGACGGGCAGGTCGCGAACCGGCCCTTCTACGCCGCGATCGGGGTCACCCTCGACGGCGAGAAGGACATCCTCGGGTTGTGGGCCGGCACGGGTGGTGAGGGCGCGAAGTTCTGGATGAGCGTGCTGACCGACCTGCGCAACCGAGGCGTCAAGGACGTGTTCTTCCTCGTCTGCGACGGCCTGAAGGGCCTGCCCGAGGTCGTTACGAACGTGTGGCCCCGCACGGTGGTCCAGACCTGCATCATCCATCTGATCCGCAACACCTTCCGGCTCACGTCCCGCCGCTACTGGGACGAGCTGAAGCGGGACATCAAACCGATCTACACCGCCGTCAACGCTCAAGCGGCCAGGGCGGCGTTCGACGACCTGGCCGACAAGTGGGGCGATCGGTATCCGGCGGTGATCCGCCTGTGGGACAACGCCTGGGCGGAGTTCATCCCGTTCCTCGACTACGACCTGGAGATCCGCACCGTCATCTGTTCCACGAACGCGATCGAGTCGCTCAACGCCCGCTACCGACGGGCGGTCAAGGCCCGCGGCCACTTCCCGAACGAGCTGGCCGCGTTGAAGTGTCTGTACCTGGTGACCCGGTCCCTGGACCCCACCGGGGACGGCAGGACCCGATGGACGATGCGCTGGAAACCCGCCCTGAACGCCTTCGCCATCACCTTCAGCGACCGCTTCCCAGCCGCTGAAACCTACTAACCAAGATCGCCGGAAACACCGTTAGCGAGACAGCCCCGCCGAATCCGCAAGATCGTCGCGACTGCCGGCTGCGCCGGGGGTGTGAGGGCGGCGTGGGGTGGGCCAGCCTCGCTGATCTTGCACTTGCGGACCCTTGAGTGTCGTGAATGCCCGATCTGCCGGGGCCGTGAGTGCAAGATCGGCGAGGTGCGGCGCGGGGAGGCAAGGGAAGGGGGGAGGGGGAGGGGGTCAGGTTGGGGTGGGGAGGTCTAGCCACATGAGGATTTCGTCGCGGGCGTCGGTGGCGGACAGGCGCAGCGCGGCGGGGAGGCGGCCGATCTCGCGGTAGCCGAGGCGTTTGTAGAAGCGGTCCAGCCCCAGTCCGTCGCGGACCGTCACGTGCAGCGCCGCCAGACCCAGCCCTCGGGCGATCCGCTCGGCCTCGCGCATCAGCGCCGCGCCGTGGCCGCGTCCCTGCGTGTCGGGGTGCACCATGACGCGCTTGAGCACCCGCCAGTGCGTCTTGAGGTGGAACCGGTTGTCGGCGATGACCAGCACGGCGACCAGCCGTTCGCCCTCGTAGGCGGCGAGCAGCCGGTCCGGCCCGTCCGCGACCTCGTCGAGCGTGCAGGTGGCGAGCGGGCGTACCTCGTCGGCGGTCACGGGGGCGACGAAGCCCACGGCGCCGCCGGCGTTCGTCACGTCCACCCAGAGCGCGATGATCTGTTCGCGCAGCTCGGGGGTCAGGTCGGGGTCGAGGGCGAAACGCAGGTCCACGCCGTAATCCTGCTCGTGGCGACGCGGCGCGGACCCGTGTTCGTGACCTTCCCGACAGTCGCCGGCGCGCGTGGCACCGGCGACTGGTAGGGCCGGCGGGATTCGAACCCGCACTGGTGCGGACCTAAACCGCATGCCTCTGCCGTTGGGCTACGGCCCCTTCATCGTGACCACCGCCCGCGGACCGGTGGCACAGCCTCCGGATCGTAGACCACGTTCGGTGCCGCCACTGCGGCCCGGCCGTGACGAGCCGGGCCGCGCGCCGACCTCAGTCGAGCCCGAGGTCCCGGCGCAGCTTGGCGACGTGGCCGGTGGCCCGCACGTTGTAGAGCGCCCGTTCGATCTTGCCGTCCTCGTCCACCACGAACGTCGAGCGGATCACTCCGGTGACCGTACGGCCGTACATCTGCTTCTCGCCGAACGCGCCGTACGCGGTCAGCACCGCCTTGTCCGCGTCGGAGACCAGCGGGAACGTGATCGCGTCCCGCTCGCGGAACTTCGCGAGCTTGGCCGGCTTGTCCGGCGAGATGCCCACCACCTCGTAGCCGGCGGCCTGCAGCGAGGCGAGCGAGTCCCGGAAGTCACACGCCTGCTTGGTGCAGCCGGGCGTCATGGCGGCCGGGTACGCGTACACGATGACCTTGCGGCCGCGCAGGTCGGCGAGGGAGAGCGTCCCGCCGTCGTCGGTGGGGAGGGTGAACTCGGGGGCGGGGTCGCCGGGGCTGAGGCGGTCGGTCATGGCGGTGACGATACCGCCGTGCCCGGGGCGGCGGCCGACGGCGACGCGCGGGCGGGGTGACGGACCGGGTGACGGCCATAACTGGGTTGTTGCTAGATATTGGCAACAACCCATTCCTGGAAATACGCTGAGCCCGTGGACACCCTGGCGATGCACATCTCCAACGGGATCATCAACGGTCCCGTTGCCGCGATCTTCGCGGCCCTCGCCCTGGCCGCGCTCGCCTTCTGTGTGCTGCGTGGCCGGGCCGACCTCGATGACCGGCTGGCGCCGATGGCGGGCCTGGTCGCCGCGTTCATCTTCGCCGTGCAGATGCTCAACTTCCCGATCTTCACCGCCGGGGTCAGCGGCCACCTGCTCGGCGGCGCGCTGGCCGCGCTGCTCGTCGGGCCCTGGGTCGGCGCGCTCTGCGTCGCCGTGGTGCTCATCGTGCAGGCGCTGGTCTTCGGCGACGGCGGCGTGGCGATGCTCGGCCTCAACATCACCAACATGGCGCTGCTCGGCACCGCCGCCGCGTACCTGCTGGTCGCGCTGCTGCTGCGGGTGCTGCCGCGTACCCCGGCCGGGCTGGCGGTCACCGCGTTCGTCTCCGCGCTGGTCAGCGTGCTCGTCGCGTCCCAGGGCTTCGTCCTGCAGTACTGGCTGGGCGGCACCACCGACCTCGGCGGCAACCTCACCGGCCTGGCCGGCACCATGGCCTTCGCCCACCTGCTGATCGGCATCGGCGAGGGCCTGATCACCGCGACCACTGTGGTCACCGTCGCCAAGGTCCGGCCCGATCTGGTGTACGCGCTGCGCGCCCTCAAGCCGGCCGCGCCGGCTCCCGCCGTCCCGGTCGCCGGAGGTGCCCGATGAGCAAGCGTCAGTGGCCGTTCCTGCTCGGTGGCCTGCTGGTGGCCCTGCTGCTGGCGGGCGTGGTCAGCAACTACGCCTCGTCGCACCCGGACGGGCTGGACTCGTCGCTGCTCAAGGGCTGCACCGTCAACGCCGACGACGAGATCACCGGCGGCAGCTGCCCGGCCCAGGAGGCGAAGGACCACGAGCTGGCGGACAGCCCGCTGGCCGACTACGGCGTACGCGGAATCGGCAACGACTTCGTCTCCACCGGCCTGTCCGGCGTGCTCGGCGTGCTGCTCACCTTCGCGCTCGGTGGCGGCCTGTTCTGGCTGGCCCGCCGGCGCGGCCCGGCGGTGCCCGCCTCGCCCGCCCCGACCGCCGCGGGCGCCGACCCGGTGGACGAGGCCGCGACCCCGTCCAGCGGCGCCCGCTGACCGTGGGCGCCGGGCACGCGCACGTGCTCTACCGCGAGTCCGGCTCGCCGGTGCACCGCCTCCCGCCGGAGGTGAAGATCACCGCCATGGTGCTGTTCAGCGTGGCGGTGGTGGCCACGCCCCGGGAGGCGTACTGGGCCTTCGGCGGGTACGCGCTCCTGGTCGCCGTGGTGGCCGCGCTGGCCCGGGTCGGCCCGCGCTGGCTGCTCAGCCGGGCGCTGATCGAGCTGCCGTTCGTGCTGTTCGCGTTCGCGCTGCCGTTCCTCGGCGCCGGGGAACGGGTCGAGGTGGGCGGGCTCGCCCTGTCCGTCGACGGGCTGCACGGCGCGTTCAACATCCTCGCCAAGGGCACGCTCGGCGTACTCGCGTCGCTCCTGCTGGCGGCGACCACGACGACGCGTGACCTGCTGATCGGCCTGGACCGGCTGCGGTGCCCGCAGATCCTCACCCAGATCGCCACGTTCATGCTGCGCTACCTGGAGGTGCTGGTCGGCGAGGCCCGCCGGATGCGGGTGGCGCGGGTGTCCCGGGGTGACGATCCGCGTTTCCTGTGGCAACTGCGCGGCTTCGCGGCCGGGGTCGGCGCGCTGTTCCTGCGCGCGTTCGAGCGCGGCGAGCGGGTCTACCTGGCGATGCTCTCCCGCGGCTACACCGGCCGGATGCCGGCGGTGTGGCAGGGGGCCGGCGCGGCCACCGCCGGCCAGTGGGCGGCCGCCGCGACGGTGCCGGCGATCGCGGCCACCATCGCCGCCGTCGCGCTCGTCCTGCAATGATCGGGTACGTGCAGCAGCCGCCCTCCCTCGACGTCAACGGCGTCCGGTACGCGTACCCGGACGGTCACGTCGCCCTGCACGGCGTGGACCTGACCGTGCCGCGCGGCGAGCGGGTGGCGCTGCTCGGGCCCAACGGCGCCGGCAAGACCACGCTGGTGCTGCACCTCAACGGCATCCTCACTCCGACCGAGGGCACGGTGAGCGTCGGCGGTCTGACCGTCACCCGCGACCGGGACACGCTGGCCGAGGTACGCCGCCGTGTCGGCATCGTCTTCCAGGATCCGGACGACCAGCTCTTTCTGCCCACAGTCGCCGAGGACGTCGCGTTCGGGCCGGCCAACCTGGGCCTGCGCGGGGCCGAGCTGGCGGCCCGGGTCGACGAGGCGCTCGCGGCGGTGGGGATGAGCGAGCACCGGGACCGGGCGCCGCACCACCTGTCGTTCGGGCAGCGGCGGCGGGTGGCGGTGGCCACCGTGCTCGCCATGCGCCCGGAGATCCTGGTGCTGGACGAGCCGTCGTCGAACCTCGACCCGGCCGCCCGGCGGGAGCTGGCGGAGATCCTGCGCGCCCTGCCGGTGACGCTGCTCATGGTCACGCACGACCTGCCGTACGCGGCCGAGCTGTGCCCCCGCTCGGTGATCCTGGACGGCGGCCGGATCGTCGCCGACGCCCCGACGCCCGACCTGCTGTCCGACGAGGCGCTGCTGACGGCACACCGCCTGGAACTCCCTTACGGCTTCGCCCCCCGCCCGACCTGACCCCGCCCTAGCCCCTCCCGTCCCCCTCCGCCGCGATCTTGTATTTTCCGCCCGGGCATTCCGGGCAAAAGCCGCACGCTCGGGTCGGCAACTGCAAGATCGCGCCGCCCAGGGGCGAGTGCGGCGGGAGTGGAACGTGATGGGTGTGTCGGGGCCGGTTTGACACCCGTGGTGTTCCACTCGGGCTGCCCGGCGCTCGTAGGTTTCGGTGATCTTGCGGTTGCGGCCCCGGAGATGTCGTGAACGCCTTGGATGCCGGGCGGAATGGGTTTGGGTGGGCGGTAGTTCCTCGTTCGGCCGGTTGTTGTGGCGCGCGCGGCGTCCCGTTATGCGAGATTGGCGTTCCGCGTGGTGGGAGCAGTGGAGATCTTGGTGGGGAAGGGCCCCTATGGGGGCCGTTTGGTACCAAGATCTCGCCGGGGGCCGGGCCGGGCCGGGCCGGGCCGGGGCGGGGCGGGGCGGGTCAGGGCGTGGGGGTTGGGTGGGGGGTGGGGCGGGCTGCTCTTGCGGCGGTGCGCAGGCGCAGCAGGCCCGCCGCCACCGCGCCGGCGCCTGTGGCCAGGCCGACGACGACGAGCACCCGCACCAGGACGGGCGGGCCGGCGGCCGGGGGAATCGCGCGGGACAGCGCGGCGAGGTTCGTCACCCCGGCGAACACCGTGAGGCACGCGCCGGCGAGCGCCAGCACGAAGTCGGCGGCCGGGCGGCGGGCCAGCGCGTACCCGCCCGCGGCCAGCGCGCCGAGGCCGGTGAGCAGCGTCCACACCTGCCCGGTGAGCAGTTCGGCGAGCATCCCGCCGACACCGGGCGCGCCGGTGTCGATCGCCCGGGCGACGGTGAGCGCCACTGTCGCCGCGCCGCCGAGGGCGAGCAGCGCGCCCACCCCGCGCAGCGCGCGTACTCCGGCGGTCGTGCCGCCCGGGGCCAGCCCGGCCGCGCCGATCACCAGGAAGCCGAGCGTGGCGGCCACCCACCAGGGGTACGGGTCGGGCGGCGGCACCCAGTCCAGCGTGCCGCGTACGGCTCCGGCGGTGTCACCGGCGCGCAGCGGCACCGTCCAGTCGCGTACCCGGTGCTCCCGGTCCGGGGCGGCGGCGACGGCGGCCGGCGGGGCGTCCTCCCGCCACAGCGTGCGCTGGTCGTGCCAGCGGGCGGTGGGCCCGTCGTCGATCCGCCGCCAGTCGGGCGCGGCGGCCGGGTTCGCCTCGGCCGGCAGCCGGGTCTCGCCGGCCAGCGTCCGGTTCAGGTACGTGGCGGGGGAGCGGGTGTTCTCGTACACGCCACCCGGGCCGACGCGCAGGTACGGCTCGCCGGAGTAGCCCAGCACTGTGACGTCGGCGCCGGTGTCGTTCGTCAGCTCCAGCCGCGCGCCGGCCTCCACCATGCGGGCGGTGAGTCCGGGCCGGGCCGGGTCGACGCCGGTGATCGTGGCGCGGTAGTCGGTGCCGTCGGGCGCGTCCGCGCCGTGCGCGGCGGCCGGCGCGGCGAACGTGAGCAGGGCGGTGGCCGCGACGGTGAGCACCAGCGCGGCCCGGCGCAGGGGTGCGGGGATCACTTCCCGGCCGCCTCCACCGCCGCCTTGATCCCTTCCGGGCTGCGGTCCCGCAGCTCACTGCCGTTGATCTTGATGGTCGGGGTGCCGGTAACGCCGGCCTTGCTCGCCTCGTCGGTGACGTGCCCGGTCCACGACCGGTACGTGCCGTCGGATACGCAGGACGCGAACTCGTCCCGGTTCAGCCCGACGCCCGCGCCGATGTCGACCAGCTCTTCGTTGCTGAGCCCGGCGCCGCCCTCCGGCGGCTGCTTGTCGAAGAGCTGCTCGGTGAACTCGCGGAACTTGCCGCCCTGCGCGGCGCAGCCGGAGGCGGCCGAGGAGCGGGTGGAGTACTCGGTGGTGGAGAAGCGGTTCAGGAAGGCGACCGGGTGGAACACCAGCTTGGCCTTGCCCTCGGTGACGAGCTGGTTGAGCGTCTCGCCGTTGATCTGCTGGAACTGCTTGCAGGCCGGGCAGAGGTAGTCCTCGTACAGGTCGATGGTGACCGGGCCGGTGCCCTGGACGATGCCGGTGCCGGCGTCGTTGGCCCCGGGCGGGGCGGTGAAGTCGTCCGACTTCTGGCTGGAGTAGACGGCCCAGCCGATGCCGCCGGCGATGACCAGCACCAGCACGGCGGCGATCGACGTCCACAGCGTGCGCTTGCGGCGCTTCTCCCGGGCGATCTGCTCGCGTACCACCCGTGCCGCGTCCCTGCGGCCCTTGCGGCTACTCATCGGTGTCCTCCACGGTGTCGTCGCCGGCCAGCCAGCCGTCCACCGAGAACGGGGTACGGGGCCAGATCAGCAGGAACCCGGCAAGCGCCAGGAATCCCAGGTCCCGGAGGATCTCCGGGAGGTAGCTGGGCGTCTCGCCGGCGGCGAGCTGGCCGCCGCTGCCGAAGCACCCGCAGTCGATGGCCAGGCCGCGCGCCCAGGCCGAGGCGATGCCGGCGATGAAGACCACGAGCAGCGCCGCCGAGATCCCGGCGCTGATCCGGGTGGCCAGCCCGGCGAGCAGCAGCAGACCCAGGGCCAGCTCGACGAAGGGCAGCGCCGCGCCGATCACGGTGGCCAGCTCGTACGGCATCACCTGGTAGGCGTTGACGGCCCGGCCGGAGGCGGCGAGGTCGCCGACCTTGGTGCCACCGGCGATCAGCCAGACGGCGGCAAGTCCGAGTCGGGCCGCGATGCCGAGCCAGGGCCGCAGGGTCTGCCAGCGCCCGGCCGGGGAGGGGGAGGGGGTCACAGTCATTCGTCGTCCGAGCGTCACGATTGGTTCCCGCTATCCGGTCATCGTGTCGCCGACGGCGCCGACCAGCTCGTCGCGGGCGCGGGCCACCCGGGAGCGGATGGTGCCCACCGGCACCCCCTCCACGTCGGCGGCCTCGGCGTAGGACAGGCCGAGCAGCTGGGTGAGCACGAAAGCGGAGCGCCGCTCGGCCGGTAGCCGGCGGACCAGGTCGGTGGCGCCGAGCTGACCGGCCGGGTCCGGGTAGGGGCGGTCGGTGGCGGCCTGGGCGGCGAGCCGCGCGTCGAGCCGTCGGCGGCGTACGACTGTGCGCAGGTGGTCGGCGCAGGCCCGGCGGGCGATGCCGAGCAGCCAGGTACGCACGCTGGAGCGCCCCTCGAAGCCGGGTAGCGCCCGGAACGCCCGCAGGTACGTCTCCTGGGTCAGGTCGTCCGCGCTGTCCGGGTCGACGAGCGCGGCGGCGAAGCGCCACACCTCGGCCTGCGTGGCCCGGACGAGGGCGGCCTGCGCGTCGCGGTCGCCGTCGCGGGCGGCCAGCGCCCAGCCGGTGGCCGTGTCCCGGACAGCCTCGGAGGCCGCCTCGGGGCGGTCGGCGGCGGTGTCGCGCGGGCCGGGGATCACGTCACCCGAGGTTACGCGGCGTACCTGGGCGGGACAGGGTCCTTCGGCCCATTCCGTGGTCCCGCACACGCCGGGAACTTTTTCCCGCCGCCGTCCGACTACCCTCCCATGACCTCCGAGCAGGCCCGGCGTGGCGCGCGCCGCCGCGCCGGGTGGGCGCTCGGTCACGCCTGCCCGGTACCGGCTCGCCGGATCGGCTCCGGTTCGGGAACCATGGCGGTCATGACTGCTGCCGTACGCCGCCCGTCCCGGGCCGTCGCCGCCCGATCCGGGGCCGTCGCCGGGCTGCTGCTCCTGCTGGTCGCCCTGCTGCTCGTGCCGGCCACCCCGGCCAGCGCCCACGCGGTGCTGGTGAGCAGCAGCCCGGCGGCCTCCGCGGTGGTGCCCGACGCGCCCGCGCAGGTGGTGATCACCTTCAGCGAGGGCGTCCGCAAGGTGCCCGGGAAGGTACGCGTGATCGCCCCCGACGGCTCGCGGGCCGACCGGGGCGAGCCGACGTTCCAGGGTGCCGAGGTCACCATCCCGGTGGACCCGGGCGCGGGGCGCGGCACGTACCTGGTGAGCTACCGGGTCATCTCGGCGGACAGTCACCCGGTCTCCGGCGCCTTCACCTACTCCGTCGGCGCGCCGTCCGAGCCGCCCACCGACAGCGGCACCGACAACCGGGCGAACCCGGTGACCGAGACCGCGGTGAAGGTGGCGAAGTACGCCGGCTACGCCGGACTGCTGCTGCTCGTCGGCCCGGCGCTGGTGCTGGCCGCGCTCTGGCCGCGCCGGCTGTCCCGCCGCGGCCCGGCCCGGCTGGCCTGGACCGGGCTGGGCGTGCTGGCGGTGGCGACGCTGGCCGAGGTCTGGCTCCAGGTGCCCTACGTCAACGGCGGCGGCCTGTTCGACGTGACCGGCTCCGGGCTCGGCGACGTGCTCGGCAGCGCGTACGGCACGACCCACCTGGTCCGGCTGGGCCTGCTGGCCGCGGCGGCGTTCCTGCTCCGGCCGCTGTTCGCCGGCCCGGTCGGCCGCACCGACGGGATCATCCTCGCCGTCCTCGGCGGCGCCGCGCTGTTCACCTGGCCGCTCGCCGGGCACGCGGCGGCCTCACCGGCCCCGGCCGTGTCGGTGGTGGTGGACGCGGTGCACCTGGGCGCGATGGCGGTCTGGCTCGGCGGCCTGGTGATGCTCGCGGTGTTCCTGCTGCGCCGGGCCGACGAGCGCGAGCTGGACGCGATCCTGCCGATCTGGTCCCGCTGGGCGGCGCTCGCGGTGGCCGCGCTGCTGCTGGCCGGCACCGTGCAGGGGTTGATCGAGGTGGCCAGCGTCCAGGCCCTGATCGACACCACGTACGGGCAGCTGCTGCTCGCCAAGATCGCGCTGTTCGCGCTGGTGATCGGCGTGGCCGCGTACTCCCGGGCGCTGGTGCGGCGGCGGGTCGCCGCCGGCCGGCCGGGTTCGATGCGGCGGGCGGTGGTGGCCGAGTTGGCGATCACGGCGGTGGTGCTGGGCGTGTCGGCGACGCTCGTGCAGACCACACCGGCGCGGACCGCCGTCGCGGACGCGCCGGGCGCCTCGCCCGGCTACTTCTCCACCACGCTGAGCAGTCCGATCTACTCGCTCCAGGTCGAGCTGGACCCGGCCGAGACCGGCAACAACTCGATGCACCTGTACGCCTACACCCCCGACAACAGGCCGCAGCCGGTGCAGGAGTGGAAGGTCACCGCCGCCCTGCCGTCGGCCGGGATCGAACCGATCACGGTCCCGCTGCTGCCGTTGAGCGACAACCACGCCACCGGCGAGGTCAACCTGCCGGCCCGTGGTGACTGGCAGTTGCGCATCACCGTCCGCACGTCCGACATCGACCAGGCCACGGTGACCGCCACCGTGCCGATCAAGTAACGGGAAGGTCCCACTGATGATCCGTCTCCGGCGCTCCGCGACCGTCGCCGCGCTGACTCTCGCCGCCGTCGCCACGACCGTGCTCGGCCTGGCCGGGTCGGCTTCGGCGCACGTCACGATCAACCCGGCCGAGGGCAAGCAGGGCGGCTACGGCCGGTTCGCCTTCCGGGTGCCGAACGAGAGCGACACGGCGTCGACGGTCAAGGTCGAGGTGAACCTGCCGGAGAACGCCCCCGTCGGTTCGGTCTCCACCATGCCGGTGGCGGGCTGGACGGTGGCCGTGGAGAAGCGCAAGGTCGACCCGCCGATCGAGGTGCACGGCAGCCAGCTCACCGAGGCGGTCTCCAAGCTGACCTTCACCGCCGCGCCGAACGGCGGCGTCAAGCCGGGCGAGTTCCAGGAGTTCCCGGTGTCGATGGGCCCGCTGCCGCAGGTCGACACGATGGTGTTCAAGGTGCTCCAGACGTACTCCGACGGCAACGTGTCCCGGTGGATCGAGGAGCCGACGCCGGGCGCGGAGGAGCCGGAGAACCCGGCGCCGGTGCTCAAGCTGGCCGCCGCCGAGAACGCTCCCGCCTCGCCCGGCGCGAGCGCGCCGGCCGCCGCGGCGGCAGACGACGATGACGACGCCGAGTCGGGCGCGGCCGTCGCGCTCGGGGTGGCCGGGCTGGTCGCCGGTCTCGGCGGCCTGGTCCTCGGCGGGCTGGCGTTCGCGCGTACCCGCCGGGAGCCCGCGGCGAAGTCCTGAACGCGAGCGACGCACCGGCCCGGCGGGACGATCCGCCGGGCCGGTCGCCGTCCCGGCCGGGTGCCGCCGATATCCGGCGATCGGCCGACCCGCGTCGGTAAGGTCTGGCGGGTAGTTGGCTACCGAGAGGGACGACGCGAATGCGTTTCGCACGCACGATCGCCGGCATGCTGCTGCTGGCGCTGGGGGTTCCGGCCCTGCTGGCCGGCGCCGGCCTCTGGCTCGCGGCCCGGCACGCCGACCCGGACGGCGGTTTCGGCGCCCGGTTCGAGCCGGTCCGCACGCCCGCCCGCGCGGTGCTGGTGACCGACGTGGACGCGCTGCTGCGCACCGACCTGCCGGTGGCCCGCACCGGGCAGGCCCGGCTGCACCTCACCGCGCGGGACGATCACGGCCCGGTCTTTCTCGGACTCGCCCCGACCGACCAGGTACGGCGGTGGCTGGCCGACGTCCCGCACAGCACCGTGCGCCGCGTCGCCGTCACCCGGGGGGCGCTTCCGGTCGATCTCGACCCGGCGACCGCCGGCGACGGTGTCGCCGTGCCGCTGGCCCAGCCCTTCTGGGTACGCGAGGGCATCGGCTCGCTGGAGTGGAGCCCGGCCGAGCTGAGCGGCCGGTCGTTGAGCCTGGTGGTGATGCGCGTCGACGGCGCCGACGGGCTCGACCTGCGGATGCGAGGCGAGCTGCGGGCCGGCTGGTTCCCCGGGCTGGCGTGGGCGCTGCTGACCGGCGGGACGCTGTTCGTGATCCTCGCCGTGGTGGTGCTGCTGCGGCCGTTGCGGCCGCGTGAGGTGGTCTTCGTGGTCGAGCCGGACCAGGTGCCGGTGCTGGCCGGGCGCCTCGGCGTCACCTCGCTGAGCGGGCTGGGCCGGCAGCCGGGTCCGGCGTCGCGGCCCGAACGGCATCTGGTGGCGGTGGGCTCGGGCACCCACGGGCGGACCCGCGCGGCGATCGCCCCGCTGCCCAGCCGGTGCCCGGACGACCAGGACTGACGACCGGAAACCCGAACGGCCCTCCGCGCTGCCGACGCGGAGGGCCGTCCTCACCGGGGGATCGGTGCTACCTGGGAGAAATCTGAGGTAGTTGAGACCAGATTAGCGCTGATCGCCGTTTGTTGCGAGGTGTGTCCGTTCAGTCCGTGTTATCCGAGGCTCGTCCCGATGGTGACGGATCGGGAGCACCGCCAGCAACAGC
Organism: Micromonospora sp. TSRI0369; assembly: GCF_001905625.1. Classification (NCBI taxonomy): domain Bacteria; kingdom Bacillati; phylum Actinomycetota; class Actinomycetes; order Micromonosporales; family Micromonosporaceae; genus Micromonospora; species Micromonospora sp. TSRI0369. The sequence goes on from NZ_LIVU01000008.1 coordinate 162,814, forward strand.
AGGCTGAGCAGCACGTACACGTTGCGGACGACGAAGTCGACCGGGTCGTCCGTGTGCACGACGGCGGTGCCCCAGTCCTGGAACGTCACCAGGCCGTACACGATCGGCAGACCGACGACGGCGGCCAGCGCGAACAGGCCGCCGCGACGGCGCGCCCCGGCGGGCGTCGCCGGATCGGCGTCCAGCGCCGCGTCGACGAGCACCACCACGGCGGGGATGAACCAGTACAGGTGGTGGATCCACGTGATCGGGCTGACCAGGCCGCCCACCAGGCCGGTCAGTGTGAGACCCACCAGCGCGTCCCCCGCCCGAGCCGCCCGCGCGGCCCGCCACAGACCGAACGCGGCCACCGCCAGCGCGAGCAGCAGCCACAGCAGCCGGTCCGCCTCGGCCGACGCGGCCAAGCGGCTGAGCAGCCCGAACAGCGACTGGTTCCCGGTGTAGTCGGTGCGGCCCACCCGGTCGGTGGCCCACAGCTCGTGGGTCCAGAACCGCCACGAGTCGCCCGGCGCGACCGCCGCCGCCAGCAACGTGGCCGCCGCCGCGGTCGCCGCCGCCACCGCCGCCGCCCGCCACCTGCGTGCGACCAGCAGGTAGAGCACGAAGATGCCGGGGAAGAGCTTGAGCGCCGCGGCCAGACCCACGCCGACGCCGGCCCAGCGTCGCCCCTGGGGTACGGCGAACAGCAGGTCGGCCAGGATCAGCACCACCAGCAGCATGTTGATCTGCCCGAGCGTGAGCGTCTCCCGGGTGCTCTCCACCGCCAGCACCAGCAGCACGGCGACCGTCAGGCCGAAACCGCGCGGCAGATCGTGCCGCCGCAGCACCGGCAGCACCAGCCAGCGGGTCGTCACCACCACCGCGGCCACTGTCAGCACCGCGAACGTGGCGACGGCCACGCCGAGCCGCAGATACCCGAACGGGAGCAGCAGCAGCGCCGCGAACGGTGGATAGGTGAAGTAGAGGGCGCCCTGCACCCGGTCCGGCTGGACGTAGTCGTAGAGCGGATGCCCGGCCGCCCACCAGTCCATCGCCGACATGTAGATCTTCTGGTCGTAGTAGTCGTGGCGCAGGTTGGGCAGGTAGAGCGCCGGCAGGATCGCGACCAGCGCCAGCACCGCTACGACCCGCCGGACCGTACGCGCGCCCGCGTCGTCGCGGGCGACGGCGGGTGGGGCGGCGGGTTCGGCTGGCACGCAGGAAACCCTAGCGGTCCACCTCGGCCACCGTGCCGAGGCGCGGGCGGGTCGGTGGCGCGTAGTCTGTTCCGGTGGCTGATCTTCTCGTCTGGATCGACTGTGAGATGACCGGGCTGGACCTGCAGCGGGACGCGCTGATCGAGGTCGCGGCGCTGGTCACCGATCCCGATCTCAACGTGCTCGGTGACGGCGTCGACGTGGTGATCCACGCCGACGACGAGGTGCTCGACGGCATGCCGGAGATCGTGCGCAGCATGCACGCCAAGTCCGGGCTCACCGAGGAGGTACGCCGCTCCACGGTCACCCTCGCCGAGGCCGAGGACATGGTGCTCGACTACGTGACCAGCTACGTGAAGGACCCGCGTACCGCGCCGCTGTGCGGCAACTCGATCGCCACCGACCGGGGCTTCCTGGCCCGCGACATGACCCGGCTCGACGCCCACCTGCACTACCGGATGATCGACGTGTCGTCGATCAAGGAGCTGTGCCGGCGCTGGTACCCGCGGGTGTACTTCGGGCAGCCGCAGAAGGGCCTGGCCCACCGGGCGCTCGCCGACATCAGGGAGAGCATCCGCGAGCTGGAGTACTACCGGCGGACCCTGTTCGTGCCGCTGCCCGGCCCGGACGTCGAGGCCGCGAAGGCGATCGCCGCCCAGCTCTGACGCCCGCCCGAACCCGGTGGACGAGGTCGGCCGGAGTGTGGCTATTATTAGTCCGCGCACCGCCCGGGCAACCGCAGCGGCGAGCATGGTGGCTGTAGCTCAGTTGGCAGAGCACCGGGTTGTGGTCCCGGTTGTCGTGGGTTCAATTCCCATCAGTCACCCCGATAGTGGATCTGCTCCACGCCTGATCACGCCCCCTCCTCCGAGGGGGCGTGAGTCGTTTCAGGGGCACCGCAGGGGAGTCGCGGCCCCGCCAGTGCGCGTCTCCCCTGCGGAAGTCGTTCGAACTTCGGCTGGAAATCGACGCGATGTGCTTCCTGTCCAGACAAGCACGCCTACACTGGGGTGGTACATGGAGCCGATCAGTCCGCGGATGTGGTCGGAAGTTGGGCCGAGGACTCCCGGGGCAGACCGGGACCTCGGCCCGGCGCATGTTCGGGCGTCAGTTCAGCTCGATCTCCGACGTTCTCAGTGTGGGCGTCAGCGGAGCGAGCAGCTGTTGTCCATGAGCTGAGCCGTGTGCGCTGCTGACAGCGCCGGCAACGATGTCCGGCAGCCACAGCAGCGGATCACTCTGCGGTCCGTACGGCCGCACGAAGTCGATCTTGATCCGTCCTGAGATGATCCGCCGACGCTTGAACTGAGCAATGGCAGCGGTGTCCTTGGCGTTGAGCGACGCCGTGCGGGTCTCGATGCTCGCGTGTTCCACGCCTGCCTGGTCGAGTTGCCACAAGATCTGCTCCATGCACAGCCGCCGGGCGCGTTCCTGTCGGGAGCTGTCCATGCCGGTTCCCATGACCACCACATGGACCGCTGCAGTCATGGACGCCACGGCCTGGATCATCTTGCGTCGCTCGTCGTCGGTCGCGTCCCGGTAATGAACGCGGGCCCGGGGCGTCGGAGCCAGCCTGGCGGCGTCGAACCGGACCGTCTCGACCTCGGCGGTCTGTATCACCGCCGCTGCGAGCACGTAGATACCGCTGCGGTCGGGCCGCTGACGCATCGACTCGTCGAGCCAGGCCGCGCTGCTCATCTGACCACCTCAACGACCGGCTGACGGAAGGTCCATGGTGCGCCCGGCCATGAGGGGAACGAGCGCGGTCCCGACAAGACATGGCCTGTGTGTCTCCTCACGACGAAGCCCCCTCCTTCCGGAGGGGGCTTCGTCGCGTGCCGGGGTCAGGGGGTGGGCTCGACGCTGGGCGTACCGGCGTCCGGCGTGGTGTCGGGGTCCGGGGTGTCGGCGGCCGGCGGCTCGTACGGCAGGGCGCTGCCCTTGACGTACTGCTCCCAGCTCATGTTCCAGTCCGTCCAGCCGTTGCCGTTCTGGAGCTTGCGCTCGGTGCCCTTGACCGTGATCGGGTCGCCGATCCGGGTGTTGGCGAACAGCCAGTTGCCTTCCTTCATCGAGACGTTGACGCAGCCGTGCGACACGTTCGTCCGGCCCTGCACGCCCTCCGACCAGGGTGCGGCGTGGATGAACTCGCCGCCCCAGGTGAGCCGCTGGGCGTAGTCGATCTCGGTGCGGTAGCCCTCCTCCGGGCCCAGCTCCTCCATGGTGTCGAAGACCGTGTGCCGGAGCTTCTCCATCACCACCATGGTGCCGCTGGACGAGGGGGTGCTCTTCTTGCCCAGGCTCACCGGGATGGTCTTGACCACCTTGCCGTCGCGGGTGACAGTCATCCGCTTGGTGCGGTTGTCGACAGTCATCACGAACGATGGGCCGATCTTGACGTCGACGGTGAGGTCGGACCGGCCGTACCAGCCGTCGCCGAGCGGCAGCCCGCCCGCCTGCACCTTGTAGCTGACGGTGCTGTTGGGCTTCCAGAAGGTCTTGGGCCGGTAGCGCACCTCGGTCGGGCTCACCCAGTGCCAGATGCCCTCCTGGGCGGGCTTGGCGGTGACGATCATCCGGCGCTGCACGTCGTCGCGGTAGTCCTCCGGGATGGCCCGGCCGAACTTCACGATCAGCGGCATGGCCACGCCGACGACCTGGTTGTCACCGAGGAAGCTGGTGACCCGGACCTGCTTGGCCGGCTTCGCCATGGTGGTGAACGTGCTGGTGGCGGTGGCGGGCTTGCCGTCGTCGCCGGTTGCCGTCACGGTCGCGGTGTACGTCTGCCCGTACGCCAGCGCGGCGGCCGGCAGCCAGCTCTTGCCGTCCGCGGCGACCGTGCCGTCGACGGCCTTGCCGGTGGAGTCCTTCACCTCGACGGTGGTCTCCTGCGCCTCGGTCGTGGTGAAAGTGATGGCGGTGGAGGCGGGCACGTCCTTGGCGTCGGCGGCGGGCTCGCTGATCGTGGCGGCTGCCTTCGGGGCCTTCTCGCCGCCGTCGCCGCCGCCCTGCCAGCTCGACGGCTTGCCGCCACCGCCGCCGGTGCAGGCGGAGGTCAGGGCCAACGCGGCGGCGAGCACCCCGGCCGCCAGCGCGCGGCGGCGGCCGACGCGCGGGGCGCTCCCGCCCCTGATCGGTTCGTCCTGGCCAGCTCGCATGATTCCCTCACAAGTGATGCCGTTCGGCGTCGTCTCAGGTCAGACGCGCCGGAGCGGGTACGCGTTGCCGGACGTGAACCGGAACACCCCGCCGGGATGTAACGATTCCACGGCCGCCCGGCGCTTCGTCGGAGGTGGCGTGTCCGATCACGTTACGCCGGTCAGAACGGCGCCGGCTGCCCGCCCTGCGGCACCGGCAGCGCGCTGCCGGCGACGAACTGCGACCAGCTCATGCTCCAGGCCGTCCAGCCGTTGCCCGGCGCCAGGCGGCGTTCGGTGCCCTTCACCGTGATCGGGTCGCCCACGAGCGTCTTGCCGAACAGCCACCGGCCGTTGGCCATCGACACGTTCACGCAGCCGTGCGAGACGTTGCGGCGCCCCTGCACGCCCTCGGACCAGGGCGCGGCGTGGATGTACTCGCCACCCCAGGTGATCCGCTGGGCGAAGTCGATCTCGGTGACGTAGCGGTTGGCCGGGTCCGGCTCGCTGCGGGTGTCGAAGACGGTGGACTCCTTCTTCTCCATCACCACCATCGTGCCGCTGGAGGAGGGGGTGCTCTTCTTGCCCAGGCTGACCGGCAGCGTACGGATCACCGTGCCGTTCTCGGAGACCGTCATCTGCTTGGTCGCGTTGTCGACGGTCATCTCGAACGCGCGGCCGATCTTGGCGGTGGCGCTGCGGTCGATGTTGCCGTACCGGCCGTTGCTCAGAGGGATCCCGGCCAGCGCCAGCCGGACCGTGATCGTGGTGCCGGTCTTCCAGTACTCCGGGGCGCGGTAGTACGCCTGCGTGCCGTTGTCGACCCAGTGCCAGGCGCCGGGCTGCGGCGGGTCGGTCTGCACGAACATCCGCTTCTGCACCGCGGCCCGGTCCTTCCTCGGGATGCCGGGGGAGAACTCGGCGACCACCGGCATGGCCACCCCGTACGTCTTGTCGCTGAACATGTAGAGGCCGGAGCCGATCATCGACTTGGGCTTGACCATCGTGGTGAACGTGCTGGTGCCCTGGTACGGCTGACCGTCCTTGCCGGTCCCGGTGACGGTGGCGGTGTACTTCGCGCCGTACTTCAGCGCGGCCGACGGCACCCAGCTGGAGCCGTCCCGCCGCATCCGTCCGGCGACGGCGGTGCCGTCGGCGGTGGCGAGCACCACCTTCGACACGGTGCCGCCGCCCGGGATGCGGGCGCTGATCTCGGTGCTGACCGGCCGGCTCGCCGCGCCGTCGGCCGGGCTGACAGTCAGCGCCGCCGCGGGGGCGCCGCCGGTCGGGTCGGCGCTCGGGTCGGCGGGCGCCGAGGCCGAGACGCCGCCGACCTGCTGCTGGCCGGGCTCGAACGCCGGCTTCTTCCCCTCGTCGCCGCCACCGCACCCGGTCAGTGCCAGCGACGCCGTGAGGACCAGGGCGCCCACCGACGCCCCGGCCCGCGCGAACCTGCCCATGCCCACCCCTGTCCTCACATGCCTGGCGGACATCGTGCCGTATCGACGCCATCTGACCCGCCCCCGCGTCCAAATCTTTGACCGTTTTGACCGGTCTCGCCGGTTAAGCTCGTCCGAAGGGTGGACCCCGGTATCGGATTGGAACCCGGCTCCGCGGGCGTGCTAATCTTCTTCCCGTTGTCAGCGAGCGCCGCTAGCTCAACTGGCAGAGCAGCGGACTCTTAATCCGCGGGTTCGGGGTTCGAGTCCCTGGCGGCGCACCAACGAGCAAGGCCCTGAACAGGCGTTCCACGCCGTTCGGGGCCTTTTTCGCGTACGTCCACCGCAGGCGGGACCGGCGCGCGCCGGGGCGACGCCCCGTGGGTGGAACACCATGGGTGTCAAACGGGCCGGAAGACACCCATGACGTTCCACCGAAGCGCGGCCCGGCCGGGCGGCGGAGCGGCTGGACCAACCGCGCCTATGCGGGCAGCGCGGGGAATACGACCACCGAGCCGTCCCTGCTGCGGGCGATCTCGATCGCCACATCTGCCTGGCGGTTGTTGACCATGCTGCTGTCGCGCAGCCTGTGTACGCGATCCGCCGCACGCATCAGGCGGTCGACCTCGCTGTTCGTCAGCACGGGCAGCAGACTGTTGGGGCGTGCCAACTCCAGCGCCGACAGGCGTTCGAGGACACCGGCGATGCCCGACTCCAGTTTGTCGAGGCGCTGTTGATCGGCCTTGAGAGCGCGGGCGAAGCTCTCGTACGGGTTGCCGGGGTCCATCTGGGCATGCTCTACGGCCTGCAGGACAATGACCCGCTGCTTCAGCGCAATGGCCAAGGCGGCGAGTTCGAGGTGGGCGCGGAACGTGCCACCGTTTTCGTCGATGCCCGGGAAAGACTTGGTCAGCGTGCCGATGTCGACGGCCTTCCCGTCAGGCAGCTTGTCCAGCGCGCTCTGCCATCGGGTGAGGCGGCGGTCCGCGGCGGCCAGCGCCTTGTTGATGGCGTGCACCGCCGAGTCCAGCCCGAGCGATACACCGAGCTTGCCCTGGTCGAGCAGGATCGCGGCGGCTTTGTCGAGGGTGTCGCGGCAGCCGTCGAGTTCGTTGCGCTCATCGTCGAGCTTCTGTTCCTGCAGCTGTTCCAGCAGCTCGGTGATGCGTTCGATGGCCTGCTGGCGCTTGTGGTCCGCGTTGGCGCTCATCCCCACGGCTACGGCCATGAGCACGAGCGGCGCGGCCACCGTGAGCGCCGCGCTACCGGCGACAGCGACGCCGGCTGTCGCAGCGGATCCACCGACTGCGCCTGTCGCCGCCGCCTTCCCGACCGGCACGAAACTTGCGTGAGCGGCGATGCCCGATGAGTTCACCAGTACACTGCGGATACCGCCAGCGGCGCCCTTGGCCGCCATCGGGCGAACAAGGCCCTGTCCGAACTGGGCGGCGACCTTGGCTGGAATCACCATGCGATACAGGCCCTCACCGGCGGCGCTCGTCGCGCCCGCCACCGAGGAACTCCTCGCCGATTGCGAGATGAGCTGCGACAGGTGATGCGCCAGGGGACTTGCGGCGTCGAGCGGAATGCCGCGGCTGCGGTCGAGCGTCCCGGGCAGGGGATGTACCTCGAGCGTGGCGATCGGCTTGTCTGCCAGAACCGCCAGCACACCGCGCAGTTCAGCCAATCGCTCAGCCGTCATCGGCTCGTCCCCGACCAGTGCGGGCACCCGGATGTCCCCGGTAGCGAGCGTCCACACCGGAACGACCGCCTTGTGGTCGTCAGTCATCGTCCACCCCCAGCTTCCCGGCGACAGACTAGTCCGCCAGCCCCACTCCGGGCTGGCCCTACGAATTCCGCGTGCTGAGCGCGTAGGGCATAGCTTGGGCAGCGGAGCACCGAGGCCGTGGCCCGCACGAGTCCGCTGTTCGGAGCGCCGCCCTGACCTCATCCGTCAGCGGCGCGTGAGGCCAGGGAGGCGCCGTGTCCGCTGAGGCCACCGGCAGCCCGGACACGATCCTCGTCTGCATCAGGGGCAACTCCGGTTCGGGCAAGAGCAGCATCGCCCGCGAGCTCCGACGCCGGCACGGCCGGGGCTGCGCCCTCGTCGAGCAGGACTACCTGCGCCGCGTCGTCCTGCGCGAACGGGACAAGCCCGGCGGTGTGGCGCCCGCTCTGATCGAGCAGACCGTCCGGTTCGCGCTCGACCACGGCTACCACGTGGTCCTGGAAGGCATCCTGTACACCGGTCGCTACCGCGACGTGCTGACCTCGCTGCGGGACGGCCACCGGGGCCGGTCGCTGTTCTGCTATCTCGACGTGTCGCTGGCCGAGACGCTGCGCCGGCATCTGACCCGCCCGCAGGCCGGTGAGTTCACCGCCGAGCAGATGAGCGGTTGGTACGCCGCGCACGACGTCCTGGGCTGGCCGGGCGAACTCGTCCTCCCGGAGACCACCGGACTGGAACAGGCGGTCGAGGCGATCGCGGCTGCCGCCGGGCTGCCCCAGACCGGACGCGACCACAGGCGTTAGGCGGCGCTTGCCCTTGCGGTTACTGCAGGAGGCAGGCTGGGATCATGTTGTCGATCAGCGAGTTCAGCCAGATGTGTCACCTGTCGCCGCAGGCGCTGCGCTTCTACCACGCCGAAGGGCTGCTGGTGCCCGCCGAGGTCGACGACCGGACCGGCCACCGCTCGTACGCCTTCGAGCAGGTGGAACGGGCCATGCTGATCACCCTGCTGAGGGACACCGGAATGAGCGTGAAGCTCGTCCGGCGTGCCCTCGACGAACCGGACCAGGCGCTCGCTCTGCTCGATCGGCACAGCGACGAGGTCAGCCGGGAACGCCAAGCTCAGGCGGACGCGATCGCTGCCGCCCGCGCCGTCTTCGAGGCGCAGCCCGAGCCGCGGTTGCGGCACGTGCCGGCCGTGACGGTGGTGGCGCGGCTCGTGCCGGGTACGCCACTGGGCCGTGACGCGCAGGAGTGGGACCGGGCCGAGGAGATCCTCACGGCGGCGGCGGCCGAACTGGTCACCACCGTGCGGCAGGCCGGCGTCACCTGCCTGGGTGAGCCGTGGCGGACGCTGGCGCTGGAGACGCCGGAGCAGGACCGGCGCGTACTCGACGGCGCCGGGCCGTTCTGGACGGTCAAGGTCGCGGTGACGGGCACCCCGGAGACGCTGCCGTCCCTGCCCGCCGACCTGATGGTGCAGATGCCCGACGCCCACGACGAGCTGTCCATCTTCATGCCGGGTCGCAACACCATGGCCAAGTACTGCACAGTGGTCCTGCGCCTGCTCGACGCCGCCCCCGTCGACGGCGACCGGTTCGTCAACCTGGCGCGGCTGCGTCAGGAGGTCCGCCCCGACGGCGTGCTCAGCAGCGCGCCGGTCGAGCGACGACCGGTGTGACCGGTCAGGCGCTCTGCTCGGCGAGCCGCTTGAGGTTCAGCAACTGCCGGCGCGCCATCACCAGGTCACCGAGGCATCCGCCGAGGGCGATCACCGGGTTCGTCCGCATCACGACCTTGAGCAGCAGGCGGGTGCCGTCCCCGGCCTCCGGCACCAGGACGTACGACAGGACCGCGCCCATGATCCGGCCGGTGAGGTGGAGCCCCGGCTCGACCGCGAGGATCCGGCCCCGTCGCCGCCCGCCCGCAGTGGTGAACGGCTCGCCGACCACCGGCTCGGCAAGGCCCACCAGCAGTTGCGGTGAGCGGCGGCCGAGGTTGTCGATCCAGTCGTACGAGTAGGGCGCGAGCCGGATCTGGCCGACCCACTGCCACACGGCCGCCGGTGGCGCGTCCACGCTCACCCCGCGCCACGCCCGCAACGTGGGCGCGGGCACGAAGTCGTCGCACGGGTAGCGGCGCAGCGTCTCCTCGTCGGACACGCCCCACCGGTCACCGAGCATCGGCCCGGCCCAGTACGAGCGTGGTCCGCAGGTCGAGCACGGCGGTGCCGCCGAAGTCGTCCACATTCACCACCAGCAGGATACGGCTCCGACCGGTCTCCGACAGACCGCGACGGAACCGGCCCGCCCGCCCCTACAGTCCGCACCATGAGGTGGATCCTGCGGCTGGTCGCGGCGCTCGGCGTACTCGTGACCGCCCTGGCGGCCGGGGCGGGGAGCGCCGTCGCGGCGCCCGCCGACGGCGGCCTCGGCCTGGCGCTGCGGCCCGGCCAGGCCGACTACCGCGCCGGGGACCAGGTCCGCCTCGACCTCACCGTCACGAACACCACCGGCGCGGCCTGCGCGCTCGCCACCCGCGCCGTCGGCACCGTGCAGATCACCGGGGTACGCCGGGACGGGCTCGACCTCACGCCGACGCTCGCCCGCAGCTTCCACGACGACGGGATCGGCGCCGCCGCCACCGCAGCGCTCACCACAGTGGAACCGGGCGCGACCGCCACCGTGGCGTCGACCGGGGTACGGCTGCGCGACGGCGAGGTGGTGCTCCGCTCGGTGGCCGCCACCGGGGACGGCGGCGGGCTGGACACGCCCTGGCCGGTCGGCGCACCCGGCCGGTACGAGGTGACCGCGGGCTACGTGACGCTGCCGGTGACCGGCGCGGCGGACCTGTGCGCGGGCGCGACGGCGCTGCGGACCACCACGTTCACCGTGTCCGACGACGGTGGGACCGGCCTCCGCAGGCTCTGGGTGGTGGCCGGGGGAGCGCTGGCGCTGCTCGTCGTCGCTCTGCTCGTGCTGCTGCTGGTGCGCCGCCGCCGGCCGACCGCCGCCGCCGTGGCGCTGCTGCTGGTAGCGGTCGGCGCGCTCGTCGGCGGTGGCGCCCGGCCGGCGCGGGCCGACTACGGCGTCGACCCGACCGCCGGTGTGCCGGTCAGCGGCGTCGACTTCCAGGCGGCTGTCGACGGCTGCCTGGCCGGATTCGCGCTACCCGGCGGCGATCCGTCCGGCCTGCTGCCGAGGCTGCGCGACAAGAAGAGTCCCCGGGTGCGGATCATCCCGACCACCGGCGGCTCCGGCGCGTTCGAGACGCCGCAGAGCGCCGACGGCAAGGGCTCCTCCACCGTCACGTGGAACCCGACCTCCACCGACCCGTACGGCGACGGGGTGGCCCGCGACCCCTGCGCCGCGCTCTACCACGAGCTGAACCACGCCGACGACATCTCCCGCGACGCCGTGCCGCAGGGCGAGTGCGGCGGCACCGGCATCCGTACCGCCGAGGTGAAGGCGACGCTCGCGGAGAACCGCTACCGGGCGGCGAAGGGGTTGCCGCCGCGCACCGAGTACGACGGGAAGACGCTGCCGAAGAACCTCGACGAGTGCAAGAAGCCGGCCAAGAAGACGCCGCCGCCGAAGGGCCCGGTCAAGCTCTGCGAGGACGGCGCCGACTGCGGCGGCAGCAACGGCGACCCGCACCTGGTCACGTTCGACCGGGTCGCCTACGACTTCCAGGCCGTCGGCGAGTTCACGCTGGTCGCCGCCACCGGCGGCGACCCGCTGGAGGTGCAGGTCCGGCAGGCCCCGATGGCCGGCACGCGGACCGCCTCGGTCAACTCGGCTGTCGCGTTCCGGGTCGGCGCGCACCGCATCGCGCTCACCCTCACCGACGGCGGCACCCGGGTGCACGTCGACGGCGCGCCGCTCGCCGTACCCCCGGACCGCACCGACCTGGCCGGCGGCGGCACGCTCACCCGCCGTCCGTCGGACACCGGCCCCGCCGACGGGTACGACGTGACGTGGCCCGACGGCTCGGCGGCGGCGGTCGACCAGATCGGCCGGTACGGCTACCGGATCCTGGTGCGGCTGGCCGACTCCCGGGCCGGGACGGTACGCGGACTGCTCGGCGACTTCGACGGCGACCCGGCCGACGACATCGCGCCCGCCTCCGGAGCGGCACTGGCCCAGCCGGTGCCGTTCGGCAAGCTCTATCCCGCGTACGCGGACAGTTGGCGGATCGCCGCGGACCGCTCCCTGCTGCACTACGACGACGGGCAGGACACCGGCACCTTCACCGACCGCGCGTTCCCGGAACGGGAGGTCACAGTCGCCGACCTCGACCCGGCCCGGCGCGCGGCAGCCGAGCAGATCTGCCGCTGGGCCGGCGTGACCGCGCCCGCCCAACTCGCCGAGTGCGTCTTCGACGTCGCGGTCAGCGGCCGCCCGGAGTTCGCCGTGGCCGGCGCGAGCACCGAACGGGTCGCCCCGCCGGCCGCCACCCCGATCACCGCCGTACCCGTCGCCACCGCCACGCTCACCCCCGGCGGCGCGCCGCTGACGTTCGCCGCGCGCGCCGGGGACGCCGTCTTCGTCGACGCCACCGCGCCCGGGATCGGCGATCGCTGCTCGCCGTACGTGCTTACCGAACCGGGCGGCCGGGAGATCGCCAGTGGATGCAACATCAAGGGCAACGGGTACGTCGACCGCGTCGACCTCACCGCCACCGGCACGTACGCGCTGCGGGTCACCGCCGCGCCCGGTGACACCGGCCGGGTCGCGGTGCGGGTGTACTCGGCCCGGGACAGCGACGGCACGATGCAACCGAACGGCCCGGCGGTCACCGCGACAGTCGAGCAACCCGGCGCGCGGGCGCGTTACCGGTTCGCCGGGCGCGCGGGCGACCGCGTCTACGTGGAGGTGCCGACGAGCAGCCTCACCGACCAGTGCTCCCCGCTGGAACTGCGGGACGCCGACGGACGGCTGCTGCGCAGCGGCTGCGTGATCAACGGGGCCGGCGAGATCGACGGCACGGTGCTGCCCGCCGACGGGACGTACACAGTGGTGGTCGACCCGACCGAACGCAGCACCGGCACGACCACGCTGCGGCTGGTCACCGGCCGGGACCGGGCGGCGGCGATCACGCTCGGCGGGCCACCGGTCGTCGCCGTCGTGGATCGGCCCGGCGCGGTCATCGGCTACCGGTTCACCGCCGCGGCCGGCACGTCCGTGACGGTGAGCGCTTCCGCCTCGGACCTGCCGGACCAGTGCGGCGTGCTGGCGCTGCGCGCGCCCGACGGCAGCACCGTCGGCAGCGGCTGTGTGATCAACGGGGCCGGTGAACTCGGGCCGACCGTGTTGCCGGCCTCCGGGGCGTACACCCTGGTGGTGGACCCCTCGGGGGCCGCGACCGGGCAGGTCACGCTGGCGGTGCGGTGACGCCGACCCTGCTTTTCGGGGGCGGTGGGCGGGCGTGCTAACGTCTCGTCCCGTTGTCAGCGAGCGCCGCTAGCTCAACTGGCAGAGCAGCGGACTCTTAATCCGCGGGTTCGGGGTTCGAGTCCCTGGCGGCGCACCAACGATCAAGGCCCTGGCCTGGTGTTACGCACCGGGTCGGGGCCTTTTTCGCTTACGCGGGTCTCGTGTGCGTGTGGCGCGCACCGCTGGTTCTTCCCCGGGGTTGAAGGGCCAGACGTGTCCGGGCGTTAGGCGAGAGCTTCCGGAGCGCGCCGCCGCCACCACGCGGTGAAGAGGGTTACTACCTGCGTCTTGATCTCGTCCGTGATGATCCCGTGCGCGTCGCCCATCAGCGGCCTGACGGCGTGCTTGTAGACCTCTGGGTGGTGTTCGACCCAGGGGCAGGCGAACATGGCCAGCATCCGGAGGGCACGCAGGGTGTCTGTACCCAGAAGGGGAAAGTGAGCTTCCAGTAGCCTCGCCAGGGCTGACCACACCTTGTCCACGACAAGGCGGATTACGGCGTCGGTCACCAGCCGGGGCAGTCCCGAATTGAACCGCTGCGACAACACGCCGGTGATGAACTGCTTGGCGGTATCCGAGAGCAGGTCGACGGCCTTGTTGATCCTCTCGATCAACTGGATCAGGGCCGCCAGAAGGCTGCACCACGTGTGATCGGCCAAGCGTCTCTTGACCTCCCTGGCGTCAGCCTTGTTCCGGACGAGGCTGTCTATGCCGGCTGAGATCTCGTACCACGGGTTCTCCATGACCTGGTGGGCAAGGGTGTCCATCCGGCCAAGGTCTGATGACATCGATGTTGGCTCAACATCGCGTGGCAGTCGGCCGTTGATTCTGGTTCGGCCGTCGGCGGCCCACAGGTAGTCGGCGATGTCCAGGCGTGCGAGGTCAAAGTAGATTTCCCGGTTGTGGGCGTTGAACTTCTGGCGTCCGGATCGTCTGTCTTCCTCCACCTTCTCCTCGAGTTCACGCCGCCGGTCGTCGCGCTTCTCTGGCCGGTCGGCGGCCAGAGATGTCCATCCTTGCCAGCCGTGTTGTGAGCCCCCGCAGCCGGAGCATTTGCAGCCCGGCCCTTGGGCGTTTGCGCAGTTAGCCCTGTGGGTGTTGGTCATCATCCGCAAGTCGCCGCCCGGTCGTTTGCGCTCAATGTGACTAGCCAGTGACTCTATGTCAGGCAATGATGGATGCCAATGGATGTGTGACTGGGTCGGGGCGGCTCGACTCGGGGCCTCCACCTTCTGCGGGCGTTCTGCCTGGTGGGAGCCTATAGATCTGCTTCATCTGCTGGGCTGCGACGGATTATTTGATAGACGGCTCTTCCCTCATCTGCATCACTCGCTTCCGTCCCAGACCCGCGACCAAGGCTCGGGCTGGACAGGTTGTGGTGCTCCGGAGCCTGCGCTCATCCCACGAGGGGACACCCTGAGAGCTCATCGTGGGTCTTTCGGATGCCACCCCAAGCGCCGACTCTGGATGGGCTGTCGACTCGGCCGCCATTGACTTGATGTGACGGCGCGGATGCGCTGTGCTGGCGGGTGGTCGTCGTCCCATCGGAGGTGATCGTGGCCGTGCAGGTGGATCCCGAGTGGTGGAGTTCGGGGCTGTGGAACGGCCGACCGATCCTCGAGTTCCTGCGACAACGTGACATCACTACGGTCTTCCGCTTCCTTCACGCCCGGGGCCTGTCCTACGGCAGGATCGCCGCTCTCGTTGGCCTCTCGCCCCACCGCGCTACTGAGATCGCTAAGGGCGTCCGGCAGGTCACGGCGTACGAGGTGCTGGAAAGGATCGCCGTGGGTCTGCACATTCCGCGTCCGGTCATGGGGCTCGGCCGCGACGAGGACAGCACTATGCCGCGCGATGTCAGCATCGAGACCATGGCCGGTGGAGCGGATCGATCGCCTGCCCGTATGGGGAGCAGTGAGGCCGGAGGTCTGGTCAGACTCCGTCTGGGACTGGACGAGGCTCTAGCGGCGTCGAGTGTCGCCCCTCGGCAGCTTGAGCTGATCGAGCAAAGCGCCGGCGAGCACCTGCGGGTCTATCCCTCGGCTTCGCCGCAAACGATGCTGGCGCTGATGGCCGCCGACTGCCGAGAGGTGCAGGCGCTGTCGCTTCGGCGCCAGCCGGCGGCGGTCCAGGCCCGGTTGTCGGCGGTGGCGGCTCTGTTGGCGACGATGTGCGCTGACGCGTTGATGAGGCTCGGGGATGTCGCCGAGGCTCGACGGTGGTACGGCACAGCGATCCACGCGGCGGACGACAGCGGGGAGGCTCGGTTCCGGGTGCTCGTGCGAGCCCAGGCGGCGATGCTGCCGTACTACTTCGGGGACCCCGCCCAGACCGTCGCTCTGGCTGATGCGGCGCTTGCGGCCACGTCGGTCGCGTCGTCGTCGGGTGCCCTGGCGGCTGCGGGCCGGGCGCGTGCCCTGGCCAGAATCGGTGCCACCGAGCAGGCGCGGTCGGCCGTCGATCAGGCACGCCGGCTGTTCGACCAGGCTGGTGACGAGGACACCGACGTGGCCTTCAGGTTTCCGGCGAAGCGGCTATTGCTCTACCTCTCCGGCGCGTACACCTGGCTCGGTGACACGGTGGAGGCCTACCGGGTCCAGGACGAGGCGGTGCGGCTCTACGGCACGGCTCCGGCCGTACCGATCGACGTGACGCTCATCGCCCTGGACCGGTCGATGTGCCTCGCGCGGGACCGGCGGACGACCGAGGCGGCGGCGACCGCGCGCGACGCCGTCGCCAACCTGCCCGAGACGCAGCGGACGGAGATCATCCTGACCCGCGCGACCGACGTGGCCACGGCGATCCCCGAAGAGAGCCATCGTGGTGAGGTCGCCACCTTGACGGACTACGTACGGACCTGCCGCGAGCGCGCCCGTAGTCTTGGGACCACAGCTGCACTCGGTCCCTAGGAGCCCCATGTTCGTCGAGGCGCGCACCCGGCCGGTGCTCGCCGAGGTATGTCGTCTTCTCGGCTACCCCGACTCGAACGCGGCTCTGCTGCGGCACCACACCAACGCCGTCTACGCCGTCGGGGACATCGTCATCAAGATCGCCCCTGGCGACCAGGACCTGAACCGGGTGCGCGCGATGGTGACCGTGGTCGACTGGCTGGTGGACCAAGATTTCCCCACGGTCGGCCTTCACCCGGGCCTGTCCCAGCCGCTAGAGGTGGGCGGGCACGCCGTTACGGTCTGGCAGCGTCTGGACCCGGCACACGACGACCCGATCACCGTCTCCGAGCTCGGAAGCCTTCTCCGGGATCTGCATGCCCTTCCTGCTCCACCCGTGCCATTGCCCGTGCTGCGGCCGATCCGTGGCATCGAGCGATCCGTGATCCGTTCGGAGATCCTGAACGGTAAGGAACAGGATCTGTTGCTGGGCCGGCTCGAGACGCTGGCCGCAGGCTGGGAGACGATGCGGTTTCCCCGTGGCACAAGCCTGATCCAGTCAGATCCGCAGATCCGCAACGCGCTCCGGCGTTTCGACGGCACGCCCGTACTCGCCGACTGGGACGGCGCCGCCCTCGGGCCTCGCGAGTGGGACATTGCCACGGTCGCTGTCCACTGCCGCCGGTTCGATCCGCCCGGTCCTGAGGCGTTCGCCGGCTTCACCGCCGCCTACGGCTGGGATGCCACATGCTGGCCGAGGTTCGAGGAGCTGTGCCAGCTCCGCGAACTACAGATGATCGCCACCAACGCCCGCAAGTCCCGTCCCGGGACCGACGCCGCCGACGAGGTGCACCACCGGATTGCAGGACTTGTCCACGGCGGGCCGGAGCTCCGCCGCTGGCACATCCTCTGAGTCTCGTAGGGACGGGGTAGTACCGCCTGTCCTCCTCATATCGACCGAGTCGACCACAGGAGGCCCACCGTGGCCCACCACGCTGGGTCTGTCTCGGGCCCGTGCCGCCCGCGATCGTGGACGTCAGGAACACGTCGGCGGAACGGTCCAGGACCATCCTGATCCCATGGCGCCGGCGGGTCAGCGGCAATCGCCAGGGAGAACCAGATGGACGTGTCGATCGGCGACAGGTCGGAATGCGACCCGACGCACCGGCAAGTGCTCGCGCCGGACACTCCGTCGACCGTACGGGTGAATCCCCGCCTGCGTACCGCCATGAGGGCTGCGCGGGTGGGTGATCGGCGGTCTGCTCCCAGCCGCCGTGGTGCGGCGGGCTCGCCCTTCCCCCGGCGGGCCCGCCGCTCATCGCTGCTGGTGGGGGTGGCGGCATGACGGTCTACGTCTCGCGTAACGCCATGGCTGGCCAGTCCCGGCGCCCCGAGCCTAGGGGGACGGCCTCGGCGGGGCAGGTGTGGCCCGTTGATCCGCCGCTGCTCACCTTCGTGTGGCGTCGGCTGTTCGAGCAGCAGGCCCGCGAGGGCGGTCGCCGGTGACCGGGCAGCAGCGCCGTCCCGCGATGAACCGGCTCGTGCCCGCCGAGGTGGAACATCTGCCGACGCGCCCGCTGTGGCTGTGCCGCCGATGCGGACAGCCGTGGCCCTGCGGCGCAGCGAAGCTCGCGCTCCTAGCCGAGTACCGAGAAGTGCCGGTGAGCCTGTTCCTCTACCTGGCCGGCTGCCTGCACGACGCGATCGACGACCTGCACCGGCTCAACCCGAGCGTCACAGGCAGCACCGCCGACATGTTCGACCGGTTCATCGGCTGGCCCGCCCGCCACACCCACGCCTACCGCGTCAGTACCACCACGGCCGTCAGCATCGAAGAGGCCAACTCGTGAACGGCATCGGCCTCATCAACGCCACCGGCCAGCCGGCGATCGCCGGCAGCTTCCACACCCACGACGCCGGCGACCGGCTCTATGCCCTCTACCACCTCATCACCTTCACCGGCCTGCGCCGAGGCGAAGCATGCGGCCTGCACTGGGACGACCTCGACCTCGATGCCCACACTGTCACCGTCCGCTGGTAACTCGTCCAACACGGCTGGGCCACCGTCATCGACACCCCGAAAACCAGCGACAGCGAGGCCGCAGTCGCCCTCGACATCGAAACCGTCAACGTCCTGCGCGCCCACCGCACCCGGCAACACCGCGAACGCCTCGCCGCCGGTGCCGGCTGGACCACCACCGGGCTCGTCTTCACCACCCCGACTGGCGGGCGGCTACACCCCGCCGACGTCACCGACCACTTCCATCACCTGGCCGCCCAAGCCGGACTACCACCCATCCGCCTGCACGACCTCCGCCACGGCGCCGCGACCATGGGCCTCGCCGCCGGCGTCCAGATGAAAATCATCTCCAACCGGCTCCGCCACTCCAGCCCACACTTCACCGCCAAGTTCTACGGCGATGTCCTGCCGGAGCTGTCCCACGCCGCCGCCGAAGCAACCGCCGCCGTCGTCCCACGACGCGGTGGCACCGCAAGGCCGGCATAGTCCGCAGGCCTACCACCTGATACTGACAAGGGCCAGCGCACGAGGTTCCCGGCTGGCCCCACGTAGCATCAGGTCTTGACCTCGATGAAGAGGAATCCGCAGATCACTCGAGCCGTCACCGTGGCGGCGCGGACCCTGTGGCCAGGAGGTCGGCCGCCCTGCCTATGTAAAGGCGGATACTGCCTCACGTTGGCATTCGAAACCGGCTCAGGCTGCGCGACTGGTCAAGCCACTCTGCGGCCAGCTGACGCGCTTCTGCGCGTGGCATCCGCTTCCGGCTGCGTATCACCTTGGCCAGGCGCTGCATCACGACACCTTCCCATCGGTCCCGGAAATCGTCGTCGGGCGTCTCGATGAGGATCTTCGGTCGGTAAATATCATGCTTCAGGCGGTCGCCGGGTCGACCCGGCTGAAGGTATATTGCCCGGCTGCTGAGAGCGGCGTCAACAATGATGCCCTCGTGCTCGATGCTGAACAACAGGGTCGCGCGAACCTCGATCGGCCGGATGAACTGTAGCGAGAGGGCTACCTGATCCTCGTCGCGGTCTACCTGGCCCCACCTGTATGTGACATCACCAGGCGACAGGTGATCGTGTAGCCGGACTAGTTCATCGATGTCAGGACGGCCGGCGGTATCGATGATGACCAACGGCACCATCCGGCCGTCAGCGAACGGGCCAGCAATCGATCCGTCCGCGACGACGGGCACGATGTCGAAAGGATCAACGCTCCGTCTCGTCGGCCGTTTTCTGGTCGTCCGCCCTCTGATCATGACCCACCTCTCGTAGAACAGACGCGCTGATCGTCGCGGCGATACCCCGACTGTCCTGCAGAACAGCGTCATAACGATGGATCCCTGCACCCGCGGGGAACAAGTCGGCAGGTAGCCGGAACGTCAGCCAACCGGCGACCGCGCCGTTGGCCTGCAGCCGCGCAGGCAGGTCCAGAGCATCCACCTCACCCGGGAACGCATCGCCGGTGGTCTCGTGGCGAACCTTGACCGTCATGGCAAGGCCGGACTGCAGGGTGTAGGCAATGTGCAGATCAGCGCTGACAACGGCGGCATCACGGTCGGTGGGGTTGACCGCGAGGATCTTCATGCCGACCCACCGTGGCGCGTCCCGACGACGCCATGATGCGGAGTCATCAAGGGTGACGGTCAACCGGGCCGCCCGTCGTTCCTCCTGCTGCAAGGAAAGGGCCAACGCGCGCCGTGAAGTGTTCCGGTTTGACAGCGCAACCAGCAGCGCGAACACTGCGACGACGGCTGACGCCACGGGCATCCACCGGAACCAGCCAGAGTCCGAGGAACCCGATAGCGGGGCCACAACCACGAGCATGAGCACAGAATGCCCGAACGCCGGGGCTCACGCGATACCGGAACCCTCACGGCCCGCGCGTCGTAGCCCTCCAGGCACCCACCCATCAGGCTCAGGCAGTGTCGCCGTGGCGCTGAGCCTGGCCGAACGGCGGCACGCCTTCGTTGACGCTGGCTCGGTGGACGTTTGGGCCTCCAGGAGGACGGACTGGGCGGCTCGGTCCGCCCTGCTGATGCTGGACAATCGCATCAGCTGTGGTGGCTGTCATAGATGCAGCGTACCCTCAGTCACCCTGACGCCTTGTCGTCGTGTCTTTTTCACGCGTGGTGGAAGCTGATGGCCGCGAGCATCGACATCTTCTGGGGAGACGAGCCTCTCGAACGGTCTGAGCTGCAATTTCTCGCAGCGCTGCGGGCAGATCTTGACCGGGGAGGTGTCTCTGCGCTCGTGCTGGCGAACTTCTATACCGGGCGTGGGGCGCGGCAGGTGGATTTTCTCATTGTGACGGATGCTCGTGTCTGCCACGTTGAGTTGAAGGGCTATCGGGGGATACTCGTTGGCGGCACGAACGGGCCATGGAGTATTCAAGACGAGGATGGCTCGCTGCGCCTGATTGAGCGGCAGAATCCATATATGCAGGCCGCTGCCTGCACGTACGCCATCAGTGACGATATGCACGACCTCGTGGCGACAGGTTTACCCGGACCGGTACGAGACAAGTTTTACAAGCACATCTACACTGTCGTGGTTGTCTTCCCGACGCTCGACCCGAAATCGCGGGTGCCATCTGACTACAGGGTCAGCACGCTGGGCTACCAAGCCTTCGTGCAGCTGCTGCTGTCAGATGGCGACCCAGCGCCATGGACGCGGAGACACTGGGACGAGTTCATAAGGGCGCGATCGTTGACGAACGCCAAATCCTCGATCGGCGACGCCGGCCCCTCATCCGAGGATCGAGCGCTGGAGGTCGAGGACTATCTCCGCCGATACCGCGACTTCTATAGCGCCGGCCTGCCGCCGCTAGTTCCGCTGTCGCTCGTCGCTGACGGCAACGACATCCTGCACGACGAGGTTGTGAGGCTCGCCGGCGACGCCGGCATGGTGCTGCTCGCCGGGCAGTCTGGCAGCGGCAAGAGCCATCTCGCCCGGCATTCCACGCTTGCTATGCCCGATGAACTGGTACCTGTTTGGGTGGCCGTCCGAAGCTACGACGGCCGACTGTCGACCTTGCTGAACAGCAGTGTGGCCCGTTTCAGCACGAAAACGTTCACGCAGCTAGAGGAGGCCATCAGGCGTACTGGGCGCCGACTTCTGATCGTCTTGGATGGACTGAACGAATGCCCAGAAGCAATGCGTGAACAGTTCGTTGGAGACGTGAGGGCGCTAGACCTTCGCCTCGATCCCCTCGTGTTGGTAACCAGCCAGTCCGTGCCGTCACCTCCGCTTAAAACTGGGGCGACCACGGTGCAAACGACAGCCTTGTCATCAGACCAGCGTGTCGCCCTGCTCACCGCGTACGGCGCGCCGACCATCGAAGATAAATGCGAGCCATTTTCAAGTGCGTACGAACTGGCTATCGCCGCGGAATGCGCCCTCGAAATCGACGGCTCGCCGACCCGGGCGAAACTATTCGCCGCATTCCTGCGGCGCCGCCTGCGCGATCGTTCCGCACCTGCCATTTGCCGCCAGGCACTTCGGCACATCGCCAGCACGATGGGTCATCGCCTTGTGGTTTCACTGCCCGTCAACGATGCCGTACGAGTTATCGAGCGCTACTTGAACGACATTGGGGCACCGATCGGCGTCCTAGACGATGTGATGCGGTGTTCCGTTCTGGAACTCAGTGGCGGCCGCATCGCATTCAGCCATGAACTACTCGGCCGGTACCTCGTGGCCGAGGATTTGTCACTCGCCTCTGCGGCAGCAACCGAGCTTGCCGCGCAGCTCAGCTTGCCACGGAACCACGACCTCACGGCGCTCGTGATCGAACTGGAAGACGATCTACCCCGACTGACCCACCTACTGGACGCGATGCATGACCGGCGCCTCTACGCAACTGCGCTCACGGGCGCCGCAGGCGAGCTGGCATCAAGGGTTAGCGCGTCAGCGGCGCGACGCGTTACTCGGACGGTCGTCAACGACCTAGACCGAACTGAATACAGATTCTTGGGCGAGGGACTCCAGCTGGAGGTAGTCAACGGCACAGAGCTGTCGCCAGCTGACATTGCCGTGCTCGGAGCGCTCGGCACACTCGCGCCGCGCGGCCTTTGGCTGGGCCTCGTCGTTGAAGTCATCGACGCGACCGACCGCGCATGTCGGCGGTCCGTAGCCGTCCAGCAGCAGCGTGAAGGAACTCGACCGCCGCCGAGCATAGTCGTGAGTTGTACCCTGCGGGGATTCGGAAATCACACCAAAGTGCCAGCGGCAGTGGTACTCGACGCCGTCAACCACGCTGGCATGGATAACTGGTACCGGCATAACAGCGGCAAGGATCAAGTTGCGGTCGAAAGTCTAGCGGAGATCCTCGCTGAGACTACGGATCAGACCTACGGACGCCTACTCCTGTTGTGCCATCTCCTGCGGTCAACGAACGATCCAGCAGCCAGTGCCCTCCTACCAGAGCTCCTCCGACTTTGCTTGGCGAGTGAGGCCTATCACATTCAACTTGACGGCCTAGATACCGTACGACGGTATTCGCAGACGGTCAAGGGCGGTCCGATACGCGATGACATCATCGGTCAGCTTTCGGAATTTGAGCCGAAGCGCATCTTCATCTCGAGTCAGCTAGTGGATACGATGTACTCCTTTGGGCTTATCGAGGAGCAAAATGATCACGGCTTCGTAAGTGAAGCCATCCAAGCCATCATTCAATCGCCGAGAACGAAAGTAAGCAGCAATGCGGCTTACGGGATTTATAGCAGCCAGTTCGAGGACCCAATCGCCGCCCCGTATTGTGCGGCGATCGAGGAACTGGAAAGCGCCACCAAAGCGCAACTGCTAACGATTGCTGCATTCGCCGACGAGACTTCGACATTCTTCATGGACACACTACTGAGAGACCTGATCCAACTTGAAGACCCCTCGACGTTGCCAGCGTTCGAGCGTTGGGCGACACGCTTGATAGTAGGGCCAGGGGTGCAAGAGACCGCCGCAAACTATCGAGTTAGCATTAAAGGCTGGGCTCAGCACGTAGCGGAGCCGCCGCAACTTGCTGAACCCAAGAATGACGCCTCTCGCGCATGGGAGACTCTCGGCGAAATCCTGTTCTGGACCTACCGCGCTGAGACCCATCGAGTCGACCCGACTAAAAACTACGCGGCGAGCTGGGCGAAGCTCCGTTCGGAAGCTCTACCTGCAGCGGCAGATGCGCTTTTCTGGATCACTGGGTCGGACCACTATCGCGAGCCAGAAGAGCTGCCACTCATCAAGAGGATGATCGAGACGGGTCGCACTGACGTTCGGCTCATCTGCGAGTGGAGTCTCCAACATGAAGACCAGCTCATCTCGCTGTTCCCCCACCCCCACGCTTTCTTTGACCGGACAGACTTCATCATTCAAGTCTTGGGCGAGGTCGGCACGGCGGCATCTGCTGACCTGCTTCATCCGCTTGTCGATGACCGCCAGCACGGTCGCGCAGCCATCGCCGCTATCAGGCGGCTTGCGGAATGAGCCCCACCGAACCGCCCACTGACTTTCCTGGCTTCCGGAACGCCCTCGAAAAGCTGGTATATTCCGAGATCAACGAGGTCCAAGTGACATAGCCAGCTATACACGATGGTGGTGCTGTGGCAGCGTAGGAGTAGTGGCAGGCTCCCGCCGAGTTGGCCCTTCGGTACTAGATGGTGGTGATATCGCGTGGCCCTCCGGATTGTTCTGGGACTTCCGACCCATACGCCAAAGGTGCATGCACCCTTTACTCTTGAGCAAGTTGCGCTACTTCGTCGCTGGCAGACGGTTTCGGCCGTCGCACACATGCGGTGCCCATGGCGCGGTGATGTGCAACGCGAGAGTTCGGAGTTAGTTCCCAGTGCTAATGGTTGGCGCTGCCACTTTCGAACGCCAGATTATCCCGACCTTACTTGTTCGTACAGCGTTGACTGGGTATATGCCGGGATGGTGGACGAGAACAGCATCCGAACCCTTGAGGAGATGTCGGTTGAGGTCGTGGAGGTGTCGTTCGACGACGAATCGGACGAACCTTTGAACGTCTTCTCCGACTACGACCTTCTCCTGACATTCCACGATGCGGCCGATCTTGATTGGGAAGAGGTTGCTGAGCGCAGCGCACTTGATGAACGGCGAGGTCTCGTTATAACTCAGAGCACTGTCTTAGAAGATCTTCTCGGAGACGTTATCCTACAGCTAGAGAGGCCAGGCGATCCCGAAGGGCGTCAACGTGAGATAGACCAGTGGATGATCGGCAAACGACTAACTCGGGTCGAGTCGCTTCTGTCAAGTGGCGGCTACTTGGAAGCAAGCAGCAGCTTTCCGCGCGAGACGCTGTGGGCTGCTGTGAGGCGTCGAAACGAGTTAGCACACGGAAGTACCATACGTGTCATTGGTGATGCTTATCCGCGCCCTGGCGCACCAGGCAAGACCCGACGAGTCGAGTGGCAATTAGTGGACCGTCGAACCCGTGAGTCCCGGCTAATCACCATGGCCGGATTGCGTGAGGATCTGTACGCCGCCATCGCGGCCTACACAGATCTCCTACGTTGGAACAGTAATTATCTGGTGTAACGGCTCGAAAGCGCCACCGTCTTTTACCGAGCCTTGCGCCTAACTGGCTCCCGACTGTGATGGGGCAGGGTTGATTGTTCCTACCAACCTGCAAGATCGGTTGGCCGTCTCGCCCGGTGCTCGGTGGGTGCTCGGGCGCCGTGGACGGGTCCCTGGTTGGGTGGACTGACTGGACGCCGACTCGATCGAATTGGGCCATGACAGCGAACAGATGGACTCAAACGGCGCGGTTAGACCGGGTGACCAACCAAGATCAAGCTCTTAATCCGCGGGTTCGGGGTTCGAGTCCCTGGCGGCGCACAGACGATCAAAGCCCCGACCTGGTGGTTAACACCGGTCGGGGCTTTGTGTCAGCGCTCCCGCTGCCGGGCCCCTACGCCGGCCGCATTGACGGAATTCGGACTTGGTAGTTCGACAGTCGACCCGGCTGGGACAACTGGAACAAGAAGAAGTAGCCCCCGCCACGGGGCGCGCGGGGTGGCGTGCCCACCCCGCGCCCGCACAGGTTGAGGACACATGCGCACCAGCACGATCGGCGACGTGAAGGTCCTGTTGCCGGACCTTGATCCGGACGACCTCGACACCACGACGGACTTGGCCGACAGCCTCACCGAGGTCCTGGTTGAGGGCGCAGTGTGGCGCGGCGTGCACCTTGAAGACGCCCGCATCCGCAGCAGCCTGATCACCGGTGTGGACCTGAGCGAGAGCACGTGGGAGGCCGGCAGCCTCTACGGCTGCGAGATCACCCGCATCGACTTCTCCGGAGCGACCCTGACCGGCATCACCATCGAACGCTGCGCGATCACCGGCTCCCGGTTCACCGGCACCAGACTCACCGACGTACGCCTCAAGGACGTCCTGTTCGACGGCTGCCGCTTCGACTACGCCACCCTCCAACGCGTCGCCGCCGCCGGCTCGGTCGCGTTCACCGACTGCACTCTCACCAACGGCGCGTGGTCTTCCTGCCGACTACCTCGCCTTGCACTGCGGTCCTGTGACCTCGCCGGCCTGGAATTGGACTCCTGTCACCTCGACGGTGCCGACCTGCGGGGCAGCCGGCTCCACGGTCTCAAGACGCCGCTGGACAACCTGCGCGGCGTCACCCTCGGCGAGGACCAGCTTCCTGACCTCACCCGGCTGACCGTCGCCGCCCTCAACCTCGCCGTCCGCAAAGACTGATGACGAAGGCCATGGTGCGGCTACTCCGTACCAGGGTCTTTTCGTCGTGCCCGCTCGGACGCGGCAGCCTGGCCGACCCCGAACCCATCGACGGCCGGACGGGACGGATCATATTCTGACCCGTCGAAGGAGGCCGTCGTGTCCGCCACCCGGAGCGTGCTCACCCCGGCCACGTCGGCCGGTCCAGCCGGCCTGCGCCCCCGCACCTGGACCGCGCTGATCGTGCTCGGGCTCGTCGGGCAGATGGCCTGGACCATCGAGAACATCTACCTGAACCTGTTCGTGTACGACACGATCACCGACGATCCCAACGCGATCGCCACGATGGTCGCCGCCAGCGCCGTGACCGCCACCGTCGCCACCCTGCTGCTCGGGGCCCTCTCCGACCGGACCGGGCGGCGCCGGTCGTTCATCGCGGGCGGCTACCTGCTGTGGGGCGTCTCCACCGCCGCCTTCGGCTTTTTGACAGTGGGTTTCGTGGAGGACATCGCGCCCGTCGCGAACGTCGTGCTGGTCACGGCGATCGCGGTCATCACCCTCGACTGCCTGATGTCCTTCCTCGGCTCCGGGGCCAACGACGCGGCGTTCCAGGCGTGGGTCACCGACGTGACCGAGCCGGCCAACCGTGGCCGGGTCGAGTCGGTGCTCGCCATCATGCCGCTGGTCTCGATGCTGGTGATCTTCGGCGGGTTCGACGGGCTGGCCCGCGCCGGGAACTGGCGACTGTTCTTCGTGGTCATCGGCGCGATCATGGCCGTCGCCGGTCTGCTGGCCTGGTTCCTGGTCGAGGACAGCCCGTCACTCGTCCGGCACGAGGGCGGCTACCTGCGCGCCGTCGTCCACGGTTTGCGCCCGGCCGCCGTCCGGGCCAACCCGGGGCTCTACCTCGCCCTGGCGGCCTGGTCGATCTGGGGGATCTCCACGCAGGTGTTCCTGCCGTATCTGATCATCTACCTGCAGCGGTACCTGCGGATCGAGGGGTACGCGATCGTCCTGGCCGTCGTCCTCGTCACGGCGTCGGCAGTCAGCGTGGTCGGCGGGCGGCTCATCGACCGCGTCGGCAAGGTGCGCTTCCTCCTGCCGGCGGTAGTGGTGTACGGCGCCGGCCTGGCGCTGATGTTCTTCGCCCGCGGCATGGTCCCCGTGATCGCCGCCGGGGTCGTGATGATGTCGGGCTTCATGCTCGTCCTCGCCCCGATCGGCGCCATCGTGCGCGACTACTCACCACCCGACCGGGCCGGCCATGTCCAAGGGCTGCGGATGGTCTTCGCCATCCTCGTGCCGATGCTCATCGGTCCGTACCTCGGCGCTGCCGTGATCACCGGCGCCGGCGAGGTCTACGAGGATCTCGGCGTGGTGAAGCAGGTTCCGACGCCGGGCATCTTCCTCATGGCGCTCGCAGTGCTGGTCCTCATCGCGGTGCCGGCCGTGGCGCTGCGGCGGCGGGAGCAGGAGGCCCGGCCATGACGCTGCTGACCCCGTGGGGTGCCACTCTCGACGCGGAGCGTGTCCTGCCCGAGTATCCCCGCCCGCAGTTCGCCCGGGACAGCTATCTCAACCTCAACGGCCGGTGGGAGTACGCGATCACCGGTTCCCCCGCCGAGCCGGAACGCTACGACGGCGAGATCATCGTGCCGTTCTCCCCGGAGTCCGTGCTCTCCGGCGTCGGGCGACAGCTCCAGCCGGGCGAGACACTCTGGTACCGCCGTCCGCTGACCCTCCCGGTGGGCTTCCACGCTGCCGGCTCGCGGTTGCTGCTGCACTTCGGCGCGGTCGACCAGACCTGCCAGGTCTACCTGAACGGGGTTGCGGTCGGCGGCCATACCGGCGGGTATCTGCCGTTCACCTGCGACATCACCGACGCGCTCGGCGAGGACGCCAACGTCCTGGTCGTGGCGGTCCAGGACGACAGCGACACCGGCCACCACTCCCGGGGCAAGCAGCGGCTGCGCCGCGGCGGCATCTGGTACACCGCCCAGTCCGGGATCTGGCAGACGGTGTGGGTCGAGAGCGTGCCCGCCGTACACCTGCGGAGCCTCACCCTGACGCCGCTCCTCGACGAGCGGTGCGTCGAGGTGACAGCGCACGCGACGGCGGATGCCGGCGACGCCGGCATCCGGATCCTGGCCGACGGGATCGCGGTGGCCGAGGCCACCGCGCCGGTTGGCGTGGCAGTGCGCATCCCGATCCCCGAGGTACGGCAGTGGAGCCCCGAGGATCCGTTCCTCTACGACGTGACCGCCGAGTTGGGCGCGGACCGGGTACGCAGCTATTTCGGCATGCGCTCGTTCGGTGTCGGGCTGGACGGGGACGGCGTGCCCCGGCTGCTGCTCAACGGCCGGCCGTACTTCCACGCCGGGATCCTCGATCAGGGCTACTGGTCGGACGGCATGTACACGGCACCCTCCGACGAGGCGATGATCGCCGACATCGCCACCATGAAGCGGCTCGGGTTCACCATGCTGCGCAAGCACATCAAAATCGAGCCGCTGCGCTGGTATCACCACTGCGACCGGCTGGGGATGCTGGTCTGGCAGGACATGGTCAACGGCGGCAGCGGTTACCACCCGCTGGTCGTCACCGCGCCGGCGGTGACGCCGTTGCGGCTGCCCGACCGGGGCCGGTGGCGGCGCTGGTTCGGCCGCGCCGACGCCGGCGGACGGGACCGGTTCCGGGCCGAACTGCGCGACACCGTCGAGCACCTGCGCAACGTGGTGAGCCTCGCCGTGTGGGTGCCCTTCAACGAGGGCTGGGGGCAGTTCGACGCGGCCCGGATCGCCCGCGATGTCGCCGAACTCGACAGCACCCGTACGGTCGACCACGCCAGCGGCTGGCACGACCAGGGCGGCGGCGACCTGCGCAGCCTGCACGTCTACTTCCGCCGCTTCCGGGTGCCGCGGCGACGCGGCGACCGCCGGGTGCTGGTGCTGTCCGAGTACGGCGGCTACAACCTGCGCGTCGACGGGCACGCCTTCAGCCGCAAGGATTTTGGCTACCGGCGGTACCGGAGTGCCGAGGACCTGGCGGAGGCGTTCACGCGGCTGCACACCGAGCAGATCGTGCCCGCGATCCGGGCCGGTCTGAGCGCGACCGTCTACACCCAGCTGTCCGACGTGGAGGACGAGCTGAACGGTCTGCTCACCTACGACCGGCGCGTGGTCAAGCTTCCCGAGGAAGTGGTCCGGCAGGTCAACGAGCGGCTGCGTCACCAGCGGTTCTGAGCTTCCTCCGCCCAGCCGACCAGGCCGTCCAGAGCCACCCGCTCGCCGTCGTCCGCCTGGGCCCAGCCGGAGAAGTGCCCGAAGCACTGGTGGGTCTCGCTGGCCACGACGCCGAGGTTGGTGCGGGATACCTTCTCGTGGAACGGGTGGAACTCCACATCGACCCGCTCACCGCTGATCCGCCACGGCCGCAGCCAGTCGTGGCGGTCGTAGCTCCAGCGCAGTTCGGCGCCGAGCTTGTGCAGCCGGCCGCCGACGAACAGCGCGTTCTCGGTTGAGCCGGTGCCGTCGGTCCACTTGCCGCCGAGCTGGATCGACACGTCCGGTCCGCTGCCCGCCGCCCAGTTCCACGTGATCGCGTACGGCCACTTGCCCCGGCCGTGGTCGAGCACGGCGAACGAGTCCCGCTCGTCCACGACGTGCGTCGTGCCGTCGACCCGTAGCGAGCCGCGCACCGGGCGCCCGACGTCCTTGACCGTGTACTGGAACCGGCGCGTGCTCCACGGGACCACGACGCCGAGCGACTCGTGGCCGGGCGGGAGCGGCACCACGAGGTCGATCTCGATGCCTGGTGCGGTGGCGCGGATCGTGCTGCCCTCGGCGGTCTGGTCGATGTCGATCGACAGGCCGCCTCCGCGTGCGCACACGGCGCCCGCGCCGCTGACCGGCGGCATGACGACGCCACGGGCGAACGGGACCACGACATCCTTGCTGGTCTCGATTTTCGTGGCGCGGTCGAGCACGTAGACGCCGTGCACCCCGGCGTAGTCCAGCGACGACGCGACGAGGCCGGCGATGTGGGTCGGCGTCACGATCCCCCAGTACTCCCAGCGCTTGGTCCTACCCCAGCCGCGCAGGTTCGCCCGGTGCAGCGGCCGGCGGGTCCAGCCGACCGCTGCGGGGTTGAGCCGCCCGTCCGGCATGCACAGGTCGACCGGCTCGACGATCTCCTTCTCGTGCGTCACCGGGGGAGCGTAGCGACCGCCTCAGTAGTCGATGTTGATGGCGGCGACCTGGCGGCTGCCGTTGAACACGATCGCCGGGCCGGCGAAGCTGGAACTGGCGTACGTCAGCGCCGTCTTGTGGCCCGGACTGTTGAACCAGGCCTCGATCATCTGCTCCGGCGAGGAGTTGCCCGACGAGGCGAACAGCACCTCGTGCCCGCAGTGCTGCAGGCCGCTCGCGTTCAGGTTCTTACGTACGCAGGACTCCGCCTCCCGGTGCTGCGCCGTACCGAGCTTGACCTCGGTCAGCCCTAGCGCGCGACGCCGCTCGTTGAGCAGCACCAGCAGCCGCCGTTCCGCGGCGGACAGGTCGGTCGACGTGGCGGCGGACCTGGAGGGCGACGGGGTCGGCTTCGGTGACTTGGACGGCTTCACCGACTTGGCGGGGCTCGGGCGCGCGGTGGTCGGCGACGGCTCCACCGCAGTCGGGTACGGCTCCACCGAGGTCGGCGAGGGCGTGAGCGCCGGTGTGGCGGTCGCGGCCGAGGGCTGCGCGGCTGCCGCGCTCGCCGGCCGCGGTTTCGGCTCGCTCGGGTAGTTGGCGAGGACGAGCGCGCCGCCTCCGGCCACCGCGACGGCGGCGACGACGCCGACAAGCGTCTTGGAAAACGAGAGTCCCGACCGCGCTCCGGCGGCGACGGTGTGTGCGCCGGGCGGAGCGGCCTGAGACCCGGCGACGGTGCGCAGGTTGTGCGTGACGTCCGAGGCGAGTGCGGCCGGGGGCGGCGTGAGCGCCAGGCCGGCGAGCAGCCGCTCGGCGGGGACCAGGTCGGATGCCGCGTCCGGGCAGTGCGCGCAGTCCCGGAGGTGCCGCGCGAACCGCTTGCGCCACAGCGGCGCCGGCTGACCGTTCCAGCCCGACGCGGTGTCGCGCAGGCCGGCGCAACCGGGCCGGGCGGTGAGGGCCCGTACCACCAGCCGGGCGGTGTCCAGTTGCGCCTTCATCCGGGACACCCGCACGGTCACGTGGTGTGGCTCCAGGCGCAGGGCGTCGACCAGGTCGGCGCGGGTGAGGTGACCGGCCTCGACCAGCCACCACAGGGACAGCAGGTGGCGGTGGTCGTCGTCCAGCCAGCGCGTGGCCAGCACGACCTCGCGGCGCTGGTCGGAGAGGCGGAGCTGGGTCAGGGTCAGGTCCTCGAAGTCCGAACCCGGGTCGATCACGTTGTCGATGTCCTCCGGTGGCGCCGGCGTGGTGGGCCGGCGCTGCGTGTGGGAGCGGATCTCGTTCATGGTGACGGCGACCAGCCACGACCGGAACGACCGCGGATCGCGGAGGCCCGGCAGCCCTCGCACGACGTTCACCATCGCGTTCTGCACCACGTCGTCGACGTCGGCCGACCGGTTCAGGGCCCGGCCCACGATGTTGTAGACCAGCGGCAGACAGTGCGAGACCAGCTCGTCCATCGCCGCCCGGTCGCCGCGGCGAGCCGCGTCCACCACCGCCGACATGTCGGCCCTGCTCGGGTACGCGTGAGAGGACACGCTCACAACCTCGCCTTCACGGAATGATCTCGTACACCCGTGGAGACTGTCCGGTACGTGGCCGGGTCACACAAAGTGCGTGCGGTGTCGGACGGCTGGACTACGTTCTCCGCCATGCCATTGATCACAGTCACCGACGAGGTCGTCGGAGCGCCGAGCGGACCCGCGTGGACCATGGAGGTCTTCGAGGAGACGGTACGTCTCGACGAGCTGATCCGCCGTCGGGTGTTCCTCGAGGTCGCCGAGTCCGGCGCGGACGCCGACCCCGAGGAGCGGACGCGGATGGCCCTCGACGCGTTCGGCCGCAACGGTTTCGTGGTGCTCGTCGACGACCGTCAGGTGACCGAGCTGGACGAGAAGGTCCGCCTGCACGCGGGTGCCCGGGTCAACTTTCTCAAGCTCGTCCCGCTGGTGGGTGGCTGATGGACACGTACGACCCGGAGCCGGCACTGCGCGACATCGTCACCACCGTCAGGGGCTGGTGCGAGCGCAACGACCAGACCTTCAACGAGCACTCTCGACAGAGTTTCGTCGACCGGGTGGTGACGGTGTGCGGCTGGGCGCCGGCCGGCAGGGTTCCGGCGCTGCTCGCCGCGCTCAACGACGCGCACGGCCCTTACGATCCCGCTCCGCCGCAGGTCGAGCTGCTGTCGGAGGCCACGCGGCAGGCCGAGTCGGTCGCCGCGGCCGTGGCCGACCTGGCCGGTGACGACGCGGATCACGACCGCCGTGCCGCCGCCGCGCTGACAGCGGTCGGCCATCTGCCGCGGCGACCGCACCGGCACGAGAGCCCGTGGGACCGGGCCCGGGGCGAGGCGTGGCGCCGGGCGGAGGAACTCCTTGCCGCACAACCGGCGCCGGTACGCCAGGTGGTGTTCGACGCAATGACGGTGCCGGGGGAGGACCACAACGGGCAGGGCACGCTGATCCGTGCCGTGCGCTCCGGCGGCGGACTCGACGGCGCGGCCTGGCTGGACCGGCTGGGCGGCCAGGCCTGGTTGGGCTTCGGTGGCTGGAGTACGCATCTCATTCGGTTCACCTGGGAGTCCATCCAGGCGGAGGCGGCGGCGGGGCGGGTGAACCCGGCGGCGCTGGCGACCTGGCGCCGGACCCGGATCGAACGTCCGCTGAGCGACATCAGCGACGAGGCCCACCGGATGTGGCCGATCCCCAACGTCGGTGAGCAGTGGGCCGACCGCGCCGTCGCGGACATCGAGGCGATGCCGGAGGGCCGCCGGTCCGCGTGGCAGGCGCTGCTGGCCCACTGTCCGGTCGAGGCGGACAAGGCGAAGCCGACGGCGGGCTGGCGCAAGCAGGCCCGGTCGCTGCTCGACGCGGTGGGCGTCGACGAGTTCACCGCCCGGCTCGACGACTGGCTCCCACTCGTGGGGCAGGCGCGCACCCTGCCGCTGCGCATGACCACGTGCTGTCCCGGCCACATCGCTGATGTTCCGCCGCGGACGATCGACCGCTACAACGTCGGGCTGCTGTGGGGGCTGATCTGGATGCGGGCGATGTGCCAGCCGTCCGAGGAGACGCTGCGCAGCCTCGGCCAGATCGCGGAACGGGCCGCCCGCAAGATCCCCGGGCACGGTCCGGCGAGCCCGAAGCTGGCGAACGTCGCGGTCGCGGCGCTCGTCGGCACCGATCACCCCGCCGCCCTCGCCCAACTGGCCCGGCTGTCGTCGCGGCTGACCTACAAGAGCACGCTGCGACTCGTCGAGAAAGGGCTGACGCGGCACGGCGAGGCGCTCGGTGTCAGCCGGGAGGACGTCGAGGAGATGGCCCTGCCCGGCTTCGGGCTGCCGCTGGTGGACAAGCTGGGCGACTGCTCGTACGAGCTGGAGGTGCGCGGTGTCGACGCGGTAGTGGTGTGGCGCAACGCGGACGGCAAGGTGGTCAAGACACCTCCGGCACAGGTGCGCAGGGATCACGGCGACGAGGTGAAGGAGCTGAAGGCGACTGTCGCCGACGTATCCGCGACGCTCGTCGCCACCCGCGACCGGCTGGAAGGGCTCCTGCGGCGTGACCGTTCGTGGACCGTCGAGCAGTGGCGCGAACGGTTCCTGGACCATCCGCTGGCCCGTACGCTGGCCCGCCGTCTCGTCTGGACCGTCGACGGAGTCGCCTGCTGCTGGGCCGGTGAGGCGCTGCGGACGGTGGACGACACCGTGTTCGAGCCGGCCGACGACGCGACGGTCCGGTTGTGGCATCCGGTGCTCGACCCCGACGCGGTGGCGCCGTGGCGGGACTTCCTCACCCGGCACGCGATCACCCAGCCGTTCAAGCAGGCGCACCGGGAGCAGTACCTGCTCACCGACGCGGAGCGGGCCACTGGCGTGTACTCCAACCGGTTCGCCGCGCACGTCGTCCTCCAGCACCGCCTCAACGCGCTGCTGTCCCGGCGCGGCTGGTCGTACGTCCAGCACCGCAACGACGGGGCGTCCTACAACCTGCCCTGGCTGGCCCTCCCGGACTGGGGGCTGCGCGCCGAACTGGGTGTCGCCGGGATCGAGGACCGGGGCGACGACCTCGTGTTCGACACGATGGGGACCGACCAGCTGTTCTTCATCCGGGGAGAGCGCCTGCCGGTTCCGCTGGCGGAGGTTCCGCCGGTCGTGCTGAGCGAGGTGATGCGCGACGTCGACCTGTTCGTGGCCGCGGCCGGGGTGGGCGCCGACCCGAACTGGTACGACGGTGGGCCGGAGGGCCGGTATCGCGACTACTGGGCGCAGAACAGCTTCGGCAAGCTGACCCCGACCGGCCGGACGCGCCGGGACGTGCTGGCGGAGCTGATCCCCCGACTGGCGATCGCCGGTCGCTGCACGCTCACCGACAGGTTCCTGGAGGTACGCGGCGACCTGCACACGTACCGCATCCACTGCGGCTCGGGCAACATCCTGATCGCCCCGGACGAGCGGTACCTGTGCATCATCCCGGACTCGGCGAAGGCGAAGGAGCCGGAGATGTTCCTGCCCTTCGAGGGCGACAGCCGGCTCGGCGAGATCATCAGCAAGGCGTTGCTGCTGGCCGCCGACAAGAAGATCAAGGATCCGGTGATCCTGCGCCAGCTGTGAGGGGGCCGGCGGGCGCCGGGGCCCAGGGTCAGCTCGGCGCCCGCTTCGGCAGCAGCAGCTCCTCGTGGTCGAGTTCGCGTTCCAGCACGCGCAGTCCCTCGTCCGGCAGCCGGCCGGAGTCGCGCCACCGCAGCAACTCCTCGCGCTGTGCCTCCAGCGCGGTCCGGTGGACCCGCAGCGCCGTCTCGTACTCGGGTGAGGTGGGCAGCTCCGACGATCCGCTCTGCTGGAGCAGGTCGAGCCGCCCTCGGTAGCGGGCCAGCCGGGTCAGCAACTGGGCACGGGTGGTGGTGACTGCCGCCCGCGTGTCCGGCTCCTCGGCGGCGACGGTGTCGAGGCGGGCCAGGGCGGCCTCGACGGCGGCGGAGCGGGCCTCGTTGCGTACCCGGGCCTGGTCGGCCTCGTCGGCGCGCAGGCCGAGCATCCGCACGAGCGGCGCGAACGTCAGGCCCTGCCCGACCAGCGTCACCAGCACGACCACGAAGGTGCAGAACAGCAGCAGGTCGCGGTCGGGGAACGGGTCTCCGCTGTTTGTGGTGAGCGGCAGCGTGAAGATGGCGGCCAGACTGATCACGCCCCGGGTGCCGGACCAGCTCAGCGCCACCACCTCGCGTGCGGTCAGCCCGCGGGCGTTGCGCTCGGCTTGCCCGGCTCGCCGCGACCCGCCGGGCGGGTCGGTGTCGTCCTGTTCGGCGACGCCGCCCAGCCGGGTGTGCAGCGACCGGGGGAGCCACTGGGTCAGGATCAGCCAGGCCGGGCGCAGGAGCAGGACCACGCCGACGGACACGGCGACGGCGATGACGATGGTCGACGTGTCGTACTGGCGCAGACCCCGCATGACGGCGGGGAGCTGCTGGCCGATGAGCAGGAAGACGAAGCCTTCGAGGAGGAAGTCGACGAGCCGCCACACGGCGTTGGTCTGCAGGCGGGCGGCCCCGGACCCGAACTGGGGCGTCTGGTGGCCGACGATCAGGCCGGCGACGACCACGGCCAGCACGCCGGAGACGTGCAGCGCCTCGCCGAGCAGGTACGCCACGAACGGTGTCGCGAGCGAGATCGCGTTGGACAGCAGCGGGTCCGCGGTGAGCGGCCGGACCAGCCGTTTGGCCCGGGCGACGACCACGCCCACCGCGATGCCACCGGCTGCGGCGAGCACGAACTGTCCGACCGCGGCGTGGAACGAGAACTCGCCGCCCACGGCGGCGGCCACCGCGACGCTGAGCATGGTCAGCGCGGTGGCGTCGTTCAGCAGCCCTTCGCCTTGGATGATCGTGACCATCTTCGGTGGCAGGTTGACCCGGCGGCCCACGGCCAGGGCGGCGACCGGGTCGGGCGGGGCGACGGCGGCGCCGACCGCGATGCCTGCGGCCAGGGTCGCGCCGGCGACGAACAGGTGGAACCCGACGCCGACGAGCAGTCCGGTGAGGAGCACCAGCACCACGGAGAGGCTGACCACGATCCGCAGGTTGCGGCGGATGTCCAGCAGCGACGAGTCGAGCGCGGCACTGTAGAGCAACGGTGGCAGCACGACCATGAGCACGAGGTCGGGATCGAGGCCGATGTTGGGGCCGGGGAGCAGCGCGTACGCGATGCCGATGAGGGGCAGGAGCGCGGCAGCAGGCAGGCCGGTGCGGGAGGCCACCCACCGTACGGCGATGACGACCGCGACGGCGGCGAGCACGAACAGCAGCGTCGAATGGGTGCTCACCCCGACCGACCCTACCGGGGCCGAGATCATCGCGCGATGTGGGCCGTGCCGTCAACCGAGGGTTGACGGCGTCGCATTCGTCAACCTATGGTTGACGCATGGAGGAGACTCAGCCGCACAAGATGACCCATCCGGTACGCCTCGACGACCTCATCGAAGGCATCAAGAAGGCGCACACCGGCGCGCTCGACCAGTTGGCCGACGCGGTCCTCGTGGCCGACCATCTGGGCGACGTCGCCGACCACCTCATCGGGCACTTCGTCGACCAGGCGCGACGCTCCGGCGCCTCGTGGACGGAGATCGGCCGCAGCATGGGCGTGAGCAAGCAGGCCGCCCAGAAGCGTTCCGCCGCCAAGTCGGAGACCGCCGCCGCGCTCGACCCGAACGCCGGGTTCAACCGGTTCACCCCGCGCGCCCGCAACGTCGTGCTGGCCTCGCAGGAGGAGGCGCGGGCCGCCGGCAACGCCGAGATCACCCCGGGGCACGTCGCGCTCGGGCTGCTCGCCGAGCCGGAAGGGCTGGCCGCCGCCGCGATCGTGGCTCGGGGCGTACCCCTGGAGCGGCTGCGGGAGGTCGTCACCGCGACGCTGCCGGCGAAGGCCGACCCGGTTCCGGACCTGATCCCCTACGACGCGCGCGCCAAGAAAGTCCTGGAGCTGACGTTCCGGGAGGCGCTGCGGATGGGACACAACTACATCGGTACGGAGCACATCCTGCTCGCCCTGCTGGAGGAGGAGGGCGGTGACGGTGTGCTGAGCGGCCTCGGGCTGCGGAAGGACGCGCTGGAGTCGACGTTCGAGGCGGCGCTGGCCGAGATCACCCGGAAAGGGGCCTGACACCGGTCCGGGCACGCGCCACGGGGGCGCGTGCCCGGCATGCGGGTCTCAGCCGGCGGTGGGGAAGCCGTAGCGGGCGGCGTGCTCCGGGTCGGCGGGGTCGACCTGGCGGATGCCGGCGTCGGCGAGCCGCTTGTTCACCTCGTCCAGGCGTTCCCGGACCAGTCGGGCCTCCTCCTCGGTGACACGGCCGCGGTGTGGTCGCCCGGCGTGCTCGATGGTGCCGTAGTCGATCTTCTCGGCGGCGCGGCGTGCCTTGGGCGGCTTGACCCGCTCGGCGGTCCGCAGCAGCTGCGCCATCGGCACGTCGGTGGCCATCGCGTCGAACTCGCTCGCGGTCAGCACCACCCGGCGCGGCTCGCCGCCGCCGTGCCGGTCGTGAATCTCGACCACTGCGACGTCCAGCGCCGCGTCGTCGATGCTCTCCACGTCGACCGGGGTGGCGTCCAGTTGCACGGGCCCGGCGACCAGGTCCGGGTGCTCCAGTACGACGACCTTGACCACCTCGTCGTCGGCGCTCAGCACCTGGCCGGTGAAGTCGGAGACGTGGATCGTCTTCTTGCCCATGCGCGGAGCTTCTCCTGTCGTAGGCCGGAAATCGGACCACAAGACGCTACCGCACAGGTGTGCGAAGGCCGGGACGCCGCCGGCCGGTGTGTCGCCGCCCGCGTTCCTAGAGGCTGCCTTTCGGGGCGACCCACTCGGTGGGCTGGTGGGTGAGCGCAGCGATCCGGTCGTAGTCGGCGTCGTAGTGCAGCACCGTGGCGCCGTGCAGTTCGGCGGTCGCCGCGATGATGAGATCAGGCAGCCGAAAATTGCGGTGCTGGCTCTCGGCGGCCAGTAGGCGGTGCACCGCCATGGCACGGTCCATCGCCTCGGCGGTGACATCCAGCCAGCGGTGACCCCGGAGCGCCTGCCACAGGATCTCGTATCCCTTGGGTGTGGGGGCGTTGTTCAGATATTCCAGCGAGGTCATCTGGCACGCGGCGAGGCGTCCTTCTGTCAGCAGCGTCTCGAAGCGCTTCCGGACGGCTTGGTGTCGAGCCTGAAGCACATAAACCGACGTGTCCGCCAGGTAGACCTGGCCGGCCATCAGGCCGCAGCCTCGCCGTCGCGGGCGTCATCGGTGAGCCGGCTCAGATCGCGTCCACCGCCGTAACGCCACCCCTCGCTCGACTCGGAGAAGTCCATCTCGACCTGATCGAAGGCGGCGACGATCTCCTTCGCCTGCCGCCTGACGGCGAAGGCGTGCAGCGCGGCGTTGATGGTGGCGACCTTGGTGTCGGTGCCCAGCACCTCGCGGGCGGACTCCAGCCATTCATCGTTCACGTCCACCGTGATGCGAGTCATGCCTTTGACCGTACACCAAGATGTGCTGTATCCACGCACCAAAGAGTGCGTGATATTGGTGCATCAGCCGGTCGCCGAGCCACGCCAGGCTGCGGTGCCCGCTGGTTGCGCGTTCAGCTCGGCCCAGGAGAGCCCTCGCTCGCGGGCTTCGCGGTACGCCCGCTGCGCTGGGAAGCGTCCGGCGTCGCCGGCGGCCCGCCAGCTCCGCTCCGGGTCCTGCTGGAATCGGTCATTCGGTTCGTGAGGCATGACCACTACCGTCCCAGAGAAACTTGTCCATGTATGGAAATGAATATGACGCAAGATCGATGCCTTGGGTTCCCGTGAAGCGTCAGATTCCTGCGGCCTCCGGCGGGACACACATCGTCATCCGTCGCTGGCGTGCCGCCCCACTACCCGTCGGCCGAGCGTCTCAATCCCCGTGGGATCAGCTGATTACGCGAGCATGGGCGGTCCGACCCGGCGTACCATGATCACGTGCTCGACCGGCGGGTCTTCCTCCATCTGGCGACCTGGCTGGGACAGTGGCCGGCGGGCCCGGGACTGCACGTGGTGCGGTCCCACCGCCGCGCCCGTCCGGCCTGGGACGGCCGCCTGCGCCCGGCCCTCGCGGTGACCGCCCATGGCAGCACCGTCCTCTCGGTCGCCGTCGATCGGGTGGAGGCGGTCCGGGCGCTGGTCCGGGGAGGGCCGCCCGGCGAGTGGCTGCCCGCCCTCCCGGCGGCTGTCGGCACGCCCGACTTCATCTCGCACACATCCGTTTTCCGCTGGTGCGCCGCCCCGGCGCCGCTGCCCGAGGTGGGGGAGTGGGTGCCGCCCACGCTGCCCGGGCTGCCGCCGTGGCTGCGGCTGTTCGACCGGGAGGTGCTCGTGGTCCGGGGCGCCGATGGCGCGTACCGGGCCGGGGTGGGGATCAAGCGGCACGACGCGTACGGGCACGAGCTGGCGGTGGGCACGGTGCCGACCGCGCGCGGGCGCGGTCTGGCCCGGCGGCTGGTCGCGCAGGCGGCCCGCCGGGTGCTGGACGAGGGAGCGATCCCCACCTACCTGCACGACCCCGGAAACGTCGCCTCGGCCCGGGTGGCCGAGGCGGCCGGGTTCCCGGACCGTGGCTTCACCGGGTTCGGCGTCTTCCCCCGCTGATTCGGCCTGGGTCCGCCGCCGACCGGCCTGGCGCGGACCGTGGATCCCGGGCCGGATCCACGGTCCGCAGCTCTCCCCCAGGCCCCGACACCGGTAACGCTATGTGTAGCGCCGACAGTGAACAAGGGGTGTGTTGCTGTCCGGTTGCGGACTCTAACCTGCGAAATCGCTGGCAGGTGCGCGGTCGAGGTCAGTGACGCAGCGTGTGGATGAGGGCGAGTGCCTGCCGGGTGACCGGCCGCAGCACGCGCAGCCGGGACAGCCCCACCAGCCGGTCCACGAGCGGCACCACGCCGTCGATGAGCTGGCGGGTCTTGACCTGCCCCTCCGAGCGGTCGTGCACCCAGTAGAGCACCACGCCCATGTAGCCGAGCCAGAGCAGCTCGGGCAGTTCTGCGCGCAGCTCGTCGTCGAGCTTGGCGGTGGACCCGGCCAGGGCCTCGCGGAACAGCGCGATCGACATGTCCCGGGGCTCCGACGACTCGGCGGAGAACGGGCTGAGCGGCGAGGTCGGCTCGGCCGCCGTCTTGAAGAAGGCGCCCGCGAACGCGTGGTACGGGCTCAGCACGTCCACGCCCGCGTGCAGCACCCCGGCCAGTCGCGCGGCGAACTCCCGCTCCCGGGCGAGCACCGGCGCGGCGGCCGCCCGGTGCTCCCGCTGGGTGCCCGCGTAGAACTCCTGGACCAGGTGCTCCTTGGAGCCGAAGTAGTAGTAGGCGTTGCCCACCGCCACGCCGGCCTCCTGGGCGACCGCGCGCATCGTCGTGCGCGCGTACCCGCGCTCGCGGAACAGCCGCATCGCGGTGTCCAGGATCAGCTGGCGGGTCTGCTCACCCCGGGCCGTCGACCCCTGCCCACCCGCAGCTGTCGTCGGCGCACTCTGCTCGGTCATCGTCGTCACCGTATCCCGGTTCCCGGATCCGCTCGCGGACCGCGGAGGCCGCCGCCACCACCCGCCGGGCCAGCGGCAGCAGGTGCGGGCGGGCCAGCCGCTCGGCCGTCCCCCGATGCTCGGCGAGCGCCCAGAGGCAGGCGAACCAGGCGCCGTCGCCGGTGTAGACCGCGCCCGTGTCGGCCACCACTGTCAGGTCCCGCAGCGTGGCGTCGTGGTCCAGGCCGGGGAAGCGCCGCCGGGCCTCGGCGGACCCGGCCGGCACGAACTCCAGGGGTACGAGCTGGGGCCGCGAGGCGAGCCACCGCCGGGCGCCCTGGCACAGCGGGCAGCCCGCGTCGAACAGGACGGTGAACCCGCGGATCCCACCGGCCCCGTGCCCGGTGGGATCCGACGGGCGCCCGCCCGGGGCGGACGTCACCGGGCCGGCGGGTTCGGGCCGGTCGCCGGTACCGGCCCGCCCTGCGGCGGGAGCATTCCGACCGGCGGCAGCGGCGGGTGGGTGGCCTGCTGCCGGAGCCGGCCCCGCCGGTAGCGGCCGAGCGCGAAGACGTTGAAGAAGTGCAGCGCGCCCAGCACCAGCAGGACCAGGCCCACCTTCATGGAGAGCTGCTCCAGCGCCTGGCTGGTGTCGCCGACCGGATCGGACTCCTTCATCGCCACCGTGACGTAGCCGAGGTTGAGCAGGTAGAAGCCGACCACCAGCAGACTGTTCACCGCACCGGCCAGCCGGCTGTCGGCGAACACGTCCTCCAGGAACACCAGCCCGTTGCGGGACAGTGCCCGCGCCACCCACATGGTCAGACCGATGCTGACCGCGAGATAGGCCAGGTACATCCAGACCTTCACGTCCATCCCCGTCGCCTCTCTTGAACGTGTTCAAATCAAGGGCGCCCTGAGCGTACGGCAGATTTTGAACGTGTTCAATAGTGGTGCGGTCAGGCGGTCAGGCCGAGCGTCTGCGCGGCAGCGCGACCGTTGGCGTGGCTGGCGCCGTAGGTGGCGACGAAGGCGCGCGCGGCGATCGGCCGCCACGCGCCCGGCCACCCCATCTCGACCACTGTCACCCGATGCGTCGCGGCCAGCGCCTCGATCAGCTCGCGCGCGCCGGGCAGCCGGTGCAGGTGCCGCCCGACCAGCACGACCGGCCGGTCCCCGGCGAGCCGCCGCAACTGCTCCGGGTCTGTCTCGCCCGCCACCGCGCGGGCCTGCTCGATCCCGGCGGCCAGGTGCGGGCCGAGCCCCCACGGCACCCGCCCCTCCGCGACGGTGGAGGTGGCGTGCACCTGCACCACCAGCGGCGCGGCGGAGCGGGTGAGGTCGCCCTCGACCCGGACCGCCCGCAGCGCGGCGGCGTAGCCGAGGCCGTCGGCGGCGGGCGGCGGGGCGCCGGTGGGGCCGGAGGCTGCGGCGAGCGCGGCGGTCCGGCCGGCCGCCTCCTCTACCCGCTCACGCGCCAGCCGGCCGTCGCCGATCGCCGCGACGATCTCGGCGGCGACCGACTCGACCAGCTCGGCGTCGACCCGCGCGCCGATGCAGAGCAGGTCCGCGCCGGCGGCCAGGGCCCGGACCGCGCCCGTGCCGACCCCGCCGGCGGCGAGCACCGCGCCCTTCATCTCCAGCGCGTCGGTGATGACCGCGCCGGTGAAGCCGTACTCGACGCGCAGCAGGTCGTGCAGGACCGCGCGGCTGAACGTGGCCGGGCCGTCGCCGGTCAGCGCCGGCACCCGGATGTGCGCGGTCATCACCGCGCGGACACCCGCGTCGACCACCGCGGCGAACGGCGGCAGGTCCCGCTCGCGCAGGACGGCCGGCGGCACGTCGACGGTG
The DNA here is from genome assembly GCF_001905625.1 of Micromonospora sp. TSRI0369. Taxonomy (NCBI): domain Bacteria; kingdom Bacillati; phylum Actinomycetota; class Actinomycetes; order Micromonosporales; family Micromonosporaceae; genus Micromonospora; species Micromonospora sp. TSRI0369. Next base: position 204,928 of record NZ_LIVU01000008.1, read on the forward strand.
GGCAGCTCGTGGTGGGAGTCGGCGACAGTGGCGCCGTGCCCGGGGAAGTGCTTCGCGCAGGCGGCCACGCCTGTCGCCTGGAGGCCGGTGACGGCGGCGGCCGAGTGGACCGCCACCCGCTTCGGGTCGGCGCCGAACGAGCGGGTGCCGATGACCGGGTTCTCGTCGGCGGTGTTCACGTCGACGGTGGGCGCCAGGTCGAGCGTGACGCCCAGCGCGGCCAGCTCCGCGCCGATCGCCGCGTACACCCGGCGGGTGAGCTCGGGGTCGTCGACAGTGCCGAGCGCGGCGTTGCCCGGGTACGGGCTGCCGGTGGCGTGGGCCAGCCGGGTGACGTCGCCCCCCTCCTCGTCGATCGCGACTATCACGTCGGGGCGGCCGGCGCGCAGCGCCGCCGTCGCGGCCGCCACCTGGGCCGGGTCGTGGATGTTGGTGCCGAACAGGGTGTGCCCGGCGAGCCCGTCGGCGAGCAGGTCGACCGCCCAGTCCGGCGGGACCGGCCCCGGGTACGCGGCCAGCAACGTGCCCAGCGCGAGCCGCCGGAGTCCAGGATCCTGACCCACGAGTATCCCCTTTCCCTGCCGGGTCGTCCGAGCTTCGCGGATCGGGGCGGCCGATACGCTAACGGGCACCCCTCGGCAGGCGTTTTGTGGTTAGAAAACTTTACTGAAAATTGAGGACGTTGGCATGAGTGCGACCCGGCTGCCCGGCACCCCCCGACTCCTGCGGGCGCTCAACGACCGTGCGGCGCTGGAGCTGCTGCTCGAACGCGGCCCGCTGACCCGGGCCCGGATCGGTGAGCTGACCGGGCTGTCCAAGGTCACCGCGTCCCAGCTCGTCGAGCGGCTGGAGGAGCGGGGCCTGGTCGCCCGGGTCGGCGAGCAGGCCGGCGGGCGGGGCCCGAACGCCCAGCTCTACGCGGTCCGGCCGAGCAGCGCGTACGTGGTGGGCGTGGAGGTGGGCGCGGAGCGGGTGGTGGCGGCCTGCGCCGACATCACCGGGACGGTCGCCGGCCGGGTCGAGCAGTCCACGAAGGACACCGACGACCCGGTCGGCGTGGTGCACAACGCGGTGGTCCAGGCGGCCGCCAGCGCCGGGGCGGAGCTGTCCGCCGTCCGGCGCGTCGTGCTCGGCACCCCCGGCCTGGTGGACCCGCAGACCGGTGACATCACCTTCGCCTTCAACCTGCCGCGCTGGCACAGCGGCCTGCTCGCCGCGCTGCGCGAGGACCTGGACACCCCCGTCGTCTTCGAGAACGACGTGAACCTGGCGGCGGTGGCCGAGGCGCAGTCCGGCGCCGCCCGGGGCACCGCCGACTTCGTGCTGGTCTGGGTGGACGCGGGCGTCGGCCTGGCGATCATGCTGGGCGGCCGGCTGCACCACGGCAGCAGCGGCGCGGCCGGCGAGATCGGCTACCTGCCGGTGCCCGGGGCGCCCATCCCGCGCGACGTGTCCAAGCGGGCCAAGCCGGCGTTCCAGCAGCTCGTCGGCGCCGACGCGGTACGCGCGGTGGCCGCCGAACACGGTTTCGCCACCCCGAAGGCGGCGGAGCAGGGCGTCGCGGCGAGCCGGGCGGCCGAGGTGGTACGCGCGGCGATCGCGGCCGGCACCGCGGGCGGGCCGATGCTCGACGAGCTGGCCCGCCGGCTGGCCCTGGGCGTGGCGAGCACCTGCGTGGTGCTGGACCCGCCGCTGGTGGTGCTCGCCGGCGCTGTCGGGCAGGCGGGCGGGGCGGCGCTGGCGGAGCGGGTGCAGCACGAGGTCGCCGCGATCACGCTGGTCCGGCCCCGGGTGGTGACCACCGGGCTGACCGAGGAGCCGATCCTGCGCGGCGCGCTGCGTACCGCGCTGGACGCGGTGCGCGACGAGGTGTTCGGCTCGACGGTCGGCTGACCGCGTCGTACGCCCTGACGCCATGTGAAGGAATCCTTCATCATGGCGTCAGGCTTCGCAAGGAGTTGCCGGGGCGCGGCTCCCGTCACATCAGGTCGCGGCGGCGGAACACCGTGAACGCCGCGGCCACCAGCGCGCCGGTGAGCCCGAGCAGCACCACCAGACCCGACGGCCAGGTCACCGTGTACGAGCCGTCGCAGTAGCCGGAGATCCCGGGGCCGCAGGCGTTGCCGTCCCATAGCCGCACCTCACCGGAGAGCCAGGCCGCCAGATAGCTGGACAGCATGTACCGGTCCGGCCGGCCCACCTGAAGGATCTGGAACACCAGCCGCGCCCCCAGCTCCCAGACCACCAGGTAGGCGGCCACCGTGCCGAGCGCCGCCGACGTGTGCCGGCCCAGCGTGGCCACGGCGAAGCCGAGCGCCGCGGCGAGCAGCACCAGCACCAGGCCACGCCCCCAGATCGCGGCGAGCGACGGCCAGAAGTCGCCACCGGTCCGCCCGACCAGGCCGGACGCCTGGCCGATCAACCAGAACGCCCCGAGGTACGCCACCGACGCCAGCACCGACACGCCGAGCAGCCCGCCCAGCAGCGTGCCCAGCTTCGCGGCGAGCACTGTCGGCCGCCGTGGCCGCCACAGCAGCAGGTTGACCACCCCGCCCGAGTTCAGGTCGGCCCCGATGTAGGAGGCGCCGACCAGGAACCCGAACAGCGTCAGGAACGCGATCAGGAAGTAGAGCAGCGGCTCGGCCTCCTTGGCGAAGACGAAGACGCCGCTGAGGTAGTCGGCCGCGGTCGGCAGCTCCTCGATCTGGGCCGGGTCGATCTGGGCGCAGTCGCGCGGCAGGTAGTCGTTCTCGCCCGGCGAGAGCGAGCCCTCCCGGATCCGCAGGCAGCGGTCGTACGCCATCTCCATCTGGCGCACGTTCTCCGCCGCCTGGTTCTGCGCCCGGCTCAGCTCCGCCGGGCTGGGCCGGTGCGAACCGGCGAGCGTGGTCACCACTGTCACCGCGAAGGCGAGCCCCAGCAGCACCACCATGAGCTGCACGAAGCGCCGGGCGGCCAGCCGCTCCAGCTCGGCACGGACCAGGTTCACGCGTCCACCTCCCGGCTCTCCCGGACGTCGAGGTCGATCACTCCGTCGCTCGGCGGCGCGCCGTCGACCTGCCGCGGCACCGCCACGTGCTCGTGGTCGCCGGTCAGCTCCAGGAAGACGCTCTCCAGGTCCGGCCGCAGCGGGACCAGCTCGCGGACCCACACGCCCTGCTCGCCGAGCGTCCGGCTGATCGTCTCCGGATCCTCCACACCGGTCACCACCAGGTGGTCCGGCCCGACGGTCACCGACAGACCGGCCCGGCCCAGCAGGTCACCGGCCTGATCCAGGTCGGCCACCCGCACCTGCCACTGGTGCTGGTCGAAGCCGGCCAGCACCTCCTGCACCGGCCCGTACGCGACCCGCCGCCCCCGGCTGACGATCGTCACGTGGTCGCAGATCAACTGGATCTCGGCCAGGATGTGGCTGGAGAGCAGCACCGTCACCCCGGCCTCGGCGAGCGACCGGGTGAGGTCGCGCATCTCCCGGATGCCGGCCGGGTCCAGCCCGTTCGCCGGTTCGTCCAGGATCAGCAGATCCGGGTTCTTCAGCAGCGCCGAGGCGACCGCCAGCCGCTGCTTCATGCCCAGCGAGTAGCCCTTGACCCGCTCGTGGCCCCGGTCGCGCAGCCCGACCTGCTCCAGCACCTCGTCCACCCGGCCGGTCGGCACGCCACCGGCCACGGCCAGCAGCCGCAGCGTCCGGTGCGCGGTGAAGTTGCCGAAGAACTGCGGGCTCTCCACGATCGCGCCGACCCGCCCGGCCACGTCCGCCAGATGCTCGGGTGACTCGGCCCCCAGCACGCGCATCCGCCCGGCGTCCGGCCGGACCAGCCCCAGCAGCGCACGCAGCGTGGTGGTCTTGCCGGACCCGTTCGGTCCCAGGAAGCCGTGCACCTGGCCCGCCTCGACCAGCATGTCGAAACCGTCGACGGCGACCCGGCGCCCCTGGCGCAGCGTGTGGAACGTCTTGCGGAGGCCGGCGATCTCGATGACCGCGCTCATCCGCGCGCCTTGCGGCAGCGGTCGGGCATGGCTGTCCTTCCGGATGCGGTGACCAACGACACGGCGCCCCACCCTATGGTGGCGACGCCTCCCGTGGGGGGCACCGTGCCGCATGCGTGATTGGATGGTGCGGTGACTGGTGACCTGATCCCCGGCGCCCCGGGCGCCCCCGCCCCCTCGACCGTGGACGCGGATCTGGTGGTCAGCCTCGACGGGGTCGGCGTCAAGCGTTCCGGCACGGCGCTGGTGCACGACGTCGACTGGCGGGTCGAGCTGGACGAACGGTGGGTGGTGCTCGGGCCGAACGGCGCGGGCAAGACGACACTGCTCAACCTGGCCTCCGGCCGGCTGTACCCGACCAACGGCGTCGCGCACGTGCTCGGTGAGCGCATCGGCCGCACCGACGTCAACGAGCTGCGTACCCGCATCGGCCTGTCCACCGCGACGCTCGCCGAGCGGATCCCCGCCGACGAGCGCGTCACCGACGTGGTGGTGACCGCCGCCTGGTCGGTGGTGGGCCGCTGGCGGGAGAGCTACGACCGCACCGACGAGGCGCGCGCCGCCGCGCTGCTGCGCCAGCTCGGCGTCGGGCACCTCGCCGACCGCGCGTACGGCACGCTGTCCGAGGGCGAGCGCAAGCGGGTGCAGATCGCCCGCGCCCTGATGACCGACCCGGAGCTGCTGCTGCTCGACGAGCCCGCCGCCGGGCTCGACCTGGGCGCGCGGGAGGACCTGGTGGCCCGGCTGGCCGAGCTGGCGTACGACCCGGACGCCCCGGCCATGGTGCTGGTCACCCACCACGTCGAGGAGATCCCGCCGGGCTTCACCCACGCGCTGCTGCTGCGCGAGGGCGGCGTGGTGGCGCAGGGCCTGCTCGCCGACGTGCTCACCGCCGACAACCTGTCGAAGGCGTTCGGCCTCCCGCTCGTGGTCACGCGGTCCGGCGACCGCTGGGCCGCCCGCGCCGCCTGAGCGACGGGACGACACCGTGCCGCAGACCCGCATCGCCGTCGTCGGCAGCGCCAACATGGACCTGGTCGGCATCGGCGCCGCGCTGCCGCGGCCCGGCGAGACGGTGCTGGGCGACGACTTCGTCATGCTGCCCGGCGGCAAGGGCGCCAACCAGGCGGTCGCCGCGGTACGCGCCGGCGCGTCCTGCGTCTTCCTCGGCGCGATCGGCTCGGACTCGTTCGGCGTGACGCTGCGGGCCCGGATGACGGCGGCCGGCGTGGACACCGGGAACCTGCGGGTGGTCTACGGCCCGTCCGGCGTCGCCCTGGTCATGGTCGGTGGCGCGGGGGAGAACGCCATCCTGGTCACGCCGGGCGCGAATGCCGCGTTCACGTCGCTGACCGCCGACGAGCTTTCCGCCGTACGCGATGCGGACGTGCTGGTCGCGCAGCTGGAGGTGCCGGTCGAGACGGTGACCGAGGCGGCGCTGGCGGCCCGGTCGGCGGGCACCCGTGTGGTCCTCAACGCCGCGCCGGCCCGGTCGGTGCCGGCCGAGCTGCTGGCGGCCACCGACCTGCTGGTGGTGAACGAGCCGGAGGCGCAGGCGCTGACCGGCCGTGGCCGGGACGAGCCGGCGGCGCTGCTGGATCTGGTGCCCCGGGCGGTGCTCACGCTCGGCGGCGACGGCGCCTGGTACGTCGACCGGGACCGGCCGGCGACGCACGTGCCGGCGGTGCCGGTGGACGTGGTCGACTCGACCGCCGCCGGGGACGCGTTCACCGCAGCCCTCGCGGTGGCGTGGGGCGAGGGGCGGGACCTGGCCGACGCGGTGCGCTGGGCGGCGGCTGCCGGTGCGGCGTGCGTGCGCAAGCTCGGCGCCTCGGTGGCGCTGCCCCATCGCGCGGAGATCGACGAGCTGTTCGAGTGTTAGGAAGGGCCCCTTTTACTACCGGAGGCGTTAACAAGGGGCCCTTCCTTACACCTCGTCGGTGAGGCGTTCGCCGCGGCGGCGCAGCATGCCGAGCCCGGGGATGCCGGCGACCGCGAGCTTGAGATCCCGGGTGACGTCCAGCAGGTCGTGCAGGTCCGGGCCGACCCGGTCCAGCGTGGCCAGGATCGGCAGCACGTCCGAGGTGAGATGGGCCTTGAGCTTCGGCAGCTCGTCGACGAGCCGGATCGCGGCGGTCACCTCCTCCGGGCTGAGCTGCTCCACGAAACGCGCCGCCATCGGCGCGGCCCGGCGCAGCGTCGCCTCGTACGCGGCCAGCAGCTCGTTTGCGACGCCGGTCGCCTTCTCGGCGGTGGCGAGGGTGCCCGCCGCCCGCGCCGTCACCGTCTCCGCCTCGGTCACCACACCGGCCGCGCTCCGGGCCACCCGGTCGGCCTCGCCGACCACGGTCGCCGCCGCCGCGGAGACCCGCTGCGCCTCGCCGACGACAACCGTCGCGGCGGCGGCCACCTCGGTCGCCGTGTCGATCGCCGCGGTCGCGGCGGCGCTGATCACCGCCACCTCGCGGACCGCCGTCTCGGCGTCGGTGAGCACCCGGTCGGTGCGGTCGAGCGTGCCCTCGATCCGGTCCACCACCCCGTCGATCCGCCGGACCAGCGCCTCCACCTGGTCGAGGACGGCGAAGGCGCGAGCGGGTACCGAGGCCATCGTGACCGCCGAGCCGAGCGCCTGGTCCACTGCGGTACGGGTGAGGCCGAGCAGGGCGCCGGGCCGGGGGAGAGGGATTGCCATGGCATCCAGTGTGCGGCGTCGGGGCCAGTGCCGCCCGACGGCAGCCGGGCGGCGAAGGTCACGCCGGGCCGCCGACGCGGCGTAGGGTGCCCGCATGCCCACCCCCGGCCCGGCGTCGCGGCGAACGCTCGCGTGCGGCGTGGTCGCGCTGCTCGCCGTCGTCCTCGGCACCCTGCTCCTGGTCCGCGCCGACGCCGGGCTGAGCACCCGGCAGGCGACGGTGGCCGGGGTGCCGCTGACCGAGGTACGGGCGGACAGCGCGGCCGGTGACCGGCGGCCCGGTGTGGTGATCGCGCACGGCTTCGCCGGGTCGGCCCGGCTGATGCGGCCGCTGGCCGACTCGGTGGCCCGCCAGGGCGGCGTAGCGGTGCTGCTCGACTTCGCCGGGCACGGCGCCAGCGGGTCCCGGCTGCCGGGCGCCGGGCGGGACGGGGAGGACACCCGGGCGCGGCTGCGGCACGATCTGGACGTGGCCGTGGCGTGGCTGCGTGAGCGTCCCGGCGTCGACAGGGACCGGATCGTCCTGGTCGGGCACTCGATGGGCGCCGGCGCGGTCACCCGGTACGCGGTCGCGCATCCGGAGATCGACCGGACGGTGGCGATCTCGCTGCCCGACGGCGGTGACGTGCCGGCCGGCTGGCCGGGGAAGCTGACGCTGGTGGTCGGCGGGCTGGAGTTCGCCGGTTTCCGCCAGGCGGTCGACGAGGCGACCCGGGACGCACCGCCTGGCGCCCGGACGCGGGTGGTGGCGCCCGGCGTCGAGCACGTGTCGGTGCTGTTCGCGCCGCGTACCCACGCGGCGGTGCTCGACGCGCTGCCGGACCGTACCGGCGGGCCGTCGCCGTCCCCGCTGACCCGGCCGAGCGGGGCCGCCCTGCTGCTGGCAGGGTTCGCGCTGGGCCTGGTGCCGCTGGCGGCGCTGCTGCCGCGCCGGGCGCGGCCGGGCACCGGCGGTCCGCGTACCACCCGGTGGCTCGCCGCGACGGTGCCGGCGGCCGGGCTGGGCGCCGCGCTCGCCGCGTTGCTGCCGACCGCTCGGCTGCCGCTCGCCGTGGGCGGATACGTCGCGGTGTTCCTGCTGCTCACCGGCGTGCTGCTGGCCGCCGCGGCACGCTTCGCGCGCCCCGGCCGGACACCGGCGGGCGGGAGTAGCGTCCGGTCCGCCGTGGTCGCTGTCGTGCTCCTCGGGTACGCCGTGCTCGCGGTCGCGCTACCGCTGCATCTCGGGCTCACCTCGACCGTGCCGGTCGGGGCCCGGTGGTGGCTGCTGCCCCTGGTGACGCTCTGCTGCCTGGTCTTCCTGCTCGGCGCCGAGCGGCTCACCGACGGCCACGGCCTCGGCTACGCGGCCACCGGCGGCATCGCCGTGCTGGTGCTGGCCGGCGCGGCGCTGATCGGCCTGGCGCCCGGGTTCGTGCTGCTGGTGGTGCCGCTGTTCGCGGCGCTGGTCGCCTGGCAGGCGGCCTGGGCCGAGGTGTTGCGCCGCCGGGGTGCGCCGTGGTGGCTGGCGCCGCTGCTCGGGGCGGTGCTGCTGGCCTGGCCGGTGGCGACCACGCTGCCGCTGGCCTGACCGGCGCCGGGCGGCTCATCGGCTGTCGGTCTGCTGTTCCACCGCGCGTTGCACGGCCCGGTAGATCTGCCCGAACCGCAGCGCGTCGGGCGTGCGGACCAGCATCGTCTCCCGGCCGTGGTGCTGCACCCACAGTTCGTGCACCCGGTTGCCGCGCTCGTAGGAACGGTCCAGCCAGCCGAGCGGCACCTCCAGGAACGGGGTGAGCGCCAGCCCGATCACCACGAACGCGGCCAGGATGATCAGGGCCAGCTTCCACTCGCCCCGGTCCTGCGCCGACCAGGCGAGGGAGAGCACGCAGACCACCGCGACCAGCGGCGGCAGCGACAGCAGCAGGACCAGCACCCCGCGTCCCAGCACCCGCCCCCGGACCGCGAGGGTGGTGGTGCCGCGCTCGTGCCAGACGTACGTGACGTCGGCGAGCGCGACGACCCGACCACCCGCGTGGATCGCGTCCGAGGTGACCTGTACCGCGTCGTCCCGGTAATAGAGGGCCATGAATCAGCCTAACCGCGTGTGTCGACACCGGACGGTGGAGCGTCGGTAGGGTGACGGTATGACGGGAGGCGACGAGCAGGCGCGCAACATCGAGGTGGTCAAGCGCTACCTGCGCACCTTCGTCACGAAGGACCTGGCCGAGCTGGCCGAGGTGGTCGACGAGGACGTGGAGATCTACGGCTCCGGCGTGGCGGTACGCGGTCGGCGCTACCCCGAGGCCGCCGTCTCCTCGCCCGGCCTGACCGTGCTCGACCAGGAGATCCTGGAGATCTTCGCGGCCGGGGACCGGGTGGTGGTGTCGGTAGCGCAGACGTACCGGCGCGACGCCACCGGGGCGACAGCTGTGCAGAGCGCCTGCAAGATGTACCGCCTGGCCGGTGGCCGGATCGTGCAGTTCTGGGGCGAACAGGACACCTACGGCCTGCTGCGCGGGCTGGGCCTGCTGCCGGACGAGCCGATCACGTTCTGACCGGGCGCGGCAGGTCCCGGCGCGGTCCGGCGGGGCGCGGCGGGCAGGCTCTCCATGGCCCGCTGCACCGCCCGGTAGATCTGCCCGAATTTCATCGCGTCCCGGGTGTGCAGCAGCCGCACCGGACGCCCCCGCCAGTCGGCCCACATCTCCATCTCCCGGCTGCCCCGGGCGTAGGAGCGGTCCAGGTACTCGAAGAGGAAGTCAGCCACCGGCCCGACGGCCAGGCCGATCAGCACCGAGACCCCGACGATGGCGATGGTGACCACCGCCGAGCGTTGCAGCCACACGGCCAGCCCGATGCCCAGCACGGCGGTCACCAGCGGCCCGGCGAGCGCGGCCCCGATCGCGCCGCGCCCGGCGAGCACCCGCCACGAGCGTTCGCCCCGCCGGTGCCACACGGTGGTCAGTTCGGCGAGCGGGTAGCTGCGCCCGTCCACCCGTACCGTGGTGGAGGTGACCTGGACGGAACGGTCGTCGTAGTAGGTGATCATGGCCTCACTCCCGGTGGCGGGGCGGCGGCGACCTGGGGAGTCGCCGACACCACACTGTCTACCCCAACGAGGCGAGCCGTAAGGTTGGCACGCGACTTCGACGAGGAAGTGAGGGCAGCGTGGGCGAGTTCGTCAAGCTGGAAGTGAAGGACGGCATCGGCACCATCCGGCTGGAGCGGCCGCCGATGAACGCGCTCAACACCCAGGTGCAGGAGGAGTTGCGCGCCGCCGCCGCGGCGGCCACCGCCGACGCCGAGGTCCGCGCCGTCATCGTGTACGGCGGCGAGAAGGTCTTCGCGGCCGGCGCGGACATCAAGGAGATGGCCGACATGTCCTACGTGGACATGGCGGAGCGGGCCGCCGACCTGTCCAGCGCGCTCGGCGCGATCTCCCGCATCCCCAAGCCGGTCGTGGCCGCGATCACCGGCTACGCGCTCGGTGGCGGCTGCGAGCTGGCGCTGGCCTGTGACTGGCGGATCGTCGCCGAGGACGCCAAGCTCGGCCAGCCGGAGATCAAGCTCGGCATCATCCCGGGCGCCGGCGGCACCCAGCGGCTGGCCCGGCTGGTCGGCCCGGCCCGCGCCAAGGACCTGATCATGACGGGTCGGATGGTCGACGCCGCCGAGGCGCTGCGGATCGGCCTGGCCGACCAGGTGGTGCCCGCCGCGGAGGTCTACGACGCCGCGGTGGCGTACGTGAAGCCGTTCCTGACCGGGCCGGCGCAGGCGCTGCGGGCGGCGAAGGCCGCAGTCGACGCGGGTCTGGACATGGACCTCACCTCGGGCCTGGCCTGGGAGAGCCAGCTCTTCGCGGCGCTGTTCGCCACCGACGACCGGCGCGAGGGCATGACCGCGTTCGTGGAGAAGCGCAAGCCGGGCTTCACCGGCCGCTGACGCGAGAGCTGTTCACATCCGCGCTACCGGCCAGTAGCGTGACCCCGGTCGGTCGATGAAGGGGAATGGCATGACGGAACGGGTCGAGGGCCATGGCGGCGATCTGGCGCTCGCGGCACTACGCGCGCACGGCGTACGGGAGATGTTCACGCTCTCCGGCGGGCACGTCTTCCCGCTCTACGACGCCGCTCACAAGGCGGGCTTCCCCCTCTACGACGTGCGGCACGAGCAGTCCGCCGTGTTCGCCGCCGAGGCGGTGGCCAAGCTCCAGCGCCGCCCCGGCCTGGCCGTGCTCACCGCCGGCCCCGGTGTCACCAACGGCGTCTCCGGCCTGACCAGCGCGTTCTTCAACGCCTCGCCGGTGCTGGTGCTCGGCGGCCGGGCCCCCCAGTTCCGCTGGGGCTCGGGCAGCCTCCAGGAGATGGACCACCTGCCGCTGGTCGCGCCGGTGACCAAGCACGCCGAGACGGTGTTCAGCGCCGACGACATCCCGCGGGCGATCTCGGCGGCGCTGACCACCGCGTTGACCCCGCACCGCGGCCCGGTGTTCCTGGACTTCCCGCTGGAGGCGGTCTTCTCGGTCGGTGACGCCGACCTGCCGGCGGTCACGCCGCCCGCGCCGATCGAGCCGGACCCGGACGAGGTCGCCAAGGCGGCCCGCCTGATCGCCGGCGCGTCCCGGCCGGTGATCATCGCCGGCTCCGACGTGTACGCGGGCGACGCCGTCGAGGCGCTGCGTGCCGCCGCCGAGTCGCTGCGGGTGCCGGTGTTCACAAACGGCATGGGCCGGGGCGCGCTGCCGCCGGAGCACCCGCTCGCGTTCGCCAAGGCCCGCCGGGTCGCGCTCAAGGGCGCCGACGTGGTCGTGGTGATCGGCACCCCGCTGGACTTCCGGCTCTCCTTCGGCGACTTCGGCGACGCACAGGTGGTGCACGTCGTGGACGCGCCCAGCCAGCGGGCCGGGCACGTGCAGCCGGCTGCCGCGCCCGCCGGCGACCTGCGGCTGATCCTCGGCGCGTTCGCCGACCACGCCGGTGACCGGGCCGACCACGCCGACTGGATCGCCGAGCTGCGTACCGCCGAGGACGCGGCGAAGGCCCGCGACGCCGAGGAGATGGCCGCCGAGAGCGACCCGATCCGCCCGGCCCGCGTCTACGGCGAGCTGCGCAAGGTGCTCGCCCCGGACGCCATCACCATCGGCGACGGCGGCGACTTCGTGTCGTACGCCGGGAAGTACCTGGAGCCGGCCCAGCCCGGCACCTGGCTCGACCCCGGCCCGTACGGGTGTCTCGGCACCGGCATGGGCTACGCCATGGGCGCCCGGGTCAGCCACCCCGACCGGCAGATCTGCGTGCTGATGGGCGACGGCGCGGCCGGCTTCTCGCTGATGGACGTGGAGTCGCTGGTCCGGCAGAAGCTGCCGGTGGTGATCGTGGTCGGCAACAACGGCATCTGGGGGCTGGAGAAGCACCCGATGCGGGCGATGTACGGCTACGACGTGGCCGCCGACCTCCAGCCCGGGCTGCGCTACGACAAGGTGGTCGAGGCGCTGGGCGGCGCGGGCGAGACGGTGGAGAAGGCCGCCGACCTCGGGCCCGCGCTGGGGCGCGCGTTCGACTCGGGCGTGCCGTACCTCGTCAACGTGCTGACCGACCCGGCCGACGCGTACCCCCGCTCGTCGAACCTGGCCTGAACACGGCGCCCGCGGGCCGTCCGCCGGGTGACCGGCGGGCGGCCCGCGTCGCGTGTCAGACCTCGGGGCGGTCCCGGTCGTCCGGGCGGCCGCGCAGCTCCTCCTCGCGGCGGCGCAGGTCCTCCTCCCACAGCCGCAGCCGTTCCTGGTCTTCGCGGCGGGACCGCTCGTCCAGCGAGGCGAGGAACTCCGGGTCGTCGTCCGGTGCGAGCGGGCGACCGGCCGGGGCGGCGGGCCGGGGCGTGCCGGTGACGCCGACGGTTCCGGCCGGGCGCTCGCGGCCCACCAGGAACCAGGCGATCGAGCCGACCAGCGGGAAGAAGAGAATGATCAGCACCCAGATCATCCGGGGCAGCGCCTTGACCTTCTCCTCGTCGGCGGAGAGGCAACTGATCAGCGCGACGACCGCGAGGACGACCTGAACCAGGAACAGCAGCACGTAGAGGCGGGCCATGCCCCATGATGGCTCACCCGCGCACGTCAGCGCACCCCGCCCAGCACGTGCGCCACGCCGAGCACCGCAAGTCCGGCCGCGCCGAGCGCGGTCAGCGGCACCGACCAGGGATCGAACCGCCGCGGTCCCGCGCCGGTGGCCCGGTGCCACGTCACCACCAGCACGGCGAGCCAGACCAGGAGCGCTGCCCCGGTCAGCAGCGCGTCGAGGACGCGGCCGGTGAACGCCTGCCGGAGCTGCAGCAGCAGCACCGCCGTCAACGTGAGCAGCGTCCGCCGCCAGGCCAGCCGGGTGCGTTCGGGTTGCAGGCCGGGGTCGCGGGTCATCCCGCGCCGCCCAGCAGCACGGCCGCCACCAGCAGCAGCGCGCCGATCGCGACTATCAGCGCCAGCGCGGCCGGGAAGCGGGACGCGGGCAGCTCCTCGTCCAGTCGCATGGCCCGTTCGGTCCGGGCCCAGTGGTCGACCGCCCGGATCGAGACGGCCGCGCCGAGCAGCAGCAGCGCGATCGCGAGCGCCTCGCGCAGGTGGGCCAGGCGTAGTGGCGGGAGGAACTGCGCGGCGGCCAGCCCGCCCGCCACCAGCGCCAGGCCGGTACGCAGCCAGGCCAGGAACGTCCGTTCGTTCGCCAGCGAGAAGCGGTAGTCCGGCGGGGTGCCGACCGAACGCAGCTCACGCGGGTCGAACCAGCTCTTGATCGACTCCCACACGCTGCCGATTATCCGCTTTGCCCCGCGCCTAGCCTGGGGGGATGACCGATCTTGACGCGCGTGAGCTGCGCGACGCCTACGACAGCCAGCTTCGTCCGGAGTTGCCCGATCCGGCGCCCGCCGGTGTGACGGTGGAGCGGGACGGTCCGCTGTTCCGCGTGCTCGGCCTCGACCACCGGGGCTTCCTCACCTACCGGACGCTCGACGGCCTGGCCGGCGCCGAGCTGGACGCGCTCATCGCCCGGCAGGTCGAGGTCTTCCGGGCCCGGGGCGAGTCGGTCGAGTGGAAGCTCGCCGGTCACGACGAGCCGGCCGACCTGGGCGACCGGCTGCGCGCCGCCGGCTTCGTACCGGAGGACCAGGAGACCGTCGTGGTCGGCCCGGTCGCGCCGCTCGCCGCCGCCGTCCCGGTGCTCCCCGAGGGGGTACGCCTGCGCGAGGTCACCAGCCGGGCCGACCTGGAGCGGATCGCCGCCATGGAGGAGGAGGTCTGGCGCGAGGACCGCAGCCACCTGGTGTACGGGCTGGCCCGGGAGATCGAGGCCGATCCGCAGTCGATCACGATCGTGGTGGCCGAGGCGGGCGAGACCGTGGTCAGCGCGGGCTGGATCCGCTACCAGCGCGGCACCGGCTTCGCCAGCCTCTGGGGCGGCTCGACGCTGCCGCAGTGGCGGAAGAAGGGCATCTACCGGGCGCTCGTGGCGTACCGGGCGCGGCGGGCGCAGCAGCGCGGCAAGACGCTGCTCCAGGTGGACTGCTCGCCGGACAGCCGGCCCATCCTGGAGCGGCTCGGACTCGTTGCGGTCACCACCTCCACGCCGTACGTCTACACTCCGTGATCATGGAACGGTTGACGGCGGACGAGCGGCTCACCCTGAAGACCGGCGCGTTCGGCGCGGTCTTCCTGGTCTCCAACGCCGTACCCGGGGTGCTGGCGATGGTGCGGGAGAGCTTCGCCGCCTCCGGAGCACTCGCCGAGGTGGGGGGCGTGGTCAAGGAGGCGCTCACCACCGGCCCGCTGCCGCAGCTGCCCCGGGACTCGGCCCTGGAGGTCGAGTCCGTGGTGCTGCCCGCGCTGGGCCGGTCGATGGAGATCCTCCGGGACAAGTCGCCCGCCGACGCCGAGACGTACCGGTCGGTGGTGCTCGCAGCGGCGGAGCGGGTGGCGCAGGCGCACCGGGGGATCGAGCCGGCCGAGGCGGCGGCGATCGAGAAGATCACCCAGGCGCTGGCCGAATCGGCCTGATGCCGGTGACCTGCGTCACTGCGGGCGGTCGGGGTGCCCATGCTACTTGCGGGTAACATTGCGCTCGTGGGGAAGTGCACAGCTGCCCGCGGTTGACCCACGTTCCGTCACGCGGGAGGCTGCGCCCGTGACCGGGCGAGTGATCGCAACACCAAACAGGAGGGTCGTCGAAGCGCGATGAATATCGTCGTACTCGTCAAGCAGGTGCCTGATTCGGGCGCGGACCGCAGCCTGCGTGCTGACGACAACACCGTCGACCGCGGTTCGGCGAACAACGTCATCAATGAGATGGACGAGTACGCCATCGAAGAGGCGTTGAAGATCAAGGAAGCACACGGCGGTGAGGTCACGATCCTGACGATGGGTCCGGACCGGGCGACCGAGTCGATCCGTAAGGCGCTCTCCATGGGCCCGGACAAGGCCGTGCACGTCGTCGACGACGCCCTGCACGGTTCCTGCGCGGTGGCCACCTCCAAGGTCCTCGCCGCCGCTCTCGGCCAGTTGAACGCCGACCTGGTCCTGTGCGGCGCGGAGTCGACCGACGGCCGGGTCCAGGTGATGCCGCACA
>NZ_LIVU01000009.1:0-175349 GCF_001905625.1 Micromonospora sp. TSRI0369
CGATGCGCCAATACATCGATGATCGCCAACGTGTCCCACGACTCGGTCGGCGCGGTGGTCCGTCGCGAGGCCCAACCTCTGCCTCATTCGTCGTTTTCCGCCGCCTATCTGAGTAATCAGCCACAATCGGAGACCGACCGCCGCCGGGCCGCGTCAGCCCGCCTCTGCGCCCACTGCGCCTGATACCCCCACCGATACGGACGCCGAGCCCGCCCGGACGGCAGTGACCGCCCGAGCGGGTTCTTCGTCCCGTGCCGCGCACTGTTGTTCCGCGCCACCTCCCGCGACACCGTGCACACCGGCACCCCGAGAACCTCCGCAATCTGCGAGATCGTCCGACCCGACCCCCACAGATGCTCCAACACCTGCCGATGCCCGAACGTCAACACACCCGGCCTCGCCACCCGCACCCCCAGCCCAACCAAGATCAGTTGCACTGAAGCCTAGAAACCGCCTCTCCATAACCGCCGCTAACCTCATGATCGACCGCCAAGCGCGAGATCTTGGTACGAAATGGCCCCTCCAGGGGCCGATTCCTACCAAGATCTACACGGATCTCGGGATATGACCTTCGAGATCCCGGATAGTGGGAGACCGGGCGGTCTCCGCGGACGGCATGAGAGCGGCCGTCGGATGACGCGGAACTGGCGGACTGAGCCAGGAGTGGACGGCCCGGCGCAGGCCGGAACCGGTGGGCGGAGGAGAAGCGAGCGGGCCGACGCAGGCGGAAGCCGGCGGATGGGGCAGGAGCGGGCGGGCGGACACAAGCGGAAGCCGGACGGGCCGACCGACATGCGAGCCGGCAAGCGGGCGGACGCGGAAGCCGCAGGCGAGCGCACGCGGGAATGGGCAACCGGGCGGACCCGGAAGCGAGCAAGCGGGTGGACCCGGAAGCGGGCGGACGAGTGGCCGACCACGGTGGAGGTCGGGCGACAGCGGTGGCGGCACCGCCCCGGACGAACGCCCGTAACAGGACGATCGCGGGGACGAGGCGTCAGCGGGGTTTGGTGGCGGCGATCGCCAGGGCGTCGGGCACGGGGCCGGAGCCGGACTCGACCACCCGGTTCACCACCAGACCGGCGGCCGCCACGGCGTTGAGCAGGTCGGCCAGGGGCAGGTGCCAGGCGCCGACCCGCGCCCGCACCCCCACCGAGTTCCACGACCGCAGCGTGTGCTCCCGTGAGGCGTACCCGCCGTCGATGACGATCCGCTCCGGCTCGGACCGGTCGGCGAACGCGCCGACGTAACACGGGTGCACCCCGACGTGCACCAGCCGGCCACCGGGCGCCAGCACCCGCGCCGCCTCCGCGATCGCGGCCGGATAGTCGGGCATGTCGGTGTGCGCGAGTACGCACACAGCGGCCGGCACCGCGCCGGTGGCCAGCGGCAGCGCTGTCGCGTCGGCCCGGGCCACCGGCAGCCGGGACCGGGCGTGACGCAGTTGCCCGCCGGACAGGTCCACGCCCACCGGTGTCCATCCGAGACGGCGCAGCTCGGCCGCGTGCGCGCCGGTGCCGCAGCACAGGTCCAGGCAGCGGCCCGGGCCCTCGCCCAGCAGGCCGGCCAGGACCGACCGGATCCGGTCCATGTAGACCGACGAGGTCTCGCTGGCGTACTCCTCGTACCAGTCGGCGATGTCGTCGTACAACGGGGTCGTCATCTCCGCACGCTAGCCCCGCACCGGGCCCGCCGCTGCCCCGCAGATCGGCTACGGTGCCCCCATGACCTGGGAGGAGCTCGACGCGCACCTGGACAAGGTGCCCGGCACCGTCTCCGCGTACGTGGGCCGCCCCGGCGCGCGGCCTACGTGGACGCGGCGCGCCGACGCCACCCACTACGCGGCGAGCACGATGAAGCTCGCAGTGCTGGTGGCGCTGTTCCGCGCCGCCGAGACCGGCCGGCTCGACCTGGACGCGCCGGTGCCGGTGCGCAACTCGTTCGACTCCGCGCTGCCGGGCGCGCCCCGGTTCGCCAACGCCCGCGACTACGACAACGACGAGGCGGTCTGGGACCGGGTCGGCGGGGACGCGCCGCTGCGCTGGCTCGCCGAACGGATGATCGTCCGGTCCAGCAACCTGGCCACGAACATCTGCATCGGCCAGGTGGGGCTGCCCGCGGTGGCGCAGGCGTGGGCGCTCGCCGGTGCCCGGCACAGCGTCACCGGGCGCGGCATCGAGGACTTCGCCGCCCGCGACTCCGGCATCGACAACCTGGTCACCGCCGCCGACCTGGCCGCCCTGCTCGGCGAGCTGGCGCTCGGCGCGACCCGCCCCGGCCCGCTGGCCCCGCCGTCCGCCTGCGCGGCCATGCTCGACGTGCTGGCCGCCCAGGAACACCGCGAGGACCTCGCCGCCGGGCTGCCCGACGGCACCCGGATCGCGCACAAGAACGGCTGGGTACGCGGTGTGCGCCACGGCGCGGGCGTGGTGTTCCCGGACGACGCGCCGCCGTACACGATCGTCGTCTGCACCACCACCGACCTGGCCGACGGCGGCGCGGACGACGACGAGGTGGAGGACGACGCCTGCCGGCTGATCGCGCACGTCTCCGAGCGGGTCTGGGCGGCGCGGCACGACCTGGCCGGCTGACCCGGCTACTCCAGCAGCCGCTCGCGCAGCGCCGCGCGGTCCGCGTCGGTCACCCCCAGACCGTCACGCAGGTACGCCTCGAACGAGCCGTGTGTCCGGCGCACCTCGTCGTAGGCGGCGTCCAGGTATTCCGGGCGCACCTCCAGCAGCGGCCGCGCCGCCGCCGGGTCCAGGTCCGGCCGGCGCCGGATCATCGCCGAGAGCAGCACCTCGCGCAGGCTCTCGGTCAGCTCGTTGTGCACCAGGTAGTCGGCGCGGATCGCCTCCTCCTCGACCCCCAGCGCGGTCAGCAGCACCACCGACAGCCAGCCGGTGCGGTCCTTGCCGGCGGAGCAGTGGAAGAGCAGCGGCAGGTTCGCGTCCTCGACGGCCAGCCGCACCGCCGCGCTGAAACCGGCCCGCGCCGACTCGCCGGTGACGAACCAGCGGTAGATTGCCGTCATCGCCCCCGGCATGCCCTCGCGGGCCAGCGCCGCGTACGCGTTCAGGTCGTGGCCCTGCAACACCGCCGAGACGTACGTGAACACGGGGTGCGCCGCGTCGTAGACGGGCAGGTGCACCACGCGGGGCGCACCTGCCAGCCGGTCCGGCGGCGCCACCGCCTGCTCGTGGGCGTCGCGCAGGTCCACCACGCAGGCCGGGCCGAGTTTGCCCAGCACCGGCAGGTCCTCGTCGGTGAGCCGGCCCAGCGCGGGCGTGCGGATGAGCCGTCCGGCGCGTACCCGCCGCCCGTCGGTCGTCGGCAGTCCGCCCAGGTCACGCGCGTTCGGCGCACCCACCAGCTCCCAGTCCCGCCCGGTCATCGGCCCTCCCCTGCTCGCCGCCAGTTGGCTATAGGGTGCCCCACATGACCATCGCCGCGGTACGCACCCACCGTCTGTCGGCCCCCTTACACACCCCGTTCGTCACCGCGCTGCGCCGTACCACCACCGTGGACACGCTGGTCGTGGAGGTGATCGACGGCGACGGCCGTTCGGGTTTCGGTGAGTCGCCGCAGGTCTGGCAGGTCACCGGCGCGTCGGTGGCCGGCGCCGAGGCGTGCGTACGCGAACTGCTCGCGCCGCTGCTGATCGGCCGGGACGCCGACGACCTCCAGGCGGGTTGCGCGCTGCTGCGTCGCGCCGTGGTGGGCAACGAGTCGGCGAAGGCGGCGCTCGACGTGGCGCTGCACGACCTGGCCGCGCGGCGGCTCGGCGTACCCCTGGTGCGGCTGCTCGGCGGCACGGCGCTGCGCGTGCCGACGGACGTCACGCTCGCCGCCGGCGACGCGGTCGACCTGGCCGCGACGGCGGCGCGGCGCGGCGCCGAGGGGTTCGGGGTGCTCAAGCTCAAGGTCGGCACCGACGCCCGCGGCGACCTGGACCGGGTCCGCGCGGTGCGGGCCGCGGTCGGGCCGGACGTGCGGATCCGGCTGGACGCCAACCAGGGCTGGACGCCGCGGGAGGCGGTCCGGGTGATCCGCGCGATCGAGGACGCGGGGCTCGACGTCGAACTGGTCGAGCAGCCGGTGCACCGCCGTGACCTGGACGGACTGGCCTGGGTCAGCGACCGGGTCGGGCTGCCGATCCTGGCTGACGAGTCCGTCTTCGACACGCGTGACCTGGTCGAGGTGATCCGGCGGCGCGCGGCGGACATGGTGAACGTGAAGCTGGCCAAGTGCGGCGGCCTGCAGGCGGCCCGCACGCTGCTGGACCTGGCCGCCGCGCACGGCATGGGCACCATCGTCGGCTCGATGATGGAAGGGCCGGTCGGGGTGGGCGCCGCCGCCAGCCTGGTCGCCGCCTACGGCACCACTGCGGTGTCGGACCTCGACGCCGCGTGGTGGCTGGCCTGGTCGCCGGTCACCGGCGGCATCCGGTACGAGGGCGCGAGCGTGCTGCTGCCGGACGCGCCGGGGCTCGGCATCACCGGCCTACGTGAAGCTAAAATTCAGTCACATGGTTGAGTGGCGGTAGAATCTTTCATAGGGTCGCCCGGAGAACCACTGCAGAGAGGGGTACGCGCGTGGCGCCTCAACCGTGCCGGCAGGCCGTCGTACGGGTGCCGGTGGCGACCCTATGGGCAGCACCCGACGCGGTGCGCCCGATCGACCGGCCCGCTCTCGCCGACTGCCCCGACGTCGCCGGCTGGATCGCCGGAATGGACCGCGAACAGCGGGTCGGTGACTGCGTCCTGACCCAGTTGCTGCTCGGCGAGCGGGTACAGGTCACCGAGACGCGGACGGACGGCTGGACCCGGGTGGTGGCGCTCGGGCAGCCCGCCGCGAAACACGGCGCCGACGGTTACCCGGGCTGGGTGCGGACCGCCCACCTGACCGCCGCCGACCCGGTCGACGCCGCGCTGACCGTCGACGTCGCCCACACCACGCTGCGCGTCGCGCCGGGCGGCGCTGCGGCGCTCAGCGGCCTGGTGCTCGGCACCCGCCTCGCGTCGGCCGGGCGGCCGGTGGACGGCGGGCGCCCGGTCCGCGTACCGGGTCGGGCCGACCCGCTGTGGGCCCCGGAGGGCGACCTGGTGCCGCTGCCGGCCGAACGCCCCGAGGCCAAGGAGGTGCTCGCGGTCGCCGAGCGGCTGCGCGACCTGGTCTACATCTGGGGCGGCCTGTCCACCGACGGCATCGACTGCTCCGGGCTGGTCCACCTGGCCTGGCGGCGGTACGGGATCACGCTCCCCCGCGACGCCGACGACCAGGCGGACGCGACGACGCCGGTGGCGCTCGACGACGAGCGTCCCGGCGACCTCTACTTCTTCGCGCGGCCCGGCCGGCGTGTCCACCACGTCGGGATCGTGTCGGCCGAGCCGCACGCCGGCCGGCGCCGGATGCTGCACGCCTGCTACCTGACCCGCCGGGTGGTCGAGGAGGAGCTGCCCGCCGACCGGGTCGCCACACTCGTCGGCGCGCACCGCGTCTGACCCTGCGGAAACGCCGCTGGGCGCCCCCGGCACGAGGACGCCCAGCGAATGGTGATCCGGTCAGCGGCGGGCCTTGACCAGCTCCCGCCGCCGGTCCCGCGACGACTTCGCCAGGCTCGCCGCGGTGGCCACGGCCAGGGTGCCGAGGATGACGGTGAGCGACAGCCAGATCGGGATGTGCGGGGCCCACCCCACAGGCTCGCCGCCGTTGATGAACGGCAGGTGGTTGTCGGCGAGCGCCTCCAGCATCAGCTTCACGCCGATGAAGCCGAGCACCACCGCCAGCCCGTAGCTGAGGTAGATGAGCCGGTCCAGCAGGCCGCCGAGCAGGAAGTAGAGCTGCCGCAGACCCATCAGCGCGAACACGTTCGCGGTGAAGACCAGGTACGGCTCCTGGGTGATGCCGAAGATGGCCGGGATCGAGTCGAGCGCGAAGATCAGGTCGGTGGTGCCGATCGCGATCATCACGATCAGCATCGGGGTGAACAGCCGCCGCCCGTGCTCCCGGGTGGTGATCTTTGCCCCGTCGTAGTCCCGGGACAGCGGCAGCGCCCGGCGGCTCCACCGGATCAGCAGGTTCTCGCTGAACTCGTCCTCGTCCGGCTCGCCCTGCCGGGCCAGGTTCACCGCGGTGTAGATGAGGAACGCGCCGAAGATGTAGAAGACCCAGGAGAACTGGGAGATCAGCGCCGCGCCGGCCGCGATGAAACCGCCGCGCATGACCAGCGCCAGGATGATGCCGACGAGCAGCACCTTCTGCTGGTACTGCCGGGGCACCCCGAAGCGGGCCATGATGATGACGAAGACGAAGAGGTTGTCCACCGAAAGGCTGTACTCGGTGAGCCAGCCGGTGTAGAACTCGCCCGCCACACCGGCGCCCGAGGTCAGCCAGAGCACAGCGCCGAAGATCAGCGCCAGGCCGACGTAGAAGCCCACCCAGAGGCTCGACTCGCGGACGCTGGGCTCGTGCGGTCGCCGGCCGATGATGAACAGGTCGGCGAGCAGGACCGCGATCATCGCGATCAGCGTTACCGCCCACACCAATGCGGACACGTTCAAATCCATCCTCCGGCAGACACGCGGCGTCGGGCACACCGTACGCCGGGTGGGGTGCCGGGGTGCGTCGACGCTGACAGGGGTGACTGTCGGAGGTCTCTTCCGCCGGAGCCCGGTAGCCGGTTCCGACCGACGGAGCCGGGTCGAGCCACCGTGGGGGTACCGGGGCTCTTCCGTGCTGACGACTCCGCCGCGAGGGAATACTCCCCTCCTCGGCCGCCATTGTTCACCATCACACCCAGGGGCCGCATCTCCGGGCCGTCGTCCGGCTGAGTGACGTGTGCCGCCTCACGTCGCGTAATGCTTCCTAGGAGGCTAGCCCATCAACCCCGCCGGGCGTCTCCCCCGGTGCGTACACACGGCGGGGTGGCATGGCAGGCTGCGGGCATGGTTCTTGAGGTCGCGCTTATCGATGTGACGCCCGGAAACGAGGACGACTTCGCCGCCGCCTACGCGCAGGCGCGGCCGATCCTCGCCGGCGCCGAGGGCTGCCGCTCCGTGCGGATGACCCGGGGCGTGGAGTCGCCCACCCGGTTCGTCCTGCTGGTCGAGTGGGACTCGGTCGAGGCGCACGACGTGAACTTCCGCCAGACCGAACGGTTCGCGCAGTGGCGCGGGCTGATCGGCCCGTACTTCGCCGGGCCGCCGCTGGTCGAGCACTTCACCGACGTCCCGGCCTGAACTGTCGTACCCGTGCCGTAGCCTGCGCGCTGCGCGGCCACCGGCCCCGACGGTCATCGGGGGCGCCGGGTCCGGTGGTCGCGCCAGGTCGCGCCGGTCAGCCCAGGTCGTACGGGTCAGTCCAGCTTGTGCGGATCGCGCTGCCGGGGCACCGGCGCGGCGCCCAGCCGCCGGGCCACCAGCTCGGCCGTGGCATCGGATGGCAGCGCGACCGCGAGCAGCCGTTCGATGACCCGCTCGTAGTGGGTCACGTCCGTCTCGGACACCAGGCGCACGTCGGTGGTGAGCGTCTCCACCAGCACGGTGCGCGGGTCCGCCGGATCGGGGTAGGCGTAGTAGGAGAACGGCGCGAGCGGGTGCGGGCCGTCGCCGCAGGACGCGCCGGGCAGCAGCCGGACGCTGACGCGTGGCCGCTCGGCGAGGGCGAGCAGATGCCGCATCTGGTCGCGCCACACGTCACCGGGCAGGCCGTCCGGGTCGCAGACCCGCTCGTCGATCAGCGCCGTGTAGTGCGGCGGGTCCGGCCGGATCAGCAGCTCCTGACGCGCCGCGCGGGCGCGGACCTCGGCCTCCACGTCCACGTCGCCGGTCAGTGCCGCGCCCGCCGACACACGCAACCGGGCGTACGCCGGGGTCTGGAGCAGGCCGGGCACGAGCGCGCACTGGTACTCGACGATGCGCTCGGCGCCCGCCTCCAGCTCGACGTACGCCCGCTGCCGTTCGCCCATCTCGCCGAGCGCCCGGGACCAGCCGCGTCCGGTGGCGGCGTCCCGGGCGATGACTATCAACTCGTCCCGCTGCGGTGACGGCACCTGGTAGACGTCGAGCAGGTCGAGCACGTCGGCCAGGTCGGGCCGGCTCTGCCCCAGCTCGATGCGGGACAGCTTCGAGGTGGACGCCCAACCCAGCCTGACGCAGACCTGCTCCAGCGTGAGCGACTCGCGACGGCGCAGCCGGCGCAGCTCCACACCGAGCCGCGCCCTCCGGACCACGGGACTTGCTGACAACGGCATGCACGCCTCCCAGGGGAGGAGCGTACGCATGACCATCACGCTCGGCAATACCTCGCCCACACAGCGCTACCACGCGCGAAGTAGGCGCCAGTCGTTCAGGGGCGGTAGGTGCCGAACGACCAGACCACTCCGGACAGGTCGCGGGCGATGTAGTCACGGGAGCCGTAGTCGGTGTCGAACGGCGCCCGGACGATCTCCGCGCCGGCCGCCCGGGCCCGCTCGTGATGCGCGTCGACGTCGTCGATCGCCAGGTAGACGCGGTAGTCGTCGTCGGCCGGGCGGGGCTGCGGCGCCGGCCCCGGGCCGAGCATCACGAGGTCGCCGGCGTGCTCCAGCTCGACGTGGACGAGGGTTCCGTCGGGCAGCTCGTGCAGTTCACGCACGGTGAGGCCGAACGCGGAACAGAGGAAGTCGACTGCTGCGCGCACATCGGGATACCGCAAGACGGGATAAACGCTCTGCATGCCGCCAGTCTGCCGTGGGGCCGGTCAGGCCGGATTGGACGAATGGGATCCCGGCCCCGCCAGCGCGGCCGGGGTGGCACCGGCGAACTCGCGGAACTCACGGATGAGATGCGACTGGTCGTAGTAGCCCCACCGGGCCGCCCGCTCCGCCCAGCCGGTCTCGCCGGTCACGGCGGCGGGCGCGGTGAGCACTGTGCGGCCCAGGCTCGCGTACGCCCGGCCGAAGCGCAGCAGGCGGGCGACGGTCCGCGGCGGCAGGCCGAACTCCCGCCGGAACCGGACCGACAGGTGGCGGCGCGACCAGCCCAGTTCCCCGGCCAGCGTGGCCACGCCCACCCCGTCCTCGCCGGCCAGCCGCCGCCAGGCCGCCAGCAGGTACGCGTCCACCGGCTCGGTCTCCGCCAGCCGCGCGGCCAGGGCGGCGTCGAGCCGGGCGAAGCGCTGCGGCCAGTCCCGCGCCACGGCCAGCTCGTCACGCAGCCGGACCAGCCAGCCCGCCACCGCGTCGACCGGCACCGCCCGGTTGGCCAGGTCGGCCAGCGGCAGCCCGAGCAGGCGGCGGGCCGCCGGGGCGGTCAGCAGCACCTGGACCCCGGTGCCCGTCCCCACGGTGCGGGTAACGCACCAGCCGTCGAACGGACCGGCCAGGAAGGCGTTCGTGCCGTACGCGCCCCGGGCCGGGTCACGCGGATCGGTGACGTCCAGCGGGTCGCCCCAGCCGAGGATCAGCACCACGAACGCGCCCGCCGCCTCCCGGCGCGCCAGCGGGACGGGAGCGTCCTCGCGGTAGCCGAGGTAGCGGTCCACCCACTGGCGCAGTCGCGGGTCGGGGCGCGCGACGACGGCCTCGGTCAGCATCGCGCCGCCCCGGCCGTCACGCCGCTCACCGGACCCCTGCGGCGTCCATCCCGCGCAACTCCTTCTTGAGGTCGGCGACCTCGTCCCGGATCCGGGCGGCCAGCTCGAACTGCAGCTCCCGCGCGGCGGCGAGCATCTGGTCGTTGAGCTCCTGGATGAGGTTGGCCAGGTCGGCCCGGGCCATCCCCTCGCGCGACGGGGTCCCCGCGGCGCCGCGGCGGCTGCGCGTCTCCTTCACCGGCGCCTTGCCCCGGGAGAGCTGCCGCACGGCCCCGCCGACGTTGCTGTTCTCGGTGTCCTCCGCCTCGCGGTAGATGTCGTCGAGGATGTCGTGGATCTTCTTGCGCAGCGGCTCCGGCTTGATGCCGTTCGCCTCGTTGTGCGCGATCTGCTTGGCCCGGCGCCGGTTGGTCTCGTCGATCGCGTTCGCCATCGACGGCGTGATCTTGTCGGCGTACATGTGGACCTGGCCGGAGACGTTACGGGCGGCCCGGCCGATGGTCTGGATCAGCGACCGGCCGCTGCGCAGGAACCCCTCCTTGTCGGCGTCGAGGATCGCCACCAGTGAGACCTCGGGCAGGTCGAGACCCTCCCGGAGCAGGTTGATGCCGACGAGCACGTCGTAGTCGCCCTTGCGCAGCTCGCGCAGCAGCTCGACCCGGCGCAGCGTGTCGACCTCGGAGTGCAGGTAGCGCACCCGGATGCCGTTCTCCAGCAGGTAGTCGGAGAGGTCCTCGGCCATCTTCTTGGTGAGCGTGGTGACGAGCACGCGCTCGTCCCGCTCGGTGCGCAGCTTGATCTCGTGCATGAGGTCGTCGATCTGGCCCTTGGTCGGCTTGACCACGACCTCGGGGTCGATCAGGCCGGTGGGGCGGATCACCTGCTCGACGAACTCGCCCTGGGCCTGCTCCAGCTCCCACGGGCCGGGGGTGGCGGAGAGGTAGACCGTCTGGCCCACCCGCTCCAGGAACTCGTCGAAGCGCAGCGGCCGGTTGTCCGCGGCGCTCGGCAGGCGGAAGCCGTGGTCGACGAGCATGCGCTTGCGGGAGGCGTCACCCTCGTACATGCCGCCGATCTGCGGGATCGTCACGTGCGACTCGTCGACCACCGTGAGGAAGTCGTCCGGGAAGTAGTCGAGCAGGCAGTGCGGCGGGCTGCCGGGCAGCCGGCCGTCGATGTGCATGGAGTAGTTCTCGATGCCGGAGCAGAAGCCCACCTGGCGCATCATCTCGATGTCGTAGGTGGTGCGCATGCGCAGCCGCTGGGCCTCCAGCAGCTTGCCCTGCCGCTCCAGCTCGGCCAGCCGCTCGCCCAGCTCGGCCTCGATGTCGCGGATCGCCCGTTCCATCCGCTCCGGACCGGCGGCGTAGTGCGTGGCCGGGAAGATCATCAAGCTGTCGACCTCGCGGACCACATCGCCGGTCAGCGGGTTCAGGTAGTAGAGCTTCTCGATCTCGTCACCGAACAGCTCGATCCGGACCGCCAGCTCCTCGTACGCCGGGATGATCTCCAGCGTGTCGCCGCGGACCCGGAAGGTGCCGCGCTGGAAGGCCATGTCGTTGCGGGTGTACTGGATGTCGACCAGCCGCCGCAGCAGCTGGTCGCGGTCGAGCTCCTGCCCCACCTTGACTCGGACGGCGCGCTCGAGGTATTCCTCCGGCGTGCCCAGGCCGTAGATCGCCGAGACGGTGGCGACCACGATGACGTCCCGCCGGGTGAGCAGCGACATGGTGGCCGAGTGCCGCAGCCGCTCGACCTCCTCGTTGACCGAGGAGTCCTTCTCGATGTAGGTGTCGGTCTGCGGGATGTACGCCTCGGGCTGGTAGTAGTCGTAGTAGGAGACGAAGTACTCCACCGCGTTGCGCGGCAGCAGCTCGCCGAACTCCTTCGCGAGCTGGGCGGCGAGGGTCTTGTTGGGGGCGAGCACCAGGGTCGGCCGCTGGAGCCGCTCGACCAGCCATGCCGTGGTGGCGCTCTTGCCGGTGCCGGTCGCGCCGAGCAGCACCGTGTTGCGGTCGCCGCGCCGCACGCGCCGCTCAAGCTCGTCGATCGCCGCCGGCTGGTCACCGGCCGGCTGGAACTCACTGACGACCTGGAAGCGGCCGTCGAGCCGGGGAATGTCGAGCGCCATGCCACCAACGGTACGCCCGAGGTCCGACACTTCGGCCACGACCACGGACCGTCCCTGATCAGCTTCGATATTCCCATTGTGTGGCTCATCTCACGGGTTTACCCTCGTACCGTAGGCCGCTCGCGGCGGCCGACCGGGCCGGCGACCGCCCCCTTCCGGGGCCCGGTTGCCCCCGGCGCCAGGGCCGCAGCACCCGGGTCGACCGGCGTGCGCGCCGACGGTGGTCGCGCGCAGGCGCTGACCGGCCGCCGCGAGCGCCCCTGCTCGTCACCGAAACCCCGCTCTCGCGTTCTCCACTCGTGGGGACCTCTCCCGACCGCCGGCCGCGACGCGAGCCCGACACCGGCGTGCCCCTGCCCGCTGACGACGCCGGCCGGCCGCGCGGCGCGGGTCGTCCCCACCGGCTCACCGCCCGTGGGAGCGGCGACCAGGCCGTGCCCCGTGAGCCCGGTCGGCGGCACCGCCGCGCCCGCACCAGCACACCGGCCCGGCCCGCCACGGTGGCCGGCCGGCGCCGCCGCGCCGAGGCCGGCGCCGGCCGCTCCCCCGCTCTCCCGGCCCGGGCGGGAGGCGACCCGGAACTGGACGGCGCCGACGACCCGCCGGACGGGCCGGGCCGCCGCCGGATCATGCTCGCCGCGCTCGCGGGCGCCGCCGTGATCTCCGCGACGGCGCTGGTCGCCGCGCTGCTGGCCTGGGTACCCGGGCGGAGCGAACCGGCCGGGACGGCCCGCCCGCTCACCCCGGCCGAGGCCGACCGGGTGGCCGCGCTGCGGGTCACCAACCTGCGCGACGTGCGCGCCGGCGTCCGGGTCACAGTGGGCGCCGGCGGCACCCGTACCGAACTCGTCGGCTGGATCGACTGGGCCCGCCCCCTGGTCTACCTGGACGTCGGCGGTCCCGGCGCGGGCGCCGACCGGGGCCTGGCCCAGGCCACCACGTCCGCGCTGCTCGTGCGCCCCGACCCCGCGGCGCTCCCCACGCCGGCCCGGCCCCCGCTGGTGCCGCCCGCGGACCGGTGGCGGATGCGGGACCCGGCCGGCGGGCACGGCCTGGGCGCGGTACGCGACCTGCTGATCGGGCTCGGCGCCGCGCGGGTCGACCCGCCCGGCACGGACGGCCGGTGGCTGCGTCACGACAGCGTCGACGGTGTGCCGGTGGACGTGCTCCAGGCGCCGCTTCCCGTGCCGGGCGACCCGCGGCCCACGCTCTGGCTGGACGCGGACGCCCGCCTGCACCGGCTCACCGGGCGGCTGGCCGACGGCACCCCGGTCACCGTCGAGCTGAGCCGCGCGGACCGGCCCACGCTGCACCCGGTGGACGCCCTCGGTGGCCGGCCCGGACAGCCCCGTGACCTCACCGACGACGAGGCCGAGCGGCTGGCCGCGCTGCCCGCCCGGCTACGCGCCGTCGGCGGCGCGGCGGTGACCGCGACCGCCCCGCTCGGCCCGTCCACCACCCTGCGCGGTACGGGCACGCTGAGCTGGACGACCTCGTCGGCGTACCTGGTGGTGATCGAGGACGGCAGCGGCCGTCGCACCCTGCGCTGGGCCCGGCCGGGCCAGGTGGCCGAGGTGCACCGGTCCCCCGACGGGCCGGCGACACCCCCGACGCCGGTACCAGCCGCGCTGCTCTCGGCGCCTGCGCGCCCGCCCGGCGACGACCTGGACCGGCTGCTCGACGCGGCGCTGCGGGCCGCGGTGCGCGCGCCGGAAGGCGCTGCCGTCCGGGTGCGGGAGGACCGGCTCGCCGACCGGGCCGTCGACGTCGTCGAGGTGCCGGGCGGCAGGCGCTGGTGGCTCGACAGCGGTGGGCTGCCGCGCCGGCTGGAACTGCGTACCGGGTCCGGCGTCTGGGTCCGGCTCGACCTCACGCCGGGCCGCGTGCCCGCCGGTTCCCCGGTTTCGACGTCGCGCTGACCCGCCCGGCGCCGCGCCGGATCCGTGCGGGAACGCGGCGGGGCGGGAGCGCGGTCAGGGGCACCAGCCGGTCTGCGCGGCCCACTCCTCGGCGCGCAGGTGCTCCTCGTCGAACCACGGGTCGTTGACGGTGCCGCACGTGGCGCGCTTCGGCGCGGTGGCCGCCAGATCCCGCTTCACCTGCAGGTAGTCGGCCCGCCGCGCCGGATCGGCGCGCAGGTGGTCGCGCATCAGCAGCGCGTGCCGCCAGCCGGGTGAGCCGGCCTCGCGCAGGTGCAGCCGCACCGGACGCCCCGGGTCCGCGCCGCCGTGCAGCCGCTTGGCCCAGCGCGCCGGCTCGGGCTGCCGGGGCGCGTCCCACCACTCGCCCGGCAGCCGGGGGAAGCCCGCATCGGCCAGCCGCTGCGCGAGCGGGCCGTCCGCCTCGTCCAGCGAGGACACCGTCACCTGGATGTCGATCACGTCCGGGGCGGCGATCCCCGGCACCGCTGTGGAGCCGACGTGGTCGACCCGGAGGTCACCGCCGGCCGCGTGGCGGATCCGGGCGGCCAGCCGGGCGTACTGCTCGGGCCAGGTCGGGTCCGGCGCGGCGAGCGCCTCCAGGTCGGGCGGCACGGCGCGGCGCTCGCGGACGTTGCGCTCGTAGGGCGCCAGGCGGTCCCGCCAGAGGGCGTCCACGGCGGCGTGCAGCTCGGTGAGCGTGCCGTCGTTGGTGAGCAGCACGTCGGCGACCGCGCGGCGGGTGGCGTCGTCGGCCTGCGCCGCGATGCGCCGCTGCGCCTCCGCCGCGGCCATGCCCCGGTCGCGGGTCAGCCGGGCCATCCGGGTCGGCACGGCCGTCTGCACCACGACCACCAGGTGGTACGTCGGCGCGAGTCCCACCTCCACCAGCAGCGGTACGTCGTTGACGACTATCGCGTCGGCGGGGGCGGCGGCGACCAGTTCGGCGCTGCGCGCGCGTACCCGGGGATGGGTGATCCCTTCGAGCGTGCGGCGGGCGGCCTCGTCGCCGAAGACCAGCGCGCCCAGGGCGGCCCGGTCCAGCGCCCCGTCGGCGTCGAGGACCTTGTCGGAGAAGGCGGCGACCACCTCGGCCAGCCCGTCGGTGCCGGGCGCCACGATCTCGCGGGCGATGCGGTCCGAGTCGACGATCACCGCGCCCAGCGCGGCGAGGCGGCTCGCCACCGCGCTCTTGCCCGATCCGATTCCGCCGGTCAGCCCCACCTTCAGCACCCGGACAGTCAACCGGATCGCTCGTCCGCATGCCAAACCCGCCCGGCACACGACGCGGGCCCCGCCCCCGGCGCTCCGCTGGTGCGGAACGCGGGGACGGGGCCCGTCGTTCAGAGGCAGTCGCCGGCTCGTCCGGTGGGACGAACAGGCGTCAGCGTCCGGTCACTTGCCGCCGGCGAGCTTCTCCCGCAGCGCGGCAAGTGCCTCGTCGGTCGCGAGCGTGCCGGCCGGCTCCTCGGCCTGACGGCTCGGGGCCGAGGTCGAGGTGGTGGTGCCGCCGCTGGTGGCGGGCGGAGCCGGGTTGGCAGCGGCCTCGGCGTCGGCGGCGCGGGAGGTCTGCACCTGCTTGGTGTGGGCCTCCCAGCGCTGACGCGCCTCGGCGTACTGCTGCTCCCAGGTCTCGCGCTGCTTGTCGTAGCCCTCGAGCCACTCGCCCGTCTCCGGGTCGAAGCCCTCCGGGTAGATGTAGTTGCCCTGCTCGTCGTAGGTCGCGGCCATGCCGTAGAGGGTCGGGTCGAAGTGCTCCTCGCCCTCGACGAAGCCCTCGTTGGCCTGCTTGAGCGACAGCGAGATCCGGCGGCGCTCCAGGTCGATGTCGATGACCTTGACCATGACCTCGGAGCCGACCTGCACGACCTGCTCCGGGATCTCCACGTGGCGCTCGGCCAGCTCGGAGATGTGGACCAGGCCCTCGATGCCGTCGTCCACCCGGACGAACGCACCGAACGGCACCAGCTTGGTGACCTTACCCGGCACGATCTGCTGGATCGCGTGGGTGCGGGCGAACTGACGCCACGGGTCCTCCTGCGTCGCCTTCAGCGACAGCGAGACCCGCTCGCGGTCCAGGTCGACGTCCAGGACCTCGACCTCGACCTCCTGGCCCACCTCGACGACCTCGGACGGGTGGTCGATGTGCTTCCAGGACAGCTCGGAGACGTGCACGAGGCCGTCCACGCCGCCCAGGTCGACGAACGCGCCGAAGTTGACGATCGAAGAGACGACGCCCTTGCGGACCTGCCCCTTCTGCAGCTTGTTGAGGAACTCGGTGCGCACCTCGGACTGCGTCTGCTCCAGCCAGGCCCGGCGGGACAGGACCACGTTGTTGCGGTTCTTGTCCAGCTCAATGATCTTGGCTTCGAGCTCGCGGCCGACGTACGGCTGCAGGTCACGCACACGCCGCATCTCGACGAGCGACGCGGGCAGGAAGCCGCGCAGGCCGATGTCGAGGATGAGACCACCCTTGACGACCTCGATGACCGAGCCGCGGACGACGCCGTCCTCGTCCTTGATCTTCTCGATCGTGCCCCAGGCCCGCTCGTACTGCGCCCGCTTCTTGGAGAGGATCAGCCGACCCTCCTTGTCCTCCTTCTGGAGGACGAGGGCCTCGATGTGGTCACCCACCGAAACGACCTCGGCCGGGTCCACGTCGTGCTTGATCGACAACTCCCGAGAGGGGATGACACCCTCGGTCTTGTAGCCGATGTCGAGCAGGACCTCGTCCCGATCGACCTTGACGACGGTGCCTTCGACAATGTCGCCGTCGTTGAAGTACTTGATGGTCTCGTCGATCGCGGCGAGGAAAGCTTCCTCAGAGCCGAGGTCGTCGTGGGTGACCTTGTTGGCGCTCGAGGTGGCCTCGATGCTGCTCGTCATGTGGGCGGTTGCTCCGGTCGGATGGGTTGTCACAGCGGGCATGGGTGTCGCAGTGACTCTTCCGCGCCAACGGATCCGTCGCCGGGCACACCGAACGATCGACGCGAGAAGATCATTAGTGGCTCCGGTGACCGCGCACCTGCTCCCTGCCGAGGCACACGATCCGCGAGCGCATCGTCTAGCCTACCCGCTGCATTACCACAGCGTGCAAGCCCTCCCGGGTCCGCGCGAACTCATCGTCTGCGAAAGCGGAGATTTTACTCGGTAAGGTGCCACAGCTGTCTCGTCCGTCACATCCGCCCCAACCGTCACCCCACCCGACCGGCCCGGCGCCGCCGGACCTAGCGTGGACGGGTGGACGACGACAGGGTGACCCGCCGACGGGTCGAGGCCGGTGAGATCCGCCGCGCCAACCGCGGCTGGTGGGACACCGACGCCGACGCGTACCAGGCCGAGCACGGCGCGTTCCTCGGCGACGTCGACTTCGTCTGGTGCCCGGAAGGGCTGCGCGAGGCCGACGCCCGGCTGCTCGGCGACGTGACCGGCCGCCGGATCCTCGAACTCGGCGCCGGCGCGGCCGCCGCCGCCCGCTGGCTCGCCGCCCAGGGCGCCCGGCCGGTCGCGCTGGACCTCTCCGCCGGCATGCTGCGGCACGCCGCCGACGCCGCCGACCGCACCGGGGTACGCGTGCCGCTGGTGCAGGCCGACGCGCTCGCCCTGCCGTTCGCCGACGCCGCGTTCGACGCCGCCTGCACCGCCTTCGGCGCGATCCCGTTCGTGGACGACTCGGCGGCGGCGATGCGCGAGGTGGCAAGGGTGCTGCGCCCCGGCGGCCGGTGGGTCTTCTCGGTCACCCACCCGATGCGCTGGATCTTCCTGGACGACCCGGGCGAGGGCGGGCTGACCGCCGTGCACTCGTACTTCGACCGCTCCCCCTACGTCGAGCAGGACGAGCACGGCGTGGCCACGTACGTCGAGCAGCACCGCACGCTCGGCGACCGGATCCGGGAGCTGGTCGGCGCCGGTTTCCGCCTGCTGGACCTGGTGGAGCCGGAGTGGCCGGCCGGGCACGAGGGGATCTGGGGCCAGTGGAGCCCGCTGCGCGGACGGCTCTTCCCCGGCACCGCGATCTTCGTCGCCGAGAAGCCGGCGGACTGAGCGCGTCGCACGTCCGGTGCGACACGGGCTCCGGCACCCGGCGGTACGCTCGCCGCATGACCGCCGAGCCCATCCCGACATCACCTGGCCCCTGGTGTCCGGACCCGATGCGGCAGCAGCGTGCGGACTACACGCTGGAGGATCTGCTCACCCTGCCGGACGACGCCCCCCGCGTCGAACTCGTCGACGGAGTCTTCCAGGTGACACCCTCCCCCACTCTGGGCCACCAGGACATATCCCTGCTGCTCAGCCTCTGGCTGCGGTCGCACGCCCCGGCCGGTCTGCGGGTCGCCCAGGCCATCGGGGTCGGGCTCAGCCCGAACACCAGCCGCCAACCGGATGTGCTGCTCCACCACGCCGGGCTGCCGAGCGACCGGTCCCTCCTGCGACCGGCGGACGTCGTCCTGGCCGTCGAGATCGTCTCCCCCGGCACCCGGCGGGTCGACCGGTTCGCCAAGCCGGGCGAGTACGCCGCCGCGGGGATCCCGTTCTACTGGCGGATCGAGCAGGACCCGGTGCACCTCTACGCGTACCGCCTCGGCGACCGGATCGGCCCGGGCGGCGAGCGGCAGTACGAACTGGTGGACGACAGCAGCGAGGTGATCGAGCTGTCCGAGCCGTTCGCGATCAAGCTGCCGATCGCGGAGATCCGGCCCTGAC
Organism: Micromonospora sp. TSRI0369; assembly: GCF_001905625.1. Lineage (NCBI taxonomy): Bacteria > Bacillati > Actinomycetota > Actinomycetes > Micromonosporales > Micromonosporaceae > Micromonospora > Micromonospora sp. TSRI0369. The sequence goes on from NZ_LIVU01000009.1 coordinate 18,328, forward strand.
GACGCCGTTACTCGGTACCGGCCGCGGGTAACCGGGCGGCATGGCCGAGAACGAGTTCCGCGCCGGCGACCACGTCTCCTGGGCCAGCCACAGCGGCCGGGCGTACGGGGTCGTCAAGGAGAAGCTGACCGAGCGCACCCACGTCCGCGGGCACACAGTGAACGCCTCCCCGGAGCAGCCGCAGTACCGGATCACCAACGACGACTCGGGCCGCGACGTCGCCCACCGACCGGAGGTGCTGCGCCATGAGTCGCGCTGAGGACCCGCAGCAGACGTACCGGGAGTTCACCGACGCGGTGAACATGAAGCCGGGCGAGCTGACCCGCTGGCTGGAGACCGAGGAGTCCAAGCACGTCGGCTGGCACAAGAAGGGCACCCAGGGCGGCGAGTCGGTCGGGCACGACTCCGGCCGCCGGATCGTCGACCTGCTGCGCCGCAAGCGCGCCGACCTCACCGCCGCCGACTACAAGCACATGCGCAAGGTGATCGGATACGTCCACCGCCACCTGGCCCAACGCCCCTCCGGGGACGTCCGCGACACGAGGTGGCGCTGGTCGCTGATGAACTGGGGTCACGACCCGCTCAAGAGCTGAGCGGCCGGTCGTTCGCCCCACGTTGGTACCGTCCGGGCGATGACGACAGACGTCTCGACCGCCGGCCGTCATCCCCGCGCCGGACGGGTGGTCCTCCTGGCGGGCCTCGGGCTCGTCGCCGCCGCGGCGATCGTCCTGGTGGCGACCGGGAACACCGGTGTCCGGTACAGCGCCGACCACGACGGCACCGTACCGATGTGGAGCCGCTGGATCCCGGCGCTGGCCGGGATCGTGCTGATCCGCCTGATCCCACCCGCGCCCGACCCGAGGTGGCCGGACCCGGTGGCGCCGTACCGCGAGGCGGTGCCGCTGCTGCTGGCCGGGATCGCGTTCGCCGCCGTCATGCCGCTGCTGGGTGGCGAACCCGCGTACACGGTGTTGAAGCTCGCGCTGCTGCTCGGCGTACCCCTTGTGGTGTTCCTGGTCGCGCGCCGCCGGCCGCCGCGATGGCGACCGGCGCCGGCCCCGGCGGACGCCGCCCACCGGTGGGGTCCAGCGCTGCCGGTGGCGGTGTGGCTGGCGCTCAGCTACGCGACGCCGCTGGCCGTGCCGGCCAGCGACTGGGGGCGGACCGTCACGCCGGTCGAGCTGGTAGTGACGCTGCTGGTGGCCTTCGCGGTCAACGCGCTGCTGGAGGAGGTCTTCTACCGGCGGTGGCTGCAGACCCGGTGGGAGTCACTGCTGGGCCGCTGGCCGGCGATCGTGCTCGCGTCGCTGGTGTGGGCGGTCTGGCACGTGGCCATCCAGGGCAGCGGACGGCCCGGCGTCGACCTGGCCACGGTGCTGGTCAACCACGGGGTGCTCGGGCTCTTCCTCGGCTACCTGTGGTCCCGGTACCGCCGGATGTGGCCGCTGCTGGTGGTGCACGGCGCGGTCAACGCGGCGCCCGTCCTGCTCGGTCTCTGACCGGCCCGCTTGACCCTGCCACCGGCGGCAGGGTCGGACGATGCCGGCATGGAACGCCGTACGCCACGCGTCGTCGTGGTCACCGGTGCGGGGACCGGCATCGGCCGGGCCACCGCACATGCCTTCGCCACCTCCGGGTACGCCGTGGTCGCCGTTGGCCGGCGCGCCGCGCCGCTCTCGGAGACCGCCGCCGGCCGCCCGGACATTACGCCGCTGACCGTCGACGTCACCGCGCCCGACGGGCCCGGCCGGATCGTCAGCGCCGCGCTCGACCGGTACGGCCGCCTCGACGTCCTGGTCAACAACGCCGGGGTGGCGGGCGGCGGGCCGCTGGCGGACCTGGACGAGAACGCCGCCCGGCGGCAACTGGAGACGAATCTGCTGGCCCCGATCCGGCTGGCGCACGCCGCCGTCGAGGCGCTCGCCGCGACGCGCGGCGTGATCGTCAACGTCACCACGTCGGTCGGCCTGCGTGCCTGGCCGGGCAGTTCGGTGTACGCGGCGGGCAAGGCGGCGCTGGACTCGCTGACCCGGAGCTGGGCGGTGGAACTCGCGCCGCGCGGCGTCCGGGTGGTGGCGGTGGCGCCCGGCGCGATCGACACCCCCATCGGGGTGCACAGTGGCCTGTCCGCCGAGCGGCGCGCGGCGGTGCGGGACTGGCAGCTCGCGCACACGCCGGCGGGCCGGATCGGCCGCCCGGAGGACGTAGCCTGGGCGATCCGGCGGCTGTGCGAGCCGGAGGCGGACTTCGTCACCGGTGTGGTGCTGCCGGTGGACGGGGGCGCGGTGGTCGCGTGAGGGGACGGTGGCGGCGGTGCGGATCGGCGCGGTGGCGAAGGCGACGGGCTGCACGCCGCGTGCCCTGCGGCACTACGAGGAACACGGGCTCATCGCCTCGGCCCGGGCTGCAAACGGCTACCGCGAGTACGACGACGCGGCGGTCACCCGGGTCCGCAACATCCGTCACCTGCTCGACGCCGGGCTGACCCTGGACGACGTGCGGGTCTTCCTGCCCTGCCTGGACGGGGACGTGGCGTCGGCGCCGCCGTCACCGGCCGGGCTGCGGGTCGGCCGGGAGCGGCTGGCCGTGCTGGACGCCCGGATCGCCGCCCAGGTGGCCGTCCGCGACCGCCTGGCCACAGCCCTCCAGGCCGCCTCCCTCGACCCCGCCCTCTCGCCGTCCCCGCCGCCTCTTGCGCGGTGATCAAGGAGTTTGTGTCACGCCAGAGCCCGTTCGGGGACACAAACTCCTTGATCACCGCCGGGGCGGGCGGGTGGTGGCGCGGGTGGGGCGGCGGTGGGGTGTCAGTGGTCGGCGCTGTTCCAGTCGCGGCCCTCGCCCACCGACACCTCCAGCGGCACCGACAGCGGGTACGCCTCGCCCATCTGCTTACGCACCAGCGCCTCCAGCGTCTCCCGCTCACCCGGCGCGACCTCGAAGACCAGCTCGTCGTGCACCTGCAACAGCATCCGCGACCGCAGCCCGGCGTCGCGCAGCGCGCTGTCGACGTGCAGCATCGCGACCTTGATGATGTCGGCCGCCGAGCCCTGGATCGGGGCGTTGAGCGCCATCCGCTCGGCCATCTCGCGGCGCTGCCGGTTGTCGCTGACCAGGTCGGGCAGGTAGCGGCGGCGGCCCAGGATGGTGGAGGTGTAGCCGTCCTGGCGGGCGCGCGCCACCACCTCCTGGAGGTAGTCGCGGACCCCGCCGAACCCGGCGAAGTAGTTCTCCATCAGCCCGCGCGCCTCCTCGGCGGAGATGCCGAGCTGCTGGGACAGGCCGAACGCGCTGAGCCCGTACGCCAGGCCGTAGTTCATCGCCTTGATCTTGCGGCGCTGGTCGGCGGTGACGTCGCCGACCTCGACGGTGAAGACGGAGGACGCGGTGGCGGCGTGGAAGTCGTGCCCCGAGTTGAACGCCTCGATCAGCGCGTCGTCCGAGGACAGGTGCGCCATGATCCGCATCTCGATCTGGCTGTAGTCAGCGGTGAGCAGGCACTCGTAGCCCTCGCCGACGACGAACGCCCGCCGGATCCGCCGCCCCTCCTCGGTGCGGATCGGGATGTTCTGCAGGTTCGGCTCGGTGGAGGACAGCCGACCGGTCGCCGCCACCGTCTGGTTGAACGTGGTGTGGATCCGGCCGTCGTCGGAGACCGACTTGAGCAGACCGTCGACTGTCGACTTGAGCTTCGCGACGTCGCGGTGGCGCAGCAGGTGGTGCAGCAGCGGGTGCTCGGTCTGCGCGTAGAGCCACTGGAGCGCGTCGGCGTCGGTGGTGTAGCCGGTCTTGATCCGCTTGGTCTTGGGCAGGCCCAGCTCGGTGAAGAGGATCTCCTGCAGCTGCTTCGGCGAGCCCAGGTTGAACTCGCGGCCGACCACCTCGTACGCGCTCTGGGCGGCGGCCTTCACCTCGGCGGCGAAGTGTGCCTCCAGCTCGGAGAGGTAGTCGGTGTCGGCGGCGATGCCGGTGCGCTCCATGGTGGCGAGCACCCGCATCAGCGGCAGTTCCACGCCGGCCATCAGCCGGGCCGACTGCTCGCCGTCGCGGGACAGCTCGGCGTCGATCGCGTCGGCCAGGTCGAGCGTGGCGCGGGCCTGGAGCATGAGGTTCTGCTCGGCCACGCCCTCGTCGCCGAGCCCGTCGAGGGTGAGCTGACCGGTCTCCGGCGCGTCGACGCGCAGCTCCCGGTGCAGGTAACGCAGAGCCAGGTCGGTCAGGTCGTAGGAGCGCTGGTCGGGGCGGGCCAGGTAGGCGGCGATCTGGGTGTCGCGGGCGATGCCCTGCAGCTCCCAGCCGTGCGCGGCGAACGCCAGCACCGCTGGCTTGCTGTCGTGCAGCACCTTCGGGCGCTCGGCGTCGGCCAGCCACCCGGCCAGCGCGGCCTCGTCGTCCGCGCCCAGCCGGCTCGGGTCGAACCAGGCGCCCGCGCCGCCGGCGGTGGCCAGCGCCATCGCTGTCACGGTGGCGGTGTGCCGGCGGTTCGGGCCGGTGTCGAGCGTGACCGCCAGGCCGACCGGCGTGCCCGCCGGGGCGTGCGTGTCGAGCCAGCCCGCGAGCGCGCCCGGCTCGGTGAGCACCTCGCCGTCGAGGTCGAAGCCCGCCTCGGCCTCCGGCTCGACCGCCTCCAGGTATTGGTAGAGCCGGTCGCGCAGGATGCGGAACTGGAGCGTGTCGAAGACCTGGTGCACCGCTTCACGGTCCCAGCCCTGCCAGCGGGCGTCCTCGGGGCGGACCGGCAGCTCCAGGTCGGAGACCAGGCGGTTGATCTCGTAGTTGCGGATCACGTCGGCGAGTCGCTCGCGCAGGCTGTCGCCGGCCTTGCCCTTGATCTCGTCGGCGCGGGCCACCACGCCCTCGACGCCGTCGTACAGGTTGATCCACTTGGCCGCGGTCTTCGGGCCGACGCCCGGCACGCCGGGCAGGTTGTCGCTGGTCTCGCCGACCAGCGCGGCCAGGTCGCGGTAGCGGTCCGGGGTGACGCCGTACTTCGCCTCCACCGCGGCCGGGTCCATCCGGGCCAGGTCGGAGACGCCCTTGCGCGGGTAGAGCACAGTGACCCGCTCCCCGACGAGCTGGAACGCGTCCCGGTCGCCCGTGGTGATCAGCACGTCCATGCCCTGGTCGCGGGCCTGGCAGGCGAGCGTCGCGATCACGTCGTCGGCCTCGTAGCCCTCCCGCTCGACCACCGGCACGCGCAGCGCGGCGAGGACCTCCTTGACCAGGCTGACCTGGCCCTTGAAGTCGGTCGGGGTCTCGCTGCGGCCGGCCTTGTACTCGGCGTACTTGTCAGTGCGGAAGGAACGGCGGGAGACGTCGAACGCCACGACGATGTGCGTCGGCTGCTCGTCGCGCAGCACGTTGATCAGCATCGAGGTGAAGCCGTAGACGGCGTTGGTCGGCTGCCCCGTGGTGGTGGAGAAGTTTTCCACAGGCAGGGCGAAGAAAGCCCGGTATGCCAGGGAATGTCCGTCGACGAGGAGCAGGCGCGGCGTCGTAGCTGTCACGGCAGCGACTCTAGTCCGTACGCCCGACAACTCCGGCCTCCGGTGCGGCGCGCGCCGCACCGGAGGCCGAGGTCAGAGAACCTTGGCCAGGAACGCCTTGGTCCGCTCGTGCTTCGGCGCCGAGATCACCTCGCGCGGGTCGCCCTGCTCGACCACCACGCCGCCGTCCATGAACACGAGGTGGTCGCCCACCTCGCGGGCGAAGCCGATCTCGTGGGTCACCACGATCATCGTCATGCCGTCGCGGGCCAGGTCCTTCATCGTGTCCAGCACCTCGCCCACCAGCTCCGGGTCGAGCGCGCTCGTCGGCTCGTCGAACAGCATCAGCTTCGGCCGCATGGCCAGCGCCCGGGCGATCGCCACCCGCTGCTGCTGGCCACCGGAGAGCTGACCGGGGTACGCGCCGAGCTTGTCGCCCAGCCCCACCCGGTCCAGCAGCTGCGCGGCGTGCTCCCGGGCCTGCGCCTTCTTGGCCTGGCGCAGCAGCACCGGAGCCTCCATGACGTTCTGCAGCACCGTCATGTGCGGGAACAGGTTGAAGCGCTGGAACACCATGCCGATGGCGCGGCGCTGCGCGGCCACGTCCTTGTCCCGCATCTCGTACAGCTTGCCGCCACGCTCCCGGTAGCCGATCAGGTCGCCGTCCACCCGGATCCGGCCGGCGTCGATCTTCTCCAGGTGGTTGATGCAGCGCAGGAACGTCGACTTGCCGGAGCCGGAGGGCCCGAGCAGGCAGCACACCTCGCCGGAGCGGACCTCCAGGTCGATGCCCTTGAGCACCTCCAGCGGCCCGAACGACTTGTGCACCTGCTCGGCCCGCACCATCAGCCCGGACCCGGCGCCCGGCGCCTGCGGGGAAACCGTCGCCTCGGTCATGATTCCGCCGTCCCACTCGTGGTGCCGCCGCTCTCGGCGGCGAGACCCCGGAGCCGCTGCCGGGCCCGCCCGCTGCGTCCGACGCCCTTGGAGTAGTGCCGCTCCAGGTAGTACTGCCCCACCAGCAGGACGCTGGTCAGCAGCAGGTACCACAACGTCGCGGCGACGTACATCGGGAAGGGCTGGAAGGTCCGGGAACCGACGGCCTTGAGCTGGAAGAACAGCTCCATCGACACCGGCACGAAGGCCACCAGCGAGGTGTCCTTGAGCATCGCGATGGTCTCGTTCCCGGTCGGCGGAATGATCACCCGCATCGCCTGTGGCAACACGATCCGCCGCAGGATCTGAGCCCGGCTCATGCCCAGCGCCTGAGCCGCCTCGGTCTGCCCCTCGTCCACCGACTGGATGCCGGCCCGGACGATCTCGGCCATGTACGCGGCCTCGGACAGACCCAGCGCCAGCATGCCGGCGACGAAGCCGGTCAGGATGTCCACCGCGCTGAACCCGAACAGCCGGGCCTCGAAGTCGTGCAACCCGAACAGGGCGCCGATCTGCCTGTCGAACGGCAGACCGAACTCCAGCCGCGACCAGAGGATGCCGAGGTTGCCGAAGAGGATCGCCAGCACCAGCCGCGGCACCGCCCGGAAGAACCAGGTGTAGACCCAGGCCACGCCGCGCAGCACCGGGTTGGGCGACAGCCGCATGATCGCGATGACGATGCCCAGGCCGATGCCGATCACCATCGACGTGATCAGCAGCAGGATGGTGCCGCGCAGCCCTTCGATGATCGGCGGGCGGAACATCTCGTCCACCATGAACGACCACTGGAACGCGGAGTTCGTGACCAGCATGTGCACGAACATCGCCACCAGCACGGCGATGACCGCCACACCGGCCCAGCGCCCGGGGTGCCGCACGGGCACGGCCTTGATCGGTTCAGGCCGTGCCCGTCCGGATGTGTCGGCCGACATGGTCAGACCGACGGGTTCAGTTCAGCGTTGGTGATCGCGCCGCCCTCGACACCCCACTTGCTGAGCGCCGCCTTGTAGCTGCCGTCGGCGATGACCGCCTGCACGGCCTCCTTGAGCACCTCGGCGAACGCCTGCTGCTCCTTGTTCACCGCGTAGCCGTACGGCGCCGACTCGTAGATGTCGCCGAGCACCTCGAGCTGGCCGTTGCTCTGCTTCACCGCGTACGCGCCGACCGGGGAGTCGGCCAGCATGGCGTCGTTCTTGCCGCTGCCCACGGCGGCGGTGGCGTCGCTCTGCGCCTGGTACTGGTCGATCTTGATGGCCGGCTTGCCGGCGTCGGTGCACTTCTTCGACCGGGCGGTGATGTCGTCGAGCTGGACCGTACCGACCTGCACGGCGATCTTCTTGCCGCAGGCGTTCTCCGGGTCCACCCCGGCCGGGTTGCCCTTCTTGGTCGCCCACTGGGTGCCCGCCGAGTAGTAGCTCACCATGTTGACCGTCTTCAGACGGTCGGCGTTGATGGTGAACGACGAGACGCCGACCTCGTACTTGCCCGAACCCACGCCGGGCAGGATCGCGTCGAACGGCGCCGACTCGTACTCGGCCTTGAGGCCGAGCTTCTGCGCCACCGCGTTGAACAGCTCCACGTCGAAGCCGACCACCGTCTTGCCGTCGGCGTCGAGGAACTCGGCCGGGGCGTACGTCGAGTCGGTGCCGACCTTGATCACGCCGTCGGCCTTGATCGCGTCCGGCACCTTCGCGGCGAGGTTGGAGTCGGCCGTGGCGGACACCGACGGGCCGTCGCCCGGCTCGGCCGAGTTCTCCTTCTCGCCGCAGGCGGCGAGGGAGAGCAGCAGGACGGCCGCACCGGCGACGCCGAGCGCCGCCCGCCGTCCGGGGTTGGGGTGGAACATGGCTGTACTCCTTATTGCGAGGGGTCGGTCGGTCAGGCCACGCCGAGGTAGGCCTCTTTGACCGAGGGGTCGTGCAGCAGGTCCGTGCCGGAACCGGTCTTGACGATCCGGCCGGTCTCCAGCACGTACGCCCGGTGGGCGCGCGCCAGCGCCTGCTGGGCGTTCTGCTCCACCAGCAGGATCGTGGTGCCCTGCTGGTTGATCTCCGTGATGATCGTGAAGATCTGCTGGATCAGCATCGGCGCGAGACCCATCGACGGCTCGTCGAGCAGCAGCAGCTTCGGCCGGCTCATCAGCGCCCGGCCGACCGCCAGCATCTGCTGCTCGCCGCCGGAGAGCGTGCCGCCGGCCTGCTTGCGCCGCTCGGCCAGCCGCGGGAACAGGTCCAGCACCCGGGCGAGGTCCTGCGCGATGCCGGCCTTGTCCCGCCGGGTGTACGCGCCCATGTCCAGGTTCTCCAGCACCGACATGCCGGGGAAGATGCCCCGGCCCTCGGGCGCCTGGCACAGCCCGCGCCGGACCCGCAGGTCGGCCCGGAGCTTGGTGATGTCCTCACCGGCGAACTTGATGGTGCCGGAGGCGACCGGCCGGATGCCGGAGATCGCCCGCATGGTGGTGGACTTGCCGGCGCCGTTCGCGCCGATCAGCGCGACGATCTCCCCCTCGTCCACGGTCAGGCTGATGCCGTGCAGCGCCTGGATCCGCCCGTAGAGCAGGCTCACGTCCTCGATCTCAAGCAGCATCGTCCGGCACCCCCAGGTACGCCGCGACCACCTTCGGGTTGTCCCGCACCTCGGCGGGCAGCCCCTCGGCGATCTTCTTTCCGAACTCCAGGACCACGATCCGGTCGGTCACGCCCATCACCAGGCGCATGTCGTGCTCGATCAGCAGCACCGTCACGCCCTGGTCCCGGATCTGCCGGATGAGCTGGAGCAGCTCCTCCTTCTCCGCCGGGTTGAAGCCGGCGGCCGGCTCGTCCAGGCAGAGCAGCTTCGGGTCGGTGGCCAGCGCGCGGGCGATCTCCAACCGCCGCTGCTCGCCGTAGGACAGGTTGCGGGCGAACTCGTGCATCCGGTTGCTGATGCCGACGAACTCCAGCAGGCGCTCGGCCTTCTCCCGGCCCTCGCGCTCCTCCTTCCAGTGCCGCGGCAGGCGCAGCAGGGCGGAGATCACGCTGGTCTTGTGGTGCGCGTCCGCGCCGACCTGGACGTTCTCCAGCGCGGTCATCTCCGGGAAGAGACGGATGTTCTGGAAGGTACGGGCCATGCCCATCCGGGTGATCTGGTGGCGCTTCTTGCCACTGATCTTCTGGCCCAGGAACCGGATCTGCCCCTCGGTGGGCTGGTAGATGCCGGTCATCGCGTTGAAACAGGTGGTCTTGCCGGCGCCGTTCGGGCCGATCAGACCGAGGATCTCACCCTTGTAAAGGGTGAAGTCCACGTCGTTGAGGGCCACCACGCCGCCGAAGCGCAGCGTGACGTGGTCGACCTCCAGCAACGGCTCCCGCTTGTCGACCGCCTCGACGGCGGGGGCCGCCGCCTGGACCGGAACCTTCGGGTTCTGCTCGGTGTCACTCACCGACGATCACCTCCTTGCGGCGGTCCTTGAACTCCGCCGCTCGTCGCCGGTTCGGGATCAGGCCCTGCGGCCGGAAGATCATCATCACCACGAGCACCAGGCCGAAGAAGAGGAACCGGTACTCGTACAGTTCGATGCCGAACAGCTCGATGCCACGGAACCGCTCGATCATGTACGCCACCAGGCCACCGCCGACGATCGCGCCGACGATGTTGCCCGAGCCGCCGAAGATGACGGCTGCCAGGATGATGATCGAGTTGAGCAGCTCGAAGTTCTGCGAGTTGACGAAGTTCTGCTTACCGGCGAACAGCGCACCGGCCAGGCCGGCGATGGCCGCGCCGGAGGCGAACGCCCACAGCTTGAACTTGAACGTCGGCACACCCATGAGCTGGGCGGCGTCCTCGTCCTCGCGGATCGAGATCCAGGCCCGGCCGACCCGGCTGTGGGTCAGGTTCCGCACCCCGATCACCACCAGGATGATCAGCGTGAGCACCAGCCAGTAGTACGGGCGGGCGTCGAGCACGCCGAACCACGGCCGGCCGTCGGCGTACTGGCCGGGCGGGTGCGGGATCTGGTTGAAGCCGCGCTGTCCCTTGAGGAACTCGGAGCTGACCGCCGCGATCCGGATCATCTCGGCGAAGCCGAGCGTCACCAGCGCCAGGTAGTCGCCGCGCAGACGCAGCGTCGGCGTACCGAGCATGACGCCGGAGACCATGGTCAGGCCGATCGCGATCGGCACCACCAGCAGCCACGGCCACAGCGTCTTGAGGTCGCTGCTCGGCGAGGTCAGCACGGCGACCGTGTACGCGCCGACGGCGAAGAAGCCGAAGTAGCCGAGGTCGAGCAGGCCGGCGAAGCCGACCACGATGTTGAGCCCGACGGCCAGCAGCACGTAGATCGAGACCGTGAACATCACCTGGGTGAAGTTCGCGCCGGGCGTCGGGATCGGCCCGAGGTACTGGTAGAACTCCTTGTTCGGCAGCGCGTAGAAGAACGCGATGACCGCGACCAGCAGCACCCAGCGCACCCAGCGCGGCGCGTGGTGCCAGCGCTCCGAGATCGCGTGCCGGCCCTGCCGCAGCTTGTCCGCCGCCGTCTCCCGCCGCTCCGGCGGGTCGATGGTGGTCGTCATGCGCGTGCCCTCCCCAGTGATTCGCCGAGCAGACCGGTCGGCCGGAACATCAGCAGCACGACCAGCACCGCGAACGCGGCGAAGTCCTTCCACTGACTGCCGAACAGGCCCGCGGCGTAGTTCTCCACGACGCCGAGCAGCAACCCGCCGACGAGCGCGCCGCGCAGGTTGCCGATACCGCCGAGCACCGCCGCGGTGAACGCCTTGAGGCCCAGCAGGAAGCCGACGCTGTAGGTGAGCGTCTGGATCCGCACGTCGTACAGCAGGCCCGCGACGCCGGCCATGGTGCCACCGGCGATGAAGACCATCAGGATGATGCGGTCCTTGTTGACGCCCATCAGCGCCGCCGTGTTGGCGTCCTGGGCCACCGCCCGGATGCCGCGGCCGGTACGGCTGCGGTTGATGAACTGGTCCAGCGCGAACATCATCACGAGCGCGGAACCGATCGTGAGCAGCTGCACCGCGTCGATCGGCACCCCGGCGATGTGGAACAGCGGCTCCGAGCTGACCAGGATCGGCGCACCCTCCGGCCGGCGCCGGGTGTAGACGCCGAACGCCTCGGAGATGGCGATCGAGGCGCCGATGGCGGTGATGAGGAACGCCAGCGGCGGCGCGTTGCGCCTGCGCAGCGGCCGGTACGCCACCCGTTCGATCACCGTCGCGGTGCCCGCCGAGGCGATGGCCGCCACGATCATCGCCACCAGCAGGTAGAACAGGATCGAGCCGATGCCGCTGACCTGCGAGTTCTGGTCGAGTCCGAAGCCGTTCCAGGTCCAGATCGCGGCGAACGCGCCGGCGATGAAGACCTCGGAGTGGGCGAAGTTGATGAGCCTTAGCACGCCGTACACGAGCGTGTAGCCGAGCGCGACCAGGGCGTAGATCGCGCCCTGCGTCAAGCCGGTCGTGGTGAGTTCCCCGAAGTTGGAGAACAATCCGTCGAAGTCCAAGGGAGGGACGCTCCGTCGCTCAAGAGAAAAAGAGGGTGCGGCCGGGAGCCAGCTCCCGGCCGCACCCGCGATCACTACTCAATCGCCAGTCCAGCGATCGAACGATCAGGACTTGGGGATCTCCTGGTCCGGGACGACCTTGCCGCCCTGCACCTTGAACGCCCAGACCTTGACCTGCGCCGGGTCGAGCTCGCCGCCCTCGACGAACTTGTAGCTGGCGGCAACGCCCTCGCCGCTGTAGCCCTTCACGAACTCCAGCAGGTCGGCACGGGTGCTCTTGCCGGCCTTGATGCCCGCCAGCAGGATGTTCGCCGCGTCGTAGGCGGTGTCGCTGTAGGTGCCCGGCTCGGTGCCGTTGAGCGCCTTGAAGTCGGCGACAAAGGTGCCGCGGGCCTCGGTGGACGGAGCGCAGGGGCAGGTGAGGATGGTGCCCTCGGCGGCGGCCGCACCGGCGGAGGTGATGTACGCGCCGTCGTTCACGCCGTCACCGGCGACCAGCGGGGCGGTGACGCCGGCAGCGGTGAGCTGCTTGCGGATCAGGCCGGCCTCCTGGTAGTAGCCGCCGTAGAAGACCGCCTTCACGTTGGCGGCCTTGACCTTGGTGACCACACCGGAGAACTCGACCTGCTTGCCCTCGCCCTGGACCTTGTCGCTGCCCACGACCGCCGGGCCGAGGACCTTCTTGACCTCGTCGGCCAGGCCGGCGCCGTACGCGGACTGGTCGTCGATGACGTAGACCCGGTCGGCCTTCATCACGTTCTTCATGTAGTTACCGGCGGCCGGACCCTGGCTGAAGTCGTTGCCGACCGCGCGGAAGAAGGTCTTCCAGCCCTGCTCGGCGAGGCTGGGACGGGTCGCGGAGGGGGTGATGGTGACCAGACCGGCCTCGTTGAACAGCGGACCGGCGGCCTCGGACTCGCCCGAGTAGGCCGGACCCACGACACCCAGGATCTTGGTGTCGTCGATCGCCTTCTGGGCCAGACCCGGCGCCTGGTCCGGGCTGCCCTGCGAGTCGAGCTCGGCGAGCTCCACCTTGCAGTCCGCGTTCTCCTTGTTGTACTTGTCGACGGCCAGCTTGACGCCGTTCTTCTCGTTGATGCCCAGCGCGGCCGAGCTACCGGTCAGCGCGCCGAAGAAAGCGATCTTGCTCCCGCAGGCGCTGCCCCCGGACGCCTCATCGTCGCTGCCGCTGGAACAAGCGGTACCACCGGCGACGAGCGCCAGCATGGCGACCCCGCCGATCACGCGTGCGAGCTTCTGCCTCAAGGCCCGAACCCTCCTCCGTCCATGATCCGAACCACCCACCGCCGATTGGCCCTTGCGGGGTGGACGAACCAAGACCGTCGTCGCCGGTCTGGGGCGGGACGTTATCCCACCGCGAGCGGCGGCGTAAGACCTGGAAAGCGGGGTTGACCGAACCGTTACACGCGGTGGCGGATTCAAGCCGATCGCCGTAAGAACCGTAGGCGGGGAAAGGCTCTGACCAACTAATCCTCGGTAACGGGCCCATCCCCGCTCACCCGCTACCGATCGATGGCCGGCAACACCCCCCACCAGGCACGGGACGTTTTCCCGTCGTCAGCGACCACGAACAGCCCGTCGTCGCCGACGGCCACCGCCAGCGCGGCGTCGCCACCGTCCGGCACCGGCACCGGAGTGATCACCGGAAGCCACGACGCGCCGCCGTCACGCGACATCCAGAGCCGTCGCTGAGCCCCGTCACCGGTCACCGCGACGAGCCGCCGACCCGCCGCCGCGAGCGCGGCCACCGACGACACCCCGGGACCCGATGTACCGAACCCGCCGACCCGCCGCCACCCCTGCGCCGCACCCGGCCCGGCGGACGGCGAGCCGCAGTCGTCGCACCCGCGCCACACCGCGAACCGGTCGCCCACCGGCCCGAGGACCACCGGCCCGCCGTCGGCCGGCGCCACCCGCTCCGCCGCCCCGGCGGCGCCCTTCGGCACCGGCAACGCCGCCCGCCGCCACACCCGGCCGTCGGCCGAGAACCACGCGAGCGGCGCCCGGGCCGCACCGCCGGGCGGCAGCAGTGACCCCACCACCAGCCAGCCCGAGCCCACCGCCGCCACGTCATAGGCGGCAGTCCGGCCCCGGCCGTCACTTCCCAGCTCGTCGACGCCCTCGCGCAGGACGAAACCCTCGGCGTCCGGCGACGTCCACACCGCCGCGCCGCCGACGCGCGCCCCGGCGACCAGCCACCCGCCCGGCCCGGCCGCCAGCCGCGACGCGCTCACCGCGCGCGGGCCGCCGAACAACTCGAACGCCGCCGGTGCCTCCCGCAACGGCCCGCCCGGCCGCCAGACCCATGTCCCGGTACGCGGATTGCCGTGCACGCCACCCGTCTTCGCGCCCAGCGCCGCCATCCCGTCGCCCCGGCAGGCCACCGCGTAGAGCACGTGCTGGCGGCCGTAGAACGTCTGCGCGCGTACCGGGATCGGCAAGAAGGTCACGCCGTCCAATGAGGACCACGCCGCCGGCCGGGTCTCCCCCGCCGGATCGATCAGCCCGCCCACCACGTACCAGCGGCCGGCGCAGCGCGCCGCGTCACGTGGCACCGGGCGACCTGCGGCACCGGCGGGAAGCGCCAACTCCACGGCCCGCCACTGCGGACGCACCGGCGCGGGCACCGGAAGCGGCCGCGGGGTGGCGTGACAGGCTGCCAGGAGCAACACGACGGCGGTCACGGCGACGAGCGCCGGCCGGACGCGCGCGGAAGGCATGGATCCGATCCTATCGATCGGACGCCTCCCGGCAGGTCAGGAAGCCGGCTGCTCGACCTCGCCGCCGGTGGTCTCGGCGAGGATCCGCTCGGCGACCTCCTTCATGGTCATCCGGTGGTCCATCGCGGTGCGCTGGATCCACTTGAACGCCTGCGGCTCGGTCATGCCGTACGTCGTCATCAGCGCGCCCTTGGCGCGCTCCACGGTCTTGCGGATCTCCAGCCGGTCGGTGAGGCCGGCCACCTCCGACTCCAGCGCGGCGATCTCCGAGTAGCGGGACAGCGCGATCTCGACCGCCGGCACCAGGTCGCTCTTCTGGAACGGCTTCACCAGGTACGCCATCGCGCCCGCCGCCCGCGCCCGCTCCACCAGGTCACGCTGGCTGAACGCAGTCAGGATGATCACCGGGGCGATGCGCGCGCCGGCGATCCGCTCGGCGGCGGCCAGCCCGTCCATGATCGGCATCTTGATGTCGAGGATGACCAGGTCCGGCTTGAGCTCCTCGGCGAGCTTGACGGCGGTCTCGCCGTCACCGGCCTCGCCGACCACCTCGTAGCCCTCTTCGACGAGCATCTCGGCCAGGTCCAGCCGGATGAGCGCCTCGTCCTCGGCGATCAGAACGCGCTTGCGCTCGGCGTCCGCCTGCATCTCGCCCACGAGCCACTCCCACCGGTTCGAACTCGACACCCGCCCTGCCGGGTGTCGCCGCCTTCAGCCTAGCGGGTAGGCTGTCGAGGCCGAATCACGGAACGCCCTCGTAGCCCAACTGGCAGCAGGCAATGGATTCAAACTCCATACAGTGTGGGTTCGAATCCCACCGAGGGCACCAGAAATGTCATACAGGCGTTCGACCATGGGGCTGTGCATCCACCCGAACTGCGCGCCCGGGCGCGGCGTCTCTACCTCGACGGCGCAACCGTCGCCGAGGTGGCGCGGACCGTGGGGCTCTCCTATCCGACGGTCCGCCACTGGTGCAAGGATCGGCCGACGCCGAAGCAGCAGGGCACCGCGCTGCGATGCTTCCGCTGTCGTGACGACATGCACGCTCCGACAGACCCGGCGGCCTACGCCTATCTCCTCGGCCTCTACCTCGGCGACGGGCACCTCGTGACCAGGGCCCGGGTGCCGGTGCTCCGGATCGCCTGCAGCGACTGCTGGCCCGGGCTGATCGAGGCGTGCGACAACGCCATGCGACGGGTCCTGGCAGAGAAGGTCCAGCGCGTCCAGAAACCGGGCTGCGTCAATGTGCAGAGTTACGGCAAGCACTGGCCGTGCCTACTACCGCAGCACGGGCCCGGCAAGAAGCACCAGCGTCCGATCGTCCTCGCGGACTGGCAGCGCCCGATCGTCGAGGCCCAGGCGGGCGACTTCCTGCGCGGCCTCTTCCACTCCGACGGCTGCCGCTTCGCCAACCGGGTCGTCGTCCGGGGAAAGGAGTACGTCTATCCGCGCTACATGTTCGTCAACGAGTCGGCCGACATCATGGGCCTCTGTCAGCAGGCCCT
The DNA here is from genome assembly GCF_001905625.1 of Micromonospora sp. TSRI0369. Taxonomy (NCBI): domain Bacteria; kingdom Bacillati; phylum Actinomycetota; class Actinomycetes; order Micromonosporales; family Micromonosporaceae; genus Micromonospora; species Micromonospora sp. TSRI0369. Next base: position 34,496 of record NZ_LIVU01000009.1, read on the forward strand.
TGACCGGCTCGGCATCGCCTGGCGGATGAACCGGCGCAACTCTCTCTCCGTGGCCCGCCGGGAGGCAGTGGCCGCCCTCGACCAGCACGTCGGCCCGAAGTCGTGACCCGACGACGCCAGGGACGCGGGCGACCGACCGCCGTCAGATCCGCGCCAGCGCCCGGGCGAGATCCGCCCGCAGGTCCTCCGGGTCCTCCAGGCCGACCGAGACGCGCAGCAGCCCGCCGCACGGTTTGGCGTCGCCCTCGACCGGCCGGTGGGTGAGCGAGGCCGGGTGCTGGATCAGCGTGTCGACGCCGCCGAGCGACACCGCGTGCGTGATCAGTTCGCAGGCGCCGGCGACCTCGGCCGCGGCGGGCGCGCCGCCGCGTACCTCGAAGGCGAGCAGGCTGCCGGTGCCGGACATCTGCCGGCCGACCAGCCCGGCCGGGTCGTGCAGCGACGGGTGGTGGACGCGCTCGACGGCGGGGTGCCCGGCGAGCCAGGCGGCGAGCTTCTCCGCGCCGGCCTGCTGGGCGCGGACGCGCAGCGGGAGGGTCTGGATGCCGCGGTGCAGCAGGTACGCGCCGAGCGGGTGCAGGACGGCGCCGGTGACGGCGCGGACCTGGCGCAGCCGGGCGGCCCACTCGGGGGCGCAGGCGATCACACCGGCGAGGACGTCGCCGTGGCCGCCGATGCTCTTGGTGGCGCTGTGCAGCACGAGCGCGGCGCCGTGGCGGGCGGGCTGCTGGAGCACCGGGGTGGCGACGGTGTTGTCGACGAGCAGCGGGACGTCACCGGCGGCCTCGGCGAGCGCGGCGATGTCGACCAGGTCGAGGCTGGGGTTGGCCGGCGTCTCGACCAGCACCAGCGCGGTGTCGGGGCGGATCGCGGCGGCCACGTCGGCGGGGGTGGCCCAGGTGACCTCGGTGCCGAGCAGGCCGGTGGCGAGGACGTGGTCGGTGCCGCCGTAGAGGGGGCGCACGGCGACGATGTGACGCTTGCCGTCCCGGGTGGCGGCGAGCAGGGCGGCGGTGAGCGCGGCCATGCCGCTGGCGAAGGCGACGGCCTCGGCGGTGCCTTCGAGCTGGGCGAGCGCGGTCTCGAACCGGGCCACCGTCGGGTTCCACAGGCGCTGGTAGACGGCGCTGCCGCCGGCCGGGAGGGTGCCGCCGGTGGCGAGCGTCTCGTAGTCGTCACCGCCGCCGGCCACCGAGGGCAGCGGGTTGGTGGTGGACAGGTCGATGGGCGGGACGTGGACGCCGAGCCCGGCGAGGTCGGCGCGCCCGGCGTGTACGGCTGCGGTGTCCACGGAAGTCATGACGGAACTGTCGAACATGACGACGGTGGGAAGCAAGAGCAGCGAAGAACATTCTGTCCGTCGCGCTTTCGCCCGGCGGGGATTCGGTGAAAGATGGTCACATGCCTGCCGCACCGAATGATGTACGGCCGTTCGCCGGCCTGGACGACACCGACCGCGCGATCCTCACCGAGCTGGCGGCCGACGGCCGGCTGCCGAACAACGCGCTGGCCGAGCGCGTCGGGGTGGCACCGTCGACGTGCCTGACGCGTACCCGGGCGCTGCGCGAGTGCGGGGCGATCCGCGGGTTCCACGCCGAGGTGGACCCGGCGGCGGTGGGCCTGCCGCTGCAGGCGCTGGTCTCGGTGCGGCTGACAGCGCACGAGCGGGCCGCCGTGGACGCGTTCCGCGCCCGGTCGGTACGGCTACCAGGGGTGGTGTCGGTGTTCCACGTGGCGGGCGCGGAGGACTACGTGCTGCACGTGCGGGCCGCCTCCGGCGACGCGCTGCGGGACTTCGTACTCGACCATCTGGCTGTCGATCCGGCGGTGCAGCACACCCAGACCAGCCTGATCTTCGAGCAGGCCCGGGGTATGGGATAGCGCACCCGGCGGAACAATTCCGGCACGTGGCCTGTTGCACCACGCTGTGATCGACGTACCCATGTCTGTTCTTGATCTTGCCCCGGTGGCGGCGACCGGCAACGCCGGTGAGGCGCTGCGGTACACCACGGAGCTGGCCCGCCGCACCGAGGAGCTGGGCTACCGCCGGTTCTGGGTGGCCGAGCACCACAACATGCCGGCCATCGCCAGCTCCGCCCCGGCGGTGCTGCTCGCGCACCTGGCCGCGAACACCAGCACCATCCGGCTCGGCTCCGGCGGGGTGATGCTGCCCAACCACGCGCCGCTGGTGGTGGCCGAGCAGTTCGGCACCCTGGAGGCGCTGCACCCGGGGCGGATCGACCTGGGCATCGGCCGGGCGCCCGGCACCGACCAGGTGACCGCGCTAGCGCTGCGCCGCACCATGGAGGGCCTGTCCGCCGAGCACTTCCCGCGCGAGCTGGCCGACCTGATGAACTACTTCTCCGGCGCCGAGCCGGGCCCGATCACCGCGACGCCGGGGCGGGGCCAGTCGCCGCAGGTGTGGCTGCTCGGGTCCAGCGGGTTCAGCGCGCAGCTGGCCGGTCTGCTCGGGTTGCCGTTCTCGTTCGCGCACCACTTCAGCTCGCAGAACACGATCCCGGCGTTGCAGCTCTACCGGCAGAACTTCCGGCCGTCGCAGTGGCTGGACCGGCCGTACGCGATGGTGGCGGTGAACGCGGTCTGCGCGGAGACCGACGAGCGGGCCGAGTGGCTCGCCGGGCCGGCCGGGCTGTCGTTCCTGAAGCTTCGGTCGGGGCGGCCGGAGCCGCTGGTCACGCCGGAGGAGGCGGCGGCGTACCCGTACTCGGAGTTCGAGCGGGAGTTCGTCGCCCAGCGCCGCGACGGGCAGGCGACCGGCTCGCCGGAGACGGTGGCCCGGCAGCTCGGCGAGCTGCTGGAGCGCACCGGCGCGGACGAGCTGATGCTCACCACGATGGTCTACGACGTGGCCGACCGGGTCCGCTCGTTCGAGCTGATCGCCGAGAAGGTGGCGGGCGGGCTGCGCCGGGAGGGCTGAAACACGCTCTTCATAGCCACGTCACCGCAGCGTCGCGCGGGACGCATAACTTTATCCCCGGTGGTGGTACGGCATTCCCGGTCGGGACGGGTCGGGAATGCTGCGGTGTGGAGCACCGGGTCGCCGGCGGAGCGGATTCCGCGGCCGGCGACCCGGTGCCTGCCGTTTCAGCGCAGGTAGATGTTCGGCGCCGGCGGGGTGCTCATGCCGTCGCCCAGGTAGAAGCCCGGGTGCGGCGGCTGGTTGTACGCGGTGTTCTGCCAGGCCACCGCCACCCGGTACTGCGGGTCGTGCATCAGCGTCGGCAGTCGCAGGCCGGTGGTGACCGGCGTGCTGTAGATCCGTAGCGCGGTGCTGTCGCTGGTGCGCCAGACGACCTCCTCGCGCCAGTCGCCGAGCAGGTCCGCCGAGAGGGCCGGGGTGGACTTGGTGCCGTTGTTGGACGCGACGCCGCTGCCGGTGAGCAGCCGGGTCTCGCCGCCGGTGCCGTACTTGTCGATCTTCGTGGCGTCGAGCAGTTCCCGTACCGGGTCGCCGTCCCACCAGATCAGGAAGTTCGCCGACGACGGTTTGCGCCCGACGTTCTGCCCCCGGGTGTTCAGCAGCCCGTCGACCGCCGACGACCACGACTCCGCGCCCGGGCTGCCGGCCCAGACGTCACCGGAGACGCCGCGTCCGTTGTCGCCGTTCGGCGCGGTCTGCCAGAGGATCTGCCCGGTCCGCGCGTCGGCCATCCAGGAACTGGGCTTGCTGCCGTCCTCGTCGACCTTGAACACCTCCAGGCCGGAGCGGGAGGGGTCGAGGTCGCCGACGTGCAGCGCGTCGCCGTGGCCGTTGCCGGTGGAGTACAGCAGCCGGCCGTTGTCGTCGATCGTGGCGGCCCCGTACACGATCTCCTGGCGGCCGTCGTTGTCGACGTCGGCCACGGAGAGCTGGTGGTTGCCCTGCCCGGCGGCGGCGCCGTTGCCGGAGGCGTTCGAGTCGAACGTCCAGCGCTTGCGCAGCGTGCCGTCGCGGAAGTCCCAGGCCGCGACGACGGCCCGGGTGTAGTAGCCGCGCGCCATGATCAGCGAGGGGCGCTGCCCGTCCAGGTACGCGGTGCCGGCGAGGAACCTGTCGACCCGGTTGCCGTACGAGTCACCCCAGGACGAGACGGTGCCGCGCGGCGGGTCGTAGTCGACTGTGGACAGCGCCGCGCCGGTGCGCCCGTCGAACATGGTCAGGTACTCCGGGCCGGCGAGCACGTATCCGCTGGAGTTGCGGTGGTCGGCCGAGCCGTTGCCGATCACCTGGCCGGTGCCGGAGCGGGTGCCGTCGGCGGTCTTCATGGCCACCTCGGCGTCCCCGTCGCCGTCGTAGTCGTACACCTGGAACTGGGTGTAGTGGGCGCCGGCGCGGATGTTGCGGCCCAGGTCGATGCGCCACAGCCGGGCGCCGGTGAGCGTGTACGCGTCGACGTAGACGTTGCCGGTGTAGCCGGACTGCGAGTTGTCCTTGGCGTTCGACGGGTCCCACTTGAGCACGAACTCGTAGCGACCGTCGCCGTCGAGGTCACCGACGCTCGCGTCGTTCGCCGAGTAGCTGTACCCCTCACCGCTCGGCGTGGTGCCGCCGGGCGGCGGCTGGATCGGCACGTCCAGGTAGCCGTTGGCGAACTGGAGCGCCGGGGCGGACGCCGCCTGTTCGGCGCCGTTCACCACGGCCCGCACGGTGTACGCCGATCCGGCCGCCGCGCCGCTGTCCAGGTACGTGGTGGCGCCGGTGATCGGGCTGGCGTTGACCTTGGTGCCGCCCCGGTAGAGGTTGAACGACACACCGGTGGTCTCGGTGCCGAGCAGCCGCCAGGAGACCAGGTTCCCGCTGCCGGAGCGGACGCTGACCAGCCCTCGGTCGAGTTTCTCCATCTGCTTGGCGCCGGCCGGCGGGTCGGTGGGCGGTGGCGTGGTGGGCGGTGGTGTCGACGGCGGCGGGGTGCTGGGCGGTGGTGTCGACGGTGGCGGCGTCGACGGTGGCGCGCTGGTGGACGGCGCGCCGGTGCAGGCGGTGCCGTTGAGCGTGAACGCGGCCGGCACCGGGTTCGACGCGTTGTTCCACGAGCCGTTGAAGCCGAAGTTCGCGGTGCCGCCGGTGCCGAGGGCCGCGTTGTAGCCGGCGTCGCGGGCGCTCACCTGCGCGCCGGACTGGCTGACGGTGGCGTTCCACGCCTGGACGACCTGCTGGCCGGCGGCGAAGCTCCAGCCGAGGGTCCAGCCGTTGACCGGGTCGCCGAGGTTGGTGACTGTCACGTCGGCGCCGAAGCCGCCGCTCCACTGGTTGGTGATCCGGTAGTCGACCCGGCAGGCGGCGGCGGCCGCCGCGGCGGTCATCGTGGTGAGCGCGCCGGCCGACAGGGTGACCGCCGAGGCCGCGGCGATCAGCGCGAGCCGGCGGCGTGGGGTGGTGAGGTGCACGGGGATGCCTTTCGCGGAGGTCAGGCACGCGACGACGCCGGCCTGCCCGGACCGGCGGGGAAGGTACGTGCCCTGCTGCGACGGGCGACGTCAACGTATCGACGTCGGTGATTCGGCTCCGCGCTCCGTCAGCCTAGGTCACCGCCGGACACACCCACAAGCGCGGCGGCGCGGCGTGGGCAGCGCGGCGCGGCGGCGCGGGCGGGGCGGCGCGGCGGCGCGGGCGGGGCGGCGCGGCGGCGCGGGCGGGGCGGCGCGGCGGGGCGAGGCGAGGGAGGCGGCGCGGGGCCGGGCGGGGCGGCGAAACGGCGCGGTGGAGTGGCGGCGCAGGATCGCTGCGGCCAACAGCCGATGCCGACGCCGACGCCGACGAGAAGAGATGCCTGAAAGTCGATATACCTCAGAGTCATAATTATGACCGAGAGGCATATCGGTCAGCAGGACATGTCTCTACGGCGGGCGACACGCCGAGACAGAACACTCCTGGGCGATGGCGCGGCCCGGGAACGCGAGCGGCTCAGCCCTCGACGGCGGCGGCGAGCTTCCGCGACTCCGCGGCCTCGGCCGGCTCGGAGGTCTCGGCGGTGACCACCGGCTCCGGGGCTTGCCCCGACTTCGCGGCCCCTGCCGACCCGACGGATTCCCCCGGCCGAGCGGGCTCCCCCGCCTCCGCGGGCGACGCGGAGACGGGCGCGGCCTCGACCGGCGGCGCGGAGGCCGGCGACGCGGAGGCCAGCGCTGCCTCGACGGTGGCGCGGGCGCGGCGGGTACGGCGCAGCGCACGCACCGCCAGGACGATGGCGACCACCCAGGCGACGCCGAGCAGCGCGTAGACCACCACCGGCGCCGAGCCGCTCACGCCACCGGCGCTCAGCAGCGTGCGGGCGTTGGTCAGCACGATCACGCCGCCGATCACGGCGCCGAGCAGCTGGGCGGGAACGATGCGGACCAGCCAGGCCGCGATCGGCGCGGCGATCAGGCCACCGACCAGGAGCGCGGCCACCGTGGGCAGCAGGAAGCCCTCGGTGCCCAGGCCGATCAGGAAGCCGACGCTCGCCGCGCCGGCCACGACGAACTCGGAGGTGTCCACCGAGCCGATGACCTTGCGGGGTTCCATCCGGCCGGAGACCAGCAGCGCCGGGGTGGCGACCGGGCCCCAGCCTCCGCCGCCGGTGGCGTCGACGAAGCCCGCGACCAGTCCCAGCGGGGCGAGGAAACGGCTACGCAGCCGGCCGGCGGCGCGGTTGGCCCGCAACGGCCGGGAGAACCGCACCAGCAGGTACGCGCCGAGCGTGAACAGGATGGCCGCCATCCACGGCGCGGCGGCCTCGGTGGAGATGGAGCTGAGGAACGTGGCCCCGGCGAACGCGCCGATCGCGCCGGGCAGCGCGATCCGGCCGACCACCCGCCAGTCGACGTTGCCGAAGCGCCAGTGCGAGACGCCCGCGGCGAGCGTGGTGCCGATCTCGGCCAGGTGCACCGAGGCCGACGCGGCGGCCGGCGCGACACCGGCGAAGAGGAGCAGCGTCGAGGAGGTCAGCCCGTACGCCATGCCGAGCGAGCCGTCGACCAGTTGCGCGGCGAGCCCGACGAGGGCGAGGACCAGCAGCTTGCGCACGAGCGCCCCCTGACTTTTCGGTATCTCCTATCAACTTGGTCGACAATGCGGCACGGAGGCGGTCCCGGTCAAGTCCCCCATCCGGTTGGTAGGACGCGCCGGACGGCGCGATCAGCTCCAGGCGCGCGGGTCGGCAGCCAGCTCGTTGACCCGGCCGGGCAGTGCGCCGGAGGCCACGTCGGCGATCGTGACCAGCTCCAGGATCTCCCGCTCGCTGGCCCGCAACGCGATCCAGACGTCCTGCAACGCGCGGGCCGCACCCTGGTAGCCGAGCTGTTCCGGACGCTGGCCGCGCACGTGCGCGAGCGGACCGTCGATGACGCGGATCACCTCGGCCAGGGAGATCTCCCCCGCCGGCCGGGCCAGCCAGTAGCCGCCCTCGGGGCCACGCTGGGCGTGCACGATGCCGCCCCGGCGAAGCTGGAGCAGAATGCTCTCCAGGAACTTCGGCGGGATTTCCTGGGACCGGGCGATCTGCTCGGCGGTCACCGGGCGACTCCGCTCGGCGGTCCCGTCCGCGACCGAGGCCAGCTCAGCGGCCGCGCGGAGGGCGTAGTCGACCCGGGCGGAAAGACGCATACGGCCAGGCTAGTCCGCTGCCTCGCGAGCCGCCCCGCCGACCCGGCGCAGCAGTCCCTCCTGCACGGCGCTGGCGATGTGCCGCCCGTCGGCGGTGAACATGCGGCCGGTGGCCAGGCCACGGGCGCCCGACGCGGACGGGCTCCAGCAGTCGTACAGGAACCACTCGTCGGCGCGGAACGACCTGTGGAACCACAACGCGTGGTCGAGGCTCGCGCCGACCACGCCGCCCGGACCCCACACCTCGCCGTGCACCGACAGCACCGAGTCCAGCAGCGTCAGGTCGGAGGCGTACGTCAGCGCGCACGCGTGCAGCAGCGGGTCGTCCGGCAGCTTGCCGTCCACGCGCATCCACACCCGCTGGTGCGGTTCGGCCGGGCGGTCGCCGGGGCGTACCCAGCCGGGCTCGCCGACGTAGCGCACGTCGATCGGGCGCGGGATCATCCCCCAGATGCCGAGCCGCTCCGGGTAGCGGGCGAGCCGGTCGGCCATGGTCGGCACGTCGTCCGGGCCGGGCACGTCCGGCGGCAGCGGGGCGTGGTGGTCCAGCCCTTCGTCCTGTCGCTGGAACGACGCCGACATGAAGAAGATCGGCTTGTCGTGCTGCAGCGCCACCGAGCGGCGCACCGAGAAGGACCGGCCGTCCCGGACGTTCTCCACCTGGTACTCGATCGGCTCGGCCGGGTCACCGGGGCGCACGAAGTAGCCGTGCAGGGAGTGCACGGCCCGCTCCGCGTCGACGGTGCGGCCGGCCGCGACCAGTGCCTGCCCGGCGACCTGCCCGCCGTAGACCCGCTGCGGGCCCACCGGCGGGCTCATGCCCCGGAAGGCCATCTCCCCGGTACGGGCGAGGTCGAGCACCTCCAGCAGCTGGTCGACCGCCACCTGCCCGGTCGCCGCAGCACTCACTGCGTCACCTTCGTTCGCGACTGCGGGGCTCGCAGACCCGGCTCACTCCTCGCGCTCACTGCGTCACCTTCGTTCGCGACTGCGGGGCTCGCAGAACCGGCTCACTCCTCGCGCTCACTGGAGCGCTCGCGCCGAGGCCGCGTCCACGAGCGAGCCCAGCTGGTGCACGCGCAGCGTGTTGGTGGAGCCGGGGGTGCCGGGCGGGCTGCCCGCCACGATCACCACGTAGTCGCCCGGGTTGGCCCGGTTGAGGCCGAGCAGCGCCTGGTCGACCTGGCGGAACATGTCGTCGGTGTGCTGGACGAACGGCATCAGGAACGTCTCCACGCCCCAGGAGAGCGCGAGCTGGTTGCGCACCTCCGGCACCGGCGTGAAGGCCAGCAGCGGCAGGTCGCAGTGCAGCCGGGCGAGCCGCTTGACGGTGTCGCCGGTCTGCGAGAACGCCACCATGGCCTTCGCGCCGATGGCCCGGGCGATGGAGGAGGCGGCCACGGTGAGCGCGCCGCCGTGCGTACGCGGGTCGTGCTGCAACCGGGGGACGGCGATCGAGCCGGCCTCGGTGGTGGTGATGATCTTGGCCATGGTGCTGACGGTGAGCACCGGGTACTTGCCGACGCTCGTCTCGCCGGAGAGCATCACCGCGTCCGCGCCGTCGAGCACCGCGTTCGCCACGTCGGAGGCCTCGGCGCGGGTCGGTCGGGAGTTCTCGATCATCGAGTCGAGCATCTGGGTGGCCACGATGACGGCCTTGGCGTTCTCCCGGCACAGCTGCACGGCGCGCTTCTGCACCAGCGGCACCTGGTCCAGCGGCAGCTCGACGCCGAGGTCGCCGCGGGCGACCATGACGCCGTCGAAGGCCAGCACGATCGCCTCCAGGTGGTCCACCGCCTCCGGCTTCTCCACCTTGGCCAGGACCGGGCGGCGCACGCCCTCCTCGTCCATGATCGAGTGGACGAGCTTGATGTCCTCGGGCGAGCGGACGAACGAGAGCGCGACCAGGTCGACACCGAGGCCGAGGGCGAAGCGCAGGTCCTCCGCGTCCTTGTCCGACATGGCCGGGACGCTGACCGCCACGTTCGGCAGCGAGACGCCCTTGTTGTTGGAGACCGGGCCGCCCTCGGTGACCAGGCACCGGATGTCGTTGCCGGTGACGTCGCTGACCTCGACCGCGACACGGCCGTCGTCGATCAGCAGCCGGTCGCCCGGCTTCACCTCCTGCGGCAGCTTGCGGTAGGTGCAGGAGACCCGCTCCTTCGAGCCGACGATGTCGTCACCGGTGATCACGACCGAGTCGCCGGTGCGCCACTCGTGCGGACCGTCGGCGAACCGGCCCAGCCGGATCTTGGGCCCCTGGAGGTCGGCGAGCACCGCGACCGGCTTGCCGGACGCCTCGGCGGCCTCCCGGACCAGGCGGTAGACCGATTCGTGGTCGGCGTGACTGCCGTGGCTGAAGTTGAGCCTCGCCACGTTCATGCCCGCCTCGACAAGCCCTCGGATACGCTCCGGGGACGAGGTGGCGGGGCCGAGAGTACAGACGATCTTCGCGCGGCGTGTCACGCCCATCAGGCTAGTCTCTCCTCCGGATCGGCCTCCCGGCCGACCCCTTGCGGACAGCGGAACAGTTGTCCAACGACGCGCGTCTACGCGCGGGCGGGCGGTTGGCGTACCGCACCGGAACGTCGTGAGTGGCGGGCATCGGCGACCGCGCGGCGGAAATGGTACCCCTCGCCGTCACGTGCCGACCGGGTGCTCCCGTGGATGCCGCCCGCCCTCGCCGTGGCGCGGCCCCGGCGGACCGGCCGGGGGCAGCGTCGGTACGGCCGAGAACATCCCGCGCGGGTCGTAACGGCGCTTGGCCCGGCGCAGCCGCTCCCAGTTCGATCCGTACGCGAGGCGCACCCGGTCGGTCTCCTCGGGCGCGAGCAGGTTCGGGTAGCCGCCGGGCAGCGCGTGCGCAGCCAGGGCCGCGCTGGTGTGCTCGGCCCACGCCCGGTGCGGCGCCGGGTCGCCGCCGGGCGTCCAGACCGCGATGATCTCGGCGAGCAGGTGGTCGGCGCGCAGCCCGAACGCGGTCCGCTCCACCGGGACCCGGCTCGCGGCGCCGTGGAAGTGGTGCAGCGCGATCGCCGAGAACGGCGACGAGACCGCCCCGGCCGCCGCGGTCAGCGCCGCCACCACCGGCTCGTCCACCCGGGCCAGCCATCGGGTACGCAGCAGGTAGTGGTTGCCGTCGGCCATGCCGCCGTCGAACAGGCGCAGCACGTCCTCGTACGCCAGTGGGGCGACCTGGTCGACGATCGGGGTGCCGAGCGCGCGCAGCCGGTCCACCGCGGCCTGTCCCGCCGCCGCGTCGTCGCCGGTGAAGACCGGGGCGAGGAACACCACCGGCTCCCCGGCCGGGCCGGGCAGGAACCCAGCCATCACGGTCAGCTCGTCCGGGGCGTCCCGCACGGCCTGCCCGTAGCCGCGCAGCACCGCCGTCGCCTGGGCCGCCGGGAACAGCAGCATGCCGGCGAGCGCGGCGGCCAGCGGGTGGGTACGCAGGCGCAGCGCGGTGACCACGCCGAAGTTGCCGCCCCCGCCGCGCAGCGCCCAGTACAGCTCGGGCTCGTGCTCCGCGTCGGCGGTGACCCGGCGGCCGTCGGCGAGCACCACCTCGGCGCCGAGCAGGTTGTCCAGCGCCAGCCCGTGCCGGCCGCAGAGCGGGCCGTACCCGCCGGCCATGGTCAGCCCGGCCAGCCCGACCGCGCGCACCACGCCGGTGACCACGACCCGGTCGTACGGCCGCAGGGCGGCGAGCGCGTCGGCGGCCGTCGCCCCGCCGCCCACCGTGACAGTCGACGCGCCGGGGCCGACGTCGATCTGCCGCATACCGGTGAGGTCGACGACCAGGCCGCCGTCGCGCAGCGCCCGGCCGGCCCAGTCGTGGCCGCCGCCGCGCACCGACAGCGGCAGTCGGCACCGCCCGGCGACGCGGACCGCGAGCGCGACCTCGTCGGCGTCCTGGCACTGTGCGACGAGCGCGGGCGTGCCGGCCGGGGCGCCGTTCCAGAGCCGGACGGCGGCCGGGAAGCCCGGTTCGGCGGGGGTGAGCAGGCGGGCGCCGAGCGCCTCGCGGAGCAGGCCGGTGGCGCGGGGCAGGTCCGGGGCGGAGGTCATGGCGACTCCTCGGCCGACCCGGGCCGGCGGCGCCGGACGCGCCGGGATCGGCTCACTGCGCCGGACGCTAGCACCGCCACAGCGGGCCCGCCGTCGCCCGCACGACAGTGCCCCGGCCGTCAGCTCTCCGTCTTGACCAGCGGGAACTCCAGCGAGCCGGCCGGGCAGAGGAAGGTCAGCACCTCGACCCGGTAGAGACCGGCCTGCACCGCCGGGTCGGCCTCCATGACGCTGCGCACGTCGTCCACCGAGCCGGTGCGCGCCAGGCCGAAACCGATCGGCGGGTCCGGTTCCCGGGCCGGGCCGTCCACCGAGCCGTCGACGAGCACGATGCCGCGCCGTTGCAGCGCCCGCATGTGCTGCAGATGCTCGGCCTGCAGCCGCTGCACGGTCTCCTCCGGCAGGGCCCGGCCGGAGGGCCCCGGGTAGAGCACGATGCACTCGTACGTGTCCAGCGCGAAGTCGAGCTGTGGCGTCGCGCCCATGCGCACCTCCTGACCAGCGTTGCGCTCAGCCTCGCACGGCGGTCCGGTGCGCCGGGCCCGCTCGCCGCAACTGCCCCGCCGGTCGTCCCGCTGGCTTCGCCGCCGCGATTCGGGGAATGTCCAGGGGTCGGGGCGCGCGCCGCCCCGCGACCGCGTACGAGCACAGGAGGATCACGAATGGCCACCAGCACCCAGCCCGCCAAGGCGTCGGGCAGCTACCGGATCGGTGGTGACCTGCGGGTCGACCGCCTCGGCTACGGGGCGATGCAGCTCACCGGCCCCGGTGTGTGGGGTGACCCGAAGGACCCGGCCGAGGCGGTGCGGGTGCTGCGCCGCGCGTACGAGCTGGGCGTCACGTTCATCGACACCGCGGACTCGTACGGGCCGTTCGTCAGTGAGCTGCTGATCCGCGAGGCGCTGCACCCGTACGCCGACGACCTGGTCATCGCGACAAAGGCCGGGCTGACCCGGTCCGGCCCGGACGACTGGCGGCCGGTGGGCCGCCCGGAGTACCTGCGCCAGCAGTGCGAGCTGAGCCTGCGTCACCTGGGCCTGGACTGCATCCCGCTCTACCAGCTGCACCGCGTCGACGCGACTGTGCCGCTAACCGACCAGCTCGGCGAGCTGGCGCTGCTGCGGCAGGAGGGCAAGATCCGGCACATCGGGCTCTCGCAGGTCAGTGTCGAGCAGATCGAGGCGGCCCGGGAGATCGTCCCGATCGTGTCCGTGCAGAACCTGTACAACCTGGCCGACCGCGGCGCGGAGGACGTGCTGGCGCACTGCGAGCGTCACGACCTGGCGTTCATCCCCTGGTTCCCGATCGCCACCGGCAACCTGGCCCGGCCCGGCGGCCCGCTGGACGCGATCTCGACCGGCCACGGCGCCACCCCGGCGCAGCTCGCGCTGGCCTGGCTGCTGCGCCGGTCGCCGGTGATGCTGCCGATCCCGGGTACGTCGTCGGTGGCGCATCTGGAGGAGAACGTCGCGGCGGCCGAGGTGGAGCTGACCGACGACGAGTTCGAGGCGCTGGCCAAGGCGGCCTGAGTCGGCTGTCACACCCACCCGAGCGGCCCTTTCGCGGAATGTGATCGAACAACTACCGTCAGAAGGATTCTCGCGAGTGGGGGTCCGCTGTGGAGGAGTTCGACTACGTCATCGTGGGGGCCGGCGCGGCGGGATGCGTGCTGGCCAACCGGCTCACCGAGGATCCGGGGACGCGGGTGCTGCTGCTGGAGGCGGGCGGCTGGGACCGCAGCCCGTACGTGCGGGTGCCGAAGGCGTTCTCCCGGCTGATGGACGACGAGCGCACCGCCTGGCACTACCCGGCCGGCACCGGGCCGGGCCGCGAGGAGATCTGGCAGCGCGGCCGGATGATCGGCGGCTCGACGTCGGTCAACGGCATGATCTGGAGCCGCGGCGCGGCCCGCGACTGGGACGCCCTCGACCCGCTGGGCTGGGGCTGGTCGACCATGCGGCAGGTGTTCACGCGGCTGGAGGACCACCCGCTCGGTCCCGCGCCGCACCGGGGCGTGGGCGGCCCGGTGCGGCTGTCCATCGCCACCGGCACCGACCCGCTCGCCGAGGAGATGGTGGCCACCGGCGCCGAGCTGGGCTGGCGCCGGGCCGACGACCTGGACGCCGACGACGACGAGCGGATCGGCTACCCCACCGCGACCATCCACGACGGACGGCGGGTCAGCGCCGCCGACGCGTTCCTGCACCCGGTACGGCGCCGGCCCAACCTGACCGTCGAGGTCGGCGCCGTCGTGCTGCGGGTGCTCGTCGAGGGCGGCCGGGCGGTCGGCGTACGGGTGGCGCGCGACGGCCGGGAGGTCGAGCGCCGGGCGGCCGCGGAGGTGATCCTCGCCGCGGGCGCCCTCGCCACCCCGCACCTGTTGCAGGTCTCCGGCATCGGACCGGCGGACACGCTGCGCGCCGCGGGCGTGCCGGTGCTGCTCGACCGGCCCCGGGTCGGCGCGGGGCTGCGCGAGCACCGGTCGATGGTGCTCCAGTACCGCCTCGCCGAGCCCGGCGGCCACAACATGACCATCGGCAGCCCGTTCGGGCAGGCCCGGGCGGCGCTGCGCTGGCTGCTCACCCGGGGCGGCCCGCTCGCCCTGCCGGTGCTCGACGTGGCGGCCCACGTCAAGTCCCGGCCCGACCTGGACCGCCCGGACGCACACCTGCTGATGGCGCCGTTCTCCGCCGCGCCGCCGCGGCCCGGCAAGGCCCTCGAACTGGAACGGGAGCCGGGCCTGATGTGCCTGGGCACCGTCACCCGGCCGGACAGCGAGGGCAGCCTGGCGATCACCGACGCGGACCCGCGTACACCGCCGGCCATCGTGGCGAACTACCTCACCACCGAGCACGACCGGCGGGTGGCGGCGGACCTGTTCCGCCGGATGCGGGAGTTCTTCGGCACCGGGCCGATCGCGAAGCGGATCAAGGCCGAGACGGTTCCCGGCCCGGCGGTCCGGACCGACACGGAGATCGTCGAGGCGGCGGTGGCGCGCGGCTATTGCGGTTACCACGCCATCGGCACCTGCGCGATGGGCGACGGCGACGACCACGTGGTCGACCCGCGGCTGCGGGTACGCGGCGTCGACGGGCTGCGGGTGGTCGACGCGTCGGTGCTGCCGGTGATGGTGGCGGGCTGGACCAGCGCCCCGGTGAGCGCGCTGGCCTGGCGGGCCGCCGACGTCATCCGCGGGCGGGACGGGAGCTGACCGTGCCCGGGCCCACGGCGGCGGGCCCGGGCACGGCTGTCAGACCGCGAAGCAGTTCGGCTGGACCGGGGCGCCGGCGAGCACCTGGCGCACCACCGTGTACGTGGTGCCGTCCAGCACCAGCCCGAGGTGGCCGACGACCCGCAGCGGGCACCACGCCTGCACCAGGACGTTGGTGGCGCCGTCGGCGAGCAGCGCGTTGTCCACCGGCCGGACCAGCTCGTCCTGCCAGGTGCGCACGGTGGCCCAGCGGACCGGCCCTGGGGTGTCGTCACCGGCGTTGAGGTCGGCCAGGAAGCTCGACCCGATCGTCATCTGCTGGCAGGCGATCACCCCCGCGCAGCTGCCCAACCCGAGGAAGGCGACCAGGTTGGCGACGTAGGTGCCGTACTGCGGGCTGCCGAGGCTGACGTACTGGTCGACGGTCGCGGCGCCGCCGAGGTATTTGACGTACCAGCGGCTGACCAGGCCGCCCTCGGAGTGGCCGACCAGGTCGACCCGGGCCGCTCCGGTGGCGGTGCGGACCCGGTCCACGTAGGACGACAGTGCCCGGGCGGACTCGCGGATGTCGCCGAGGCCGAGGTTCGGCAACTGGTAGATCGAGACCCGGTAGCCGTCGGCGCGCAGCCGGGCGGCGAGCGGCTCGTACGCGATGGAGATTCCACTCAGGCCGCCGACCACGATCACCGGGTCGGCGGCCGCGGCGGCGGCCCGTTGCGCGGCGGTGGTGACGGCGGCCGTGTTCGACGGGGCGCCGGGTTCGGCGGCGGCCGCCTGCGCGGCGGCCGGGACGAGCAGGACGGTGGCGACGGTGGTGGCGGCAAGGATCGTTCGGAGCAGCATGGGCTGCACCTCCGGGGGGAGGCACCCGGGCGGACCGGGAGGGGACGGGTGGGATCCGATCGATCGTGGACACGATGATGCGTGTCCGATTTCACACACGTCAATGAAAAGTTACGCGGCGGTAACCCTTGTCGCGCCCTCCGCGCAAACCGGCAAGCCGGGCCGGCCCCTCAGTTGCCCAGCGCCTGGACCTTCGCGATGGTCTCCTGGACGTGCTGCCGGGCCGGCTCCCCGCCCTGCGCGGCCTGCGCCAGCGCCTGCCGGTAGGAGTCGATGGCGCCGATCAGCGGCCCGGCCGTGGCCCCCTCCAGCGCGCCCGCCACCAGCGCCCGCGCCTCCGCCGCGTCCTGTGCCGCGGCGGCCGTGCGCGCCTTGGCCTCGTCCAGCTTCTGCGCCGCTGCCGCCAGCCTCGCGATGATCTCCGCCGCGCTCACAAGCCCTCCCCCAGCTCACCACCCGCGCCGAGCCTACCGCCCTCCCCCACCCCCACGCCTTCGCGATCTTGCAGTTTCCGCCCCGGCAAAAGCCACATCAAGCCCACCACAGGGGCCACAAGTCCATGATCGACGGGGCGAGGCGGGACGGGGGGCGGGCGGAGCGTCAGCGGAGGAGGCGGAAGAGGAGCAGGTAGACGCAGAACAGGGACGGGGAGACCAGGGCGCAGATCACGAAGCCCAGCGGCACGTACCGGCCGGTCGTGGCCTCACCGCCTGCCAACGCGGGGCGGCCCCAGCGGGCCAGCACGACCTGACCGGCCACGAAGGACAGCAACGGCACCCCGGCGCAGGACAGCGTCGCCACCAGGTCCAGCCCGGCCACCGGCACCGGCGACCCCACGAGCGCGACCAGCATCAGCAGCGAGCCGACGAGCGCGCAGCCGCCGTACACCGCGACCGCCCGGGCCGGCGCGGACCAGGTCGGCAGCAGCACCGGCGTGCGCGCCAGCGCGTCGGCCTGCTGCCCGTACCCGTCGGCCTCCCCGGCCAGCCGCTCCGCCGCCGCCAGCTCCGCCGCCGGGTCGCCCGCCCGGGGCGCGGGCACACCCGGAGAGGGGTACGCCCCGACGCCCGCCTGCCCCGGCGCGGCGGCTGCGCCGCCGGTCGCGCCGTCCCCCGGTCCGGCGCCCGTCCGCCCGCCCGGGTCGGCCGAAGCCGCCGTCTCCGGCGCGGCCGGTCCGGCGGCGACAGCGACCGCCGGAGCGGGCGCCTCCGCCGGGACCGAGGTCATCGGCACGCCGATCGCCTGCCCCAGCCGGTCCAGGTGCTGCCCCTGGGCGGCGAGCCGCTGCCCCAGCTTGTCGACGGCGTCCTGCAGGCCACGGCGGCGCTCCGCCTCGGCCGCGATCTCCCGCTCCCCGCCCCGCTGCCGGGTGGACAGCTCCCGCAGCAGCGCCGCGTACTCGTCGAATCCACTCATGGAACGTCACTCCCGGCGGCGAACGGCACGATCAGCGCGGTGCGGTGCTCGTGCCGGTCGACGAGCAGGGCGCGGCCCTCGCGCGGCACGTACGCGAGGTCGTGCACGCCGAGGTGCAGGCCCAGGTCGGCGGCGGGCACGTTGAGCGCGACCAGCCCTGTGACGTCGTCGCGCTGCCCGCTGCCGCCCAGGTCGTCGGCGAGCCGGCGCAGCCCGCGCCACCAGCCGAGCACGTGCACGCCGCGCGCGGGCCCCTGGCGCAGCACGGCGCGCAGGTCGTCGTACCCGGATCGGAACGTCGCCGGGTCGGAGGCGGCGAGCGTCGTGGCGGCGGCGTCCATCCCGAACACCACCAGGTAGGTGCGCCCGGAGGGCGCGTCGTCACCTGCGGCGGCCTCGGCGAGCTGGGCGCGCAGCGCCTCGGCGTCCAGGCGGCGGACCGGGTGCCCGGCGGCGGCGAGCGTCATGGCCAGGTCGTCGGCGGCGTCTGTGGTGCCGGGCGCCAGCGGCGCGAACAGGAACCGGGCGGTACCGGGCGCATGCTGCCGGGCCAGGGAGAGCGCGGCCGACCGGAGCACCTCCGCGCCGACCGCCGCGGTGCCGACCACCGCCAGGTGCCGGCCCGGGCTGGCGTCGAGCGCGAACCCGGCCGGGCTGCCGGCGACGTCGACCACGCGGCCCACGAGCGCGTACGGCGGGTCGGCGCCGGGCGCCAGCGCTGCCCAGGCGCTGTCGTCGGCGAGCCGGGGCGTCTCGTGTCCCCGGAACACGGCCGGTGGGCGCGATCCGGCCGGGCGGGCCGCGTGCAGCTCGTGGCGCAGCGACGCCAGGTCGGCCGAGGCGGCGTGCGCGTCCGGGAACCGCACCTCCGCGTCCGCACCGGGCGCGCCGGCGGCGGTGTTGACCACTGCCGTGCCGACGGTGAGCCCGCGCGCGGCGTCGTTGCGCGGGTCCAGCACGGCGTCCCCGCCGGGCAGCGCGATCCGCAGCGGGAACTGGCCGAAGATGGCCTCGGCCCGTCCGTAGAGCGCCTCGATCCCGGTGGTGCTCTGGCTGGCCAGCACCAGGTGCAGGCCGTACGAGCGGCCCTTGCGGGCCAGCTCCTCGATCAGGTCGACCGCCTGCCGGGCCAGCGCGTCGTTGCCGGCGAACAGCACGTGAAACTCGTCGATCACGGTGACGATCCGGGGCGGCCGGGCGTTGGGCGGCAGGTCGGCGAGCCGGCTGACCCCGTGCCGCTTGAGCAGGTCGGCCCGGCGGCCCAGCTCGGCGCGCAGCTCGCGCAGCACCGCCACGCCGTACTCGCGGTCGGACTCGATGCCCACCGCGTCGGCGTGCGGCAGCCAGGACGGGTCCCGGTCGGTGGGCACGAACTCGGTGAAGCTCACGCCCTCCTTGAAGTCGAGCAGCATCAGCCGCAGCTCGGCCGGGGAGTAGCGGGCGGCCAGCCCGTAGAGCACGTCGAGCAGCAGCACCGTCTTGCCGGCGCCGGTCCGCCCGCCGATCAGCCAGTGCGGCGTGGCGTCGTCGAACGCCACTGCGAGCGGGCGGCGGCCGGCCCGGCCGAGCACGGTACGCAGGCCGGAGGCGGCGGACCCGGCCCAGCGCTGCGCCGGCAGCAGGTCGGCGAACGTGACGCCGTCCTGGTCGGCGGCCTCGGCGTACCGGCGGGCCAGCGCGGTCACCGCGGCGTGCGACGGGTCGCCGTCGAGCACCACCGGCGCGGCCAGCCCGCTGCCGTCGGCGCTGAACGGGCGGCCGGGCGGGTCACCGACGAGCGTGTACCGCTCGGTGATCCGCAGTTGGGTGGTGGCGCCCAGCGGCGGCGCGGCGCTCGGGCCGGCGGGCGGGTGGCCGGCCAGCAGCACGCAGACCGCCGCTGCGGGGCCGGCGTGGGTGAGCGCCGCCAGCCGGGCCAGCTCCCGGGGCGGCGGCGCGGACGCGGCGACCACCACCAGCAGCTCCCGGTCCTCCGGCGCGGATCGCTGGGCGGTACGCGCGTGCCGCTCGGCCGCGTCGAGCAGGGCCGTCGTCTCCGCCTCGGTGGTCGCCGCCGCGGCGAGCACCCCGGCGTCCTGGAGTGGGCGCAACGGCAGGAACGCCGCGCCGAAGGCGGCCTGATCGATGCCGACGACCCGGATCGTCCCGGCCGGAGCGGCGGTCAGCAGCCGCACCACCACCGCCCGCAGCAGCTCGCCGACGCGCGGATCGCGGGCGTCCTGATCGAGCGCCAGGTGCGCGCCCGCCCCCACCGGCACGAGCACCGGGAACGCGCCGTCGACAGTGGTCGCCGCGCCGAGGCGTACCGGAACGGGGTGGGTCGCGACCCGGGCGGTGCCGGGCACCGCGGCGGCCAGCTCACCGCCGAGGCGGGCCAGCCGCGCGACCAGTTCCGGGCTGCCGACCGGCGCCGGACCGGCGGCGCCGAGCAGGTGCCGGGCCGCTTCCCAGTGGCGCAGGGCCCGCCGGTGCCGATCGACCGCCTGCCGGTACGCCGAAGCGAGTCTTCCCACCGTCCGCCCTCCGACGTCATGCGATCGAGGGAACCCTAACGGACGCGCACCACAGCGGCACGTGGCGCTCCGCACCGGGGATTCGTCCACTGTTCACCGGCGGCGGGCGGGCGCGCCGCCCGCCGTTCCCCCGGCCCCGCTTGCCTTCCTCCAGGCAATCGTGCGCACAGGAAGGCGACGACGTGACCTCACCTCTTCCCCGACGGTCCGTGCTGCGCGGCGGCGTGGCCGGCGGGCTCGGCATCGTGGTGGCCGGCAGCCTGGAGGCGATCGCCGGCCCGGCCGCGGCCCGGCCCGCGTGCCGTCCCGCCGTCGGCTACGGCGACCTGGTGCCGGACCCGGCCGGTCTGCTGGCGCTGCCGCCCGGCTTCTCGTACACGGTGGTCGCGCAGGCGGGCGCGACGCTGCTGGAGTCCGGGCAGCCCACCCCGAGCGACGCCGACGGCACCGGCTGCTTCCGCGGCCCGCGCGGCTCGGTGCTGGTGAACAACCACGAGATCGGCGGCGACGAGCCGTACCCGGTGCCGGCGCTGGCAGGTCTCACCTACGACCCGGGCGCCCGCGGCGGCACCACCACCATCGAGGTGGACCGGCACGGGCGGCGGCTGCGCGAGTACGTGAGCGTGGCGGGCACGCACAACAACTGCGCCGGTGGCATCACCCCGTGGGGCACGTGGCTGACCTGCGAGGAGACCGAGCAGCGGGCCGGTGGGCGGTATCTGAAGGACCACGGGTACGTCTTCGAGGTCGACCCGCACGACCGGTCCGCCAACACCGACCCGGTGCCGCTGACGTTCCTCGGGCGCTACTCGCACGAGGCGGTCGCGGTCGACCCGTACACGCACTCGATCTACCTGACCGAGGACGCGAGCGGGCCCAACGGCCTGTACTTCCGGTGGACGCCGCCGCCCGGCTTCCGGGCCGGCAAGGGCGCGCTGCGGGCGCTCGCCCAGCGGCCCGACGGCGACACCGCCGGCAGCCTCGCCGCGATGCGCTGCCTGCGCGGCGACGACCACGTGGCCGACCTGTCCGAGGCCACCACGCCCGGCACCCGCTACCGGGTCCAGTGGGTCGAGGTGCCGGACCGCGACGCTCGGACCGTCTCGGTACGCAAGCAGTTCACCGACGCGGAGGTGACCCGCAGCCGCAAGCTGGAGGGCGCGTGGTGGGGCGACGGCGGCGCGTACTTCGTGGCCAGCTACGCCCGGCACGACGACGGCAGCGCCAACGAGCACGACGGGCAGGTGTGGTTCTACGACCCGCGCCGGCAGACCGTGACGCTGAAGACGATCTTCGGGGTGAACACCGACCCGGAGGCCGACAACGGCAACTACGACGGGCCGGACAACATCACCGTCTCACCGTACGGCGGGGTGATCCTGGCCGAGGACGGCGAGGGCGTGTCGCACCTGGTGGGCGTCACCGAGCAGGGCAAGGCGTACCCGCTGGCTCGCAACGAGCTGAACGACAGCGAGTTCACCGGGCCGACGTTCAGCGCGGACGGGAAGACGCTGTTCGCCAACATCCAGTCGCCGGGGTACGTGTTCGCGATCACCGGGCCGTGGGGGCGGCCGGGCAACGGGCACCGCTGAGAAGACGCCGGCCGGCGGTTCCCGGAGAGGGGCCGCCGGCCCGCCGCCACAACGACACGTGGACGTGACGGCGCCTCTTCAGCAATCAGATCAACTCGGCAGTCAGGGCTGGGTCCACATCTCCTGCGCTGCTTGACGCGAACGCTCGCGCAGCATCACTCGGCGGCCGGGCGGCCACTGCTGCTCCACCTGAACGCGTTGCTTCCGTGCGCGAGCGCAGCCCTGGGCAGAGACGGCCATACCTCTCCGGGCCAGTTCAGCATCGAGATCCTCAGCCAGCGTCGGTGCTGGTGTCATCGGCGCTCGCTCGCGCCGATGACCTTGGCCAGACTGACGAAGCGCTGCCATGCTGCTGGCTCGAAGGCCAAGGTTCCCCCGGCTCGATCTTTAGTGTCCCGGACCAGTACGACCTCCGCGAGATTGTCGGCAACCTCGACACAGGAGCCGCCGTTGTTGCCGCTCTTTGTGCTCTTGCGCCATCGCGCACCGGTCATGTCCATGCTCTCGCCGCTTCCCTGATCAGGTCTAGTGACTGGGTTCGGGAAAGGGAGTCGCCTCTGATGCGCTCCCATCTACGGCTGAGCGTAGCAATGGCCGCAGCCTCATTTAGGAGCTGCGCGGACGCCTGACTGTCGACGTGCGCGACATGTTCGCCGGTGGGCAGTTCGGCGAGGATGAAGCCACCACCGAGCCCCGGATACATGCCGATGTCCCTCGGCACGAGGTGTAGCTGCACACCGGGCAGGGCTGCGCAGCGGAGCAGGTGCTCAAGCTGCTCTCGCATCAGCTCGCGGTCGCCGTAGGCCGACTGATGCAGCACACCCTCGAAGATGACCGCGACGACCAGGGGCGGGCGGTCCCGACGGAGGATCGCCTGTCGTTCGAGCCGCGAGGCGACCAGCTCATCGATCTCCGCCGAGGTCAGCGCCTCACCCCTGAGCGTGGCCCGCGCATACGCCTCCGTCTGCAACAGTCCGGGCACCCAGGTGTGCTCGAACCAGCGGATCGACACGGCGTCCCGCTCCCAGTCGACCCACTCACGCAGCCACGGCGGCTCACGGCGCTTGAGGACATCGGGCCAAAGGTCCCCGACGTCCCGCCCGAGGAGCGCCGCCACCTGCGCACGTCGGCGAGGTTGCGGAACGCGTCCCGGAGAGATCCAACGAGCCGCCGTCTTCGGATCCACACCGGTCTGAGCTGCGAGGCTCTCTGCCGTTTCGCCAGCTTCGGTCATCGCCACCTGGAGTGCGTGATTCATCCTTCCTCCCCTATGGACGTCCAGGACACCCCGACACCATACGACAACGCTGTGTATTGGTCCGGTAGCCGTCGGCAAGGTGGGGCACAGGTTGATGCCGCCGATATCCCAAGGGGGAGAACCCATGCCCGACGACAGGCCGAAGGCGAGGCGTGCCGGCGCACCGCCGACCGCGCCGACAAACACTCGACCGATCAAGGCGGGCGACCTCCTGCGCCTCGGCCGCGCGGCGAGCGTGCAGTTCTGCCGCCCGATCACGGTGCGCGTCATTCGGGAGATCGCCGAGCGCCACCCGTACGACGGTTGGGCGTGGATCGAGGCGTACGAGTTGAACGGCAAGGGCGTCGCGGTCGCCAAGCGAGAGCTGTTCGTGCGGCTCGCCGGGCTGCGCTGGCTTAATGCCGGTGCCGGGCAGGGGGCGGCCATTGGGCACCGTGTTCGGATCGCCGCCCGGCCACAGGTGCCGGCGTGAGCACCGGCACCCGTCCGCATCTACCGATGCGTCCACTCTGGATCTGCAAGCGCTGCGCTCACCCGTGGCCGTGCGCGGAGGCCCGGCTGGCGCTGCTGACCGAGTACGCGGGTGACCGCCTCGCCCTGTCGGTCTATCTGTGCGGGCAGCTTTACGACGCAGCTCAGGAGCTGCATCGCCTCAACCCGCACGAGGCCCCGAGCCCGCAAGCGCTGTTCGCCCGCTTCGTCGGCTGGGCGCCCTTGCGCTCGCCGCCGTTGCCGTGAGGTCGAGCCCGCTAAACCTCCTAAAGTGCTCGCGCGACGGGCCGAAAAAAGTTGCCGCCCCCGCGGGAAGCATTTCACGCCCTGTCGCGTGACCGAGCAGGGCAAAGCGTCCCCGCCAGCCCGCAATAAGCTCAATCGACAGCGAGTTCACCGGGCCGAACTCAGCGGGGACGGGAGATTGCCGTCGCCAACACCCACTCCTCCGGGTGGCGCATGTTCGCGATCAACAGACCGTGGGTCTGCCGCGCGACGTGCACCGTCAAGAACGCGAAGGCCGGCGATTCCTGATTGGAAGCCGCCGGCCCTTGCCAACTCGGGCCACTACGGCGGCCTTCGCAGTCGTCCATAACCGCCATAGCTACGGAGCGTTCAAGTCGCTCGCGGCAACGTCATTGGTCTTCAAACTCACAGCAGTGGAGTTAGTTTACGCCCTCCGCCTCGCCGATTTCCTCCAGGAGACCTCGCCTTAACGCATCCGCGCGAATATCGAAGAGAGGCGTCAGGTTGCCACCCCGACGCACCTTCCACGCGCTCCAGCCATTCATCGTTGGCTTACCGGTGACTGTCGAACCGGCAGGAGATGGGGATTCGAATACCTCGCCGCTATCCAGCTGAATATTCCCCGCCTGGTTAATTCGCGCCGTGTGCGAAACCCGCTTGTAGGTCAGATGCAGTTGCTCGCCCACGGTTAGTGCACCGGCGGCGACAAGTCGGGCGACCGTTACACCACCGAAGTGGGCGCGGGTGCGCCTCGCGGCCCGGGACGGCACTTGCCGGACAGGCATAGCCAGCTCCGCCTGGCTGGCTTCGACAGCCGTCGCTCTTATTCCGGGCGGCAGGATGAAGCCAAGATCTTCTGGGTTCCAGATGAGTTCACACAGCCGCTCGTAGAGCTGCTGCCGGACCTCAATCTCCGTTCGACCGAAACTGGGCATTGGGCGGAAAAGCCGACCCAATTCATGCTTTTTGATAAACCCTGCCGTAAACGGCTTGTTTCGCTGATGCGTGGCCGCATGCAGCGAAGCGGCAAGATGGTTCTGGCCGCGGTACCACTCGACTTTCTGTTCGTACGGGGCATCCTGGTAACTTGCGTTGTGCGACTTCCTTAGCAGCAGAAGCGCTCCCACCCGGTTTCGAGCGACACGGAAGGCCGCTTCCGTCTTCACCTCCGGCTGATGGCGCTCGAACTTGTTCGCCCAAATATGCTCGATCTCGAAGGGTTCATCCTTGTCCAAGTATCGCGGCATCTCGTTGGGTCGACCGCTCTCGGTCTCCACGAATGCAGTCAAGCGGGCCAGCAGGTATCTGACCTGAGGCCGGTTGTCCGCACGGAGACCGTAGCCCTTGACCCCGGTGAAATCGACGTCAAGCAGAGCGATCCGACGTCCAAGTGCCTTGGCTACACCGTCGACGTCTCGGGTCGACCGCAGGTCGAGCAGGACGGGTATGCGATCCGCCTCGACTCCGCCTAGTTTAGTAAGACGGTTGTTGACGGCCATACGCACGAAGACCAAATCGAGATAGGCGGCGACAAGGAACGCCTTGTCCCGGAACTGAGCCTCTGTGTCGTCCGGGTCGATCGCCGCCATCAGAAATGGCATCTGGTCAATTTCGTTCTTTGCGTTGCAGAAGACCGGTTCCAAACCTGATTCGAGAGTGGCAGAGGCCGCCTTCAGCGTTGCATATCGGGTCGATAGCTTAACCAAGTCACGTTCGACGAAGCGAGCGAAGTCCGGTGCATTGATGAGGCCCATGCGGCTTGCGTGGTGCTCCTGCACCCATCCGTGAAAGGACACCGAGATGTCCGCCGCCTCATCCTCGTTTTGGGCATGACGGCCGATCAACAGCGACTGCAAGAATTTGGCCGCCGCCTGAGGGGCGCGATTGTCAATCCGAGTCAGGACGCGACCCCATGCATCGCCGAGTCGCGGCAGGTTGTCCCGGTTGCTGGCCTTTCGAAGCAAGAAACTTTTCAGAAGATCTGCGGGGCCGAGTTGCACGCCCCGATCATTCATAGTCTCGAAGATCTCCCAGCCCTGTCGGCGATCGTTGGCATTGATGCCGACGAGGCATACCCGATTCAGTAGCCAATGGATGAAGAGTGGGAGCGCCTCATCCCGGATCGCCTCCGGGAGCAACTCGTACAACTCTTGGCTTCGCTTGTACAGGTTCTCCACCGAGGGCCCAGCATCAGCCGGTGGCACGTAGGGCTTGTCCTCATAGATCGCTTCCAGCACAGGAGCTCGCTTCTCAGAGCGGATGGCATAGGCCCGCTCCCCGTACGAGGTGCCAGCGATCAAGGGTTCCAGGGCGGCGAGGTCGTTCTGATACTCCGGTCGGTCAGCATCTATCGCAAGCCGGCGAAGCTGCAGCAATAGAAGGTGAAGCGTCGTGATACGTTGCTGGCCGTCGACCAAGGCGGCGAGGTCGTCATCGCGGTAGTAGACGAATGGCCCGAGAAAGTACGGGCGGTAATGCCGAACCTCACGACGATCGTCGCCCGGAGTCCAGTCCTCAATGAAGTGGCCGGTCAAATCGTCGATGAGCATCTTCACGTCTTCGCGGGCCCAGCTGTACTCCCGCTGGTAGGGGTCGAGCCGGAACTGGAACTGGTTAAACAGCTGCTGGATCGTAAAGCCGTCGCCACGGATCGGCGCTTCCGGCATGCGATCACCCTCCCCAATGCACTCAGCCTTGCCCTAGTCCGCGACTAGCTTCTAGACCCAAGGGTCTCGGCGATGGCGGCGAACTCCGCGAGAGCCGCCTGGAGGTCGTCGACGATCTCCTGAGCGATCACCTCGGGCGGCAGTAGCGAGTCGGCGTCCTCCAGTGAGGCGTCCTTGAGCCAGGTGATGTCGAGGTTCACCTTGTCCCTGGCGATCAACTCGCCGTACGAGAACGCGCGGAAGCGCTCGGTCTCCTCCCGCTCGGCGCGGTCCCTGCCCGGCAGGTAGCGGTCGACGAAGTCCTGGAGGTGCTCACGCCGCAGCGGGTTCTGCTTGAGCGTGAAGTGCTGGTTGGTGCGGAAGTCGTACACCCAGAGTTTTTGGGTCCACGGCTCCTCACGGGCACGCTTGCGTTCGAAGAAGAGCACGTTGGCCTTGACGCCGCCCGCGTAGAAGATGCCGGTGGGCAGCCGCAGCATGGTGTGCAGGTCGTACTGCTTGAGCAGCCGGCGGCGGATGGTCTCTCCCGCGCCGCCCTCGAAGAGCACGTTGTCGGGAAGCACGACGGCGGCCCGGCCGTCGATGTCCAGCAGGGAGGCGATGTGCTGGACGAAGTTGAGCTGCTTATTCGCGGTGGTAGCCCAGAAGTCACCCCGCTCGATCTCCCGTTCCTCGCGGCTGGACCGACCGTCCCCACCGACGACCCGGATCGAGGAGCTGCGGCCGAACGGCGGATTGGCCAGCACCAGGCTCACCCGCCTGGCTGGCTCCTTGCCGAGCGCGTCCCCGACCGTGATGAGCGACGGCCCGTTCGGCGTGCCGATGCCGTGCAGCAGCATGTTCATGGCAGCCAGTCGGGCAGTGCCGTCGACCAGCTCGGTTCCGGTGATCGCGTTGTGCGCGAGCCGTCGCCGCTGGTCGGGGGTGAGAGCGCTGCCGTGGTGGCGCTGAATGTGCTCGTAGGCGGCGAGCAGGAAGCCTCCGGTCCCGCAGGCCGGGTCGGTGATCGTGTCGTCCGGCGTGGGCAACATGCAGTCGACCATCGCGGCGGTCAGCGCGCGGGGGGTGAAGTACTGCCCCGCGCCGGACTTGGCGTCCTCGGCCCCCTTGGCGAGCAGTTCCTCGTAGGCATCGCCCTTGACGTCGACACCGGTGCCCGACCAGGACTCCTTGTCGATCAGGTCCACGATCAGGCGCTTGAGCTTCGCGGGATCCTGGATCTTGTTCTGCGCCTTGCGGAAGATGGTGCCGAGGGTGCCGCTCTCCTTACCCAGCCCGGTCAGGATGTGCCGGTACTGCACCTCCAGCGCGTCACCCTCAGCATCGAGCAGGGTCTGCCAGCTCAGCTCGTCGGGCACGATCTTCTCGGGCCTCATCGGCCGACGGGCCCGCTCGTCGGCCATCTTGAGGAACAGCAGATAGGTTAACTGCTCCACGTAGTCAATGGTCGAGACGCCGTCGTCGCGCAGCACGTCGCAGTAGTTCCACAGCTTCTGCACCAGCCGGCGCGAATCCATAGTGCTCACAGCGGCAGTGCCTCCTGCTGATAGTTGTCGCCGGTCACCCTGGTCGGCGGTGCCGCCAACTGTTTCCGGGTACGCGTAGCGCGTGCTTTCTGCTTCGGCGCAACGGCTTCCCGCTCGGCCCGAATCCGGGCAAGCAACTCTGACGCCGGCTCGTCGTCTGGATCCTGCGGCACGAGCCGCCCCGCAAACGCTTCCGTCAACAGGGATGCACGCAGGCGCGTTGCCTTCTCTCGGGCCGACGACACCGCGCTCTCCATGCTGTCCAACAAGGACAGATACTCTTCCGCCACTTGGACGAGGCGGTCCTGTTCCGGTCTGGGCGGAATCGGAACGGGGAACTTCTTCATCTTGCCAAGACTGATCGATGCCAGGTTCACGCTCTGAAGCCCGTTGACCTCAAACCAACGTCGCCCGAAGCCGTTAGCGTGCCAGGCGAGCAGTTTGGGATGGAGGACATCGCCCTTTATACGAGCACGGAAGACATGATTCTGGTGAATGCAGTTCGGCAACTGCCCCTCCCAGACCCAGCCACGGCCCAGCTTGTCCCGATCACCACCCTCATTCAGCAGCACGTCGCCCGGTTCGAGTCGCAGTTGATCAGCCTTCTTCGGTGACACCTTAATATGTGCCACTTCCGACAAGTCAAGGCGAGCCCGTTGCACGTTCGCCACCCGCAGGTACGGCACCTCAACAAATCCCGGGTCGGATTGACGCTTACTGTCCTTGGTCACCCCGCCGACAACCTCAGCGATCTCATCCAACCGCTTCCATTGCCAAGTATCAGGAATCGACGGCAATTCGCCGTCGTGCACCCCCGCCCACTCGGGCGGCTCAGCCAGTTCACGCGGTTCAGCGCTCCCCAACCCACCCACACCGGCGAGCAACATCACCTGGTCACGGAAACGGCTAATTCGACGGGTGCTTCTGAGGAGCTGCGATAGCCCTGACCCCCACGGCGCAAGGGAGCCTTCAAGAGCAGCGATTACGCGCTTTTGCTCGACGAGCGGCGGCAGAGGTATGCGGATGACCCGCAAGCTGGCGCCTGAGATGCCAGACTGGCCCGCGGTCGTGCGTACAACTCTCCTCACGCGCGCCCGCACTAGTGGTGACTGGAAGGCATACAGTACAAATGCAGGGTCAGCAACTCTTGCGTCAACCCTTACCCGGATAAGCTTGTCAGGATAGGTAAGAGCAGCAGCAATCGGCGGAACTAGGGCACAAGCTCCGACGTAATCAGCATTTCCGTTGTATCGAGTGAAAAGCAAGTCACCGGGGGCTAGGAGCGAATCGGAAGCCGCCAGATCTTCCTCGCTCATTGCGCTGTAGCGCACGTCATCTAGTTGCAGCGTGCCTGGCCGGACCGCGCTGATACGCAGGACCGGCACACCGTTCGGCTCGACTCCGGGTCGAGACACGAATATGCCGTTCTTCACTGAGTCGGCGACCTCCCCGAGGGTCACCTCCGTCCACCCCACCGGAAGCTCCGTCACGCGGACAGCTCCTCGTTCAGCTCGGTCAGCAGGGGTTCGGCGCGTTCGCCGAACGCTCCCGCGTACCCGTCGATACCGCCCCGCTCGGTGAACGGTGCGCCCTCCAGGTCGTCCGGGCTGATTTCCACGCTGACCGCTATCACGTCCTTGATCCTCTCCAGCCACCACGCCTGATCGGCAGTGAACGTAGCGCCCGCCTGCTCCTGTCGCAGCAGCCACCCACGGAAGCGTTCCTCGACCAGGCTGCGGTACGGGCGCAGCTCCTGGTCCAGCCCCAACTCATACCGCACGAGGCTGACAAGATCAGTGATGCCCCGGTTGCCGGGAGCCTCGGCGGTGCGCCCGAGCAGCACGTACGACTTCCACAGCGACTCGGGCGTCCACGCCTGCGGCGGCCGGGCGATCCGCGCGGCCAGTTCCTTGAGCTGCTCGTAGCCGACTCGGCCCCGGCCCTCGTAGAAGACCTGCAAAGCGGTGATCTCGTCGCGGTGCTCCTCCAGGTAGTCGTGCCAGCTCTTGACGGTGACCTGGGCGCGTTCCTCGGCCGGCACTCCCTGCGCCGAGATCAGGCGGTCGGCGTTCACCTCGTCGATGGTGATGTCGTGTGCCCGGCGGATCTCCAGGATGCGTTCCCGCAGCGGCGGGTTCGCGGCGAGCGGGCGCAGCGCGCCGGCAAGCAGGTCCCGCACCGCTGCCGGGCCGGCTTGGGTGGCCGGGTTGAGCTGTTCCGGGGCCACCGCGTCGGTGAGCCCACGCACGATGTCCCACAGCGGCTGCCCGGCAAGGTCGGCCAGTTCGGCCCGTTCGTCGTCGGTGAGCTGCTGGTTGAGGCGGGACAGCCGTGAGGCGAGCGTGGCCACCTCGTCGGCGTCGGCGGTCAGGGTGCCGGCCTTGCGAAGCAGGTCGCGCAGCGAGATCTGGCGTTCGGTGTGGCGTTGCAGCGGGACCGCCTCGTCCAGGTCGGCCTCGGTGACGCCGACCGCGTCGACGATGACGAAGCGGTCCTTGACCTCGGCATCGGGCGTGACGGCCTGGAAGTCGGCGGCGTCGATGGTTCGGGCGCCGCGCCCCTTCATCTGCTCGAAGTAGGTGGAGCTGCGCACCGGGCGCAGGAAGAAGACGCACTCCAGCGGCCGGACGTCGGTGCCGGTGGCGATCATGTCCACGGTCACCGCGATCCGCAGCTCGGGGCTGTTGCGGAACGCCTGGATCAGTGTGTCCGGGTTCTCGCCCTCGCGGCGCGAGGCGTACGTGATCTTTTTGACGAAGTCGTTGCCCCGGCCGAACACGAGCCGGACCATCTGCACGATCTCCTCGGCGTGGTTGTCGTCCCGCGCGAAGATCAGCGTCTTCGGCACTGTCGAGCGGCCCGGGAAGATCTCCTCGAAGAGCTTGTCTCGGAACGTCTCCAGCACCAGCTTGAGCTGGCCCTTCGAGATCACCGACCGGCCGACCTGGCTGCCGCCGTACGTGAAGTCGTCCTCCAGCTCCTGGTAACGCTCGGCGCGGGTCCGCCGGTCCCGCAGCGGCACGACGGTGCCGGCCTCGATGTCCGCACCGCTCTCGGTGATCTCCGTCTTGATCCGGTAGACGTCGAAGTCGACATTGACCCCGTCGGCGACGGCCTGCTCGTAGGTGTACTCGGACACCAGGTTCTGCTGGAAGAAGCCGAGCGTCTGCTTGACCGGCGTGGCGGTCAGCCCCACCACGAACGCGTCGAAGTACTCGATGACCGCCCGCCACTTGCCGTAGATCGAACGGTGGCACTCGTCCACCACGATCAGGTCGAACGTCTCCGGCGGGAGCTGCGGGTTGTAGGTCACCTCGGCCGGCTCGTCCAGGTCGTAGCTGTCGTAGTCGCGGTCGTCCAGGTCGACGTCGGGCAGCTCGACGCCGCGCAGGGCGCCGTAGAGGCGCTGGATGGTGGAGATGACCACGGCGGACGAGTCGAGCATGCCGGTGCCGGAGAGCCGGTCGACGTTGTAGAGGTCGGTGAACTTCCGCCCGTCGTCGGGGGCCTGGTAGCCGGCGTACTCGCGCAGCGTCTGCTTGCCGAGGTTGTTGCGGTCGACCAGGAAGAGGATCCGGGCGGCGCGGGCGTGCTTGAGCAGCCGGTAGCTGGCGGTCACCGCGGTGAAGGTCTTGCCCGCACCGGTCGCCATCTGGATCAGCGCTCGCGGGCGGTCCTCAGCAAGCGACCGTTCCAGCCCTGCGACGGCATCGACCTGCGCGGGTCGCAGACCCAGCCGGTCCAGCGCCGGCATCCGCCGCAGCCGGGCCCGCAGCGTCGGCACGGCCGGATCGTCGTCGGCCTCCCGCATCCACCGGGCGAGGGTCGCCGGCTGGTGGAAGGCGAAGACCTCCCGGGTACGCGGGAACGGGTCCAGCCGGTTGACGAAGGCGGTCTCCGTGCCGGTGGCGACGTACCCGAACGGCAACGGCTCGTCCCGCCGCCAGGCGCTGAGCTTCTGCGCCGGGGTGAGCCCGCTCAGGTAGCGGTCGAGCTGCGCCTCGACTCCGCGCGGGGCGGTGCCCTCCCGCTTCGCCTCGATCACCCCGACAAGTCGCTGGTCCACGTAGAGCAGGTAGTCGGCGCGGCCGGTGGCGAGCGTCACCTCGCGGACGGCGACGCCGGTGGCCGCGAACAGGTTGATCTGGTTCTCGTCCTGCACCACCCAGCCGGCGGCCCGCAACTGCCTGTCGATCTCGGCCCGGGTCTGCACCTCGTTGAGCGGTTCGTGGGAGGCGCGGCGGGCACGGGCGATGAACTCCTCCCGCCGGGCGGCGGAGACACGTTCCGGCTTCCGCTGCTCGGCGGCCCGCTGCGCCTCGTGCGCCGCCGGCTCCAGGCTCGCCACCAGGGCGGCGGCCTCGCCCTGGCGGGCGCTCGCCGCGCGGACCGCCTGTTCCGCCGCCGCCTGCGCGTCGGCCTGGGCCTGCACCAGGGACAGCTTGCCGTCGAGCAGCAGCTTGGTCTGCGCCAGCTCGTTCTTGTAGCGCTCAAGCTCGGCCGCGAGCGCGTCGGCGACGCTCTGGGGCACCTGCTGGGGAGGCGGCGTGGGCGGGACGAAGCCGATCGGCGAGCGGTCGCCCGTCAGCGCGCGGTGGAACCAGACGCCCAGCTCGAAGCAGGTCCGCAGCAGCTCCAGCGCCGCGCGCACCTCACCCAGATGATCGTGTACGGCGCGGTTGCCCTGGTCACGAAGCCGATCGAACGCGCGGTAGATCTCCGGGACGAGCGTGCCGTTGGCCTGGAGCGCCTGCACGCGGTGGAAGAACTTCTCCGACTGCGGCCGGGCGTCGGTGCGGCGCACCAGATCCTTCGCCAGCTCGTCGCCGAAGGCGCGGATCTTGAACATCGCCGCCTGCGCGTCGACGTAGACGAGCAGCTCGGCTCCGGCGCCGTACCAGACCAGGAGCGGATGATCCTTGAGGAAGCCGAAGTTGGCGGACTGCTCCGCCAGCCGTCGTACCTGTCGCTGATCCACAGCTCTCCACACGCGTCACCGGGGAATGAACACGTCAGGATAGAAACGATCGATGCTTTCCGCAGCACAATCAAACGCCGGAATCAGGTATCCGACAGAACGCGCTGAGCCCCTTGTTGCCGTCGATCTTGGTACGCGCACGCCCCGCGAGGGGCGCCCGCGTACCAAGATCTCGCCCTAGCGTGGGGCGACGCGGCAGCCGGGGTCGGGACCGGTGTCGGCCACGCCGCAGTGGAACACCTCGACCGGGGCGGCGTCCACGTCGGGCACCTTCGCGACGGTGAGCAGCGCCAGCCGCTTCGCCACCGGTTCGCCGGAGTCCGGGGCGTACCGGATGAGGCCGCTGACCCCCGGGTAGCCGCCGGCGGCGTTCTGCCGCAGCACCTCGGCGTGCACCCCGACCGGGTTGACCGAGCGGGGCTCCCAGCGGCGGCCGGTGTCGGCGTGGCGCAGGCGGGCGGCGAGGCTCTCCAGCGCGCGTACCGTCATCATGGTGGCGTCGTAGGCCAGGCTGACCCGCTCGCCGACCGGCGGGCCGGTCCCGGCGCGGCATCGGGGCGGGTCGAGCAGGCCGTCCGCGCCGATCCAGGTGAGGAAACTGCCCCGGGCGTCGTCGCGCCCGGCCTGCGCGGCCCGCAGCGACGCGCACGTGGCCAGCGCGGCCTTCGACACGTACGTGACCGGCAGGTTGCCCGGCGCGCTGGCGCGCAGCCCCGGGTTGGCCATGTAGCGGTTCACCGAGTCGTCGGCGACCAGGTGCCGGGGCGGGTTCGCGCCGCACTCCTTGAGCGCGCGCATGAACCCGTCGAACTCCGACCAGCGGCCGGCGAAGAAGAGCATCCCGGGGTAGCCGCACTCCTGGGTGAGCCGCCGCCCGCTGCGCCACTCGTCGAGCCGGGTGATGCGGTCGCCGAAGCCCTCCCGCAGTCCGTCGACGAGGGTGGCGACGTACAGGTCGTCGGCGAGCGAGCTGCCCTCGCCGGTGGTCCAGTAGACGTGCGCCTCCCCCACCCGCAGCACCTGCCGGGCGTACGCCTCGACCATCCGCACCTGGTCCCGGTTCGGCGCCGACATGGCCAGGTAGAGGCTGGAGTTGGCGTCCATCCGGTCGGCCGACAGCGTGGGGGCGAGCACCGGCAGGCCGACCCGGTTGAGTTCGCGCAGCGCCGCCGCCGTGCTGGTGCGGCTGTCCACCAGCCCGACCACGCCGAGCACGGTGGGGTCGTCGCGGGCCAGCCCCTCCAGCATCCGTACCGCGTCGTCGGCGTGCCGCATCTGCCGCCCGGCGTTCGCCACCACGATGTGCAGAAGCGCCGCGTCGTCCGCCGCCGCCGACTCCTGGAGCAGGGCGTACTGGGCGGTGGCCATGCCCTCCAGTTCCTCCCGCTCGGAGACGTAGGACTCCTCGTCCGCGCGGGTCCGGTTGCCGGTGAGGCTGCCCAGGTAGACAAGCGTCAGGTAGGGGCGGCGGTGCTCGCTGCGCCGCCACACCTCCTCGGCGGCCCGGTTCTGAGCGAAGATGCGCCGCTGCACGGCACGCAGCCGGTCCTGCCCGGGTTCGCTGTTGAAGACCTGCCCGGCGGTGTCGCTGTAGCCGACGCACTCCCCGGCCACGAGCCGGACGGCGACCCGGTCGGCGGGCCAGGGGCGGCAGTCCGGCGCCCACCGCCCGTGCGCCCACACACCCAGCCCGGCGACGAGCGCCAGGGCCACCGCTGCGGGAAGGAACCGCCGTGCCCACCAGGGCGGGTCGGGCGCGACAAGGGCGGGCGGGACGCCTCCCACCGGGACGTCGACGTCCCTGTCGTCCGCCTCCAGCAGCATCAGCCAGGCGCCGGGGCGGCGCAGCCGGCGGTTCTCCGGCAGCGCCTCGGCCCACTCCTCGTACGCCTCCTCGGCCTGGTCCAGCGGCCGGGCCGCGGCCGGTTCCGGCGGCGGGCCGGCGGCGACCGCGACGACGAGCAGCGGGTCGTTGCGGCCGGTCTCGTTGCGCACCTCGTCGACGAGCCGAACCAGCGTGTGCCCGACGTCGTCCGGCCGCGCGCCGTCGAGCACCAGCACCGGATAGGCGGTGCGGCGCCAGTCGCCGGGCCGCCAGAACCGCCTTCGGTACGCCAGGCGGAGGTCCTCCAGGAACGCGTGCAGCAGCAGCTTCTCCACCTGGGCCGGGTGTTCGCCGTCGCGCCAGCCGGCGGTGAGCCGCTCGGCGAAGCCGAGGAACGTCACCGACTGCCGGGGCGCCAGGTACTGCTGGCGCATGAACCAGCGGTACTGCCGTCCGACGAGCGGCACCCGGCCGGAGACGGCGATCCGGAACACGACGCTGGGCACGGCCCGCCAGAGCAGCCAGAGCAGCAGGTGCAGTGCGGTGCCGAGGCCGGAGTCGCCGCCGACCTGGGGGTCCTCACCGGCCCGTCGCCCGCGCCAGTCCCGCAGCCGGCGCACCAGCGCTGCCCGGCCGCCGTCGGCGGCGTCCAGGTCCACGGCGAGCGTCTGGTGCATCAGCCAGTCGGCCAGCGGGTAGTGCCGGAACCGCAGCCGGGGCGCGCCGAACGCCTCCACGGAGAGTTGCCGGTGCAGCTCGCGCAGCACGGCCGCGACGTCGTCTTCGGCCGGGCGGCCGGTCAGATCCAGCACGGCGTGCGGTACCCGCCGCCCGGCCCGGCGCGCCGCGAAACGCCGTAGCAGGGCCGCGACCGCGCCGTCCCCGGTGGGCCGGACCAGCCAGAGCAGCGGGAGCCGGCGGTCGCCGCGGCGTGGACGCCGCAGCAGCCGGGCCAGCAGGGTGAGCAGTTCCGGGCCACCGGCCGGGAACTGCTCGCGGACCGGCCGCGGCCGGGTCGCCGGTTCGCGCATGGTCACCTCCGGGTCACACGGGGTGTCGCACCATTGTCGACGCTCGATGCAACCCGGCAAGGGCGGGGCCCCGCTCGACGGACGGTTGTCGAGCGGGGCCCTCTCCTCACATGCGGATCAGCCGATCGCCGCGGTCAGCGCGGCCAGGTAGCCGTAGCGGTAGCCGTTCGCGTTCGGGTGGTACGCCTCGATGACGCCGCTGACGTCACGGATCCACGGCTCGGCGGCGCACACGCCGTGCCCGGCGAAGAACGGCCGCGCGTCGACGAACGTGCCACCGGCGGCGGCGAC
Organism: Micromonospora sp. TSRI0369; assembly: GCF_001905625.1. NCBI lineage: Bacteria > Bacillati > Actinomycetota > Actinomycetes > Micromonosporales > Micromonosporaceae > Micromonospora > Micromonospora sp. TSRI0369. The sequence continues at coordinate 70,037 of NZ_LIVU01000009.1, forward strand.
CCGGCCGGCGATGACGCCGTTGAGCGTGTCGGCGGCCTGGTTGAGGATGGTGCGCTTGTAGCTGCTCATGGCGAGCAGTCCACAGGAGCCGGTCTCGAACAGCCGCGGGTAGCCGAGCACCACCAGCCGGGCGTTCGGGGCCCGGTTGCGGATCGCGGTGTACGTGGCGTCGAGCCGGCCGGGCAGCGTCGCGGTGGTGAACGCCTTCGACTCGTTGACCGCGCTCTCGCAGCTGGACGTGCTGCCGAACCGGCAACTGGTCATCACGTCGGCGAAACCGGCGTCGTTGCCGCCGATGGTGATGGTGACCAGCGTGGTGCTGCTGCTGAGCTGGCCGACCTGGTTGTTCAGCACGTCGGCGGTGACCGCGCCACCGCAGGCCGGGAACTTGAAGCTGGTGACCGAGTGGGCGGCGGCCCAGAGCGGGGCGTACGACTTCTGGCTGCGCAGGCAGGTGGACAGGTCGTACGGGCTGGCGCCGACCCCGGAGGAGTAGGAGTCGCCGAGGGCGACGTAGTTGACGGTGGCCGCCCGGGCGGCGCCGGGCAGGAGCACGGCGCCGAGAACGGCCGCCAGGACGGCGGCGAACGCGGTACGGACGCGACGGGACATGACAGAGCCTCCACGGGGCAGGGGTGGTGGAGCCCGTTGACCGCGCGCGTGGCCGAGGGATCGGTGCTGTTACTGGTCGGTAATGCTATCGAAACATTCGCAAAAATTGAATAGCCGAGATCGACCGGACGGGACAGATGCGTTCACATGTGTCGATTAGTTTGGCGGTGACGACACCCGACGGAGGGAGTCCCCCGTGCGACGCGCACTCACGGCGGCCATCGCCGCCCTGACCCTCACCGCGGCCGGCACCACAGTGACCGGCGCGCCCGGCCAGGCTGCCCCGGCCGGATGGGGCCGGCCGCAACCCGCGGCGGCCACCCCGACGCCCGGCAGCCCCGGGCTGGGCGACAGCTACTTCCCCGACTACGGCAACGGTGGCTACGACGTCGGGCACTACGACATCCGGCTGCGCTACGAGCCGGCCACCGACCGCCTCAGCGGCACCACCACGATCCTGGCCACCGCCACAAAGGACCTGTCCCGGTTCAACCTGGACTTCCTCCTCGACGTCGAGTCGGTGCGCGTGAACGGCTGGGTCGCCGGCTTCGCCCGCGCCGGCGACCACGAGCTGGTCGTCACCCCGGCCCGGCCGCTGACCAAGGGACAGCAGCTCACCGTCGTGGTGAAGTACGCCGGCGTGCCGTCACAGACCACCGTGCAGGGATACACCGCGTGGACCCGTACCGCCGACGGGGCGCTCGCCGTCAACGAGCCCGAGTCGGCCTGGTGGTGGTACCCGAGCAACGACCACCCGAAGGACAAGGCCACCTGGGACATCTCGGTCTCGGTGCCGACCGGCGTCGAGGTGATCAGTAACGGCGTGCAGCCGCGTGACCCGCTGCCCGAGGCAAGCAACCGCACCCGGTGGAGCTGGCGCAGCGTCAAACCCGGCGCCACGTACCAGGCGTTCCTGGCCATCGGGCAGTACGAGATCGTCACCGACGTCGCGCCGAACGGGCAGCCGGTGGTGAACGCGTACAGCACCACGCTGGGCGAGCGCCTGCCCGCCGCGCGGGCCAGCATCGAACGCACCGCCGAGATCGTCGACTGGGAGAGCGGGCTGTTCGGCCCGTACCCGTTCGAGGCGCAGGGCGGCGTGGCCGGGCCGGTCGACGGCATCGGCTTCGCGCTGGAGACGCAGACCCGCCCGGTGTACGGCCCCGGCTTCTGGCGGCGCGGCGCCAACCCGTACGTGGTGGTGCACGAGAACGCCCACCAGTGGTTCGGCGACTCGGTGTCGGTGGCGGACTGGCGGCACATCTGGCTCAACGAGGGCTTCGCCTCGTACGCGGAGTGGCTCTGGTCCGAGGAGCAGGGCGAGGGCACCGCGCAGGAGCTGTTCGACTTCACCTACGACAGCTACCCGGCCGACTCCGAGTTCTGGCAGGTGCGCCCCGGCGACCCGGGTCCGAGCGGGATCTTCGACGACGCCGTCTACGACCGGGGCGCGATGGCGCTGCACCAGATCCGCCTCGCCGTCGGCGACACCGCGTTCTTCCGCATCCTGCGCACCTGGACCGCCAAGCGGCAGTACGGCAACGGCACCGTCGCGCAGTTCCAGGCGCTCGCCGAGCGGATCTCCGGGCGGGACCTCGACGCGGTGTTCACCACCTGGCTGTTCACGCCCGGCCGGCCCGATGTGGCCGCCGCCGCGCGGACGAGCGCCGCACCGGCGCAGCCGGCCTCGTGGTCGAAGATCCGCGCGGCGCACGACCTGCTCGGCCGCTGACCGGGTGCTGGCCGCGCCGCTCCCCCACGACGGGGGCGGCCCGGCCGGCCGGTCAACCGGCGGTCGGCACGGGTGCCGCAGTCGACGCCGTCCAAGGCTGTGCCGCCTCGACCGCGCGGATGTGGCGGTAGGCGAACCAGAGCGGCGGGAACGCGCCGACAGCGAACGAGAGGTCGACGAGCGTCCAGAACCAGGGGATGTCCCGGATCGGACCGCAGATCACCGCCAGCGGCACGATGCCGGCGCAGGCGATCATTCCTACCTGGACCACCCACACGTTGCGGACCGGGTCACGCAGCGGCCCCCAGAACGCCACCGCGAGCACCAGGTGCGCGAAGGCCAGCCAGTCGGTGCCGTACCGCAGGAACGGGTAGTCCTCACCGGCCGCCACCAGTCCGACGTGGACCCGCTCGATCCAGTCGACCAGCGCCGGGAACTGCCCGGCGAGCGGGTCGGACGCCGCCAGCAGCCAGCGCACCTCGACCTCCAGCGGGAACGCGGTCACCCCGCTGAGGAAGAGCCCCGCCACCACCAGCCAGAGCCAGCGGCGGATGCGCCGCAGGCGTACCTCGACGTCCATGGCCGCAGCCTAACGACGGTCGTCGTGCCGCCGGGGCCCCGTTCGGCATGACCTGGGCCACCCTTCCCGGACGGCCGCGCGGCGGCGGCGGGCGTTAAGAAGGGCCCCTCCTCTACCTGAGGCGTTAAGAGGGGGCCCTTCCTTTCACCTGGCGGCGAGTGGCTGGCGGGCCGGGTCGACCGGGGCGGGCAGGTCGCCCACCCCACCCAGGTACGTGTGGATCGCCGCCGCGGCGGCGCGTCCCTCGGCGATCGCCCAGACGATCAGCGACGCGCCCCGGTGCATGTCACCGGCGACGAAGACGCCGTCGGTGGCCTGCCAGTCCGGGCCGGAGTCGATCGCGCCCCGGCCGTTGCGGGTCACGCCGAACTGCGCCAGCAGCGGCTGCTTCTCGGTGCCCTCGAAGCCGATGGCGAGCAGCACCAGGTCGGCCGGGATCTCCCGCTCGGAGCCGGGCAGCGCGGTGACGATGCGGCGACCGTCCACCTTCTCCACCGTCACCTCGGCGATCCGGACCGCGCGGACCTGGCCGGTGCCGTCGTCCACGAACTCCTGCACGGCGACCGCGAAGACCCGGTCGCCGCCCTCCTCGTGCGCCGGGTAGTTGCGCAGCACCCACGGCCAGGTCGGCCACGGGTCGCGCTCCGCGTCCCGCTCCGACGGCGGCTGCGGGTAGAGGTCGAGCTGGTGTACGCCCGCCGCGCCCTGCCGGTGCGCCACGCCGAGGCAGTCCGCGGCGGTGTCGCCACCACCGATGATCACCACGTGCTTGCCGGCGGCGTCGATCGGCGTGCCGTCGGGCAGCGTGGCCAGGGCGGGCTTCCCCTCCCCGGCGGCTGCCACGACCCGGTTCGCGGCGACCAGGTGCGCCATCGCCTGATGGACGCCGCGCAGCGCCCGGCCCGGCGTCTGGGGGGTGTCCCGGCCCTGCAACGCGCCGCAAGCAAGCAGCACCGCGTCGTGCTCGGCGCGCAACTGCTCGGCGGTCACGTCGACGCCGACCTCGACGCCGGTACGGAACCGCACGCCCTCGGCGGTGAGCTGGGCCAGCCGCTTGTCGATGTGCTGCTTCTCCAGCTTGAAGTCGGGGATGCCGTAGCGGAGCAGCCCGCCGATCGCGTCGTCGCGCTCGTACACGGTGACCGTGTGACCGGCGCGGGCGAGCTGCTGCGCGGCGGCCAGCCCGGCCGGGCCGGAGCCGACCACCGCCACCGACCGGCCGGTGGACACGGACGCGGGCCGGGGCCGCAGGCCGTCGCGGGCCACCGCCGCGTCGGCGATCTCCACCTCGACCTGCTTGATGGTGACCGGCTGCTGGCCGCCCAGGCCGAGCACGCAGGCCGCCTCGCACGGCGCCGGGCAGAGCCGGCCGGTGAACTCGGGGAAGTTGTTGGTGGCGTGCAGCGAATCCACCGCCGCGTCCCAGTTGCCGGTGCGGACCAGGTCGTTCCAGTCCGGGATGCGGTTGCCCAGCGGGCAGCCGTCGTGGCAGAACGGGATGCCGCAGTCCATGCACCGGGTGGCCTGCTCGCGGATCAGCTCCTCACCGGCCGGCGGGTACACCTCCCGCCAGTCGGAGATCCGCACCGGGACCGGACGGCGGGCCGGCAGCCGCCGGTCGTAGCGCAGGAAACCGTTCGGGTCAGGCACGAGCCACCTCCTGGGCGACCGCCCGGGGCGCGGGCGGTACCGGCGCGGGAGCGAGGGCGCTCATCACCGCGTCGTCGACGTCTCGGCCGGCGGCTTCGGCGGCCCGCATGATCTCCATGACCCGGCGGTAGTCCCGGGGCACCACTGCGGTGAACTCCTCCACCGCCTGCGGCCAGCGCTTGAGCAGGTCCTCGGCGACCGCCGAGTCCGTCTCGGCGAAGTGCCGCTGGACCAGCTCGTGCAGCCGGTCGCGTTCCTCGTCGCGCAGCGGCGACAGGTCGACCAGCTCGGTGTTCACCAGTCGCTGGTTGAGCCGGTGCACGAACGCGGTGCCGCCGGACATGCCGGCGGCGAAGTTGCGCCCGGTCGGCCCGAGCACCACCACGGTGCCGCCGGTCATGTACTCGCAACCGTGGTCGCCGAGGCCCTCGACCACCGCGACCGCGCCGGAGTTGCGCACCGCGAACCGCTCCCCCACCCGGCCGCGCAGGTAGACCTCGCCGCCGGTCGCGCCGTACAGGATGGTGTTGCCGGCGATGATCTGGTCCTCGGCCCGGCGGCCCGGCGCGGCGTCCACGCCGACGAACGGCGCGTCGGTGTCCGGCCGGACCACGATGCGCCCGCCGGACAGTCCCTTGCCGACGTAGTCGTTGGCGTCGCCGTGCAGGCGCAGCGTGACCCCGCGCGGCAGGAACGCGCCGAACGACTGGCCGGCGGTGCCGCGCAGCAGGAACTCGATCGTGTCGTCGGGCAGCCCGGCGCCGCCGAACCGGCGGGTCACCTCGCCGCCGAGCATCGCGCCGACGCTGCGGTGCTCGTTGCGCACCTCGACCTCGACCCGGACCGGGGTGCTGTCGCGCAGCGCCGGCCCGGCCAGCTCGATGAGCCGGTTGTCCAGCGCCGCGTCGAGGCCGTGGTCCTGGGCGCGGACACCGCGCCGGGCCGCGCCCTCGGGCAGTTCGGGCAGGTGCAGCACGCGGCTCAGGTCGAGCCCGTGGCCCTTCCAGTGGTCGATCGCGCCGACCACGTCGAGCAGCTCGGTGTGCCCGATCGCCTCGTCGATGCTGCGGAAGCCCAGCTCGGCCAGGTAGCCGCGGACCTCCTCGGCGAGGAAGAGGAAGAAGTTCTCCACGAACTCGGGCCGGCCGGTGAAGCGCTCACGCAGCACCGGGTTCTGGGTGGCGATGCCGACCGGACAGGTGTCCAGGTGGCACACGCGCATCATCACGCAGCCCTCGACGATGAGCGGCGCGGTGGCGAACCCGAACTCCTCGGCGCCGAGCAGCGCCGCGATCAGCACGTCCCGGCCGGTCTTGAGCTGGCCGTCGACCTGCACGGTGACCCGGTCGCGCAGCTTGTTGAGCAGCAGCGTCTGCTGCGCCTCGGCCAGGCCCAGCTCCCACGGGGTGCCGGCGTGCTTGAGCGAGTTCAGCGGGGACGCGCCGGTGCCGCCGTCGTGCCCGGAGATCAGGATGACGTCGGCCTTGAGCTTGGCCACGCCGGCCGCGACGGTGCCCACGCCCACCTCGCTGACCAGCTTCACGTGCACCCGGGCGGCCGGGTTGACGCATTTCAGGTCGTGGACGAGCTGGGCCAGGTCCTCGATGGAGTAGATGTCGTGGTGCGGCGGCGGGGAGATCAGGCCGACACCGGGGGTGGCGTGCCGGGTCCGGGCGATCCACGGCCAGACCTTGTTGCCGGGCAGCTGCCCGCCCTCACCGGGCTTCGCGCCCTGCGCCATCTTGATCTGGAGGTCGTCGGCGTTGACCAGGTATTCGCTTGTCACGCCGAAGCGGCCGCTGGCGATCTGCTTGACCGCGGAGCGGCGCGCCGGGTCGTGCAGCCGCTCGACGTCCTCGCCGCCCTCGCCGGTGTTGGACTTGCCGCCGAGCCGGTTCATCGCGATGGCGAGCGTCTCGTGCGCCTCCGCCGAGATCGACCCGTACGACATGGCGCCGGTGGCGAAACGCTTCACGATCTCAGTGGCCGGCTCGACCTCGTCCAGCGGCACCGCCGGGCGTACGCCGGTGCGCAGCGTGAACAGCCCGCGCAGCGAGCCCGCCTTCGCGGCCAGCTCGTCGACCTTGGCGGTGTACTGCCGGAACACGTCGTACTGGCGGCTGCGGGTGGCGTGCTGGAGCAGGAAGACGGTCTCCGGGTTGAACAGGTGCAGCTCGCCCTCGCGGCGCCACTGGTACTCGCCGCCGACCTCCAGCCGGTCGTCGGCCTGCGTGCCCGGCGCCGGCCAGGCCCGCGCGTGCCGGGCCGCCACCTCGGCGTGGATCTCGGCCAGCCCGATGCCGCCGATGGTGCTCGGCGTGCCCCGGAAGTACCTGTCGACCAGGCGGGTCTCCAGGCCGACCGCCTCGAAGACCTGCGCCCCGCAGTACGACGACACGGTCGAGATTCCCATCTTGGACATGATCTTCAGGACGCCCTTGCCGAGCGCCTTGACGTAGTTGCGGACCGCCTTGACCCGTTCCACGCCGGGCAGCACGCCGGTGGAGATCATGTCCTCGACCGACTCGAAGGCCAGGTACGGGTTGACAGCCGCCGCGCCGTACCCGATCAGCACCGCCGCGTGGTGCACCTCGCGGCAGTCGCCGGACTCGACGACCAGCGCCACCTGGGTACGGGTCTGCTCGCGCACCAGGTGCTGGTGCACCGCGGCGGTGAGCAGCAGCGACGGGATCGGTGCCAGGTCGGCGTTGGAGTCCCGGTCGGAGAGCACCAGGATGCGCACGCCGTCCTCGATCGCCTCGGAGACGTGCCGGCAGATCTCGGTCAGCCGGGCCTTGATGCCGGCGCCGCCGTCGCGCAGGCGGTAGAGCCCGGAGACCCGGACCGCCTTGAAGCCGGGCAGATCGCCGTCCTCGTCGATGGAGAGGATCTTGGCCAGCTCGTCGTTGTCGATCACCGGGTACGGCAGCACGATCTGCCGGCAGCTCGCCGGGCCCGGGTCCAGCAGGTTGCCCTCCGGCCCGATCGTGGACGCCAGGCTGGTCACCAGCTCCTCCCGGATGGCGTCCAGCGGCGGATTGGTGACCTGTGCGAAGAGCTGATGGAAGTAGTCGTAGAGCAGCCGCGGCCGGGTGGACAGCGGGGCGATCGGCGTGTCGGTGCCCATCGAGCCGATCGGCTCCGCGCCGCTGCGGGCCATCGGGCCGAGCAGGATCTTCAGCTCCTCCTCGGTGTAGCCGAACGCCTGCTGGCGGCGGCGCACCGAGTCGTGGGTGTAGACGATGTGCTCGCGGGCGGGCAGGTCATCCAGCTCGATCAGGCCGGCGTGCAGCCACTCCTGGTACGGCTGCTCGGCGGCCAGCTCGGTCTTGATCTCGTCGTCGGAGACGATCCGGCCGTTGACGGTGTCGACCAGGAACATCCGGCCCGGCTGGAGCCGGCCCTTGGCGATCACCGTGGACGGGTCCAGGTCGAGCACGCCCGCCTCGCTGCCCAGCACCACCAGCCCGTCGGCGGTGTGCCACCAGCGGCCCGGGCGCAGCCCGTTGCGGTCGAGCACCGCGCCGACGACCTCGCCGTCGGTGAAGGCCACCGAGGCCGGGCCGTCCCACGGCTCCATCAGGCTGGCGTGGAAGCGGTAGAACGCGCGCTTGTCGGCGCGCATGTCCGGGTCGTTCTCCCACGCCTCGGGGATCATCATGAGCACCGCGTGCGGCAGGCTCCGCCCGGCCAGGTGCAGCAGCTCCAGGACCTCGTCGAAGTTCGCCGAGTCGGACGCGGCCGGGGTGCACACCGGGAAGACCCGGCGGATGTTGCCGGGCAGGTTCGGGCTGCGCAGCAGCGCCTCGCGGGCCTGCATCCAGTTGCGGTTGCCGCGGATCGTGTTGATCTCACCGTTGTGCGCGATGAACCGGTACGGGTGCGCCAGCGGCCAGGACGGGAACGTGTTCGTGGAGAAGCGGGAGTGCACCAGCGCGATGGCGCTGACCACCCGCTCGTCGGTCAGCTCCGGGTAGAACTCCGGGAGCTGGTCCGGGGTGAGCATGCCCTTCCACACCATGGTGCGGCCGGACAGCGACGGGAAGTACGCCGGCACGCCCCGCTCGGCGGTCTCCCGCTCGACCTGCTTGCGCAGGCAGAACGCCACCCGGTCCAGGTCGAGCCCGGTCAGCGGGGAGCCGGCCGGGCCGGCGGGCGAGTCGGTCAGCCGGCGCGCGGAGAGGAAGAGCTGCCGGACCCGGGGCATCGCCGCGAGGGCCGTCTCCCCCAGCCCGGACGGGTCGGTCGGCACCTCGCGCCAGCCGAGCACGTCGGCGCCCTCGACCAGCGCGTACTTGTCGACCACCTGGCGGGCGCGGGTCTCGGCCGCGTCGTCGTCGGGCAGGAACACCAGACCGGTGGCGTACTGGCCGGCCGGGGGCAGCGGGAAGTCGACGGTGGCGCGCAGGAACGCGTCCGGCACCTGGATCATGATGCCGGCGCCGTCCCCGGTGTTGTGCTCCGCGCCCCGGGCGCCCCGGTGGTCCAGCCGGCACAGGGCCCCGAGGCCGTTCGCGACGACCTGGTGCGAGCGCCGCCCGTGCAGGTCGGCCACGAAGGCCACACCGCAGGCGTCGTGCTCGTACGCGGGGTCGTAGAGCCCGGTCGTCGGTGGGGCCGACTGCGGGCTGTGAGGGTACGGAAAGGCCACCGGGCCTCCTGTCGTCACTCAGGATGGATCATGATGGGGACGACGTCGGCCCTCTGCGGTTTATTGAGTCTACGTTAGGGCTTCCGGCGCAAGGCCAGTTCAGATTGATCACACTTCCAGATGCTGGGACGTGTAGTCTCGCGCGGTGGATCTCGCACGCGCTGACGTACTCGACCGGTTGGAGCGGTTCTACGACGCGGTGCCCCGCGACGGGGCCCGCTGCGAGGAGTACGACGCCCTGGTGCTCTTCGTCCGGGAAGGCGCCGGATGGCCGTTCTACGCCCGGCCCCGGCTCGACGCCACCGGGCACCCCACGCTCGCCGACGTCACGGCGGTCCGCGCCCGCCAGCGGGAGCTGGGCCTGCCGGAGGCGTTCGAGTGGGTGCACGAGCATCAGCCGGACCTGCTGGCGGTGGCCCGCTCGGCCGGGCTGAGCGTGCTGGAGGCGCCGCTGATGCTGCTGGAACCGGAGCGGCTGCCCGAACCGGGGACGTTCAGCGACGTACTGGTGCGGGTGCTGGACCCGGCCGAGCCCGGCTTCGCCGCGGACATCGCGCTGCGACGGGCAGTCGCCGCGGTCGGTTTCGCCAACGGCGGCACCGCGCGCGGCGAGGCCGGACCGGCCGAGCGGGACGCCGCCGTCGCCGGGCTGGACGTGGCCGCGCTGGAGGAGGAGGCGAGCCGGGTCGCCGACGGCCGGCGCGTCTCCGTGCTCGCCGGGACGCCCGAGGAGGGCGCGCTCGCCAGCGGCATGGCCATGCGGGTGGGCGACGTGGCGGAGATCGCCGGGGTGGCCACGCTGCCGTCCGCGCGGCGGCGCGGGCTCGGCGCGGCGGTGACCGCCACCCTCGCGCGGGAACTGCGCGCCGCCGGCACCGAGCTGATCTTCCTGAGCGCCGGCAGCGAGGACATCGCCCGGGTCTATCTGCGGGTCGGATTCCGCCGGATCGGCACCGCCTGCATCGCCGAGCCCGCCGCGGTCATCTGAGGCCGCACGCCCGGCGGAGGTCAGGACGGCGGCTGCCAGGCGGCGGCCGCCGCGGCGGCCGTGTTGCGCATCCGGGGGCTGATCGTGCCGAGGGCGGCGTCGCGGGCGCGCAGCGCCAGCCGGCCCCGGGCCTGCAGGACCGCCGACATCCGCCGGGTCTGCCGGACCATAGTGGCCGCGCGGGGGCGGCGCAGCCGGTCGTACGCGGTCACCGCGTCCGGCAGCCGCGACTCCCGCAGCAGCCCGGCCAGCGTCGCCGCGTCCTCGAACGCCAGGCAGGCGCCCTGGCCGAGGTGCGGCGGCATGGCGTGCGCGGCGTCGCCGAGCAGCACCACGCCGCCCGGCCCGGCCGGGAAGCCGTACGCCTTCGGCAGCGGGCGCAGCTCGCGGATCTCCTGCTGCACCACGTCGTCCGGGTCGGTCGCCTCCAGCAGCGTGCCGATCGGCGCGGGCCAGCCGGCGAACCAGCGTTTGAGCAGGGCGAGCTGGACCTCGGGCGGCTCCGGGCGGGGCGCGCCCGCCGCGGTGGCCACCCAGTAGACGCCGCCCCGGCGGGAGGCCCCGGCGTTGCCCCGCTCGCCGAGCGAGGCGGCCAGGAACCGGTAGCCGGCGCCCAGCGTCTCGCCGTGCAGCGGCTGGTCGTCGGGCAGCTGCGGGGCCCGGTACCAGGGGATGACCGCCCGCCACGCGGCGCACCCGGAGCTGACCACCGAGCTCTCCGGCGCCAGTTGCCTGCGGATCTCGCTGTCCACGCCGTCGGCGGCCACCACCAGATCCGCCTCGTAGGTGTGCCGGCCGTCGCCCACCGCCGGGCGCTCACCGGAGGCGGCGCGCACCGTCCGCACTGTCACGCCGGTACGCAGCTCGACCCGGTCACCGAGGCCGGCGATGAGCGCGTCGTGCAGGTCCTCCCGGTGCACCACCACCGGCATCCGCTCGGCCGCTGTGGACCGGGGCTGCACCAGCCAGTGCCCGTCCGGGCGGCGCACGCCGCCGTCGGGCAGCGGTGTGGCGATCGCGTCCAGCCCGTCGCCCAGCCCGAGGGCGCGCAGCGCGCGCACCCCGTTGGGCCAGAGCACCACGGCGGTCGCCTCCGGCCGGACCCGGTCGGCGCGTTCCAGCAGCGTGACCTGCCATCCCGAGCGGGCCAGCACGCCGGCCACCGCCATCCCGCCGAGGCCGGCGCCGACCACCACCGCGCTGCGCATGACTCCCCCGCTCAGCTGTCCCGGTCGGTGGGGCGCGCGCCGGCGTCGGCCCGGCCCGCGTTCGTGCGCTCGGCGTCGGTTCGTTCCGGGCCGGAGTCGGAGTCGGAGTGGGCGCCGTCGGCGTCCGCGCGGTCGGCGTCGTCCGAGTCGGCGGTGGTGGCGTCGGGCGCTTCGGCCGCGGTGGGGTCGTCGTCCGGGGATTCGGCCCGCTCGTCGTCGGCCGGGGGCAGCACGCCGGTCTTGCGGTACGTGTCGAACTGCTCCTCGCTCACCACCCGGTAGCCCTCCGGCACGACCGGCCGGGCGGCGGCTTCCCGGGCGGAGAGGTCGACCTGGGAGACGTCCCCGGACGGGGTCGGCACGGCGGCCGGCTCGCCCACCGGCACGAGGTATTCGCGAGGGCCCCGGACCCGGACGAAGTAGGCAAGCGCGCCGAGGAAGACGAGCACGGCGGTCCAGACGTTGAGCCGTACGCCGAGGATGAGGTTGGCCTCGTCGGTGCGCATCAGCTCGATCCAGAACCGGCCCGCCGTGTACCCCATCACGTAGAGCGCGAACGCCCGGCCGCGCCCGAGCCGCAGCTTGCGGTCGAGGTAGAGCACCAGCGCGGCGACGCCGACGTTCCAGAGCGCCTCGTAGAGGAACGCCGGGTGGTAGAGCCCGGGCTGGAGCACCGGGTTGCCGGCGTCGTCGCGCAGCGCGTGACCCGGGTTGTCCGGGTCCATCACGTGCACCTCAAGGCCCCAGGGCAGCGTGGTCCGCCCGCCGTACAGCTCGTTGTTGAACCAGTTGCCCAGCCGGCCGACGGCCTGTGCCAGCGGCAGCCCGGGCGCCAGCGCGTCGGCGATCACCGTGAACGGGATGCCGAGCTGCCGGGCGGCGAGCCACGCGCCGACCGCGCCACCGGCCACCGCGCCCCAGATGCCGAGCCCGCCCTCCCAGATGTAGAGCGCCTTGATCGGCTCACCGCCGGCGCCGAAGTATTTCTCCGGCGACGTGATCACGTGGTAGATCCGCGCGCCGATGATGCCCGCCGGCACCGCCCAGACGGCGATGTCGAGCACCGCGCCCGGAGCGACGCCGCGGCGGCGCAGCCGGTACTCGGTGACCACGCAGGCCACCACGATGCCGAGGATGATGCAGAGCGCGTACGCCCGGATCGGAACCGGACCGAGCTGCCAGACGGCGGTGCTGGGGCTGGGCATGGCCGCCAGTGGGGTCATCGGGGCGAGGGTCACGGGTGCACACGGTACCTGTGCGGACTGTGTGTGCGGCACCCCGGTCGGCCTGCCGCGCGGGTCGGATGACTTCTGGTTTGCGCGGTCGTAGGCTCTTTGTCCATGAGCCCGCTCACATGGGCGGTCGCCGCGGTCGTCATCGACGGGTCGGGCCGGCTGCTGCTCTGCCGCCGCTCCGACGGGGCGCGTCGCTGGGCGCTGCCGGGCGGGCGGCTGCGCCACGACGAGAGCCCGGCGGACGCCGTCGTCCGGGCGGTCCGCGCGGAGACCGGCTGGGCGGTCGAGCCGGTCGACCTGGTCGGCCTCTACCGGGTGATCGGCCCGCGGGCGCCCGCGCCACCGGCCGGGCGGTGCGGCGCGCGCCCCGACGTGCTGGTGCACGTGTTCCGCGCCGGGCCGGCCGGCGTCGAGCCGCTGAGCGAGCCGGCGGCCGGGTGCCTGCCGCGGTGGTGGCCACCGCAGGAACTGCCCGACGTGCTGACCCCCGCAACGCGCGCGGCGATCGCGGACGCGCTCGCCGGCCGCTCCGGCGTGCTGCGCCACACCGCTTCCGGTGACGCGCTCACGCCGTCCGGTGACGGGCAGCCCGCCCCGCCCGGCCAGCGCGCTTCCGAGCAGGCCGACAGCAGCAGCCGCTGACCGCCCTCCCGCTCGCTTGATCGACACCAGTTCGGCGAGGTGGCGGTGTCCCGGCGTTCCCGACCACGCCAGCTCGGCGAAATGGAGTCGATCAAGCAGGTGGGCGGCGGTAGGGCTGGACCGGGCGGAGCAGACCGCGCCGTCAGCGGGCCGGGTTGCGGACGCCCTCGGCCAGTTCGGCGCTGAGCTTGCGCAGGGCGGTCAGGCCGGTGGCCTGGTCCGGGGCGTCCAGCACGCAGCGGACCAGCGCGCTGCCCACGATCACCGCGTCGGCGTACCCGGCGACGGTGGCGGCCTGCGCGCCGGTGCCCACGCCCAGCCCGACGCCGACCGGGATGTCGGCGACCTCGCGCAGCCGGGAGACCAGCACCGGGGCCGCCTCGGAGGTCTGCGCCCGGGCGCCTGTGACACCCATGATCGCGGTGGCGTAGACGAAGCCACGGCAGTGCTCGGCGGTCATCCGCAGACGCGCGTCGGTCGAGGACGGGGAGACCAGGAACGTCCGGTCCAGGCCGTGCGCGTCCGAGGCGGCCAGCCACTCGGCGGCCTCGTCGGGGATCAGGTCCGGCGTGACCAGGCCGGTGCCACCGGCGGCGGCCATGTCGCGGGCGAACGCGTCCACGCCGTACTGCTCGATCGGGTTCCAGTAGGTCATGGTGACGACGCTGGCCCCGGTCGCGGCGACCGCCTCGACGGCGCGCAGCGTGTCTGCGACGCGGACGCCCCCGGCGAGCGCGATGTCGCTCGCCTTCTGGATGACCGGGCCGTCCATCACCGGGTCGGAGTACGGGATCTCCACCTCGATGACGTCCACGCCCGCCTCGACCATGGCCTTCATGGCGGCGATGCTGCCCTCGACGGTCGGGAAGCCCGCCGGCATGCAGCCGACCAGCACGGCCCGTCCGTCCGCACGCGCCTTGTCGAAGGCGACCCCGATGCGGCTCACGCTGTCACTCCTTGTCGAGGATGCCGAAGTACGCGCCGGCGGTGTGCACGTCCTTGTCGCCCCGGCCGGACAGGTTGACCACGATCAACGGCTCGCGGCCCAGCTCCTCGGCGAGCCGGGGGGCGATCGCGCGGGCGCCGGCGAGCGCGTGCGCGCTCTCGATCGCCGGGATCACGCCCTCGGTGCGGCAGAGCAGCTCGAACGCGGCCATCGCGTCGGCGTCGTCGACCGGCAGGTAGGTGGCCCGGCCGGTGTCGTGCAGCCAGGCGTGCTCCGGCCCGACGCCCGGGTAGTCCAGGCCGGCCGAGATCGAGTGCGACTCGATGGTCTGCCCGTCGGCGTCCTGCAGGACGTACGTGCGGGTGCCGTGCAGCACGCCCGACGAGCCGCCGGTGATGCTGGCGGCGTGCCGGCCGGTGTCGACGCCCTCGCCGCCGGCCTCGAAGCCGTAGAGGCGCACCCCGGCGTCGGGCACGAACGCGTGGAAGATGCCGAGCGCGTTGGAGCCGCCGCCGACGCAGGCCGCGACCGCGTCCGGCAGCGTGCCGGTCAGGTCCAGGCACTGCTGGCGGGCCTCCACGCCGATGCCGCGCACGAAGTCGCGGACCATCTCCGGGAACGGGTGCGGTCCGGCGGCGGTGCCGATCAGGTAGTGGGTGCTGTCGACGTTGGCGACCCAGTCCCGCATCGCCTCGTTCATCGCGTCCTTGAGCGTGCGCGAGCCGGTGGTCACCGGGACGACAGTGGCGCCGAGCATCCGCATCCGGGCCACGTTGAGCGCCTGCCGCTCGGTGTCCACCTGGCCCATGTAGACGACGCATTCCAGGTCGAACAGCGCGGCGGCGGTGGCGGTGGCCACGCCGTGCTGGCCGGCGCCGGTCTCCGCGATCACCCGCTGCTTGCCCATCCGCTTGGTGAGCAGCGCCTGGCCCAGCACGTTGCGGACCTTGTGCGCGCCGGTGTGGTTGAGGTCCTCGCGCTTGAGCAGGACCCGCGCGCCGACCTGCGCGGAGAAGCGCCGGGCCTCGTAGAGCATCGAGGGCGTCCCGGCGTAGTCACGCAGCAGCGAGTCGAACTCGGCGAGGAAGTCCTCGTCGCCCATCGCCTTGCGGTACGCCGCGTCCAGCTCGTCCAGCGCGGCGACGAGCGCCTCGGGGACGAACCGGCCGCCGAACCGGCCGAAGTGACCGGCGGCGTCGGGAACCTGGCCGGCTGCGGGTACGGCGCTCATCGCGGGCGTCCTCTCGGATCGGGTGGCCCGGCGGCTCAGCGCACCGGACGGGGCGTGGCCGGGTGGTTGCCGGCGTTGACCAGCTCGGCGACCGCTTCGCGCGGGCTCTTCTGGGTGACCAGGCCCTCGCCCACCAGCACGGCGTCGGCGCCGGCCGAGGCGTACCGGATCAGGTCGTGCGGGCCACGCACGCCGGACTCGGCGATCTTGACGACGCTGCTCGGCAGGCCGGGCGCGATCCGCTCGAACACCGAGCGGTCGACCTCCAGCGTACGCAGGTCACGGGCGTTGACGCCGATGACCTGGGCGCCGGCCTCCAGGGCGCGGTCCGCCTCCTCCTCGGTGTGCACCTCGACGAGCGCCGTCATGCCCAGCGACTCGATCCGCTCCAGCAGCCCGACCAGCACGTTCTGCTCCAGCGCGGCGACGATCAGCAGCACCAGGTCGGCGCCGTGCGCGCGGGCCTCGTGCACCTGGTAGCTGGAGACGACGAAGTCCTTGCGCAGCACCGGCACGTTCACCGCGGCCCGCACCGCCGCCAGGTCGTCGAGCGACCCGCCGAACCAGCGGCCCTCGGTGAGCACGCTGATCGCCCGCGCTCCCCCGGCCGCGTAGTCACCGGCCAGGTCCGCCGGGTCGGCGATCTCGGCCAGCCGCCCCTTGGACGGCGACGAGCGCTTCACCTCGGCGATCACGGCCACGCCAGGGCGGCGCAGGGCCGCGTACGCGTCCAGCGGTGGCGGCGCGGCGGCGGCCAGTTCACGGATCCGCTCCAGCGGAACCTGCTCCTGGCGCCGGGCCACGTCCTCGCGTACGCCGGCCAGGATCTCGTCGAGCACCCCTGCGGACGGCGCCGCTCCGGCGTCGTCCCCCTCCGCGTGCGCATGCTCTGCAGTCACCAACGGACTCCCCTCTCCGGGCGTCATGGGCCGATGCTAGGGGGCGCCACCTGGCGACGAGTGCCCGGGGGTATGGCGCACCTCACGACATGGGCTGTGGCATGATGGCCGACTTCCGGTGAACGCCATGTCACGCAGCGCCACGCTGGCATCGACCGTCACCCATCCCCTATCTCACCACGATCGCTCCGGGCCCGCAGGACCGGTTCCGGCGACGTCTGTGACCAAGCTCAAGGACCTCCGGCCCTGCCCAGGTCGGGCCCGCTGCAGGACCGTTGACCTGTGCTTCATGAGGGCGAAACGTGAGCCCGGCAGCATCGTCCTCAGGCAGACTCGACACCGGCGGCCGCGACCGCCGACAACCATCTCGTGCGGGGTGACCATGAGCGCCAACGGGCCGACCCAGACCATCGGCTTGACCACCATCTCCCGGACCGTCGCCTCCCTCGCCTTCGGCGTGGTGCACACGCTGGAGCGCGCGGTGGCCGGTGACGGCCGGACGCGCACCGCCCAGGGCAACGCCTGGGAGGCCGTCTGCGCGGACCGGGCCCGTGCCGCCCAGCGCCGCGAGCTGGAGCGGCTGGTGGCCGAACTGACCGCCGCACGGGCCGCGGCCCGGCAGCGGCGCGACGCGCGCGAGGCCCAGCCGGTCAGCTGACCGTCGGGTCCTCGCCCCGGTCCAGCGCGTCCCACGCGTCCCGGGTGCCCCGCTCGACCGCGGGCCGGCCGGGCTCGGCCGCCGGCGCGGCCCGTCGCTCGTAGCGCGCGCCCATCGCCGGCCAGTCGTCGCCGCGCAACGCGGTGAACGCGCCGCCGGCCGCGAGGGCCAGGCCACCGGCCAGCACCAGCGCCGGCCACTGCCGGCTCACCCCGGCCTCGGTGAGGCCGATCCCGCCGCCGACCGCCACGGCCAGGCCGACCGCGCCCAGCAGCAGGCCGAGCAGCCGGCGCAGGCGGCCCCGGGTGGCGAGCACCGCGCCGCCGCCGGCCAGCCCCACGTAGGTCAGCGCCAGCACCCAGGGCAGCAGGTCCGCGCCGGTGCGGTCGGCCCGGCCGGGCGGCAGCGAGCCGCGGGCGGTCACCTCCGCCGACCAGGTCCGGGTCACCGCCCAGCAGGCCAGGCCCGCGCCGGCCAGGCAGAGCAGCACCGCGTACGCGAGTTCGCGCCGGCCGCGGGCCGCCGGCGCGGTGGCTCCGGGCGCGCTCACCGGGCTGCCCGCAGCGTCTCGGCGGCGGCGATCGCGGCGAGGACGGCGGCGGCCTTGCTCCGCGTCTCCTGGTCCTCGGCGGCCGGATCGGAATCGGCCACGATCCCGGCCCCGGCCTGCACGTAGGCGCGACCGTCGCGGATCAGCGCGGTACGGATCGCGATGGCCATGTCCAGGTCGCCGCCGAAGGCGAAGTAGCCGACGGTGCCGCCGTAGACGCCGCGCCGGACCGGTTCCAGCTCCTCGATGATCTCCATGGCGCGTACCTTGGGCGCGCCGCTGAGCGTGCCGGCCGGGAACGTGGCTGCGAGCGCGTCGAACGCGGTGCGGTCGGCGCGCAGCTCGCCGACGACTGTCGAGACGATGTGCATGACGTGGCTGTAGCGCTCGATGGTGGCGAACTCGGGCACCTCCACCGTGCCCGGCCGGCAGACCCGCCCCAGGTCGTTGCGGCCCAGGTCGACGAGCATGACGTGCTCGGCGCGCTCCTTGGGGTCGGCGAGCAGCTCGGCGGCGAGCCGGGCGTCGGCCTCCGGGGAGCGGCCGCGCGGCCGGGTGCCGGCGATCGGGTGCAGCAGGGCCCGCCGCCGCCCGTCCGGGCCGGCGCTGACCTTGAGGTGCGCCTCCGGGGACGACCCGACGATGTCGAAGCCGTCGAAGCGCAGCAGGTACATGTACGGGCTGGGGTTGGTGGTGCGCAGCACCCGGTACACGTCGAGCGGGTCGGCGTCGGTGGGCCGCTCGAAGCGCTGGCTGAGCACGATCTGGAAGCACTCGCCGGCCCGGATCGCCTCCTTGGCCGCCGCCACCGCCTTCGGGTAGCCGCCCTCCGGGGTGCGGCTGACCACCTCGCCGACGCCCGGGCGGCCGACGGTGGAGACCATGGGCGGGATCGGTCGGGACAACGCGCTGGTCATGGCGTCCAGGCGACCGACTGCGTGGTGGTACGCGGCGTCGACCCGCTCGGCCCGGTCGGGGTCGTCCAGCGGCGGCAGCACCGCGTTGGCGACCAGGATCGCCGAGCCCTCGTAGTGGTCGAGCACCACCAGGTCGGTGGCGAGCATCATGCCCAGCTCGGGCACGTCCAGCTCGTCCTCGGTCAGCTCGGGCAGCCGCTCGAAGCGGCGGACCAGGTCGTAGGCGAGGAAGCCGACCAGCCCGCCGGTGAGCGGCGGCATTCCGCCGGCCGGGTCCCAGGCCGGGCCGGCGAGCGCGTCGACCGACTCGCGGAGCACGGTGACCGGATCGCCGGTGGTCGGTACGCCCGCGGGCGGCGTGCCGGTCCAGCTCGCCTCGCCGTCGCGCTCGGTGAGCGTGGCGCTGCTGCGGACGCCGATGAACGAGTACCGCGACCAGGCCGTGCCGGCCGAGCCGACGCCCTGCTCGGCGGATTCCAGCAGGAACGTGCCGGGACCGCCGGCCAGCTTGCGGTAGACCCCGACCGGGGTCTCGGCGTCGGCGAGCAGCCGCCGGGTCACCGGCACGACGCGCCAGCGGGCGGCCAGGTCGGCGAACGTGGACCGGTCCGGGCTGACCGCACCGTCGGTCACGGGGTCACCTCCGGGGAGCTGACCGGCAGGTCGGTGAAGAAGCACGTGCGCTGCCCGGTGTGGCAGGCCGCGCCGACCTGCTCCACGCTGACCAGCAGCGCGTCGCCGTCGCAGTCCAGCGCCACCGAGCGCACGTACTGGTGGTTGCCGGAGGTGGCGCCCTTGACCCAGTACTCGCCGCGGCTGCGCGACCAGTAGGTGGCCCGGCCGGTGGTGAGCGTGCGGTGCAGCGCCTCGTCGTCCATCCAGGCGACCATCAGCACCTCGCCCGAGTCGTGGGCGCGGACCACGGCGGCGACCAGGCCGTCCGGGGTGCGGCGGAGCCTGGCCGCGATGGCCGGGTCGAGCCGGGACGGGCGGGCCGGGCCGGGAGCGGGGGCGCCGTTCAGCGGCGCGTCAGGGGCGGGCACGGTTGACCATTCTCCCGCACGCGGCCCCGGCACCGCCGACGTGTCCCGGGAGGCGGGCGTCACCGTCGCCGGCGCCTGGCCCAACTGCCGCAGGTAGCGGTCCACCCGGCCGTCGGTGAGCGCCTCGGCCAGGTCGGTCCCGGCGACCCGGGCGATCTCCGCCGCGTACGGGCGCACCAGCGGGAGGATGCCGGTGACCAGCCGTCCGGCGGCGGCGGCGACCTCGGCCGGGTCGCCGTGGCGCAGCCCGAGGCAGAGCAGCATGTCGTCGCGGTAGCCGGGCGGGGCGACCGGCAGGTCCAGCGCGGCGGTCAGGGCCGCCCGGCGGGACACCACGCGCACCGACGGGTTGGCCGGCCGCAGCACCGAGGGGCAGAGCCGGGCCAGGTCGGCCGCGGCGAGCCGGACCCCGACCGGGTCACCGGCCCAGCGGTTGGCGGCGACCTTGCCCAGCGTGGCGATCAGTTCCTCCAGACGCGGCTCGTCGGCGGGCTGGCAGAGCACGGGCAGGTCGATCCGGCGCCGCCATTCCGGCACCGCCCAGAGCAGCCGGGCCGGCGCGGTCACCGGCAGACCGAACGCCCAGTCGGCGGGCTGGCCGAGCCGGCGCACCCAGGACCGGACGTCGCGGGCCGCCACCGAGACGTGCACGAGGCGACCGCCGAACTCGGTCAGGTACGCCCGCCGGGCGGCGTAGTGGCCGCCGCGCCGGGCAGCGGCGCGGGTTCCCGCGCCGGTGGCGGCGCGCCCTTCGTCGGCGACCACGAGCACGTCCACGTCCACGTCGCTGTGCTCGGTGGCGGCCCGCCGGGCGTGGCTGCCCCGCAGCATGATCCCGACGACTGGACGGTCGGCGGTCTGCCGCAGGCGGGCGGCCCAGTCGTCGAGGAATCCGGTGTCGGGCAACTGCGCTGGACCCACGGCGTCATGGTGCCGAGATCCGATCTTCCGGTGCCGGACTCCCTGTCCGCCACCGAGGCGTTCAGCTCGACTCCTCCTCTGCCCGCCGGTACGCGTCGATCTTGTACTCGAGAACCTTCAGGTCCTCCTCCAGCTCGGCCATCCGGGCCAGCACCCGGGCCCGGTGCGCCTCGAACAGCGCCCGGCGCGCGCCGAGCGTGCTGTCGCCGTGCCGGGCCAGCTCGGCGTAGCGGCGCATGTCGCGCACCGGCATCCCGGTGCGCCGCAGCCGGGTGAGCAGGAACAGCCAGTTGACGTCGGACTCGGTGTAGCGCCGGCGGCCCGAGGAGTCCCGTCCGACGCGGCCCACCAGGCCCTCCTGCTCGTACCAGCGCAGCGTGTAGGTGGTCAGGCCGACCCGTTCCGCCGCCTCACCCACGGTGAGGCTCATCTCCCGCGTGCTGATGTCCACGCCCTCCAGGCTTCCAGTTCGAGCGCACTCGAAGTCAAGTCCCTCGTTGCCTCGCAGACGGAATTCATCTACCGTTGAGTTCAACGAGTGATGAATTGACGGAGGCGAGCATGGACGACGCGGTGTCGGTCCGCGAGCTGGTGGTCGACCGGGGCGGGCGGCGGGTGCTGCACGGCATCACCTGCGGGGTGCCCCGGGGCACCGTGACCGGGCTGCTCGGGCCCAGCGGCAGCGGCAAGACCACGCTGATGCGCGCGGTGGTCGGCGTACAGACGGTCGGCTCCGGCGCGGTCGACGTGCTCGGCCGCCCGGCCGGCTCGGCCGACCTACGCCGCCGGGTGGGCTACCTGACCCAGGCGCCGAGCGTCTACGCCGACCTGACCGTGCGGGAGAACGCCCGCTACTTCGCGGCGCTCCAGGGCCGGGGCCGCGCCGAGGCCGACCGCGCGGTCACCGACGTCGGCCTGGGCAAGGCGGCCGGCCAGCTCGTCGGCACGCTCTCCGGCGGCCAGCGCAGCCGCGCCTCGCTCGCCTGCGCCCTGGTCGGCGAGCCGGAGCTGGTGGTGCTGGACGAACCCACTGTCGGCCAGGACCCGGTGCTCCGCGCCGACCTGTGGGCCCGGTTCCACGCCATGGCCGCGAACGGCACCACGCTGCTCGTCTCCAGCCACGTGATGGACGAGGCGGCCCGCTGCGACCGGCTGCTGCTGATCCGCGAGGGCCGGCTGGTCGCCGACGACGCCCCCGCGGCGGTCCGCGCCGCCACCGGGACCGACGACCTGGAGGAGGCGTTCCTGCGCCTGATCCGCGAGGCCGAGGGAGAGGCACGATGAACGGACGAATCCTGGCCGCCACCACCGGACGCATCCTGCGCCAGCTCCGGCACGACCGGCGGACCGTGGCGCTGCTCGTGGTCGTGCCGTCGGTGCTGCTCACGCTCGTCTACTTCATGTACGTCGACCAGCCCACCCCGCCCGGCGCGCCCAGCACGTTCGACCGGGTGGCCCTGATCATGCTCGGCTTCTTCCCGTTCATCATCATGTTCCTCGTGACCAGCATCGCCATGCTCCGCGAGCGCACCACGGGCACGCTGGAGCGCCTGCTCACCACGCCGCTGGGCAAGCTCGACCTGCTCTTCGGGTACGGCATCGCGTTCGGCCTGGCCGGGGTGCTCCAGTCCACTGTCGCCTCGCTCGTCGCGTACCGGGTGTTCGGGCTGGAGACCGCCGGCAGCGCGTGGCTGGTCGTGCTGATCGCGGGGGTGAACGCGGTGCTGGCGGTGGCGCTCGGGCTGTTCTGCTCGGCGTTCGCCCGCACCGAGTTCCAGGCGGTCCAGTTCATGCCGGTGGTGGTGGCCCCGCAACTGCTGCTGTGCGGCCTGTTCGTGCCGCGCGACCAGATGGCCGGCTGGCTTCAGGCGGTCAGCGACGCGCTGCCGCTGTCGTACGCGGTCGAGGCGCTGCAGGAGGTCGGCGCGCACGCCGAGCCGACCGGGACGATGTGGCGGGACGTGGCGATCGTGGCCGGGGCGGCGGTGGCGGCGCTGGTGCTGGCCGCCGCGACGCTGCGCCGGCGCAGCGGGTGAACGCGCGGCGCACCGGGCGGCGGCCCGGCACTCCGGACACCCGGGACACCATCCTCGCCGCCGCGCGGGAGGCGTTCGCCGAGCGGGGCTTCGACGCCGCGTCGATCCGGGCCATCGCCGCCGCGGCCGGCGTGGACCCGGCGCTCGTGCACCACTACTTCGGCGGCAAGGAGGAGCTGTTCCGGGCCGCGACGGCGTTCCCGGCCGACCCGGGACGGCTGCTGCCGGCGGTGCTCACCGGCGGCCCGGACGGGGTCGGCGAGCGGATGGTCCGGGTGTTCCTGGAGGTCTGGGACTCCCCCGCCGGGAGCGCCGCGGTCGCGCTGCTGCGCTCGGCGGTCAGCAACGACTGGAGCGCCCGCCTGCTGCGCGAGTTCCTGGTCACGCAGGTACTGCGCCGGGTGCTCGACCATCTCGACGTCGACCCGGCGCAGCGCGCGCTACGCGGCGGGCTGGTCGCCACCCAGCTCGCCGGGCTGGCCATGATGCGGTACGTGCTGCGCCTCGACGCGGTCGCCACCGCCGAGCCGGCGACGCTGGTGGCCGCCATCGGACCGACGGTCCAGCGGTACCTCACCGGCGACATCACCTGAGCCGCCGCCGCGCCCCGCGGCGTCGACGGCGGTCCGGCCCGCCTCAGGCCGCGGCCCTGGGGCACAGCATCGGGTGCAGCAGGCGGGACAGCTCCGCCACGTCGGCCACCGGCCGCGCGAAGGCGATCCGGGCCCGCCGGGTCGCGCCGGGCCGCCCGTGCGCGACCAGCAGGCCGTACCTGTCGATCCGCACCACCCGCGGCGTCCGGTCGCCGGGCAGGTCCAGCCGCCGCCGCAGGTAGTCACCGACCTGCTCGACGTGGTGGTCGGCCAGGTCGGCCAGCAGGGCGGCCTCGACCGGGTGCAGCGGGTCCGGCTCGGCCTCGGCGAACGCCTCCGGGTCGATGCGCCGCACCCGACCGGCGCGCTCCCAGCGGGCCTCCGCCACCTCGAAGCGGTGCAGGTGGAACCGGCGGCCCACGTCGAGCAGGTCGCCGGTGGGTTCGGTGACGGCGAAGTCGACAGCGGCCCGGCGCGCCTCGTCCCCGTCGAGGCGGGCCGCCCAGCCGGACACCCAGGCCCGGCCGAGCGAGGGCGCGCCGGCAGTCGGCGGCAGGTCCAGCACGTCGAGCACGGTGGCCACGTCGGTGTCGCTCGGCGGCGGCACGAGCGCGGCGGCCAGGTCGCTGACCACCGGTACGAGCAGCAGCACCCGCCCGTCCGGGTCGACGGCGTGCCGGACCTGATGCGGTCCGGGGTGCCGGGCCAGGTGGACGAGGGCGGGCAGCCGGCCCGCGACCAGGGTACGCACGATCTCCGCCGGGCTGGGCCGCATGATCCCGACCTCCTCAATATAGGTTAGGCTTACCTAAGAAGCAGGCTAGACGATCGGAGACGCCCCCGTGAACCACCCCCGGCCCAAAGCCCGGCTCTCCCGGGCCCTCGGCATCCCGCTCACCCGCAAGTGCGTGCGGTACTTCGAGCGGCGCCCCTATCCCCCGGGCGTGCACGGCCGGTCCCGCCGCACCACCTCCGACTACCAGGTGCGGCTGCTGGAGAAGCAGCGGCTGCGCCACCAGTACAACGTCAGCGAGGCCCAGCTGCGCCGGCTCTTCGACGAGGCCGCCCGGGCCGCCGGCAAGACCGGCGACACGCTCGTCGCGCTGCTGGAGCGGCGTCTCGACGCGGTGGTCCTGCGCGCCGGGCTGGCCCGCAGCGCTGCCGCCGTTCCAGCTCGCCGCCGCCGGCGCGTCCCGCTGATCCGTCAGCGGGTCTGCTCCAGCCAGGACGCGTACAGCAGCGCGTAGACCGAGTCGGTGTCGCGGACCAGCTCCTCGTGCGGGCCGCGCTGCACGATCCGGCCCCGGTCCACCACGATCACCTCGTCGGCCGCCTGCGCGGTGGAGAGCCGGTGCGCGATGGCGAGCGTCGTCCGCCCCCGGGTCACCGCGTCGAGCGTGCGTTGCAGGCGTACCTCGGTGGCCGGGTCGACAGCGCTCGTCGCCTCGTCGAGCACCAGCAGGTCCGGGTCGGCGACGTACGCGCGGGCCAGCGCCACGAGCTGCCGCTCGCCGACGCTGAGCGCCTCCCCGCGCTCCCCGACCGGCGTGTCCAGCCCGGACGGCAGCCCGTCCAGCCAGTCGGCCAGGCCCAGCTCGCCGAAGGCGGCGGTGAGCTGCCCGTCGGTCAGGTCGGGGCGGGCGAAACGGACGTTCTCCCCGACCGTGGCGTCGAACAGGAAGCCGTCCTGCGGCACCATCACCACCCGGGCGCGCAGCGAGTCGAAGCGCACCTGCCGCAGGTCGACCCCGGAGAGCAGCACCGCGCCCTCGGACGGGTCCATCAGCCGGGTGAGCAGCTTGGCGAACGTGGTCTTGCCGCTGCCGGTCTCGCCCACCACCGCCACCCGGCTCTTCGCCGGGATGTCGAGCGTGACGTCGTGCAGCACCGGCGGGCCGCCCGGATAGGCGAACGTCACACCGGCGAACCGGACGTCGAGCGGGCCGGCGGGCAGGTCCCGCCCCTGCTCGCCCGGATCGGCCACGTCCGGCGCGACGTCCAGCACGTCCAGCACCCGGCGCCAGCCGGCGATCGCGTTCTGCGCCTCGTTGAGCACCTCGGTGGCGATCTGCACCGGCTGGATGAAGAGCGTGACCAGGAACAGGAACGCGGTGAGCTGGCCGATCGACAGCGTGCCGTCGACGCCGAGGCTCACCCCGACCACCACCACGCCGGCCAGCGCCAGCCCGGCCGCCAGCTCCCCCACCGAACTGCCCATGATGCTGATCCGGATCGCCCGCTGCTGGGCCACCCGCTGGCCGTCGATCGCCGTGTCCAGCCGCCGCGCGGTCCGCCCGGCGATGCCGTACGCCCGGATCACCGGCGCGCCCACCACGCTCTCGCCGATCGCGCCGAGCAGCGTGCCGGTGCGCTGCCGCACCAGCCCGTACGCCCCGGCGAGGCGGCGCTGCAACTGCCGGATCACCAGCACCGCCGGCGCGAACGCGACGAGCACCACGAGCGTCAACTGCCAGGAGTACGCGAGCATCACCGCTGTGGTCACCAGCAGCTGGCCCAGGTTGACGATGAGGATCACGCCGCCCCACTGGAGGAACTGGGTGATCTGGTCGACGTCGCTGGTGACCCGGGAGACCAGCGAGCCGCGCCGCTCGGACTGCTGGTGCAGCATCGACAGGTCGTGCACGTGCCGGAACGCCCGCGTGCGCACGCCGGCCAGGGCGGTCTCGCTCACAGTGAACAGCCGGCGCATCATCAGGTAGCCACAGATGGTGGTGACGACCAGCACCCCGGCGGTGATCGCCACGGTGAGCGAGATGACGTCCAGGTCGAGCCCGCCGACGATGCCGTGGTCGATGCCGCGCTGCACCGCGACCGGCACGGCGACCCGGCCGACCATGTAGACAAGCGCCAGCGCGATCGTGCCGGCGAGGCCGGTGCGCAGCTCCGGGGAGAGCGCCAGCCCGCGCCGCAGCGTCTGCCAGGTGGTCTCGGTGCTCTCGGTGTTCTCCCCCGTGGTCGTACTCACCGGTCAACCTCGATCTCCAGGCCGGAGGTCATCGGCGTGACCTCGTCGTACGTCTGCTTCTGCTCGCGTTCCTGCTCGGCCTGCTCGTACGCGGTGACCAGATCGGCGTAGCCGGGCACGGTGGCCAGCAGCTCGGTGTGGGTGCCGCGGGCGACCACCCGGCCCTGCTCCACGTAGATCACCTCGTCGGCGAGCGCGATGGTGGCCCGGCGGTACGCGACCACCAGGATCGACGCGGGGGCGCCGCCGTCGGCGGGGGCGCGCAGCCCGGCCAGGATGGCCGCCTCGACGCGCGGGTCGACAGCGCTCGTGGCGTCGTCGAGCACCAGCAGCCGGGGGCGGCCGGCGAGGGCCCGGGCCAGCGTCAGCCGCTGGCGTTGCCCGCCGGACAGCGAGGTGCCCCGCTCGCCGACCATGGTGTCCAGCCCGTCCGGCAGCGCGGCCACGAAGCCGTCCGCCTCGGCCAGCCGCAGCGCCGCCCACACCTCGTCGTCGCCGATGCCGGCCCGGTCCAGCGCGATGTTGGCCCGGACCGTGTCGTCGAAGACGAACGGCACCTGCGCCACCAGCGCCACGGTGCCGGCGAGCGAGGCGGCGGTCAGCTCCCGCACGTCCACGCCGTCCAGTGTCACCCGCCCGGCGCCCGGGTCGACCAGCCGCACTGCGAGCGAGGCGATCGTGGACTTGCCCGCCCCGGTGGGCCCCACCAGGGCGACCGTCTTCCCGGCGGGCACTGTGAACGTCACCTCGCCGAGCACCTGGGCGCCGGGCAGGTGCGCCTCGGCCGGCTCGTACGCGAAATGCACGTCGTGGAAGGCGAGCGTGGCCGGCGTGCGGGTGGCCGGGTCGAGCGTCCTCGTGCCGTACGGCATCTCGCCGGTCGCGTCGAGCACGCGCCGGACCCGGTCCCACCCGGCGACGCTGCGCGGCAGCTCGGCCAGCACCCAGCCGATGGCGCGCACCGGGAAGGCCAGCACGGTGAACAGGAAGGCGACGCTGATCAGCTCGGTCACGGTAATCGCGCCCTGCCGCAGCCGGATCGCGCCGACCACCAGCACGGCGAGCGTGCCGAGGCTGGGCAGCGTCTCCAGCATCGGGTCGAAGACGCCGCGCAGCCGGCCGACCGAGATCAGCGCGTCCCGCAGGTCACCGGCGCGGGCCGCGAAGCGGGCGGTCTCCTGCGCCTCGCGGCCCATCGTCTTGACCACCAGCGCGCCGTCGAAGCTCTCGTGCGCGATGCCGCTGACCTCGGCACGCAGCCGCTGCGCCCGGGCCTGGCGGGGCGCCATCCGGCGGGAGTAGACCACGTTGAGCGCGAACAGCGCGGGAAAGACCGCCAGGCCGACCAGGGCCAGCGCCCAGTCGGTGAAGAACAGCGAGGCCACCGCGCCGACCAGCATCACCAGCGTGCCGACAGCGAACGGCATGGGCGCGATCGGGTACCAGGCGGCCTCGACGTCGGAGTTGGCGTTCGACAGCAGCGTGCCGGTGGAGTTGCGGTGGTGCCAGGCCAGCGGCAGCTCCAGGTAGCGGCGGGTGACCCGGCGGCGGTAGGCGGCCTGGAGCCGGTACTGCATGTAGCCGGCGCCGAGCCGCCGGCCGAAGATGCCGACGACCCGCAGCACGCTGATGCCGAACAGCGCCGTCGCGGCCAGCGCCAGGGCCCCGCGTGCCACCTCGCCGCGCTCGACCGCCGGCACGACGACATTGCCGACCACCCCGCCGACCACGTACGCGCTGGCGATCACCAGGAGGCCGAAGAGCACGCTGCCGCTGACCGCCACCGCGAAGATCCGCGGCTGTTCCCGGATGGCCTGGCCGAGCACCCGTAGCCCTCTGCCGAGGACGTCCCGACTTGTCTTGCTCGCCACGCTCTCCCCCGCCGTAAGCCGCATCTTTCTCCCCCATCCTTACCGCTCGTCGCCAACTCCGCCGACCCGGCCGGGATATGTCCGCCGTCACGTTCCGCTCGACCTGGGCGGACAGCGGCCGCTGACGCTCCCGGCCCATCCTCGCGCCGGGCGTGGCGCGCCGAACTGCCCGGACGGGCCTACGATCGGGCCATGCCGCGGTACGCCCGAGCGGAGCGCGAGGCGCTCGCCGACCTGATGCTGGAACTGGGACCGGACGCGCCGACCGTCAACGAGGGGTGGACCACCCGGGACCTGGCCGCGCACCTGCTGGTGCGGGAACGCCGGCCGGACGCGGCCGGCGGCATCCTGCTGCCGCCGCTGCGCGGCTACGGCGAGTCGGTGCGCCGGCGGATCGCCGCCGGGCCGTACGCCGACCTGATCGCCCGGGTCCGCCGCCCCCCGGTGTGGAGCCCGGTGAGCAACCCGCTCACCGACGAGCTGGCGAACGGGATGGAGTTCTTCATCCACCACGAGGACGTCCGCCGGGCCCGGCCGGGCTGGCAGCCGCGGAACCTGCCCGCCGGGCAGCAGGCGGTGCTCTGGAAGCGGGTCGCCCTGCTGGCCCGGATGGCGCTGCGGCGCTTCCCGGCCGAGGTGCTGGTGCAGGCGCCGGGGCACGGCGAGCTGCGGGCCGGTGGCGGCGGCGAGCGGCTGCGGCTCGTCGGCGCGCCGGGGGAACTCGTGCTGTTCCTCACCGGGCGGCAGCGGGTGGCCCGGGTCCAGGTGGACGGCCCGGCCGAACGCGCCGAGCGCCTGCGTAACGCCGAACTGGGCCTGTGAGCGACGTTTCCGCCCGTTCACAAGTGATCGTAGAATGTGGACACCCGGCATTCGATAACGTTCGCCGGCTGCCGTACGCTCCTGCGAACCGTCCCGACCCCGCGGGACGGCGGACAGGGGACGACGATGCGGGACTTCGCGCTCTCGGCGCTGCACGAGCCGCCCTTTCCCTCCCGATGTCACCCGGCCACCGACGAGGTGGCCGCGCAGAGCGTCGCCTGGGTGCGCGGGTTCGGCCTGATCAAGGACCGGGCCGGCCTGCTCCGGCTGACCGGGGCCCACGCCTCGGAGCTGGCCGGACGGGCCTGCCCCGATGCCTCCCCGGCCGGCCTGCGGCTGCTCACCGACCTGATCAACTGGCTGTTCGTGGTGGACGACGCCTGCGACGACGACGGGCTGGGCGCCGCACCGACAGTGCTCGCGCCCACCCTGGCGGCGCTGCTGGCGGTGCTCGACCGGCACGGTGACCCGGACGCGCCCGCGCCCACCGACGCCGGCCCGATGGGCCTGGCGTTGCACGACCTGTGCCGGCGGGCCCGCGGCCGGGGGCGGCCGGCGCACCTGATGCGACTGGTGAGCCAGTTGCGGGAGTACCTGCTGGCGCTGCTCTGGGAAGCCGCGAACCGGGAGCGCCGGCGCGTGCCCGGGGTCGCCGAGTACGTGCAGATGCGCCGCCACACCGGAGGCGTACGCCCCAGCTTCACGGTGACCGACCTGGCCCGCCCGTCCCTGCCCCGGCCCGACCAGCGGGCGAACCCGGCGCTCACCGCGCTGGACGCCCTCGCCACCGACCTGGTCTGCTGGTGCAACGACATGTTCTCCTACGGCAAGGAGCGGGGCGTCGCCCCGGAGGCGCACAACCTGGTGACCACCATCGCGGGCGAGACCGGGAAGGACGAGTCGGCGGCGTTGAACGCGGCGGCGAACTGCTTCAACACGGCCCTCGCGTCGTACGCGGAGCGGGACGCGGCGTTGAGCGCCGGGGCCGACGAGGGGATGCGGGCGTTCCTGGACACCCGCCGGGACTGGATCCGGGCCACCTACGACTGGTCCCGCGCCGCCAGCCGGTACGCCTGATCCGGTTCCAGCAGTCGGGACCGGTGGCGACTCGGCCGATCAGGGCTAGCCGCTGGCCGGGTGCAGGCAATACCCTTCGGTAACCGCAGATCGACGTGACCCCCGTCACGTCCCTCCACCCCTGAAGGCGGCTACAGCGATGGCTCTCGATGTACCGTACCGTTCCGTACCCGACATGTTCCTCAAGCGCGTGGCGGATTCCCCCGACCGGCAGGCGTTCGCCCACCCCGCACCCGACGACTCGGGCCCGGTCTGGCTGACGTGGGAGCAGGTCGGGCAGCGCGCGAAGGCGATCGCCGCCGGGTTGCACGGGCTCGGTGTCGGCCTGGAGAACCCGGTGGCGATCCTGGCCAACACCCGGCTGGACTGGGTGCTGGCCGACTTCGGCATCATGTGCGCCGGCGGGGCCACCACCACCGTCTACCCGACCACCGAGCCCGACGACGCGGTCTTCATCATCGCCGACTCCGGCTCGAAGGTGCTGTTCGCGGAGAACCCGGCCCAGGCGGCGAAGATCGCCGGGGCGGACCTGCCCGCGCTGACCCACGTGGTGCTCTTCGACGGCTCGCCCGATCCGGCCGCCGCCGTCCCGCAGCTCACCCTGGCCGAGCTGGAGGAGCGCGGCGCCGCCGCGCTGAGCGCCGAGCCCGACCTGATCGACATGCTCGTCGCCGGCATCGGCCCGGACCACCTGGCGACGCTCATCTACACCTCGGGCACCACCGGCCGCCCGAAGGGCGTGGAGCTGCTGCACGGCGGCTGGTGCTGGGAGGGCGTGGCGCAGGCCGAGCTCGGCCTGCTGCGCACCGACGACCTGCAGTACCTGTGGCTGCCGCTGTCGCACTCGTTCGGCAAGACGCTGCTCTGCGGCGCCACCCACGTCGGCCTGCCCACGTACGTCGACGGCCGGGTGGACAAGCTGGTCGACCTGCTCGGCGTGGTCCGGCCGACGCTGATGTGCGGCGCGCCCCGGGTCTTCGAGAAGGTCTACAACAAGGCGGTCACCACCGCGCAGGGCGCGGGCGGCGCGAAGGCCAAGATCTTCGCCTGGGGCGTCGCGGTCGGCAAGGAGAAGGTGGCGCTGGAGCAGGCCGGCAAGCCGGTGCCGGCCGGGCTGCGGATGAAGTACGCGCTGGCCGAGAAGCTGGTGTTCAGCAAGCTGCAGGCCCGGCTCGGCGGCCGGATGCGGGTGCTGGTCTCCGGCGCGGCGCCGCTGAGCAAGGAGATCGCGACCTTCTTCGCCGCCGCCAACCTGCCCATCTCCGAGGGCTACGGCCTGACCGAGACCAGCGCCGGCGCGTTCGTCAACCCGCCCGACGGGCTGAAGATCGGCAGCGTGGGCCGGGCCATGGGTGACCTGGAGTGCCGGATCGACAGCGACGGCGAGGTCCTCATGCGGGGCAAGCCGGTCATGCGGGGTTACCACAACCTGCCGGAGGAGACCGCCGCCGCGTTCACCGAGGACGGCTTCTTCCGCACCGGTGACATCGGCACGCTCGACTCCGACGGCTACCTGCGCATCACCGACCGGAAGAAGGACCTGGTCAAGACGTCCGGCGGCAAGTACGTCGCGCCGTCGCACATCGAGGGCATGTTCAAGGCGGTCTGCCCGTACACCTCGCAGGCAGTGGTGATCGGCCAGGCGCGCAACTACTGCACAATGCTCGTCACGCTGGACCCGGACGCGATCAAGGGCTGGGCCGCCGGCACCCCGCTGGAGGGCAGCGACTACACCACGATCGTCACCTCGCCGCAGGCGCGGGAGATGGTCGAGGGCTACGTGGCCGAGCTGAACGCGAAGCTCAACCGCTGGGAGACGATCAAGAAGGTGTCGATCCTCCCCCGTGACCTCACCATCGAGGACGGCGAGGTCACGCCGTCGCTGAAGATCAAGCGTCGCAGCGTGGAGACGAACTTCGCCTCCGAGATCGACAAGATGTACGAGGGCACGCTCGCCGAGCTGTAGCCCGCACCACCAGTCGGTAGCGCCGGCCGTGCCCCACCGTCCCGGGGCACGGCCGCGTGCCGTTCAGAGGTGCTGTTGCCGCCAGTGGCTCTGCTCGGCCTCGGCGGCGATCTGCTCCTCCAGCGCGAGCTGGCGTACCCGGCGCCGGTGACCGTCCTCGCCCCGGGTCTCCCAGGCCACGCCCGCGCCGGTGAGCATCGCCAGCACGATCAGTGCGACCAGCTCCGGCACACGGAACACGAATGGGGCGACCGCGGTCAGCGCCACCACGGTGGTCAGCAGCCGCCAGTGGATCTCGCGCAGCGCCACCCACCAGCACCCGGCGACGCCGAGCAGGTGCAACGCGACCCCGCCGAACAGGATCGCGCCCCAGAAGTCGCCGAGCGGCAGCCCCCAGGCGGGCGTGTGCGGATCGGCGGCCTCGGCCAGCAGGTCCTTGAGGCCGAGCGCGTAGAGGATGATCCCGGCGACTATCGGCAGGTGCAGGAACGTGTACGCGGTGCGGGCGAGCCGCAGCCGTGTGGCGCGGTCCCGGGCTTGGTGCAGGACCTGTTCCATGGCGAACGCCAGCGTGTCGAAGTACGCCCACCACAGCGCCGCCACGACCGTGATGCCGAGCAACGCGGCGATCGCCACCGGGCCGGTGAGCGGCAGCCCGCGCTTCGGGCCGAGCCCCAGCGCGATGATCGACTCGCCGAGTGCGACGAGCACGATGAGCGCGTGCCGTTCCGCCCAGTGCCCGGCCGAGAGCACCACCCACCACTGCTGGCCCAGGACCGTCCCGGCGACGTACTCGACAAGCAGCGCCAGCGTCCAGAGCGCCAGTTGCAGCCACACCGCGACCCGCTCCTGCGCCAGCCGGCCGGGAAGGGTGCCGGCGACGACAAGCAGCGCCGTGGCCACGGTCGGGGCCAGGAAGCGCATCCGCAGTCCCCGGCGCCGGGCCGGGTCGGCACGGTCGGCCCAGGCGAAGACGGTGAGCTGGGCCGTGCGGATCACGAAGTAGCACCCGGCGAAGACGAGCGGCCCGGGCAGCCAGCCGCCGCGGTTGGCGAACGCGCTGGGTGTGCTGAGCACGAGCAGGAACGTCGCCGCCACGGTGACGAAGCCGACCAGCGGCAGCACCCCCTGGTCGGCGCGGAAGGCGTTGCCCATCCGCGCGAAGCCGGTCCACGACCACCAGAGCAACGCCAGCACCAGCAGGAAGCGGTAGAGGTTGACCGGCGTGAGCACCGAGGCGGTGAGCGTGGTGACGCTCAGGAACGCGAAGACGAAGACCAGGTCGTAGAAGAGCTCCAGCCGGGTGGTGCGGGAGCCCGGCGCGCTGCGCCGCACCGTCCACGACCACCGGACCCCGCCCCCGTTCCCCACTCGGGCAGTCTGCGGTCGCCGTCCCGCCCGGAGCCGGGGTTCGGAGCTTCACCACCGGATCGGGCGGGCGCGCCGGGTCAGGCGATGACGCCGGCCTCGCGCCACTGCGGCCGGCCGGCCCGGTCCAGGTCGTAGCGCACCGCGGCGAGCCGGCCCACCGCCTCCACCAGCTCCTCGGCGGCCAGTGTGAAGGGCAGGCGCAGGAAGCGCTCGAGCGTCCCGTCCAGGCCGAACCGGGGTCCGGGCGCCAGCCGTACGCCGACCTCCTCGGCGGCCCGGGCCAGCGCGCTGGAGATCGGACCGTCCAGCTCGGCCCAGAGCGTCACGCCGCCGCGCGGCACCGTGACCCGCCAGTCGGGCAGCTGCTCGGCGAGCGCCGCGACCAGGGCGTCCCGCTGGGCGGCGAGCTGGGCGCGGCGGGCGGCCACGATGGCGGGCGCCTCGGCGAGCAGGTGCACGGCGACGAGCTGGTCGAGCACCGGGCTGGCCATGTCCACCCCGACCCGGGCCGCAGCCAGCCGCTGCACCTGGGGCGCGGAGGCGCGGACCCAGCCGATCCGCAGCCCGCCCCAGTAGGGCTTGCTCATCCCGCCGATGCTGATCACCCGGGAGTGCCTGTCGAAGACCGCCACGGGTGGCGGCAGCGGGGTGTCGTCCAGTGGCAGGTCGACGAAGGACTCGTCGACGACGAGGTCGGTGCCGGCCGCGTGCGCCGCGCCGACCAGCCGTTCGCGCAGGTCGGCCGCCATCAGGTGGCCGGTCGGGTTGTGGAACTCCGGGATCACGTACGCGAGCTTCGGCCGGGTCTGCCGGATGCTGCCGAGCAGCAGCTCGGCGTCCCAGCCCTCGTCGGACAGGCCGTGCGTGGCGATCCGGGCCCGCCGGGCGGACAGCGCGGCCAGGGCGTTGGGGTAGGTGGGTGACTCGACGAGCACCGCGCCGCCGGGCGACAGGGCCAGCCGCAGCACCAGGTCCAGCGCGTGCTGGGTGCCGCTGGTGACCATGATCTGCTCCGGGCTGGTGGGCAGCCCGCGCTCGGTGTACCCGCGGGCCACCGCCTCCCGCAGCTCGATGATGCCGGTCGGGTGGTAGCCGGCGCCGCCCAGATAGCGGGGCAGGTCCTCGGCGGCCGCCCGGGCGGCCGGGACGAGCTGCGGCGGCGCGGACAGCGCGGCCACGCCGAGGTCGATCATGTCGCGGTCGTCCAGCGGCGTCCACAGCCCGGTGCTGGCCACCCGGTGGCCGCCGGGCAGCATGGTCCAGCTCCCGGCGCCCCGGCGGCTGGCCAGGTGGCCGCTCTCCCGCAGTTCCCGGTACGCGGCGGTGACAGTGGTCCGGCTGATCCGCAGCGCCTCGGCCAGTTCCCGCTCGGCCGGCAGGCGTACCCCCAGCGGCAGCCGGCCGTCGGCGAGCAGGCCCCGGACGGCGGCGGCGAGCGCGGCGTAGTCGGGGCTGCGCCGGCGGCCCGGCAATGCGTGCCACTGGCCGAGGAGTCGCGCCAATTGGACGCCGCGCACCTGGCTGGTCATGGCCACACCTCCAGAATTGGCCCCCTTGCGGCCTGCAATTGGCCCCTAGGGTGGCATGCATGGCACCGCTTGGCAATCTCGGGCACCGCCCGGCGCGACGACTCACCCAGCTCTACGCCGGGCTCGTTCTGTACGGCCTCAGCATGGCGCTGATGATCCGGTCGGAGCTGGGCCTGGACCCGTGGGACGTGTTCCACCAGGGGCTCTCCCGGCAGACCGGTCTCTCCTTCGGCACCGTCACCATCGCCGTCGGCGCCCTGGTCCTGCTGCTCTGGATCCCGCTGCGGCAGCGGCCCGGCCTCGGCACGGTCAGCAACGTCGTGGTCATCGGGCTGGTCGTCGACGCCACGCTCGCAGTGCTGCCGCCCGGTGACGGCATGCCGGCGCGCACCGCGATGCTGGTGGCCGGGATCGTCGCCAACGGCGCCGCCACCGGGCTCTACCTCGGCGCCGGGCTCGGCCCCGGACCCCGCGACGGTCTGATGACCGGCTTCGTCGCCCGCCACCCCCGCTTCTCGGTCCGGCTGGTCCGCACGAGCATCGAGATCACCGTGCTGGGCCTCGGCTGGCTGCTCGGCGGGACCGTCGGTCTCGGCACCGTGGCGTACGCGCTGACCATCGGCCCGCTCGCCCAGTTCTTCATCCCGGTCTTCGCGCTCCCAGCGCGGCCGCCGAGCGGCGCTTACGCTACGTGATCAGCGCCGGGCCGACCGCCACGGTCCGCAGCGCTCCGCAACGCGCTGAGCTGCGGTGACACAGAACAGCGAAACCAGGTGTTTCCTCCGCCGTCGCGGCCGGGCATCATTCCTGCATGGGGGAGAACGGATGGCGTTGGAGCGACGCCTGGATCTTCGTCGCGCTTGTCATCGCCAGTGGCGCCGGCCGGCACCGGCGGTCCGCGTCGACACGCCGCCCCGAAGGCGTACGGCTGGCCGACGTCCTCTCCACAGCCGACCACCTCAACCAGGCCATCCCCGAGCGGCACGAGGTGGAGGGCGCGGTCCGGCGGCTCGTCGGCGCCGGCCTGGTCAGCGTCTCCGACGGCTGGTTCCGGGTCACCCCGGACGGTGAGCGGCTCTGGCGCACCCGTCCCAGCGCCGGGCTCGGCACCACAGTGGACACGGTGCAGGGCGTGCTGACCCGCCGGCACCCGCCCGGCGAATCCGAGTGGCAGCTCGACGAGGACGACCACGCCGCCGCCGTGCAGGAGTACGTGGTCCGCTCGATCCCGATGCCGCGCCGCTCCCCCGAGGGGCGCTCCGGCCGGCAGTGACCGCCCGCCTCAGCGCACCGGGTGCCCGGCGCCGCGCAGCGCGTCCTTGACCTGGCCGACGGTCAGCTCGCCGAAGTGGAAGACGCTCGCGGCGAGCACCGCGTCCGCTCCCGCGCCGACGGCCGGCGGGAAGTGCGCCACCTCGCCCGCGCCGCCGCTGGCGATCACCGGCACGTCGACCACCTCCCGCACCGCCTGGATCAGCGGCAGGTCGAACCCGGCCTTGGTGCCGTCGGCGTCCATCGAGTTGAGCAGGATCTCACCCGCGCCCAGCTCGGCGCCGCGCGCCGCCCACTCGACCGCGTCCAGGCCGGTGCCGCGCCGCCCGCCGTGCGTGGTCACCTCGAAGCCGCTCGGCGTCGTGCCGTCCGGGGCGCGGCGCACGTCCAGCGAGAGCACGAGCACCTGGCGGCCGAACCGGTCGGCGATCTCGGCGATCAGCTCCGGACGGGCGATGGCGGCGGTGTTCACGCCCACCTTGTCCGCCCCGGCCCGCAGCAGCGTGTCGACGTCGGCGACCTGACGGACGCCGCCGCCCACCGTGAGCGGGATGAAGACCGACTCGGCAGTGCGCCGCACCACGTCGAGCATGGTGCCCCGGTCGCTCGACGAGGCGGTGACGTCGAGGAAGGTCAGCTCGTCCGCGCCGGCCCGGTCGTACGCCGCCGCCAGCTCCACCGGGTCGCCCGCGTCACGCAGGTCGAGGAAGTTGACCCCCTTGACCACGCGCCCGGCGTCCACATCCAGACACGGGATCACCCGTACCGCCACCGTCATGCCCCGAGCCTAGCCAACGCGGGGGCGGTGGTGACCGGCCGGTGAGGCCGGTCACCACCGCCCGTGGTGGTGTGCGTTCGCGCCGGTCAGAGACGAACCAGCATCTTGCCGAGGTTCTCGCCGCGCAGCAGGCCGAGGAAAGCCTCCGGGGCCTGCTCGATCCCGTCGATCACCGTCTCGTCGCACGACAGCCGGCCCTCGCGCAGCCAGCCCGCCACCTCCTGCACGAACTGCTCCCGCAGGTGACCGTGGTCACTGACGAGGAAGCCGCGCAGCGTCAGGCGCTTGCCGATCACGAGCGCCAGGTTGCGCGGGGCGGCCGGCGGCTCGGTGGCGTTGTACTGCGCGATCATGCCGCAGATGGCGGCCCGGCCGTGCAGGTTCATCGCCCCGATCGCGGCCTCCAGGTGGTCGCCGCCGACGTTGTCGAAGTACACGTCGACACCGTCCGGGGCGGCCGCCCTGAGCTGCTTGGACACCGGGCCGTCGTGGTAGTCGAACGCGGCGTCGAAGCCGAGCGCGGTGAGCCGCTCGACCTTGGCCCGGGAACCGGCGCTGCCGATCACCCGGCCGGCGCCGCGCAGCTTCGCGATCTGGCCGACCATGCTGCCCACCGCGCCGGCCGCGCCGGAGACGAACACGGTCTCCCCCGGCTTCATGGCGGCCACGTCCAGCAGCCCGGCGTACGCGGTCAGCCCGGTCATGCCGAGCACGCCCAGGTACGCGGTCACCGGTGCCAGGTCGGGGTCGACCTTGCGCGCGCCCCGGGCGTCCACGAGCGCGTACTCACGCCAGCCGAGCCCGTGCAGCACGACGTCGCCGGGCTTGACGCCCTCGGCCTCGCCGGCCACCACCTCACCGATCGCGCCCCCGTCGAGCGGGGCGTCGAGCGCGAACGGCGGCACGTACGACTTGACGTCGTTCATCCGCCCGCGCATGTACGGGTCGACGGACATGAACCGGTTGCGGACCACGACCTGGCCCGGGCCCGGCGTCGGCACCTCGGTGGTGACCAGCCGGAAGTTCTCCGGAGTCGGCCAGCCCTGTGGCCGGGACGCCAGATGGATCTCCCGGTTCATCGGGCCCTCACTCATCGGGCCTCGCGGACCGTGCGGGTGACCTCGACGTTGCCACGGGTCGCGTTGGAGTAGGGGCAGACCTGGTGGGCCGCGTCGACGAGTTGCTCGGCTGCCGAGCGCTCGACCGCGGGCAGGTCCACCACGAGCGTCACGGCCAGACCGAAGCCGCCGCTGCCGTTCGGGCCGATGCCCACCTCGGCCTCGACGACCGAGCCGGAGACGTCCGCCTTGGCCTTGCGGGCGACCACGCGCAGCGCGGAGTGGAAGCAGGCCGCGTAGCCGGCCGCGAAGAGCTGCTCCGGGTTGGCCGCGCCGCCGGCGCCGCCCATCTCCTTCGGTACGGCGAGGTCCAGCTCGACGGTGCCGTCGGAGGTGCGGACGTGACCGTCGCGGCCGTCACCGGTGGCGCGGGCGGAGGCGGTGTAGAGCACCTGCATGTCACTGCTCCTTCTGTCGGTGGATCGTCTCGGTGACCCGGGTGAGGATGCCGTGGAGGAAGACCAGTTCGGTCTCGGTGAGCCCGGTGGCGGTGGCCACCTGCCGCGGCACGTCGCACATCCGCTCCCGCAGGGCCCGGCCCTGGCCGGTGAGGCCCACCTCGACCCGGCGCTCATCGGCGGCCGAGCGGGTACGCACCACCAGCCCGGCCGCCTCCAGCCGCTTGAGCAGCGGGGAGAGCGTGCC
Organism: Micromonospora sp. TSRI0369; assembly: GCF_001905625.1. Classification (NCBI taxonomy): domain Bacteria; kingdom Bacillati; phylum Actinomycetota; class Actinomycetes; order Micromonosporales; family Micromonosporaceae; genus Micromonospora; species Micromonospora sp. TSRI0369. Next base: position 108,564 of record NZ_LIVU01000009.1, read on the forward strand.
GGAGTCGAGCCGGAGCGCGGCGCCGAGCTCGGAGACCGTGGGGGCGTCGTCGTCGCGCTCCCAGAGCACCAGCAGTACCAGGTACTGCGGGTAGGTCAGGCCGTGCTCGTCGAGGATGGGCCGGTAGACGTCGGTCAGGGCGCGCGACGCCGCGTAGAGGGCGAAGCACACCTGCCGGCGCAGCACCAGATCATCGGTCACCGTGAAACCGTAGCCCACAATCAAGTTGTGCACAACCGATCGGTGTGCGGTCCGGGGCGGGCGACGCGCCCCGGCGCCGTCAGCCGACGGGGAGGTACGCCTCCAACTCGACCTCGACCAGCATGTCCGGGTCGATCAGCGCGGCCACCACCACCATCGTCGCCACCGGGCGCACCGGACCGAACACCGCGTTGTGCGCCCGGCCCACCTCGTCGGCGTAGATCCGGTCGGTCACGTACATCCGCGTCCGCACCACGTCGCCCGGCCCGGCGCCGACCTCGGCCAGCGCGTCCAGGCCGATCCGGATCGCCTGCGCGGTCTGCGCCGCCGCGTCGCCCGCGTGCGCCACCCGGCCGTCGACTGTGGAGGTGCAGCCGGCGGTGATCGCCAGCGAACCGGCCCGGACCACCCGGGAGTAGCCGTACAGCGCCTCCCACGGGCCGCCCGATCCGAGCCGGGTCACCACCCCGGCGTCCGCCGAGGACTCCGCCGGCCCGGCGGTCACGCGCCGGCCCGCAACGTGGCCAGCGCCTCGGCGACGGTGAACGCGCCCGCGTAGAGCGCCTTCCCGGCGATCACGCCCTCCACGCCCACCGGCTCCAGCGCGGCCAGCGCCCGCAGGTCGTCGAGCGTGGACACGCCGCCGGAGGCGATCACCGGGGCGTCGGTGCGCCCGCACACCTCGCGCAGCAGATCCAGGTTCGGCCCGCGCATGGTGCCGTCCTTGGTGATGTCGGTGACCACGTACCGCGCCGCGCCAGCCGCGTCGAGCCGGGCCAGCACCTCGTAGAGGTCACCGCCGTCGCGGGTCCAGCCGCGCGCCGACAGGGTACGGCCGCGCACATCCAGCCCGATCGCCACCCGGTCGCCGTACTCGCCGCAGATCCGGTCGCACCACTGCGGGTCCTCCAGCGCGGCGGTGCCGATGTTGACCCGGGCCGCCCCGGTGGCCAGCGCCGCCCGCAGCGACTCGTCGTCCCGGATACCGCCGGACAGCTCCACCTGCACGTCCAGCTTGCCGACCACCTCGGCCAGCAGCGCGGCGTTGGAGCCCCGCCCGAACGCGGCGTCCAGATCCACCAGGTGGATCCACTCCGCGCCGTCGGACTGCCAGGCCAGCGCCGCGTCCAGCGGGTCGCCGTAGGTGGTCTCGCTACCGGCGGCGCCCTGCACGAGCCGGACGGCCTGGCCGTCGGCGACGTCCACGGCGGGCAACAGGGTGAGGCTCAACGCTTCTCTCCTCGGGTCCTCAACGACGGTCCAGCGCGATCACCACGACCGCGGGCAGGACCAGCAACAACAACGCGACCAGCACCAGCCGCAGCGCCAGGTCGTCCACCAGGCTCCAGATCGCGACCACCGCCACCGCCGTGAGCACCAGGATCGTCGCCCGCTCGCGCCGGGTGTGCCGGCGCAGCCGCCCGGTACGCCCGCGCCGCAGCGACGGCGTCAGCCGGCGTACCAGAGAGTGCCGCCGCTCCCGGCGGGCCACCCGGCGGGCCCGGACGGCGCGCTCCCGCTCCTGCTCGGCCTCGCGCTCCGCCCGGCGGCGGGCCCGCTCCTTGCTCACGCGGACGCCCGCGGGCCGGTCACAGCGTGCCGAGCCAGTTGCGCAGCAGCGCGGCCCCGGCGTCGGCCGACTTCTCCGGGTGGAACTGCGCGGCCGACAGCGCGCCCCGCTCCACCGCCGCCACGAAGTCCGTGCCGTGGTGCGCGGTGGTCACCGTGGCGCCCGCCTCGGCCAGCGCCGCCGGCTCGGTCACCCCGTAGGAGTGCACGAAGTAGAACCGGGTGTCGGCCGGCAGGCCGGCGAACAGCGTCGAGCCGGCCGGCGGACGCACGGTGTTCCAGCCCATGTGCGGCAGCCGCCGCGCGGGCAGCCGGCTCACCCCGCCGGGCAGCAACCCCAGCCCCTTGGTGACCACGCCGTGCTCCTCGCCGTGCCCGAAGAGGATCTGCATGCCGACGCAGATGCCCAGCACCGGCCGCCCGGCGGCGACCCGCTCGGCGATGACCGGCCCGGCGCCCAGCGCCTCGATCCCGGCCATGCAGGCGGCGAACGCGCCGACGCCCGGCACCACCAGGCCGTCAGCCGACGCGGCGGCGGCCAGGTCGTCGGTGACTGTCACCTCGGCGCCGGCCCGCGCCACCGCGCGCTCGGCCGAGCGCAGGTTGCCCGAGCCGTAGTCGAGCACCACCACCCGCCGCGCCATCAGCTCTCCCCCGGCAGCAGCCAGAGCAGCCCGGCGACGGTGGCCAGCACGGCCAGCAGGCCGGTGACCACCACAGCGGCGCGCGGCGCGCCCTGCTTGATCAGCGACCACGTCCCGCCGACCAGCAGCCCGGCCAGGATCAACACCAGAGTGGGCAGCACCTTCATCAGAGCGCGCCCTTCGTGGACGGCACCACGCCCGCGTTACGCGGGTCCAGCGCGGTGGCCTCGCGCAGCGCGCGGGAGACGGCCTTGAACTGCGCCTCGACCACGTGGTGCGCGTCCGGGTGGCCGCCGGGACGGGCCGCGCGCAGCACGTCCACGTGCAGCGTGATCCGGGCCGACTGGCCGAACGACTCCCAGATGTGCCGGGTCATGCTCGTCGGGTAGACCGGCCCGATGTACGGGGCCAGCGCCGGCTCGTCGTGCACCACGTACGGGCGGCCGGACAGGTCGACGGCGGCCCGGACCAGCACCTCGTCCATCGGGACGGTGGCCGAGCCGTACCGCCGGATGCCGGCCTTGTCGCCCAGCGCCCGGTCGAACGCGGCGCCCAGCGCGAGCGCGGTGTCCTCCATCGTGTGGTGCGCGTCGATCTCCAGGTCGCCGACGGTGTGCACGGTCAGGTCGAAGCCGCCGTGCCGGGCGATCTGGTTGAGCATGTGGTCGTAGAAGCCGACGCCGGTCTCGATATCGGCCTTGCCGGTGCCGTCGAGGTCGATCTCGACGAGCACCTTGGTCTCGTTTGTGACCCGCTCGATCCGGGCGATCCGGCTCATGAAACGTTCTCCATCGCGGTGAGGAAGGCGTCGGTCTCGGTCGGGGTGCCGGCGGTGACGCGCAGCCAGCCGGGCAGGCCGACGTCACGCACCAGCACGCCGGCATCGAGCAGGGTACGCCAGGCCACCGCCTGGTCCCCGTCGACGGCGAACAGCACGAAGTTGGCGTCGCTGTCGGCCACCCGGTGGCCCCGGGCGCGCAGCTCGGCGACGATCCGGTCGCGCTGCCGCATGATCGCGGCCACGGTGCCGAGCAGGGCATCCCGGTGCGCCAGCGCCGCGCGGGCGGCGGCCTGGGTGAGCGCGGACAGGTGGTACGGCAGCCGGACCAGCTGCACCGCGTCCACCACCGCCGGGTCGGCGGCCAGATAGCCGAGCCGGCCACCGGCGAAGCCGAACGCCTTGCTCATGGTGCGGGTCACCACCAGCCGCGGGTGGCCGGGCAGCACTGCCAGCGCGCTCACCGTGCCGGGCCGGGCGAACTCGGCGTACGCCTCGTCCACGATCACCATGCCGGGCGCCTCGTCCAGCACGGCGGCGACCACCGCCGGGTCGAGCGCGGTGCCGGTCGGGTTGTTCGGCGAGCAGAGGAACACCACGTCCGGCCGGTGCTCCCGGACCTGGGCCACCGCCTCGTCGGCGGTGAGCCCGAAGTCCTCGCCGCGCCGGGCGGGCACCCACCGGGTGCCGGTGCCGAGCGCCAGCAGCGGGTGCATCGAGTACGCCGGGGTGAAGCCGAGCGCGGTGCGCCCGGGACCGCCGAACGCCTGCAGCAGCTGCTGCTGGATCTCGTTGGAGCCGTTCGCGGCCCACACGTGGTCGGCGGTGAGCCCGTGCCCCAGGTAGGCGGCCAGGTCGGCGCGCAGCGCCACCGCGTCCCGGTCCGGATAGCGGTTGAGGTCGCGCAGCTCGGCGGCGACCGCCTTGCCGATCGCCTCGACCACCGGCTCGGGCACCGGATAGGAGTTCTCGTTGGTGTTCAGCCGCACCGGCACGTCGAGCTGCGGCGCGCCGTACGGCGTGCGTCCGCGCAGGTCGTCGCGGATCGGCAGGTCGTCGAGCGTGGTCACGACGCGCCGCCGTCGGGGAACCGGACGCTGACCGCCTGGCCGTGCGCCGGCAGGTCCTCCACCGTCGCCAGCGTGACCACGTGCGGGGCCACGTCGCGCAGCGCGTCCTGCGTGTACTCGATCAGGTGGACGCCGCGCAGGAACGACTGCACGGACAGCCCGGAGGAGTGCCGGGCGCAGCCGCCGGTGGGCAGCACGTGGTTGGAGCCCGCGCAGTAGTCGCCGAGCGACACCGGCGACCAGGCGCCCACGAACACCGCCCCGGCGTTGCGGACCCGCAGCGCCCACTCGCGGGCGTTCTCGGTCTGGATCTCCAGGTGCTCGGCCGCGTACGCGTCGACCACCCGCAGCCCCGCCTCCAGGTCGTCGACCAGGACCACGCCGCTCTGCTCGCCGCGCAGCGCGGTGCCGATCCGCTCGGCGTGCTTGGCCGCGGGCGCCTGCCGGGCCAGCTCGGCGTCGACCGCGTCGGCGAGCGCCGTGGACGGGGTGACCAGCACGCTGGCCGCGAGGGGGTCGTGCTCGGCCTGGCTGATCAGGTCGGCGGCGACGTGCGCCGGGTCGGCGGTGTCGTCGGCCAGGATCGCGATCTCGGTCGGGCCGGCCTCGGCGTCGATGCCGACCACGCCGCGCAGCAGCCGCTTCGCGGCGGTGACCCAGATGTTGCCCGGGCCGGTGATCATGTCGACCGGCTCGCAGCGCTCGTCCCCGGCCGGGTCGACGCCCGCGCCATACGCGAGCATGGCGACCGCCTGGGCGCCGCCGACGGCGTACACCTCGTCCACGCCGAGCAGCGCGCAGGCGGCGAGGACCCGCCGGTCGGGCAGGCCGTCGTTGTCCTTCTGCGGCGGGCTCACCACCACCAGCGAGCGCACCCCGGCCGCCTGGGCCGGCACGACGTTCATCACCACCGTCGACGGGTACATGGCCAGGCCGCCGGGGACGTAGAGACCGACCCGGTCGACCGGCACCCACCGCTCGGTCACCGTGCCGCCGGGCACCACAGTCGTCGTGTGGTCGGTGCGGCGCTGGTCGTCGTGGACTTTGCGGGCCCGGTTGATCGACTCCAGCAGCGCGGCGCGGACCTGCGGGTCCAGCTCGCCCTCGGCGGCGCGGATCGTCTCGACCGGCACCCGCAGCCGCTCCGGGGAGACGCCGTCGAACCGTTCGCTGGCCTCCCGGATCGCCGGGTACCCATGCTCCCGGACCGCCTCGACCAGGGGGCGGATCCGCTCGACCGCCACGGAGACGTCGAGCTGGGCACGGGGCAGCAGGCGGCGCGGGTCACGTGCCCCGCCGCGCAGGTCGATCCGATTCAGCACGCCTGCGAGTCTAGGCCGCCGCCCCGGCGACCGGCCCGGGCCGCCCGCACGCCGGGACGGTGAGCCGGGACACGCGCGGGCGGGCACGTTGGGGATACGCTCGATCGCGTGAGCGCACGGCTGCCGGTGTTCCCGCTCGGGACCGTCCTCTTCCCGGGGCTGGTCCTTCCGCTGCACATCTTCGAGGAGCGCTACCGGGCGCTGGTGCGCCACCTGGTGGCGCTGCCCGAGGGCGCGCCGCGCGAGTTCGGCGTGGTGGCGATCCGGGCCGGCTGGGAGGTCGCGCCGGCCGGGCCGCCGGGGCGCTTCGGGCTGACCGCCGGCGAGGTCACGCTGCACGAGGTGGGCTGCACCGCCGAGCTGCGGCAGGTCACCGAGCTGGCCGACGGCGGGTTCGACATCGTCACCGTGGGCCGGCGCCGGTTCCGCCTGGCCGAGGTCGACCACGCCGCCGAGCCCTACCTCACCGCGGAGGTGCGGTGGCTGCCCGAGCCGGGCGGTCCGGACGAGGTCGCCGACCTGCTGGCGGCCCGGGTGATCTCGGTGTTCCGGCAGTATCTCGGCCTGATCCGGCCGGACCAGCAGGAGATCTCCGAGCAGTTGCCGGAGGACCCGACGGTGCTGTCGCACCTGGTCGCCGCGACCGCCGCGCTGACCGTGGACGACCGGCAGCGGCTGCTCGCGATCGACGACACGGCCGCCCGCCTGCGGGCCGAGCTGCGCCTGCTCAACCGGGAGACGGCGTTGCTGCGGCAGGTCCGGGCGGTGCCGGTGCCGCTCAGCGAGCTGGCTGGTCTCCCGGCGCCGAACTGAACCCCGGCGGGGGCGGCGGCCACCCGCCGTCGAACTCCGGCTCCGGCCGCAGCGACGGCCACCGCGACCAGCCCGCAAGCAGCGTGTACGTCACAGCCGCGCCGAACGCGGCGAGCAGCAGGTTGCCGTGCGGCAGCGGGAGCGGGCCGAACCAGTCGACGCCGCCGGCGCGCAGGTCGACGGGTTTGGTGAAGGCGGTGCCCGGCGGGGCGGTCTCCACCAGCCGCTGGAACGTGGACAGGCCGATCCGGCGGCCGACCTGCCAGGCCACCACCGCCGCGCCGAGACCGCCGAGGGTGACCGCGAGCAGGCCCGCCGGGCCGCGCCGGCGGCGTAGCACCACCCACAGGGTGATCGCGGCGAGCACGCCGAAGCCGAGCGTCAGGAGGCTGAACCAGCCGTCCGCGGCGATCGGCTGCTCCGGCTGCGTGGTCGCGTAGACCGCGCCGGCCGGCGTCTGCCGTACCGGAGTGGCGGGCGCCGCCCACGCCCAGAGCAGCCCGAGCGGCGCGCCGAGCGCGGTGAGCAGCGCGGCCACGCCGAGGGTGGTCGTCACGGCCCGGCCGGCGGATCGCCGGGCCGCGGGCGACGCCCCGGGCAGCTGCGCCACGACGCCCGGATGCCCGGCCAGCGGGTCGGCGCCGGGCGCGGTGACGGGGGTGCCGGCCGGCACCGGCAGTCCACCGGGCCAGCCGGGCGGTCCGCCGGGCCAGCCGGGCGGCTGCTCGCCCTCGGGCCGCGCCTCGCCGCCGTCGGTACGCTCGCGCGTCCGCTCGGGATCAGGGGTGTCCGGAGTCACCCGTTGATCCTCTCAGGCCGGGGCACGGCGCGGGGCGGTGGTCGCCGCCTCAGCGCGCGAACGGTTCCACCATCACCGCGGCGGCTTTGAGCCAGGCGTTGCGGGTCTCGGCCTGGAGCTGGTGGTACTCGATCGAGGAGCCGGTCTCCAGCGCCGGGTCGTAGGGCACCACCGCGACCGCCCGGGTCCGGGTGGCGAAGTGCCGTTCCAGGTCGTCCTGCAGAGAGGTGCGGCCCGGCGTCGGGCAGGAGATCAGCGTGACCGCGTTGTCGGCCAGCTCGCCCATGCCCTCCTCGTGCAGCAGGTCGAGCATCCAGTCCGCGCTGAACGCCGCGTCCTCGCGCGGCACGGTGGTCACCACGAGCTGGTCGGCGGCCTGCATCACGGTGCGCCAGTTCGGGCTCTCCACGTTGTTGCCGGTGTCCACGCAGACCACCTCGTGGGTGCGGCGCAACAGCTCCAGCACCCGCTTGACGGTGAACTGGTCGAGCCGCTGGGCGAAGCGCGGGCTCTCCTCGCCGGCCAGCACGTCGTACGAGCCGTCGGAGGCGTGCCGCAGGTAGTCGTCGAGGTGGGACAGCAACGTGTTGCCCTCGAGGATCTCGATCTGCGCCAGGTCGTGGATCAGGTGCCGGATGGTGCGGGCGTGCCGGGCGCTGCCGGCCCGCAGGCCGAGCGTGCCGCGCAGCTCGTTGTCGTCCCAGGCGAGCACGCCCCGCCCGCGGACGCTGCCGACGGTGGCCGCGGCGAGCACGGTGGCGGTGGTCTTGTGCACCCCGCCCTTGGGGTTGGCGAACGCGAGCACCCGGGGCGTGCCCAGCTCGCGGCGCAGCACACTGGTGGCGCGTTCCAGCTCGGCGTCCGGCTCGGGGGCACGCCACTTCGCCTGGGCCGGCGCGGCCCGGCCCGCCCGGCCGGAGCGGCCCTCCAGCGGGCTGCGCGGCGCGGGCACCACCGGTTCCGGTGCGGGCGGGACGTCCGGCCGGTATCGGCCCCGGTCGAGCAGGGCGTACCGGGACTCGGCCGGCGGCGGCGCGGGCCGGTAGCCACCGTCGAGGAGGGAGTACCGGGACTCGGCCGGCGCCTCGGCCCGGCCGTGCGGCTCCGGCCGTGCCGGTTCGGCGCGCCAGGACGGCTCCGGCCGGGGCTCGGCGGCGAAGGACGGGTCCGGCGCGATCGACGGCTCGGCGCGCCAGGACGGCTCGGCCGGGTAGGGCTGCCCGGTGCGCCAGGACGGCTCCGGGTCGGTGCGGTACGCCGGCTCGGCCCGGTAGGCCGGTTCGCCCTCGTGGCGCGGGTCGGCGCGGAAGGCGGGGTCGACCCGGAACGTGGCCTCGGCCCGGTAGCCGGGCTCGGCGCCGTACGACCCGTCGGGGGCGCGGCCGACGGCCGCGGCGCGCCCGGTCCATCCGGTGCCGGTGCCGCGGCGCGGCAGCGGGTCGGGCGGCGGAGCGTGGTGCTCCTCGCCGTGCCGGTCGGCGTCGGCGTGCTCCGCGCCGCGACCGCTGAGCCGGGCCCGGTCGAGCAGCGCCCGCCACCGCGGTGCCGGCTCGCCCTGCCGACCCCAGCCGGTCTCGCTGCCGTCCAAGGATTCGCCCTCCCCCAGCCCATCGATCTCCGCCTGACAGGCTACGAACGAAACCCTATTCGGACCACTCCCCGCGCCGCACATCGCCCGGTGTCCCGCCGCACCGTGGGATCGACCGGGCAGCCGGGCCCGGCCGATGTCTCAGGAGGTGGGAGCGGGATTGGGTGACCCGGATCCGGGGACCGGCGCGGGGGCGGTCGGTGAAGGTCCGCTCACCGTCCGTGCAGCTTCCGACGAATCGCCCATTCCGCCACCCAGGTCCGCTCCGGTGTCCACCGGCGGCCGGGCCACGTCACGCTGCTCGGGCAGCGGCGGGGTGAACACCGTCCGGTCCAGCCGGGCGACCTCCGGCGCCGGGTCCACCACCCGCACACCGGGACGCCCGGCGAGCGCCCGCAGCGCGTCCGGCGCGGCACGGACCACCGCGGCGTACACACAGGCGCATCCGGACCGGTAGGCGGCCGCCTCCCGGGCCGCGACCACGGCCCCGCTCTCGTACACCCGGCGCAGCTCCGGATCGGCGGTGGCCGCCGGGGCGCCCGCGCGCGCCCGGTAGTCGGCGGCCTCCCGGTCCTTGCGCCCGGCGACGTCGGCCATCCCGGCGACCACGTCGCCCGGCAGCCGCAGCGCCGCGATCCGGACGATCTCGGTCTGCCGGCCGGGCAGCGGCACCCGCGCCACCACCGCCGAGACCGGCGCGCCGTCCAGCGCGGCGGCCACCCGCGCCGGGGTGAGGTAGTCGGCGAACGAGACGAGCGCGTAGGCGTCGGGCGCGTCGAGCCGGGCCAGCTCCTCCCCGGCGGCGCGCAGGTACGCCGGGATGCTCGCGCCGCCGGCCACCCCGACCCGGGTCACCTCGCCGACCGTGCGGTCGCTCACCGGACGGTCCCGCCGCTGCGCCACCGCGACCACCAGCACCACCAGCGCGCAGACCAGCGCGAGCCAGGTCAGCGCGGCGAAGCGGGACCGGCGCGGCGGCACGGCGTCGTCGCTCATGGTCAGTCGCGCAGGATCTCCAGCGCCCGGGCCAGATCCTCCGGGTAGTCGCTGACGAACGTCACCTCGTCGCCGGTGCCCGGGTGCGCGAAGCTCAGCGAACGGGCGTGCAGCCACTGCCGGGCCAGCCCGAGCCGGGCCGACAGCGTCGGGTCCGCGCCGTAGGTCAGGTCGCCCACGCAGGGGTGCCGCATGCTGGAGAAGTGCACCCGGATCTGGTGCGTACGCCCGGTCTCCAGCCGTACGTCGAGCAGGCTGGCGGAGGGGAACGCCTCCAGCGTGTCGTAGTGGGTGATGCTCGGCTTGCCGCCGGAGACCACGGCCCAGCGGTAGTCGTGGTGCGGGTGCCTGTCGATCGGCGCGTCGATGGTGCCGCGCAGCGGGTCCGGGTGGCCCTGCACCACGGCGTGGTAGCGCTTCTCCACCTCGCGCTCCTTGAACGCCCGCTTCAGCGCGGTGTACGCGCGCTCGCTCTTGGCCACCACCATGATGCCGGTGGTGCCCACGTCGAGCCGGTGCACCACGCCCTGCCGCTCGGCCGCGCCGCTGGTGGAGATGCGGTGGCCGATGCCGGCCAGCCCGCCGATGACGGTCGGGCCGGTCCAGCCGGGGCTCGGGTGCGCGGCCACCCCGACCGGCTTGTCGACCACCACGATGTCGTCGTCGGCGTACACCACTGTCAGGCCGGGCACCGCCTGCGGCACCACAGTCGGCGGGGCGGGCGGCGCGGGCAGCGTGACCTCCAGCCACGAGCCCGCCTTGACCTTGTGCGAGTTGGGCCGGGCCACGCCGTCGACGAGCGCGTCCCCGCCGTCGATCAGGCCGGCGGCGGCGGTCCGGGAGAGCCCGAACAGCCGGGACACGGCCTGGTCCAGGCGCATGCCGTCGAGCCCGTCCGGGACGGGCAGGGAGCGGGTGTCGCCGCCGGCGGCGAATGCGGAGGTCACGCCGTCTCCCGCTGCTCGGCCGGGGCGGCGTCGCGCTTCTCGTCGCGCAGCCGGGAGCCGTCGCGCTGCCGGCCGGTCAGCTCCAGGAAGACCGCCAGCACCACGCCGCAGACCAGCGAGCTGTCGGCCAGGTTGAACACCGGCCAGACCTGGCCGTACGGGTCGAAGAGGCTGATCATGTCGACCACGTGGCCGACGAAGTGCCCGGGCGCGCGGAAGATCCGGTCGATCAGGTTGCCCAGCGCGCCGCCCAGCACCAGGCCGAGCGACACCGCCCACGGCAGCGAGCGCAGCCGCAGCGCCATCCAGGCGATCCACCCGATCACCACGAACGTGATGATCGGGAAGACCCAGGTGTGGTCGGAACCGATGCTCCAGGCGGCGCCGCTGTTGCGGGTCAGGCTGAAGTAGACCGCGCCGCCCAGCACCGACACCGGCTCCCGGCCGGTCAGCTCGGCCAGCGCGAGCTGTTTGGTGCCCAGATCCGCCAGCAGCGAGAACAGGGACACGCCGAGCAGCAGGCCGACGGCCCTGCGGCGGGGCGCGCCGGCACCCGACTCGGTGGTGCCGGATCCGGCGGGCGGTGCTGCGGTCATCTGCTCCCCATCGACGCTTGCGACGGCGTGGTCACCGTCTGCCGTACGGCCGCCGGGGAGCGGTGATCAGCGCCGCTCCGCCAGCTGCTTGCAGGTCACGCAGAGGGTGGCCGACGGGAACGCGGCGAGCCGCTCCACCGGGATCGGGTTGCCGCACCGCTCGCACCAGCCGTAGCCGCCCTCGTCGAGGCGCTCCAGCGCGCGCTCGACCTGCGTGATCCGCTCCTTGATGCTGTTGGCGAGAGAGATCTCCTGCTCCCGCTCGAACGTCTTGGTGCCGGTGTCGGCCTGGTCGTCCCCTGCCGAGTCGGTCAGCCGCTCGCGCTGCAGCTCGGTGATCTCGCTCAGCGTCTGATCGTACTCGGCGTTCAGCTCGTCCCGCCGCGCCGCCAGGGCGGCCCGGATCTTCTCGGTCTCCGCGGCGCTGCGGGTGGCCTTCGGCGCGGGCTTGCGGCCGGCGGTCCTGGTGTCGGCTGGCTTCGCCATGTCAGCTCCCTCAGCCGCGTGGCGCGGCGGTCAGTGGTACGTGAGCGGGGACGCCTTCGTCGGCGTCGTCCGCGTACGGAAGGGTGCACGGCGAGCGGGCCCGCCGTGCACTCCGGAGGTTGGCAAGAATACGGAACGTACAGGCGTCCGACAACGTGCCGCACCGTCGTCCCACGTATCCGCCCCGGACTGCCATCAATCGGGGCAAAAGGAACCGTAGCAGATCAGCGGGCCGTCTCCTCGCCGTACTCCCCGAACCACCGCGCCAGCCGACCCCGGCGGCTCACCGCCCGCAGCCGCCGCTCGGTCTCGTCCCGTGCGCCAGCGGTGGCGACGATGAGCAGGCTGTCCCCGACCTTGAGCCGGGTGTCCGGGCCGGGCACGAAACCGACGCCGTCGCGCAGCACCAGCGTGACCGCGGCGCCCACCGGCAGCCGCAGCTCGTCCACGTGCACCCCGGCCAGCCGGGACCCCTCGGGCACCTCCAGCTGGAGCAGGTCCGCGCGCATCCGCTCCAGCGGGGCGGTCTCCAGCATGATCTCGTTCGGCTCGGCCGGGGCGATCACGCCCAGCCGGCGGGCCGCCGACGCCAGCGTGCCGGCCTGGAGCAACGTGAAGATCACCACCAGCACGAAGACCGCGTCGAAGAGCCGGTCCGCCCCCGGCACGTGCAACGACAGCGGGATGGTGGCCAGCACCACCGGCACCGCGCCGCGCAGCCCCGCCCAGGACAGGAAGAGCTGCTCGCGCAGATTGACCCGGAACGCCAGCGCGGAGACCGCCACCGACAACGGCCGGGCGAGCAGCAGCAGGGCCAGGCCGGTGATCACGGCGGGCAGCACCGCGGCGTCCAGCCGGCTCGGCGAGACCAGCAGGCCGAGCAGCACGAACAGGCCGATCTGGGCCAGCCAGGCCAGTCCGTCTGCGAAGCCGAGGATGGCCTGCCGGTGCGGCAGGCGGGAGTTGCCGAGCAGCACGCCGGCCACGTACACGGCGAGGAAGCCGGAGGCGTGCAGCACCGAGCCGGCCGCGTACGCCAGCACGGTGAAGCCGACCACCGCGATCGGGTACAGGCCGGCCGACGGGAGCGCGGCCCGGCGCAGCGCGTACCGCCCGGTCAGCCCGGCGCCGACCCCCACCGCCGCGCCGACGCCCAGCTCGTAGCCGAGCAGCAGCCCCTCGTACCACCACGGGTGAGCCACCTGGGCTCCGGCGCGGGAGAGCAGCAGCACCACGAGCACGACGGGCGCGTCGTTCACCCCGGACTCGGCCTCCAGCGCGGCCACCAGCCGGGGCGGCAGGCGCAACCGGCGCAGCGTGGCGAACACAGCAGCGGCGTCGGTCGAGGAGAGCACCGCGCCGTAGAGCAGCGCCAGCCGCCAGTCCAGGTCGAGCAGCAGGTGCACCACCACGCCGACGACCACGATGCTGACCACCACGCCGACAGTGGACAGCGTGGCCGCCAGCCCGAGCACCGGCCGCAGCGTGCTCCACCGGGCGGTCAGGCCGCCCTCCGCGATGATCACGATGAGCGCGCAGAAGCCGAGCACCCGGGTCAGCTCGACGTCGTCGAAGCGGATGCCCAGCCCGGCCTCGCCGAGCAGCACCCCGAGCGCCAGGTAGACCAGCAGGCTCGGCACGCCGAGCCGGGTGGAGAACCGCACCGCGCCCACCGCGACCAGCAGCACGGCGGCGCCCACCAGCAACGCGACGTCCAGCCCGGGGGTCATCGCCGACCGGCCCGGGCGGATCTCACGGCGTGCTGCCGTCGCGCAGTCGCAGCAGCACCCCGGGCAGCCCGTCGTGCGGGCGTTCCACCTGGAAGAGCTTGTCCCGGCTGGCCGCGCCGGAGCGCAGCGACACGGTCGCCGGCCGGACGCCGAGCGCGTCGGCGAGCGCCCGCCGGGCCGCCTCGGTCGCGCGGCCGTCCACCGCCGGCGCGTGCACCGCGACGACGAGCGCCGGACCGTACGGCCCGTCGTACCGGCCGCCGACCCGGGCCCGGGCCGCGCCGGGCTTCACCCGCACCGCGACGGTGAGCGTGTCGTCCGCGATCGTCATGGTCAGCGGGGCCGGGCCTCGGCCAGCAGGGTGGTGGCGGCGGCGCACTGCGCGCACGGGGTGAAGCCCAGCCCGACCGCCTCGGCGACCGGAATCGGCTCGTCATCCCGGCCCACCAGATGCGGGCAGTCGGGCAGGTGGAAGCGGGGGTGGCCGTCGACCACCAGGACCTCGCCGGGCAGCCGCACCAGCCGGGCCACCTGCCCGGGGGAGAGGAACTCGGCCGGCGGGTCGCCGTCGAACGGCTCGCCCGGCGCGGGCGAGGTGGGCCGCGTGGTCTCCGTGGCGCGCCGGCCGGGCGGCGAGTAGGGCGTCGGTTCCGCGTCGGCCACCGGCTCGGCGACGGCGCGCTCGTACGACTCGGCGGCCGGTTCGTAGGGCGCGGTGTACGGATCGGCGTCGAACGGATCGGCCGGTGGTGAGTACGCGGCTGGCGGCGGGGCGTCCGGCTCGGTCACCGGCGACCCGGGCGGTTGCCGCCACCCGGATCCACCGGCGCTGACCGTGGACGTGTGGTGCGGGACCGGGCTCACCGGGTCGTCCGGGGACGGGACGGTGTGCGCGGTCCGGGTACGCGGCCCGGTCGCCCTGCCCGCCGTGGCCCGAGTCGCTGCCGCCTGGCGGGCGAACGCGACGAAGACGACGGCGGACAGGACGCTGGCCGCGATCGAGACGATGAGCAGGAGGCTGGATCCGCCGGCGAGCCCGGCGACCAGCAGCACGACCGCGACGAGGATGAGCAGGATGCTGGCGGCTACCACGGCTCACCCCCGGCCGCGTCGTGTCGGTCTGGGCCGTCGGTGGCCGTCACGGGGACGGCCACCGACGCGGGATCAGCGGCCGGACTCGAGCGAGCCCGCGCGGCCACCGCCGTAGGAGCCGGCGAGGCCGGCCGCGGCGAGACCGTTGCTGCCTGCGGCACGGGTGCCCTCGCGGTTCATCTCGACCTCGAGGCCCTGGCCGCGACCGTCGAGGTCACGCAGCTGGCTCTCCAGGTACGCCTTGAGCCGGGTGCGGTACTCGCGCTCGAACTGCTTGAGCTCCTCGATGTGCTTCTGCAGAGCGGTGCGCTTGGCGTCCAGGCCGCCCATGGCCTCCTGGTGCCGCTGGCGGGCGTCCCGCTCCAGGGCGTCGGCCTTGGCGCGCGCCTCCCGGGTGACCTCCTCGGCCTTGGAACGGGCCTCGGAGAGCAGCTGGTCGGCCTCGCGACGGGCGTCGGAGACGTGGTCGTCGGCGGTGCGCTGGGCCATCATGAGCACCCGCAGCGCCTGCTGCTCGCCGTCCCCGGTCACCCCGGCCGGGCCACCCTGCGCGCGTACCTGCTCCAGCTCGGCCTGCATCGCGCGGGCCGCCTGCTCGGCGGCCGCCTTGTCGCGCTGCACCCGGTCGAGCTGGGCCTTGACGTCGTTGAGCTCCGCCGCGAGGCGGGCGTCACCGCCGGGGCCGGCGGGAGCGCCACCCCGACCGCCGCGCTCCACCTGGGCGCGCAGCTCGTTGTTCTCCTCGATCAGACGGGCCAGCTCGCGCTCGACCTCGTCCAGGAAGGCGTCGACCTCCTCCTCGTCATACCCCCGCTTGCCGATCGGCGGCTTTTTGAAGGCGACGTTGTGAACGTCGGCCGGGGTCAGCGGCATCGAAACTCCTCGGGTCAGTTGCGGCCGCGAAAGCGCTCTGGTCAGGCAAACGCGAAGATCAGGCGCCTAAACACGAACTCCATCAGCACGAACAGGATAACCAGGAGCACAAGGGAGGCCAGGTCGATGCTCACGGTACCAATTCGCAGTGGCGGGATCACACGCCTCAACGCTCGCAGGGGCGGATCAGTGACGCTCCACACGACTTCCAGTCCCGCCGACGCTCCCCGGCCCGGTTGCCAGCGGCGACCATAGGCCAGTACCGCCCCCATAACAAATCGCGCCAAAAGGACAATTAGGAAGATGTACAGCAGCAGGTAGAGCACCTGGAACAGGATCGACAACACGGCAGGCGACGTCCCTCGGTCATGTGGGTCAGCTCAGGCTGAAGAAGCCGCCCTCAGCGATCTTGGCCTTGTCCTCAGCGGTGACCTGGACGTTGGCCGGTGAGAGCAGGAACACCCGGTTGGTCACGCGCTCGATCGTACCGCGCAGGCCGAACGCGAGCCCGGCGGCGAAGTCGACAAGGCGACGGGCGTCCGCCTCGTCCATCTCGGTGAGATTGATGATCACCGGTACGCCGTCGCGGAAGTGCTCGCCGATGGTCCGCGCCTCGCGGTAGGTGGTCGGGTGCAGCGTCGTGATCTGGTAGCGCTGCTCGTCCTCCGGCGCCACCACCCGCTCGCGCGGCTGGGCCTGCGGCGCGAGCGCGAGATTGTCCCGCGTGTGGTAGGTCAGGGCGCCCGACGTGTCGCCGCCGGAGGACCGGGTGATCGACCGGACGCTGGAGCGCTCGCCCCGCTCCGGGCGCTCGACCTCGGCCCGGTCGGTGTCGACCGCCCGGCTGGAGGCGCGCTCGCTCAGCCGGCCCCGGTCACCGAGGCGGGACCGCGTCGCCGGCGGCTCCTCGGCCTCGTCGTCGTCCTCGTCGGCGAACTCCTCGGCGTACCGGCTCGACCGGTAGCGCGACGAGTCCCGGTAGCCACCCTTGTCGTAGCCACCGTCCTCGTACGCCCGCTCGTCGTCCTCCTCGACCAGACCGAGCCAGACCCCCGCCTTGCGCAGTGCACCCATCCCCGCGCCCTTCCGTCCGCCGTGCGGCACGCGCCCCCGTGCCGTGTCGCTTGATCACGAGTGGACGATCATGCCCACCGGACCGGATCGGCAATCCCCTGACGTGCGGTTCGCGGTCCGCCCGTCACGGCCCCCGGCTACGGGAACGCCGTCCTGAACAACACTGATGTAATTTGCTTCCGTCGTGCTGAGGCTACCGCAGCGCAGGGCGCATTCCGAGCAACGCGCTGCCGACACGGACATGTGTCGCGCCGTGCCCGATCGCGCTTTCCAGGTCTCCGCTCATCCCCGCCGACAGCACCGTGGCGCCCGGATGGTCGGCCCGCAGACGCGCCGCCACCTCGGCCAGCCGGGCGAACGCCCGGTCCGGCTCCCAGCCCAGCGGCGCCACCGCCATCAGGCCGGCCAGCCGCAGCGCGTCCGCGCCGGCCACCGCGGCGGCCACCGGGTCGAGCCCCCGCTGCGGATCGGCATCGCCCGGCAGCGCCCCGCCCCGGGCCGGATCGCCGTCGATGCTCACCTGCACCAGCACGTCCAGCGGCCGGTCCCGGACCGCGCCCGCGGCGGCGTCCAGCGCGGCGGCCAGCCGCACGCTGTCCACCGACTGGACCACGTCGGCGTACCGGACCACCGACCGGGCCTTGTTGCGCTGCAACTGGCCGATGAAGTGCCAGCGCGGCGCCTCCCCGGACTCGGCCACCGCCGCCGCCTTGCCGGCCGCCTCCTGGTCCCGGTTCTCCCCCACGTCGGTCACGCCCAGCCCGGCCAGCGCGACCACGTCGGACGCCGGGTACGTCTTGGTCACCGCGACCAGGGTGACCTCGTCCCGCTGCCGCCCTGCCGCCGCGCACGCGTCGTCGATGCGGGCCCGGACCCGGGCCAGCCCGGCCGCGATTTCGGCGCGGCGCTCGGGCCGCACCGTCGTTGCTGACTCCGTCATCGGCGCGGCTCAGGAGCCGTTCTTGAGGAAGTCGGGCACGTCGACGTCGTCGAAGAGCACCCGCCGTGACGGCTGCTGCGGGGCCGGCATGGTGGCCGGCGGGCTCACCGGCGCGTTCTGCTGCGCCGGCGGGTTCTGGTTGCTCTTCCGCGGCGGCTCGACCGCCTTGTACGCGGGCGTACCGCCGTCGAAGCCCGCCGCGATCACGGTGACCCGCACCTCGTCGCCGAGCGCGTCGTCGATGACCGCGCCGAAGATGATGTTCGCGTCCGGGTGGGCCGCGTCGGTGACCAGCTGAGCCGCGTCGTTGATCTCGAACAGGCCGAGGTCCGACCCGCCGGCGATGGACAGCAGCACGCCGCGCGCGCCGTCCATGCTCTGCTCCAGCAGCGGGCTGGAGATGGCCGCCTCGGCCGCCTCGACGGCGCGGTTCTCGCCCCGGGCGCTGCCGATGCCCATGAGCGCGCTGCCGGCGCCGCTCATCACGCTCTTCACGTCGGCGAAGTCCAGGTTGATCAGACCCGGCGTGGTGATCAGGTCGGTGATGCCCTGGACACCGGAGAGGAGCACCTGGTCCGCGGTGCGGAACGCGTCCATCATGGAGATGTTGCGGTCACCGAGCGCGAGCAGCCGGTCGTTCGGGATCACGATGAGCGTGTCGCACTGGTTGCGCAGCTCCTCGATGCCCGCCTCGGCCTGGACCTGCCGGCGCTTGCCCTCGAACGAGAACGGCCGGGTGACCACGCCGATGGTGAGCGCGCCGAGCTTACGGGCGATGTTCGCCACGACCGGGGCGCCGCCGGTGCCGGTGCCGCCGCCCTCGCCGCAGGTCACGAACACCATGTCGGCGCCCTTGAGGACCTCCTCGATCTCGTCGCGGTGGTCCTCGGCGGCGTTCTTGCCGACGTCCGGGTTGGCGCCCGCGCCCAGTCCCCGGGTCAGCTCCCGGCCCACGTCGAGCTTGACGTCGGCGTCGCTCATCAGCAACGCCTGCGCGTCGGTGTTGATCGCGATGAACTCGACGCCCTTGAGCCCAACCTCGATCATCCGGTTGACGGCGTTGACGCCGCCGCCCCCGATGCCGACGACCTTGATGACCGCCAGGTAGTTGTGCGGAGGTGTCATCTCCGGTCCTTTCCCTTCGAGATTGGCATGGGCCGACCCCACACGGCTTGGCCGGATCAGCGGTCGAACACGTCCCTCGCGGCCTCCGACAGGGCTGAACCCTCACCCTCTACTAGAGGCTTAAGGTTATGTCAACCACTGATCTCTTCGGGGCAACGTATGCGCCGCCGCGCCAGGAGCCAAGGACCTGTTCCGGCGTGTCGCCGACCGAGCGATCGGGGACACAGCGCCCGATCGCTGAGCCGCGGGTCACTCGAACGTGACCACGTCCGGCGCGCTGACGTCGATCCGGTCCGCCTTGCGGCTCAGCAACGCGGTGGCCACGGTGGACTTGTCCGCGCCCCGGGAGGCGTCGCCCCAGAAGACCTGACGCTCACCGCGCAGCAGCAGCGTGATCCGGGCCAGCCCGGC
This sequence comes from Micromonospora sp. TSRI0369, assembly GCF_001905625.1. Lineage (NCBI taxonomy): Bacteria > Bacillati > Actinomycetota > Actinomycetes > Micromonosporales > Micromonosporaceae > Micromonospora > Micromonospora sp. TSRI0369. Next base: position 127,618 of record NZ_LIVU01000009.1, read on the forward strand.
CACGTCCACCGCGACCAGCTCCGCGCGCAGCTTCTCGCCCAGCGCGGCGAGCACCGCCAGGCCGGCCCGCGTACCCGGGTCGTCGGGACCCGGCCGGGCCACGTTGACCAGCGGCAACCGCTCCGGCGCCCGGTCCAGGCGCTGGAAGACCACACCCGAGCCGTCGACCACCACGAAGCCATCACCCTGCGGCACCGCCGCCACCGGCGTGCGCTCCTGCACCCGGATCACCAGCGTGCCCGGCCACTCCCGCTCCACCGTGGCGCGGGCCACCGGCGGCAGCGTGCCGACCCGGCGCGCGGTAGCGGCCAGGTCCACCCGGGCCAGCGGCTCGTTGTCCCGTACCGCCGCCGCGTCGCGGATCTGCACCGGGGTGACCAGCCGCGCGCCGACCACCCGTACCTCGCGCACGCCGAACAGGCCGGTGCCCAGCACCGTCCACGCCACCAGACCCGCGACGGTCAGCACCGCGGCCGCCACCGCCCAGGGCAGCGCGGCGCGCATCCGCCGCTGCCGGGCCCGGGCCATGAACCGGCGGGCGGACGGCGGCACCGCGTCCGAGTTGGCCCGCACGAGCTGCCAGCGCCGCGCCGGGCTGCGCCGGCCCGCCCCGCCGTCCGGGCCGGGGGTACGGCCGCGGGCCGGGCCGGGACTCATCCGGCGGTGGCCGCCGCGCCGTCCGGGCCGACGCCGGCGCCGAGCTCCGTGCCGCCGCCGGAGCGGGCCAGCAGGGCGTCGAGCAACTGGTCCCCCATCAGCGAGATCGGCGGCGCGCCCATGGTCACCACCACGTCGCCGGCCAGGGCCCGGCGGGCCACCTCGGCCGGCACGTCGTCCCACGCCTCGACGAACACCTTGCGCTCGGCCGGCAGCGGCACGTCCTGGATCAGCGCGGCCGAGCCCTCACCGGGGCGGCGCGCCTCGCCGGGGCCGAACACCTCCAGCAGCACCACCTCGTCGGCGATGCCGAGCGCGGCTGCGATCTCCGCATGGTTGTCGCGGGTGCGGTAGAGCCGGTACGGCTGGAACACCACGATCAGCCGGCCGTCGCCGGCCACCTCACGCAGCGTCTGCAGCGCCAGCGTCATCGAGGTCGGATGGTAGGCGTACTCGTCGTAGACCAGCACGCCGTCGGCCACGCCCTTGCGCTCGAAGCGCCGCCGCACGCCGGGGAACGCGCCGAGCGCGGCCTCCGCCGCCGAGACCGGCAGCTCCAGCAGGTACGCGGCGAGCACCGCGGCGGCGCTGTTGAGCGCCATGTGCCGCCCCGGTACGGGCAGCCGGAACTCGCCGAACGCCCGGCCCTCGATCTCGGCCTGGTAGCGCACGCCGTGCGCGGACGAGACCACCTCGCTCATCCGCAGATCCGCGTCGGCGGACTCGCCGTACGTCCAGACCCGGCGGCCCTCGGCGCGCAGCGTCTCGGCCAGCCGCCGCCCGCCCGGGTCGTCGGCGCAGGTGACCACGAAGCCGGCCGGGTCGGTGAGCCGGGCGAACTCGGCGAAGGCCGCCTCCAGCGTGGCCAGGTCACCGTAGGTGTTGAGGTGGTCCGCCTCGATGTTCGTGATGATCGACACGAAGGGGCGGTAGATGAGGAAGGAGCGGTCGCTCTCGTCCGCCTCGACCACGAAGTGCTCGCCGGTGCCGTGGTGCGCGCCGGAGCCGACCTCGGAGATCTCACCGCCGATCACGAAGGACGGATCGGTGCCGGCCTGCTGGAGCACCATGGTGACCATCGAGGTGGTGGAGGTCTTGCCGTGGGTGCCCGCCACCGCCACCGTGCGACGGCCGGTCATCGCCGCGGCGAGCGCCTCGGACCGGTGCAGCACCCGCAGGCCCCGCCGGCGCGCCTCCACCATCTCCAGGTGGTCCTGCGGGATCGCCGAGGAGTAGACGACAGTGTCCACCCCGTCGAGGTTGGACGCCTCGTGGGCGGAGTGGATGGTGCCGCCGAGCGCCCGCAGGCCGGCCAGCGACGGCCACTCCCGCAGCTCGCTGCCGGAGACCGGCAGGCCACGGGTGAGGAACAGCCGGGCCAGCCCGGCCATCCCGACCCCGCCCACGCCGATCAGGTGGATCCGGCCCAGGTCCTCCGCCGTCATGGTGCCGGCGGGCGTGAACTGCGCGGTGTTCATCAGACGTACCTTCCCGTCGCGGTTGCGCACATCAGCGGGCCACCGCCTCGTAGACGAAGTTCAGCAACGCCACGTCGCCGTCGCGGCGGCCGTAGCCGGCTGCGGCGTGGCTCATCGCCCAGAGCCGCTGCGGGTCCCGGATCAGCGGGATCACCGTCCGCTCCACCCAGGCCGGGGTCATCTCGGCGTCGTCGACCAGCAGGCCGCCGCCCGCCTCCACCACCGGCAGCGCGTTGCGCTTCTGCTCCTGGTTGCTGTGCGGGTAGGGCACGTAGACGGTGGGCAGGCCGATCGCGGCCACCTCGGCGCAGGTCATCGCGCCGCCCCGGGCCAGCATCAGGTCGGCCGCGGCGTAGCCCAGCTCCATCTCGGACAGGTAGGGCAGGGTGACGTACGGCACCGGCAGGTCGGTGGGCACCGAGACCGGCTCGTTGCGGGCGCCGATGACGTGCAGCACCTGCACGCCGTTGCGGGCCAGCTCCTTCGCCGCGCCGGAGACGGCCAGGTTGATCGAGCGGGCGCCCTGCGAGCCACCGGCGACGAAGAGCACCGGCAGGTCGGGGCGGAGTCCGAAGTGGGCGCGGGCGGCGTCACGCAGGGCGGCCCGGTCCAGCCCGGCGATGCCCCGGCGCAGCGGCACCCCGACCACCCGGGCGTCGCGCAGCGCCTCGGCCTGGGCGGGCTGGTGCGGGAAGCCCACCGCGACGTTCTTGGTGAACTTCATCCCGAGCCGGTTCGCCACGCCCGGCGGCACGTTCACCTCGTGGATGACGATCGGCAGCTCCCGCCGCCACGCGGCCAGGTAACCGGGCACCGAGACGTACCCGCCGAAGCCGACCACGGCGTCGGCCTGGACCTCGTCGATCACCTTGCCCGCGGCGCGGGCCGCCTTCCACATCCGGTCCGGGGTACGCACCAGGCTCATGTTCACCGACCGGGGAAGCTGGTACGCCGGGATCTGCCGCAGGTCGTAGCCGGCCGGCGGGATCAGCTCGTTCTCCAGCCCCTTCGGTGTGCCCAGACAGGTGATCCGGACGCTCGGGTCGTGTCGGCGCAGGCAGTCGGCGAAGGCGAGCAGCGGGTAGATGTGCCCGCCCGTACCCCCTCCGCAGAGCACCACCGAACGCAGCGGACCCATCAGCGTCTCCTCTCGCTCGCCGCGCCGGAGCGCGCCCGGTCGGACCGGGCGCCGCGGGGCGCGGCCTGGTCGTCCTGCCGCCGCTGCCGGGACCGGGGCACGGACCCTCGGTCGGCCGGAGGCGGCGCCGGTCGGCGGCGCCGGCCGGGAAGCGGCGGCAACGGGGCCCACACTAGTCGGACCCATCGGGCGGGCGGACGGGCATGCAGCGCTCGCGCCGCGTCCGGCTCGGCGCGGGCGAAGGAGGCGAGCATGCCGATCGCGGCGAGGGTCACCACGAGGGCGCTGCCGCCGTCGGAGATGAACGGCAGCGGTACGCCGGTCAGCGGCAGCAGCCCGGTCACGCCACCGATGTTGATGACGGCCTGGCCGACCAGCCAGGCGGTCACGCCGGCGGCGGCGAGCCGGCGGAACGGGTCCTCGACCCGGCGGGCGATGCGCATCCCGGTGTACGCGAGCACGGCGAACAGCACCAGGATCACGGTGCAGCCGACCACCCCCAGCTCCTCGGCGATGATGGCGAAGATGAAGTCGTTGTGCGCCTCGGGCAGCCAGCCGTACTTGAAGCTGCTCTGGCCCAGGCCGACGCCGAACCAGCCGCCGTTGCCGATCGCGTAGCGGGCCTGCACGAGCTGGTAGCAGTAGTCCAGCTCCTGCTCGAAGCAGGTACGCGGGGACGGCGGGTCGAGCCACATGGTGAGGCGGCCGAGGCGGTAGTTGTCGGCGCCCCGGGAGCCGGAGCCGGCGCCGAGCGAGGCCGCGGCCACCAGCAGGCCGACGCCGGCCAGGCCGATCCCGGTGAGCGCGGCGAAGACCCGGGTCCGTACGCCCGCCGCCCAGAGCATGCCGACCACGAGCGCGAGCAGGCAGAGCATGCTGCCCAGGTCGTTGTAGCCGACCAGCACGAACAGCAGGCCGACCACCGGGAACAGCGGTGTGGCCAGCTCCTTCCACCAGCCGAGCGCCGCGCCCTTGCGGGCGAGCACGTGCGCGCCCCACAGCGCCAGCGCGAACTTCGCCACCTCGACCGGCTGCACGGAGATCGGGCCGAGGTAGAGCCAGAGCAGGTGCGCCTTCAACGGCCCGATCGACGCCACCCCGAACAGCGAGTTCAGCGCCACCAGCAGGTTGAGCAGCAGCAGCAGCGCCACCGCCACACCCAGCGCCGGGCGGCTGACCGCCCGGAACGTGCGCGCGGGCAGCCGCTGGCAGGCCCAGAACGCGCCGATGCCGATCACCGCGAAGACGGTCTGCTTGGTCAGCGACGCCGTCGCGGCGCCGTCCATGACGTAGTCCCGCACGCTGGTCGCGGAGAAGACCATCGTGAGGCCGATCAGCAGCAGCAGGCCGGCGCTGGACAGCAGCAGGTAGTACGAGGCCAGCGGCCGGGCCAGCAGACCGCGCAGCGCGGCCAGGCCACCGGCCGCGTCCCAGCGCGCGGCCGGCGGTTCGGCCGGGGGCGTGGCCGCCGGCGCACGGCGGGCCGGCGGGTCGGTGGTCACCTGGTTGTCTCGTCCCTCCCCCACAGGCCCATCATTGCCGCTCGGCCCGCCCGCCCGTGGCGCAACCGCCCGGTCGGCGTGTCGGATCTGAAGGAAGGGCCCCTTATTAACAGACGTCTGTTAATAAGGGGCCCTTCCTTACACCCGGGGGCGTCAGCTCACCGCGGCGAGGAACTCGCTGTAGAACAGGCCCAGCGCGATGGCCACGCCGATGCCGGCGATGATCCAGAACCGGACGACGATGTTGACCTCGCTCCAGCCGGCCAGCTCGAAGTGGTGCTGCAGCGGCGACATCCGGAACACGCGCTTGCCGGTGGTACGGAACGAGATGATCTGGATGACCACCGACATCGTGATGATCACAAACAGGCCGCCCAGGATCGGCAGCAGCAGGATCGTGCGGGTGGACATCGCCATGCCGGCGATCAGGCCGCCCAGCCCGAGCGCGCCGGTGTCACCCATGAAGATCCGCGCCGGGGACGTGTTCCACCAGAGGAAGCCCACGCAGGCGCCCGCGGCCGCGCCGGCGATCAGCGCGATCTCCAGCGGATCGCGCACGGTGTAGCAGTACGCCTCGGTGTAGTTCGGGTCGGCGCACCAGTGCCGGTACTGCCAGAACGCGATCAGCGCGTACGCCGCGAGCACCATCACCGAGGCGCCGGTGGCCAGGCCGTCCAGGCCGTCGGTGAGGTTGACGCCGTTGGTGGCCGCCATGACCACCATGATGATGACGATCACCGAGCCGATCTTGCCGATCTCCAGCGCCGGGATGTCCCGGATGAAGCTCAGCGTGGTGCTGGCCACCGTCTCGGTGTTCGTCGCGTTCCCGCCGGCGTCGGTCATGCTCGACGGGAAGTAGACCGCCACCGCGCCGAAGACCGCGCCGACCAGGATCTGCCCGGCCAGCTTGCCCCGCTTGTTGAGGCCGCCGCTGTGCCGCTTGCGCACCTTCAGGAAGTCGTCGATGAAGCCGACCGCGCCGGAGAACACCATCAGCCCCAGCAGCACCAGCGCCGTGATGGTCGGCTCGACCTGGGCGATCTGCGCGTCCGGCAGCGTGGTCAGGGCCAGGTGCCCGGCGACGTACGCGATGACCGTGGCCAGGATGAAGACCACGCCGCCCATCGTCGGCGTGCCCTTCTTGCCCTCGTTGCTGGCGAGCCCGAGGTTCGACCGGATCGGCTGGCCGGCCTTCAGCCGGGCGAACACCTTGATCGCGATCGGGGTGCCGAACAGCGAGATCAGGAACGCGACCCCGATGGCGACGATGACCGCCCTCATGCGGCGCCGCCCTCCGTCGCACCCTCGCGGGCGTCCGCGCGCAGCGCGTCGGCCACCTCCCAGGTCCGGTACCGGGAGCCCTTAACCAGCACCACGTCTCCCGGACGCAGCTCGCTCCGCAGCACCTCGACGGCCGCCGCCTGATCGCTGAGCAGCACCGACTCTCCTCCCCAATTGCCTACCGCTGTCGCGCCCTCGTGGATCGGCGCCGCCGGCTCGCCCACCACGAGCAGCCGGTCCACTCCCAGCTCGGCCGCGAGCCGGCCGACCTGCTGATGCCCCTGAAGTTCGAAGTCGCCCAGCTCGGCCATGTAGCCGAGCACCGCGACCGTACGCCCCTCGCCGCGCATGCTGGCCAACGCCCGCAGCGCCACGCCGGTGGAGGCCGGGTTCGCGTTGTACGAGTCGTCGATCACGGTCACCCCGTCGGGACGCTCGAAGACGTCCATCCGCCGGGTGGAGACCAGGCCCAGCTCGTTCAGCGCCGCCGCCAGGTCGGGCAGCGCGAGGCCCAGCTCGCGGCCGACCGCCGCCGCGGCGAGCGAGTTGGAGACCTGGTGCCGGCCGGTCAGCCCGAGCCGCACCGGCGCGCTCCCCTCCGGGGTGACAAGGGTGTACGACGGCCGGCCCCGGCCGTCGAGCGTCACGTCCACGGCGCGCACGTCGGCGCGCTCCGACTCGCCGTAGCGCACCACTCGCGCCTGCGTACGCGCCGACATCGCGTCCACCCGCGGGTCGTCGGCGTTGAGCACCGCCAGCCCGTCCGCGGGCAGCGCCTCGACCAGTTCGCCCTTGGCCAGCGCGATGGTCTCCACCGAGCCGAACTCGCCCAGGTGCGCCACGCCGACGTTGAGCACCACCGAGATCCGGGGCGGCACCACCTCGCACAGGTACCGGACGTGCCCCACCCCGCGGGCGCCCTTCTCCATCACCAGGTAGCGGGTCTCCGGGGTGGCCTGCAACGCCGTGTACGGGTGCCCCAGCTCGTTGTTGAACGAGCCGGGCGGGGCCACCGTCGGGCCGAGCCGGACCGCGAGCTGGGCGATCAGGTCCTTGGTGGTGGTCTTGCCGGAAGAGCCGGTCAGCCCGATCACCAACAGCCCCGGCAGGCGGTCCACCACCGCGCGGGCCAGCCGGCCCATCGCGTCGAGCGCGTCGCCGACGAGCACCATCGGCACGCCCGGCACCTCCCGGGTGCCGAGCACGGCGACCGCGCCCGAGTCGATCGCCCCGGCCGCGTAGTCGTGGCCGTCGACCCGCTCGCCGGGGAAGGCGACGAACAGCCCGCCCTGGCTCACCTTGCGGGAGTCGAACTCGACAGTGCCGGTGACCCGGGCGTCCGGGTCGGCGCCGGCCAGCCGGCCGTCGACAGCGGCGGCCACCTCGGCCAGCGTCAGCGGGATCACCGCTGACCCACCGGGTCGCCGAAGCGGGCGCGCAGCGCCGCCGCCAACTCCACCCGGTCGTCGAACGGCAGCACCTCGCCGCCGATCTCCTGGCCGCGTTCCTGGCCCTTGCCCAGCACCGCCACCACGTCACCCGGTTCGGCCACCCGGACCGCCTCCTCGATCGCCGCCCGCCGCCCGGGCACCTCGATGACGCGGGCCGGGGTCGCGGCGGCGTACGCGCCGGCCAGCACCTCGGCCCGGATCGCGGCCGGGTCCTCGGTCCGCGGGTTGTCGTCGGTCACCAGCACCACGTCGGCGCCGCGCGCGGCCACGCCGCCCATCACCGGCCGCTTGCCCCGGTCCCGGTCGCCGCCGGCGCCCAGCACGCAGATCAGCCGGCCGCCGGTCAGGTCGCGCAGCGCGGTCAGCACCGCCTCGATCGCGTTGGCCTTGTGCGCGTAGTCGACCACCCCGCGTACCGGGGCGTCGCCGCTGACCAGTTCCAGCCGGCCGGGCACGCCGCCGCAGGCGGCCACGCCGCGCGCCGCGGTCTGCGCGTCCACCCCGACGGCGACCAGGAGGGCGACCGCCAGCAGCGCGTTCGCCACGTTGTGCCGGCCGGGCAGCGCCACGCCGGTGGGCAGCGTGAGCCCGTCCGGCCCGTGCAGCGTGAAGCGCTGCGCGTACCCCTCGCCGTCGACCCGGTCGGCCCACCAGGTCGCGGCCGGGTCGCCGGCCGCCGAGTAGGTGACGGTGCCCGGCTTGTACAGCGGGCGCAGCGCCGGGTCGTCGTGGTTGAGCACCTCGACGCGGCAGCGGCCGTCGAAGAGCCGGGCCTTGGCCGCGAAGTAGTCGGCCTCGTCGGCGTGGAAGTCCAGGTGGTCGGAGCCGAAGTTGGTGTAGCCGCCGACGTCGAACCGGACCCCGCCGACCCGGCCCATGGCGAGGGCGTGGCTGGACACCTCCATGACCACGGTGTCCACCCCGTGCTCGCGGGCCACCGCGAGCATGGCGTGCAGGTCGGTGGCCTCCGGGGTGGTCCGGACGCTGTCGATCACCAGGTCGCCGAGGCGGGTCTCCACGGTGCCGATCAGGCCGGTGACACGCCCGGCGGCGCGCAGCCCGGACTCGACCAGGTAGCTGGTGGACGTCTTGCCGGCGGTGCCGGTCACGCCGATCACGGTCAGGCCGGCGGTCGGGTCGCCGTAGACCGTCGCGGCCACCTCGCCGAGCGCCTCGCGCGGGTCGTCGACGACGAGCACGGGCAGGTCCGTGCCGGCGGCCAGCGCCACGCCGGCCGGGTCGGTGAGCAGCGCCACCGCGCCCGCCTCGGCGGCGGCGGCGGCGAACTCCGCGCCGTGGCGCCGGGCGCCGGGCAGGGCCGCGTACAGGTCGCCGGGGCGGACTTCCTGGCTGGCGTGGGTCACGCCGGTGACAGCCACCTCGGCGGCCCCCTCCGGCGGGGTCACCGCCACGCGGGCGGCGAGATCGCCGAGCCGTACGGGAAGCACGGTGGCGGGACGTGGATTGCCGGGCACGGCGTCAGACCCTACCCGGTCGTCCGGTTCCGACCGCACAGCCGCCCCGGTGGTTCGTCGCCACTCACCGATGATGTCCCGCCGTCCCGGCTCAGCGCGGAAAGACCTCGAACTTCGGGGACTTGTTGGTCAGCGACGGCGGCACCCGGTAGTGGCGGAGAGTGAAGCCCATCATCTCCCGGAACGCGGGCGCGGCGACCGCGCCGCCACCGCCGCCGGGGCTCCACACGAAGACCGCCACCACGTACCGCGGGTTCTCCGCCGGGGCCATGCCGATGAACGAGCCGACCTCGCCGGGCTGCTGCTTGCCGTTGTCGTAGCGCAGCCCGGTGCCGGTCTTTCCGGCCACCCGGTAGCCGGGCACGGCGGCGGCCAGCCCGGTGGCCTGCCCCTCCGGGCCGTCGACGGTGGTGACCGCCTCCATCATCCGGCGCAGCGCGGCCGCGTTGGCCGGGCTGAGCACGGACCGGGTGGTCGGCTTCGCGGCGGGGCTGCGATCGCCGTCCGCGCCGACGGTCTCCTTGACCAGGTGCGGCTGCACGTACGTGCCGTTGTTGGCGATGGCGGCGTACGCGGCGGCCATCTGCAGCGGCGTGGCGTCCACGCTGTGCCCGATCGGCACCGACCCGTACGCCGAGCCGCTCCACTGGTCGGGCGGGAGCAGCCGGCCGGGTGCCTCACCCGGCATGCCCTCACCTGTCGCCTGGCCCAGCCCGAACCGCTTCTGGTAGTCGAACAGCCGTTCCTTGCCCAGCCTCTCGCCGATCTCGATGGTGCCGACGTTCGACGAGAAGGCGAGCATGCCGGGGATGCTCAGGGTGCGGCCGTCGACCGGGTGGGTGTCGCGGAAGGTGACCCCGCCCCGTTCGACGGTGTTGGCGACCGGGAACGCGGTGTCCGGGGTGATCACGCCTTCTTGGAGCGCCGCGCCGAAGGTGATGGCCTTGTGGATCGAGCCCGGGTCGACGACGAACGTGGTGGCCGCGTCGTCCCGGTCCGACGGTGAGGCGACCTTGGTGGGGTTGGCCGCGTCGTACGTCGGCTGGCTGGCCTGGGCCAGCACCTCGCCGCTGGGGATCTCGATGATCACCGCCGCGCCGACGCTGCCTTTCACCGCCGCCGTCTGCTTGGCCAGGATCCGCTGCGTCATGAACTGCAGGTCCCGGTCGACTGTGAGCTGCAGCGAGCTGCCCGGCTTCGGCTGGGTGGTCCGGCTGTAGCCGCCCGGGATGGGCGCGGCCAGGTCGCCCTGGCCCACCTCGTAGGTCCGTTTGCCGGCCTGCCCGCGCAGCACGTCGTCGTACTTGGCCTCCAGCCCTTCCAGGCCGTTCATGTCCTGGCTGACGAAGCCGATCAGGTTGGCGGCCAGGTCGCCGCCGGGCACCTCGCGCCGCTCGTCCCGGTGCGTGTTGATGCCGGCCAGGTCGAGCGCCATGATCTGCTTGGCGGTGCCGATCTCGACGCCCCGGGCCAGGTAGACGAACTGCAACGGGGTGTCGGTGCCGGGCAGGGTGCGCTCGCGCATCTTCTCGGCCAGGTCCGAGGCGGGCACGCCGAGCAGCGGGGACAGCGCCCGCGCGGTGGCGAACCGGTCCTTGACCCGGGTCGGGTCGGCGAAGACGTACCGGGCCTCCACGCTGTGCGCCAGCGGCTCGCCGTTGCGGTCGAGGATCGCCCCGCGCGGGGCCGGCAGCTCGACCACGGCGAGCCGGTTGGGCAGGCCGCCGTCGGCGTACGCCGGGGTGTCGACGGTCTGGAGGTAGACCAGCCGCACGCCGATGCTGGCGAACAACGTCAGCGCCAGCAGCGTGCCGAGGCGCAGCCGCCGGCGCGGGTCGCCCAGCCGAGGCGGCCGGCGCGGCTTGCGGACCGGGCGGCGCGGCTGGGCGGCGGGACGGCGCGGCTGGGACCGGCGGCGCGGCGGCGGCGCGTCCTCCTCGTCGTCGAACGGCTCCCGCACCGGGCGGGGCGAGACGGTCCGCACCACGCCCGCACGGCCGCCCGCCGCGGTGGCCCGGCGACCGGTCCGGCCGCCGTCACCCGCGGTATCGCGCTGGCCGCCGCGCCCGGTCCGGCCGCCGTCGAGCACCTGCAGCGCGGGCCGGAACGGGTCGCCGGACCGGGTGCTGCGGGGGGTACGCCGTTGCTCGGCGCCGCCGCCCTCGCGCACGGTCCGCCCCCGTGGCGTGTACGCCCGGGCGTCGGAGATCCCGCCGAGACCCGGCTCGCGCGGCTCCGACCCCCGCGACGATCCGCGCCGGGAGCCCGTGGCGTCCCGGCGCGGATCCTCCGATCTCGGCGGCACCGCTCAGCCTCCGTTGCCCTGCTGACTGGTGACCGACGGGGCGCCCTGGGCGGGGTGCGGCACCCCGATGGTCTGCCCGTCCGGCAGCCGGATGTAGGCCGGGTCCTCGGACTCGACCAGGCCCAGCTTGCGGGCGTTGGCGGTCAGGTTGCCCGGCGCCTTCTGCTCGGCGATCTCCTTCTTGAGCTCCTGCTCGTCCACGTCGAGCTTGGCCTGCTGCTGCTGGAGCTTCTCCAGCTTGAAGGCGTTCTCGTTGATCTTGGTGTTGACGGTCAGGATGCCCAGCACCCCACCGACCACGAGCACCAGGATCAGTGCGACGAAGGGCGCCCGGGGCACCCGGATCGGCGCCGGCGGAGCGACCCGCAGGCGCGGCGCCGGCGTACCGGTGACCCGGGTCCGCTCGGCCGGCCGCAGGGCGGCGCTGCCCTGCGTCGGGAACTCGCGCGCCCCCCGGGCGCGAGTGGCCTCCCGGCGGTCGGTCGAAGTCGTGTCCCCCGTGGTGCGCTGCGCCGCGGTCCGGCCCCCCGACCGCGGTGCGCGCTGCCCGACGGCTCCCCGGCCGTCGCGCTTCTCGACGTTCATGTCCCCTCCCCCTCCTCGTCCGTCCCGATCCCGTCCCCCGGAGCCGACGCGGGGTCCGTCACGGACCCCGGTGACCCCGTCCCCGGTTGGTGCATCGCCTTCGCCCGGCGGCGGTACCGTTCGCGGTCGGTACGCCCCTGCTGGGCCGCCTCCGGGTCGAGCCGTTCCGCTGCCCGCAGCCGCACCGAGGCGGCGCGCGGGTTCGCGGCGACCTCCGCCTCCCCGGGCAGCTCGGCGCCCCGGCTCAACAGCCGGAACGTCGGGCCCGACCCGGGCAGTTCGACCGGGAGGTCGACCGGGCCCTTACTGCGGACCCGGTCGGCGAGCGCGTGCTTGGTGAGCCGGTCCTCCAGCGAGTGGTAGGACAGGACCACCATGCGGCCGCCCACTGTGAGCTTGTCCAGAGCGGCCGGCAGCGCTGTCTCCAGCGCTGCCAGCTCTCTGTTTACCTCGATCCTCAAAGCCTGAAACGTTCTCTTTGCCGGGTGTCCACCGGTTCGTCGGGCCGGCGCCGGAATGCTGTCCCGGACCAGCTCGGCCAGCCGGGCCGACGACGTGATCCGGGCCCGCTCCCGTTCCCGGATGATCGCCGAGGCGATCTTCCCGGCGAACTTCTCCTCGCCGTACACCCGCAGCAGGCGGGCCAGGTCCGGGTGGGAGTAGGTGTTGACCACCTCCTCGGCGGTCACCCCCCGGGTCTGGTCCATCCGCATGTCCAGCGGCGCGTCCTGCGCGTACGCGAACCCGCGGTCGGGCGCGTCGAGTTGCAGGGACGAGACGCCGAGGTCGAACAGCACCCCGTCGACGGCCGGGTAACCGAGCCGGTCGAGCACCTCGGGCAGCTCGTCGTAGACGGCGTGCTCCAGGTGGATCCGGTCGGCGAACCGGGCCAGGCGGACCCGCGCGTGGGCGAGCGCCTCGGTGTCCCGGTCCAGGCCGATCAGCACCGTGTCCGGATGTGCCGTGAGCACCGCCTCGGCGTGCCCGGCCAAGCCGAGCGTGGCGTCGACGTGGACGGTGCGACCGGGCCGGCCCAGTGCGGGGGCCAGCAGCTCGAGACACCGCTCGAGCAGCACCGGCACGTGCGTGCCGCGTAGCTCCCCCATCTCGACCCCCACCCCGTTCGTCAACCGTTCCGTCACGTGTCCGTCGTCGCCACGACGCCTCGCCATACCGCCAGATCCCCATCCGCTCCCGCCCGCCGGAGGCCGCGGCCCTCCGTGTCGGATCGTGCGCCTGGCACCGGGGAAGGGGTGCCAGGAACTCGAAAGCGGCTGGAGATCTCGCAGTACGTCGGGCGCCGTCACGCCCTACAGACCGCCGGGCAGCACCCCCTCCTCGATGTCGGCGAAGTCGTCTTCGCTCTCCGCGAGGTAGGCCTCCCAGGCCGCCCTGTCCCAGATCTCCACCCGGGTGCTCGCCCCGATCACGACCAGATCCCGGTCCAGTGCCGCGTACGACCGCAGGTGGCCGGGAATGGTGACCCGCCCCTGCTTGTCCGGCACCTCGTCGTGCGCGCTGGCGAAGAAGACCCGGCTGTAGGCCCGGGCCGCCTTGCTCGTCATCGGCTGCGCGCGCAACTGGTCGGCGATCCGCTGGAACTCGGGCATCGGGAAGACGTAGAGGCAGCGCTCCTGCCCTTTGGTGATCACGACACCCCCCGCCAGTTCGTCCCGGAACTTCGCCGGCAGGATCAACCGGCCTTTGTCGTCCAGGCGCGGAGTGTGGGTGCCGAGGAACATCGGCCCAACCCCCTCGCCCTGAGCGGCGTTCGCGGCGCCGCTGACCCCCCGGGCCGGTGTGGCCCTCCCGGCCTCACCATCGCGCCCCACTCTACTCCACTTCCCTCCACCTGCAACCAGAATCGCCCGCGCGGCGTGGCGTTTCCGCGCGCAAAACAGCACGTCAACGCGGGTGGGGCGGAGTGGAGGGGGTGGGGAGCGCCCGGCACCGTCCGCTACCCGACATCGACCGACGCCGTCCGGCCCAGCGCGCTCCGGCCGTCCGCCGGGCCGTCCCCGGCCGAACGGTTCGCGGTCGGCGGCGATCTGGTGAGGGTGGCGGTCCGGTAACCTCGCTCGCGTGACGGACGCGAAGATGCCCTTGCGGGCAAAGGTGGCCAGCTCCGTGTCGCGCACCGCCGCGGCGCTGTCGCGGGCCGCGGGCCGTGGCGACGGTTCGGTGATCGGCGGCTGGATCGGCCTCAAGATCGACCCGGACCTGCTCGCCCACCTCTCGGCCGGGCGCGCCATCGCCCTGGTGTCCGGCACCAACGGCAAGACCACCACCACCCGGCTCACCACCGCCGCGGTCGGCGTGCTGGGCCGGGTCGCCACCAACTCCTTCGGCGCGAACATGCCCACCGGCCACACCTCGGCGCTCGCAAAGGCCGGCAGCACCCCGTACGCGGTGCTGGAGGTGGACGAGCACTACCTCGCCCAGGTGCTGGAGGCGACCGAGCCGCACGTGGTGGCGCTGCTCAACCTCTCCCGCGACCAGCTCGACCGGGCCAAGGAGGTCGCCATGATGGCGCAGCTCTGGCGCGCCGCCCTGGTCCGGCACCCGCGGGTACGGGTGGTCGCCAACGCCGACGACCCGATGGTGGTGTGGGCCGCCTGCCCGCCGGCCGACCCGGCCCAGGGTCACGTGCCGCCGCACGTCACCTGGTTCAGCGCCGGGCAGCGCTGGCACGACGACTCCTGGGTCTGCCCCGAGTGCGGCTCCACCATCCAGCGCTCCGGTGAGCAGTGGTGGTGCACCGGCTGCCCGCTGCGCCGCCCCGAGCCGAACTGGACGGTCGAGGACGACGGCGTGCTCGACCCCACCGGCGCCTGGCACAAGATCCAGCTCCAGCTTCCCGGCAAGGTCAACCTCGGCAACGCGGCCACCGCCCTGGCCGTCGCCGCCGAGTTCGGCGTACGCCCGGTGGACGCGGTCTCCAGGCTCGGCAGCGTCACCTCGGTGGCCGGCCGCTACGCCCAGGTGGATCGCGACGGGCGCAACATCCGGCTGCTGCTGGCGAAGAACCCGGCGAGCTGGCTGGAGGCGTTCGACATGGCCGACATCGCGCCGACACTGCTGTCCATCAACGCCCGCGACCCCGACGGGCTGGACACGTCCTGGCTGTTCGACGTGGACTTCTCCCCGCTGACCGGCCGGCAGGTGCTGATCACCGGCGACCGGGCGTACGACCTGGCGGTGCGGCTGGAGGTCAACGGCGTGCCGTTCCAGCACGTCCGCAGCTTCGACGAGGCGGTCCGCGCGGTGCCGCCGGGCCGGCTGGAGGTCATCGCCAACTACACCGCCTTCCAGGACATCCGAGCGGAGCTTGACCGTGTCAACTGAGAGCCTGCGCATCGTCTGGATCTATCCCGACCTGCTGTCCACCTACGGCGACCGGGGCAACGCGCTGATCCTGGCCCGCCGGGCCCAGCTGCGCGGCATGCCGGTCGAGGTGCTGGAGGTCCGCTCCGACCAGCGGCTGCCCGCCACCGCCGACATCTACCTGATCGGCGGCGGCGAGGACGGCCCGCAGGCGCTCGGCGCCCAGCGCCTGCTCGCCGACGGCGGCCTGCACCGGGCGGTGGCCCAGGGCTCGGTGGTCTTCGGCGTCTGCGCCGGCTACCAGCTGCTCGGCACCTCCTTCTTCGCCAAGGGCACCCGGTGCGCCGGCCTGGAGCTGCTCGACCTCTCCTCCGACCGCGGCCCCACCCGGGCCGTCGGCGAGCTGGCCGGCGAGGTCGACCCACGGCTGGGCATCCCGCACCTGTCCGGGTTCGAGAACCACGGCGGCCGTACCCACCTCGGGCCGGGCGTGTCCCCGCTGGCCCGGGTCACCGCGGGCGTCGGCAACGACGGCGCCACCGAGGGCGCGTGGCGGGGCAAGCTGCTCGGCACCTATTCGCACGGCCCGGCGCTGGCGCGCAACCCCGACCTGGCGGATCTGCTGCTGCGCTGGGCGACCGGCATCCACCAGCTTCCCCCGCTCGACGACACCTGGGCCGACCGGCTCCGCTCCGAGCGCCGCACCGCGGTGGCCGCCGCCCCGAGGCCGTGACCGACGCCGCCCGGCCGGGGCGGCGACCGGTGGCCCGCCGGCTCGCCGGGTTGCTGCGGCAGCCCTCGGCGCGCCGGTTCGGGCTGCTTCTGCTGCTGCTCACCGGGTTCGGCGTGACGCTGCTGCTGGTGCCCCGGCCGGATCCGGCCGACCTGCCCCGGCTCGCCGACTCGCTCGGCGGCTACGGCCCGCCCGCGGCGGTTCTCGGCGGCGCGCTGCTGCTGGTGGCGCTGGTGCCGCGCACGTTCGTCACGCTGGCCGCGGGCGCGATCTTCGGCCCGGTGCAGGGCGCCGCGTACGCGCTGGGCGCGGCGCTGCTCGCGGCGGCCATCGGCTTCACAGTGGGCCGGGTGCTCGGGCGCGACTTCGTCGCCGAGCGGGTACGCGGCCGGCTGGCCCGCCTCGACGGCTGGTTCGCCCGGCAGAGCGTCGTCGGCGTGATCACCGTACGGCTGCTGCCGATCGCCGGGTTCGGGCTGGTCAGCTACGGCTACGGCACCACCGCCGCCCGGGTGATGCCGTTCCTGGCCGGCAGTGTGATCGCCTCCGCTCCCACCGCCATCGGCTACGCGGCGATCGGTGCCGCCGCGACCAGTCCCGGGTCGATCAACTGGTACGCCGCCGCGCCGGCCAGCCTCGGCCTGATCGCCAGCGTGCTGCTCGTCCACCGGTGGTGGCGGGCGGAACGGCGACGCGCTGCCGGCCCGGCTGGTTGACCCTCGGGCGGGAGAGCGGCCGGGCGCCGCGCGTTGCCGGCGCTGCCTACCATTCGCGGGCATGAGGCTCTCGTCCCACGCCGGGACCCGCTCCCGGACCGCGACCGTCCTCGCTCCGGTTCTCACGGCGTCGCTGCTCGCCGCGTGCGTCCCGGACAACGTGGCGCTCCCCTCGGGGACCGAGCACCTGCCCTCGACGCAGGTGACTGCCGCGCCGCGTAGCGACTTCTGCCCGGTCGCCGTGCCACAGAGCTGGCAGGACGCGGTCCGGGACGGTCGTCTGCCGCGGGAGCCCGGGGAACGGTGGGTCGGGCTCACCCCGGCGCCGGACGGCCGCTCCGTGTTCGCCACTGTGGAACGCGACGGTCTCCCGAAGGTGCTGGTCAAGCAGGAGCGCAACGGCGACCGACTGATCGTGGCCACCATGCCGGACCTGTTCACCTTCCCGCTGCTCGCGGACTTCGACGGGCGTTGGCTGGTCTACGCGCGCACCGACATTCGCCGGGCCGCGCCGCACGGGGGTGGTGGCGCCGAGGTCTTCGCCTGGGACGCGCAGACGGGGGGTGAGCCGCGGCAGGTCACCGGCACCGTGCAGGGTGCCCGCCCGTTCCATCTGCACGACGGGAAGCTCGCCGTGACCCGGGTCGTCGACCAGTACCGGACCGAGCTGGCCCTGCACGACCTGGCGGCCGGAACGGCCCACCGGGTGGCCATCGGCCGGGTGAGCGCCGTCGGGTTCCGCGGCGCCGACCTGCTCTGGCACGACTGGTCGAAGCGCCGTCTGAACACCTTCCGTCCGAGCGGGAACCTGGTTTCCCAGCACGGAGCCTTCCTCGGCCGGGTCGAAGCGCCGGACATGACGACCGACGGCCGTACCATGGCCTGGATCTCCCCGGGCGACGGTGAGGTGAACGTCTGGCGGTCGGGCTGGAACGGACCCGTCCGGGTCCTGTCGGCGGCGCTGTCCACCCCGGTACCGGCGTCCGGCGGGCCCACTGTCCCGCCGGATGCCGTGCCCCCGGCCGGCGGCGCCGTGAGCCGGGTCGCCAGACCCGCTGTCGTCGGCGACCTGATGGTCTTCCGGTACAACCTGGGCTGGTACGTGGCCGACCTGCGGACCGGCTCGTACGCCCGGCTCACAGCGGACCACGCCGGGGCGGCGGTCTCGGGCCCGGCGCTGCTGATGGATTCGGACGACAGCTCCGTCCCGGCGGAACGGCGCGCGTACTCACTGCTGCTCCTGGACCGGCTTCCGCCGCTGCCGGCATGCCCGTGACGTACCACGGGCATGCCGGCACCGGTCAGGCGACGACCGAGACCATGCGGCCCTTCACCACGATCACCTTGCGCGGCTCCTTGCCGGCCAGCGCGCCGGCCACCGCTTCCAGCGCCGCCGCGCGGACGGTCTCCTCGGTCGCGTCGGCCGGCACCTCGACCCGGCCCCGGACCTTGCCGTTGACCTGCACCGGGTACGTGACCGACTCGGCCACCAGCAGAGCCGGGTCGGCGACCGGGAAGTCCGCGTACGTCAGCGATTCCTCGTGGCCCAGCTTGCGCCACAGTTCCTCGGCCATGTGCGGGGCGAACGGGGCGACCATCAGCACCAGCGGCTCGGCCACCTCACGCGGGGTCTGCGCCAGCCGGGTCAGGCCGTTGGTCAGCTCGATCAGCTTGGCGATGGCGGTGTTGAAGCGGATCCCGTCCATGTCGGCGCGGACCCCGTCGATCGCCTTGTGCAGCAGCCGCCGGGTCGCCTCGTCGGCCGGCTCGTCGGTGACCCGCAGCTGGCCGGTCTGCTCGTCGACAACGGTGCGCCAGACCCGCTGCAGGAACCGGTACGAGCCGACCACGGCCCGGGTCTCCCACGGGCGGGACACCTCCAGCGGGCCCATCGACATCTCGTACACCCGGAACGTGTCCGCGCCGTACGCCGCGCACATGTCGTCCGGGGTGACGACGTTCTTCAGCGACTTGCCCATCTTGCCGTACTCGCGCCGGACCTCGGTCTCGCCGTGGAACCAGCGGCCGTCGACCTCGACGACCTCCTCGGCGGGCACGTAGGCGCCGCGCGGGTCGACGAACGCGTACGCCTGGATCATGCCCTGGTTGAACAGGCGGCGGAACGGCTCGAACGACGAGACGTGGCCCAGGTCGTACAGCACCTTGTGCCAGAAGCGCGCGTACAGCAGGTGCAGCACGGCGTGCTCGGCGCCGCCGACGTACAGGTCGGTGCCACCGCAGTCGCCGTCGCGGCGCGGGCCCATCCAGTACGCCTCGTTCTCCGGGTCGGCGAAGCGCTGCGAGTCGGTCGGGTCCAGGTAGCGCAGCTCGTACCAGCAGGAGCCGGCCCACTGCGGCATCACGTTGGTCTCGCGGGTGTAGCGCTTCGGCCCGTCGCCCAGGTCCAGCTCCACCTCCACCCAGTCGCGCCGCCGCGACAGCGGGGTCTCCGGGGTGCTGTCGGCGTCCTCCGGGTCGAACGTCTTCGGCGAGAAGTCCTCCACCTCGGGCAGCTCGACCGGCAGCATCGACTCGGGCAGCGCGATCGGCGCGCCGGACTCGTCGTAGACGATCGGGAACGGCTCACCCCAGTAGCGCTGCCGGGAGAACAGCCAGTCGCGCAGCCGCCAGGTGACCGCGCCGGCGCCGTGCCCGTTCGCCTCCAGCCACTCGATGATCCGGGCCTTGGCGTCGGCCACACCCAGGCCGTCCAGGTCGATGCCGCGCTCCGGCGCGGCGCTGTTGATCGCCGGGCCGTCACCGGTGTACGCCTTGCCGTCGAAGCCCTCCGGCGGCTGCACGGTCCGCACGATCGGCAGCTCGAAGACCTCGGCGAAGTCCCAGTCCCGCTCGTCCTGGGCGGGCACCGCCATGATCGCGCCGGTGCCGTACCCGGCCAGCACGTAGTCGGCGATGAAGATCGGGATCTGCCCGCCGGTCACCGGGTTGGTCGCGTAGGCGCCGACGAAGACGCCGGTCTTCTCCTTGCTGTCCGCCTGCCGCTCCACGTCCGTCTTGGCCGCGGCGGCCTTCCGGTACGCCTCGACGGCCTCACGCGGGCCGGCGTGTCCGCCGGTCCAGGCGTCCTTCGTCCCCTCCGGCCAGGCGGCCGGCGTCAGCACGTCGACCAGTTCGTGCTCGGGCGCCAGCACCATGTAGGTGGCGCCGAAGACGGTGTCCGGCCGGGTCGTGAACACCCGCACCGGGGCGGCGTCGGTCGGGAAGTCGATGTGCGCGCCGGTCGACCGGCCGATCCAGTTGCGCTGCTGCAGCTTGATCGGCTCTGGCCAGTCCAGCGTGTCCAGATCCTCCAGCAGCCGGTCGCCGTACGCGGTGATCCGCATCATCCACTGCTTCAGGTTGCGCTTGAAGACCGGGAAGTTGCCGCGCTCGGACCGGCCGTCGGCGGTGACCTCCTCGTTGGCCACCACGGTGCCCAGTCCCGGGCACCAGTTCACCGGCGCCTCCGAGACGTACGCCAGGCGGTGGTCGTCGACGATGCGCCGCCGCTCCCCCACGGTCAGCTCGGCCCACGGACGCCCGTCCGGGGTGGCGCGGGTGCCGCCCTCGAACTCGGCGATCAGCTCGGCGATCGGCCGGGCCTTCTTGGCGTCCGCGTCGTACCAGGAGTTGAAGATCTGCAGGAAGATCCACTGCGTCCAGCGGTAGAAGTCGGTGTCGATGGTCGCCACCGAGCGCCGCTCGTCGTGGGCCAGCCCCAGCCGGCGCAGCTGCGCCTTGAACCGCTCGATGTTGGCCTCGGTGGTGGTCCGCGGGTGGGTGCCGGTCTGCACCGCGTACTGCTCGGCGGGCAGGCCGAACGCGTCGAAGCCCATCGCGTGCAGCACGTTGCGCCCGGCCATCCGCTGGTAACGGGCGTAGCAGTCGGTGCCGATGTAGCCCAGCGGGTGACCGACGTGCAGGCCGGCACCGGACGGGTACGGGAACATGTCCAGCACGTACATCTTCTCGGCGCCCGCCCGCGGATGACCCGGGTCGGCCAGCGGGCCGACCGGGTTCGGCGCGTGGAAGGTGCCGTCCCGCTCCCAGGTGTCCTGCCAGCGGTGTTCGATCTCGTCGGCCAGGGCGGCGGTGTACCGGAACGGGGGAATGTCGGTCGCCGGTGCGGCTGCCTCACTCATGGCGTCTCCTCGGCGCGGATCAATTCGAAAAATATGGGAGGTCTGCTGCGGGCACAAAAAAGCCCCTCGCGCAGGAGGGGCGGCCGTGCTGTCGCGCTTCAGCGCATCAACACGGCTCGGTAAGAAGCAGGAAGAACCCGGCCATGCACGGCAGTGTACCTCGCCCGCCGGCCGGTCGGCGCGCCCGTTCCGGGTCGGCGGCCGATCCCCCGGTCCGGCGAATATTCCGGGCGTAACCGACCGACCACCTGCGGGAGTCGGCGATAACGACAAACATGGTTAGCCTGAGAGGCCAGTGAGATTAATGCGGCAGACGAGGCTCGGCGTCGCGAACCCAACGGCGGGTCCAGGTGCTCTATACAGAGCTGCCGTCCATGCGACGAGGAGGAGGCCCGTGACACAACAGACCTGGGACGAGGTGGGCGGTCTGCTGCCGCACGACGAGTTCCGTGCCGCCAGCGAGGCCATCGTGGCCAACATCGAGCAGGTCATCGAGGGCAAGACCGCCACCGTCCGGCTCGCCCTGGCGGTGCTGCTGGCCGAGGGCCATCTGCTCATCGAGGACGTGCCCGGCGTCGGCAAGACCAAGCTCGCCAAGGCGATGGCGCGTTCCATCGACTGCTCGGTCCGGCGGATCCAGTTCACCCCCGATCTGCTTCCCAGCGACGTCACCGGCGTCAGCGTCTACAACCAGGAGACGCACGACTTCGAGTTCCGCCCCGGCGCGGTCTTCGCCAACCTGGTGGTCGGCGACGAGATCAACCGGGCCTCGCCGAAGACCCAGTCGGCGCTGCTGGAGTGCATGGAGGAGCGGCAGGTCACCGTCGACGGCGTCACCTACCAGCTGCAGACGCCGTTCATGGTGATCGCGACGCAGAACCCCATCGAGATGGAGGGGACGTACCCGCTGCCCGAGGCGCAGCGGGACCGCTTCACCGCCCGCATCGCGATGGGCTACCCCGACCCGCGGGCGGAGCTGGCCATGCTCGACGGGCACGGGGCCACCGACCCGCTGTCGGCGCTGCGCCCGGTCTCCGACGCGGCCACCGTCCGCCGGCTGATCGGCCACGTCCGGCAGGTGCACGTCGCCGACGCGGTCAAGCAGTACGCGATCGACCTGGTCACCGCCACCCGGGAGGCGCCGGACCTGCGTCTGGGTGCGTCCCCGCGGGCCACGCTCCAGCTGCTGCGCACCGCCCGCGCGGTGGCCGCCCTGGAGGGTCGCGACTACGTGCTGCCGGACGACCTCCAGGTCCTCGCGGTGCCGGTGCTGGCGCACCGGATCATCCCGACCGCCGACGCCCAACTGGCCCGGCGCACCACCGACGCGATCGTCGCCGAGCTGGTGCACCGCCTGCCGCTCCCGCACGACCGGCAGCGCTCGCCGTACGACACCCGCCCCGGCAGCGGCAACAACGGCCGCGGGCCGTACGAGCCGCGGAGGCCGTGACGTGCGCGACGGCCTGCGTGGGCTGACCACCCGCGGCCGCTCCTTCCTGGCGGCCGCGGTGGCCGCCGCGATCTCCGCCGGCATCCTGGGCGAGAAGGACCTGCTCCGGGTGGCCGTCCTGCTCGCCGTGCTGCCGCTGCTGGCCGCCGCGTACGTCGGGCGCAGCCGGTACAAGCTGGCCTGCAACAGGTCGCTGGAGCCGCACCGGGTGCCGGTCGGGGCCAGCTCCCGCGTGGTGCTGCGGCTGCAGAACCTGTCCCGCCTGCCCACCGGCACGCTGCTGCTGGAGGACCGCCTGCCGTACGCGCTGGGCAGCCGTCCCCGGGTGGTGCTGGAGCGGCTCGGCGCGCACCAGGCCAGCTCCGTGGCGTACACCGTCCGGGCGGACGTGCGCGGCCGGTACGAGGTGGGCCCGCTGGTGATCCGGCTGACCGACCCGTTCGGGCTGTGCGAGCTGACCCGCTCGTTCCCCAGCACCGACCACCTCACGGTGATCCCGCAGGTCACTCCGTTGCCGTCGGTCCGGCTACCGGGTGAGTACGCCGGCAGCGGCGACAGCCGGGCCCGCTCGGTGGCGGTGCACGGCGAGGACGACGCCGCCACCCGGGAGTACCGGATGGGCGACGACCTGCGCCGCGTGCACTGGAAGTCCACCGCCCGCACCGGCGAGCTGATGGTGCGCCGCGAGGAGCAGCCGTGGGAGAGCCGCGCCACGGTGGTGCTGGACACCCGCGCCGGCGGGCACCGGGGCGAGGGGCCGACGGCGAGCTTCGAGTGGGCGGTCTCGGCGGCCGCCAGCATCGCCGTGCACCTGCGCCAGGCCGGCTACAAGCTGCGCCTGGTCACCGGTAACGGCGCCGACGTCGCGGCGACCGAGGCCGGCGGTGAGGGCCTGCTCCTGGACCAGCTCGCCGACGTGCACCTGGACCGGCGCGGCGAGATCACCACGCTGGTGCAGCAGGTCCGGCAGCGGGCCGACGGCGGCCTGATCATCGCGTTGCTCGGCACGCTCGGCGCCGCCGAGGCGGAGCTGCTGGCCGGGTTGCGCGGCAACGGCGCGACCTGCGTGGCGTTCCTGCTCGACAGCAACACCTGGCTGAACCTGCCGCCGAAGGCCCGCACCGAGGCGGAACGGGCGCACGGCGCCGCCGCGCTCGCGCTGCTGCAGAGCGGCTGGCGGGTCATCGGGGTGGAGCACGGCAGCCGTCTGCCGGCGCTGTGGCCGCAGGCCGGGCGCGGATCGCAGGGATTCGCGCTGCGGGCGGCCCTGGCCGAGACGGTCGCCGGAGGCATGCGATGACCGGAAGGAAGCTCCCGTGACCCCCCATCGCAACATCGGGTTCGTCGCCGCGGCGGCGACCCTGCTGGCGGCGGCCCCGCTGTCGGCGATCTTCGAACGCTGGACGTGGCTGATCCAGGCCACCATCGTGGTCGCCGTGGTGGCCGGCTCGGCCGCGTTGAGCCGGCTGGCCCGGGCGCCGCTGTGGGGCCAGGTGCTGGCGATGCTGGCCGGCCTGACACTGGGCCTGACGTGGATCTTCCCGGGCGGCACCGAGCTGCTCGCGTTCATCCCGACCCCGGGCACGTTCGCCCACTTCGGCGAGCTGACGCAGACGTCGCTGGAGGACATGCGCTCGTACGGCGTGAAGGTGCCCGACGTCGACTCGCTGCTGTTCCTCGCGGTGCTCGGCATCGGCGCGGTCGCCGTGGTGGTGGACGTCCTCTCGGTCGGGCTGCGCCGGCCGGCGCTGGCCGGCCTGCCGATGCTCGCCATCTACTCGGTGCCGGTGGCGGTCTACCTGGACAGCGTCCCCGCCACCCCGTTCGTGGTCGGCGCCGCCGGCTACCTGTGGCTGCTGGTCACCGACAACGTCGACCGGGTACGCCGGTTCGGCCGCCGGTTCACCGGCGAGGGGCGCGACGTCGACGTCTGGGAGGCGTCGCCGCTGGCCGCGGCGGGCCGCCGGCTGGCAGTGGTCGGCGTGGCGGTGGCGGTGGCGCTGCCACTGGCCGTGCCCGGGATGACCGGCGGGCTGATGAACAACGTCGGAGCCGGGCCCGGTGAGGGCAACGGCCGGCCCGGCCAGGGTGGCAGCCCGGGCCGGATCGACCTGTTCGCGGCGCTCAGCGGCCAGCTCAACCAGAGCCAGGAAACCGAGCTGGTCAAGGTCAGCACCAGCGAGCCGAGCCCGTTCTACCTGCGCCTCGGCGTGGTCGACGACCTGCGGCCGAGCGGCTTCCAGGCGCGCGTGCCCACCGGGCGGCCGGTCACCCGCGGCCTGCCCGACCCGAGCGAGCGCGCCCCGCGTGGCGTCGAACGGCAGCGCTACCGGGCCACCGTCGAGGTGTCGAAGAACCTGAACATGCCGCTGTTGCCGGTCTACGCCGAGCCGGTGAAGGCGGACGACCTCAACGGCAACTGGCTGTACGACTCGAGCCAGCAGATCGTCTTCTCCAACCGGGAGAACGCCCGCGGCAAGAACTACTCGTTCGAGTACGTACGCTCGACGTTCAGCCCGGCGGCGCTGCGCGCCGCCCCGTCGCTGCCCTCGGACAGCCAGGTGAAGCGGCAGCTGACCGACCGGCCGTCGGTCCCGGCCGTCGAGGACCTCGTCGAGGAGCTGGTGAGGGGCAAGTCGAACGACTACGACAAGGTCCGCGCGATCTACGAGTACTTCTCCGTGGAGAACGGCTTCACCTACTCGCTGTCCACCCGCGACGGCAGCAGCGGGGAGGACATCACCGACTTCCTCGCCACCAAGGTCGGCTACTGCCAGCAGTACGCGGCGGCGATGGCCTGGCTGGTCCGGGCCGCCGGCATTCCGGCCCGGGTCGCCGTCGGCTTCACCAACGGCAGCAAGGCCGACGGCGGCACGTACGTGCTGACCAACCGCAACCTGCACGCGTGGACCGAGGTCAACTTCGGCAACGGGATCGGCTGGGTGCCGTTCGACGCCACCCCGGCGGCGAGCGTGCAGGGTTCGGTCCGCTCCGCCTGGGCGCCGGACACCGACGCCCCCGAGGAGGTCGCCCCGTCGCCCGGCAGCACCGTCGCTCCCGGCGCGGCCGACCCGTCGGCCGGCCCGAACGAGGCGGACCGGCTCGACAAGGACACCGACCAGGGTCTGACCCTGGGTGGGAGTGACCCGGCCGAGCAGAACCCGGTGTGGCCGTGGTGGCTGGCCGCGGCGCTGGCGCTGCTGGCGCTGTTCGCCGTACCGGCCCTGCGCCGCTCCGCCCTGCGCCGCCGCCGGCGCGTCCGGGTCCGGGCGCCCTCGGCGACCGCGCTCGCGGTGCCGGGCCAGCGGGGCGAGACACGGGAGGTCGTCGTCGGCGTGGACGCAGAGTCCGCCCGCGCCGACGCGCACGCCGCCTGGGACGAGCTGCTCGACACGCTCGTCGACTTCCACGTCCGGGTGGACCGCACGGAGACCCCCCGCGCGACCGCCGAGCGGCTGGCCCGGGAGGCGCTCACCGAGAACGGCGACGCCGCGACCGGGGTACGGCTGCTGGGCCGGGCCGAGGAGCGGGCCCGATACGCGCGGGATCCGCTTGCCGGCGCGGAGTTGCAGCCGGCGCTGCGAACGGTCCGGGGCGCGCTCGCGGCCGGGGCGGACCGCCGCACCCGGCTGCTGGCCGCGCTGCTGCCCCCGTCGGTGCTGCAGCGCTGGCGCACCGCCCTGGCCGAGCAGTCGGAGCGGATCGTCACCACGAGCGGGCAGGCCCGGACGCAGATGCTGCGCTGGAGCCCACGCCGCCTGTTGGCGGGCCGCACGGCCCGCTGACCCGTTCCGCCCGCCGGCGCTCCCCCGCCGGCGGGCGGCCCCTCTCCCCTCCCCCTCCCCCCGCCCACCCCGGCCCCGTTGATCAAGGAGTTTGTGTCTCCGCGAGGCCGAATTCCGCCCGCAAACTCCTTGATCACCGACTGCTCAGTGGGCTGGCGGGGGTGGGAAGCGGGGGCGCTTTGAGATCTTGGTAGGAAACGGCCCTCATAAGGGCCCTCATAAGGGCCTTTTTGTACCAAGATCTTTGCGTTTCCCGCGCTTTGGAAGATCCATCTCTGTCCGTAGACCATCAGGAGCCGGCAGGGATCGACTTCGCGAAGCCTGAACCGCGGAGCCAACTGCGGGGGCCCTTTGCCACTCACCCCGGCACATCGGAACAGGAGAGGGCGGGACTCACGCCGCGGCCGGGAAGCCAGGGGGGCCACCGCCACACTGGCCGGCACCAGGCGTCGACGGGCACGGCGCAGTCAACACCGGCCGGTACCGACGACGTCAGCGTGCACGACGCGGTCGACCGCTTCGGAGCACCGGTCGGCCGTGGAGCGGGCTCGGCCCGATCGGCCGATTCGGAGCACTGGTCGGGTGGAGCGGTCTTCGCGCGATCGACCGCTGCGCGCACCGACTGCCATGGAGCGGGCACGACGAAGCGAGCGCCGACGGGCGTCGCCGCGACATCCGCCCCGGTCAGGGGCGGAGCGCGGTCAGCGGTGTCCCTCCGGGCGCTGCCGCCAGCGGTCCTCCATCCGGTCGAGGAAGGAGCCCCGGCGGCCACTGCTGCGGCCACGGGGACGACGCCGGCTCGTTGTGCCGCCGACCACGTGCAGGTCGGGCGACTGGGATCGGCGGTGCGACTGCACCGCGTAGCCCAACGAGGCCAGCATGACGACGAAACCCGCCACGGCCACCGCGGGAATCTTGATCACGGCACCATAGATCAACAGGGCCAGACCAGCGACGACCACGCCGGCAGCGACGAGCACGCGACGCCGCGCGTGGAAACGCGGGTCGCTGGCGCGCACGGCCGAGGCGAACTTGGGGTCCTCGGCAAGCGACCGCTCGATCTGCTCGAACAGCCGCTGCTCGTGCTCCGAGAGCGGCACGGCACTCCTCCCCGGTCACGTTGGTCGGCCCGGGCGGGCCGACAGACCGTGGCAGCCAACCGGCTGCTTACCCGCAAGTCTACGAGGGCCCCCGCGCGTCGGAAAGCGGGACGACCTACGGCCGGGTCGGTTTTTCGACTGGCCGGGTATCGCGACGGCTGAGAAGACTGGCCGGACCTATGACGGACCGCCCGAATCGGGCGGCCGCCGCGTCGGCTGCCGCCTCCGCCTCACGCCAGCCACGCTCGGGCGCACCGAGGGTGAGCTGCTGCGGGGTCTCCCCCGCGGGGGCGAGACCTTCCATCCGGACACCGACCAGCCGAACCGGCTCGCCGGGGGCGAGTGCCTCCCACAGCGCCCATGCCGTGTCGAACATCTCCCGGGCGGTGTCGGTGGGCACGGGAAGCGTGCGGGAGCGGCTGATCGTCCGGAAGTCGGCGAAACGGACTTTGAGCGACACTGTGCGGCCCACCTGCCCGGCCGCCCGCAGCCGGGCGCCGGCCTTGTCGGCGAGCGCGAGCAGGGACCGCCGGATCTCGTCCGGGTCGCTCACGTCGGTGTCGAACGTGACCTCCGCGCCGATCGACTTCTCCACGTGTTCCGGCGAGACCCCGCGCGGGTCGCGGCCCCACGCCAGCTCGTGCAGGTGGGCGGCGGACGCCTCCCCCACGGCCCGGCGCAGCAGGCCGGCCGGCGCCTCGGCCAGGTCGCGTACGGTGCGCAGGCCGAGCCGGCGCAGCGCGTCCGCGGAGCGCTCCCCCACGCCCCACAGGGCGGAGACCGGCAGCGGGTGCAGGAACTCCAGCACCCGGTCGGCCGGCACCACGAGCAGGCCGTCGGGTTTGGCCCGGGTGGAACCCAGCTTGGCCACGAACTTGCTCGGCCCGACGCCCACCGAACAGGTCAGCCGCTGCTCCTCGGCGACCCGCCTGCGGATCAGCCGGGCGATGGCGGCGGGCGGCCCGAACAGCCGGCGGGCGCCGGCCACGTCGAGGAACGCCTCGTCCAGCGACAGCGGCTCGACCAGCGGAGTGACGTCCCGGAAGATCCGCATGACCGCCCGCGACGCCTCGTTGTAGGCGGTGAAGTCGGGCGGAAGGTAGACCGCGCCGGGACAGAGCGCCCGGGCGCGGGAGGTGGGCATGGCGCTGCGGACGCCGTATCGCCGGGCCTCGTAGCTGGCGGAGCTGACCACCCCGCGCGGGCCGACGCCGCCCACCACCACCGGCCGCCCGCGCAGCTCGGGGCGGCGGCGCACCTCGACCGAGGCGTAGAACGCGTCCATGTCGACGTGCAGGATGGTGCAGCCGGTGTCGTCGGCGTCCGCCCCGAAGCGCGGGTCACCGCCTCGGGGCAACGACTGGCTGCGGCCCATGTCAGCAGGCTAGCCCGCCGGTCCGACAACCCCACCGCCCAGGCCCGCGGCCACCGACGCGGCCGGAGCCGCGGACGAGCCGGGTCAGCCCCGGATCACCAGCAGCGGGATGGTCATCTCGGCTGCGGTGTCCGCGCCGTGGTACGCCACCAGCCGCGACGCCATCGGCGGCTCGGAGCGGGTGGCGACCACCGCGTACGTGTCCCGGCACACCACCACCACGTCGCCGATCCGTCTCAGGTGCGCCTCCGGCACCGGCCCGAACCAGCCGGTCGCCACCGCCTCGGCCCGGGTCAGCACGTGCGCGGCCGGGCCCAGCAGCTCGGTCCAGGCGGCCATCACGTCGGCCTCGGCGCCCGGCTCGGCGTGCAGGTAGCGGACCCGGGGCTCACCGGCGACCACCCGTACCCCGGTGCGCAGCCGGGGGTCGGCGTCCAGGTCGATCCGGTGCCCGGCGGGCACGTCGAGCTGGCCGTGGTCGGCGGTGACCAGCAGCGCGGCGTCCGGCGGCAGCCCGTCCACGAGCCGGGCCAGCAGCGTGTCCACATCGGCGGCGGCCAGCCGCCAGGGCTCGGAGTCGACGCCGCTGAGGTGCCCGTGCCGGTCCAGGTCGGGGTGGTACCCGGAGACGAGCGCGGGCCCGTCCCCGGCGGCCAGCGCCGCCAGCATCCGCGCGGCGAGCGCGTCGACGCCGGCCGCGCCCCGGTAGTCGCCGCCCCGGTTGGCGGCGAGCGTCAGACCGCTGCCGGCGAACTCGGGACGGCTGACCACTGTCACCGCGATCCCGGCGGCGCGGGCCCGCTGGTACCAGGTGGGTACCGGCTGCCAGCTCACCGGATCGGGGTCGCCGGCCCAGTCGACGTGGTTGAGCACCCGGTCGGTGCCGGGCACCCGGACGGTGAAGCCGAGCACGCCGTGCGCGCCCGACGCGGTGCCGGTGCCGAGGCTGACCAGGCTGGTCGGGGTGGTGGACGGGAAGCCGGTGGTGAGCGGCCGGCCGGTGGTGGCGGCCAGTCCGGCGAGCGTCGGGGCGTACCGGGCGGCGGTGGGGATCTGGTACCAGCCGAGGCCGTCGACGAGCAGCACCGCGATCCGGCGTACCCCGGCCAGCCTCGGTGTCAGGCCGAGCCGGTCGGCCGCACCGGGTACGCCGAGCACCGACAGCGCGCTGGGCAGCACGTCGGCCAGGCTGCCGCCGTCGTAGCGCGGCGGAACCCGGTCCAGCAGGCCGGGCGTCGGGCCGGTCATGCCGGGCGGCGGGCGAACAGGTGCAGTTGAGCGGCGAGATCACGGTACGGGGGCCGGGCCGCGAGCGCCCGTTCCAGCTCCACCAGGGCGGCCGGGTGCCCGTCGGCCACGGCGGCCGGAAGCAGGTCGGCGAGCACCCGTACCCCGTGGATCTCCTCCACGGCGAGGCCCGCGGCGGTGAGCAGCGCGCCCGCGTCGGCGGCGTCGTAGCGGCGGCGCAGCGTGTCCCGGCGGCCGGTGGTGCCCTGCGGGTCGGCGGCGAGCGCGGCGGCGGCGTCCAGTTGCCCGTTCATCGCCCGGCCGAACACGGCGGCGGCCCGGCCGGCGACGAGCACGCTCGCCGCGCCGCCCGGCCGCAACGCGGTGACCAGCGCGGAGACCACCGGTTCCGGCTCGTCGACGACTTCGAGGACGGAGTGGCAGAGCACCAGGTCCACGGTGGCCGGTTCGACCAGCCCGGCGAGCGCGTCGGCGTCGCCCTGCGTCGCGCGTACCCGGTCGGCGACCCCGGCCTCGGCGGCCCGGCGGGTCAGCGCGGCGAGCGCGTCGGGGCTGGCGTCGACAACTGTGACCCGGTGACCGGCCTCGGCGAGCGGAACGGCGAAGCCGCCGGTCCCACCGCCGACGTCGAGCACGGAGAGTCGTTCGCCGGCCCGCCGGTCCAGCTCGGCCCGGAGCACCGACCAGATGACGGCGGTGCGGGGGGTGAGGGTTCGGATCTGCTCCACGCGCCGAGCCTAGTCACCCCCCGGCCCGGGTTCAGGACTCGCCGCCGCCGGCGGGGTCGTCCTCGGCGCGGGAGCGCTCGGTGTTGGCCACCGGGCCCTCGGTCACCTGGTATTCCCGCGGCTCGGCCTCGTGGGTGGGCGCCCAGTCGGCGCCGAGGCGGGTCCGTCGGGCGTTGGCTACGCCACCGGCGTACGTGCGGTGAAAGGTCATCGGTTCATCCCCCATACCCCGGGTGAGCCACTCTGCCCACCCGCGTCGGGAGTCTCCCGCCTCCGGCTCCCGGAAACCGTAATGTGGATCACTCCATCAACGGAAATCCCTGGATGCCGGTGTGACGGGCGGCTCGATCGCGTCCAGCCGGTCCGCGGTGAGGTTCGTGACGCCCTCGTGCCGCTGCAGCCGGCCCCGCACCACCAGTGCTCCACTGGTGCGGGCGATTCGACGGTAGCGCTGCCACAGCCCCGGGGAGCAAGTGACATTCAGCATTCCGGTCTCGTCCTCCAGGTTGAGGAACGTGACGCCGCCGGCGGTCGCCGGGCGCTGCCGGTGGGTGACGATCCCGCCGACCCGGATCCGCCGCCCGGGCGGCACCTGGCCGAGCCGGGCGATCGGCACCGCGCCCAGCGCGTCGAGCCGGTCCCGGATGAACCGGGCCGGGTGGCTCTCCGGGGACAGGCCGGTGGCCCAGACGTCGGCGACCAGGCGGTCCACCGCGGCCATGCCGGGCAGGGTGGGCGGGTCCGCGCCGGTCACCGTGCCGGGCAGCCGGCCGGGCCGGTCCTGGGCCGCCGCGCCGGCGGCCCAGAGGGCCTGGCGCCGGGTCAGCCCGAAACAGGCGAAGGCGTCAGCGGTGGCCAGCGCCTCCAGCTGCGCGGCGGTGAGACCGACGCGGCGGGCCAGGTCCGGCATGTCCCGGTACGGCCCGTGCGCGGTCCGCTCCGCCTCGATCCGCTCGGCCACGTCCTCGCCGAGGGTACGGACGCTGCCCAGCCCGAGCCGTACCGCCGGGCCGCCCAGCCCCCAGGCGTGCGGCGGCTCGCCCGGCACGCTGCCCCACCGGGTTTCCGGCGTGGACTCCAGCACCGCCTTGGCGCCGCTGGCGTTGATGTCCGGCCGGCGTACCTCCACGCCGTGCCGGCGGGCGTCGTCGGCGAGCGTCTGCGGCGAGTAGAAGCCCATCGGCTGGGCGTTGAGCAGCGCGGCCAGGAACGGGCCCGGGTGGTAGCGCTTGAGCCACGAGCTGGCGTACACCAGGTAGGCGAAGCTCATCGCGTGGCTCTCCGGGAAGCCGTAGCTGGCGAACGCGGTGAGCTTGCGGTAGACGTCGTCGGCCAGCTCGCCGGTGATGCCCCGCTCGGCCATCCCGGCGTAGAGCCGGTCGGCGATCTGCGCCATCCGTTCCACCGACCGTTTCGCCCCCATGGCCCGGCGCAGCTGGTCGGCGCCGGCCGCGTCGAACCCGGCCAGGTCGATGGCGAGCTGCATGAGCTGCTCCTGGAACAGCGGCACCCCGAGCGTCTTCTCCAGCGCGTTGCGCATCAGCGGGTGCGCGTACGTCACCGGCTCCTGGCCGTTCTTGCGCCGGATGTACGGGTGCACCGAGCCGCCCTGGATCGGGCCGGGCCGGATCAGCGCCACCTCCACCACCAGGTCGTAGAACTCGCGCGGCTTGAGCCGGGGCAGCGTGGCCATCTGGGCGCGGCTCTCCACCTGGAACACGCCCACCGAGTCGGCCCGGCAGAGCATGTCGTAGACCTCGGGGTCGTCCAGGTCCATGTCACCGAGGTCGAGGCTGGACCCGATCAGGTCGTAGCCGTAGTGCA
Organism: Micromonospora sp. TSRI0369; assembly: GCF_001905625.1. NCBI lineage: Bacteria > Bacillati > Actinomycetota > Actinomycetes > Micromonosporales > Micromonosporaceae > Micromonospora > Micromonospora sp. TSRI0369. The sequence continues at coordinate 159,915 of NZ_LIVU01000009.1, forward strand.
GCGCCGAGAGCATGCCGAGGCCGAGCAGGTCGAACTTGACCAGGCCGACGGCGGCGCAGTCGTCCTTGTCCCACTGGAGCACGCTGCGGCCGGGCATCCGGCCCCACTCCACCGGGCACACCTCGATCACCGGCCGGTCGCAGATCACCATGCCGCCGGAGTGGATCCCCAGGTGCCGGGGGAAAGTCTGCAGCTCGTTCGCGTACGCGACCACCTGCTCGGGGATGTCCGCCACGTCGACCGCGGCGACCGAGCCCCACCTGTCGATCTGCTTGCTCCAGGCGTCCTGCTGGCCGGGCGAGAAGCCGAACGCCTTCGCGACGTCGCGCACCGCCGACCGGGGCCGGTACGAGATGACGTTGGCGACCTGGGCGGTGTGCTCCCGGCCGTAGCGGGCGTAGACGTGCTGGATCACCTCCTCCCGGCGGTCGGACTCGATGTCCACGTCGATGTCGGGCGGGCCGTCGCGTTCCGGGGCGAGGAACCGTTCGAACAGCAGCCGGTGCCGGACCGCGTCCACGTTGGTGATGCGCAGCGCATAGCAGACCGCCGAGTTGGCCGCCGACCCCCGGCCCTGGCAGTAGATGTCCTGCGCGCGGCAGAACGCGACGATGTCGTAGACCACCAGGAAGTAGCCGGGGAAACCGAGATCTTCGATCATCCGCAGCTCGTGCTCCAGTTGCGCGTACGCCTCCGGGTGCGCCTCGGGCGGGCCGTAGCGCTCGCGGGCGCCGTCCATGGTCAGCCGGCGCAGCCAGCTCATCTCGGTGTGCCCGGGCGGCACCGGGTACGCCGGCAGCTTCGGCGCCACGAGCTGCAGGTCGAAGGCGAGTTCCGCGCCGTACTCGGCGGCCCGCGCCACCGCGCCCGGGTACGCGGCGAACCGCGCCGCCATCTCCGCGCCGCTGCGCAGGTGGGCGGTGGCCGCGGCGGGCAGCCAGCCGTCGATCTCGTCGAGGCTGCGCCGGGCCCGGACCGCTGCGACGGTGGTGGCCAGCCGCCGCCGGCCCGGGGTGGCGTAGTGCACGTTGTTCGTGGCCACCGTGGGCAGCCCGGCCGCGGCGGCCAGCTCGGCGAGCGCGTCGTTGCGGTCGGCGTCGACCGGGTGGCCGTGGTCGGTCAGCTCCACCGCCACCGTCTCCGCGCCGAACAGCGCGGTGAGCCGGTCCAGTTCCCGGGCCGCCGCGTCGACGCCCTCGGTGAGCAGCGCCGCGGGCACGTGCCCCTTGCGGCAACCGGTGAGCACGAGCACGTGGTCGCGCAGCTCGGCGGCGATCTCCTCCAGCTCGCCGTAGACCGGGCGGCCCTTCTCCCCGCCGCGCAACTGGGCCCGGGAGATGGTGGCCGCCAGTCGCGCGTACCCCTCGTGGCCGTGCGCGAGCACCAGCAGGTGCCGGCCGAGCGGGTCGGGCTCGCCGTTCTGCGGGCCGGGCAGCCCGAGGGACAGTTCCGCGCCGAAGATCGTCGGCAGCCGCAGCGCGCGGGCCGCCTCGGCGAAGCGCACCACGCCGTAGAAGCCGTCGTGGTCGGTGACGGCGAGCGCGGTGAGCCCCAGCCGGGCCGCCTCCTCGGCCAGTTCCTCCGGGTGGCTGGCCCCGTCGAGGAAGCTGAAGTTGGAGTGCGCGTGCAGCTCCGCGTAGGGCACCACGCCGTCCGGCCGGTCCAGCTCCGGCGGCCGGTACTCCTGGCGCTTGCGGCTCCACGCCGGTGAGTCGCCGCCGTCGGCGTCGACCGCGAGCGGGTCGACCACGTGCAGGTGCCGCTCGCCCGTGGCCCGCCCGGAGAGCACCTGCTCCAGCTTGGACCAGGGCATCTTCGGGTTGTGGAAGCTCACCGGCGCCCGCCTCGCCCTACATCCGACCGCCCGAGATCTTGGTACGAAAAGGCCCCTGGAGGGGCGCTTTCCTTCCAAGATCTTCCCCGGCGCTCAGTCATAGATCGCCTCCACCAGCCACTGCCCGCCCTCGACCGCGAGCAACAGGGCGGCGCCGTCAGCCAGGCACACCTGGAACCGGGCCCGGCGGCGCGCCTCGGCCGGCGCCCACCAGCGCTCGTCCACCGGCCACGGACCGGCCCACCCGGTGATCTCGGCCGGGCGGCCGTCGCCGACGGTGAGCCGGGCCGGCGCCGCGCTGACCGCCAGCCGGGCGCTCACCACGACCGGCTCCCCGGCGGCGTCACGCACGTCGGCCGACAACGGGGTGGGCAGCACCACAGCCGGCGACGGCGGCGGAATCCGTCCCGGCCACGGCGGCTCGGCCACCGCCCGGCCCCGCCCGCCCCGTCGCACCGCACGGCCCCCAGGGGGTACGACGACAGAGGTTCCCGCCGCCGCCGAGCCCGCAGGAACGTCTTCTGAACGGTGTCCGGACACCGGTGCCGGAGCGGGTGGCGGGCCGGGACGGGCGGGCACCCGCTCGTCGCCCCACGGCACGAGGCGCACCTGGTCGGCCGGGGAACGCCCGCCGCCGAGCACCGCGGTGACCACCGCCTCGGGGCCGAGGATGCCCTGCACCCGGCTCAGCGCGCGATGCGCCCGCTCCCGCTCCGCACCGGTCTCCCCCCACAGCCCGGGTTGCAGGCCCGCCTGGGCGAGCACCCCGTCGGGCACCAGCCGCAACCGGACGATCCCGGCGGTCGGGCGGGCCGGACGGGCCCCGCCCCGGCCGTTGCTGCCGGAGAGCCAGCCGTCGAGCTGCCAGCGGACCCGGTCGGCGATGGCCGCGGCGGTGAGCAGGCCGTCGTGCCGCCACACCCGGTGCAGCTCCTGGCCGTGCGCGGTGACCGCCTCGATGCCGAGCCGGGTGCAGGCCAGCCCGTACGCGGCCAGCCGCTCGTGCAGCCGTTCGGCGAGCGTCCGGGCGGCGAACGCGGCGGCGTCGACCCGGTCGACCGGCTCGTCGTAGTCGGCGGTGACGGCCAGGTCGGCGGGCGGCTGCCGGACCGCGAGCGGGCGGTCGTCCCGGCCACCGGCGAGCCGGTGCGCCAGCGCGCCGTCGAAGCCGAACCGGGCCAGCACGTCCCCGGCGGGCAGCGCCGCGAAGTCGCCGAGGGTGCGGACGCCGAGCCGGCGCAGCAGGTCCGCCAGGGCGGGCCGGCCGAGCGCCTCGACCGGACGGCCGGCCAGGAACTCGCGGGTGCCGCCGGGGACCACGATCCGCCCCTCCCGGGCGGCCAGCCCGGCCGCGAACACCCCGTCGGCGATGCCGGCCTGGCTCTCCACCGCGCAGCTCTGCGCGACGTGCTCGACGATCCGCTCGGCCGCCGCCTCCTCGCCGCCGAGGTAGCGGCTCGGCCCCCGGGCCGCTGTCGCGCAGGCGCCGGGCCGGATCACCTCGACGCCGGCGACCACCTCCTCCACGGCGGCCACCACCGGCTCGAACGCCCGCGCGTCCCGGCCGGGGTCGTGGTCGACCACCGTCAGGTGCGGGCACCGCCCCTGCGCCTCCCGGCGGCGCAGCCCGCGCCGGATCCCCTCGGCGCGGGCCCGCTCGGAGCAGGCGACCACCCGGTTGGCGTGCAGCACCACGACCGGGTCGGTGGCGGGCACCCCGTCGACGATCTCGGCGGCGAGGACCGGCCAGTCCGGGCACCAGAGCAGCAGCGTCCGCTGCGGTACGCCGCTCACGCCGGACCGGCCGCGGCGAGCGTACGGGCGGGCGGGGCCACCACGCGCAGCCGGCGCGACGGCGCGGCGGACGGTGCGCCGAGCCCGGCCGAGCGGGGGATCACCCGGGTCAGCTCGTCGCCGGGCAGCCATACCTTGATCTCCTTGGGGCGGGCGGCGGCGCCTCGCCCACGGGCCGAAACGGTCACCTCGCGGCGGCGCAGCCGCCCGCGACCGGGGCCGAGCCCCTGCCAGACGCCCCGGACCACCTGGAGCGTCACGTCCGCGCCGTCCCACCGGCCGTACGGAACCAGCACGCTTCCGCGCTGCCGGGCACGGGCGGCCAGCCGGGTGGCGACCGAGGCGGCGACAGTGGCCGGCACGGCGGTGACCACCACGTCGACCCCGTCGATGAGCGCGGCGACCACAGTGGGCCACTCCGGCCCGGGGTCGGGCACCAGGGCCAGCCGGTCCAGGGCGATGCCCGCCTCGGCCGCCGCGCCGGCCCCGAAGGCGGGTACGCCGACCACGGCGCACCACGAGCCGGCCCGGGACGCCTCGGCGAGCAGCGCGAGGATCAGCGAGGTGGCGCCGCTGCGCCGGGGCTGGCCGGCGCCGACCGCGACGGTGCTGCCGCGGCGCAGGCCGCGGTTGGGCAGCAGCCCGGTCAGCTCGGCCCGGACGGGAAGCACCCGGTGGCCGCCGGCCGGGTCGGGCGCGCTCGCCGGACGGACCAGCTCGGCCAGGGCGGCGGAGCCGACCACCATGCGGCCCGCCATCGGACCAACCCCCCGTCGTGTTTCGCCACGGGTCCCGCCCGTGGATGGTGCTGTGGATCGTGTGCTGTGGATCGTGTCGGTGCTGCGGCACGTGGTGCCGTTGGTGCGGCGCCCGGCCACCCGGGGTCCCGCCGGTGGTAGCCGGGCGCCACGAATCAGGCGGCTGCCGCTCCGGGCCGCGACGGCGGGGAGTCGGAGACGCCGCGCCGCAGGGGCCGGGGCAGGCCGTCGAGCGCCGGCTGGTGCGCCAGGCCGAGCGCGGTCTCCACCACTGTCACGAACTCCTCGGCGGCGCGCAGCAGGTCGTCGGCCTCCCGGGCGGTGACCACGCGGGGGATGCCGGCCTCGGCGGCGGCCCGCTTGCTCGCGCCGGCCGCGAAGTAGGCGGCCCACTCGTCCAGCTCGGGGGCGACGGTGGCGAGCAGCACCCAGACGCTGGTGATCCGGTTCCGCCGGGTGGGCGCGGGGCGGGCCCGGGCGGCGAGCACGGCGGCGGCGGCGCGCAGCGCCGCGAGGTGGGCGGCGGCGTACCGGAGGCCGTCGGGACGGGTGCGGGCGGCCTCGGCCAGCCCGTCGCGGGCCACCGCGAGCAACTGGGCGGGGGTGCGGTGCGGCAGCACGTGCGCGGGCACCGTGGGCGCCTGGGCCGGACTGGTCGGCATGGGTCTCTCCTCCGCGTGTGGCCGGGGCGGGCGGTCGCGCGACGGAAAACCGTCGCCCGGTCGCCCGGAGCGGTCGGTGCGGAGGAAGACGCACCTTGAGGTGGCTGGCCGGCCGGGTGTGGACGCTTCCCCACACCCACCCCCGGCCGGCGTACCGGCGGGTCCGTCGCCCGCCGCCCGGGGGTCGTGGGCGGCGGGCGACGACCTGCCTGACGGGCCCGGACTCGCGACTGTCCGAACCCGGTGCGGCCCGCGGTGCCGCACCTCCCGGAAGCCGGTGCCGCGAAACACCGCTTCCGGAGCGTTCGACGGGTGCGCGACCGGCTCGAACCGGGGCCGGTCAGCCGGGGAGCTGAGCCGCTTGCCGTTCGGGCCGAATCGAACACTCGTTCTAACTACCCTGACAGTACACCTCCCCCCCGACGAAAACGCAACGTGTGACGCGCCGGGGACACACGGGAGGGCCACGGCCCCCGGCGGGGCCGTACCGGGGTGAGGGAAGAATGGGGTCATGCAGCCACACCCGAACGTGCAGGCGGTGCAGCGCGCGCTCGACGAGGCGGGCGCGCGGGACGGATCGGGCGAGGCCAGACTCGTCCGACTGCTGCCCGACGCGGTGCACACCGCGGCCGCCGCGGCCGAGGCGCTCGGCGTCGCCGTCGGCGCCATCGCCAACTCGCTGATCTTCGACGCGGACGGCGCGCCGCTGCTGGTGCTCACCTCCGGCGCGCACCGGGTGGACACCGCCGGGCTCGCCGCCACGCTGGGCGTGACCCGGCTGCGCCGGGCCACCCCGGAATTCGTCAAGCAGCACACCGGGCAGGTGATCGGCGGCGTCGCCCCGGTCGGCCACCCCGCGCCGCTGCGCACCGTCGTCGACACCGCCCTGACCGGGTACGACGAGGTGTGGGCGGCCGGCGGCGTACCCCGGGCGGTGTTCCCCACCACGTACGCGGAACTGCTGCGGATCACCGCCGGCGCTCCGGCCGAGGTGGCGTGAACCCCGAACTCGTCACGCTGCACGTGTGGCGTGTGCCCCGACGGGCCGTACCCGGTGTGCTGGCCCGGATGGCCACCCACCCGGCGCGGCTGCGCCGTCTGCCCGGCGTCCGCTTCGCCAAGCTGCTCGGCACCGGGACCGGCACCGGATTCGGCCCCGGCGACGCCGACCTGACCCGGTGGGCCGCGCTCGTGGTCTGGGACTCCCCCGCCGACGCGGCCGGCTTCGACGCCTCCCCTGTTGCCCGGTCCTGGGCCCGGATCGCCCGCGCCGCGGTACGGGTGGACCTGCGCCCGCTGACCAGCCGCGGCCGGTGGTCCGGCCGGGAGCCGTTCGGCACGCCGTCGGGCGGACGGGTCACCGGGCCGGTGCTGGCGCTGACCCGGGCCCGGCTGCGGACCCGCCGGGCGGCCACGTTCTGGCGGGCGATCCCCCCGGTCGCCGCCGAGCTGCACGCCGCGCCCGGCCTGCTCGCCCGCTTCGGCGTCGGCGAGGCGCCGCTGGGCTGGCAGGGCACGGTGAGCGTGTGGCGCGACCCGGCGGACCTGGTCGCGTTCGCGTACCGTTCCCCCGAGCACCGCGCCGCGATCACCCGCACCCCCACCGAGGGCTGGTACGCGGAGGAACTGTTCGCGCGGTTCGCGGTGGGCGACGTGGCCGGCGACCGCACGGTGCTCGGCTGGGCCGCCGAGGACGACCCGGAAACAGCGAGAGGGTACGCATGAGGCTGGTGCGGTGGACGCCGGACGACCTGGTCCGGCGGCTGGACGACGTGGTGGCCGTCTACGGCGAGGCGATGGGCTACCGGCCCGACCTGCTGGAGGCCCGCCGCGGCTACATCGCCACCCACGTACGCCGGCCCGGCTTCCGCGCCGTCGCCAGCCTGACCAGCGAGGGACACCTGGCCGGCTTCGGGTACGGCTACCGGGGCGCCACCGGGCAGTGGTGGCACGACCAGGTGCACCGGGCGCTGAACGCGCAGGCCCGGCAGCGCTGGCTGACCCACCCGTTCGAGGTGGTCGAGCTGCACGTCCGCCCGCCGGCGCAGGGGCACGGCCTGGGCGCCCGCCAGTTGCGCGCGCTGCTCGCCGTGGCCGAGGGCGACACCACGCTGCTGTCCACCCCGGAGGCCGACGAGGAGAAGTCCCGGGCCTGGCGGCTGTACCGCCGGTTCGGCTTCGTCGACGTCCTGCGGCACTTCCACTTCCCCGGCGACGAGCGGCCGTTCGGCGTGCTCGGCCGGGACCTGCCGCTCCCCCCGCCGGACGCCCCGTGAGCACGGTGATCCGCGCCCGGCTGCCCTGGGCGCCGCTGGCCGCGCTGATCCTCGCCCAGATCTGCTACCCGCTCACCGGCGGCACGACCCGGGCCGGGCTCACGGTGGCCACCGTGGTGCTCGGCTGGCTGCTCTCGGTCGGCCACGCGCTGCTCACCCGCGGCGCCCATACCGCCGTCGCGCTGGTCGCGGTCGTCACCGGCGGCGGGTTCGCGGTGGAGGCGATCGGCGTGGCCACCGGCTTCCCGTTCGGCACCTACGACTACTCCGGCGAGCTGGGCCCGAAGCTGGCCGGGGTGCCGCTGATCATCCCGCTCGCCTGGACCTGGATGGCCTGGCCGGCGTGGCTCACCGCGGTCCGGCTCGTCCGCTCCCGCCTCGCCCGGATCGCGCTCTCGGCGGTCGGGCTGGCCGCCTGGGACCTGTTCCTCGACCCGCAGATGGTGGCCGAGGGCTACTGGACCTGGCGCGACGCCACCCCCGCGCTGCCCGGGCTACCCGGCATCCCGGTCAGCAACTATCTGGGCTGGCTGGGCTTCGCGGTGCTGCTGGCGGTCGCGCTGCGCCCGCTCGCCGGGCCGTCGGTGGACCGGGTCGACGGCCGGGACGCGCCGATGTTCGCGCTCTACCTCTGGACGTACGCCTCCAGCGTGCTGGCGCACGCGGTGTTCCTGCGGCTGCCCGCGTCGGCGCTGTGGGGCGCGGCCGGGATGGCGGTGGCGGCGGTGCCGCTGGCAGTGACGCTGTGGCGGGCCCGCCGGGACCGGGCCGCCGAGCCGGAGCCGGCGCCGCGCGTCGACGCCCCGGCATGATCGCCGCCCTCGCGCTGGCCGCGGCGGTCGCCGCGCTCACCGGGCACACGCTCGTCAACGCGTACGCCTGGCTGCGCCGCCCCACCACCGGCCCGGCCGAGCTGACCGAGCCGGTGGCGGTGCTGCTGCCGCTGCGCGACGAGGCCGAGCGGGTCACCCCGTGCCTGCGCGCGCTGCTGGCCCAGCGCGGCGTGCCGGACCTGCGGATCGTGGTGCTCGACGACGGCTCGACCGACGGCACCGCCGACGTGGTCCGCGCGGTGGCCGGCGACGATCCCCGCCTCACGCTGCTCACCGGCGTCGCCCCGCCGCCCGGCTGGCTGGGCAAGCCGCACGCCTGCTGGCAGCTCGCCACCCGTACCGCCCCGGAGCCGACGGTGCTGGCCTTCGTCGACGCGGACGTGGTGCTCACCCCGTACGCGGTGGCGGCGGCCGTGACCGAGTTGCGCGCGGCCGATGCGGCGCTGCTGTCGCCGTACCCCCGGATCGTGGTGCGGACGGCGGCCGACCGGCTGGTGCAGCCGCTGCTGCAGTGGTTGTGGCTGACGTTCCTGCCGCTGCGCGCGATGGAGCGCTCGCGGCGGCCCTCCCTCGCGGCGGCGGGCGGACAGTTCCTGGTCGTGGACCGGGCCGGCTACCTGCGGGCCGGCGGGCACGCGGCGGTGGCCGACAAGGTGCTGGAGGACATCGAGCTGGCCCGGGCGGTGAAACGAGCAGGCGGGCGGATCGCGCTCGCCGACGGGTCCCGGCTGGCGTCCTGCCGGATGTACGACACCTGGCCGCAGCTGCGCGACGGCTACACCAAGTCGCTGTGGGCGACGTTCGGGCACCCCACCGCCGCGGCGGCGGTGCTGGCGCTGCTGGTCGCGCTCTACGTCGCGCCGCCGCTGCTGGCCCTCGGCGCGTTGCTGGCCGGCGCGCCGGCGGTGGCCGCGGTGGCGTTCCTGGCCTACCTGGCCGGGGTCACCGGGCGGGTGGTCAGCGCCCGCGCCACCGGCGGGCGGGCGTGGCCCGACGCGCTGGCACACCCCGTGTCGGTCGTGGTCCTCGGTTGGCTGACCGTCCGGTCGTACCATCTGCGGAAGCGACGCCGGCTCACCTGGCGGGGTCGCCCGGTCACCTAGGAGGGGCACGCCATGGCGCGCATCGTGGTCATCGGCGCCGGCGTGGGCGGGCTCGCCGCCGCCGCCCGGCTCGCGGTCACCGGGCACGAGGTCACCGTCCTCGAACGGGCCGGCACGGTCGGAGGAAAGCTCGGCCGGTACGCCCACCACACCCCGGAGGGGGTGTGGCACTTCGACACCGGGCCGAGCCTGTTCACCCTGCCGCAGGTCTTCCACGACCTGTTCGAGGCGACCGGCGCGAAGCTCGACGAATACCTCGACGTGGTCCCGCTGGACCCGATCGTGCGGCACGTCTTCCCCGGCGGCGGGCCCACGCTCGACTCCTGCGCCGACCCGGACGAGTTCGCCGCCCGGATCGGCGCCGCGTTCGGCGACCGGTCCGCCGCCGACTGGCGCGGGCTGTGGCGGCGCGCCGGCCGGGTGTGGGCGGCCTCGCACCGGGACATCCTGCGCCGTACCGTCGACTCGCCCCGCGACCTGGCCGCGCTGGCCTGGCGGCTGGGCGACCTGGCCGCCATCGGCCCCGGCCGCAGCCTGCGCGGGCTGGGCCGCCGCCACCTGTCCGACCCGCGGCTGCGGATGCTGCTGGACCGGTACGCCACGTACACCGGCGCCGACCCGCGCCGCGCCCCGGCCGCGCTCGTCGCCGTCCCCTACGCCGAGCTGGCGTACGGCGGCTGGTACCTGCGCGGCGGGCTGGGCACGCTCGCCGACGCGCTGCTGTCGCGCTGCCTGGACCTCGGCGTGGTGGTACGCACCGACGCCACGGTCACCCGGATCGACGCCGCGGGCGGCCGGGTGCACGGGGTCCGCGTGGCCGGGTCCGCCGCGCCGGTGCCGGCCGACGTGGTGGTCGCAAACGTGGACGCGCTCACCGTCTACCGGAACCTGCTGCCCGACCCGCGCCGGCTGGCCGCGCTCACCGACCGCAGCCTGGCCGGGTTCGTGCTGCTGCTGGGCGTACGCGGCGACTCCGGGCTGGCCCACCACAACGTCTTCTTCCCCCGCGACTACGACGCCGAGTTCGACGCCGTCTTCGGCGACCCGGGTCGCGGGGTGCGGGCCCGCCCGGCGCCGGACCCGACGGTGTTCGTCACCGCGGCCGACGACCCGGCGGTCCGCCCCGACGGCCACGAGGCGTGGTTCGTGCTCGTCAACGCGCCCCGGCACGGCACCGCCGCGAGCGCCGTGGACTGGCGGCGGCCCGGCCTGGCCGAGGCGTACGCGGACCGGATCCTCGACGTGCTGGCCGAACGCGGAGCCGACGTGCGCGACCGGCTGGTGTTCCGGGAGATCCGCACCCCGGCCGACCTGGACGCGGCCACCGGCGCGCCGGGCGGGGCGATCTACGGCACCGCGGGCGGGCTGCTGCGCCCGGCCAACCGGGGCCCGGTCGCCGGGCTCTGGCTGGTCGGCGGCTCCAGCCACCCCGGCGGTGGCCTGCCCATGGTGACGCTGTCCGCGGAGATCGTCGCCGAGGCGGTCGGCCCGGCCTGGTGAGGGTGTAAGGAAGGGCCCCTTGTTAACGCCTCCGGTAGAGGAAGGGCCCCTTCTTAACGCGGGCAGCCCGCCGCGCGGCAGGCAGCGCGGGTGCGCGCGGCGGTCAGCCGGCGTCGACCAGGGCGCGGCGGACGGCGGAGAGCAACTGGCCGAGGCCGAACCCGGCGAGCAGCACCCAGACCGTGGTGGCCATGGTGATGGTGCCGGCGGTCAGGTCGGCGTCGATCAGGCCGGTGAGCCCGGCGACCAGCAGCCCGACCAGCGCGACGCTGACCCGGGTCGGCCGCTCGCCCACCGTCACCGCGCCGATCTCCCGCATCCCCGCCGACACCGCGCGCGCCCGCACGTACTCGTGCAGCCAGGACAGGCCACCGGCCGCCGCAACCAGCGCGCCCGGCGCGCCGAGCAGCCAGAACGCGATCAGCCAGGCAACCTCGCCGAGCCGGTCGGCGACCGAGTCGTAGACGTAGCCCAGGCGGGTGGTGCGGCCGGTGGCCACCGCCACCGCGCCGTCGACGCTGTCGGCCACCGCGGCCAGCAGCACGAACAACGCGCCCAGGAACGGCCCGTCGCCGGGCCGCTCCACGAACAGGGGTACGCAGAAGCAGAGCAGCACCCCGAACACGGTCACCGGGGTCGGGCCGACGCGCAGCCGGCCCAGCACGTAGCCCACGTGGTAGGCGAAGCGCAGCCAGGCACGCACCACCGGCGCGGCGGTACGCGGATCGAAGCCGCCGTGCAGCCGCGCCCACGCCGTCGCGTACTGGTCCCAGTTCAGCTGTGTGCCCACCACGGATCAACCGTAGAAGCACGGCGCGGGTGTCGTGTGGCGGGTGGTCACACCCGTGCGGCCGCGCGCAGCCGCTGCCACACCTCGCGGGTCGCGGTGGACCGGTTGAGCGTGATGAAGTGGATCCCCGGCACGCCCTCGTCGAGGAGCTTCTCGCACATCTCGCTCGCCTGCTCGACGCCGAGGCGGCGCACCGCCTCGGGGTCGTCGGCCACCCGCTCGAACCGCTCGGCGAGCGCCGGCGGGAACGGCGCGCCGGACAGCTGCACCGAGCGTTCGATGGTGCCGATCTGGGTCACCGGCATCACCCCGGCCAGGATCGGCGTGTCGCAGCCCGCAGCGGCCACCCGGTCGCGCAGCCGCAGGTAGTCGTCGGCGTCGAAGAACATCTGGGTGACGGCGAACTCCGCGCCCGCCCGGCACTTGCGGACGAAGTACGCGGTGTCGCTGGCCACGTCCGGCGATCGCGGGTGCTTGTACGGGAAGGCGGCCACCCCGACGCTGAAGTCACCGCTGTCCCGTACCAGCCGGACCAGGTCCTCGGCGTACCGGACGCCTTCGGGGTGGGCGATCCACTCGCCGCCCGGGTCGCCCGGCGGGTCGCCCCGCACGGCCAGCACGTTGCGCACCCCGACCGAGGCCAGCCGGCCGATCACGTGCCGCAGCTCGGCCACCGAGTGGTTCACGGCGGTGAGGTGCGCCATCGGCAGCAGCGTGGTCTCGGTGGCGATCCGCTCGGTCACCGCCACCGTGGTGTCGCGGGTCGAGCCGCCCGCGCCGTAGGTGATCGAGACGAACGAGGGGCGCAGCGACTCCAGCTCCCGGATGGCCTGCCAGAGCAGTTTCTCCCCGGCCTGCGTCTTCGGCGGGAAGAACTCGAAGGAGAACGTCGGGCGGCCGTCACGGATCAGCTCCCCGATGGCCGGCTGGGGATTGGGGAGGACCGAGGGAAGACCGAGCGCCACGGACCGACTGTAGCCGGGAGCGCCCGGCTCACCGAGCGTCTTCCCAGCCCGCGAACACTCCGCGGCGCGACGTCGTACCCCGGGGGTAGAAAGACCACAGCGCGGTGGGGCGGCCGACGGCCGTTTCGGGGGCCCGCGCGGGGGTCGCCACGACTGTGACGCGCCGGCGCCGGCCGGGCGTCCGCGTCGCCATCCGCGCCGTCGCCCCGGAGGTCACCATGATCCCGTCCTCGCCGCCCGGCCCGCGCCTGCTCGGGCCGCTCCTGGCCGAGCTGCGGGCCGCCCGCGGCTGGAGCCAGCAGCGGCTCGCCGCCGAACTCTGCGCCGCCTCCGGCGTGCCCACCCTGACCCGGCACGAGGTGTCCCGCTGGGAGCGCCAGCTCCGGCTCCCCGGCGACTTCTGGTCCGCCTGGCTGGCGACGGTCCTGGGCGTGCCGGGCGAGCTGCTCGCCGGGGCCGCCGCCAGCAGCCGCCGGCTCGGCGCGACGCCCGTGGCCGTCGACCCGGCCGGGTCCCGCGCCCGGCTGGCGCTGCTCACCCTGGCGCACCGCTGGGCCGCCGACCCGGGCGGCGGCACGCTGGCCGGCCCGTTCACCGGCCCGGCCACGCCGCCGGTCGCCGACCCGGCCACCGGCGACGGGTACGGGCCACCCGCCGCCGACGACAGCGCCAGCTCCGGTCGGCGGCACCCGGCGGACGGGGCGTCGCTGGCCACGCTGCGGCGCTGGGACGACCTGCTCGGCGGCGGCGACCTCGCCGGGCTCGGCACGCGCCGGCTGCGCCGCTCGGTCCGCGGCTACCGGCGCGCCGGGCCCGCCGGCCGACGGCGGATGCTGCCATCGCTGGCCGAGTCGGCGCAGCTCGCCGGGTGGCTGGCCGCCGACGCCGGCGACCTCACCGGCGGCCTGGTCGCCTACCGGCTGGCGCTGCGGGCCGCGGTGGCCGCCGGGGAGCCGCCGCTGGCCGGGCACGTGCTCGGGTCGGCCAGCCACCTGCTGGCCGACGCCGGCGACCCGGCCGGCGCGCTGGTCCTGGCCCGGATCGGGTACGCGGCCAGCCGCGCCGCCGCCTCCCCCGGGCTGCGGGCGCTGCTGCTGCACCGGGTCGCGCTCGCCGCCGCGCTCGGCGGGCGGCGCCGCGCCGCCGGTCAGGCGCTGGCCGGCGCCGACCGGGCCGGGCCTCCGGAGCCCGGCCGGGAGCCGCCCTGGCTGTACTGGCTGGACGCGGCCGAGCTGGCCGCGATGACCGGGCGCACGCTCGTCGCGCTGGGTCGTCCCGCGGCGGCCGTGCCGCTGCTGACGCCCGTGGTGACCGCGCCGGGCCGCCCGCGCCGCTCAGCGGTGTACGGCGGCTGGCTGGCCCGCGGGCACCTGGGGCTCGGCGCGGAGCCCGAGGCGTGCGCGGTGGCCGGCGAGGCGCTGCTCGACGCGGTCCGCTCCGGTTCGCCCCGGGCCGTGGGCCAGCTCACCGAGTTCCGCCGCGGGCTGGCCCGCCGTCCGCCCGGACCGACGACCCGGGGGTACGCGCGGCTGATCGCGGCGGCCCGTCCGTACCTGCCGTCGCGGCACCGATGGCGATCGTCACCGCCGGTGAGCTGCGAGGCACGCCGGGACGGTGGCACGACGGGAGCGGGCCCGAACCGCTAGCGTCGTGGCGTGACCCACGCTGCTCCTGTTTCCCCCGTCGACCGTGCCGGCCTGCGTCAGCGGATCGACAAGGCGCTCACCGAGTTCCTGGCCGGCCAGCGCGGCTGGCTGACCGCCGTCGACGACGGCCTGCTGCCCGTCGCCGAGGCGATCGAGGCGTTCGTGCTGGGCGGCGGCAAGCGGCTGCGCCCGGCCTTCGGCTACTGGGGCTACCGGGGCGCCGGCGGGGTCGACTCCGACCAGGTCGTCGCCGCCCTGGCCGCGCTGGAGTTCGTACAGGCCAGCGCGCTGATTCACGACGACCTGATGGACCGGTCGGACACCCGGCGGGGCGAGCCTGCGGTGCACCGCAGGTTCGCCGCCCGGCACCGGGCGGCCGGCTGGGGCGGCGACGCGGACGCCTTCGGCGACTCGGCCGCGATCCTGCTGGGCGACCTGTGCCTGGTCTGGTCCGACGAGCTGCTGCACTCCTCCGGCCTGGCGCCGGCGACGGTGGCCCGGGCCCGGCCGGTCTTCGACGAGATGCGCACCGAGGTGACCGTCGGGCAGTACCTGGACGTGCTGACCCAGGCGACCGCGGACACCTCGCTCGACCGGGCCGCCAAGGTGGCCCGGTACAAGTCGGCGAAGTACACGGTCGAACGGCCGCTGCTGCTGGGCGCCGCGCTGGCCGGCGCCCCGCCCGAGGTGCACGCCGCCTACTCCGCGTACGGGCTGCCGCTGGGTGAGGCGTTCCAGCTCCGCGACGACGTGCTGGGCGTGTTCGGCGACCCGGAGCTCACCGGCAAACCGGCCGGTGACGACCTGCGCGAGGGCAAGCGGACGTACCTGGTGGCGGCGGCCCTGGAGACGCTCGACCAGGCCGGCCGGGAGGCGCTGCTGGCCGGGCTCGGCGTACCGGACCTGGACGCGGCCGGGGTGGACCGGCTGCGCGAGCTGATCACCACAAGCGGCGCGCTGGAGCGCGCCGAACAGCACATCGCCGCGCTCACCGAGAGCGCGCTTGCCGCGCTCACCACCGTCGACCTGGACACCGAGGCCCGCCAGGCGCTGGTGGACCTGGCCATAGCCGCCACCCGCCGCCCCGCCTGACCGCCACCCTCCCCCGCCCACTCTCCCCCGCCCCGCCCGCCTCCGAAGCGGTCGATCATGAAGTTGGCGGCACTTTCGGAGAGAGGCGGGGTCAAGGGGTGAGTGCAATCGTCAGGTGGTGATGAGTTGTGCGAGGCGTTGGGCTGGTGTGTTCCAGCCCAACGTTTCGCGGGGTCGGGTGT